>JAGTQX010000010.1 GCA_018396675.1 Candidatus Bathyarchaeota archaeon
GATTTCAGCTCTCGCAACAGCACAAAATGCTCCTCCAACCTTAGTCTTTTTACTTCTATTCTTGACCCCGGTTGCATGGTTGGAATTCTTGGCTTATTCAACCGCTATCACTGAGAGCATATGGCTGGTTAGGCGTGTATTGCAGCGGAGAGGGAAACATGAGCTTGTAAATGCCAGCATATTCGTTTCCATTTGTGCGGTGCTGCTTGCTGTAGCTGCAGTTATAGAAACTGCAATGATATAGTAACCATTAAAAATTTGTTAAACGGTAAATCTGTTTGTTCATCACCTTTACTTTTGTAACTTCACAATTTCTAAGCTTATGTCCAGTGTTTTCGCGCTGTCTGTTATTTCTCCGAGGCTTACGATGTCAACGCCAGTTGATGCATACTCAAGAATGTTTTCTGCTGTTATTCCGCCGCTTGCCTCTAGCAAAATTTTACCATAAAAACCAGTTCTTTCTAACTGCTTAACCGCCTCTTTTATCTGGGTTGGAGAGAAATTATCCAACATTATTATGTCAGCTCCAACCCTCGCGGCGGTTAAGGCTTCCTCTATTGTTGTTACTTCAACTTCGATTTTCTTGCTGAAAGAGCAGCCTTCCTTAGCCCTTTTTACTGCCTCTTCAACACTGCCAACTATGGCGATGTGGTTGTCCTTTATTAAAACCATGTCATCCAAATGAAGTCTATGGGTGTCGCCGCCGCCTATCAAGACAGCTTTCTTATCAAAGTAGAGGAGACCGGGAGCAGTTTTTCTTGTACACGCAACTTTTGTTTTGAGACCAGCCTTTTGGATTTTTTTCACAAGATTTCTTGTGGTTGTTGCTATTCCGCTCATTCGCGATAGAAGGTTTAAGAGAGTGCGCTCCGCTGCGAGAATTGTTTTTGCATCTCCGTGAATTTTCAGCAAAGTCTGTTTTGCTTTTACAACTTCTCCATCAGCGGTTAATGCCTCCACATTAAGTCCTAAACTTTCCAGTAGAACTTTCGCTTCCTCAATTCCAGCGACAACACCGTCTTCTTTAGCTATTACTTCAGCTTCTGCCATGCGCCCTTCGGGAACCGTTAACTCTGTGGTTATGTCCCCTTGCCCCACGTCTTCGGCGAGTATTCTTAGAAGTTTTTCCTCCAAGATTTTCCGCGGCAAGAACATATATTCACTTATAAACAGACAGTTTAAAATACTTGCCCATTTTCCGCCGCTTCAATCACGGCTTTTACTGCGTTTCCCAAGCCATCATATTTCGCCACTTCTTTCCGAATCCTTCTGAGTCTTTTAGGTATCTCACCCTCTAAAATCTGTTTAACGTTTTTTAGGAGTTTTTCTCTTGTTAATTCCTTTTGTTGAATGATTTCTGCAACGCCAAGCTTTTCGGCTTGTATTGCATTCCAAAGCTGTTCCGTGTGATTTGGCGTGGGCACAAGTATCATTGGCTTCCCATAACACAAGCACTGCGTTAGAGTTCCATGTCCAGCGCGTCCAATAACAAGGTCGCAAGCCTTTAAGTATTCGAAACGATTCGGAATCCATTTATAAATCGTTAGGTTGCCGTGGCGCACCGGGTCAGTGTCAGCGTTTGGATAGCCAAGAGACATAACAATTTCATAATCTTCTGGAAAGTTTAGCAAAATTTTTCTCAAAATCCCAATGAGAAAAGCTCTTTCTCTGATTGGGCCGCTTATGGGAACAAAAAGAACTGGCTTATCAAGTGGCAGTTGCAGCTCCTTTCGCAGTTCCTCCTGAGTGGGCAGTTCCTCTGGTCTAACCTCCAAAATTGGACCTATCAACTTTACACTTTTTCTGTAGGATTTTGGAATTGTTAAGTTTCCAGCGCAAATGGTGTAGGGTGGCGGGAAATCTGGAATTAAAACAGTGTTTCCGCCAGTCCATATTTTCCCGATAATAGTGAGCGTTATGGAATCCGCGAATTTTGCTAGGCGAAGGAAACGTTTCTTTCTGGGTATTATAACCTGAAACTGGTTTAGTATGCAGATTCTCGGAATCCCTAAAACTCTTGCCGCCAATATCGGTGAAGCTCGAGAATCTGAAACAACAACATTTGGTCTGAAGCCTTCAATAAACCTTATTTCAGCGTTAATCTGCCTTAAAAGGGTGAAAGAAGCCAAAAAAGGACCAGGATTTACCGCCGTCTGCTTAAAATCTACAGTTCCGTCAGGCTTAACTTGGAAGCCTATTGGTGGAGCCTTTATTAAGGGAAGTTTTTCTCGTTCAATATAACGTATGCCCTCGCGGTATGTGGAAAAAACTACCTCAAAACCCTCATCTAAAAGTCTCTTGGCTATAGGAACACATCTTCCAACATGCCCTAAGCCGATGCCGCATGGAGCAAAATAAACCCGCATGGGCTTATTTCCCGCCAAGGATTTTGCGTTTCACCTCTCCGTTCGGCTTTTCCTCTTCAAAGATTATGGCTTGAAATTTGTAGATCTTTGTGTCCTTTAGCAGCCAACTATCCGGAGGTAAGCCTGCCTTTATGCAGCACTGGCATAGGAACTCTTCTTCGTCCCATTCCCACTCCACGGGCACTTGCGGTAGAAGCAAGCCTTTAAACAAGCCTCTTTCAACAATCAAACCGTCTTCCCCAATTTTGATTTTAGAGGGGTACTCATTTGTTTTGTTGACTCGAATTAATTCTGGTGGAGTTAGCACGCTTACCTCAAAAACCACATGGTCAAGTTCACTTAACGAGAGCGGATAAAACCTAGGGTCTTGCGTCGCCGAACTTATGGCTGACTCTATAACCGCCTGAGCCAACGGCGTAGTCGGGTAGGGGTAGCCAATGCACCCCCTCAACTCTTTTTCACCGTTTCTTACACTGTTTATTGTGACGAAAACTCCGCAGGGCTGGAGAAGTTTCTTTGGGATACCATCGGGAATGCCTATTTGTTTTCCAGTTTTCAAGTATTCCTCCACGGCTTCACGTGCAAGTTTGACAAGCAATTTTCCCTCTTCAAGGCTTAAGTGAAATTGCAATCTGTAAACACTCCATGTTCTGGCGCAATATTATCTGCCGGATTATGTTATTTTGCCTTGCTAAACTTTGTAGGTTTCGGACTTTTAGAATTTCATAGACTCTTCCGCTATCCCATCTTTTGTTATGATTAGGAAATCTATGCCGTCGCCGCTCATTATGTCTCTGCTGATTGCAGATTTTATGGCTCTAACAACCAAGTCCTTCGCTTCTTTAACCGTCAATTTTTCATCGTATCCTTCCTCCAGCACACCCATGGCAATTTCCGTTCCAGAACCCACAACCGCATACTTGTCAGGTATAACCGAACCTAAAACATCAAGCACGTAGAGGGATGGCCCTTCTTCGTCTATTCCGCCTACAATTGTCTGAGTTATTAGCGGCGCCAGTCTGCGGCTGAAAAGAAGGTTAGACATGAGTTTGGCTGCAGATCTTACGGAAATGTTTCTTCCAACATCTAAAGTGAACAGGTTTGCGTAGGCTTCAACTTCCCTCACGAGAATCTGCATATCCGAAACGAGTCCAGCGCACGCTGCGCCTATGTGATCTGTTATTTTGAAAACTTTTTTGCCGCCTTTGCTTACTACCAAATACCCGTATGAAACTCTTTTTTCAGAAGCTAAAATAACGCCGTCTGTGCACACCACACCTACGGTGGTTGCACCTGGAACCCACATGTAACCCGCTTGCTGCGCTTGTTTTTCCATTCTTCATCACCTTTTCCGTGATAATATACAAGCAACTTATTAAACTTAATCATCTAAATGTTCTATAAATCCCTAAAGCGTTGAAAGTGACTTGAAATGATTGGTCTATATACAAAAAATATTGATGAAGTCTGGTTTGGAGTTGCTTGTGATGACAAAGAAGTTTTTGCGGCGTACTTCGCCTTCAGTCGAGAAAAAGTTCTCAGTAGTTTGTTGAACGCCATTCCTTATAACATGCCATTTCAGCAGTTTGGAGAAACTTCGACTCTTGCTGAACATGTATTGCACGTCTTAAAGGATGCTTATGACGGAAAAGGCTCCAATGAAACTTTGCCATTAAGCACCAAACACCTGTCAAGTTATGCAAGAAAGGTTATTGCGGTTGTTTCCATGGTGCCTTTAGGGTATGTAACCTCTTATGGTTCTGTGGCAAGGGTTGCTGGGGGAAGCCCGAGGGCTGTTGGTCGTGTTATGGCTTTTAACCCGTTCCCGCTGATAGTTCCATGTCACAGAGTAGTCTCTTGGGATTTTACCTTAGGCGGATATGGCGGCGGTCTGGATATAAAACTGGCAATTTTAAAGCGTGAAAAGCAAGGTTATTCTGTTGAAGCCGAGGCTTCCGTGTGCGGTGGAAAATTGCGGTTGTTTCCCGTTGAGTTCGTGCTTGATAAGTTGGAAAAATTGGGTCGGGGAGTAAATATTAAAAGCGTTTAGAGGTTACACTCAAGAGAGTGGTGGTGTCATGGTTAAACGTGGACTTTTTGTCGGTAGATTCCAGCCCTTCCATTTGGGGCATTTGGGCGCGGTGGAAGATATTTTGAAGGAGGTTGATGAACTTGTGATAGTTATAGGGAGCGCCCAGTACAGCCATCGTATAGATAACCCTTTTACGGCTGGTGAAAGGCTTGTTATGGTTCGTAGAGCTTTAGAAGAGGCAAAGATAGATAATTCGCGAATATGGATAGTGCCGGTGCCAGACGTGCATCTGCACATGATGTGGGTTTCCGCTGTTGAGGGTTATACTCCACGTTTTGATGTTGTTTACTCTAATGAGCCTTTGACACGGAGGCTTTTTATAGAGGCTGGTTACACGGTCAAACCCATACGCTTCCACAGAAGGGACGTTTATTCCGCAACAGAAATTAGGGAGAGGATGTTGATCGGGGGAAACTGGGAGGAACTTGTTCCCAAAAGTGTGGCTGCTTTTATAAAAGAGATTGACGGCACCAAAAGGCTTCAAGACTTGACAAAAAGCGATAAGGTGTAACTTTATTCCTATTCTTAAAGTAAAGAAAGGTTATTAAATTTCAAAGAACTTAAATTAAAAGGGTTGAAACTGAATTATTTGCGTTTCGCCTTAACGGGAAACGTTTAGTGGTTGGATGGAAGTTGGGAAGGAGAAGAAGAAAAGTAGTTCGCATGCCTAAAAAACGTCTACCAAAGTCGTTTGACTGTCCAGAATGTGGGAAGACAAGCACCATTGGTGTTAACATTACGTCACAGAAGCCGCTAATAATTGCAAGGTGCAGCGAGTGTGGAAAGGAAATAGTAAAAGAGTTTGTTGGAAACAAAGAAATGACCTTTGAATGTCAAAACGAAAGTTGTCCAAACTATAACCAGACGATATTGCGGGTTCGCCCCTTTTCAGAACACGTAATATTTGCCGAATGCGGTAAATGTCATGGAAAAACCCTTCTTCAACTGCCTCTGGAAGATGCTCCAATTAACTGTTCCTGTGAAACGCAAAAACAAGTTAGGTTAACAACCCGCCCAGCTGAGAGGCTTGCAACTTTAACTTGCGGAAGCTGTGAACTAATCTGCTATCTTTTAGCCAGTCCAGTTGATGAACCAGTTGACATTTACGGAAAATTTTTAGATAGATATTATGGCAAAGGATGACTTCCTCTTCTTTATCCTACATGGTGTGATGGTTACAGAACTATGGACAATAATTTTATAATAAATCCTATTAGTCCTACTGCTCCTATTCCTAAGAAGCAGATTTTAATCGATAGCCAAAGCTCGCTTCTTCCTGGTTTTACAGCGAGTTTTAGTGTTCTTGCACATTGAGATAGAAATGACCTTAAGCCCATGGTTCAACACAAAAATAACATTCAACGTCATATAAGCGTTGCTGAAGCCCTTTTGTCTAATTATATCCTTTACACCTTTCGTATAGCCAAGCCCAAATTTTCAAGCATTTTGATAAGCCCTGTTTTATGTTCGCCTTTTATTCCTTTCCAATCAAGAACTGCATATTCAACCTTTTCCAATGTTTTCTTGACGCATTGCCTAACAATTTCTTCGTCAATGTAGGGAACTGCATATTTCGGGATTATGTGACCGAATGCTACGTCACTTTCCAACGCCATCTTCGTAAATTTCATGTTATAATGAGGCCCTCCTACACCTAACACTGCCCCCGCCTCTATTTTTCCAAAATTGGATATCGCTTCCATTGTTGCAAGCGCCACAGCTTCAGCTGCTTTTTGGTCACTCCACTGTTTAGGCGAACTCCCCAGCTCAGCGAACATTGCAGGCACATTTAACGATGGACCGTGATGGGTGCATTCATATGAGACTTCGTATTCAAGGTGCATCTCGTTTTTGAGTCGCGCCATCGCCTTTAAGCATTCTCTCATGGCTGTTGCGGGCGAGACTGAAACGCTCTTTGGGAGCCCGCCAAGCTCTGCTGCGCCTAAATTGCCTGGTGTATGCACCGACAATGTTGGAGTGCCGCTTAGACTACTATGTCTTGAAACGAAAATTACAAGTTCAATTTCTTTGAAGAAACTAGTTAGGTCTTGTGCGAAAACAGGTTCCTTGTTCAACGTCACAAGTTTGATGTCGACGCCATCAACTTCCGCTTCATATACCTTGTTTCCTTGAAAATTCTCTGACGCTTTCTTGAAATTGAAGTCGCATAAAATTTGTTTCGAGATGTTTAGACCAGCATTGTCTTTATTAGAGGCAACTATCAGAATCATTTGCGCTTCCCCTTGAAAAGAACACCAGTTGAAGTAAAAACCTTTCTAATGCAACCAAAAAATTTATAAAACAAAGTTTTCGCGAAATCTCGTAGAGATAGAGGATAGAAAATATATGTGTAAAATGCTCGTCAACTCGCGTGCAAGCCTAGGGATTTCGACGATAATGTTGGGTGTTCGATATGGGCATTCACATTATCGCCGAGTTCCTGGGCGTAAGCCCGGAAAAGATTGCCAAAGCGGAAAATTTACGGGAGATTTTAGATAGGGTAGTTGCTAAATCTAATTTACATGTGGTTTCCTCTAGTTTTCATCAATTTGAGCCGTATGGAGTTTCCGCCGTTTACCTTTTGAGTGAATCACATCTAAGTATTCACACGTGGCCCGAATACTCTTATGTGGCATTGGACATTTTCACCTGCGGGGAAGATGGTCCTGCATTCAAAGCTTTCAAGTTGCTGGTTGAGGAGCTTCAACCTAAGACTGTTAAAAAGAAGGTTATTAGGAGGGAAATTCTTGAGGGAAAAAGCGGAAACTAGAATACTACATATGCTTGCCCCATCAAAGAAAACAATATGGGAACTTCTGGAAAACTTTAATGCTCCATTGAAAGATTTCATTGTTTCTTTAAAAAACCTTTTAGAAAATGGATTAGTTGCCTCGGACATGGAGGGGTTCTATCTCACTGAAAAGGGCAAAAAAGAGGTTAACCCAGAAAGTTTAAAATTTAAAAGCAAAATATGTCCGGAATGCTCTGGAAAAAGGGTGATTTTCGAAGGAAAGTTTAAGGAAATCCTAACAGAATTTAAACGTATAACAGAGAAACGACCACCGCCGACAATCGATTTTTTCCAAGGTTATATGCAGGAGCGGGATGTAATATCAAGGGTTGCGTTGATGCATAATTACAATGATTTAGATGGAAAGGAAATTATCTTGATGGGTGATGACGACTTATTAAGCATAGCCCTATCCTTAACAAAACTTCCAACACGAATCGTGGTTTTAGACATTGATAAAAGATTAGGTGATTTCCTAAAGGAAGTTAATAGTGAATATGGCTTCACAATAGAGTTCAAAGAGTATGATGTTGCACATCCGTTACCAACCGACGTTATCGGAAAATTTGACGTTTTTTCTTCGGAACCACTTGAAACGCTAACAGGGTTGAAGGCGTTTATTTGCAGGGGTATAAGTTGCTTAAAAGAAAATGGAGTTGGATATTTTGGACTGACGGTTCTTGAAGCTTCTTACAAAAAATGGTTGGCTGTTCAGAAGCTTTTGATGAAGATGAATTGTGTAATCACAGACATTGTTCAAGGGTTTTCGGCTTATCCAATGGATTATGGCAACGTAAACTATGAAAAATTCGTTTACGATATAGGTTTTGTAGTTGATAAAAACCCCGGAATAAACTGGTATAAATCTTCGCTTTTCAGGTTCGAAGTGTTGGGGAAACCTAAACTCCTGGTAAAACCCGACGAGTATGTGAGGGTGAAACCTGTTGACCCAGAAGAAGATTTAACACATCCATCTTTGTATCCGTCAATTCGGAAGAGATTCGCCAAAAGGTGTTCATAACCAGTAATGTTAAGGGGTAGTTTTTATGGTAACGAATAAAGAGAGCATAACAGAGTTAATTCAAACTAAAGTGCGCATTCGCCGGGCAAAGGAAGAAGATCTGCAAGAAGTTGTTAGATTAGCTATGGAGCTTGGCAGAGATGAAAGTGTCAGAGACTCTATGATATCGGCTTCTCCAAGCGGGTTTCAAAATCCAGAGTGGATTCTAAAGAATATCAAAGGAGGAAATGCTGCAGTTTTCGTGGCAGAATTGGATGGAAGGATTGTGGGTTATTCTTTGGGTTGGATAAGCCAGCCTTGGGCTTACAAGGGTAAACGCGGTTACATTTGCGATTGTTTTGTTGAAAAATCCTACAGAGGTAAGGGTATTGGAAGAATGCTTGTCAACCAAATCCTTGAATGGTTTATCAGCAACGGCGTGGAATGCGTTGAGGCCGATGTTTACTCTGACAACATACGGTCACTAAAGCTGTTTAAATCACTGGGTTTTAAAGAAATATTCAAAAGACTACGCTTTATGGTAAAAGACCGCGAGAATCAGCTTTAAAATTATGCTTTTCATAAAACTTATAATGGTTGAGGCTCTCAAGCTAGAACGTGGTTAAAATGCATTTAATCAACTTTAAAGAGTTATCCGGTAGCCAGCTTATGGAAATAGTTGATAAAGCCATTGACGTCAAGCGTAACCCGGAAAAGTATTGTAATGCCTTGGATGGAAAGTCTCTTGCAATGATTTTTCAGAAAACCTCTACCAGAACCAGAGTTTCTTTTGAAGTTGCCATGACCCAGCTTGGTGGACATGCGCTTTACATTGATTGGAGAACTACGAACTTCACGATTGCAGATGTTTATGACGAAACGCAATACTTGTCACGTAATGTTGACTGTATAATGGCTAGGCTTCTGCGAAATGCGGATTTGCAGGTTATGGTTAGGGCTTCCCGCGTTCCAGTAATTAATGGATGCGATGAAAAATATCATCCCAGCCAAGCCATAGGAGACTTGATGACAATGAAGGAAAAGAGAGGAAAACTAAAGGGCTTAAAGCTTGTCTACATAGGCGTTCACAACAACATCTGCAACTCGCTGATTGAAGGGTGCACAAAAACTGGAGTGAAAATTATCACAGTGACGCCAATTTTTCATGAACCATGCAGAGATGACGAGCTTTTGGAAAACGCAAGGAAAACTGGGCTTTGGGAAACAACTTTAGATGTCAAGGAAGCGGTGAAAGACGCGGACTTCGTTTACACGGACACTTGGGTTGACATGGAATTTTTCACAGACCCAAAGTTTGCCGCCGAAAAAGAAAAGCGTGTTAAACTGATGATGCCCTACCAAATAAATAAGGAGCTGCTGAAAGGAAGCAACGCTTACATAATGCATGACATGCCAATCCACAGAGGATACGAAATAGCTGAGGATGTCATCGAGGATCCAAACTCGGTTATTTATGAGCAAAGCGAGAATAGGCTGTATTCTGCAAAAGCAATACTGTTGAAACTGTTGGGAAAATGCTAAAATGCAAAAACAAGTTTAAGGAATTTATGGAAAAAGAAAGCTGATCTCATCCTGGCTATTTTAGAATCATTTGTACGAATTTTTCTGGGTTGAACTCCTCTAGGTCATCGTATTTTTGTCCAGTTCCTATGAATAGTATGGGCTTTTTTGTTACGTAGGTTACGCTTAGGGCTGAGCCGCCTTTAATGTCCGCATCCACCTTAGTCAATATTGTTGCGTCTACTCCAACGCTTTTGTGGAATTCCTCAGCTTGCATTACTGCGTCGTTTCCGGT
Source organism: Candidatus Bathyarchaeota archaeon (assembly GCA_018396675.1). Classification (GTDB taxonomy): domain Archaea; phylum Thermoproteota; class Bathyarchaeia; order Bathyarchaeales; family Bathycorpusculaceae; genus JAGTQX01. The sequence goes on from JAGTQX010000010.1 coordinate 10,066, forward strand.
GAGCGAATCCACCGTCAATATTGTTAAGTCTGGGTTTATGACGCGCTTAATCTTTGCAAGCTCGTTCATCAAGTTCTTGTTTGTCTGCATTCTACCGGCTGTATCGATTAAAACGACGTTTATCCCATGAGCTTTCGCATGGTTTATTGTGTCATAGGCTACGGCGGCGGGGTCAGAGCCATACTTGTGTTTTATCATGCGTATACTTAAGCGTTTTGCATGCTCCTCTAACTGTTCTATTGAGCCCGCGCGGTAGGTGTCGCTACAGGCAAGAACAACCGAATAGCCTTTATTACTGAGGAAGCGCGCTACTTTCGCTATGGTTGTGGTTTTTCCTGTGCCGTTTATTCCGACAAAAACTATGACAAAAGGTTCGCCTTTTTTGCGTTTTTCTTCAACAGCCTCTAATAGGTTTATTCTGTTGTTTGTGCGCATAATCTCTAATAGCACTTCTCTGAGTTTTTCCTCCACAATTTTTCTGCGGTCTTCAAGCCTTTTAACCTGAAGCCCATCTAACAGTTTTCCCATTTCATCACATATCTTTTCAGACACGGGAAAGGCGACATCGTTTTCTACGAGGCTTATTTTGAACTCTGAAAGCACTGGGCGGAGGTTTTCAGCCTTAAGCTCTGTTGTTGTAACCTTGTTTACAAGCCCTTTGAGGCCTGACTTCAGCCTCTCAAACATTTCTTGGCGTTGTCTCCTCTCTGAATTTGGCTAGCAGGTTGTCAAATTTTTCTTTTCCTTCGCTCATTCTTTCTGCAATTTGGGCGAGTTGCTGCTGAAGGGACATCCTCGTCTTCTCCAAGCTTTCTAGTCGGTTTTTGATGAGTTCTTTTGCTTCTTGCAGTGTTTTTTCAACGGATATTCCAGCGCCCATTCCAACGATGATTTTGTCTGGGCTTTCAAGTTTCGCTTTTATGTAGGAGCCCCCTCCTATGGGAACTAGGAGCTCCGAGTTTTCCTTTTCCTTTTCTAATCCTTCCAGCGTCATACTTGCGTAGGTTAGGTCAGTTATGGCGGCGTTTACCATATTTATCCTAGCTTGTATCGCTTCGGCAGTCTGCTCAAGAAAACGTAATTCAACGCTTAATCTACGTAGTTCCTCTTCTTCACTTTTGCTTGCCAAGTTCTCCTTCTCCAGCAGCAAGTTTTTTCAGTAATAGGCTTTTTATTTCTTCTGGTGGGATTTCTTTAACACTTGCTATTTTTATGTGGAAGCGTTTAACGCGGTGTTTGCTGCCGAGTTCGCAGTAGACTTTTTCCACGGCGTGTTCTGGTTTGACAGTCATCACTTCCTTTTTGAAGGGTGTTTTCAGGTTTGGTTTTCGAATTTCGCCTGTGACTCTAAAAACTTTCACTTTGTTCATCTTCCTTTACAACATCCAATGCATTCCCAATTATAAACATCTCGGGTCCGGTTGTCAAGGAACCAGCTATGGCAGCATAACTGTTGCTGATCAATCCCGTTTTAACATATGGTATTCCACAGTTAACAGTGCCGACGTCAACTGGAACCTTCAGCACATCCTCCAAAAGCTTCTTTTCCTCCTCCTTAAGTAGCGGATGGGCTAAAACTCCCTTGTTTGTAGCTACGGCTAACGAACCAACGTAAGGTAAGCCGGCAACTTCACCAGTCACTACTTCAACTCCTAAAGTGTCAGAAATTAGCCTTATTTCCCAATCTTTTAATCGTGGGTCAACGACTGCTCCACGGTCGTTTGCTAAAATCATGTTTCCGAAGGCTGTTTTCTTAGTTTCCATGACTGTTATGTTTCCGTCGAATACGCTTTTTATGGCTTCAAGTTCCTCTTCGTTAACAAAATGCGGAAGCACAATACCGTTTGAGTTTGCGCATGCGAGGGCGCCGATCAAAACTGAGCCGCCAATCATTGTGTGTATTAGTTTAACTTTCATCCATTCAGCAAGTCTCTCAGCCTTTTTAATTGGTGTCAACTTTGGAATGATGATGATTTTATCTGTGGCAAGCGCGTAAACGCCTATACTTGCGCTGCCGAAAAGGCTGGAAAAGTAAATGGCCAAGGATTAGTCTCCTTCAGCCAAATAAACTGTAACATTTCCTTCCTTGTCTTTTGCGGCTCTTATTCGAATTTTTCGCGGGGGCTTCTCTATGCCTCTGCTCCAAATTTTTTCGTTTACTTCATTGCTGATGATGAGCCGCTTAGGTTCCTCCCCCTCTTCTTTACGCGCGCCTAACTTCATATGCCTCGTTATAAAACTTCTGATTATCCGCATCGCTCTTGGCGCTCTTTTATTCGGCGGCATTATCCATGCCCTGTTAAGGGGGATTGTGTAGATCCTTTCTTCAACAATTTCCTCTTCGCTAACCTTTTCTTCTCGTATTGGTGGTTTAACTTCCTCTTCGATGGCCTCCGGCACTTCTTCCTCTTTCGCCTCAATTTCGTCCGTCGTCCCCTCTTCTCCCACCACGGCTTTCTCAATTTCTGGTTCTTTTTCTGCGATGGCTTCAACTAATTCTTCCTGTTCTTCCTCGGTTCTTGGCGATTCTTTTTTGGCATCCTCCATTTGACAGCCCTCCTATGCCTTTATTTTTCTTGTTCGCCATTGTCTTCTTTTTGGGTGTGTTCTAAATTTTCCGGCCGTTTTCGCGATAACCCATGATGGAACGGCTCGCTTTTGCTTTCCCGCTTTTGCTAGTCTAAGTTTTTTTGCCGTTGGTTTATTTCGCGCCATATTCATATCCTTCTTATTTTTGTTTCACGTCTCCTTGCTTGCAGATGTACAAGTATTTGCTTTAGCTGTTCATCTGTTAAGGGCATCGGCAATTTTCCTTGCTGCGCCAGTTGGATTAACTGTAATTCAAGTTGAGATGTGAATTCTGGCTTGACCATCTTCAAGTTTGTCAGCCTTTGCCTTGCTTCTGGAGTTAATATGCTTCTAAGTATGGCTTGTTTCTCAAGTTCCAGTTGTTGCTGCATTTGTACTCTTTTTTCTTCTTCAGCCATTTGGCGTTGTAATTCTAAAAGTTTTCTTTTGCGGAGTTCTTCGAGTTCTTCGTCTGACATTTCAGTCGCCTTTTATTATGTATTTCTCTAATTCTGGAATCTCTTTAACAAGTTCTCTGCTGAGCCCCTCGGCTATTTCCTGTAGGAGTTTTCTTCCTTCAGCTGTTACTTTTCTTCCGCGTGCTGGAAGCTTTTCAATTAATCCTGCAGTCTCAAGCTGTTGTAGAGCTTTTCTTATTATTGCTCCGCCAGCCTTTACGGCGTGTTCCGGTCTCACACCGAAGTCCTTTCTTCCACCATATTCAGCTCTTAACCTTTCTAACCCTATTGGTCCGTGAACGTAGATTTTCCTTAATAGCGAGGCGCATCGGATATACCACCAGTCCGGGTTTTGGGGCGGTTTTTGAACATGAGCGCCTGTTTTAACGAAGATTGACCATGATGGCGGTTTTATCTCGTCCACATTTTCTTTTAGATGCTGGGCTAATTTTTCTATTAATTTAGATGCTGGTACGTTGTAAACGGTTGTCAATTTTCTTATCCTCTTGTTCCTTCAGTAAGCGTGTTAAGTATGAAATTTAAAAGTTGTGGTAAAAGTTTTTGGATTTAGAAATAGGCGCCGATTATGAGAAAAATGACGAGGAAAAGGCGACATTTTTGTCCTACTACAAATAGACTATGCCTCTAAGCGCTTATGGCTCCATATCTTACAATCCTATGCAATGAAGCTCCAGCCTAAGATCTATAAACTACGAGGAAAACATACAATGTCCGGATTCAAATAAAAACCAAAAACTTTTTTCTTTATTTTGGCGGTTTAAAGCGTTTTTCCCGGCGTTTGTAAAGGACAAGCGTGTGTCCTCTAACCTCTACAATGGTTGCTCCAGTTTTGTCAGCAATCACCGAGGCAATCTCGCATGCCTTTTTTCCTTCAAGTGCGCTCTTCAAGATTTTTACTTTAACCATTTCTCTCTGCTCCAGTTGTTTTCCAATTTCCTCCAACAAATTTTGCGAAGCCCCGCCCTTTCCAACCCATATTGTGGGCTTTTCACCACTAATTTCCCTCTTGATGCGGCGCTTTATACCCGCAGTAAGTTTACTCATTCCCTAACCTTCTCCTTAACACTCTTTAATGGTATCCGCATATGTTTTCCACAGTTAAAGCATGTAACTACGACATGCGGCTCCCTTTTCTGCTTTATCCGTACACGACAATTCACACCTGGCAAAATAAAGCTTTTACAATACCTACAAACCTGCCGCCTATACTCCTTCGGCAAGCGAACCCTCGCAGCCATCGCTACCCTTCGGGCTATGTCAACATAACGCTGAGCCAAAACAGGATTTTCCAAATAAGTTTCCCTGGCTAAATTGAAAAGTGTTTGAATACGACTTAAAGCTAATCGCTTAGTATCACTATCCATGCGTTTGTCCGCCGAACCTATATATTATTCAACCATGTTAATAAAAGTGCGACCGCCGGGATTTGAGCCTCAAAACCGTGGTGCCAAAAGCTTCACATTTTAAGCTTCCTTTTCTGAAAGATCCTGAGCATAGATTATGTTTGAACTTGAAGTTTTCTGCTTAAGCCGATAATTTTTCGTTTTTCCAGCCAGGAATAGTATGCCTCGTCAATGTTGCATGTGTTAAGCACGAAATCCCTTATGAATTTGGCGTGTTCTCTAACGAGTTTTTCAGCCTCTTCCCTTGTTAATTTTCCCATTTCTAGGAGAATTTCGAAGGTTTCCATGGGTTTGAGGCAGTAAAGCCTCTCAGCACATTTGACATTAGCTTTGTGTCCGAACCCTCTTATTCTTTGAGCCAGTTTCCACCCATTGATGCCTGCTAAACATACAGTTTTACCTTCAGCTTTGGAGGCTACCACCTCTGCCTCCCAATCGGTTGCTTCTGTTCTAAGAGACCACCTCAAGGTTTTAATCCACTCGTCAACATCCACTTTGTCGGTGATGTTTACTCTTAAGGTTAGGCTGGCTATTTTGGAAGCTACATCCGCCAACATGTGGTAGTGGTCTACATCCTTGTAGCAGAAGATTTTAACGTCTTTACGAAGTCTTTGCAAAACCTCTAATATAGGCTCATTTAGATAAAGCCATGAATTCACCGGTTCAGGAATAAAGCTTCCACATTTTATACGTTCAACCAAATCGTTTAATGATGCAAAGCCATAGGCATAGCTGCAAATAGAAGATTGAAGATTGTATGGATAATTTAGAAAAACTACATTATAATTCCCATTAAGCATATTTGCAGCCTTCACAGCTGAACTTCTGAGACTTGGAACTATAAGTACGTCAACTTCAGCCATACAAATTTAATAATCGCTCAGCAACCAATAATAGATTTCGATTTCATGTGTGAAAACTAAAATTAAATTTGTCGCCTAAAGAGTCGACTCCTGCCAATAATATTACTTATCTTCGGTTTAAAGGTTCGCAGTGTACTATTGCGGCTGAATAATCTTTATTTTTAAATTGCCATTTCGAATTTAATTGAGAAATTGGGGATGGTGCTTAGGTGAAAAAGAGGCGGCGAAAGGCTTCAGATGTGCTGGACGAGATCGACCTTAAAATGATAAAGGAAGCCCTCAAACTGGACAAAAAGCGAAAGAGAGACTACATTGTTTAGCCTTAATCACTCTCAATTAGATAGCTTCTAAACTTTAAATTCTGTTTAAACCCTTTCCTCGGTTTTTCAGTAACGTGTCCTATGGTGATTCTCGCTTAAAGTGTTCCTTGGAAGCGATGTGCCAGAGTAACGGTTCACCAGCCTTTAAGCGAAACCAAGACTTTTCAGCTAGGCTTGGAAGCCTCTTCGCCGTCGCTCTAAACAGCACTATCGCAATTATAGATGATAAGAATACGTGGAGCGCGTTGAATACGCCGTTGAGGGCTAATGCCCATAATAGGATGCCAATTGTGGAAGTTACAGTTATTCCCACGTTTTTAATGAATATTCTGAGAACTTCAGGAATTCAGGCGCAACAAATAGGAGGACAACAGCGTTAAGGAGTTATGGACGTTGTCGTTGAGAGGAACGCCTTCGGCAGGCAGAGGGAACTCACCGGAGACACACGAATACACCAGTTGCTCATCAACAGGTTAAACACTTTCTGGCGCAAACTCGACGTAACCGCTTAAAGGGCTGTTCAATAACTTAAACAACTAGATTGAAGTATGAGCACTTGATACTTCGGTGTACGTCGGCTCCTCTACGCAGAGCTTCCTCGGCGATAGCCACCCCATTCTCCCGGAACTTCTGTTTGTTATAACTCTTATTGGATCAATGTGTTCAAACGTGGGTCCGCCGTTATGAGTAACTTCTTTCCAAGTAAATCTTTGAATGTGCAAGCTTTCTGATAACCGTGTCTACAACATCCTTTACGTCGGCGATTTTCCTATAAACTCTTTAAACACATTTAAATTTCAATGCTTGCAAGATGCATTAGAGCCTTTACATCAGCCCCAGCCCAAAAATTAGATTTCCGATGATTTCTTTTAAAATTTCCAAAACTTACATTTCTGTTAAGAAACGTAAAAGTATAGTTAACTGTTAAAAAAGATATTAACAGCAGTGACTTTCTCATTTTAAAATTCAACTTTCCTAGTTTAATTATTTTATTTATAACGGAAAATAACACTGATTTAGGCTTCTTTTCTATCATCCTATCAAAGATTAAACCTTATATGCATAAGGTTTAATTTTCGTTCGGAAAACAAAAAACAACCCCCAAAACAAGTTGCTTTCCGTCTATGTATATTAAATAAACTAGTTTAGGCGTTCAGCTTTGCTTTCCTCATTTTTGACGCTAACCCCTTCCATCCGCGTCTTGCGTAGGTTAACGCTGTGCCATAATGTTCCCATGAGAAGTAATCCACTAAGTCTGCAACTTCGAAGCCAAAGTCGCTTACCAGTTGGCTGGCTCTTTGGCTTCGGAACCAGTGAAGCCACAAGTGCAGCTTGTCAGCTACGAGTTTACCATTTTTAATGAAGGGTTTGTCTAAGCCTAGTTTCTGCTTTAATTCAAGTGGAAGTGTTTTATCTAGGCTTCTTATGAAGTGGTATGCCCAGAAACGTGACAGTGGCTCTCCATGCTTGTATGGGCTTGGAAAAAGCAGATCTTTGCTTTGCTCAATCCAAGCTAGCAATATTGGAGTTAAAGGTTCTCTGAGCAATATTGGAAAGGGCTTTCGTGTAGCCTGCACCTTCTCAGTTACCCAATGTTTTTTGCCTGAAACGTCAACTTGCTCAGCTGTCTTTTTGTATCGTTTAAGCAGTGGCATACCACGAACAATCAGGACCCGTTCTCGCCTCCTCAACTCAAAATTTTCTTTTCGCAGCGACAACACTTCCCCAACTCTTCCACCCGTTAAAAACAGGCAAGCCAAAAAAGCTCTGTTTCTTCCAGACTCTGCATGGTTGATTAATTCGCAAAGTGGTTGCCACCCGCAAAACTCTTCAACGAAATCTTTAACGCTTAGCCTTGCATAAGTGTGGCTGCTCCAATGTCCAACTCTAACGAACATAGCTTTCCATCTCCTTTCTTTTCACTCTGTTTTGTTCAAGCCTGTAAGCTTCATATGTGATGACGTTTTCCATCCGCACTTGGTTAAGCATCTCTTTTGAAAGTTGCCTCTCCAAATCCATTCTACGCCTCTGTCTCTGTCTTCGCTTTTTCATTTTTCCCACGTCTACGTTCACCCAACCCGGAAATAATAATGATGATAATCAAACCGAAAATCAAAAACAAATATTCTCCATTACTCATTTGCCTTTACCCCAAAAATTCGCAGTCGAATAAACTGGCTTACATGTCTCTTACCAGCCAACTTCCGCAGCCTTTCATATTCACTCCATGAAACCCTAAAACTGACTACGACACGTTTTGTATTACATCGTTTTTTGCTGTTGCCTAGCCTACTCTTCTCATTCATTTTTATTCTCCCCCATAAACACACATGCATTCTGCAACAGAACCTTACAAGCCAGCTTATGTTTCGGATAGAGCAAGTTTAAGCTGCTGATAAGCTCCCCAAGCAAGTCTGTTGGCTTGTTAACCGTCGACACAGGTTCAGAGTCTGCTTTTTGTTTTTTGCCAACTGCAATTAAGCCAAGCTCTTTAAGTTTCTTATACACCTTATGTTCTTTCAAGCCAAGTTGTTTTGCTATTGCTCTATGTCCTAGCTTTTGGTTTCTTAACAACTTCAGCTTTTCAACAAGCTCTGGTGTCCATTCTGGCTGGCTTGACTGCTGCGGCTGATTTGACTTTTTACGTAAAAAGAAACATACTTTGCCGTCTAACCTTCCCTGGAGAATCTGCACGCCTTCACTGTCCAACTGGCTTGTCCACATGTTCATGTAGTCTTTGCTTGGAACTGGCACAACAGTGCCGAAGGGATCAATTTGTTTTAAGCCGAACTTTTCAGCCAACTGTTCAAACAGTGGCATACTCACCCACTCCTTTTTGCTGGCTGTCCAGTGTGCAACCTCAAAACATGCAAGTCTAAGTCTGCTTGTGTGGCGAAAAACATTGGCTTGCCAATACTTCTGCAAAACTGGCATTCCAGCAAGACGTTGCCATCTTTGGTGTAAACTTTGCTGCCTTCACGCTTCACAATCCAAGAATCCTCTAACTGACTCGTAACCGAGTTACTAAGTGCACCGAGTTCCAGAGGCGTAGGAGCCTCTTTTTCAACATTGTTTTTATGGACTTTTTCCATAGTTTCAGAAGTGCTTACACTCTCGGAACTCGGTTCACTCGGTAACTTAGTTACGAGCTCATAGCCATACTTTTTAGCTATTCTTTTCAGTTTGGTTACGTCGAAGGTGTAGGCTTTAACTCTTGGACATTCCTCGTCGGGTACTCCCTCTAACTTTTGCCTTATTGTTTTCGATTTTCCACTTAAAATCTCCCTAAGTCTATAACCAACTTTGTTTTTTGTCACGTCGTCGAATTCGCTTGTATGCATGACATAGTCTTTCTGCAAGTCTATTTTACCATCCAACTCTTCTTGCAAGCTGCTCCAAATGGTGGAGAACGGAATTGTTGGCAAGCCATCCAAGTTGCTGTTAAACAAGTCAACCACTACTTTGACGATTTTTCCTTCCAACGTGTCTTGTTTTCCACTCAGTCTTTCTTTCTGCTGCTCTTCCAGAAAAATCTGCAGTGTTTCGTAAACAGGCAAGCCGTAGGCAACTTGCAGCAGAGGCTTCCACAACTCTTTTAATCTTCCCTTAATTTTAAGCTGGATTTCCGGCAACTCTTGGTTTCGAGTTAACATTCTCCATTTTAGCAGTTTGTTTCGTAAAGTGTTTAACTGTTCCATCTGCTCTTTTGTTAAGTCAACCCATTCAAGCTGTGGGTAGCCTTCAACCATCGGCACGAAAATGAATCTTTCGTTGAAGCCTTTCACCTTCGGAATCTGCTCGCTTGCACATGCCTTGAAGCAAAATACATTGTAGTATTTGATGTACCTAGAATATTCCGTCGCTATCATTCTCGGAACTTTGGCTCCTCGAGTGTAACCAGCCTTGTAAGCTTTGATTTTATCCGTATCCTTCTCAATTCCCTGCACTTCATCCTCTAAAATGCAGCCAATCGAATCTGAATCTTCCAAGTAGCCATACAAGTCTGCTGCTGGAATAGTCACTCCGAAAAGAGGCCTATAACAAAGTTTGTTTAACACTTTTAGAACTGTGCTTTTTCCACTTTCGTTGTCTCCGTAAAAGAAAAGGTACGGCACAGTCTGTAGTTTCTCTTGTTGGTAACTCATTAAAACGCAAACTGCAAGGATGTCTTGGTAAATTGGCTCCGCATCAATGAGCTTTTGAATCCACATCTTGACATCTTCGAACAAGTTTTGAACGTTAACTTCACCTTCATAGAAACCGTAAGGCTCGTAAGGCATGTTTCTGGCTTCTTTCGGAAGAAACCTTTTTCCTTGAGTTTCAACCTTTTCCGCAATAAAGAATTTTCCAGTGTTCAAAATCAAGAAGCATGGTTTTCCATTGTCGTAAATTGCCTCAAAACATCCGTCTGGCAGCACACCAGAATCCTTTAATTGTTTCTTCGCTAATTCTTGCTCCTTCATTTCCGCTAGACTGCAGTTTTCCATGTCGCATAAGCTTGCCAGAACGTTGTCGCTGCATCCGAAAACGTACCGTTTTTCCACTGCACTTTTAAAACAAGCAGAAAGTTCAGTTTCAGGTAAAGGAGGCTGGTTCCACTGGTTCCACTCTTGAATTTGCTTCCAAGCCTTTTTCGGCTCCAACTTCTTAAAGTTGCAGAGAAAAGCCGCCAGTCGAATGGCATATTCATTGCGTAGCCCCTGCCTCGTGCCTTCCATCAAGTTTTGAATACACGGCGGAGTCTTGCCTCTGTAAGGTTGTTTGGCTAACTCTGGCTTGTCAAACCAAACTTCGGCTGGCTTTTCAACTTTAACTCCAGCCTTTTCCAAAGCTGAATAAAACAAAGTTTCCAAATCGGAAACTTCTGTTGGAGTATTGTCATTTAGCCTTCTGTAACCTTGGCTTGGAGCCATTATTAACAGCTTGTTTTCTCCAATTAATTCCAAAGCAGCCACGTTATGAAAAGCAACAATGCTTTTTGGCTTAACACGGCAATAATAAATCCAATGTTGTCCTCTGCTTGGAGTCTCTTCCATCTGAGTTATTGGCATAAACTTTAAAACTTGTTTTCCAACTTCCACAACATTTTCTGAAAGATTTTTTACGTCAAAATCTAAAGCTGTAAAAAACAAGCCGTTAGACAATTGTGAGCCACATACCACGGCAAAGCTATCAGCTTGGCTCCAAGGTAAACTTTCAAACTCTTCCTCAGTTTGTTTTTGGCTTTGCCATTTTTGCCATTCATGCAGTGGCTTCTTTTCTTTTAAAACAACAACTGGCAAACCTTGACTCCAATATTCCTTTGCAACATCCTTCAGGTTCGCTTTTCTCCATGCTTCCACAAACTTTTTAGCTTCGTTTTGCCCTTTTTCCAGTAGACTCTTCCTCCTTTTTTCTGGTTTAAGCTTCAACTTCTAAAAGTCCATGATTCTCTAAGTCGCGTCGGATTAAATTTCGCAAGTAGTCTGAGAGAGACATAAATGAGCCGAGCCGTTTTTCCATGATTCTGTAAAGTTGTTTTGGGATTTTCGCCGCTATTATCTCGGTTTCCACTTTATTTTTAACCATACTCTCACCCGTATTCAACCGTGGGTTGTTTAAATTTAAATGTTTTTTAAAACAAAATGTAAAATCTTAAAATCAAAAAGTAAAATAAAACGTTAGATTTCTTATGAACACAAAATATGGATTCTGAATCCATTTTCTAAATTTGACACTGATTTATGGTGCAATCAGAAACTGTATGGAGACATGCTTAATTAGAATAGTCTTAAATTTCGTCAGTGTATTAACACGATATGTTTTGCTGTTAAGGAAAATGAGAACATGGCACAAGATGAAATTGCGTGGGATTTATCCGAAGTTTTTCCAAGCGTTACGGATGCTTCCGTTCAAAAAGCTATGGAAGAGATAACGAGACTCGCGGAAAAATTTGTTAATGAACATCGTGGAAAAATAAGAGACTTCACAGCTAATGACTTAGCTGTGTGTCTACAAAATTATGAAGTTTTTCTTGCAAAACTGCGCGATGTGACCTTATTTGCCGAACTTTCTTTCGCTGCAAACATGACCTTGCCAGAGACGCAGGCATTACGGGACAAGACAATGCGATTGGAGGCTAAACTTGGCAAGATGATGGCTTTCTTTGATCTTGAAGTTGGAGAGCTTGTCTATAAAAAGCCAGAATTAGTCAACAACCCGGTTCTGTCTAATTATAAACATTTTTTGGAAAGACTACAGAGAAAAGTTCCTCATCAGTTGTCCGAAACCGAAGAAAGACTGATAATTGAAAAAGACCAGTTTGGAGTAAACGCTTGGGAAGAAATTCAGGCTAAATGGCTTAACACACGCATGTTTGAAGTTGTCATCAAAGGTGAAAAGAAAAAGCTTCCGTTCGGCGCAGCCTACGGTTTATTCACACATCCAGACAGAGCCACCCGCGAGTCTGCCTATAAATCAGTTTTCAGCCTTGTTGGGAAAGATGGTGAAATCTTTGCATCAGCGTTTAGAAACATCTGCAGCGACTGGCTAAGCGTCTGTGAATGGAGAAAATACAGTTCGCCAATTGAAGCCAGCTTAATAGAAAACGATGTTGACCATCAAACTATAAGCAATTTGTTCAAAGCGGTTGAGGAAAACGTCGGCATATACCAGCATTATTTGAAGTTAAAGGCGAAGTTAATGAAGTTGCCGAAGTTAAGCTGCCACGATATTCTCGCGCCTTTGCCAGACGCGCCTGACATAAAGTTCAGTTTTGACGAAGCAAAAGACCTAGTTATTCGCGCATACAACAGTTTCGACGAAGAATATGCGTTCGCCGTGAAGGATATGTTTGTTAGAAGACATATTGACGCCACTCCGAGATACGGCAAACAGCATGGTGCCTTCTGCGCTGGATGGTATAATGGCAAGTCTGCATACGTTCTTCAAAGCTTTAACGGGAGACTAAACGACCTTTACACTTTAGCCCATGAGCTCGGACACGCAACCCATGATTATTACTGTCAGAGAAATCAAACCATCTTAAACGTGAGAATTCCAATGGTCGTAGCTGAAACCGCCTCAATATTCGGAGAACTGCTGCTAACAGATTTACTGCTTAAAGAGGCAAAAACGGACATGGAAAAGAAGGTTATCCTCTGCAGAATCCTTGATGGCGCTGGACGCGTAATCTTCAGCGTAACCGCACGTGCATGGTTTGAACAGTCAATCTACGAAGCGATAAAACGTGGAGAATACTTGAGCCACGAGACAATATGCAAGTATTGGGTTGCCGCAAGAGACAAAACCTACGGCGACACCGTTGAATGGTTCAACGAAATGCTTTCAGAATGGACAATAACACCACACTATTACATGGCAAACTTCCGATTCTACAACTACCCATACGTTTACGCGCAACTCTTCGTTTACGCATTGTACCAGAAATATGTAGAACAAGGGAAAGCCTTCATCCCAAAAATGAAACAAATACTTTCTGCAGGAAGCAGCCTAACACCAGTTGAAATCGGCAAAATAGCAGGTTTTGACGTGACAATAAAAGACTTCTGGCAAATCGGCATAAAACAATACGAAAGCTTCCTAACAGAACTGGAGAAAATATCCCAATAAGCCAGACATCCTAAAACAGCTCTATCCAAATCCCATTGGGATCTTCAACGTAAGCCCATCTGCCCTCCTTTGACTTCATCTCAAGAACCACATTGTAGCCAGCTTGCCGTGCCTCATGCAAAGCCTTGTCAAGGTTGTCAACCTTAAAGGCTAAATGGTCAAGGCCCTCTCCCACAAAGTATTCAGTGTTAAATGAGCTGTCTTCCTCGTAATAGTTCAACTCCAATATTAAGCCGCCTTCTGGACATTGCAGAACAGCTACTTCACCCTTCGTCTGCTCAATTTTGCCTCTATTCAAAATTTTCATGCCCAACAGCTTTGTGTAAAAGTCAATTGACTTCTGCATATCTAAAACCCTTATTCCAACATATGTAAATTTGGCCTTCATAACATCCACGTGCACTTTATGCGCTTGACAATATAAAAAGTTTCTATTTTTTTTGAAATTAAACGTTGTTGTTCCAGTTTAACACTGTGACAACAACATTTGAACCAACACACGCCAACAAAACTTAACTCGCTTTTCCGCTACCGTCGATTCCAGCGAGCTCTCTGTGAACCTTAATTATCTGTTCAAGCAGTCTCGACCTGCAGTCTCTAATTTTAGCATTTGGCGGAGTCGTAGCCAAAACCAAAACTATGTAGTAGTTTTTGTCGCTTTGCTCTTCAACATAAGCTCTAAAATCCCTGAAATCTCTGCTTACCGCCTCTTTAAGCTTCGCAAGCACAACATCCGGGTCGTACTGCACTGGGAACTCGTACCTAACTCGGACGGTTTTAGGCTCCTCTTTCTCTTCCATAACGACGCTGCTGGAAAAAGCCATGTTGTTTGGAATCTTCACAATTTCCCCGCTGTCCGACAGAATCTTGGTGTGAAGCAAACCCACCTCAACCACAACACCCCGCAGGGTTGGCATAAACTCGTCGCGGCTGAACATTTTATACGCCGGAAAAGTCACAGCTGAAAGCGGCAAGCCGCCGGAAATCTTCACTTCGGTTCCAGGACGCAGAAAACCAGTACCCAAAATAATCAAGCCGGCGAACAGATTTGCCAGAATTGGCTGTAAACCCAGACCAAGCACTAGACCTGAGACAGTGGCGCCGGCAACAGCGCTTACTCCCGTTACCTCAAACACTGCCAAAAGCATAAGCCCTAAAACCACATAGCCAATGACAAGGATAACGTTTCTAACGAGGTAGAGTTCTCTGCCGAGGTGTTTAAGTCTCCGAGTTATAAATGAAGCCACAAATTCAAGAGCTAAAGCGCCAAAAACTATAATCGTCAACGCTCTGACAATGTTGAAATAGTTTAGGTACGACTCGCGAATTTCTTCAGGCAGCACAGATGGAATGGTGAAAATCCAAAGCACGGTCAATATGACGACGGCCAACAAGAAGAGATAAAGTCTCCGTGGAGCCTTCACAACCCATCCCAATAGACTTCATATACGCATAAAGAAACATAAAAAGGAAACGCTAAACAATCTTTAAAACAGATATTGCTACACGGTAATGCACATGCAACTCATCTTCGTGATAGAACACTTGGAACCAGAAATTGGCAAATGGCTCCTCTACGAATATGCACATGCCTCCAAAATAGTTGGCAAAAAACATCTAATGTTTACAAACGTCAGAAACAAAAGCGATTGGACGAAGCTTTCAAAACTTGGAAAAGTTGAAACAAGAAGCGCCACGGAAATTTTCAGCCGAGAAAAAGTTCTAATTCTCGACCCAAAGGCTGATTTGCCGCTTACGCCTGAAGACTTTGCTGGAAAGGGCGTTCTTGTAGTCGGTGGGATACTTGGTGATATCCCGCCTAGAGGCAGAACTTTTAGGCTCATCACAAAACGTTTTCGAGAAACTACCGTGCGAAACCTTGGCAAGGCACATTTTTCAATTGACGGTGCCATTTACATGGCGAAACTTGTAAATGAAGGAACACCGCTGGAAAAAATACCTATAAAGAAAGGTTTAACGCTAAAGCTTAACGAACACGCTGAAGTTTACCTGCCCTACGCTTACCCATTTAAGGATGGAAAACCCGTCATAAGTCATAACCTTGTAGCCTACCTATGCTCAGACAAAATCGTCAAAGACGAAGAGAAACTCCTAAAAACACGCGCCCAATTATAAACCCAGTTTAGCCTTTATCTTTGGAAGCCATTCCCGCTGCATCTGTGCTGCGCCGAAACCGGTTATGCGATAACCTCCATCGCTTGTTTTTTCAACAATTTCGCTTTTTACTAGCTCGCCAAGGCGTGTACTCGTGATTTTAGCGTTTTTACCAAGCTTCACTTGCAAATCTTCTCTGGTTAGCACATCACTTGTGAGTATGCCAAGCTTAACGCCTATGTAGGCGGCTAAAAGATGCAGCGCCAAAGTCTCATTATCCGTCAACTTTTCCTTTGAAATAAGCAAATGCGGTGAGTTATCGGCAAAGCCTATCAAGCCTTTGCAGTCTTCAACAAGTTTCTGCAAGTCAGCGCTTAAAACCAGAGCTTTCGAAATTTCAAAGGCTGGAATAAATTCACCGAAAAACTTGTTAATCGCAGCCCAAACTTCTTCAACGACGCCTGAAAAAGTTTTTTCAACACTGCCATACTTGACTTGAACGGTTATTTGCGCTTCGTTTTTTGTCAACTCATTTTCCCTCGAAGCCTAGCCAAAACTTCGTCTTCAACCCAACGCTCGCCTTGAACAGTAAGCTTGAACTCCGGCCTCTTCGGGTCTGGCTTAAAAACTTGTCCACGCCGCGTCATCTCGTTTAAGCGTGCAGGCACCATGCATTTTATTCCGCTTGACTCCAAAAGCTTCTGAACTTGCGTAGCAGTGTTCTGCCTACTTTCCGAAGCGTACAAAATCAACCCAATAGCCTCATAATGTGTCAGCTTCTCCCGCGTTATAAGCACTGGACCTTCGGTTGTGAATTCTATTATGCCTTTAAGCTGAGCTGCGGCTGAAGGAGCCAACTTGCCAGAAACGATGTTTGAAACGTTTTCCACGAAATCTTTTGGAAACGCCTCAAGCAAGCTTAAGACTTCTTGCGGGTTTTCACCTTCAACAACTATTTCGCCAAACGGCGTTTTGATGTGTACTTCCACACGTTTCATAAACTTTCCCTCCTACTGTACAAAAGCCTCCTTTTCAGCGAGGATATACACGTAACCCTTGTCGGTTTTCCAGCGTCTAACCAAGCCTTTACGGACAAGCCCAAGCAAGTCTCCAGCCAATGTGCGCCCAGGATAACGGAGATTGTTTGATGCAAGCGCTTCTTTAAGTTCTGTCAAAGTTCTTGGTCGCCACTTCCCCCAGTCGCTTTCAAGAATCTTTAAGACTGCTTCGCTGCAGCTTCCAGCTTTAGAAATTTTCGGATACTTTTCCACTGGAGATTCTGCTTTAACCGTTGCGACTGGCGCTTTAACCGTAACTACTGTAGCGCTTTTAGATTTCAGATTTTCAAAAGCTTTGTTAACGTCCGCCATCAAATTCGACAACTCTTTCACGGTTTCTAAAACGTCACTGCGGGCGCCTTTAACCTCGACTTCATAATCACCAATCCTCACACGAATAGAAAACTCTTCCCCAGAATGCTTCGCCACCTTCTCACCCGAACTGTTCCACGCATATATGAAGGCGTGTTCTCCTTTTAGAATTTACGCGAAAAAACAACCATCACAACCTTAAGAATACAATCAATTTTAGTAATAAAACCTAGCTTTATGTTTGCAACTGCCGGACAAAATGCGTGAAGCATGGCTCCAGACCTAGCTATCCCATACGACGCAACAATCCACTTGTTACACAATTAATGATACCGATCAATATCGCTTGAAAAATTCCATTTATAATTAAGCTTATATGCAGATGTAATCGGGTTGCGGATGAAATATTGCCTTGGCCTCAATGCTTATTATTTTATTGCTTAGAACAAATGAACTTAATTGTGATTTTTGGTGTTCTGCTTATTTTCCAGAATTTTCTTTAAATTTTCCTCACTGGGGATGCCTTTAAATATTTTATTTCTATATTCAATCGAGGGTATTTGAACGCCTTTAATTCTTAATCTCAATTTGTTAGCAAAATTCATAGCGCCGACATCGACAACTTCAAACTCCAACCCATTATTACTGCAAAACTTCTTCAAGCGTTCCAAAGCCTCACCGTCTTCGTCGCTTAAGTAACGATTACCAAATATGTTTGAAATGCGTTCCAATCCCTCAAAAGCCGTCTTCTGGGCATGTGCACATGCATGTACAGCGCCATCCCTATCAACAAAACCAACCGTCGGAACACTAAAACTATATACATAAACTTTTATTTTGGCCATTCAAGGTCCTTATTAAATAAACGCATTACGTGATAATTAAGCTTTAACCAAGAATGTCACCCAAAATGCAAGAGCCAAAATATTCTTAAAACGCCGTTACTTCTACCTCAAAATCTTGGAGTGAAAAATAGAAAAAATATGCCTCAATAAGCAGCTTACAAAACTTTCTAATCATACATATCTCTTAAAATCCCAGTAGAAATATGCGTGTTATTTATAGGGCTGGCGTGTTGGCTGTAACCCGCCTTCTGTTTTATGTGGCATTCGACTAATCGGGCTACCCGCGCTTTGGGTAGATGCGTCATCAGCGCTTGTTTGCCCTTTCCACGTGCAGGACGGCCGTTTCATCGTTTCCAACTCAGCATTCTCGACAACTTAACATGCGTCATTGGCATCTGCTGAGTGGACGTTTCGTTTCTGCTCCGTTGCCAAGGCTCTCGCCTTACGCCCTTGCGGGCGTTGCACTTCTACGTGTGGGCGGAGTTTCCTCAAGCCTTTTTTTAAGTAAGGGCTCGAAAGCCACTCGCCAACTCGCCAGCCCCAAGATAGTATAGATAAAAGTGCGCAATAAAAATTTTGGAAAGTTTAATTTTGCCGTGGGCGTTTATGTTGTATTAGCTAATGTATAATCTGGTGTGAATGTTATGGTCAGGTTTGTGGTTCTGGTTACCGGGACACCTTGCGTTGGGAAAACATCTGTTGCGACTCTGCTTACTTCTAGACTTGATGGTCTGTATGTTAATTTAACCGAGTTGGCCATGCGCGAAAATCTCGTGTTAGGAAAGGATGGCTTGAGAGGTTCTGTGATTGTTGACGAAGTTAAAATGCGGCGTAAAATTGTTGAAATTATTAAAAACTGCGTTAAGGACGACATTGTGGTTGATGGGCACTACGCTGCAAGTGTTGTTCCAGAAAAGCTTGTTAGCCGCGTTTTCGTTTTAAGGCGTGATCCGGCGGAACTGCGGGGGTTTATGGAGAAAGCGGGTTTTTGTGGAAACAAGCTTTGGGAAAATCTGGCGGCTGAAATTTTGGATGTTTGTCTTGTTGACGCTTTGAATGCTTATGGCGAGGATAAGGTTTGTGAATTGAATGTTTCAGGTAGAAGCGTTGAGGATGTTGTTGCTGAAATTTTGGATGTCTTGAAAGGCTCTGTTAAATGTCGGGTCGGAGTTGTTGATTGGCTGGGCAAACTGGAAAGTGAAGGCTTAATAGATGAGTTTTTGAAAATTTAAAAGCGGCTTAGGCGCCTTTTATCTTAGGCTTTGAATTATTTGTTGTTTTGTTAGCAGCATTATTTTTCTTCTGTTAGCGTAAGCCTTTGCATGATCGCTGAATTTTTCTCCAACTATTATGGGGTTTGACAGGCCTACTTCTTCGGAAGCTTTGTCGAGGTTTATTACAATGTTTATGCCTATTGTTCTGCTCCAGTCTTTTATCCAGACGCCTTGGGTTAAGCGTCCCTTCTGTATTATTAGGTCGAAGCTTCTGGATATTCCTCTATAACCTTCAAGGCTTATGTTTTCCTCCACTTTGTAGCCTTTCTTTCTGAAATACTGTGCTGCAAGCTGTTTGAAATCGGAGGTTTTTTTGGGTTTTTGTTCTTCAGTGTTCATCGGTATCCTCTTTTGTTAAAGGGTTATTTAGCTGATTAGTGAAAAAGGTTTTCGGAGCGTGCGCAAATTTGACCAGCTACTCTGTTGTTGTTTGCGGCAAGTGCGGTGGTTATTTGTTGGCTAAAACTGACCAGCAAACGAGAACATGCCCCTACTGCGGCTCAAAAGTCTTGCTGGAAAAAGCGAAGAAGGTTGCTGCAGCCAGAAACGCTTACGAAGCGTCAGAGTTGCTGCGCAAATTCAAGGAGAAAGCTGCGGCGAAAAATGGCAAAGTTAAGCTTCAAAAAAGATTTTGAGGAACGCCATCAAAGCTATTCCAAGAAGTATTACAATTAGCTGAACGAGAGACTCGTCGGCGTGCGTTTTCTTGTGAAGTTCAGGCATAAGGTCTGTCGCGGCTATGTAAATGAAACCACCAGCGGCAAAAGGAACCAATAAAGTTTCTATACTTCTCAAGTATACCAGAAAATAGGTCAGTAACGCGCCCATGACGGCTGTAATGGCTGAAATAAAATTGTACACCAAGGCTTTCCTTCGGCTTAATCCTCCATATACTAGGACTCCGAAGTCGCCTATCTCCTGCGGGATTTCGTGGAAAATCACCGCCAGAGTTGTCGTTAACCCTAACTCGAAAGAGAGCATGAAAGTTGCGGCTATAACCATTCCGTCAATGAAGTTGTGGACTCCGTCTCCAACGAGGTTTAAGTATACAAACGTGTGGGTTGGGCACTCGCTTTCGTGGCAGTGGCGCCAGTACAGAAACTTCTCAAGAGCGAAGAAAGTAACGATGCCGACAATAACATAGAAGAAGACGGTTATCGAATCTATTTCGCTGTTTACGGCTTCTGGCAGAAGATGAAGAAAAGCGCCACCCAGAAGAGTGCCAGACGCGAAACCAACCAACACCATTGTGATACGTTTCAATATTTCTTCTTTTAAGCCTACGAAGATTACTCCGATAAAGGCAATGAGACTCACTGCTGTAACAGAAGCTAGAATTGCAACTAATTCATTCATCATTGATTAATGAGTAAAAAGGGCTTGTGTTTATTAGAGTATCGGTCAGAAGTATTAACGTTCAGTTTTTATGGCTTGAAGCATTTCACACGCTTTACATACTGTTTGCGCAGCCGGTTCGCCACATAACAAGCACTTTTTTATTTTTTCCGGTTGTGTTGCTTTTTCCAGAGTTTGCCTCATTTTTTCCACAGTGTTAAACAGCGTATATTTTATCCCCGCATGTTTCTCTTCCATTCGGTTTAGGAAAAGGCGTACATCGTTTCGCATGGCTTCTGAAGCGTATGGGCATGGAACACTTTGAAACTCAATTTTTTTGGCATAAGCATAAAGTGCTGTTTCCTTTTCTGGAATCATGCAAAAAGGCTTTACCCGTCTTACAAGTTTTGGATTGTTCTCATCCGTGACTGGCTTTTCTCTTGTTATCCGCAAAGCGTCTCCATGAAGCATGTTCAACAAGATGGTCTGAGCCTCATCATCTAGAGTATGCGCAGTCGCAAGTCTATTCGCTCCAACTTTTCTGGCTATCACATTTAACGCCTTTCTGCGGAGTACACCGCAGTATGCACACGGCGTCAACTCATTCGTGCCTTTCTTTTTTATGTTGTCTACGATTTCGTCGAGTGTGAAGCCGTAAAGTTCCTTAAAAGAAATTATATGATGTTCAACACCGAGTTTTCTGCAGTTTTCTTCAGCGATTTTCATTGCTTCGTCACGATATCCTCTGATTCCTTCATCCACAGAAACCGCCACAAGCGAAGCCTTTGGGTAGTCACGTTCAATTTTAACCATAACATGTAATAGGCTTACACTATCTTTTCCGCCGGAAACAGCAACCGCGATTTTATTGTTGAAATCAAGCATTTTGTATTTTGCTATAGTGGCACGGGTTTTGTTTTCAATGGACTGCGTAAAACATTTTTTGCAAAGCTTTTCTCCTGAATATGACCTAAAAAAGAAAGCTTCTTTACGCTTGCAAACAGTGCACATCATGCCGTTAACAGCCGAAAGTTTCACTTTTCCAGTTCGCTCCAAAACTATTTTTGGCAGTTTGAGAAAAATAGCCTCACCGGATAAATTTAACATTTCCCCGCATAATTTAAACATGTGATGCTTGAAATGGTTGAGAAACCGTTGAAGCGCGTAGAATTCAGAGAGGTTATTTACAGTGTTGAACATTGGAAACTGCTTGAAAGGTTCAGAGCAAAAGCCGTTTGGTTGATGGAGGCTCTAGAAAAATTTAACCTGGAGGCGACAGTTCATGGAAGCGTTGCAAGAGGCGACGTTACCGCGAAAAGCGATGTTGATGTTTTCGTACCGAATCCAACATCATCGTTCGTTGTTGAAACTGCACTTGAACAGGCGGGTGTTCCCGTAAATAAGCGGTTCATCGTGCAAGCCACACCGACATACGCTATGAAAGCCTACATAGAAATTGACCCAAATACTTGCGTGTCGTTTCCTCTAATGCAGATGCGCAAGATTGAAAGAGAATTCTATAGATTCGGCGGAGAAGCCACGCTAAAAAATTTGCGGGACGGCTTGCGTGTTTCAGGCGTGGATAAACGTTTGATGCTTATTGAACCTACTGACAAGGGGCACAGAGAAACCACAATTATTGGATGCGAAGAACAAATCGCAAAAAGACTTGGAATATCCATTGAAACCGTTTTTGACAGAGTGCACGCCCTACTACGACGTGACGAAGTTGGTCGAACAGGAGTGTTCATCAAAAAGGAATTGACGGAGAATGAAACCTTTGAACGGGCTATGGAAAGGCTTGCGGAACAAAACCCAGCGGTTCGCAGAAGACTGAAAGCTGCTTAACCGTCCCCTATCCTCTATTTTTCATGTTGAATGTGGCAACGCGAACCTTAAAAGTGCGGCTATTCCGCCTAGCGAGACCAGTTTTGCTCCTGCCTCGTGCTCTGTGCTGACAACTATAATTTTCCCGTTTTTGTTCTCAACATCCTTCATCAACTGCTCCAGTAATAAGCGCTTTTCGTCTGGAGATTCACGCAAAATAGTGTCTGCCAAAGTAAGGGTTTCAACTGCTCCAAACTCAACGGCTTTCTGCACTTCTTCCAAGCCATAGGCAACATTATGTTCACCTTTGCCTAATCTTTTAAAAATCTCTTCCACAACCATTGTTTCTTCTGCAACCCTCAAATTTTTCATTGTTTTCGCAAGGACACCTGAACGTAAAGCTTCGTAGATTCCGGCGACTCCACTGTTGTTTACGCCTTTCACATCCAAGACTGATTTTGCTATTTCCGGGGCTTCTTTCTCCAAAAACTTTGCGAAATAGTTTTTAACGTAGCCAACGCCGATTATCGCCATCGGACTGCTTTTCACGTCTAAAATTTGGCGTAAACTGTTTATGACTTTTTGGAAGTATTCTCTGAACGCGGCTTCTCTTTTTTCGGCTTCAAGTTTTCCAGGCAGTTTTACATGTTCTTCTGCTTTCACATCAACACCATACTGGGTTGTCACGGCTATCGCGTAACCTTCATCATCAACAGCGACAATTAATACTGGTTTTTCCGAGGTTTTCTTAGCAGTTTCCAACCTTTCAATGTGGTACGGCGCCCACTTTTCCTTAACTATGGTTATCGGCGAATTTAACCCCACGTTAAGCGTGTGATGAGCGCCTGTTGGAACAATTTCAGGCGCGCTGCAGATAACCCCGTGAATTCTTAGTCTGCCAAGAAGTTTGTCCCAAACAATTTTTTCCACTTTGACACCTATAAAAACTGACACTCTTTCGCCGCGTTTACTCCTAGCATATTTTTCGTCTTGCCTAATCTCCCGTGTAGTGTAAGCGTAAACCTCGTCGCCAACATTTATAATGTTGTATAAGTGCCACAAATCGTCTAATGTTTCAGGGACAACCTTTACAAAGCCCTTTTTCAAATTCATTTCTGTTATTTTCAAAGCTTCGCCCTCGCCAAGTCAACGCCTAAACTTAAATTATACTAAAAAATGTCGAAAATTTAGTTCTTAATATGCGCGGCGGTGAGGTCTCACTAACTCCTCTAGTATGGTTAACATGTCCGGAACTTTTGCAACTATGTCCGTAAAAGTGATTATGCCTGCAAGCTTGTCACTGTTGCGAGTTACTAGAAGCCTTTTAACCCCTTTCTTTGCCATAAGTTTAGCCGCCTCATTTATGCTCGCATTCTCGTCAATCGTAACAACTGGACTCGTCATAACCTGCCTAGCCGTCAAGGTTTCCGGAGCTAAACAGGGCTCAACAATTCTCCGCAATATATCCCTCTCCGTTATTATTCCAACTGGTCTCTCGCCCTGAACAACAACTATCGAACCAATATCAAACTTGTTCATTGTCGCAACAACCTCTTTAACGCTTGAATCCGGCCTAACAACCTTAACATTTTTTGACATAACATCTCTAACGAGAACTATGCCAGCCAACTCAACGCCTCCAACAAACACTAGATACATTCAAAGTATTATTAAAAACTATTTGCATCAGATTCAGATGACGCTTACACGTAAATATCACGCACACTGAAGATTGGCGGAGACGATGAATCGTGAAAACAGTCAATGCGTATATAAGCAAGTTTTAAGCAATAACTGTCGAGACTCTTAAAGAAATCCTAAAGAAACAGGACTAAGCGGATGTAGGAAGTTTGAGAGTATTAAAGATAAAATGGCAGAGGTTTGTATCTGATGGACAAACGTGCCCAAGATGCAGTTCAACAGACAAAGAAATTGAAAAAGCAATTTCCATTCTTAAACAAGTTCTCGCACCACTTGAAATAGAAGTTACAATAGAAAAAAGCGAACTTTCTGTTACGGAATTTAGCAAAAACCCTTTAGAATCCAACAAAATTTGGATCGGAGACAAACCATTAGAAGAGTGGATAAACGCAACAGTAGGACAGAGCCCATGCTGCGAAGTGTGCAGCCCCCATGAATGCAGGACAGTCGAAGTGGAAGGAAAAATCTACGAAACAATTACTGCAGATTTAATAGTCAAAGCTGGAATTCACGCAGCTTTGCAACTACTCAACACTGAACAGAATAAGCCATGCTGCGATAACAAAGACAACAAAACAAGCTGCCTTGGTAAATGCACAGAGCATTAGCCGCAAAATTACACTTTGTCACAATTTGGTTTGCTTGAAATAATTAAAATTGAGCTCTCATTTTTCTAAAACCTTGCTCTTGTTTCAACAAAATCCTTAATAAACGTCTTGCAGAGTTTAAATCTGGGGCCGGTAGATCAGCTTGGTATGATCGCAGCGTTGGCATCGCTGAGGTCGCGGGTTCGAATCCCGCCCGGTCCACTAATGCCCAGATTTTTTATGATCTATAAAATCAAGTGTCAAGTATTGTCGCAATTCCACGTCATGGAAAAATATATATGCTACGTTTTATAGACGCGCGCTAAATAAGAGCCATAAAAATGGCGGTTCGGGGGAGCGAGTCTGTCATGCAAGAGTCTGCTAAAGTATTTGGTGTGAAGGCTGAAAGTGGAAGATGGCTTATTGTAATTGCTGGTTTAATGACGATGTTTTGTCTTGGCGCAATTTATGCCTACAGCGTAATTGCTGTGCCGTTGAGAAAAGTGTTTGAAGCTTCGCCTCCAGAAGGTTATGGTTTAGCGGTTACGTCTACCGAGATGCAGATTCCCTTCATAGTTTTCCTATTTGTTTTCGCGGTTACAATGCCGTTGACGGGAAAGTACATCGAGAAGTATGGCCCGAAAAAAATTGCCTTGGTTGGAGCAGTTTTCGTTGGTCTTGGATGGTTTTTGGCTTCCTTTGCCACTTCTCCGTGGACTCTTATTTTCCTCTACGGAGTAATCGGCGGCCTAGGAGTGGGAATCGCATACAACTGTCCAATAGTGACCTCAACTAGATGGTTCCCTGATAGGAGAGGCTTAGCGGTTGGGTTAACCGTTTTGGGATTCGGCTTTTCAGCAGCCATAGTCGGACCGCTTGTAGACTTTCTTGTGGCAAACTTCGGCGTATTCACAATGTTCCAAATCCTCGGCGTTTTATTCTTTGTTCTAATGGTCATCTTCGCATTCTTTCTACGTTTTCCACCCGCGGGCTGGAAACCGAAAGGATGGAAGCCTCCGGAGTCAAAAGCCGCCGCAAGAGCCGAGTTAACGCGTGGCGAGATGGTGAAAACTGGTTCGTTTTATGCTTTATGGATTTGCTATACTATTGGAACGCTTGCTGGGCTAATGGCGATAGGCGTAGCCAAAAGCGTTGGGTTAGAAGTAGCCAACAATGCTGGCATAAATGAGGCGGAAATCTCCACGCTGTTAACTGCCTTAATGATACCGTTTGCTTGCTGTAATGGTTTCGGCCGCCCATTGTTCGGATGGATAACGGACAAGCTTGCCCCGAAAAAAATGGCCATAATCTCCTTCACATTAATCCTGCTGGCTTCTCTGCTGATTTACACCAACCCAGCCTCAATCATAGCCTACGTTATAACGTTCGCAATTTTATGGCTGAACCTAGGCGGATGGCTAGCCATAGCACCAGCCGCAACCGCATATTTCTTTGGAACAAAGGATTACGCCCGCAACTATGGATTGGTATTCACGGCTTACGGTGCAGGAGCAGTTATCGGCAACATTTTGGCTGGACAGGCTAAAGACTTGTTCGGGGCATACATAATGGTGTTTCCATATGTGATGGCCCTTGCCATTGTAGGGATAATTATAGCTGCGGTGGCGCTTAAATCGCCGAAACCAAAAGACTGAAAACCAAAAAGGCATGCATTAAGTCTGGAATTTCTATTTTCGTTTCAAACGCAGTTTAATCCGCGTTTTTGTTCTGCTTATCCAGTTGTAAACTGGAATGAGCGGGTATTTTATTGGCTGCGGCAGAACATCTTTAAGTTCCGTGTGTAGTCCTAGTTTTATTGCGATTTTGCCTTTACGCGATAAAGGTATGTAGTAACGTGTTAAGTGGAACTGTGTGAAGCCGTTGTTCTCTTTGAACTTGTCAAGAGAAGGATGATTTCCCATTCTGCCATACATTATCCACGGAATCTGTCTGGTTGCACAAACTTCAACTGTTTTGGCGATTAACGCGTTGTTTATTGCTTTATCCCAATGTCTCTGCAATGAAAGTATCTGTGAAATAATGGCTATGTTTTCGCCTTTAACAAGCTGCACAAACCCGACAAGTTCGTCTTGAAGATATGCTCCAACATAAATGATGTTATCATCTGAAGCGGAGACCATTTTCCTCACTGCTTCAAAGGGTTTTCCGTAATGTGGAAAACCGCGCTCCTGCCTTATCGGAGTCTCATTGTATATTTTCCATATGTCTTCAGCCAGCTTCTCGCTCGGTTCGACTGTTTCGGTTCGTATACCGCTTTTTTCCGCTTTACGGATCATGTTACGCGTTTTCTTTCCTATGTTTTTCCACCATTCTTCAAATGATGTGACGCGCAGAAGTGCAACGTTATCTTTTCCTTTCACCCAAAAATTCGGCAGGTTTGGAAGTGTTGAACACCATTTCCGTTCTATAAACGTAAATATGTCTATGCCCATGTCTCTGATTTTACTGATAAATTTCTCTGTGGGGACGATGTCTCTTTCATATTCTTTAGCGTCCCTTGCAATTCTGAAAAACAATTTTTTTCGGATGGTCACCGTTTCAAGTTCTCTGTCCACGTTTAATATCCGCCTTAATGCTTCGTAGAACCTTCCTCTGTAATTTATTTTTCCTCTTTGAAAAAGCCATATAGGATGAATATGCAGTGCATAACCCTTTTTAACGTGAACCTCAGCCATCTTTACGGCTTCGTCCACGCTGTGCCTATAACAAATTACATCTAAACCCATTGAAAGAAATTGGTAAAAGGACTGCAAAGGATAATTCTCTGGAATAGGCGGCGACTTATAATTCCATCGTTTCCACATCAGTCTGGCGAGCAAACGTGCGGTTCCATGAACCGTGTAATAGTTCACTTTTTTTCCAGTCAACTTCTCGAGCATTTTAAGCTCTTTGTATGGATCATTTGCTACGTGTAATGCAATCTCATGTCTGCTGTTGTCAAGCAGTTTTAACAACTCCAAATCTGGAAACGTTTTAGGCGTGAAAAACCAGTAGGCCTTAACTTCTTTCGGCGAATCATTAATCATTTTCGCGATTATCTTTGAATTTTTAAGGTAGTCACCACCGCACTTCATTCCTAAAGTCGTGTAAATGAAGCTTCTAAACCGCGAAGGATAAGGATAGTCAACATCTATTCTAAGCTTTATCAATTTTTTCCCTTTTTCCATCTCTTGGTATTTCAATTGAAACACTGTTTAAACTTATAAAATCTTTATCGTTGTGTCCAATCATCAGTTGCAAAACACTATTTTTTTATATTGTTGATGTCTAATCATTATTTATGATAACTATCGGAGAAGCGGTAGCAACTGCGTTACTTTTCGCTTGGGTTGTTTTCGTAGCTGAAGTTTTAACAAGAAAGCTTTATGCGTATATGATGCGGCGGAACGTGCAGCATTACGTCGCGGTCTACTACAACAGGAAGGTTATACATATTTTGACTGGAGGAGTGGTTGCATTGCTTGTGCCTTACATTTTTGCAACTCCTGTGCTTCCGCTTGCAATGGCTGTTCTTTTGGCTGTTTTCCTTTACATACCGCATAGGAGAGGAAAAATTTTCTACTGGTTTCAGACAGAAGACAACGCTTACGAGGTTTCATTCTGCATCATGTGGGGAATAGTGATAACGCTTGGATGGTTCGTCTCCGAAGGCAACTTTTGGTTCGGAGTTCTGCCAGTAATCTTCATGTCAATCGGGGACGCAATAACCGGAATCGTGCGAAACATAATCTACAAACGCAGAACAAAATCCTGGTGGGGAAACCTAGCAATGGCCTCATTCTCGATACCAGTAGGTGCAGTGCTAGGTGCAGCAGGCATAATCGCCGGAGCAGCAGCCTCATTCATAGAACACTTCGAATCAAACCCCATAGACGATAACATAACCGTACCCTTATCATCGTTCATGATACTGCTGTTAGCAAAAATTTTCACACCTTGGCTTCTAACAATTTAAACCGTAAAGACTTTTTTGAAGTGGACCGGGGGGGATTTGAACCCCCGACCTCCCGAGTGCAAGTCGGGCGTTCATACCAGCTGAACTACCGGCCCGTGTCGTTTCTTTCTGAAAAGAACCGACGTTAAGAAATTTAGAGGTTTCGGTTCGTGTTTGGTTAGTGTATGTGCCTAAAGTTTAAAATGGTGATTTCAGGGTTTAGGTTGGGTTGAGGGGTGCACAATTTGACTTTGAATGTGAGTGGAAGGTTTGTTGTTCAGCGGCATCATGCGAGGCGTTTGCATTATGATTTTAGGCTTGAGATGGATGGCGTTTTGAAGAGTTGGGCTGTTCCGAAAGAGCCGCCGCTTGAGGCGGGCGTTAGACGATTAGCTGTTGAAGTTGAAGACCATGCTTTAAGCTACTTGAATTTTGAAGGCGTAATACCGGAAGGGATGTATGGCGCTGGAACTGTGGAGATTTGGGATAAAGGCGTTTACACGCTTAAGAGTAGAAGCAGCGACAAGATAGAATTCACTTTGAATGGTGATAAGATGAATGGTGACTATGCACTGATAAGGTTTAAAGGCGACGAAAACTGGCTTCTAATAAAAAAGAAAAGCCGTTGAAAGAAGTCAAAAAATCGAAAAGGAAGCGCAATAACACTTGCAACTGCAAAATTCACGTGGTAAATGGCTAAACAGAATCTTTTACAACCTTGGCATTTTCCAGTTTCTAACTTTTCTAAGAAGAGGAATTTTCTACACTTTCATGATTAACTATCTCTACTCGCTTATGCATACTGCCACTTCGACAGCTTCACTTGGGACGTTAAACATGGTGGCTTCGGCTTTGGGTCAAAACCTGATTTGGGGGAAAATCTGCGACCGTTATAAGGCTAGAACACGTCTAATAATAGCTGGAGAAACAATCGCGGGCATAACCTACATACTCGTGTTTTTCGCCCACCGTTTTCTATTGGACGCTGGAGAAAGCTTCACGGCTGGTTTGGCAATAATTTTCGGATTGTCTTTCCTAGAATTTTTCTGGTCAATGTCAGATGTTGGCTGGGCTGCGCTTTTGACCGACGTTACAACGCCGAAAATCCGCGGAAGAATCGTAGGCATACTGAACTTTGTGGCTTCACTTGGCAGAATGGTCGGCATATTTGTTGCAGGTTTTCTTTACGCTGGAGGCGAAGGATTCAGAAACGGAACAATATTCTTCACAGTGGTGCTTCTCCTCTTCGCCGGAGCCGCACTTATGGCTTTCATCTCCACAAGAGTAAAAAAGGCTAACTTTACGCAGACACAAAACATCACAGTTGCAGAAACAGAAAACACACGCGAAACTTCTGTTGGAAACGAGAAGGCATACAACTGGTTCCTAGCGGCGCTGATAATAATTGTTTTAGGCGCTTCATGCATCAACCAAATATTTCTGCTCTTCATAAAGCTTCCAAGTGGTTTAAACGCGAGTGACGGTGAAATGAGCATAATAATCAGCGCTTGGACGGTTGGTGGAATGATTGCGAGCGCCACATCCGGGAGACTTGCAGACAAAATTGGACGAGAAAAAACAATACTGGCCGCGCTTGTTCTGGCGATAATTACACCGCTGCTTTACGGCGTAGCCGCGAATTTCCTGTTAATGGCCCTAATTTACGGGCTTAACGGCATATCGTTCTGGAGCATCCAAACAGTAAGCTTCACTCTTGCAGGAGACCTAATACCAGAAACCAAACGTGGACGATTATTCAGCAGATACAACACCGTTATCGCATTAAGCTGGGGACCCGCTGGAATACTTATAGGCGGACCGCTCGCGGATATTCAAGTTAAAATTTTGGGAGCAACCGAATATACCGCGTTTCTAAACACTTTTTACGTTTCATCAATTATAGTTGCGCTGGGAACAGCCTTATTCAGCATAAAATTTTTGAAAAAACCAGCGACGGAACAGCCTAAACTTTAAAGCCATAATGAAAACACTAGATTTCAGTGGGATTTGACATGTTAAAGTTTGAAACTGTAAAGGTTGAAGTGCCTAAAGAGTGCAATGTGATTTTGGGGATGGCGCATTTCATCAAAACAGTTGAAGACTTATACGAGGCTTTGGTTAACTCTGTCCCAAACATAAAATTCGGCATAGGCTTCTGCGAAAGCTCTGGACCATGCCTAGTGAGGCACGAGGGAAACGACGAGGAATTAAGGCGGCTTGCAGCTGAAAAAGCCTTCGAAATAGCATGCGGTCACAGCTTCATAATCTTCCTAAAAAACGCTTATCCAATAAACGTTCTTGACAAAATCCGAAAAGTGCCGGAAGTCTGCACAATTTACGCGGCTACCGCAAACCCGCTTGAAATTATAATCGCGGAAACAGCACAGGGCAGAGGAATAATTGGCGTCGTTGACGGCTTAAAAAGCCGAGGAATAGAAGCGGAAAACGATATAAGAGAAAGAAAGGAGTTTTTGCGGAAAATAGGCTACAAGCTTGGCTGAAACTGAATTCGGACTAAAACAAAAAAGGCATCGCAGGGTGGATTGCGCTGGGCGACTGGTTATTCATGGAAACCTTTTATTCTGGTTCACAGCGCTTTTTTGAGTGAGGCGGTTTTCATTTATTCTTTATCGGGAGGCTATTAACTCCTGTTGGATTTCAAATGGAACTTTTTCTCTCATTCTTTCGGCGGCATAAGTGACAAGTGTTCTAAACTGTTTTTCTGTCAAAACGTTGCGTGCCCTTGACAAAATTTCGAGACATATTTCTTTAAAAACCAAGTCGGCGCAACTCATTTTTGCGTCGTCAATTAATTCCTTGCACGCTTGAAGGATTCTGTTGTCCAACGCTATTCCACCCTGCAAGCAGATACTTAACGCTGAAACATTAAAACACTTATGAATTCAAAAACTGAATTGAAAATAAATAATTTTATGCAGCGAAAAATCGTGTTAAAGCACCTTGAATATCATGTAATTATAACCGTTGAGCATTTGGTCGTAAACTTTCTCAAATTTTGCAGAATCCATGAAAAATTGAACATTTATTCTGAAATTGTTCTCGATGGCGAACATTCTTTCATATTTTGTTACCACTATGAAGTTTACGCCATATGCCTTAATTAGCGTGTAGTTGCCCTTAAACATCTCTATCACGTCTTTTTTAACTTCTTGAACGCGGCTCCAGTCTATCCCGTGGCTCCAAAGCCATCCCTCATAGCCCAAAACTATTTGTCTGCCCGCAATCGTAACCACTGGATGAAGATAATGTGTGCTTGTTAAAAAGAGCGATTCAGGAGGAGTGTTCTCTCTTATCCAGTCTGCAAAAGCAACGTCATCGTCAGACCACATCAGATAACTTTCCTGAAAAGCCTTTGCGTGGCTTAAAAAGCCTGTTGCCATGCTAAAAAAGAGTATAACCACCACAGCTATGGATGCGAAGGCTTTTCTTAAAAACGGTTTATTGAACACGCACAAAAAGGTGCGTTTGAAGTTTGGAAGCTCTTGCGGAAGCCTCGCGATTTCGATAATGCCATACGCTGCGACTATCACTGTGAGCATGTGCCATTGCATGAAAATCTTGTAATTATCCCAGTCCCACGGTTGAAACCTTACAAAGTTTCCTAAAACGAAAAGCGTGATGTACGGCGAATAAAATTGTCTAACAAGCCTATCCGATTTTAGAAGTCCGATGGCAAATGGCACTATTATTAGGCCTATGTTCATCAGCCAAAATTTGGCAAGTATCGAGATGCTTCCGACAGTAGACGCGATTATACTTAAAGGCGTGCTCCAATCTAACGCTTTCATTTTCGCCAAGTTTTCATTAAGCCAACCAATAGTTAAGCCCATAAACCCGCCTCTGACCTGCGTTTGAATAATGAGCACTTGTGGAAGCGCCAAAAGCGCTAATGGAACCAGAAAGTAAGCGGCGAATTTCGCGTCTTTTTTGAACTCGAAGATTAAGAAGAAGAACACGACGGACACAGCTATAAACGAGTGCGGATGAACGCTCGGAAGAACACCGGACAAAATTCCGGCAAAAACAAGCTCTCGCGTGCTTCCCGAGTTTTGAAGCGCATAAAGCACAAGTATGTAAACAACCAGTGAAATGCCGATTCCAAGCATGCTGGATCTTTGAGGCATAAGCATGACTGCAATTGGGTTTCCGAAACGCATTTCAGGTAAAGGTGAAATGCTTGAGCCAGAATAGTCTGTTGGTAAACTTGTTATCCACTTCATAAAATCACCGTAGTTTACGGCGTCGTTAATCGCGTAAATTATGCCCATGTTTCCGGCAAAGAAAAACATTAACGCAGAAAGCACTCCAACATATCTTTTCTTGATTAATCTTGAGGCTAAAGAAGCCACCAAGTAAAGGGTTGAAGCTTGTAAAAGCACGTTTGGAATTATTATGCTGCTTCTAAGGTCGAAGCCTGTTTTAATCAGGATTGAGGAAAGGAAGTCGACCATGAAAGGGTAGTTCATCGAAGCGTTAACCATTATTGGATATTGGGGTGGAAAATTGTCTCTGTAAGCGAATGAGTTGATTACTGAAACGTGAAAGCTGTAGTCGCCTTGAATAAACAGTGAACCGTATAAAGCGTTGGAGTTGTCACTCGCCAAAACGCATTTGAGGTTGAGAGCGGAAAAAGCCGCAATTGCAAACAGCAGCACAATCAAATTTTCGGTTCTTACTGCCTTGTCGATGGGGTTTCCACCTAAAGTTTTTCGCCATTTAAAAATGCTTACAGCAGCAATTGTAATGCAGACTAAACCTGCAATGATGCTTAGGAAATTAAGTGTTTTTTGTATGCTCGAGAAGACGTAAATGAGTATTGTTGATGTGGTGCATCCGACAATTATTGAGAAGCATACGCGTTCTTCCAAAGTGAAAATTATTTTTAAAAGCGTTGAAATTGCCAAGCCAAATACTGTGCTAAGAATTATCTGCAGGATTCCTAGAAACATTTGCTGTCACCATAAACCGTAGTTCAGTCTAATAGTTATAAAGACTTTTACGCATGGATGAATGATTAAAATAACAGATTTGAAAACGCGATGTGTATTGGTTTATGCGCGGCATGAAAAATAAAGGCGTAGTTCAATTCGTAGGCGTTGTTGAAAAAGTCGAGGGAGAAAAAGCGGAAATACGGATTTTCCAAAAGTTCTGCAGCGGACTTAAGGGAATAGAAGGTTTCTCTCACTTAATCGTACTTTATTGGATTCATTTACGCAACAGCGAGGAGGAAAGGCGAACATTGCTGGTTTTTCCAAGAAGACACACTGCGAAAACGGAGACTGGAGTCTTCGCGTGTAGAAGTCCATCGCGTCCAAACCCCATAGGCTTGTGCGTCGTGGAACTATTAAAGAGGGAAAACTGCGTTTTGACGGTTAAGGGATTAGACGCTTTAGAAGGTTCGCCGATAATAGATGTTAAACCATATATCCCGCGGACAGACTCCGTTCACAATGCACGCCTTCCAGAATGGGCAAACTAGCAAACCAGAAACCGAAAATGGGGACAAATAGAGGAGGCGTTCACTCTGCCTCATGATGATTTTTTATGAATAACATTTTATAGCAACTAAACAGTAGCATTTATATTAGAAAGGATGAGGCATGACGCAAGCAACTATAACCACAGCAGATTTGCATGCCGTTAAGTTAATGGGAGTTTCAAAACGGTACGGAAACGTGACAGCGGTTGATTACTTGGATTTAGAGGTTAAGAAGGGTGAAATACTTGGTCTTCTCGGTCCTAATGGTTCCGGCAAATCAACGACAATAAAAATGGTTTTGGGAATTGTTAAACCTGACACGGGAGCAGTAAATGTTTTAGGCATTAATGTTGGAGACGATCCAATAACGGTTAAACGTCGAATAGGCTACGTTCCTGAAGCGCCACGCATCTACGAGTTTTTGACCGGACTCGAGTTTCTGGA
Organism: Candidatus Bathyarchaeota archaeon; assembly: GCA_018396675.1. GTDB lineage: Archaea > Thermoproteota > Bathyarchaeia > Bathyarchaeales > Bathycorpusculaceae > JAGTQX01. The sequence goes on from JAGTQX010000010.1 coordinate 44,263, forward strand.
TTTCACAGGAGACGTTTACGGAATGAGCCTCGAAGAGAAAAAAAGGCGAATAGAAGAATTTCTTAAGGCTTTGGATTTGGAGGGACGCGAAGGCGATATGATAAGCTCCTACTCGGAAGGAATGAAGCAAAAAGTAGTCATAATATCGGCACTCATGCACCGGCCGGAGCTTCTGCTTTTAGATGAGCCTTTAAGCGGTTTAGACCCTAAATCGGCGAGAATTGTGAAGGATTTGCTCCGTGAGTTAGCCTCTCAAGGCGTTACAACAATAATGTCAACGCATGTTCTGGAAATAGCCCAAGCAATGTGCGACCGAATAGCAATAATGTACAATGGAAGACTATTAGCGTTAGGCACAATGCGTGAGCTTAGGCAGAAAGCTAAAATGCCCGAGTCAGGGCTTGAGGATATTTTCCTCAAGCTTACTGGAACAGGCGACGTTAAGCCTGTGGTTGAGGCGTTGACAAAGTGAACTGGAAAACCGTTTTAAGGCTAGTAAGCATAGACGTTAAATCTTCCCGAATGATTAGGGGAACCAGTATCAGCAAAATACTAGAAAACAAGATTTTGACATACGCGTTATATGTTGGGGCATGCCTATGCGGATTGCTTGTAGGATGGCTTATTGGAAACCTCTATGACGGGATGCCCGATGAAGCTTCAAGGAAAATTATTTTTGACGGCGCAGTAAGCCTATTCGTAACGCTTCCAACTCTGGCGCTTATTTATGGGCTTGTGTTTACGCAGATGAGTCAAATTCAACGAATCGGCGCGAAGGTTATAATTCAACCTTTATATTGGTATCCAATAACCTGGGAAGAACATACATTAGCGTCTGTGATAGCCAGTCTCATCGGTGCACCGCTGATAATCACGGTTTTCGTGTGCTCGCTGGCTCTGGTTGCGTCAGCGTTTTTGGGGCTTTTGCCTTTGGCGGTTTGCATGGTTCTCGCTTTACTTGGCAGCCTTTTATCGTCAAGCATAACAACCGAAATCGTTAAAGTTCTTCAAGTTAGAGTTTCTGGAGCAGTTACAAAAGCTGCTGGCAGAACTGCAGTTTGGATTAGGCTTCTGGGAACGCTAATCTTTCTTATAGCATTTTACGTTATCTATTTCACGATTGTCTACGGCGCTTCTTTTCCAGCACTAATAGAGTCTTTGGCTGGTGGACAGCGAACACTCTGGTTTATCCCTTACCTCTGGTTTGGCATAAGCCTATCCGCGTTTGTCAGCGGTTTAAGCCTAGAAACCATAGCTTTTTCTCTCGCATCCATAGGCTTCATTTACGTGCTTTTCGCCGCCGCCGTCCGTTTAAACGCCAAATTCGGCTTGTACGAGGCACCGTCAATAACCATATCACGCGGAGAATATGTTCCAAAAACCGGTTTACTGGGCAAACTTGGCTTCTCATCTCTGGAGGCAGCCATCATAAGGAAGGATTTTAAGGCGTTCACTCGTCGCCGCGAGTTAATGTACATTTTCATTGTGCCAATAGTCTTCATTATTATGCCGATTCTCTCGTCAATGCAGGGAACCATGGACTCTGCGTCGTCAACCCTATACTCATTCATGTTCGTCTACATTACATTGCTTCCTGGAACATTGATGGCGGTTTCTCTTGGCGGCATACTAACCGGTTCGGAGGGAAGCGGTATATGGTACATTTACGCTTCGCCAATATCTGCCAAAAGCTTTGTGAAAGCCAAATATTTCTTTACAGTTTCCTTCAGCCTAACAGTGACGATAATATGTTCAATATTTGCTACATTCTGGTTTACGCCTTCGCTGCGTGCAGCTCTTGTCGGCTTAATCGAGGGCGTCCTCCTTGTGTTTGCTTTAAGCATGGTTGCAATAAGCTTTGGGATAAAAGGCGCAGACTTCACTGAACTGCCTAGACCCAGAATGGTTAACCCTCTTTGGAACCTTGTGAATTTGGCGGTTTGCTTCGTCCTAGCCATCGCCATTCTTTTGCCTGTAATCCCATACGCCTTAAGCGCCCTGTTTAAATTCTTTCTTACGCCAGTGGAAATTGTGCCAGTTTCAGACGCTTATTTGGGCGTTGCTTTGCTCATAAGCGCCGTCATAGCATCAGCAATATTTCTTGTTTTCCGCCACATAGCCGTCAAAAACGCAGAAAACCTGTTCGCAAAAATTGAGTAACGCAACCCACCACAAAACCAAAAATTTAACTCCCAAGCCGCCACCTTTATATTTGAACATTCCACGGAGCAAAAAAATAATGAAACATGCAATAGAAACAGTTGGACTAACAAAACGTTACGGCTCACTAACCGCAGTAAACAAGCTTGACTTAAAAGTTGAACACGGCACAGTCCACGGTTTTCTTGGACCAAACGGCGCCGGCAAGACTACCACAATAAAAATTTTGATGGGGTTATTGAGACCTGATGAAGGCACAATCAAAATTCTTGATCGCGAAATACGCGGAGACACCCCAGAAGCTCGTCTAAAGGTGGGCTACATGCCCGAGCTTCCAAGGTTTCCAAAGCATTTGAAAGGATGGGAGCTGCTGGACATTTATGGAAAAATGTATGGAATGACCACACAGCAGAGAGGAGAACAGATACCGAAACTTTTGGAAATGGTTGGGCTTAAAGGCAGAGAAAAAGACCTCATTGGAAAGTATAGTAAAGGAATGCAGCAGCGTTTAGGCATTGCACAAGCGCTGTTGAATGAGCCAGAGCTGGTCATTCTGGATGAGCCAAGCCTAGGCTTGGACCCCGTTGGCATGGTTGAGGTTAGAGAGCTAGTAAGGGAAATCGCTAAAGAAGGCAGAACCGTCTTCTTGTCTTCACATTTGCTTTTTGAGGTTGAACAAGTCTGCACGCACATAACCATAATCCATAAAGGAGTAGCCCTAGCCTCAGACACTATTCAAAACATTTACAGCAAGCTTTCGGGATCATCAACGTTGCATGTTGAGCTTGCAACCCCATCAGACATAATCGTTGAAGCCTTAAAGAAACTTTCATTCGTGTCAGACGTGACGCCTGATGGAAACATGTTAACAATAGAATTGAAAACAAACGACGATGTTAGACCACAAATCTCTCAAGAGATAACGAAACTTGGAGGAGTAATAGTTTCAATGAACTTAAAGGGGCAGACGCTAGAAGATGTTTTTATGCAGCTTATAACGAAAACTGGAGGAGAAAAGTGAGATGCGTGAAAAAACTGGTGGAGACTGGAAAACTCGTTTTTTGGCTGTTGTAAAGTATGAGCTTCTGTGGAATATTCGGAAGAAAAAATTCATAGGCGTAATAACCCTTGCTTTTACTCTTGCGACGCTCTCGTTGGTTTTGCCAGTTGCCCTAAGCAACATGAGTGGCGGAGAGCTTGAAGCGAATCCGGAATACGTTATCAGCACCGGAGCGGGAATTGGTGGACTTGGCATGTTCCTCTTCGCAGTTGTAATGGTCATGAACAGCATTTCAGGCGAGTTTGAAAGCGGCACAATTGTGCCACTCTTGACGAAGCCAGTTTCAAGGACGACTGTTTTTCTCGGCAAGCTTCTCGCAGCTTTTATAACGCTTCTTTCAGCCTACGCCAGCTTGTTCATCTATATGACAGTTGGAGGATGGATAATTTACGGACCGCAAAACGACCTCTACCTTCTGCCGCTCTCGCTGCTTGGAACAATCATCAGCACACTTGTGTGGATGGCGATAGTCCTAGCCATTGGAACAATTTCAAAAAGTTCTTTACTTGCCGCGCTTGGAACCTTCGGCATTTTTATGGCGTTAACCATAAGCTCTCCTATAATCTCGTTTTTCACAAACCAAGCTTGGATCATGCATTATCTGCCTGGAAGCGGCGCATACGGCTTAATCCAAATTCAAACCGAAATTCAAGGAGTGCCAGTAATAAAAAGCATATCGGCATTAACTGGAACAGACAGCATTGCCGCCAACCTTGTCAATTATGCACGTTATCCATCGGCGAACGTGACCTTCTATAGTTTAAGCAGCAACCCGCTGGAGCCAATCACAGAACCCTTATCCTTTATACTTTTAAGATCGCTTGCAGTGGCATCCGCTTACATTATAGGCTTCTTATTTGCCGCTTGGTACTTCTTCAAACGGACGCAAGTGCTCGAATAAAAAAGGGGCTAGTATCTAATGCTGAGATAAAGCAGAACGAAAAGCGCCGCGAACGTGAATAGGTCCGGCAGAAGCGCGAATGGTCCTAAACCGAACAGCCTAAAGCCGAAGGCGCGTATCACTATTGGGTTAGATGAGAGGGCGTACAAGAGCAGAATCACTGAGAATATTATGAGGCCAGCCGTGAATTCTGAACGTGTCTTTCTGTATATGTCAGCATAGATAATCAGCAGAAAAACCAGCAGAGTTATGTTGATTGTGGAAACCACTGTTTTAGCTATGTAGTAGAATTCTATGTCGCCTGGAATCTCAAACGGCGGGAATTCTGGGTGTTGCCATGGAAGACGTGGAGACCAAAAGGTTGAGGCTGCCCATATGGCGGCTAGTATGCCTACGGCTAAAAGAACTGGAATGAGTATTAACAGTAGCAACGTTCGCGTTTTCTGGTTCATTTGCTGGTTCATTCGTTTTACCTCCTTTTCTACTTTTTCCAAATTTTCTTCAAAATTTCCTCGAACAAAGCATAATTCTCCTCCATAACTGGAGATAGGAAATACGTTTTGCCATATCCTTCACCTGCAGAAACGATTAGCCTATTTTTTTCAAGGACCTCAAGATGGTGCCTTATCGTTCTATAATCCAGTTTAAGCATGCCCGCCAGCTGATTCGCGTTCTGCGGAGCATCCTTTAACGCTTCAATTATTCTTGCCCGTGTTAAGCCGCCCCGTGTGCCAGCGATGAGCCAACCGAGCAAATACTTAAGTGGACGCGCGCTAGCAGACATGCATACCGCCTAAACTGGCTAAACCTTATTCTGATTTAATAATAAAAGTGTGTCTTCCCAAACTGTGGTTTATGGATTATGGCTGCATTCTGATATAATCTGGAAAAACCTTTACTAACAACCTTTTCGCGTTAATATCTGATGGTTGGGGATGGGGAAACAATTTTTTCCTCTCCTTTCTCCCCCTTTTTGATCATCCCCAACCGTTACCCAAAAACTGCGTTAGTAGGTTACATTTTTGTTTAATAGTTGTAATTAAATGTGAATAGATTTGGTGTTAATTTTGAAAATTGCTTAATAAAACCACCATGCCTTGGGTATCAAGGTGCGCGCACCCTTTCAATAAGTAATGGAGGTGATGTAAATAGACAAAAGAAAAAGTTTGATTCTACTATCGGTTGTGATTGCAGCTGCAGTCATAAGCGGCATCGTTTTAAACGCATATTCTTCAGCTGTCAGCGCATCACCAGTTGGTGAAGGGACAGTGCAAGGATTACTTGCGCGGAACGGTTTAGGCCTTGAGGGTTTAAACAATGGCAACTTTACAGCGGACATGTTTCCGTCAGCGCGTGGCGGAATGCGTGGTCATGGATGCGGCGGATTTTTAATTGAGGTCAGTGAGGAATTTAAGGAAAACGTGATCAGCATAGCTGAAAACGACAGTGATGTGCAGAGTTTGCTGAATGAAGGATACAATATCACACAAGTGAAACCTATGATAAAAATGGTGGTTGAGGGCGACGGTAGCGTCACAACAAAGGCAACAAGCGCAGTCTTGACGCTTGAGAAGGATACAACTGGGCGAGCAACCGTTTGGGTAGACCTAGAGCAGGGAAAAGTAACAAAAATAGCCATAATGACATTAACAGTCATTGACAAATCCTAAAAACCATTTAAGTAATGAAACACTGCTCTCTTTCCCCTATTTTTGGTTAATGTTATGGCTTTGATACCGCCTTCTCATATCATGCAGATTGGGAGTTAATTTTGGTCTAATTTTGAAAAATCCTAATATTTCACGCGACGTTCGAGTCAACAAACTTAGAATACGCCGAACGGTGAGAACTTGGGTGCATTAACAAGAGCTGCTAAAAATATTTCGCGAAGAAAGATGCGCACATTACTGGTTGTAATCGCTTTAGGTTTTTCAATAGCAATCATGATTTCCATACCCGCAGGAATAATGGCAAATCAGGAATCTATGCAGACGCTAAGTGAAAACCTCACCAGCACAATCACTACAATGCAAGAGGAAATCAACAAAACAGCAACATTAATTGAATGCAGCACAACCCCAAATCAGGGTATGCAGACATTTAGGCCGGGTGGTGGCTTTTTCGGAGGTGTGAATGAAACTTTTATAAACGAATCCATAGTGGATGAAATATACTCTATTAACGTTAGTGGTGTTAGAGTCGTAAAGGATGTTATACCTTCACTTGAGAAATCATCCAGCGAAAACATTACTGAAACGATAACTACACCATTTGGAAACCGCACAGTGTACAGGTCAGCTTATACCATAATTGGCGTCTGCCTCAACTCCTCAATCATCAGCAGCTACTCGATACTGCCAACAAACATAACAGCAGGAGAAAATCTTTCAGAAGGTGACAGCTGCTACGTTCTTATAAGTTCAAACTTGACGGAGTACTTTGAAGCAGGCGTCGGCGACACCATAACTATTAACGGCGAACTCTTCACGGTGAAGGGAATATTTGAATCCTCAAGCCAAACCCGAACCGTTTATATGAACATTTCCGACGCGCAGAGAATCACGGGTCTTACTGGAGAAATAAGCAAGTTATACGTGTATGTGGTGGATTCCTCCTATGCAACTCAAGTGGCTGACGTTATAAAAGCGGCGTATCCAGAACTTTACGTGACAAGCTACCAAGACCGTTTAGAAAACCTTCAACAAATGCAGAGCATGTACACGCAAACTTTGAGCAACGCCGAATCCTCAATTGCTCAAGCGCAATCAACAGCAACTCAAGTAATAATCATAGCTGTTGCAGCCACAAGCCTAATTGTCCTATTCGTAATGCTGTACTCAGTTAGAGAAAGAACAAAAGAAATTGGAATCTTGAAAGCTATAGGTTTCAGCAACTGGAACGTCATGAGCCAATTCATGCTTGAAGGTGTGCTTATAGGCCTAATAGGCGGAGCCACTGGAGTCTTAATTGGAAGCACAATTGCGCCGTTCTTGTCATCGTTTTTAATTCCTCAAATAAACTTGTTCGGTGGAACACAAAGACCGCAGGCTTCAGTGCAGATGCCATCAACAAACATTGTTGGGCTTCAAAGTTACACGACTGTTACACTGAGTCCAGAGCTTATTCTTCTGGCGCTTGGCGCGGCTGTTCTTCTCGGCGCAATTGGAAGTTTATACCCTGCTTGGAGAGCCTCTAAAATATCGCCAATCGAGGCGTTGAGGTATGAATGAGACTGTTTTGGAAACGGAGAAACTGGATAAAGTTTACAAGCTTGGAGGACGCAGCATCCGCGCACTTTCAGATGTCAACTTGCAAGTGAAGAAAGGCGACTTTGTCTCAATCATGGGGCCGTCTGGTTCTGGCAAAACAACACTGCTGAATATACTCGGCTGTCTCGACAAACCGACAAGTGGGAGAATAATCCTTGACGACGTTGACGTTACCACTGTTCCAGAGAAAGAACTGTACAAGATTAGACGGTACAAGATTGGATTTGTCTTCCAGACTTTTAATTTACTTCCGTACTTGAGCGCCATTGAGAATGTTGAACTTCCAATGGAGGGCACTGGAAAATCGAAAGAGGAAAAACTCAAAAGAGCTCGAGAATTGTTAAAGCTTGTTGGGTTGGCTGAAAGAGAAAACCATAAACCGCTCCGCTTAAGCGCAGGAGAACAACAAAGAGTCGCAATAGCCCGTGCCTTGGCTAACGGTCCATCCATACTATTGGCAGACGAGCCTACTGGCAACCTAGACGCCAAAACAAAATACGAAATAGTTAGACTTTTGGGAAAATTGAACACGGAGCATGGAACAACAATTGTGATGGTTACTCATGACAACGCCATCGCCTCACATGCGCGCAGAGTACTTTTTATCAACGATGGAAAGATGTTGTCGAAAGAAAAAATGGGCTTGTTCGCAAAAGAAAAATTAACGTGCCCAGCATGCGGCAGAGAGATTCAAATAACCCATGTTTTTTGTCCTCACTGTGGCAGAAAACTGTCAAATTAAAATGGTAGGTGAAAATTTTGGATTTTGTTCAAAAACCGAACGGAAAAAACCTTTCAACAATCCTTATCGTGATGATTGTGTTAATCAGTCTAGTTTCAGGTGGGCTGCTCGGATATTTAGCTGGCTATTTGACGTTTTCGAATAAAATCAACGATTTAAACAGCCAACTTTCAGATTTGCAGACGCAAGTGGCGAATCTCCAGCTAACACAGACCATAATAAGCCAGAACAACACTTACATCCTCGGAGAAAATGCTTCACTATCAGAGCTTTACGAGAAAGTCAAAGAATCCGTTGTCGTCGTCCGCGGAGTAATAGTTCAGTACGACATTTTCCATCGCGCTCACTACACTCAAGTGCAAGGCTCAGGCTTCGTCTACAACCATACTGGACAAATGGTGATAATTACAAACTACCACGTGATTGAAGACGCAATCAACATCACAGTCACGTTTATAGACGGCGACGGATACGCGGCAACGGTGCTTGGCTATGACCCCTACGCGGATTTGGCAGTGCTTTCAACAACGGCACCGCAAAGCGAACTGAAACCTCTCGAAATCATCAGTTCCTCAACATTAGAAGTAGGCGATATCGTAGTTGCAGTTGGTAACCCCTACGGGCTAGCGGGCTCAATGAGCATAGGCATAGTAAGCGCACTGGGCAGAACAATAACTGAAGAGGAAACCGGCGGATACCCAATCGCCGACATAATTCAAACGACGACGCCGCTTAACCCGGGCAACTCCGGCGGTCCACTGTTGAACCTTCAAGGCCAAGTTATCGGCATAACAACAGCCATAATAAGTGACTCGCAAGGTTTAGGCTTTGCAATTCCGTCGAACACCATACTGCGGGAAATCAGCCTACTTATAACATACGGTTATTATGACCAGCATCCTTGGCTTGGAATAAGCGGCGTAGACATGACCTACGAAATCGCACAAGCCATGAACACAAACGTAACTTACGGAGTACTCATAACACAAGTAATAAGCGATAGCCCAGCGGATAAAGCGGGATTAAAAGGCGGAACACAAACAGTGCTAGTTTCAGGAGAATACGTCACTATAGGCGGCGACGTAATAACAGCAATAAACGGCACAAAGATAACAAGCACTGATGAATTATCAGCGTACCTTGAGGAACACACCGCACCGGGGCAAACAATCACATTGACAATAGTTAGAAGCAACCAGGCGGTTAATGTTTCTGTTGAGTTAGAAAAGCGGCCGTAGACCGCCAACTTTTATTTTTTGTGCAGCAAAATTAATATTTTAAAATTTGATATATTAACGGCGTGCTCCATGGGAGAATGTAAGCATGGCCAGCAAAAAAATGGAAGAGGGATTCAGGCCAATTCTTGAAATTATTTCGTTGAAGGGAAAACGAGCGCTTATCACTGGTTCAGGCGCAGGTATAGGTCGGGCAATTGCCAAAAGATTTGCAGAAGCCGGAGCGGCATTAGAGCTTGTGGACGTTAATGAGCGAACATTGGAAGAAGCAAAGAAGGAGTTGATTCAGTTTGGCGTTGAAGTTAACACTTATAGAGTGAATCTTTCAAAAAAACAAGAGATAGATGATTTATGGGAGAAACTGAAGGGGAAAGAGCCTGACATACTTATTAACAACGCGGGGATATATCCGACAAAGCCTTTTTTGGAGGTTGACGAGTCATTTCTGAAAAGGGTTTTGGACATAAACTTAAACTCGGTCTTCTGGATGTGCCAACACATGATAAGAAGTCGGATGAAAAAAGGCGGTGTAATCATAAACATCGGCTCAATTGAAGCCGTTATGCCATTCAAAGAGGAGCTTGGGCATTATGACGTAAGCAAAGCAGGCGTAATGGTTCTAACAAGAGCCCTAGCCCACGAATACGGAAAAAACGGCTTCAGAATAAACGCCCTAGTGCCCGGCGGAATATGGACGCCTGGAGCAAAAAACCTAGCGAAGGACGCTTTAAGACTGAAGTTCAACGTGGTTAAGGCTGGCGTCGAATACACTATGCGAACACCGCTTGGCAGAATTGGAAGGCCAGACGAAGTTGCATTAATGGCTCTGGTTCTTGCAAGCGACTTGTCAAGTTACGTTCACGGAGCCTTGATACCGGTGGATGGTGGCTTCCTGTCGGCTTAATCATTCGCTAGTTTTTGTTTGGATTCTGAATCAGATTTTGTATTTTTTACAAATTTAAAATCTAAATTTATAATATTTACAAATACTTATTCTTGCTTCATATAATTTAAATGTAAATCATGAATCCGTATAGTAAATCAGCAGTCTTCAAGGATGTTTGCAAATATGGCAAAATCAGAAAACGTCAAAAAAGAAGAACAAGCAACAGTGGCTGAATCAAACGAGGATAAACCGGAAAAACAGGAAATCGAAAAGCTAAAATTCAATGTAGAAAAACTGTCTGAAGAGTTAAACACTGCAGTAGCAGAGCTTAAAAGATCAATAATTGATATACGGTCAGCAGTAAGCGAAATTGAAAATCCATTCAACCTTTTACGTGTAATATCAAGCGAAAAAGACTTGAAAAAATTGAATGGTGAAAGACTCCCGCCTGGAGTTAAATCCCTAGTACTTGGAAAACCTGAAGAAAAAACAGAAGAAAGAACAGAAACATTACCAAAACCCACTGCGCCTTTAATGCCTGCACCAGTTTTTGCTCCTGACAAAGAAAAGGAAGCTTTTGAGGCGAAGGAAACCGCGGCGGCAACAACAGAAGAAGAGAAACAGCGCCCGAAAAGCGAGTTACCTCCATCTGGAACTGTTTACTTGGACTGGGTTTGGTCGCTTCTCGATTTAGGATTCTCGCCTGACGACATAAAACAACTTTCAGAATCTTATGAACGGTTAGGCTTCTTGCCAGAAGGCTCCAACGAACAAGTTTATTCCCTAGCAATAGCGGCTGAAAAAGCAAAATCTAAGGGACTCACAAGAAGCAAACTTTTGCTTAACATGTATAAAGCATCAGCAATTTCTGGGATGTGCATAGGTTTAGAGGACGTGAAACGGTTGATTTCAATAGCTGAAGGACGAGTTAGAGAGGCAAAAAATGCGAAAAGGGTTGCCTAATGGGATTTTCTCTAACGCTATCGCACATCATAATGGTTATTTCCTCTGTTTGTTTAGCGAGCGCCTTCTCCGTATATGCGTTCTACACGGGAAACCTTGTTCAAAACGAATTGGCGCAAAATGTTAACGACTACAAGAGAATAGTCAGCATGCAGCTGGAGATAGTCTACGCAACGATAGACAACTCTACAAACCCGCCGCACTTTGTAATCTACGCCAAAAACATCGGATACCTTTCACTTACAGACTTCACCTTCTTGGACGTTTACGTCGGCGAATACGGAAAAGCACAATTGTTCCTTTACAACGCGGCGGCAGAGGCTGGAAGTGGACAATTTAAAGTGACCACAGCCAATGGAGACCTCGTATGGGAGCCGCGTGAAACAGTCACAATACGCGCTTATCCATTAAACAATGTGAACGGAACAATTTTCGAAGCAAAGCTAGTGCCTTCAAAGGGAATAGGCAGCAGTTACCTCTTTCCAGCGCCGCCGTCTTGAGGAGAGGAGGATTCAAGGCATGGGGTTTTCGGTTACAATAACATCATCCATCATTCTAATAGCTATGTTCGCAATATCAACCTCTTTTCTGATAACGCTTTTCCAAGGATTAAAGGAGATATCTTACATTGCTGAAAATTACGTTAGCCGTAACAGAGAAAAACTGGATGTTGCCTTGCAGTTGGAAGTGTATCCGGTCAACGCTACTTTATGCAACATAACGGTAAGAAACACGGGGTATAACGTTATTTTCCTAGAAGACCAGTCAGGCTTCAAATGGAACACTATACTGCTTTCTTATGGCAATGAGTCTTTCTGGGTTTCCTACTCCATTGAGGATTATGAAGTTTTAGAAGTTAAGGTTTCAGGAACAAGCTATACCTTTACGCCAAACAGCCACAACTACATAGAGTCTGGAGAGGAAGCACTAATCTTTTTTAACATTCCAAGCGGAGCGCCAGAAATTCCCGTGAACGGGCTGGTTTCAGTTGTTTTTGTTACGCATTATGGAGTTGCAGCCAAAGCGGAGGCGGTTAGAGAATAATGAAAGTTGTAAGTTTAGGAATTACGGAACTTGACAGAGACCTTGGCGGCGGAATTCCTCATCCAAGCCTCATATCTATTGAAGGCGATTATGGTTCTGGAAAAACCATTTTTGTTCAGCAAATAGCAAGCGCAATGCTCAACACTGGATTACGAGTCTGCATCATAACAAGCGAAGCAACGGTTAAGGAGTATTTGTCAATGATGCGTTCCGTGAAACTCGACGCAGACGGCTATTACCTTTCAGGACAGCTTAACATTTACCCGCTACACATTGAAGGCGGAAGATGGAACGACTTCCTAAGCTCATTCTTTCTAAAAGTAACCTCAAACTTTCTCGAATTAAAAAAGCAATACTATGATGCCGTGATAATCGACAGTCTAAGCGTCTTAACAGTGAACACTCCAAGATCTGAGTTCCTCACTTTCGTTACAAGAATGAAAAACCTGGTGTCAGACGACAGGACGGTTGTTGCCACTTTTCACCCAGAATTTCTTTCAGAAGACACAATCATGAAGTTGAGAGCCAGCTCAGATGTTTACCTCGTGCTGAAAAATGCTAGTATCTCCGGAATCGACGTCAAAGTGCTGAGAGTTGTAAAGCTTTGGGGAGTAAGCGGCGAAAGAAAAAGCGCGATAACTCTTGAAATTAACCCGCAAATCGGCTTAAGAGTCATGCCGTTAAGCGGAGTAAAAGTGTAGGAGGAAACATTGTTGGCGAGTAAGCTAAAGCTGAACTTGAACCAAAAACTTCCAAGCTTCAAGCTGTCGTTGTTCAAGAAAGAAGAAGAGGAGAAAAAAGAAGATGAAATATGGCCATTCAAGCGGGAAATATGTGAAACGTTAGAAGAAGCATTAACCGCGCATCCATACTTGAAGACGTATCTAGATTCGTTGCCAGACAAGCCCAGATACACTTTAAACATTGACTTGGAAGAGTACAGCAAAGAAACCAACATTCTATACCCGCTGGGCTTAGGAATATACACGCATATCGATATTGGCGGAGAAATTGGAAGGTACAATCTGATAGAGCCTGAAAAACCGGACAGTAAACTTTTAGACGAACTTGAAGCCGCTGTCGCAATGCTTGTTGGAGACAAGGAGTATAAGGAAAACAAAGAAAACGTTTTAGCTTCACTTTTTAGACAAGCCATCAAAAAGAAAATGGTTAAAATCCCCAAAGACAGAGACGAAGGCGCAATACTTTACCATTTTCTGCGGGAAAAAATTGGACACGGCTTTCTAGACGGTTTCTTGGCTGACCCATGGCTGGAAGACGTGAGTATCCCAGGAGCAGGCAAAGTTTTCGTTTATCACAAGATGTTTGGCCATCTTGAAACCAACGTTGATGTGACAAAGGAAGAGATTAACAGGTTGCTGCGGAATATATCAGAGAGATATGGTAAAGTCTTAAGCTACACACATCCGATAATAGATATACACTTGCCTGACGGTTCCAGGTTCAACATAGTTTACGGCGAAGACATAAGCCTCAGAGGAAGCAATTTTACGATTAGAAAGTTTCCAAAAGAGCCAATTTCGGTGGCGCAGTTAATCCGTTGGAAAACTTTTTCGCCGGAGTTAGCCGCATATCTCTGGATGCTTTTCGAAGTTGGAGTTTCAGCAATGGTTTGTGGAGAAACAGCTTCAGGAAAAACCACGACTCTAAACGCTCTCACCGCTTTCATAAACTCTGACTCAAAAATAATAAGCATAGAAGAAACTCCAGAAGTGAACCTGTTCCATAAGAACTGGATTAGAGAAGTAACGCGGCTGCATACTGGTGTTCCAGTGACAATGTTTGACCTTCTAAAAGCCGCTTTGAGGCAGAGGCCGGACTACATAATTGTAGGTGAAATTAGAGGCGAAGAAGGCAGAGTGGCCTTTCAAGCTATTGAAACGGGGCACCCGGTTTTGTCTACAATGCACGCTGGAACATTAAGTCAGCTTTTCCAGAGGCTTACTTCGCACCCCATCGATGTTCCCAAAACGCACATTGATGGTTTAAACTTGGCTGTTTTCCAAGCGAGAATGGAACGAGGAAAACGGTTCATACGGCGAGTCACGTCAATCAACGAGATAATAGGATACGAGTCTGATGAGGGCAGGCTTAATTATTTGCCAACTTTCATTTACGACGCGGACTTGGACAAAATAAGGTTTATGGGTTCAAGCTTTCATCTGGAGTCAAAAGTTCTCACATTTAGGGGATGGGGCAAAGAAAGATTAAGGGAGCTCTACGACGAGCTGAAAGCCAGAGCAGAAATCCTCACTTTCCTATCCGAAAACTTCCCAACATACACGGATGTTTGGAAAACATGCATTGCTGTCCGGGAAAGAGGTGTCTGGGAAGTTTATCGTAAAGTCAAAGAGATGAAGATTCCTTGGGAGTGAAACCGATAAAAATATCCAGAGATTCCGTTGTTGCTGTTCTACTGCTGGTTCCGTCGCTTCTTTTTGCACTCTACTACTTGTCTGCGGGCAAAATGCTTGAGGCCATCATCATTTTACCAATAAGCATCGGCGTTTTAATGTTTCTTAAATACATGTCACGTAAACGTTACCCAAAAAAGGTGGATTTCATGTTAACGACTGTTGTCTTCCACCTGTACGGCTTGTCTCTTGGAGAAACTTCGCCAGATGACCTTGTCAACACAATCGCAGAAAACAGGGAATACGGCTTTTACAGCAGAATTTTTCAAAAAATTCGCAGTTTAGCCAAAGACTTCGGATACGGCATTACAAAGGCTACAGCTCACGTTGCAGACATCGTAAAGCCACCGTTAAAGGACATTCTTGTGCGTTTTACAAACGTGTTTTCAAGCGTGGAGCCTAAAGGCTACTTGGAGATGGAGTCTTCAATGCTGATTGAAGAATATTCAGGTTATTACACGCGTGCGCTTGAAACCTTGAAAACTCTTGGAGGAATCTTTACGTCGTTCCAAAGCGTAACCGTGTTTCTAATAATGACCATAGTGATTATGGCGATTTTCATGATTGACCCAAGCGCAATAGCTTTCGGCTATTTTATCGCTGCGTTCGCCGTCATAATGATGTACGTTCTTTTCAGGGCGTCATCTCCAAGAGAAAACCTTGTTTACATAGGGAAGTATCCGCCAAAACTTTATGTGGCCATGAGATGGAGCCTAATCGCTACTGGAGCCTCCTCAACATTGCTTGCAGTTCTTCTATACTTTTCTAAAGGTCCCGCCTTCGCTTTTATGGCGTTAGGTTTAGGCATGATTATGCCTGGAATTTTTGGGTACATGCTTGAAAAGCATGTTAACAAGATTGACAGAAATTATCCGACTTTTTTGAAGGCTTTGGGTGAAAACTTGGCTTCAACATCAGATTTGAGGGCTGCTTTTTCTTATATAGTTCAGATGGAACTAGGCCCTTTTAAGAAGCTTGTTAAAGAGGCTTTGGCAAGGTTGAGGCTTGGGATAGGGCATGAGCAAACTTTTGAAACGCTTTCTTCTGAGGCTGCTTCCTATCAAGTGCATATTAGTAACAGGATATTTTTGGATTCTATGAGTAGAGGAGCGAATCCTCTTGAGATAGGCAACGCTTTGGGAAATCGTGTTGTCAAGTTTATCGAGTTTCGGAAATCTAGGGATGTAACTGCGAAGGGTTTCCAAATGATAATAATGGTTATGCAGCCGCTCACCGTTGTCTTGTTGGTTGTTGTGCAAGTGCTTGCAGAGTTTATGTCCCAGTACCTAGTTAATCTGCCATATTTTGGATTTAACGCTATTCCGATACCAGTAATTGAAACTGGGAACATAATTCTAGTTTTCATAATGGCTGTTGTTAACGCTTTGACAATCAAAGAGGTTTCAGCTGGTTACTGGGGAACATTTTTCCTCAACTTGGGGATTTTGTTGATTGTCAGCGGTATAACGTGGATGGCTGCTGGAGTCTTTATTGAAATGGCTTTAGGCTCGATGCCGAGCATCGAGTTACCTGTGTAATATTCCATTTTTGCAGATGCTTGTTGTCGCTTGACAACTGTGATGGTGGCTATTTACTTGTTGTATGTAGTGTGGATTCATATTCGGAGTTTGTATTCTGATTCGCGATTTTAAATAACGCTTTATTATGTCTTAAGACTCGCTATAGTGTTGGTGGAGGTAGTGGTGGAGTAAGTATAAGAGTAGGTGGTGGAAATATGGGAGAAAAACCAAACATCAAATGCCAAAAATGCGGGTACGAATGGCACACACGGTCAAAGCTTAAAATGGTGACATGCCCTTCATGTAACCAAAAAATTCCAAACGTTGCATTGTACAAACGCCGCCGTTTAGTAAAGGCGCTTGTGCATCAGAAACGTGCAATTATAGGTTTAGAAGCCGCAATAGTTCTTATAGCCTTCGTCATAATTGCCGCAGCCTTCAGCTTCATGGTCGTCAACCAAGGCTTGTACGCCACGGAAAGGGGCAAAGTCGTAATTCAAGAAGGTTTAAAACAAGCGAGCACACCCTTGACGATAGACGGAACAACGTTTGTCAGAACGACTCCTGACGGAAAAGCAGTAAACGTCATAATAATTCCAGTAAAAGCCTTCGGAGTGAAATTCGTAGCCGTTGGGAGAAACCAAACAGTCATAGTCCTACGCGTTGGCGAAAGAGCGTGGGCAAACGCCTATTTGGGCGTGTTATACACGGGCTATCCGAATGGAACATATTATTATACTGATGATGAGACGTACGACCCAACTGGACAGGAATTCGACGACTTTGTAGGTTTCAGATACGCCAATCAAACCACTGTAGGAGAAGAACGCAACGTTTACGTAAACGGAACATACGCCAGCGGATATAGTGAGGGGTTGTTCACTGGAGCGGTTCTTGCTATTGCTTATAGCAACGGCGACGAAGCATTAGATACGAATGAGAAAGGCTTCCTAATAATAACGCTATCGGAGGACGCTGCAGCTCCTGCCAGATCACAGATAAACATTGAGATAAGGCTTGAGAAGAGTGCTACGCTTTCAGTTGAGATTACGATACCGGAGTCAATGCCGAAGAACACGTATGTGCCAATATTCTAGGAGGAGAAAGTCATGCGGAGAATAACGAGAAACAAAAGGGGTATTGTTGGCATCGAAGCCGCCATCGTCCTCATAGCCTTTATTATAATTGCTGCAGCGCTCAGCTATGTAGTTATCAACATGGGTTTCTATACAACGCAAAAGACGAAAGAAACAATGCAGGGAGGCCTCGACGAGTCTTTAACCGCCCTGCAACTTGATGGAATAGTGACTGCAAAAACCGACAGTTCCGGGCACATAGAATATTTAGCCATTCCAGTGAAACTTTCTGCTGGTCGTGCTGCTATAGACCTTGGTGAAAACGCGGTTGTGGTTTCGGTATATCTTCAAAACGCAACGCTTATGAACGTGTATCAGGGCGCTACTCCGGCGAATGAAACAACTTGGGATGCTCTGATCAGTGCTCTTGGTTTAACTAGCGAAGGCGCAAAGTTCGCCATATATAATGGGAATAATAACACGGTGATTGAGTCAACCGAAAAAGCGTTTCTGATAATCTGCCTCGACGAGCAACATAGGATTAGTGACTACGAAACTGTAAAGATTGAGGTCAGAGGTGCAAAGGGCGCCGCTTTGACGGTTGTACGAACTGCTCCAGGCGGCATGCTTCCAGATTCGTTTGTAGACCTGGGTTAGCCCCGCTTTCCCATTTTTATGCTGCGTCATTGCCGTCGGTGGTTTTCGTTGTTTTTCTTTGTCGGATTTCGAATTGAATTCGATATTTTATTCATTTTTTGAATCAAAATTAGCAATTTTACCAATCTAAATTATCATTTCATAACTCTTAATATAAGAACAAGCATAACTCAAAAAGCACCAAAAAAGGAAGATGAAAAAAATGAACTGGAAGAAAACTTTGATGAAACTAGTAAAACAGAAACGTGCCATGGTGGGTCTAGAAGCTGCAATAATCCTCATAGCCTTCGTCATCATCGCAGGCGCCTTCAGCTTCATGGTCATCAACCAAGGCTTATTTGCAACAGAACGAGGCAAAACAGTAGTTCAAGACAGCCTAAGACAAGCAAGCACACCCTTGATAGTGGACGGAAGCATATACCTAAATGCTGACTCATCAACAACTATTAACGCTATTGTCATCCCATTAAGGGCTTACGGTGTTAAGTATGTGGCGCTCGGAGAAGACGCAACCTCTGTTTCCCTTCAAGTGGCTGGAAGCGCTTGGCCAAACGTATATGAGGGCATAAACGGAACATTTACTACGAGCGACAATTTCGGCGACCTTGTTGCCAACGTAACTACTGGTCACGCGGCTCTGTTCATCCAAAACAGTAATGGAGACGACTCTTTGGATTCCAACGAGAAAGGCTTTCTTGTTATATCTTTGAGTGCTTCTGCAAATGCTAGAGACCACATAGTTGTTGAAATCAAGCCAGAGAAAGCTGCGCCGTTGACAATTGACTTCTACGTGCCCGAATCTTTGCCAAGCGGCTGGATAACGGTGGCTGGCTAAAATGTTCGCAAAAAAACTGTTTAAAAACCGGAAAGGCATTGTCGGTGTAGAAGCCGCCATCGTTCTCATAGCCTTCCTGATAATCGCCGCGGCATTAAGCTACGTGGTCATAAACATGGGCTTCTACACAACACAAAAAACAAAAGAGACAATGCAGACAGGCCTCGATGAATCATTAACAGCTCTACAACTGGACGGCGTGGTCACAGCGAGGACCAACGACACCTCACCTCACATATTGTATATCCTTGTCCCAGCGAAGCTCTCAGCGGGTAGAGGCGCAGTAGACCTAAGCACAAGCTCAGTCGTAGTGTCGGTGTATTTGCCAAACGCTACTTTAATGAATATATATGAAGGCTCAAATCCATCAACGGATGATGTGGCATGGGACGATTTGGTTAGCACTTTGTCGCTGAGTGATAAACAAGCCAAGTTCGCAATCTATAATGACGACGGCGACACTGTGCTGGAATCGAACGAAAAGGCTTTCCTGCTGATACGCCTAGACTCAACAGACGCACAAAGCATGCTAAGCGAATACCAAACAATAAAAATTGAAGTCAGAACTGCAAAAGGCGCCGCACTAACAGTAATACGCACAGCCCCAGGCGGCTTAGCGGCAAACTCTTTCGTCGACCTAGGCTAATAAAGGCTTTCCCCACTCCACCACCCACCTCCACCATTTTTTCTACAACCCACTACCTTTTTATTTCGTCAAACATTTCCCAAAAAAAGAATGTTTTTGAAAAGCGCCGGGGGTGGGATTTGAACCCACGCGGCCCAAAAGGGCCACAGGCTTTTAGGCGCTTCCAAGTTTTTTCGTCTCCAGGCCTGCTCCCTACCTGACTAGGAGACCCCGGCTGTGTTGTAGGGTTAATTATGTGATTTTTTATGCGCGCCCTATTATGTTTAAGCATTGTTTTGCGGGTGTTTTATCGTTTTCTCACGCGGTTAAAGCGAATCCGTCGACCTCGAACTGTTCAAGGCTAGTTCTCTCCACGCCCAAGTCAACGTTGACAACGCTGTGAGTGTTAGCTCAATACCGCGTTAAGCCAATAAATGTTTTTAGGGAATACAACACGCTTATAGAAGATTTAGTTATAAACTATTTTAAACCCTTTCAGACATTTATAATTTGGGTTTAACTGTGAGGAAAAATAAGGCAGTGTGCTTAATCTACATTGCCATTATAGCATCTATTTTCACCGTTTTTAGAGAAAATTTGTAAATTTAGGAGGTGGAGAAAATATGGATAAGAGGAAAGCCCTATACATAATCGGCGCAGCGCTCCTAATTGTATCAGCGCTTCTAACATACAGAGCAACAGCGGAAGAAGAAGACGAGTGCTGGGTTGTCAAGTTTCCAGACGGCAGCTACATTGCATATTGTGATGGCGTCCCAATAGGCGGTTACAACGCAACCCTAGGCTTATACTGGGATAATTTCCAGGTTCCGCCATCAATATCTATAGGTCCAGCATTCTTGCTTCCTCTGATGAGTGGAATCTCCGGCACGGCAGGAGTGGGCTGCATAATCTTAGCAAGGAAAAACGCCAAGAACACAACAGCAACCTCATAGAGAAAAGTAAACGATGACACGGATTGTATGTACGCGGGTTTTGGTGATGGTTCAGCACATTCAAATGTCACTGACACTTTCACTAAGGTGTGTAGAACACTGTAACCTTCATCTTGAGTTTTAACTAAATTACGTATATCCAAATCTGTGGCTTGCACGTTCAGAATTTCTGTTCTGGTTCGAATTTGACATGAGTCTATTGCTACTCTGCTATAAACATGTTGGGGACCATTTGTTGGCTTGAACGTGTGGGTGCTCTGGATAATTTTATATTTAAATAGGGTTTAATGAAGATAAGAGGGAAAATTTTGCCTCTCGACGACCCCCTAACAATAACGGTTATAATAATAGCGGTAGGGGTGATAATCGCACTCTTAATAATTTTTTACGCTATGAGGAGAAAGTCGTCGAAAAAGGAGCTGGTTCCAGAAGAGAAGAAGGAAATGGAAGCGAAAGGGTTGCCTTTCAAAATTGTGAAAACGGTTTCGCCGGAAGAAGCCGCGAAAGCAAAGGAAGAACTGCGGATATTGGATTTGGAGAGGGAAATTTTAAGCGACGCTATTAGAAGGCTTTATGAAGCGCACGCGGAAGGCAAAATAAGCGAAGAAGAAAGGGAAAGGCTTGCGCAAACGTATAAGGAGAGAATGATGAGCGTTAAAGAGGCTATTTCTAAAGATGAGTCGCTTGTCGCGTTACACGAGCTTGAGGCGATGCAGGAGGACTTGATAAAACTCTTCAGCGAACGCTTTGACGAAATAAGCACAAAAGTTGAAGAGCTTCGGTCAAAAGTTGAAGCCAAACCGATAAAAGAAATACCTATACCCACTCCGTCAGCGAAGACGATTAAACCGTTGGAAGAAGAGGAAGAAGCGAAGCCGGAAGCTGAGGAAAAAGCGAAAAAGAAGCGTAAACCGCCATCAAAGCCAAGTCCGAAGACGGAAGCGGAAAAAAGGATAGAAGAAATTAGAGCTGAAGTGGAGAAGGTTTTGGATAGACTGGGGCAGATGGAAATTGAAACTTGAAAAGGAATATGTTGAAAATGCAAAGAAAAACGCCGCTTTAGAAGCTGTGAAAAACGTCAAAAACGGTTTCGTAATTGGGCTGGGAAGCGGAAGTACAGTTGCCTACGCTGCCGAAGAACTTGGAAAAAGAATAAAAACCGAAAAACTTCACGTTCTAGCTGTTCCCACATCTCACCAGTCTTTTATGTTGTCGGTCAAAAACGGCATCCCAACAACGACATTTGAAGAAAACCCGACGCTTGATTTGACAATAGATGGCGCAGACCAGATAGACGAAAAACTGAATCTAATAAAGGGAATGGGAGGCGCTTTAACACGCGAAAAAATCGTCGCCGCTGCATCCAAAAAACTCATAATAATTGCAGACGAACGAAAAGCGGTTAAAACTTTAGGAGAAAACAAGCAAGCAGTACCTATAGAAGTTGTTCCATTCGCCACGCAGTTTGTAATCAGAAAAATTGCGACGTTCGGCGGAAAACCGAAAATACGAGAGGGTTCAGGAAAAGTTGGCCCCGTCATAACGGACAACGGCAACTTTCTAATAGACGCAGACTTCGGGCTCATAAGAAACCCTGCGGAACTCGAAAAAAAGTTGAAGGCTGTTCCCGGCGTCGTGGAAACTGGACTTTTCGTCGGCATGACTGACACTGTTTATCTTGGCACACGTGAAGGCGTGAAAAAAATAGAGCGGAAAGAATAGTTTAACGCATAAACGCTAGTGAACTGTCAGAAACCGTAGAGTTTCGAGTATTTTCCTTCCAAGTATTTCAAGTACGGCGTAACGTTTAGTTCTGTTCCAGTTATCAGTTTTATGAGGTCTGCTGGATCGTAAAGGTTGCCATACTTGTGGACATTGTTTACCAGCCAGCTTTTGACTAGTCTAAAGTTTCCTCTGCCTATTTGTTCTCTCCACTCTGCCAATTCCTTCTCCAGTTGCGAAAGAATTTGTCCGCTGTATATGTTGCCTAAAGCGTAGCTTGGAAAGTAGCCAAATAGTCCGCTAGCCCAGTGTGTGTCCTGCATGACCCCTTCCGAGTCATTTTCAATCGTCAAGCCCAAATAGTCTTTGTAGCTTTGGTTCCATATTTCCGGCAGTTCTTCAACCTTTATTTTTTCGGCGAAAAGGTCTCTTTCAATGTTGAACCGTATTATTATGTGTAGGCAATATGTCACCTCGTCTGCTTCAACTCTGATTTTAGAAGGCTTTACCTCGTTTACCGCGTGGACAAAAGTGTCAAGATTCACATCTGACAAAACATCGCCAGTAATTGCCTTAAGCTTCGGCAAGAAGCAGCTCCAGAATTCTCTTGATCTTCCAACAATGTTTTCTACGAAACGTGACTGGGACTCGTGGAAGCCTGAAGAGCACGCGGTGCCAACGGGCTGGTAAATCCATTCTGGGTTAAGGTTTTGCTCGTACATAGCGTGTCCAGCCTCATGCAAGATCGAGAATATTGACGAGGCAAAGTTATCCTCATAATAATGCGTGGTTATGCGCACGTCATCATAGTAGCCCGTCGTGAACGGATGCTCGGTCTCGTCAATTCTGCCTCCAGCCATGTTTGACTCCACATCATAATCCACAGCTTTTGCAAGTTCCTTCGCAATTTTGCGTTGCACATCTACTGGGACTCGGCGTTTTAGAATGCTTACATCCGGCTTTTTCGGAGAAGCCTCACATTTCCTCAGCAATACAACAAGTCCCTCTCTCAGTTCATTGAAAACTTTTGTTATCTCTTCCGCCGTCATTTTCGGTTCGAAAATGTCGATTAACGCGTCGTAAGGCGTCTTCGTCTGTTTCACTTCCATCAAAATTTCAGCGGCTTTCTTAACCAAGTCCACAAGCTTATCAAGTTCAGGCTTGAACATTTGAAAGTTTTTCGCGGCTTTCGCCTTCTTCCAAATGTCCGTCGTTATTGCCCGCTGTTTAGCCAATGCCGCCACAAGCTCTTCAGGCAGCTTTGTCTGCTCGTCATACTGCTTCTTTATTAGGTAAACGTTCCTCCTCTGGATTTGACTTAACGCTTCATAATGTGGACTATGCAGTATTTCTTCAAGAAGCCTTCCGATTTCAGGGTCTGTGCTCATCCTATGTTCTATCATGCTGAGTAATGCAAGCTGTTGACTTCGAAGGTTTATGGCTTTAGGAGGCATCATTGTTTCCATGTCCCAGTGGACAATGGATTCGGCGGACTGGAAAATCACTAAACTTTTTGCTTTTTCCATCAGTTTTTCATAACTTGATTTTAACGATTCCATGCACAAATCTCCAAACTCATATAGAGAGTTAGAGTTACACGATATCCTATTTTAGCTTTAACCAGTCAAGCAATTAATAAAACCTTACGATAAACATAGCAACGGCAGCATACTTTCTCCGAAAACATAAATAAACAACAACCAAAACTTACTAGAATAGCCGGGGTAGCCTAGCCTGGAATGGGCGCCAGACTCATAATCTGGAGAACACGAAACGGGGTAAACGCCCAACTGTCCAGAAGTCGCGGGCTCGAATCCCGCCCCCGGCACCATTTTTCCGATGTGGAAACTGCATATTAGTCGGATGTGCGGACATATCGGTATCTGAAATATGGATTATGAAACCCTAAACGCTTTTAGGTTATTTTGGGAAATGCCGTGAACAAGCGACAGATCCGCAAACTGTTGAAAAAGCAGGGATATTCTGGCAAAGCAGTTAAGGCCATTTTTAAGCTTTATGAGTGAGCATTTTGGCTTTGTGTGGTTATTGTTGTTGTTTTTGATGTTGCAATTTCAAGTTGGTTGTTGAAGCCCTTTTTCGTGTAAGCGTTTTTAACTAGTATTTTTTCGCCTTTTTTCATGTTTTGGACGGTTTCTGCGTGTTGCCGCCATGTTGAAACCCATATTTTTCCTGTTTCGTCTTTCAACTCGAAAGTTGCAACTTTAATAGTTTCGCCATTGATGGTTTTAACTTCTCGAATTATGGGATTGGTTGAAATTTCTCCCGCGACGTTTACGTGGATTAAGCCTTCTCTTAACTGGGCAATTTTTAGTGTTTTCTCCTCGGGTCTGAGGATTTGAAAATAGGTTTCGTTGTCAACATGAACTTCAAAACCTTCAGATGCTGCCTTTTTGACTTTTGCGTTTACAAGCTGAAGCTCTAATCCAGTTTTTAGTTCCTTTTCGATTTCGTCTACTTTTTCATTCCAAAAAACCACCGGCACCTTTCCTGTTTTATCTTTCAAAAAAAGGCGCATTACGCGTCCTAGGTTTGAATCTCGCTTTTGGAACGTGGAAACATTAGATATCTCGGCAACTGTGCCCCGTAAGTTTATCCTTTTATTTTTGTGCGTTGCGGTTATGCTTCCGATTTTTGTTGTAAGTTCGGTTATTGTTGGATAATTCTTTTCGTCAATGTTTTCAGGGTTAATGGTCGCTTCTCCTTTTTCGCCTATGTGCAACTCAACTCGTCCAAGAAGGCTTTCTTTTGTGTATCCATGAGAAAACTCTGCAATCTCTCCGATTTTCACTTTTTCGCTGATGGAAGCCTTATCGTTCCATAAAACGACCCGCATAACACCGCTTTTGTCCGCCAATAGTAAGCTTGCAAATTTGACTGTGCCATTCTTTTTCTCGGAAGTTTTAGCTGGGAAAACAGCGATTACTCTTCCAACAACAGTAACGTCACCTAACCCTGGAACGAGATCTGCTATTGAAAGCTTTGTTTTCTTTGTTTCTTTTGAAACTTTTACGCCTAGCTCCGCCGCAATTATTCGCAATAAAGTGTCGTCAGATATTAGGCCGCCGGAGCTTTTGCGTTTGTTTTCAAGCCTTTTCAGTATTTCTTCCCTTGAAATATTTGTACATTTTGAGAGCATCTCGTCGATTAGTTTTTCGGTGTCGCTCATCTTTTTGATGCCCACTAGAAACGGTGGGATCATTTCTATAAAGTTTGCCGTGTCTTGTTGTAATGTTGAAAGTTATGGAAAATTATGATGAATTAAGATTTATCATGTGAAGGTTGTGTGAACAAAATTTTTATTATAGCATTTCGTAAGAAATACGAAGTTATGGTGGGAAACAAACAATGGTAAAAACAAAACGTGAGCTCATTATACCAGTGAGTATAATAACGATAGTATCAGCAATGCTTGGATTTTGCTACACAGTTCATCCATCAAGTGCGTTTGCACCTACTGCAGAAGCTAATCCAAGAATTATCTACTGGCCTCCAACAGAAGTTTGGCGCTATGGAGACTTTTTCAATATTAATCGAGGCTGGATTAACGCCAGAAGTATTGTTTGGTCACCTTCCGGAAAATACTTGTTGATTTTCGGAGAAATCCAACACACCAATTACGGAAGCGCTAACACGTTGATTATAGACATGGAAAATGGAACACCGGCACACATCTTCAACCTTGATGCGGAAGTAGGGTACGAACGGTGTTCTCAGTTTGCTTTTTCGCCAGATGAAACAAAAATATTCTATGTTAGCTTTTCATATTCAGACTGGCTTCCACAAATATTCTCTGTGGATTTGGACGGCTCTAATCCAACTTTCATAACGTATATGAACAGCACAACGGGAACCAGTATCCGAAAGCCTTACCTTATTGATGTAACAAGTAACGGGCTTCTAATTTATTCTTCATGTGAAGCTACATATAATGTCACAAGCGGCCAATACAATTACACAAGCTACCTCTGGAAATATAACTTAACCAGTAATGAAAAATCGCTTGTTTTAAAGCTTGAAGGGTTTGACAACGTGATTACAAGTTTGAAGGTTTCTCCATTAAACGACAAAATAGCCTACGCGGTTGGAAACGAAGTCTGGACTGTGGACATAAACGGAACTGAACCGCCAGTAAGCGTCACATCCGCTTCTATTAAAAAAGTTGTAACCTCTATTGACTTTACACCTAACGGAACAATGCTAACATATTCTGAAATCATAGCCAACATAACCGACTTCGGAATATCCTACCAGTCATATGACCCCTCCTTCAGTGGCAACATTACAGCTGTGAACCTAGATGGAAGCAATAAGCGTGTAATTCTTAACGATGCCTATGGACTTGCATGGTCGCCAATCAACGACTCACTTGCCGCATACATCAGATTTATTCCACCTGACTCCTGGTGTGGCTACCCATACATCATCGACTTCAACATGCCTATAACACCTAATCCAGACAGTGACGGCGATGGCCTACCAGACGCTGATGAACTCCGGAATTTCCTTAATCCCATAGACCCTACAGATTTAAACAAAGACTATGACGAAGATGGATTAACCAACCTAGAAGAAATCATCTATGGAACATATATGGGAACCACGGATTTTGATCATGACGGTCTCAGCGATGGCGTTGAAGTCAAAGTTTTCCGGACGGACCCAACAAAGGCTGATACGGATGGTGACGGCATAAGCGATGGTCTTGAGGCTGCGGCAACTGGTTTGAACGCTTTCATTTCTGTTTTGCCTGAAGGGTGGATTCGCATGCAGTTGCAATGGTCAAACAAGACCATGTACGTTTCAACAAACTCTTCAGTCCTCGGCGTGGTTTTCAACTCTACTAGTATGGCTTTAAGCATTTCTGTTGGCGGTCAAGACGGCACACGAGGCGTAGCCAACATAACCATACCAGTTGAAATGATTAATTCGCTTTCAGCTGTCAAAGTGACACTAGACAATCAACCAATAGACTTCCAAATAAGCCAGACTGGCGGTTATGCACAGATCTACGTGCAATACCATCACAGCTATCACGAGTTGACGGCGCATTTAAGCAGCAGCGGAGTGGGCATCGGCGGCGTGGACTTAACGGGCTTAATGAGTTACTGGTGGATAATACTGTCAGTTGCCATTGTAGCGGTTGCATCTGTGATAGCTGCAATAATCGTGAAACGCGGATGATGGGAGGGTCAACGTTATGAGTAAGGCAGTTGCTCTGGGAACAATCATCATCCTCTTTCTGCTCTGTTTAGGTTCAGTTTACGCTACTG
Organism: Candidatus Bathyarchaeota archaeon; assembly: GCA_018396675.1. Taxonomy (GTDB): domain Archaea; phylum Thermoproteota; class Bathyarchaeia; order Bathyarchaeales; family Bathycorpusculaceae; genus JAGTQX01. Next base: position 71,637 of record JAGTQX010000010.1, read on the forward strand.
CGCAGTTAGGCGTTGAAGCAGGCGACTGGATAAAATGCGACTATGTTTCGGGCAATAATTTGCCAAGCGAGTTTATCCAATGGGTTAAAGTGGAGTGTCTATCAGCCGCGGGAACAACTGCAACGTTACGCGTGACAACGCACTTCAGCAATGGCGCAGAACAGACTGAAACCATGACGTGGGATGTTGCCAGCGGCGCTGGAAACCTTACTTTCCAAGCGCTTATACCAGCAAACTCGAATAACGGCGATACCATTCCAGCGGTGGAAGGAAGCAGCGTAACCATTGCTGGTGAAAGAACAGGAACCTATGCCGGAGCAAGCAGAACCGTTGTCTACGCAAGCTTAACACAAGGAGACATGCAGTTCAGCTACTGCTGGGACAAGGAAACAGGAATCATCGTGGAAGTAACCTTAACCCAAGGCTCCATGTCAGCCACTTTCAAAGCAACAAGCACAAACATTTGGCAAGCAACATCACCAATACTGCCAAACCTGCCAACGTTAAACATATCCATAGAAATGCTTTCAATAGGCGTTTCGGTAGTAGCGGCAATAGCAATAGTCGCAGCCGCAATGGTTTACAAAACGCGAAAAAAAGAGCCTTTAATCCAACAGGCCTAACATTTCCTCTATTTTTTGTGTTAGAATAAGAGAAAAATCGGGAACGCTGTTTATTCTATGCCCCATTTCTTGGTTATCTTCACTATTAGAAATATGACTAAGGCTACTATCACAAATGTTATTATGGACACAAGGAAGTTTCCGATGCCGAACAGTTGTCCTGTCCAGTCCGGATCTGTTGGATTTCCTTGAGCATCTAAGGCTGTTGGGGGGACAGCTATTCTGAATGTTGAAAGGTTTCCAAGTCCGGGAAGCGCCAAACCTATTATTGGCATTAATATGTCTTTAACAAGGGATTGGATGACTTGGCCAACATAAACACCCATTATGAAGGCTACGGCGAGTCCTAACACTTTATACTTGGATATGAAATCTATGAACTCGTTCCACAAGCCCTTCTTTGGCGGCGGAGTTGGCGGAGCAGGTTTTGGCTCCAGTAACGCCTTTATCTCTTTGAGAACTTGTAATATTTCCTCATCTTCTTTTGGCATAAAACCACCATAACTAGTTATGTTCGGATGCGGATTTAACATTTGCCATTTTAAGGGCGTTGTTTTTGATCAGCCATGAGCCGTCGCATGTCACCATGTTCAGGCTGGTGAATCCTTCTCGGCAAGTGGCAAATTTTAGTCCGTATTTCTTTGCAAGTTCCGCTACATTTGTCATGAATTTTAGTCTCAAATTTTTTGGCAGATAGACGTATCTTCCTATTTTTTCGCCGTTTTTGAAGTAAAGCGGTTTAAGTCTCGCAGCGGTTTTTGGAATGGCTAGGCTTAACCTTTGCCAGTTGTCAGCTTTCACTTTGTATGTTGAAGCGGTCACATGTCTTACGCCTATTTCCGCTATTGTCTTAATCAGAGCCTCTGGGTTTTCGTTAACATATGGAATTATAGGGTCTATGCGCACTGTTACAGGTATGCCTTCCTCCAACAGTCTTGCGGCGGTTTTTAGGCGTTCGTTTGGCGGCGGCGCGTTCGGTTCCAAAATCTTCGCGGTTTCCTCGTCTTCCGTTGTTATCGTTAGGGCAATCATTGAAAGCTTCTTCTTTAAAACGTCTACGTCCCTAATCACAATGTTGGATTTGGTTATTATCTGAATTTTGCAGTCATGCCGCACCAGTATTTCAAGACATCTACGTGTCAAGCCGGTTTCCGCTTCGATTGTCGGGTAGGGATCCGAAGAGTTCGCGATAGAGATTAATTCACCCTTGAGCTTGCCGGCTTCTCGTTCCAGTTTTGGCAACAAATCCTTTTTTGGTCTGCAACTAAAAAATTTCGGTATGTAACTTGACGCGTAACAATAAACGCATCCGTGGTCGCATCCAGTGTAAGGGTTAAAGGTAAGCTTATGCGGACAAGTGCACAATTTTGAATGCCAAGGGTCAAACATTTTTATTAAGTTCAAGGTTTGATTGCACGCTCTGCAGTGCTTGCGCCTATTAAAGGCTTATGTGAACTTGCTTGTAAACCCATCTCAGTTTCAACATCAAAAAGAGGCTTGGCTTGTCAAGAGCTGTTTGTATTTAACTTTTTTATTGTTCTTTCGTTTTTTTACGGAACGTTTCTAAACTTCTGCGGTGGCGATACGCCTTAAAATTGAGCTTTTAACTGTTTAGCCTTTTTTTCGCGCGTAAACGTGCGGTAAAGTCAAATAATTTCGGTTTTGTATTTTTTGTTTGCTACTGGAATTTGTTTATTTTGAGTTTGTGCAAGCGTGTTTGTTTTAAATTTTTGCTGCATAAAGGGTTAAAAGCTACGCTATATCTAGCGGTTTAAATCAATGTTTAACACTATTATAGTGTGAAGCACGCGAAAGGATAAGCCATGAAGTGTCCCTACTGCGGTTCAGAAAACCTCAAAACCCTCGAAACGCGGGATTCGGCAGACAACACCATAAGACGGCGAAAAGAATGCGCAGACTGTGGAAAACGCTTCACAACCTACGAGTACATAGAAACCATAGAGCTGATGGTGCGCAAACGCGACGGCAGACTTGAACGCTTCGATTTAAACAAAATTGTTAGAGGACTACAGAAAGCCTGCGAAAAAAGACCAGTAACCATGGAGCAGATACACACATTAGCCGAAAAAGTCAGACAAGAACTCATGCAGATGGGAAAGGAAGAAATATCTTCACAGGAAATCGGAGACCTCGTGATGAAACACTTAAAGACTCTTGACCGCGTAGCCTACATCCGCTTCGCGTCAGTCTACCGCAAATTCGAAGAACCGGAAGACTTTCGCCGCGTGCTTCAAGAGGTGAAAAAATGAAGTTTGTTAGGAAGCGTGATGGAAGATTAGAACCCTTTAACCAAGAACGGATTACGAACGCGATTTGGAAAGCAGCCAAAGCTGTAGGAGGAAAAGACCGCGAACTAGCCAAAAAATTAAGCGACCAGGTTGTGACTGAACTTAAAAACCGCTTCGGAGAAGAAGGCGTCCCAACAGTTGAAGAAATCCAAGATATCGTGGAAAAAATCCTAATAGAAAATGGACACGCCAGAACCGCTAAGGCCTATATACTCTACAGAAAACAGCATCAAGACCTACGTGAACTAGCCGCGTTACTGAGCTCAGCAGACCTCGTAGACCAGTACTTGGATGTTGAAGACTGGCGAGTAAAAGAAAATTCGAACATGAGTTACTCACTACAAGGCCTAAACAATTACCTATCATCCACAGTCATAGCCAAATACTGGATAACGCGGATTTATCCGCCAAACCTTGCAGAAGCCCACTTTTCAGGCGACATGCACATCCACGACCTAGGCGTTCTAGGCCCATACTGTGTAGGCTGGGATGTCAAAGATTTGCTGCTTTCAGGATTCGGCGGCGTGCCAGGCAAAATTGAAAGCGCACCAGCGAAGCATTTCAGAACAGCTCTAGGCCAGATAGTTAACTTCTTTTACACGCTTCAAGGCGAAGCCGCAGGCGCGCAGGCTTTCTCAAACTTTGACACTTATTTGGCGCCTTTCATACGTTATGATGGCCTAAGCCAAAAAGAGGTTGAACAGGCACTTCAAGAATTCTTCTTCAACATGAACGTGCCAACGCGAGTTGGTTTCCAAACGCCGTTCACAAACGTCACATTAGACTTGGAAATTCCAGAATTCATGAAGGACGAGCCGGCGATAATTGGCGGAAAAGTGATGGACTACACTTACGGCAGCATGGAAAAAGAAATGGAAATGTTCAACATTGCCTTTTCAGAAGTCCTCAGCAGAGGCGACTCAAAAGGAAGAGTCTTCACTTTTCCGATACCAACATACTGCATAACAAAAGATTTCAACTGGGACTCGCCGGTAGCGCAGCAAATATTCGAAGTAGCAGCCAAATACGGAGTGCCCTACTTCTCCAACTTTGTCAACAGTGACATGAAACCCGAGGACGTCAGAAGTATGTGCTGCCGCTTGAGAATAGACAACCGTGAACTCCGCAAAAGAGGAGGAGGCTTCTTCGGGGCAAACCCGTTGACCGGCAGCATAGGCGTTGTAACCCTTGACCTTCCAAGGCTTGGCTACTTATCGAAAGACGAGGACGAATTCTTTGAGCGGCTAGAAGCTCTAATGGAAATAGCCAAAGACAGCCTAGAAATAAAGCGTAAAGTTTTGGAGCAGTTCACAGAGAGAGGCTTATACCCATACTCGAAACGGTACCTCCGCGGTGTAAAAGAAACGTTCGGGAAATACTGGAAAAATCACTTCTCAACAATAGGCATTTTAGGCATGAACGAAGCCATACAAAACCTCTTCGGCTACAGCATAGCCACACGAGAAGGCCTCGAATTCGCAGTGAAAACGCTAAACTTCATGCGGGAAAGACTTTCAGACTTCCAAGAAGAAACTGGAAACATTTACAACTTGGAGGCTACACCGGCGGAAGGCGCAAGCTACAGACTGGCACGCATAGACAAACGTAAATATCCAGACATAATCGTGGCAAACGAGAAACACTTAGCTAAAGGCGCAGAACCCTTCTACACCAACTCGACGCAACTGCCAGTGGATCATGAAGCCGACCTGTTTGAGGCTTTAGAGCATCAAGACAAGCTTCAGACGCTCTATACTGGCGGCACAGTCTTCCACATCTATCTTGGCGAAAGACTCCACTCTTGGAGAGCCGCAGCCGAGCTGGTACGCAAGGTGGCGTGGAACTTCCGTCTGCCATACTTCACGCTCACGCCTACGTTCAGTATTTGTCCAACACACGGCTACATAAGTGGCGAACATAGAAAGTGCCCCAGATGCGGCGCAAACTGCGAAGTTTACTCGCGGGTCGTAGGCTACTTGAGGCCGGTGGACCAGTGGAACGACGGAAAACAAGCGGAATTCACAATACGTAAAACCTTTGAGAAAACCACTATAGTCACACAAGCAATGGTGCCAGCCCAGTGAAAAACCCATGAAGTTCAGCGGAATCCAAAAAACAAGCCTAATCGATTACCCAGAAAGAATAGCCGCTGTGCTTTTTACGCCAGGCTGCAATCTGCGTTGCCCTTACTGTTACAACTGGCGCATAGCGGTAGACCCTAAACCGCCGTTTCTAAACGAGGAAGCCGCCATACAAATGCTTGAGGAACGCAAAAAATACGTTGACGCCGTCGTTGTAACAGGCGGCGAACCGACAATCCACAAGGAACTTCCAAGATTCTTGAAGAAACTTAAAGAAAGGGGGTTTACCGTAAAACTGGACACGAACGGTTTTAACCCAAGAGTGTTAGAAGAGTCGCTTCCACACGTGGATTACGTGGCTTTAGACATAAAAACTTCACCAGAAAAATACCATCTCGTAGGAGCAAAAGACACGGCGGCGCTTCTCCAAACAATCGAAATTTTGAAAACTGGAAAAATCGAGTACGAATTTAGAACAACCGTCGTGCCAAAAATCATAGAAGAAAAAGACATAACCCGAATAGGCGAGATAGCGAAAGACGCGAGAAACTACGCACTGCAACAGTTCATACCCGAAGATGTTCTGGATAAGACTTTTCAAACAGTTAAACCTTACCCGCCGGAAGTCATCAATGAATTCGCTGAAACACTGAAAAAATACGTGAAAAAAGTTGTTCTCCGAGTTTGAAACTAGAACATGAAAAAGGAAAAAGAGTTTTAGTAGGCTGATACGCCTACAAAGCGCAACTTTTTCAGTTTAACCGCTGGCACAGTCGCAGTCTCGACCATCTGCAATTCTTTGCCTATTAATGGCACTTCTTTAAACGCTGAAAGCATGCTGTCAGTGAAACGCATGTTAACAATAGGCTTTGTTATTTCTCCGTTCTCTATGAGAAAAGTCCCATCCCTCGTCAGTCCAGTCAAAATAAGCTTTGTAGGCTCAACAGGATTCACGTAATGGAACGTTGTAACGAATATTCCATGTTTCGTGTCGGCGACAGCCTCCTCTAAAGTGGCGTCTCCAGGTTTCATAATCATGTTGAACGGCATCGGCATTTCGCCGTAATAGTCACCCAACGGGGGAATCGCATGTCCAGTGCTTTTCTTGTTCTCCTTTCCGGCCGTGAAAGAGTTATAGCATATGCTCTTTTCGGAGACTACCCCTTTTGTTATTAGGTTTAAGGGTTTCTTGGGGACTCCTTCGCCGTCAACTGGCACAGCGTAAAGCGTTTTCGGGTTTCGCGCATCGTCAACCACATTGAGTTTACCGTCGAAGACTTGCTGATTTGCGAAGTATTTAACAAAAGACTGTCCATCTTGGTAAGCCGTGGCGGAGAAACCGACATAGCCAAAGTACGTAAGAAGTGCAGCAACAGCTAAAGGTGACAAAACAACCTCGTATTCGCCAGGGTCAACCTTAACGGGGTTTAAGCTCCGTACGGATTTTTCTGCAGCGTCTTCCGCCAATGCTGAGGGCTTTATTTCGCTGATATGTCTCGAGTATTGCTCGGCTGTGCCGAAGCCTTCAGAGTTGCTAATTCGCGAAATCACCGTTGTTTTCATGTAAGCCATTGTGAGTTCAGCCCAAGCAGAAACTCCAAGCGAGTTTGCAACCGCATAACTTGCATAGTTGGTGGAAACGAACCCTGCAACCGCCGACACTTTAGGCGATTTCGCATGCGCGGTTTCAATTGCCTCTTTAGCTTTTTCAGCCCTAAACTTTGGCGTGCACTCAGCGGTTTTCTTGTCAAACGCGTTTTTTACTGGCTCCCAAGCCTCTGGCTCTGGAAGACTCTTGAAATCCTTGCTTGGAGACGAAGCCTTGGCGATTTTCACCGCTTTCTGCACGGCTTCTTCTAATCCTTCATCTTCAAGCGTGTTCGCTCTAACAGTGCTTATCTTCTTGTCAAGAACAACCTTAATTATAACTCCGCCAATTTTTTGGGCGACGTTCTGGTGAATCTGCGAGTTTGCAAAACGTGTTAAGGCACCATCAACAAGAAACGCTACAGCTTGCGCTTGGTTAACTTTTTGTCCCAACGCGTGCTTGACTGTTGCTCCAGCTATTTCCTTTAACCTTTCAGCACTCATCCTTTCACGCTCCTATTTTATTAGTCCAACACGGACTTTTCGGAAACGGGCAGTTCCACAACCATGTCCAACGTACATCACCTGACCGGGCACTCCTTTGCCGCAGTTCGGCGTGCCCCACATTTTCCAGTCGTCTTTGCTGACGGCGTCACATGAACCCCAGAACTGTGGGGTCACACCCATGTATGTTGGGTTCTTAATCGTTTTTTCTCGACTCCCGTTTTTTATGCGCCAGCCGATTTCTGTGCCGAACTGGAAGTTTATGCGTTTATCGTCTATGCTCCATGAACGGTTCGTGGTTATTAATATCCCATCTTTCGTGTCTTCAATTATGTCTTCAGCCTTATAATCGCCGGGAAGCAGGTTTATGTTCGTCATACGTATGATCGGCAAAGACAACGGTGAGTCTGCACGCATTCCGCCGCTGCTTTCTTTAAGTCCAAGCTGCGCGGCTGTTTCACGTGAACTCTGATAGCCAACGAAGATTCCTTCCTTGACAAGGTAAACCTTCTTCGCCTTTGTTCCTTCGTCGTCAAAGCCGAATGTGCCAAGTCCCATGGGCGCCGTGGCGTCAGCGACAATGTTCACTTTTTCTGAACCATACCTGAATTTTCCAAGTTTCTCCGGCGTCAGAAAACTTGTTCCAGCATAGTCTGCCTCTGTTCCGAAAACACGGTCAAGCTCTGTTGGGTGTCCACAGCTCTCATGTATCTGCAAAGCCAACTGGTCTCCACACAAGATTAAGTCCATTTCTCCTGACGGACACTTTTCAGCTTCGAAAAGCTCCAAAAGTTCTTTTCCAACTTTTTCAGCATGGTCAACCAAGGCCAAAGATTCAAAAAACTCGTAGCCGCTTGTTGCAAAGTCTCCCCTGAAAGCCGAGGGGTAAGACCTTATCTGCATCTCTGAACCCTTAACAGCCACTGCAGAAACTCCGCCGCCACACCACGTTATCTGCTGGTTTACCTCCGCGCCCTCGCTGCTCATGAAAAGCTTGTTTTCACGGAAGCCTCTATAATACGCGTATGAAGCCTTGACCAGCGAAGAAAACTCCTTAAGCAAACGTCCAGCCTGAACAAGAACCTCAAGCTTCTCTTCCAACGGAACCTTGAATGGGTCCTTCTTGAAACTGGTGGCATACTTCTCCTTGTAAACATTTTCTTTAACGAGAACGGTATCTTTTTTCTTAAGCATGGCACTGGCTTTAGCAATGTCCACGGCTTTTTCAACACATTTTTTGATTTCTTCCCTATTCACGTCAACGGAGCCCGCGAATCCCCATGCACCGTTAACGATTACTCTTACGCCGAAGCCTTTCACCTGCGAATAAGAAATTGCCTCAGGCTCACCATTCTTCACAGTTAAGTTTTCGTTGAGAATTTCGCTGATTCTAATGTCTGCATATGAAGCGCCTCTTTTTTCAGCTGTCTCTAAGGCTAATTTTCCAAAATCTGACACCATCTGTGATCATCTCGTTTTTCAGAAGGTTTAGGTAATGCAGTTTTATGCTTTTAAGCTTTGGCAAAGCGTAAAGTTTAAAGGGTTAATGCCTTGTTAAGGGTTTCGAATATCCCTCGAGGTTTATAGTTTGAGCGTTGAAGAAGAAACATTAGAAGAACGAAAAGCAAAAATCTTAATCAAACTCAGAGGCTACAAGCTTGTCCAAAAAGAAAAAGCCAAAGACGCCATAAGCTATATCGTTGAGGTTCCTAAAGAGAAACAGAAAGCCCTGATCTGGTGTGTTCCAGAAGAAACCGTTGGCATATTGACAGTTAACAAGATGGCGAAGGCCATGAAAGAAGCGGAAATAGAGAGAGGTGTCTTAATCGCAAGTGGACGCTACACCAACGCGGCAAAACAAACAGCAAAGAAAAAGAAGATAGAACTTTTGCCGAAAACTTTTCCAGTTTTCGACATTTTCGAACACAAGCTTGTGCCGAAACATGAAATCCTAACGCAGGAGGAACGTGAAAAAATCCTAGCCCAATATAGAGTGCAGCCTTATCAACTTCCACAGATTAAGGCTTCAGACCCAGCCGTGAAAGCTATAGGCGCCAAACCAGGCGATATATTGCGTATAGTTCGCAAGAGCCAAACAGCAGGCGAGCACGTAGCCTACCGGTATGTTGTGGAATAGATTTTCAAGCGTTCACGCATGTCATTGGCACCGCGTTCATCCATTATCAAATAAAATCATTACTATGAATTCGCGGACGTGAACCATTCCAAAGCCTGGGTGAAAATACCATAATCCGTCTCCTATTGTGGCTTTGAAGACTGCGTCAGTTTGTGGTTCTACATACTTTAGTGTGTTGCCCGCGCAGATTATAGCGTTAAAAGCGTGATTGAACTCGCTTCCATCGCCGAGATTCCCGAGAACACCAACCACTCCCATGTCCCAGTGCTTCATTTTCGCGTGCATGTGAAGCATTACGGCGAAGTCACCGCAGACAAAATCTGGGTAAGCATAAGTTATTTTGTCGGTTTTGTCTGCCGCAAGCCACTGTGTGAGCTCTTCAACTGTAGGCGCAACTTTGTTATCAGCTAGCAAAGGCTCGTAGAATGCAAAATGCATCTCATCATATTCGCTTTTAAATTGGGTGTAATTTTGTAAAAGCTGTTGGTAATTCTGCATTAGCGTTTGATATTGACTTAAGAACATTGTGTAATTTGAGGAAGCTGCTTGTTCAAGCGCTGTATAGTTTTGCAGAAGCGAATAGTAGGTCTCATTAAGCGCGTGGTACGCAATCGTTAGGTCAACATAATTAGTTAATAATACATAATATTCGTTTGAAAGTTCAGTGTAATTTTGCGCAAGCGTTTCACAGGTCTCGTTAAGAGAAGTGTAATCCGCATCTAGGGTGAAATATGACTGGTTTAGCAGAACAAACTGGTCAAAAAGCGTTTGATACTGGTTTTCCAAAATTTGTTTAGCTTCGTTGACGCTTTGAAGATCTGTCATAAGCCTCAAAATTTCGGTTTTAAAAGTGCAACAACTGTAGCCTAAAAATGCAATAAGCACTACGCACGCCAAAAGAAGCGTTTAGAGGATTTTAGTTTTGTCCAACATGCTCACCTAACATTTTGAATGAGTTTTTCTGCACTTAAAATGTTTTTAAAAAGAAGTAGTTAACGTTTAACAGTGTCCATGACCGCAAGCTTCGCGTGTAAATTGGCTTCGGCACATTTGTATTCTTCGAGCAGTTTGCTTCCGAGCAATGTGAGTTTTGCGCCTCCTCCGCCATTTTTGCCCCCGCGGTAGGTTTCAACAATTGGTTTCCCTAAAGTTTTTTCTATTCTTTTCAAGTAGCTCCAAACGTATCGATAGGACATGCCAAGTTTTTTGGCGGCTTTTGAAATTGACTGTTCCTTTTCTATTTGTTCTAGTATTTGGGCTCCACCCTTACCTATCAAGGGCTTTCCTTCATACTCAAGCCATAATTTGCATGAAATCTTGTGCTCTGTCGGGTTTGACATTGTGTTTTTTGTATTTTGCTGCGTTAGTCTTATAAGTTTATTCGTTATGAATACGAAAGCATAACGAGTTGAGAACTCTGATAACAAAGAAAATTCAGACACCAGCAAGCAAAGTGGCAATAGCACTGTTGTCAGGTTTTCTGTTTGGAACAGCCGCTGGCTTAATAGGTGTTGGCGGAGGCGAGTTCAGAATGCCAATACTGCTTTACGCTCTTGAGCTTTCAACGGTGACTGCAATAGCCGTAAACCTTCTTGTAGGCTTACTAACCGTTGTTGTTTCTTTTGTTAGACGTTTCCAACTAGGTTTGATCAATCAACACAGTTTGAATGTGGCGATAATAATGTCGTTTGCATCCATTGTCGGGGCATACTTTGGAGCGTTTTTAACTGGTAAGATTCCCGAAAAACCTCTGAAAAAAATCCTTGCCGCTTTCCTGATAATAGTAGGGCTTAAAATAGGACTTGAACCATTCATCGAAATCCCATTCGCACCCGCTTTCACGTTAGGAGTTGTTGAAGAGACGATTCTAGCGGCATTAATAGGCTTAGCTATAGGCGTCATAGCTGGCTCTCTCGGCGTCGCTGGCGGCGAATTCAGAATTCCAGCATTAATGTACATTTTCAGTTTAGATGTTGTTGCTGCTGGAACAACAAGCCTTCTGGTTTCAATACCAACGGTTGCAACAGGTTTCTTGAAGCACAAGAACATGGGACATTTAGACGGAAAAGCCACGTTAATTGCGGTTGTAATGGGCTTAGGCTCGGTGCTCGGCGCGTTTATAGGGGCTTCTTTCGCTGGAACAGTGGACAAGGACATTCTCAAGGTATTGCTTGGCGCGATTCTTGTTTTGGCTACCGTTCGCATGGTGACGAAACCCTAAAATTTTCTTTCAAACTTTAACTCGTAAAGAATTACTAGGGCTTCGCCTAATGGTATGCTAAGCCTTGCGGCTAACTCGGCTGGCGTTATATCGGGATTTTCGTGAAGAATAACATCTCTAGTGTAAGCCTTATGGTTGGCGTACATAACCATGGCGTGAACAGTCTCAACAAGAATAGGCCAAAGCCTCTCCTTAACGTATTCTTCAACACTCATAGATTCATCATAAAAATTATGTAGCTAGTGATAGTTTACCTTTACTAAAAAATGCTTGTTTAAACTGTGTTTTAACTGTTTATTCGAGGAACTCTTCTATGGTTGCTTGATTTTTTTCTCCAGATGTTTTATTTGCTTCTTTCTCCATGGTCGTGTTTTTGGGTTGAACGTTGTTAACATTCACGATGTCCATTCTGCTTACTACACGTGTGAAATCCGACCATGCCGAGAAGAATCCGCGGTCAAAGTCGCCGTGAAGCCTATTTTTCACATGGTCAAGAAATTCCCGTCTGAAACGTTGCAAACCTTCCTTATCGCCCACATCAAGTTTGGAGAAAAACGCGTAAGAGTCACCGTTGTTTGCTCGTCTTACCAGAAGCATTCCATATAAGGCTCTGAAATATCCTCTATTCCATTCTGTCTTGTGCATTTTCTGTTTGAGCCTTTCAAGTTCACGTTCTGCTTCAGCGAACTGTTTGTTTAGGATTAGCTGGAAAAACCGTGCAACTAAAGCTGATGGTATAGGCATTTTAACGACCACTGGACTTGGCTTTTTCCTCTTCCGAAATATCCTCTATTCCATTCTCTGTTATTTTAAATATTTCCTCTCCCTCTGGCAAATACGGGCTTGAAACTAAACGCGCAACGCGTACTGGACCGTGAGAAGCCCTTCTTAAATAGACGCGCGTGTGACTTGTGTGCCCAACTATGTGTCCACCGATTGGGTGTATGGCGTCTCCGAAAAACACGTCTGGTTTCGCCATAACTTGATTCGTCACAACGGCTACTGCGTTGAAAGCACGTGCAAGCCTTATAAGCCTATGCATATGCTTGTTTAGCCTCTGTTGTCTAGAAGCTAACATTTCGCGTCCAATGTATTCACTTCTGAAATGTGCTGTCAACGAGTCAATTATTATCAGCTTAATATTGTTCTGCTTAACTATCTCGTCAGCATTTTCCAATAAAAACATTTGATGGTCTGATGTGTAAGCTTCAGCATAAATAATGTTTTTCACAACGGCTTGGGGGTCAAGCCCTAAATGTTTCGCCATCTGCACAATGCGTTCAGTTCTGAAAGTGTTCTCCGTATCAATATACAATGCGGCACCGTTCAACCCGCCTCTTTCAGGAGGCAATTGCACATTTACACAAAGCTGGTGGCAAATTTGGCTTTTTCCACTTCCATATTCGCCGTAAAACTCCGTTATTGTCTGCGTTTCTAGTCCGCCATCCAAAAGTTTGTCCAAAGCCTTGCTTCCAGTGGTTAACCTTAAAACGCTCTGACGCATTTTCAACAGTTCATCTGCACGGATAAAAGATATGCCGATAGAAGAGCGTGCGGCGCTGATTATTGCCAAAGCCTTTTTTTCGCTTATACCTGCAGGTTCAAGTTCGCGGACCGTTGCCATTGCTAGCGACTCCACAGTGTGAAAGCCCAACTCCTTAAGTTTCTGGGCGGTGGATGGACCTATACCTGGAAGGTCTTCAAGAGTTTCATACTGCCGTTTTATTGCGACATTTTCCCCTTTCTCTTCGGACATGTGGCTCCCACAATCAGTTAATTTATGAGGTATTTAAATCAAGCGAGGAATATTGCCGTCAAATACTTGGAGAGATAAGTTAAAGTGAACACGCCATTTTTGAGTTTTGCATGTTTTACTTTCTAGCGGTTGACTGGAAACTTTTTTAAACCTTGCAGTGAACAACAAGTTCGCAAATGATAATTGGAGGAAAAAACTTGGAAATCGCAAATGTTGTTGAAAACGTTGCTTTTAACCTAATAAAACAAGCAGTAATCTACTTACCTGAAGACGTTAAACAAGCGTTGAAAAAGGCGTATGCCGAGGAAACAAGCGCAGCTGGAAAAACCCAGTTGAAGGCAATTCTTGACAACATAGAGCTGGCAGAAAAATACAAAGCGCCGATATGTCAAGACACGGGCACAATAATATTTTACGCCAATGCTGGCGCCGACGTGAAACACTTGGACAAAATCGAAAATGCATTAATTAATGCTACACGGAAAGCGACGAAAGAAGTTCCGTTGAGACCAAACGCCGTTGACCCATTCACACAGAAGAACAGCGGGGACAACACTGGACGGTTTATACCATACATCAACTGGGACATAGTGCCCGGGGACACCTTGGAATTGACGGTTATGACGAAGGGAGGCGGCTCCGAAAACGTCTGCACAACAGGAATGCTTGTGCCAGGAGAAGGCATAAACGGGCTGAAAAAGTTCGTAATCGAAGCCGTGATAAAAGCCGGTTCTCAACCGTGTCCACCGACGATTTTGGGCGTCGCAATGGGCGGCGGATCTGACATTGCAATTAAACTCGCCAAAAAAGCTCTTCTGAAACCGTTAAACGAACCGAACCCAAATCCGGAAATTGCCAAACTTGAAAAGGAACTTTACGAGGCTGCAAACATGACTGGCATTGGGCCTATGGGTTTGGGTGGTAAAACAACGGTTTTAGGCGTTCATGTAGAGTATGCTTTTAGACATCCGGCCTCTTTTCCAGCAGCCGTTGCTTTCAACTGCTGGGCGGCTAGAAGAGCCACTGCGAGAATTCACGCTGATGGAACCGTGGAGTATGTAACCCACAAAGGCAGAGTGTGAGGTGAAAAGAAATGACTGAATACCATTTTAAAACACCCATATCTGAAGAAGACATCCGCAAATTAAAAGTCAACGATGTATTGTATATAACTGGAACAATTGTAACCGCTAGGGACCAAGCACACAGACGCGCTTTAGAGTATTTTAAAGAAGGAAAACAATTACCAGTAAACCTTGAAGGATTAGCCGTTTTCCACTGTGGCCCAGTTGTGAGCAAAGAAGGAGACAAGTGGGTTGCTGTGGCTGCCGGTCCAACAACAAGCACGCGCATGGACATTTTTGAAGATGAGTTCATTAAAAATTTTAAAGTTCGGGTTGTAATAGGCAAAGGTGGCATGGGCAAAAGAACTACGGATGCCATGGCGAAATATGGAGCGGTTTACGGCGCTTTTACTGGCGGAGCGGCAATATTGGCTGCAAAAGCCATTAAAAAGGTTAAGGGCGTGGAATGGCTTGACCTTGGAACCCCAGAGGCGTTGTGGATTTTTGAAGTTGAAGATTTCGGTCCATTAGCTGTTGCGATAGATTCACATGGAAACAACATTTTCATGGATGTTGCGAAAAACGTTGAAGAAAACAGAAAGAAGATTTACCAGAAACTTGGTTTGCAAATTTAAACAAAGCTAACCTATAAAAATTTCCGCTTTTTTCTCTTGATTGTTCTGTATTATTTTTGATAGTTACCCCGTATTCTGTTTATTGTGTCAGAATATTTAATATTCAAAACTTGATACTGACATTGAGGAAAAAGCATGTTTACAAGGTTTAGAGACAAAATATTCGTTTCAGGCGTCGCCGTGCTCGGAGTTGGAGTCGCCTTACTAGTATTCACATTCATTAATGCCTATGGATTTCTAATCCAAAACTTTCCCATAATTGCTTCAGAAGACTTCATGCAGACTTTCGGTGCAGCATTCGCTCCGTTAATCGCCACATCTATACGCCTAATGTACCTTGGAGTAATGGGATGGGTAGGCTCTCTGTTAACGATAAGAGGCGTAACATTGCTTGTTAACGCACCAAAAACAGAAGTCATCGCTGTACCCCAAAAAACCACCACATCACAGCAAAGAACGATACCAACCTCTCAAAAGACAAAACCTGAAAATCAAAAGGAACCTAAAACTGAAACTAGACAGCCAGAGCCCGAAATCGTATTTATTCCCCCAGAAGAGCAAACGGCACAGCAAGGCACAAGTTCCAGCCAAACGCAGCAGAACTCCTAGATGCGTTTCAGCAAAGTTTAACAGGAGAACTCCAAATGAACCTTCCAATTCGAGCGATCGGCATAGCGACAACATTACTCTGGGTTTTTTTAATAGCCTTCTTTGCCTCTGCAGTGTACTCCCTTAAAGATTTGCGCTTTGACATTGGTGAACCACACTTAAGCGTATCCGACGGAGAAGCGTTTGTTTATATCCCAATATGCGTCGACAACAAGGGCAGCTACAATTTAAGCGCGTTTAACCTCTCAACAAGCGTTAAAGACGCAAATGGGTCAACGTTGTCTGAAAGCTCGACATTCCTACCAGTAATAAAAAGCGGAGAAAAAACCGAATTTCTACACAATTTAACCTTTAATCTCGAAGACTTGCTGAGTAATGGCGAATATTACCTTTTCAACGACGCCGACCTACTTGTAACAGCTTCAATAGGTGTTAAAATCGCCGAAGCAATCCCAGTTAGAGCATCAACAAATTTCTCGCTTCCTTGGGGAGCACCTTTCTACAATTTCGAGCTTGGAGAACCCTCAATAGAAAATTTTAACCTAACCCACATTAACTTAATTGTGCCATTAGGCTTCGAGAATCATTCGTTTTTTGACGTGCAAGGCGAAATAAAAGTTCGTATGTACGATGTGTCTGGCGCGCTTATAGGCGAAGGAGAAACCACAGTTAATGTTCCACAGCACTCATTTTATACAGGGCATGTTTCATTCTGCATTGAAGCGGAAAAAATGCCGTCCAATGGCTTCTTTGAAGTCTATTTTACAACTGCACCGATAATTTATGGTCCCATGGTGGTTCCATATGGCTAAAGAAATGGGTGGCTCAAGGAACATTGTATTTGCCAAAAAAATCGCATTAAGAGCCTTAAAGGCGTTTTTAAAAGGTTTTCTACTTTACATTGCATATTTCGTTTTTTGGATGTTTATTGCGCCGATCGCGGAGTTTGTTCCAAGTTTTCAGCAAGTCGTAGAAAATTTTTTCATTATTTACGTTTCTCTGGTGATAATAGGCGAACTTGTCTCTGACACTGTTCTGCAACATTTTTTCAATGCTGCAAAAGCGCTTTTCGTTATTGGTTATTTGATTATTAGTTTAAATGGCGGAATATTGAATTTCGCTTACTCAAACGTGGTTTTAACCGTTGATCTTCGTTTCTTTCTGATGGCAGCTGTATTAATAGGCTTAATAGGTCTCGCGAAGTGTGTCATCCAAGCTATAGAATACATGAATAATAAAGCGGAAATTGGGTTTAAGGCTTAACTTTTTCACAGTTCTCTGCTCATAACGTAGGCGTCTTCGCCGTCTGAATAATATCCATGAATTGTTTTTGTAACTTTGAAGCCAAGCTTTTCGTATAGGCTTATTGCTGGGGTATTGGTTAACCTAACTTCTAAGAAGCATTGTTTTGCGTTGTACAGTCGCATGCCTTCCATAGCTCTTGTGACCAGAGCTTTCCCTATGCCTTTTCGTCTATGTTCGGGCATAACTGCTATGGAAACCACATGTCCCTTTTTTATGAACCCACTGAAACCGAAATTTGATAAGCCTACTTCAATGCGGCACATCACATAGCCAACAATTTCCCCGTTTTCTTCAGCTACAATGAATGTCTCTGGAAAGCGGTTATGTAAGTCCAAAAAGAAATAATCTCCATAGTTTTCTGGAAGGCAAACTCGGTTGATGTACATTACGCGTTCCAAGTCTTTCGGCGTAAACTTTCGCAGTGTAAAGGTTTGCTGCAAGCTCTTACTCCCATCGCACTTAATTATCTTGAAAGTCTAGGGTTAGGTTCACTTTCTTACTTTAAAATTTTTCCAGCCACATATTGTTTAATCGCTTGTCTTAACATCAGGAAGCGTAAAGTTTCCATAGGGCATAACCCAAATCTTGGCGTTTTCTCCAACAATCTTAAATGCTTCGTTTAAGGCTTCGTTAACAGTCCGCGCTGTTTTCAGTTTAAACACATTGGCAACATAATAATCAGGCATGGCTGAAACAAGAATCATTTGAGCCTTTTGTAAGGCCTTCATTAAATAATAGGCTTTATGGCCGCCCAAAACAAAATTACGCTTAATTTCCCTTTCAACGGTCTTTATATCCTTAAACTTGATCATCCAATCGTAAAAAGCTTGGTTTCCATGTCCCTCGGAGCATTCGGCAACCAAAATTATTACGCCGCCACGTTTAACAATTTCAAGTGCGCTGTCAACCGCTTTATACGCTTGGTAAAGGTTCACATCTGCTGGGTAACCTCCGGAGCTTACAGCAACTATGTCTGCTCTGCGGTCGACTGATACACGGTACATTTCATCGACAACTTTGACGCCTTCTTGAAAGGCTTTTTCCATGTCGCCGGCGACGACCTTGACAATCTCGCCTTTGCTGTTGATTACAACATTTAGAATGAAATCCACTTTTGCCATTTTTGCGGCTTCAAGCATGTCCTCGTGAACAGGATTACCTTCTAAAATGCCCGTTTTGGCGTTTGGGTGCAAAAGCATGGCATGATTAGCCTTTATTGTTTCTTCACCTGCAACTCCCGGCAGAACGCTTTTTCTTCCGCCGCCGTATCCAGCATAATAATGGAAGCTCACATCACCGGTTAAAATTTTCACGTCAGCCTCTGCGAAAACACGGTTCAGATAAACCTTTGTCCCGTACTTCGTATTGCCAATATAAATTAGGTCTTGAGCCTTACAATCATGGCTTGTCGTCTTTAAACGTTTAAGAATTCCATCGCCGAGAAGCCTAAGCGCCTCCTCATCCGTCACGGCTCTATGCGTACCGCAACCAAAAATAACAGTCACATTTTCATCTTTAACACCAGCACTGTTTAATTCGTCCAGAATCGGTTCAACCATAAGACGACTTTGCACTGGTCTAGTGGCGTCATCAACAACTATCGCCACCTTATGCTCTGGCCTAACAATTTCGCTTAACCGTTTCGAGCCGATAGGCTCTTTTAAAGCCCTTTCAATTTCAGCCTTAACGTCTTGAATACCATTTTTTTCTTTAGGTTCGATGGAGCCCAAGAAATTTCGGGCTGGAACACGAAGGCAGACTTCTGTTTTTCCATACGGAAGCCAAACGTCAACCATTAGGCATCACTGACACAGTTATGACGCTTAAGCAACTGCTATTAAATCTTATTGGTGCTTTTTTCTCACCACAAAAACTTGGTGTAGCATAAGTTCTTTAAGACTTAAACGTAATAGGTATAATGCAGTGAGGAATCCGTATGTCGATTGAGAAAACGCCTGGAAAAAATGAAATCCTATTCGTATGGTTTAATCGTTATGCTGGAGTAACCATAAAAACTCCCTCAAAAACGTTTGTTATAGATCCTGTGGATGTTAGACCCAAAAACCTTCAGAAAGTTGACGCTGTTCTAATAAGTCACGAGCACTATGACCACTTGGACCAGTCGCTTGTCGCGGAAATTCATAAGCTTTCCCAATGCATGATTGTAGCTGACCCAACATCAGCAAAGAGACTGCGCAACGTTATTCCTACCGAAAAACTTAACGAAGTTCAGCCGGGATTAGAAGTTAAAGTTGGCGATGTTTCAGTTAAAGCCGAGAGGTGTAATCATCCGCCTGCGGCAACACCGATATCTTTCGTGATCACAAGCGAAGACGGTGTAAAAGTTTTTCACACCGCAGATAGTCTTCCATTCCCAGAAATGGCAGCGATAGGCGAAAGAGAAAAATTTGATGTTGTCTTCTGCACTGTTGGAATTGCACCTGGGACATCACCGGAAACTGGTCTTGAAATAGCTAGGTTGACAAAGCCTAAAGTGGCTGTTCCCTATCATACAGGTTCAACTGCTGACTTGAAACGGTTCAGTGAACTTTTAAAAAGAGAAATGCCGAAAACCACATGCTTAATACCTGAAATGGGCAAAATTTACCAAGTTTCAAGGAAGGTATAGCAGAATGACTATGGGAAAGAGCGGTGAAGTTAAAGTTGAAGTCTGTAAGATACTCAACAAGATAGGCGCATTACAGTTTGGAACATTCAAGCTTACAAGCGGCAAAATCAGTCCGTACTACATAGACTTACGAATTGTTCCAAGTTTTCCAGACGCTTTCCAAAAAGTGTGCGAATTCTACACAAACTTCGCAAAAGAAGAAATAGGCGTAAAAAATTTTGACCGCGTAGCCGGCATACCCGTCGCAGGCATACCATTCGCATCTCTAATAGCGTACAACCTCAAGAAACCTTTCTTGTACATTCGCAAGGGCGTGCGTCTTCATGGAAGAGAAAGAAGAGTTGAAGGTGTTATAGCGCCTGGAGACCGCGTCATGCTCGTGGATGACTTAATTACAACAGGCTTGTCACTTAGACGCGCTGCGAAGGCAATAATGGCTGAAGGCGGAGTCGTTAAGGATGCGTTGGTTCTGCTGGATAGAGAAGAAGGCGGGAAGGAAAACCTTCAAAAAAGCGGAATTAAGCTTCACGCACTCCTAGACATTGTTGAAGTGGCTAAAACGCTTTACGAAACAAACGCGATAAGCGAAGAACAGTTAAAAACAATTTTGAAACAAGTTAAAAAGGGATAAAAAACGTTTTGACAAATAAAAAGGAGTTTACTCGTAGAATATTAGCCCTTTATCCTCCAATATTCCGTGAAGCGCGTGAACGGCGTCATATACATCTTGTTCTTTTTTCGCTCCAGTGCAAACAAGTTTTCCACTTGCGAAGAGCAGTATTACCACTTTAGGGTCATCCATTCTGTAGATTAGTCCTGGAAACTGCTCAGGCTCGTACATCGTTTTTCCAAGAGTATAAGCTGCTTTCTCCAAGTCTATCATTCCGCCCAAGCTTGCGGAAGCCACAATGTTTTGGATTTTCAGTTCCGGTTTGCTGATGATTATTATTCCACCTTTTTTCAGTTCCTTAATCACTTTCATAACTGCTCTACGAGCTTCTTTTTCGGATTTTGCTCCTGTGCAGACCATTTTGCCGGAATTGAATATCAACGTAGCTGTCTTCGGTCTCTTCAGCCTGAATACAAGTCCTGGAAACTGTTCGGGACGATACTCCACTCCCGGGTAACCTTTGACAACAGCGTTCAAGTCCACTTTCTGATTTAGGGTTGCAGATGCAACAACGTTTTCTATACTTATTACGGCTTTAACTTTAGGCATTAAACACCACTTCTGCTAACAAATCTTTAAATACCCTTTATAAAGCCTTGCTATGCATAAAGCTTTTCCTCAACGTTATCCGCCTGCTTTCTCGATTTCCGCAATTTCATAAACTCATAGAGTTTCCAAACGTTAAATCCGATCAATATTGCCAGAAAGAGTTGGAACCAGGAAAATGTCGGAACTCCTAATCGTGTTCCACCGTCAACCGCACAATCAATTTTGTAGGTTAAGAAGCCTTGAGACAAGTATGCAGTGTTCACATTTGAGAAGCTTTCGTGAAACTGTAAATCAGCGTATATGCCGCGGATAGTAGCGTAATTTGGAGTGGCACCCGGCTGCCAAAAGGTTAACGAGCCCCATAAGCTGAAAATGAGTAGACAAACAATTATGACGTTTGTAATTATGTAAACGATTAGGTTCCAGTCGATTTTCATAAACAGCTTCTTTTTTTCTCCAACAGCCTCTGTTTCTTTTGTTTTCTCTTCGTCGCTGGAACCGAACGGCAACATCAAAATTATGAGAATTATTAGAAACACGAGAAATACAATGTACATGTTTGTTTCTGAGTGAAACAAGAGCGGCAGGTTACCAACATATGGTATTCGCGCTATCACCTTGCCAACAAGTTGAGTCGCCGGCCACGATGAGTCGTCCCCTGGATTATTGTCACCGCGCGTTGTAATCCAATACACATCGCCTCTGAGCTCTATTTTTACAGCTCTGTGAACAATAAGTTCGTTAGTGAGCGGTTTTTTGTAAACTAGGATATCTCCGGTTAGTCTATTGGCGTTTATTTGCGACGGGTCTATCTTTTGTACTATTATTAGGTCTCCAATATTTAGTGTTGGAAGCATGCTTCCAGAAGCCACTGCCAAGGCTGGATATTCGGTGCCTAGTGCTGCTTGAACCCCATAGTATAAACCAAAAACTATGAGTAGAAGTAAGGCAATTGTTATCGCTGTTTGGATGTAATCGTTTTTCCAAAGTCGTTTAAGTGTTTCAACTGTCAACTTTACGCCTTCTACAAGGTTTGCTGATTGTTCTTGTTGAAGTAGCCTTCTGGGTTTTAAAACTTAACGCTTTGGAAAATAAAAATAAAAGGGAGTTTATAGAAGGCTAGAAATCTATACCTCTATGCCTTCTGCGCCGAGTTTGGCTTTACTTACTATTCCTTTAAACTTCTTACCACATTTTGGGCACTCGTACATGCCGAAGATTGTCATGGTTATACGCATTTGCTTGTCGGGGAACGGGGCGATAAGCTCCCATGTCTTGTACGGGTCTTTAACTTCTGTTCCGCATTCTGGACAGATGTTTTGTTTAGCCTTGGGCATTATGGGTCGCCGGCATTAGCCACGCTTCTATCGGGTTTAAACCTTTTTCTTGCTCAAGACTTCGCGGAAGGGTTTCTTGCATTTGGGGCAGTCGAAGAGTCCTATTTCAAGTTGCATTCTTTTTCCTGACTTGTCTGGGCGTCCAGCCATTGTCCACTTCTTTTTAGGCGACGAAACTTGGGTTCCACATTTTGGACATTTAGCCATTATTTTTTCCTCCAACATTAACGATAATCATGGTTTCCATTGATGATGGATAAATAATTTTCCATTGCTTTTGAATAGAAAGCGCCTTTTTAAACGTGAAGTTTTGACATGTTTTTGTCAATGAGAACATTTAGGCGTGTGAAGACTTTTATGTTAAAGCCCGAAAAACGATTACATGCGCCGCAAATGTCACATAGCATGGCTTCAATATATCCTTGAAATTTTGGTGAATACTTAAATTAAAGCGTGTGTGGGGCAAGATACGCGGTTATAGAGAAAGTATAACTGCACATGTGTTTACTCATGTTCACCAAAATCTTGATATGCCACAATAAATTAGTCAAAAATTGGGTATAACGACCTTTTAATTTGCTTTTTAAATGGCAAATTTGTCCTTTACAGAAATGGGGGGAATTCTCGCATATGGTTATTCAAGCAGTTTGCTATACCAAATGTAGGTTTGGCTTGGTTTGAACCCGAGCTTTTCCATAAAACGCATTCCGGCTTGGTTGTTACTTTCCACATCAACTATAGCTATTCGGGCGCCCTTGTCTTTAAAGCGTTTTTCCAATTCTCTATAAAGTCTTCTGCCCACGCCACGTCTCTGCCTAATCTTTTTCACGCCGGCCCAGACAAAATAGCCATAAGTCCACGGGCTGAAAGGACGCTTTAAAATAGTGCCTATGGCGAATCCAAAAATCCTTTTTGATGCTACATCCTCAGCCACTAGACAGAGTTCTGGGTCTTCTTGGAAAAGAGAAAGCAGTTCGTTGACGTTCCATGTGCGGTATGTGAACTGCAACTGTGAAGGCGTAAAAATCTTTTCGCTTAAACGCCAAACTTCTGGCAAATCCTCCAGAGTCATCTGCCTAACCTCAACCTCAAACCGTCGCTTCTTGACGCGCTTACGTTTTCTTACAGATTTTTCAACCAATTCTTGTTCCTTCAAAACCTAAATTTGTGTGGATAAACGATATAAAACATTCCCAAATTCTATAGATAAGCCCGCCTGCCATCGACTATTTTTTCTTCCAGAAAATGTTTTTACTAGTTAGACCACTAATCTTGAGTTTGGTGATTAAGTGCAACTGTCCCCGCTGAGCAACGCTGTTAGGCGAACATGCAACATACTCAAACATGGAGCATCAATGCAAGTTTTAGACTATGAGCAACGCTTTTCATCCTTAAAAAGCTTCTACGAAAGCCTCCTCTCAAACCTAATAAAAATGGATTTCCCGCCTAAAGAAGCTTATGAAACCGCAAAAGAGTTTTTTGGAGCTACTTCAGTCCGATTTGCCGGCGTAGACGGAACCATGTATTCGCGTCCCCTCTTTGACTTGATGGTTTTCTTCGGCGGCGCCTACGCCTCGACAGGAACAATAACATTTAGTGAGGATAAGCTTCCCACGGTTGAGTATGATGAGCGGACAGCACGACACGGGACAGGAATTTCCAGCGTTGTGCCTATTTATGTTAACGAGATTCCAGATGTTGACCAAGCATTTTTTGAAGCCTCACAACCAGATGAAATAAGCCTTGGAAAACCGCTTACCGAAGAATCAATAATTAACAATTCTACAGTGGCTAATTGGATGATGACTTTCGCTGAGTATTATTTGGCTTACAAACTTGCAGCGGACATCGAACAAAATATTCGAGTGATTCTTTTAGACAGAAGCTTATCCATAGAACGTGCAAGCCTACTCTACGATACTTCGAAGCGTGTCTTGTGGGAAGTTAAAAGCAACATTTTAGGCGTTAAAGTTGACGGAGAACCTGTAGACATTAATGAGCTAACAATAGCGCGGCAGCACGTATGTAACGAAAATTTAGGCTTGCCGCCGCCGAGGGCCGACTACCTACGCTACGCAATAATAAACCTTCTCAAACAGAAAGGCGCATTGTCAAAAAAGCAGATTCTAACAGAATTCGCCATAAAAGACGAGAAAAGAGCAAAGAGAGTTGAACGCAGCTTAAGGCACTTGGTCAAGAGCAGCGTTTTAACCGAGAAAAATGAGGTTTACACCTTAAACAGGAAATACGTGAACACTTGGGAGCGCATCAAAAAGCTGGTTGTAAGCGTAGGCGATAGGTTCTTTTTCGCCGAGAATCCAGAAACCGCCAACCTGATGAAAATCGTTAAAGACGGAAAAGAATATTGGCTGACAACGCTTGACATTGCACTTCTTACACTGTTTACGTTGCACATGCTTATGGAAGAATGCTGGAAAAGACATATACTGCTGATAGGCGTCACGAAAGACACAGCAGCAAGAGATTTCAAACGCCAACTGATTCCAATAATGCACAGCAACGACCTACTTGAGACGGCTGTATCCAGAGAAACGCTTGAAAAGTTGCCGAACACAGACCGCATGATACTCCAGTCTGCAAGCATTCTAAACACGGAAAAAATAACGCCGCCATGGAGTCTAATAGAATACGACTCTGCTTTTAGAACAGTTCTGCCCGACAAGCAGAACCGCAAAGGCTACATTTCTGGAGCTATAAAAAACAAGATAGGTTTAGAAAAAACATTTCTGAAAACTTACGTGCAGCTCAGCCAAGCCAAAACAGATAAGATGCTGCGAAGCAATGTCTTGCTTGTCGACCGTTTGGTATATCCAGAATACGACTACAAGCCGGAAAACATCGTGGAATTCTGGAATGAGCTAAGCGATGGTACAAAAGAGCCAGTTGAAATGATTCTTTTCATGGATAGAAACGTGCCAAACAGAATTCAGAACCTTACAATGAACGTTTTGGTTGCGATGACGCCGCCAAACATTCCAGAAGCTTTCGGACATAATACGCCCTTGTTCATAGCGGATAAAATTGCCAAGTGGAATTACGGCCAGTTCAAACGTGTAGTGGATACAACGGCCGAGTGGATACTCAATAACCATAAATTGAGAAGGTTCATATTTTATATGAGCACTTTCAGGGAGAGGCGAACAGCAATTGAAGCCGCAAGAAGAGAACAAATTTAACAGCTTATGCTTCACGGACTTCGATGGGCGATTTCACGCTAGACTAGCCGCAGTTATGCCACGTTTTTTTGGTGGTGCAGAAGAGTCAAAAATTGCGGGAACAGGCGCTCGTTACCAATGCCGCGTTAAAGTGGAATATCAAAAGGACTTGATGGGGCTTCTGGAGGAAGGAATGCTTCTAGCCGTTAAAAACTTTAAGCAAGCGCTCATGGGCGAAGAACGGTATACGCTTATGGAGATAAGCCGCGTTTGGCCGGAACACTTCGGCTTGAGAGGATTGTCTGACCATGGATATTACCCTATGCAGTTCGAAATAATAGAGCAGTCAGAGGCAGATTGGTTTACAGACGACCGTTCAACCATGATGATTCAGATAGACGCCATACCGATAAACTACGATTTGATTATTGGCGAAAACTGCGAGTTCAAATTTGTTAAGGGATTCTCTTACCCGATAGTAGGCAGTCCCGTTTACATTCTAAATAGTGAAATGATAAACCGCATGTACAACCAAAAAATAGCCGAAAAGATAGGATTAGACCCGTCCAAAACAGTTGAGGATGCACAGGCTGACCCGAGACTCGGCGTAGTAAAAATGTTCCAAACAAGCAAAACAGTAATTCCAATATACGTGGATTTCGAAAAACTTGTACGTTACCATTTCGGAGTTTTCGCTTTTACCGGCGGAGGAAAAAGCAACCTCATGTCAAACATTCTTAGGCGGATTCTGCTTCACACTAGCGACGTGAAAATTGTGGTTTTTGACGTAAGCTGCGAGTACGTGTTTCTGCTTTTGGATTTGCTTGCAGACAAAGAGATTCCAGCCAAAATCATTCTTGAGCATAGAATCGATTCTCTGGAACAGTTTTTCAACTCTGTTGTCAAACCAAGAGAATATGAGGCTGACGAGCGGATAAAGGCTGGCTTAAAACGGATAATGGAACAGGAAAAGGTTGCGTACTACACGCGGCCAAAGCAGAAAGTTCCAACATACGCCCAGTTTCTAGACGAGTTAAACGACCAAAGAAAAAGCAACACAGACAAGCCGCATTACATAAATGCCATAGACAAAATCCACGACGCCATACTTGAATACATGGAAGAGCACGGTTTAAGCGAAAATCAAGAAGTAGACGAGCCATTCATTAAGCGCATTGACAAAATCTGCATGGAAACAATAGAAGAATTCAAGGTTCATGAAAAAAGCGGATTGTACGCTTGGGGAACAACCCGCAACACAATAATTGACCAATTAAAAAAGAGACGGGAGGAAGAACAGAAGGAGACAAGTGGCTTAACCGTCGAAAAAATAAGAGAACTTCTCGAAAACGACACAAAGCTGGTTTGCATTTCAATTTCAGACCCAACAACCATAAAAGAACTGGTAATAACCCTAACACATGACTTGCTTATCCGCAGAAAACGCAGATTCCAAGTTAAACCCTACATACTCCTAGTCTTCGACGAAGCGCAAGAATTCATCCCTGAACTAGCCGGAGCAGCGGGAATAGACAAAAAATGCAGCAGACAAGTGGAGACACTGCTTAGGCAAGGCCGCAAATATGGCTTGGGCGTTTGTATAGCAACTCAACGCATAGCCTACCTAAACACAAACGCTTTACAACAACTTCACACGTACTTCGTAGGCACCTTACCAAGGCCATACGACCGCGCTCTGATAAGCGACACGTTTATGATAGATAAGGGCATACTGGAAAAGACGCTGGAGTTTGCACCCGGCGAATGGCTTCTTTCAAGCTATATAGCCACGGGCATAGAAAACGTGCCAATATTCATAAAAGCAGACAATGCGGAAAAAGAAATAGAAAAATTCCTTAAAAACGCTGTTTAAACACTGAATTATTAAAAATGGGATTAATAAGATTCGGTAGTAGAAATAAGAGAATGGCTGGAGTTTTAGGCTATGCGATCCCGCATTTTTTGAGGAGTTTTTGCCATCTCATGTCGGTTATTCGCTGAATTTCTTCTAGCATTTTCTCGAATTTTGGAGTTAACAAGTGTCGGAAACGTCCTTGCACGGCTACGTACTCTTTCACTGGCTTTTTCTTTTGAGGTGCTAGGGCTAGGACTTTGCTTGGTGTTGAAAGCTGGTATTCACCGTTTACGGCTTCCCATAAGGGGAATACGCATGTTTCCACTGCTAAGCGGGAAAGCTCTATGGATTTAGCTGGGTCACTTCTCCAACCGCGCGGGCACGGTGCAAACACGTGTAAAAACGCTGGGCCTTCAACTTCTAGGCCTTTTCTCACTTTTGTTATCAAGTCTCTCCAGTAATATGGTGAAGCTGTGGCTACGTATGGTATTTCGTGGGCCACCATTATGTCTGCTATTGGCTTTTTGGGTTCAAGTTTGCCGGGTATAACAGTGCCTGCTGGCGACGTGGTTGTTGACGCGCCTAATGGTGTGCCACCGCTCCGCTGGATTCCAGTGTTCATGTAAGCTTCATTGTCGTATAAAACGAAGAGGAAGTCGTGTCCGCGTTCTACGGCTCCTGAAAGCGCTTGTATGCCTATATCATATGTTCCTCCGTCTCCAGCTATAGCGATTACATCCACATGTTCATGTTTTATTTTTCCCTTTTTCTTCATTATTTTCAATGCAGCCTCTATTCCAGACGCGTTTGCAGCAGCGTTTTCAAATGCTGTGTGAAGCCAAGGCACCGCCCATGACGTGTACGGGTAAATCGTTGAAACTACTTCCATGCATCCAGTCGCGTGAGTTACTATAGTTGGGCCTCTAATGGCCTTCATTATGAGCCGCATGACTGTTGCTGGGGCGCATCCTGCACATGCTCGGTGTCCCGACATGAACAAGTCTGGTTTTTCCGCTATGTCCTTCGCCGTAAATTTCCATTCTTCACTTTGCATTTTGTTTCCTCCTTTATTCTCTTAATCCAACGTATTTTACGGGTTCTTCAACGCGGTTTTTCTTGACTATCTCTTGCAAGTCTGTGTATATTTCGCGTATTTGGCTTGGACTTGTGTCTCTTCCGCCGAGTCCATAAATGTAATTCACCGTCAGCGGATGTTTGCTTGAATCGTAAAGCGCATGGCGAACCTCGTGAAAGACTGCTCCGCCTTGTCCTCCGAAACTCATACTCCTGTCCATCACCGCCACCGCTTTAACGTGTTCAAGAGCTTCGCGGATTCCCTGCACTGGCAACGGTCTAAAAGTTCGGATACGCAGAAGTCCAGCTTTAACGCCTTCGGTTCTCAAGTCGTCTATAACTGTTTTTACTGTTCCGGCAGTTGAGCCTACGCAGACTATGGCTATTTCGGCGTCTTCAAGTTTGTATGGTTCAAGCAGTCCGTCGCCGTATCTTCTTCCGCTTATCCTCGCGTATTCGTCATGCACTTGTTTTATAACGCTAAGTGCATTTTTCATCGCTTCTTCTTGTTGCCGTTTAAACTCGAAGTAGTAGTTTGGAAAAGCTAAAGGTCCAAGAGTCATGGGGTAATCAGGGTCAAGTTTTAGCGGCGCTGTTTTGCCCTCATGCGTCAGCGCGTTTGGGAATCGGCGTGTTCCAACAAATTTCTTGACTTCTTCGTCTGGTAATGCATTCACGTTTTCAACCGAGTGGCTTAATGTGAAACCGTCAAGGCCGACGATTGTTGGCAAAAGAACATCTGGATGCTCTGCGATTCGAAAAGCTTGTATGATGGAGTCGTAGACTTCTTGCGCGTTTTCCGCGTATATTTGTATCCAACCGCTGTCCCTCTGTGCCATCGTGTCTGACTGGTCTCCGTGAATGTTTATTGGCGCTGACAATGCTCTGTTTGCGATTGCCATAACCACTGGTGCGCGGCAACCAGAAGTTACAAAAAGTATCTCATGCATTAGAGCTAAACCGGCAGACGCTGAAGCAGTAAAAGTTCTAGCGCCCGCAAGTGAAGCTGCGAGGCAAGCGGTTAAAGCGCTGTGTTCTGATTCTGTGCAAACGAATGCTGTTTCAACTTCGCCGTTGGCTACATATTCGCTGAATCTTTCAACAATTATTGTTTGAGGCGTTATTGGGTAAGCCGCCACCACGTCAACATCTGACTGTTTAACAGCGTAGGCAACCGCCTCGTCACCGTTTAGGGCTAAAATCTTCTGTTCAACAGCACTTTTCATTGTTTTTTGCACCTCTACTCAAGTTTCATTTCTATCGCCTTCACGGGACATTCATTAGCACATATCCCGCAACCTTTACAGAAATTATAGTCAAAATCTATGTCTCCTTTTTCAGATTTCCAATGTATCGCACCGTCTGGACAGAAGATAACGCATAACAAGCATCGTGTGCATTTATCCAAATCCCTTATTGGCTTGTAGGTTTTCCAATCGCCAGTTGGAAACTCTGTGCTGGGTTTCCAGCATACCGCGCCTATCGAAATTTCTTTCCAACCTTTTTCTTTGCTTGTCATCCTGAACGCGCCTCCTCATAAGCTTCCTTTATAACTGCAAAGTTTTTATCAGCTACATCGCCTTTAAAACGTTCTTTAACCGTTTTCTGAATGCTTTCTAGGCTAACTGCGCCCGTTGCACGTGCAACCGCTCCAAGCATGGCTGTGCTGGTTATTGGCATTCCTAAAATTTTTATGGCGACCTCCGTTGCGGGAACAGTCCAAATCTCAAATTTAGCTTCTTTAAACGCCTTTCTAACTTCGGCAGGGTCTTCCTTAGAATTAATTATTAGTTTCCCACTTTCGCTCAGTCCTTCGGTTACTGGCACAGTTTTCAGCAATGTTGGGTCGAGGACAACCACAACATCCGGATTATAAACTGCACAGTGCAGTCTTATTGGTTCATTGCTTATCCGTGTGAACGCTGCCACTGGTGCACCCATTCTTTCTGGACCGAACTCTGGGAAGGATTGGATGTATTTTTCTTCATGAACCGCTGCTCTTGCAAGTAACTCGCTGGCTGTCCATGCGCCTTGTCCGCCTCTTCCATGCCATCTGACTTCAAGTATTTTTTTCAAAGCTTAACTCTCCATGAATCTTCCTAACCAATTAGGAGAACTCTAATATACATTTTTCTAAACGAAATTTGAAAAAGCATGTGATGTTGACGAGTTTAGGCTGTGGATATAAGGTCTTTTAGAATTTCTTTTAAAGGCATCTCAAGCATGTTTTTGACGCGGTTCAGAAGTTCTGTTCCCTCTTTTGTTATAGAGTAACATTTCATTTGCCTTCTTCCTTTTTGCACCCATTCGCCAGCTATAAACTTGTTCTCTTCCAGTTCGTATAGAAGCGGGTAAACTACGCCAGGGTGAAAGTTTAGCCCTGTTAACCTTTTTAGCTCTTTTGCAACGCTGTAGCCTGACAAGGGTTTTTTACTTAAAAGCCATAGAATCATCACTCTGCTGAAGCCTCTGATTGTGGCCTTGATAACTTCTTTTTCTATTTCGCTCATCTCGCGTTGTTCCGCCTTCCACTGTTTCTATCTTGGTCAGTCTAGGCGTTTAATTTTGTGCTTAAAGATTTAAGTGCATTGCCAAAATCGGAAAATTGATATATCAAAATTCAAAATG
The DNA here is from genome assembly GCA_018396675.1 of Candidatus Bathyarchaeota archaeon. Classification (GTDB taxonomy): domain Archaea; phylum Thermoproteota; class Bathyarchaeia; order Bathyarchaeales; family Bathycorpusculaceae; genus JAGTQX01. The sequence continues at coordinate 102,386 of JAGTQX010000010.1, forward strand.
CTTTTACAGGGTCATTAAAATGGTTAGGGTGGGTGATGTCTTCCTACGCAGCCTTGAAAAGCCAGTGATTCTTTGGCTTCTGTCACGGAAACCTATGCATGGCTACGAGATTACAGTTGAGTTCAAGAGGCTCACGGGCAGAAAATTAAAACCAAGCATAGTTTACCCGTTTCTCCGTAGACTTGAAGTTGAAGGATTTGCAAGCGGCGAATGGATTGTCAAAGGCAGACGAAAAATGAGACATTATCAGCTTACGAAAAATGGAGAGGAACTTCTCCGAAAAGTACAAGAAATGTTTAAGAAACCCATTAAAGAATTTCTTCTAGACATTATTGGTAAGGAGCAATAAGCGTAACGCGGGTTTGATATGTCCATTTTTATTCTTGTGGAAACCAACAAAAGATATATCAAAATTTAAATGTTTTAAAATCAATAATACCATCTACTCGTAAACCCGACATTTGGAGGAAGCTTAATGACCGACATAATATTAACCGCAGACCGCACTTTAATGAGCGACTATCACCATAACGAGTTCATAGGTTTTGGAACATGCGCGCCTCCAAACGTCATTCCAGACTGGCTATACAGCTTCCTATTCTTTCCACCAATAAAAACAAACAACGGTGTTCCAGTAGCCGCGCCATATGGACTTAGAAAAGTCGAAGCGCAGCTTCTAAATGAAGGATTCAATGTTTTGACCGTTGACCCAAACCATGTGGGAAAATACCTACGCGAGGCAAAAGTCCTAGGCATACACGTAATGGACCCGTTTGGGCTTGGTCCTGCTTCCAGCACTTTTGCTGCTGTTCTTAAAAAGGAACCTTTTCTTGCGCAGCACTTCCGCAGATTAATGGAGACGCCTGAAATCAGAATTGCAAAAAAACACGGGTTGAAAATAATTGTTGGCGGTTCTGGTGTTTGGCAGTTCAAGTATAGAGAAAAGTTTGTTGAAGAATACGGCATTGACTGCATAATTGAGGGTGAAGCTGAAAAAGTTATCGGAAAAATCGTGAACGCAGCGTTGAACGGCGATGCTTTACCTAGATATTATGAGGTTGGCGTTGAAGAAACTCCAAGCTTGGAGGAAATTCCAGACATTCAGAACCCTTCAATCAACGGTTTAGTGGAGATCGGCAGAGGATGCTGTAGAGGCTGTAAGTTCTGCAGTGTAACCTTAAGACCGTTAAGATGGTTTTCTCTTGAGAAAATAATCAAAGAAATAGATGTAAACATTCAAAGTGGATACGCATCTAACGTTTGCTTGCACGCGGAAGACGTAATGCTTTATGGTTCCAAAAACACAGTTCCAGACGAACAAAAACTCATTGCACTTCATGAGGCGGCCTCAAAGAAATGTGATGGCGGAATAAGTTGGAGTCACTGTTCTCTGGCAACAGTGGCGTCGAACCCTAAAACATTTTCAAAAATAGCTGAAATCATACTGCAGAATCAGCCGTGGTGGGGCGCCGAAGTAGGCATAGAAACTGGTTCTGCTGAACTGGCAAAAAAGGTTATGCCTGCAAAAGCACATCCGTTTAAACCTGAAGAGTGGCCGGAAGTTGTGCGTACCGGCATGAGTTTGATGCATGACAATAAGCTCGTGCCTGCTTGCACATTGATTGTTGGTGTTCCAGAAGAAACAGAAGATGATCTTATTAAGACCATAGAGCTTGTGGAAGACCTCAAAAATGTGAGGAGCTTAATCGTGCCTTTGTTCTTTGTTCCTTTGGGTAAACTAAAAAGCGAGCAGTGGTTCAATGAGACGCAGTTGACTCAGCTGCACAAAGAATTACTGATAAAATGTCTTAGACACGATTTTTACTGGATAGACAACTTGATAGACTTGTCTTTTGAAGGAAAATGGTATGCGAAAATTTTGCGTTCGTTTTACACAGTGTTTGTTAAACTGATTGAACGCAAAGCTAGAAAAGCTGGAGTAGCCTAGACAGATAAAAGCAAAAACGGTTCGGAATAAACTTAAATACAGCGTTTTAAAACTCAAACACTTAGCTACAGCAAAGACGTGCCGCCGTAGCTCAGTTCGGTAGAGCGGCTGGCTGTTAACCAGTCGGTCGTAGGTTCAAGAACAAGGAGGAAATCCTCCTGTTGAAAGTCCTACCGGCGGCGCCTTTTTATCATTGTATAAAATGTTTATACCGTGCAACTTCAATTTCAGAATAGGCTTTTCTTAGCTCGATTATGTAATCCGAAAAATTGTAGCCTTCTTTCAACTCTAAATTTACGGCTAATACTTGGCATAAACGTTTTAGAATTAACCTTTCCAAATCTGGAGCCGCCGCCGCGAATAAATTTTTTAAGCCAACGGAAAAGGCATCAGGCTTTCGTGCAATGTCTAGCGGCTCGATGGAAAACATCATTTCAAGGTAAGTCCACACGGAGAAGGCGAAGCGTTCTGAAAAAATTGACTTTAAAACATCATCCACTACTTTTGCCAGTAGCTCATCAAACGTGAATAAGACATTGCGTGAAATGGGGATACTCAATTTGATCACATCTCACACGTTTACTATGTTGCATACACCTCCAGTTTCATCTTCAGACGCTGTTAGTTGAAGCGTTTTGATTTTTTTATCGAAAAAGCATGGCTTTAATGTCGGTGTATTTTTTTGTACATGTAAGTCTGTGTTTGGATTTTTGATGTTGGCGCGCTGGCGGTTATTGGGCGTTTTTGTATGTGTTTGTATCCGCATTCGCATTCGAAGCCCACTATTTTTTCGCCGCGGCGGATTTCCCGCCACATTTTGGAGCTGCATCCAGTGTTTTGTTTGTGTATTTTCCAGAGGATTTTTGCTTCGGTTAGAGTTAGCGGTGCATAATGTTTTGCCATGGTGAAGTACCATATGGCGTAGGCTGCGAAGCAAGCCCATAATGTGGCCATTATTATTTCTATCATGTTTTTACCTCACGTGTAGGTGTGTTCTACACATATTCAATATGTCTTTTTTATGACATATCTAATCTGGAAATATTACATCTTAAGATATAAGCATTATCTAAAATTCCGAATACTTCAAACATTAAAAATCAAAACTGTTTAAGCACATCACTTTTCTCCATAATGTAACCGCAATAATGACACTTCAGAATCAACGGCTCCTCACTTTGAACATAAAACTTGGATTGAACAGGCTCGTTGCTGTTACTTATACACGCTGGATTAGCACATTTAATTATGCCTTCAATAACGCTGGGAAGCTTAACCCTCTGTTTCTCAACAACATCATAGTTACGAATAATGTTTATAGTCGCATGTGGCGCCAGCAAAGCAATTTTGTGCACTTCTTGCGAGTTAAGCTCTCGACCCTCAATTTTCACAATATCTTTCACCTTAAACCGTTTGCTAGGAACATTAACCGCAATAGTCATCACCCGTTTTTCTTTTCCTGTTATTCCCAAAATTTTAATAACGTCCAAAGCGTGCCCGCCAGTAATGTGGTCTATAACGGTGCCATCCTTAATCTTCGAAACATACAACATTGTTTCACTCGTAAACTGACACCCCCTCGAGAGGCTATAGCATAAGCGAAGATAAAAGGTTTTTACCATTCATGCACCGCAAAATCCACGCATAAAAATGTGTGAGCAAGCGCATGAAAAGTTATTTAAGTACAGCACAGACTTTTTGTCTAGGGTGCAAGTTTGGAGTTCAAAGGCAGAGACATAATATCAATCCGAGACTTTTCCCGAGAAGAAATCGACTACATCCTAGAAATCGCAAAATCAATGGAGCCATTAGCTTCGAAAGGCTCAGACATGCTTAAGGGAAAAATTCTCGCCACATTATTTTTTGAACCCAGCACACGCACTCGCTTAAGCTTCGAAGCAGCAATGTACAAACTTGGAGGCGCTGCAATCGGTTTTGCAGAAGCAGAAATTGCCTCAGTAAAAAAAGGCGAGAACCTGGCTGACACGGTGCGCGTGGTTGAAAATTACGCAGATGTAATCGCCATAAGGCACCCACTTGAAGGCGCCGCGAGACTTGCCGCCGAATTCGCCGAAGTTCCAATAATTAATGGTGGAAGTGGTGCAGAAGAACATCCGACACAGGCTCTTCTCGACTTGTACACAATTATGAAAGAGAAGGGCAAAATTGACGGTTTAAAAATAGCTTTCGTCGGAGACTTGCGCTACGGCAGAACAGTTCACTCTCTGGCGTATGCGTTGTCATATTACGATGTGGAGCTTCACCTGGTCTCGCCTGAATCACTGAAAATGAGGCGGGAAGTTCTTGAGGCGATCAAAGAAAAAATTCCAGTAAAAGAAGAAACAAGCCTGGAAAAAGTTGTCCCAATTTCAGATGTTTTATACGTGACAAGAATACAGAAGGAACGCTTCCCAGACCCCGCAGAATACATGAAAGTTAAAGGCTCATACAAAATCACCTTAGAAACACTAAGCAAGGCAAAAAAAGACTCTATAGTGCTGCATCCTCTGCCACGGGTTGACGAAATAGCCTCCGAAGTGGACCAGACGCCGCACGCCCGCTACTTTAAACAGGTTTGGAATGGTATAGTAACGCGGATGGCGCTTCTAGCCCTAATACTAGGCGCTGTAAAATAGAAGCTGTTTCATATTAGGCAAGCTATGGATAACGCTTAAAAAACGTCAACGTACCCACAGAACCGCACGATGGACACTTATGCAGCAGCCCAAACCAGCTTCGACCACATTGATTGCAGTGGGTTAAGTTGCGGTTAAAGATAAAATACTCAAAATCGCCTCTCTCCGCGAACCTCTTTGTCAGTCGAAGAAGCGTTTCAGGCGTGTACTCGACATCGCCAAGCTCGATGACAGTGCTTTTTCCGCCGCTGAGCAACTCGTTAAGTTTCTTCTCGACAGCCAAAGTTTTCTCCGCGATTTCACTGTTTTGAAGGGCTATTCTGCTAATAGACTGGTAGTATGGTTTTTCTCGTGTGCCCTGAAAGCGTACTTTTGCAATGCCGTATCTTTCAATGTCTTGCCGTGCCAATCGTTCAGAAACCTCAAGATATGGCAAAGCTGAAAGCAGTAGACGCTTTTCCTGCCGCCTTCCACTTTTGAGGAGATGTTCGGAAATTTGCCTTGTAATTTCCACAGCGAAGTCTAAAGTCTGTTCATCATCATAAATTCTTTTTCCACTGAATGCTTCGGCAGACTCTCTTAACCCAACAATGTTTACCAAATGCGCAGAATTCTCAAGTCTAAAATACTTGTCGGCGCCAGTGGACTGCATCAAGAACGGCAGAAAATTTTTCCCGCGCTGTTTTAAGGCTTCATTTTTGATTTCTAAAGCGCGCTTAGCCATTTCCACTCTCTCCTTAAGGAGGTTAAAAAATCGCGTTCTATCCTTTTCACATTCGTAGGCTATCCGCGGCAAGTTAATTGTCACACATCCTAAAACGCCTGTACGTAGTGTATCAATTTCCCAGTCTCCATTCAAATCCGCTTTAAGCACAAATCCTGGCGGTGAAAAAACCGAATATTGTTCACTGTTTCCAGAAATGTTTGCAAAATAAACCGTTCCAGCATGTGCCACTACATTGCAGGCTTTAATAAGTGCAAGCTCAACATCACTATCATTCATTCTTTCGCGGCGTATCTTAACGGTAAGTGTAGGATTCAAAAACGGTCGTTGCATGTTTTCTTCGCTGAACACATCAAGTATAATGGATGCAAGCGTTTGGCTTTCTTCGACATAACTGCCATAAGTGTCAATAGAATTGGTGTTAACTCCAAAAGCTTGTTTGTCCTCCAAAAAGCTTGGCATTGTCAAATCTAAGTTGAATGAGGCATCCACATGCCAACTAATGTTAAAGAGGAAACGTTTCAAAGTCTCCTTAACAGTGGTTTCGCTTAATCCCCTAATGAAAGGCGCCAAAAAAATATTGAAATACTCCAATGTTTGTGCTTCGCAAGTTTCTCTTGCAGAAAACAAGAGCACGTTAAAAATCGTGTTAAGTGCGGATTCCAAGCTTTTCGGAGACGTGCAAGAAGGTTTAAAAGTGTTTAATTGCTGGGGATTTAAGCCGTTTTTTATGAAAAATCGCAAATCATGAATCACGGAGCAAGGCTTCAGAATCCACGAGCTTAGGTTATGAATGTGAATTTCACCAGAAAGATATGCGTCCGCGATGTCTCTTGGAAGCACGTTTAAAAGCATGTACTCTCTGAGAACGGTTTTTCCAAACTCTTCATGCGTCAAATGGGTGGCTTTTGAAGTTTTATCGCTTGATAAAAACGCGGAGACATCATACACTGGCAGTCCAAGACGCGTTAATTTTGGGCGATATTCTTCCAAGCCTTTTTCGATTAGAATTCCATTGACGACTTCCCTTATCAGCGGAGCAGTTAAATAACGTGTTCTAGCCTTTAAAAGGCGTTTTTCTGCCTCTTTGGCGACTTTTTGTGCCATTTCAACAGGCATTCCAGCTTCTCTTACAAGCGAATCAGTAATCCTATTCACGTCGAACTCTTCAAGCGTGAAACGTGAAGTGCGGACAAGAATTTTTTGTGATTTAAGCCTTTTCTTTTCGATTTCTTCAGCCACATCAATAACCATCTTGCCCAAATCAGTCAAGCGGTACTTTTTAGACTCCACGTCAACCTCAATTAAACCAGCTTTAAGCAGAAACTTCAAATGATAAGCAAAACGTCCAGCATCACGACTAGGACTCATCTTCAGCAAGCTCATAAGCTCAGTGTAAGAAAGCGCGTCATGGTCAAAAAGCAAGTTTAAAATATGAAGCCTAACGGCTGACGAAACCGCCTTTAAAACACGAACACCATGTGAACGCTGCTGAACAGACAAACTCGCCCAACCCCCTTTATTAAACACCAAACACTCGGGCTAGATAAGGGTTTAAAAGTTAAGAAAACACCTTTATTAAACTAACACAAAAAGTTACATAAACAAAAACGCGGATAGGGGCTGTCGGCTAGCTTGGTCTAGGCTCTGAGCCTCGGGCGCTCGGGACCCCGGTTCAAATCCGGGCAGCCCCACCATAACAAAAAACTGAACATTAAAAAGTTGTGCTTATCTAACTACGTCTTCTACTTCTCGGTACCAGGGTTTAGCTGTTCCTTTCTGTGCCCTTTTAAGCCAATCTTTAGTTTTAGGCGTTTCGTCAATTATTTTCAGCAACTTGTCTACTCTCTCAATTATCAAATCGTGGTCTTCGCCTCTGATGCTGCCTTCGGAGCTAAATTTGTCCGCGTACTGCTTCACAAGTTTTAGATTTTGCACGGCGTCGTACCAAAAGCCCCAGTCCTTTGCTAAAGTGTCCGCAATGTAACGGCCATCAATAACCTCTCTGGTTTTAGATTCACTCACGTCGTGGCCGACGAGGAGAACTATCAAGTCGACAATGTCCTTCAAGTTTATGTTGTGGATCTGTAGTTTTTCAAGCACAATGTCTTCCAAAGTTATTGTGGGAAAGTCAAGTTCCAGTCTTCCCTGTCCAGGTTTTGAACCGAAATGTACATCGTGGCTGAATTCAAGCTTGTCAAAAAAGATGTCCACGTGATACTTGTTTTCGGGGTGGTGATACATCATTCTAGTTCCTCCAAAAAGCGCGTTCAGCCTGGATTCCGGTTTAAAACGCAGCTTTTTTTCGAAGAAGTTCACTATTTCTTTTCTCTGCTTTCCATAAGCCATAAAGTCAACATCAGTGAATTGTGAACTACTTGAATTAAGCCTCTTGACTTTTCTGTAGATGTCAACAGCGTTTGGGATATTGGCGGAACGTATGTAGACGGCGACTGCTCCAATAATCCTTAAAATCACATTATCTTTGCTTGCTTGTTCAACTATAGATGTTGCCTCTTTTATGAAATCTGCGTCAGATAATTTCTCAGGCGTCATAGAAAGCTTCACCAAACTAATGGACCATTCTCCATTATTTTTTCGCTCTTGTTAAGGAAATGACGCTTATTAGTTTTCTGGTCTCGAATCTCAATGGCGAATTTTGCGCACATTTTACGAAAATGCAAGCCAAAATAAGCGTATTATGGACTTTTAATCATCAAAATTAACATAAAAAGCTACTCATTGGAAAGTTTTAAATATTTACCGCTTTCATAAATGGCTCCATGAAAACCGATGAATTATTCGTAAGAAAAGCATCAGGGCTTGTCAGAAGCATTTCAGCGTGGGACGCCCTTATCTTCAACGTGGTGGTCATGGGTCCAGGAGCGGTTTACCTTTACGGTATGTGGGCTTCAGGCCTCTTTCCAGGAGTTGACTTAACCCTTACAGCTTGGGTCGCTGCGCCTTTCTGTATAGTTATAGGGCTTTTCTATGCTCTTTTCTCGGTTGTCATGCCACGGTCTGGAGGCGACTACGTTTGGGCTACGCGTATACTGCATCCAGCAATAGGATTTTCAGTGGTTTTCTTCATATTCATTGTTCTGATGGCGTTTATCGGCATGGAAATTCCTTGGATGGTTGAGTGGACACTTGCACCGTTCTTGGCGTACATTGGTTATGAGTCGCTTGCAACAACGCTTCTTGACCCTTACGTTATGCTGCTGTTGGGTCTTGTGTACTATGGCATATGCGCATTAATCGTCGTTAGAGGTGCAAGAGCATTCGTCAAATCAGTCTGGGCTGTATTCATAATAATAATGATTGGCATAATCACCTATGTAATTGCGTTAGCATCTATGAACCCTCAATCCTTCGCCGCCGCCTTTAACGCGAACACTAGCATGAACTACAACGCCATAATACAGGAAGCCTTGAATTCAGGTTATCCCTCAGGCTTTGTGCTTAGTGCGACGTTTCTTGGCATTGTTTATACTGTGTTGAACTTTACGGGGTTCAACCTTTCAGTCTACATTGCTGGAGAAGTCAAGGAAGTTAAAAAATCACAGTTTATTGCAATAATCGGCGGGCTGCTGCTCTTCACAGTTATAACATGGCTAATTTACGTGGTGACCTATTCCGCCATGGGATCGCAGTTTGTCGGTGCAATATCATATCTTTCGGTCAATGGAAATCCAATGTACAATTTGCCGTTTTCGCCTGCGTTTCATCTGTTGGCTATGCTTGTGCTTGAAAACAAAATAATCGGCGGAATAATTGTGTTAACTTGGGCTTTAGCGCCTCTCGCATGCGGGTTGACATACATGTTCACAGCCGTCAGAATGGTTTTCTCATGGTCGTTTGACAGAATACTGCCAGAGTCCTTCGCAAAAGTGCATGCAAAGACCAACTCGCCCTATGTAGCGTTAATCTTCATAACGATACTGTCTCTGATTTTTGAAGCACTATGGCTTTTCACGCCAATTTTAAGCTATGTTGCCTATGTTGTCACAGGATGGGCTATCGAAATGGCAATAGTGTCTTTGGCGGGCATTGTTTTCCCTGTGGTTAAAAAAGACTTGTTTGAAAGCTCGCCTTCAATAGTCAAGCGGAAGGTTTTAGGTGTGCCTTTGATTTCGCTGTTGGGCTTCCTCAGCCTTATAGTAAGCATCTACATTGCCTACGCGAGTTTGACACCCGCAATGGCTGGAACGTTGGATACAACCTACATAATATTCACTTTCGGAATATTCGTCGTCGGACTAGTAATATACGCCATATCATCAGTGTACCATAGAGTTAAGGGCATCCCAATAGAGTTAACATTCAAAGAGATACCCCCAGAATAGGAGCAACCTCTATGCCACGAACCCGCCTTTTTTTTATTTCCGACGTGCATGGCTCAGAAAGATGCTTCATAAAATTTCTCAACGCTGGAACTTTCTACAAGGCAAACTGTATAATACTCGGTGGAGACCTTACCTTTAAGGCTATAGTTCCCGTAGTTAAAAAGTCAGACAAGTATTATGCGACTTTTTTAGGCGAAAAATACATCTTAAACAATGACGCAGAGGTAAACGCGTTAGAAAAGCGGATACGCTCTATAGGTTTTTATCCTTACAGACTAAGCGAAGAACAGATGCAGGAGCTTTCAGCTAATCCAAGAAAACAGGACGAACTTTTTCTGCAGCTAGTATTGGAAATGATTAAAAAATGGGTTACAATAGCTGAAGACAAACTTAAGGGAACCAATGTAAAATGTTTCATATCCCCAGGGAACGACGACGACCCTAAAATAGACGAGTATCTGAAAGCATCCAAGCGCATTATTTATCCAGAGGAGCAAGTCGTCCAAGTGGATGACCACCATGAAATGATAACCTTAGGCGTAGCAAACATCACACCTTGGCACTGCTTCAGAGACGTCTCCGAAGAGGTCATCTATGAAAAGCTGGAGAAGCTAGCATCTCAAGTTCGAAACATGGAAACATGCATATTCAATTTGCACGCGCCGCCTTACGGCACCCCGTTAGATTTGGCTCCGAAATTGGATGAAAACCTGAAACCTGTGCCTTCGCCGACTGGCGGGGTTGAAATGGTTAACGTCGGCAGCACTTCTGTGAGGAAAATTATAGAGAAATACCAGCCAATGCTCAGCTTACACGGGCACATACATGAGTCAAGAGGAAGCATAAGAATTGGCCGCACTTTATGTGTAAACCCAGGAAGCGAATACACTGAAGGCATTCTGAAAGGGTTCTTGGCGGATATTACAGAAAAAGGCATAAAGGATTACATTTTCACGACGGGATAATTTTTGCAAAACGTGAAAAGTTTTTTATAAACAGAATTTTCATATAAGCCGTCGGGATGGAAAAGATGAAAAAGAAACAGGTAAAAAAGAAAAAGCAAATAACTTTCGAAGATGTCATACGAACTCTTGAATCGCCGTATCCAGACTTTGAAATTAAACCTGGAAAAACCGCGCTCATTCTGATTGACATGCAAAAATTCGTTTTAGGTGAACATCTGGTGAAAGGCGCCGTCAAGGCAGGATTAGACGAGAAAACTGTTAGGGAAGTTGTGAAAGACTATGATACGCGGGTTAAGAAAGTTGTTAAGAACGTTCAAAGATTGTTAAAGGTCTGTAGGAAAAAAGGCTTCGATATAATTCATGTGAAAATGCAGGGTCCAACTGATAATCCGAGGCACACGGCGAAGGTTAACAGGAAAATTGGTTTAATTATTCCGCCACAGTTTGAAGACAGCGACTTTATCGACGAGGTAAAACCAATACCAGGCGAACTTGTGATAACGAAAACGAACGGTGGAGCCTTATCTGGAACAAACTTGGACTTTGTCTTGAGAAACATGGACATAGAAAGTCTAATTATTGTCGGTTTTCTGACAGACCAATGTGTACTAGCCACGTCAGTGCATGCTGCTGATTTAGGCTATGATGTTCTTCTGCTTGAGGATGGATGCACCACCAGATATAAGGAGTTACATGATGCAGTTCTGCTTGCACAAAAGGATGTCTGCGCGAAAGTCAAGACAACCGACGAAGTGATAAAGATAATAGAGCGCATTTAGAAAACTAAACGTTCTTGTTCAAAATTATTTTTTCTCCACTTTTCTAACCAAAACTAAAATATTTTTGGTTTCGTTTGGAAAAGTGTGAACCTTTATATTACTTGTTGCGCTCCTCTTATGCTGGAAACATGCTGTTTTAGTGTTTAAAGGAGAAAGGAGGATAAATGAAAAATTCTGAAAATCGCAAAGTTAAGGTTTTAATCGTGTACGACTCGGTTTATGGAAACACGGAGAAAATTGCCAATGCCATGGGAAACGCCATTGCTAGCGAAGCTAAAGTGGTTCATGTTGCCAATGCAGATCCTTCCGAACTGAAAAAATTTGACATGCTAATTGTTGGTTCTCCGACGCATGGAGGCAGACCAACATCACCTGTTCAAGAATTTCTCAATAAAATTTTGATTTCAAACATTGAAGGTATCAAAGTGGCGGCGTTTGACACTAGGTTAACTACGGGGTTTGTAAAGATTTTCGGTTATGCGGCAGGGAGAATTGCAAAAAACCTAGAAAAGAAAGGCGCAATTCTTGTTGCGCCAGCGGAGGGTTTTTTCGTTAAAGGCACAACTGGCCCGCTGAAAGATGGAGAGTTGGAGCGGGCGGCTGATTGGACAAACGCAGTTATGAGCCGAATCTAAACAGGTGGCGGCGGTCTTCGTCCCAAGACAACTGGTAAATCGATTTTGCGCAGCGTTTCTCCGTCTCTTCTAATAACCGTCAAAATTAGTGTTTCGCCTGGAAGCGTTTTCTCTTCAAGGTAGCTTGACATGTCGTCGCCGTTCCTTATCTTTGTTCCGTTCAAGGCGATTATCACGTCGCCTTCTTGCAATTGGCCATACGATGGATCGCCTTCAATTACTTTAGTCACCCACCATCCATAAGTAACGTTTAAACCTAACTGTTTGGCGGTTTCATAGCTTATGTCTCTTCCTTCTATGCCGAGATACGAGTGCCCCGTGTAATTGCCGTATTCAATTAACGCAAACACTTCACGTTGCAACGTGTTTGATGGAATTGCGAAGCCGAGTCCCTGCGAGTTTTCAATTATGGCTGTTGTTATGCCGACAACTTCGCCGAGGATGTTCAACAGTGGACCACCGCTGTTTCCAGGGTTTATTGGCGCGCTTGTCTGGATTATGTTTGCTATGGCGAATCTCCCAGCGTATTCTTCTTCCACTATTGTTCTACCGAGGGCGCTTATGATTCCGGTCGTCATTGAACCAACCAGCCCATATGGGTTTCCTATGGCTATTACTGGGTCGCCGACTTGCAGGGTTGATGAGCTAACAACCGTTAAAGGCTTGAACTTTTCTTCTGGGACATTTATTGGTTTAAGTATTGCTAGGTCCGCGTATGGGTCTGTTCCAAGCACCGTGGCTTCGTAGCCTTCACCGTCTGGAAATGTTATGCTGATGTTGACTGCGTTGTGGACGACATGGTAATTCGTCACAATAACCATCATGCTTCTGTAAGTATAATTGTAAACGAAGCCTGAACCTTGAACCGCTCCGACACTTGTTTGAACGTATATCAGTACGACTGAGTCCTTCACTTTTGCATAGATTTCCGAAAGAGAACTGCCATTTTGATAAACCGTTATAGAATTATTTATGATTGTCTGGGAGCCCCACAGTTTTGAGACGAGGCTTTGCAGATTGGAGACTTCATTTTTTAGGCTTGTGTTTTCTTGGATGGCTATGTAACTGCTTATCATGCCTCCAACAACTAGTCCAGCTATAAACAAAAGCGCAAGGAAACTTGAGGATTTAGTTTGATATTCGCTCATGCTGTCTCACTCTTCTCAAGAGAATCACTCACCGTTATCTGCTTAATAAGATTCTTGGTTATGAAAAAAGCACTTACTTTTCAAATATTCTTGCACAAGCTACCGCAGCTATGATGCAACATGCAAAAATCGCGATTATAAACGGATATGTTGGTGAAATATTGTATAGTATTCCGCCGACGTATGGCGCCAGCACCGAAGCGAACATGCCTATAGTTTGCGGGATAGATATCCACCTGGCGCGGATATGCTCTGGGGCTAACGGTCCTATTATGGCGTTCATAAGCGACCAGCCTAGATAAGAGCTTCCGGCAAGTAGAAAAGCTACTGCGAGAACGTAAAAGTTTCCAGTCAAAAGCATGACCGCCAGCGATAGACTGCACAGAATCATCGAAGTCGCAAGCGCGTATTCTTTTCGCCATTTGTCGCCAATTTTGCCTAGGAAAACGCCTAATACGGCAGAGCCTAGAAACGCTATTGAGCCTAAAACGCCTATTTCGATGTCTCCGAAGTGATGTGCGTCGGCGAGAAACTGTGGAACTAATGGACGGAACATCATAAGCGTAAACATCACAATGGCGAAGAAGACTGAAATCATCGCCAGATTTCCTGTCTTCAAAAGTTTAGTTGAGGGTTCCCGCCTTAATGCTTCTTGTCCGCTGGTCGGAGCATGTTGACTGCTGATGAACACGAGAATAATGCCTGCCAAAGCGTATAAAATTAGGCTTGCGTAGAACACCGGGCGCATGCCAACTGTGCCAGCCATGTAACCGCCCAAGGCTGGAGAAAAAATGTAACCAAGCGACCAAGACGCGGAAATAACCGTAAAAGTCAAAGTAAGCTTGTTCTTGTCCGCCGCCGTGACGATGTATGCTGTACCTGTTGGTCCGCCGAGCCAAACTCCCCATAAAATCATGCCAGGAAGCATTTGAATCCAGTTTTCAGCGAAAGCAAAAATTAAAGGCGCGGGAACCCATGCAATCCATCCGGCGATCATGATTTTTTTGCGGTCATACTTGTCTGCTAGCGTTCCTGCTATTAGCAACGTGGATGCTGCTGCTAGGCTTACTAACGCGTACAAGATTCCGATTTCCACTGGGCTAGCTTTAAGCGTCTCCTTCATGTAATATGGAAGAAGGTAAGCAAAGAGGCCGTCGCCAAAGGCGCCAACCATGTTTGAAGTGAAAATCAGTTTTAAATCTCTATTTAAAACTGCAACGAAGGAGATTGACCGCGTGAGCTTTTTGTAGGCGGGTGTAGACAAGCAATAGTCCTCGCTTAACGTGTTCTCTTACCGTATTCGCTGCTCAAATTATTATCCTTAGTGTTTAAAAGAAAACGAAGTTTATGACAAAATAAAATGGGAAACCGCGCTGGCTGCAGTGTTAGGCTCTTCGGTCAATTATGTCTAAAACCTCTTGACCTGTTCCAATCAAGACAACTGGAACACCGATTTGTTTTTCAATTTCCTTTATGAACTCCTTCGCTTCTGCTGGTAAGTCTTCATATTTTCTTGCGCCTTTGCATTTTGTATATAAAACATCAAGTTTTGTAATTGCCACCTGCGTAGCACCGTTCACCATCACTGCTTTCTTGGCGATTTCAAAGTTGAATGGCGCTGAACGTCTCTCACGTCCAGTTCCAGCTGCAGTTTCAAACCAGCCGCGTTTTACCGCCTCTTCTTTCGGGATTTCTCCTGGAAGCGGGCCGGCGCCGACGCGTGTCATGAAAGCCTTAAACACCAATAGCACTTCGTCGATTTTTGTTGGTCCGATGCCTGCTTCTGAACATATCGCCGACGCGCTGGTGTCTCTTCCAGTTACGTATGGATACGTGCCGTAAAAGAGTGAAAGCATAAAACCTTGTGTCCCTTCTAGAATAACTTTTTTTCCATTGTCTATGGCGCTGTTTGCTTCCTCTGCCACATCGGTTAGGTAAGGTTGCAGTTCTAGGATGTCCTTTGCAAGTTTTGCTGTTCTGCGGACGCGTTCTTCTATTGCTGGTCCCACACCCCAACCTGTTGTGCCTATGCCCTTCAAATGTGCACTTGCCTTGTCCTGCGCTGAATGTTTCTCCTCAATTATCGATGCTTGTTGGTCTACGCCTATTCGGCTCTTCACGTTTGCCAATTCCGTTTCTTCGAGGAATTTTGCAACGTGAACGTTTGCGCCCGCGCCAATTAATAGGCGACATTTATCATGAACAAAGGCTGCGGGAACCATGTGCATGGCGTAACGTTTTCCTTCAATCCAAACAGTGTGCGCCGCGTTAACTGAGCCTGTTCTTACACATACGTCTATTTTATCCTTCAAAGCTAAGTAGGAGATTATTTTTCCTTTACCCTCGTCTCCCCAGAAACCTCCAGCTATAACTGTGCACGGCATACTTTCACCGTTCAGAAAATTTGCTGTAGACTATTTAAGATTGTTTGATGCCTTCATGTAAAACCTAATGTTGCATTGTAACACATGGTTTAGCCGCCTTGTTTGCCGCGCGTTTCAATCATGTTCAAGTCTAGAAGCTTTGCCCAAGCAATGCTTCGCAACGGTATTTTAAGCATGTTTCCATTCCCGTAGGGGACGCATTTAACGAACACTTCGCCGTTCAAGTCGTCTTTTTGTATTTCTGCAAGCTGCACGTTAACTATTACCGAACCGTCTTTCAGGTGAAGGTTAACGTTTTTTCCAAGGAAAAACCTTGCAGTGTTACGCGTAAATCCTTCCATTAGCGTTCACCACTCCAAGTCTTTTTCTGCAATCTTGTTCCAGCAACTTTTGCAGATTGGGATTTTGTCGCCCTTGACGACTATGTAGACTGTGATGTTTTCATTCTTGCACTCTTTATTCCAAGGATTTTTGCACCGTTCCATAAGCATGCGCCTCTCAACTGCTGACTTGCAAAAGCCAGTTTTTGTTTAGCACGCTTTTAAGGTATGCTGTGAAACAACATTTTTGCACCGTGGAGAGAGATAAGTTAAAATGAAATTCTAGATGTTTTTGACATAAGGTTGAAATTCTTTGTTGTGTTTAGTTTTAAATGGACGATGAAGAAATCGAGGTACGAGTACACAAAAGTGTGGATGACGCCTTTTCCCGCTTCTGAGTCCAAAAATGAAGGCGTTGGAATTGTCTAGCTACAAAATCGATGAGGGAACGTAAAAAGGAAGAGGGTGAGTTGTTAGGTTTCTGACGAACCTGTGACGTATGCCCATACGCTTACGAGAATCAGTGTTAGGAAAGCGCCTGCAAGCCCTGAAAGGATGTAGCGTGTTAACGCGCCTAACGACGGCAGTATCGCTATCAGTGCTGGAATAACATATGTTGCTGTGACGTCGGCCACTATGCCTGCGAAGAATCCGAGGATTGCCACGAAAGCGAAAACCTTTAACCTTTCGCCCATTTTTTCCACCTAGCCTAGAATTGGATTATAAGCCTCTTTTTAGTCTAACTTACATATTTTTGTCTATTCTTGAGAAAACAGCAAGCACTTCTTTTCACTATAAAATTAAAGCCCAAAACGGTTTTCAAAAGCCCATATATCTCTGCATATATACGCTAATATTTCCAGCATATTAACAATGTATAAGATTCGTTTAGCCCTTTTAGTTCTTTTTCGGAGGAATCAAGCTTGTCAGAAAGATTTAGTAAAAGATGGGATGAGAGACGCGACGAACAACCGTTCACAAACCGCATCAAAGAAGCGGTTAGGCCACCAGGCCCATTGAAGCCACGGCTTGACATGGCAGTTAGACGCATAGAACTACAGATACAGAAACTTGACCAAGCAAGCGAAAGGTTCAGCCAAAGAGACAAATCAATATTCGCGAGGATAGTGGACGCTTATACAAAGCATGATATGGCACGTGCAAACGTCTTCGCCAACGAACTTGCCGAAATAAGAAAAATGGAAAGAATGATAATGCAGGCTAGACTCGCCCTAGAGCAAATAGTCTTAAGATTACGCACAGTATCCGAACTTGGAGACGTAGTCTCAACACTCGGCCCTGCTGTAGGCGTACTCAGAGCGATCAAGACCGGAATGGCAAACATATTCCCAGAGGCAGAAAGAGAACTTGGCGAGATAGGCAACCTGCTGAGTGGAATAATAGTTGAAGCGGGACAAAACACGGGCATATCACTAAACTTTGACACGGCAAACGAGGACGCACAAAAGATTCTCACAGAAGCAGCCGCTGTTGCTGAACAAAGAATCAAAGACAAACTTCCAGAACTTCCAGCCGGAATACCAGCAATGCCTTTACCCGAAAAATCCCCGACAGAAACATCATAACCAACTAAAAGGAGGAAAAACCATGCAAGACCCCAATCTTTTTTTATCCCTCGGCAAAGAAGTTAAAGACGAATACGGACGCCCAATAGGCGAAGTTGCATCATTCGCCGTTAAACCCAACGGCGGAGTTGACTCAATTTACATTAAACAAAGCGACGGACGCTTCGTAAAATACCCTGCCGGAAGCATAAAAGTTGAAGGTTCAGAAGCAATTCTTATCTCAAAAATAAAATCTGAAACCGCAACATTTTGCGACCAAATTCCACTAATATGGCGAAAAGACCAAGCCTTAAAAGAGCTTCTGGAAAAAGGAAAAATTTCCCCCGAAGTCTACGAGGATTTACACAACAGTTTTGAGGGAGTCTTAAACCAGCTAAAAACTGAAGCCAAAACAGTTCTGGATAAAATAAGCAGAGAAATTGAAAGATGCACCCAAGAAATTAGGGAACTGAACTATGCATTGGTTCACTTGGAAGTTGAGCATGAAATAGGCGAGGTAGACGAACAGTCTTATCAAACGGCTTTCTCAACACTGCAAGAGTGCCTCAAAAGGGCGAATTCTGAAAAAGCAGACCTTGAAAGCATGAGAAGCAAACTCTCAAACATTCTATTAGGCGAAACATCATCCTATAAAGCGGCAACTGAACAGCACAGTGAGGAATCCACCGTTTCTGCATCTCCAAGTCTTCCAGAGCCCCCAGTCATAGTTTACGTGAAAGAAGCAGGCGAATCCAGCATATAGGCGGTTTTACGGGCGTAGCGGGCGGAGGGAACCAAAATCAAAAACCCATTTGCACAGTCCCCTCCACCTCTACGAGAAGTAATCTTCAGCTCAATCCAAAAACTGCGAGTTCAACAGAACAAAGTTATTCAAGCATCTTTTAGGCTAAAGGAAAGAGACAAAGCCCTTTTCCAAACATGCGTAACCGCTCTGAAAGCAAACAACAAAGACAGAGCCGCCGTGTGCGCAAACGAGCTGGCAGAAGTTCGAAAATTGATAAACTTTCTCCAGCAAGTGGAACTCGCCATAGAAAGAGTTATTCTACGGCTTGAAACACTAAAAGAATTAAGTGAAATAGTCATAGACCTAAAGCCGGCTTTAAAAACTCTTCAAAACGTTTCCAAACAACTGTTCACTGTCCTGCCAGAAGTTTCTTCCGAACTTACCGAAATCAACGACGTAATAAGCGAAACAATATTCACAACTAAAATGTCAAGCGAAGAAGTAATGATTCCAGTGGACAAAGTGACTCCAGCAGGAGAACAAATCCTAGAAGAGGTTTCAACGCTCCTAGAAAAACGCATAGCTGAAAAACTTCCAGAGCCGCCCGCTACGCAGGAAATTCCAAAACTGGAGCAAGCACAGACGCACATTAAACAGATGGTTGCCCTAGCCGCCACATGCTCACAAAGTGTAAACAGCGAAACAGTTGACGATGAGGAAAGTCGCTCCCAAAACCTCATTTCTTTTAGGAAAGCCGAAATTCAAGAAGTCTCTTTCAAAGTTGGAAAACCCTCGCTTGAAGAAACCCTCCTGGAATATGTGAGAAAAAGCGGGGGTGAAGTAGACTTGATGCGTTGCTCCCACGAGTTAGGCGCATCCTACGAAGAAATCGAAAAAGCCCTACAAACTCTTGGGGCTAAAGGCAAAATAAAAATTGAAGCTAAAAGGTGAAAACCATGGAAGCCTCTCAAGAACTTGAAAAATCAGCAACAAACTACGCTTTAGAAGCCGTCAGATTGGACAAACAAGGCGCAAAAGGCATGGCAATAACCATGTACCAGAAAGCCATAGAAACGCTGCTGAGGCTCGTGCAACTTTACCCCGAATACAGCCTAAACAAAGTTTACATTCAAAGAGCCATAGCCTACCAAGAACGAATCAAAGTGCTGCAAGGAGCAGTTGGCCCGGCAGACCAGACTGAACCGCAAGGAGGAGAAGCCAAAGAAACAGAAGGCGCCAAAACTTCAGAAGGCAAAAAAGCCAGTTACGAAGACTTAATCATTAAGGAAAAGCCGAAGGTCAAATGGGAAGAAGTCGTCGGACTTGACACCGCCAAAAAAGCGATAAAAGAGGCAATAATCTACCCTGTTCAGAGACCAGACCTGTTCCCGCTTGGCTGGCCAAGAGGCATACTGCTTTTTGGACCGCCAGGGTGCGGAAAAACACTTTTGGCAGCGGCGGCAGCGACAGAGATTGATGCTGTTTTCATTTCTGTGGATGCCGCCTCAATAATGTCGAAGTGGCTGGGTGAGGCTGAACAGAACGTGGCAAGACTTTTTGACTCTGCTAGAAAATCTGCCACGGAGGACAATAAGCCAGCGATAATTTTCATTGATGAGTTGGATTCTTTAATGGGTAAACACTCCAACGAGGTCGGTGGAGAAGTCCGAGTGCGCAACCAGTTTCTGAAGGAGATGGATGGCATAATTGACAAGGGAAAAAACCTTCACGTTTACGTTATCGGCGCCACAAACAAGCCTTGGGACCTAGACTGGCCATTTATTAGGCGTTTCCAAAAACGTATTCTTGTGCCGCTTCCAGACCATCATGCACGTTTGATGATGTTTAAGCATTACACGAGTAATCTAACTTTGGCGCCTGATGTTGACTTACATGAATTAGCCAGACTTTCTGAAGGCTTCTCGGGAAGCGACATCAAAGACGTTTGTCAAGCGGCGCATCTAAAAGTTATAGGCGAATTCTTCGAATCTGGTCAAGCTGCAAATAAACTTGCCAAGCCAAGGCCTATGAAAATGAGTGATTTCAGGCAGATTCTTGAGGAAAGAAAGCCTAGCGTTTCCCTTGACATGCTCTCGCTTTATAACCGATGGTTTGAAGCTTTCAAAGCCCTTTAGGAGTGTCTCGAAAAAGTGGAAAGGTTTGGAGTCCCTCATTTAATTTTTGAAAGCTCTCCTTTCTCCCCTTCTCCCCCCTACGGAATCTCCAAACCCCACAAGTTTAAAAGTTCAGAGGCACTCCAAGAGAGGCTAAGCTTAAACCTACTTCCCCCTTTTTAACAATTCCGCTACGACGTCTGCGATTTTTTCCTTCTCTCTTAAAACATCAATATATAAAACATGTGACGCCATTTCCGACGCTTGATATGGCCCAGTGAAGGCTACTATTGGCTTAAAGGTTTTTAACGCCTCTGACACTTCCTCTGCGGATTTTGTTGCCACGATCTTTGGCACTTTCAAGTTTTTACCGAGCATTTTTCTGAACCCTTCAATTATAATGATGTCGTTTCCATGACACCTTTCCAAAATACTGCTTAAAGTCACATGGCTTATGTTCGCTTTTTCTATGGTTGCTATTTCATTCGGCGATATGGCGACAACTGTTTTGGCGCCTGATTGTGCGAATCTCCAAGTATCCTTGTCCTTCGTGTCTATTGTGAAGTCTTTTTCTGGTATGTGTTTCACTGCTGCTACTTTGTAGCCTTTTTTGGTTAACGTTTCAGTTAAGGCTTCAACGGTTGTTGTTTTTCCAGAGCTTTTGCCTCCGACGACAGCTATTACTATTGGCTTTTGACGTGTTGACTGTTTCATTTTTCCATCTCCTCGCTGAATATTTTTTCAAAAGTTGTCTTTTCCATGTGAAGCCTTTCCGAGAGATTTTTCACCCATTTTATGTAACGTCTGAAAATGTTCTGGAGTATCTCTGCCTTTTCTCTGTCCGAAAGTTCTTTTTCTTCGGCGAGTAGCAACGCGAACCATTTGCCCACATCCGAAAGCTGGTAGGCCTTAACCCAAACGCTTCGGCCTTCATGCTCAACCTTTTCCATGTTCTCATTTAAAACTCCCAGTTGAGTTAATGTTTTTAAGTTTTCAATAATTGTTTTGTTTGAGTAGTCAAGCTCTTTAACAAGGTCTTTTTGGTAAATCTTGTTTCCGATTCCATGTTTAAGCGCGAATCTTAAAACGTCAAGAGAAGCTTTGGAACCGAAAATTGCGCTTAAAATTTTATCTTTTTGCTCGGCAGGAAGAAACAGCACGTATGGATGTGACTCCAAACTCAACTTTTCCACCTTTCCGTCACTAGCCCTTGAAGCTTGAGCTTACTTTGAATGTCGCTTTCCTTAAACGTTACCTTTTTTATAAATCCTTAACTCACATTTCATCAGCGAAGGTGTTTGAAACGAATACAACAAACTGGCTTCCAATGGACGGCGACACTTTTGTAACATGTGAAGGATTTATACTCAATGTTTTCGGGTATGAGCATCCAAAGGAACGGGTTTTCGCTTTCTTGAAGTACGTTCCATCTGAATTCAAGAGACTTTTTAAGGTTCGCCTCCTAGAACGGACATGGAAGCATAAAGGCATAGAGCTTTTTAGAGCTGAAAAACTTTACACGGCTAAAAACTACAAGGCATTTTTGGAGACCTTTCGAAAAAACTTCCCAGACTACGTCTACTTTTGTCCGTTCAGACGAAAAGAGGTTATAAGCACACCAATCAGCTATATTAACGAAGTTTATGTTCCCAAAGAGTGCTTAAGAGCGTTGATGAAAACTACGAGCAAGGATAAATTGCAGAAGATGACTTTGGATTTTGTGGGACTGGTTTCCCGCGAAGCGAAAGTTTCCATCGAAGACTTTGGGATTCACGGTTCTATAGCCTTAAACATGCATTCCAGCGAGTCTGACATAGACATAGTAGTTTACGGCGGACAAAACTTCCGCAAAGTTGAAGCAGCTATAGAAAGGCTGGTGAAAGATAACGTTTTGACATACACTTTTAATAATAGGCTTGATGCTGCGAGGCGGTATAAAGGACGTTTCATAGATAAAATTTTCATGTATAACGCCATCCGCAAACCAGAAGAAGTCGCAACTAAATACGGCGAACGCTCTTACACGCCTATAGCCCCGGTCAAGTTCCGCTGCAAAGTTAAAGACGACGGTGAGGCCATGTTCCGCCCAGCAATCTACAAAATCGAAGACTGCACACCGCTGAGCCAAAGTCTGACGCTTTTAGAAGAGAAAATTCCAGAAACCGTTGTCTCAATGATTGGATGCTACAGAAATGTTGCAAAAAAGGGCCAAAAAATAGAAGTTTCAGGAACACTTGAACGTGTAGAGGAAACGACAACTGGCAAAATCTCTTATCAAGTTGTTGTCGGAACTGCAGAAAACGAGGAAGAATACATTTGGCCATTATAAAGCTTAGAGATCGCGACGCGATACTAACTCAAGAAGGATTAATTTTCCGAGTTTTAGGCTACACTCACCCTTCTGAAGGCTTCATTTGCGATTTAGAGTACTCGCCCGCCAAACTTTTTAAGTCAGATAACCCGAAGGCCTATAGAACCGACGGCAAGCAAGTTTTCTACAAGTTTTATGAAGACGAAGGCTGGAGTTTTATTCAGAAACAGTTTCCGCGTTACATGATTTTTTATGCACCGCTTAATAGAAAAGTCATAGGTGTCAAATGTGACAGTGTGGCAGAAGTAAGAAAGCCTGAAGAAGTTCTTAAAAGACTCGTGGAAACGGTGCCTAAAGACGAATTGGTAAAGGCGCTGAAAATGGTTCTTAAAGTAACCGTTGAGGACTCCGGCTTGTCTGTTGACGATTTTGGTGTTTTCGGTTCTCTGCTTCACGGATTTTATCATCCGAAATTTTCAGATATAGACTTAATTGTTTATGGCAGAGGCAATTTAGCACGGGTTCGCGAAGTTTTGCAGGAACTATACGCGGATGCAATTTCTGGGTTTTCAAACGAGTTTGAGAATGACGCGCCAATAAAGGGTAAACATTGGCGTTTCAAGAACATAAGTCTGAAAGAGTTTGTTTGGCATCAAAAACGGAAATTAATCTACGGTGTTTTCTATGATTCTGTTTCGGGAAGAACCATAAAACTGGAGTTTGAGCCTGTTAAAAATTGGAATGAAACACGAGACGGGTATGAGGAGATTAAGAGAATCACGCGAAAAGGCTGGATTAAGGCTTTTATGCGCGTTACAGACGATTCAGACGCGGTTTTTATGCCTTCAGTTTACGCTGTTGAACCGCTCAAGATAGTTGAAAACACACGAGTTGAAAACTTGAAGAGAATAGTGTCTTATCTTGAAGAGTTTAGAATGCAAGCGTGGAAAGACGAGGTTGTCTACGTTGAAGGGAACTTGGAAAAGGTTGAAACTAACCGTGAAAGTTTCCATCAAGTCACATTAACCTATGGGCCACGTTATTATGAGCAAGTTCTGAAGGTTACACGGCATTTTGTTTAACGCGTTTAGTGTTTCAGAATCATGTAATCTGATGGTTTGTTTCCAAGCAATAGTCTAAAATGTTCGCTTTTTCGCCTAGTGTCAGTTACATGTTCCATTTTTCCCTGTGCAATTACCGTTTCGCCTTTTTTTGCTTGTTCACAAAATCTGCCGCGGAAAGATGCGATTTCTTTTATTGGCTGCAGCTTTGGGCCTTCCACAATTTTTGCGTCTTCAATTTGGTATGTGCATGGCGTGAAGATGGATTCAGCGTCGTCGGCGACTGTTGCCTCAATTTTTGCGTAGCCGCAGTTCCTATACCGAACATCACCATACTTTTCGTCTACTTCGTTCCAGTCTTTCACGAAACGGATAAAATAGTCAATGTTTGAAAACTTTCCTTGAAACGCTTTTCTATGTTCGACCGCGACGAAGTCTTCGAAGCTCATCATGGTGTCCTTCGAACGGAAATCGAAGAGCTTCCGCAAATCATCCAAACTGTAAGGCTTAAAAGACGTGTCACCTTCATCACGCAGTTTCCTCAAGGCTGAATAAACCTTAAGACAGTTTTCAACACCGTAAACAACCAAGTCAATGTCAGAAGCACCAGTGTGCAAGTCAACCAAAAGCGAGCCTGAAACTCCAAGTTTATCCCATGGCACGCTTGCGTAATCTTTCAAAAGCCTAACGCATTCTAAAGCGATTTTCTCCAAAGAATCAAGGCTTTTGGCGTTTATGAGCTTTTTTAGGCGATTGGTTGGGTTGTAAACTTTTTTAATCTTGTTTAATGGGACTTCGCAGAGTTTCTCGTCAAAAACTGGGTCGAGCATGACATATTCTGGAAGGCTTTTCTCAAGGAACGCGAATCTTTCGGAAAGCCCGTAAACCTTAGCGTATTTGTTGTCTTTGCGAATGCGGGCGCCATTCTGGCTTGGAATAAAACGTGGGAAGGCCACAACTCTGTCTGGCGGGTGAACCAGACCTTTCACGTCAAAAATGACTTTTTCCACGGATTCTATTAGGTAACCTTCTATCGGCTGCTTCATTCAAGTTCTATCCGTTAGTCTTTTTGTGTTCGCCTATACACGATTCCCGCTTTACGTAAGGTTGGCAAGAGAGCAACTGCAATTGTTGTGGCAACAGCGGTAAATAACGTTCTCTCTAAAACTGATACGGGAAGCACAGCCATAAATATAGTCGCTACAAAATCGCTTGGCGCGCCTTTTAACGCAGGAGCCACAACATCAATCATTCCTAGGAATATCAAGTTACCAAGCATATGATCCGCAATTAAGCCGCAGTAGCATGCTATAGCTATGGCGGTCACGAATCCAGGTTTAATCCAGCTGAAAAATCCGTAGATTACAGAGAACGCTCCGATTATCAGCATGGAATAGGCTAGAAACGGGATAACCTTTAGAACTTCCAAGCTTTCAGCTATTTTCGCAATGTCCACGTACACAAAGTAGCATACAACCCCAATAAGTATGCAGATTACCCCCCAAGCAAGATAATCCATGTTTATTTTTTTAGATTTTTTCTCTTCGCTCTTCTCTTCTGCGATTCTCTCAGCGACCCATCCCCTTGCAGAAAGCACCATTATAAGCCCCAAAACATGTGGAATAGGATAGAATGGCGCAGCCCGTCCAACATCCGTCGAGTACCAGCCCACCATGAGCAATGCAATTACAACTGCCGAAAACATCCATCCATAGACAATTTTGCCGGCGCTTCTCTTCATTGTCAGCATTCCAGCGACAAATGCTGAAACGCCAGTGCATAAGGATGTCAAAACCGTGAAAAGATTTCCGGCAGCAGCCAATCCTCCTATTAACGCTGCAAGGAATCCCAGATATGGTCCGATTATTATTCCGTAGATCGGCGCCAGTGAAGCGTCAAGGCTTATGCTTGATCCTGACGCACCTATTATTGGGATTCCGGGCACAAATTCTGATACAACCCATGAAAGGGCTGCAAAGATTGCTGTTAACGCTATTTCGCGGGCGGATATTTTTGATTTTTGCATGTTTTTTCCTTGTGTAAATTTTTATTTTACTGTGTAATTTTTTACATAACGTTAATAAGTCTTTCCAACCCGCTAATACGTGTAGGTGTAAGGCTTGCAGAGGCTTCCATTAACATTTGACAAAGCCACGCGTATTTCACAGTGTTTAGAGTTGGCGGTACTCTTGGAGGTAGGCGCAGACAAGCCGGGAAACGTGAACTTGGTTGTGGGTTTTGAAGGCACCAATCACGCGCATTTTTTTGCTTCTGCAGTGGCAGCTGCTCCCTATTTTAAGGTAGCTGCTGAACGTGGAGTAGCCGTTTCGAAAGGTGAAATAAGCGTTGCCGATGTTGGCGTTGGACTAATTATTCGAGACTGTGTGACTGAAATTAGTGCGTGGCAGAGCGGCGGCAACACTCTGCTTGGCACGGTTATTTTGTTTTCGCCTTTGGCTGTTGCAGCTGGCATGACGTGGACGGAGAAAGATGTTTTCGACGTTTCTGTTTTAAGGCAGAATTTGAAGCGTGTTGTTGAGGCAACCACCCATGAAGACGCGGTTGCGGTTTACGAAGCGGTTAAAATCGCTAAACCAAGCGGGCTTGGAGAGGCTCCGGATTTGGATGTTAACGACCCGAACTCTGTAAAGCGAATCCTCTCCGAGAAAATTCCATTATACAAGGTTTTTGAAATCGCCGCTTCATACGACATGGTCTGCGCAGAATGGGTTAACAATTACCCTGTAACTTTTGAATTGGCTTATCCAAGCCTAATGCGGCACATTAAGGAAGACGGCGGACTAGACACGGCGATAATCCACGCTTTCCTCACGGTTTTAGCCATGCATCCGGACACGTTTATAGCAAGAAAAGTCGGACTTGAAAAAGCGCGTGAGGTTTCCAGAATGGCTGGGGACGTTCTAAAAAACGGCGGGCTTAAAACAGCGCTTGGAAAGGCTAAACTACACGAGTTTGACGCAATGCTTAGACAGAAAAGTAACCAGTTTAATCCTGGAACAACAGCAGACATAATCGCGGCAGCCATAGCCATAAGCTTGCTCGGCGGTTATAGACCATGATAAGGGCAAATTAATTATGTTCAAAACCATTAAATGGGCGGTTGTTGTGAGACGGCGGGTTTAGGAAGTGTTGTGTTGATGTCAATTAATGAAAAGCCTAAACTGGAAGCCACATTAATTACGGGAAGAACAATAGAGCAGGGCGTCGAAAAAGAGTATGGCAAATCATCAAGAGAATATGCTGAAAGTGTTGCAGTCTGTTACATTGACGCTGAAGATATGAAAAAACTTGGCGTGAAAGAAAAAACGAACGTTCAAGTTTCCACACGGTTCGGCTCGGTTGTGGTTAAAGTCCTAAAATCTCCAAGAACGCCCCATCCGGGAATCATATTTATTCCATATGGTCCATGGGCAAACTCCATTATAGATCCAGAGACGCATGGTGTTGGGATGCCGTCTTTTAAAGGTGTTCCAGCCACTGTTGAACCCGCCGCGGACAAGCCAGTTTTAAGCTTAACAGAACTTCTTAACGCACAGTTTGGGAAGGTTTAGTTGGCAATGTCTGTTGTCACTGCTGTAACGTGCCCAGTTTGCGGTTGCCTTTGCGACGACATAGAACTAACCATACACGACAATAAAGTGGTTAAGGTTAAAAACGGCTGCGCCATGTGCGAAGCAAAGTTCATGGGTTACAGTAGTGAACACCGACTTTTAAAGCCGATGATAAGAAAAAACGGCGAACTGGTTAAGGTTTCAATCACAGAGGCAGTTAAGAAGGCTGCGAATATCCTTGCAGAGGCAAACTATCCAGTCTTATATGGTTGGAGCAACACAAGCTGCGAAGCCATAAGCGTTGGAATAGAATTAGCTGAAGAAGTTGGCGGCGTAATAGACAACACTTCAGTCGTCTGCCACGGGCCCTCACTTTTAAGCATACAAGAAGTTGGCATTCCATCATGCACCTTAGGACAGGTTAGGCACAGAGCAGACCTAATAATTTATTGGGGAAGCAACCCGTGGAGCTCGCATCCAAGACATATAGAACGTTACACAGCGTTTTCGCATGGAAGATTCAAAAAAAGCGCGTGGAAAAACTACGTAACAAAAATTAAGGCTCTGGTTGGACGCAAAAAGGTTCAAAGCGCTATTAAACGGTTATTTGTCAAAGAAAAAATTCCTTCTGCTGTTGCTCTATCCAACTTCAGGCATACGCCTTATTTGCAAACTGGAAAAAACAGTAGAAAACTCATAGTGGTCGACGTCAGACGGACAAAATCAGCTGAAATCGCCGACTATTTTGTGCAAATTGAACCAAACAAAGATTATGAACTTCTGCAAGCGCTTAGGGCGTTAGTGCGCGACCAAGAGCTTGAAGTGGACAACGTCGCCGGTGTTCCTGTGGAGTATTTGGAGGAAATTGTTGACGCTATGGTTAGCTGCGATTTCGGTGCGCTGTTTTTCGGTCTTGGACTTACGATGAGCGGCGGCAAGATGAGGAACATTGACGCTGCGCTTTCCTTGGTTCGTGACCTCAATATGCGGACAAAATTTGTTATAATGCCAATGCGTGGGCACTTTAATGTTGCGGGTGCAAACACGGTTTTCACTTGGCAGACGGGTTACCCATACGCTGTGGATTTTTCTCTGGGCTATCCACGGTATAATCCTGGTGAAACTTCAGTTGTGGATATTTTGCTGCGGAAAGAGTCAGACGCCGCCTTAATCGTGGCTTCAGACCCTATTTCAAACTTTCCACGTAAAGCGGCTGAACATTTGACAGAAAACCCGTTAATCGCGATTGACCCGCACATGAACGTTACGGCGCAAGTGGCTGATGTTGTCATTCCATCTGCTTTTGCTGGCATAGAAGCCGCTGGAACCGCCTACCGCATGGATCATGTACCAATCCCACTGAAAAAAGTTGTTGAACCGCCGAAGGGCGTGCTTCCAGATGAGACGATTTTGCAGCGAATACTAGCGGAAGTTAAAAAACTGAAACAGGCAAACGTGCGGGAGGAAGCCTAACATGGAGCTTCTGATAAAAAACGGTTTTGTTTACGACCCAATCAACGGCGTCAACGGCGAAAAAATTGACATAGCCGTCAAAAACGGCAAAATAGTGGAAAAAGTTAACGAGTGCAAAGCCAAAAAAATCAACGCTTCAGGCATGGTTGTGATGCCCGGCGGAGTTGACATTCACAGCCACATCGCCGGCGGAAAAGTTAACTCTGGAAGGCTACTGCGGCCAGAAGACCATTACAGAGATTTTGAAAAGAAAACCCGCATAACAAGGTCAGGCGTTGGCCGTTCTGTCCCATCAACGTTCACAACGGGTTACCGTTACGCGAGAATGGGATATACTATGGTTATGGATCCTGCCATGCCGCCGCTTGAAGCGAAACACACGCATGAAGAGTTAAGCGACACGCCCCTAATTGATAAGGCGAGTTACCCGCTTCTTGGCGACTGGTGGTTTGTCCTAGAATACTTGAAGGATGGAAAAATTGAGGAATGCGCGCGGCATGTGGCTTGGATGATAACTGCTACTAAGGGCTACGCGATAAAGCTTGTTAATCCGGGCGGACTTGAAGCATGGGGCTTCGGAAACAATGTTAGCAGCCTAGATGATCAAATCCCACATTTTGGAGTAACACCGCGTGAAATTATCCGTGGCTTATGCAAAGTCAACCAGTTGCTTGGCTTACCGCACACGATTCACGTTCACACGAACAATCTTGGAGTTCCAGGCAATTATGCGACGGCGTTGGAAACAATGAGATGCGTCGAAGATTTAGCCGCTGGCGGCAAACCCGTAATTCACATCACACATTGCCAGTTCAGCGCTTTTAAAGGCGACGATTGGCGAACTTTCGAGTCTGGAGCAGAGGAAATCGCCAACTACGTTAATGCGTGTTCACATGTCACTTTGGATATGGGTCAAGTAATATTCACGGACACGACGACTATGACAGCTGACGGTCCCTTCCAATACTCACTTCACACTTTAAGCGGGAACAAGTGGGTGAATCATGACGTTGAAACGGAGACAAGCACGGGAATCGTGCCATTCCATTATAAACGGAAAAACTACGTGCATGCAACCCAATGGTCAATTGGACTTGAATTGGCTCTGCTGATTAGGGACCCGTGGAAAATTTTGATGACGACGGATCATCCTAACGGCGGACCGTTTATTGCTTATCCCAAAATTGTGGCTTGGCTTATGAGCCGAAAAGCAAGAGAAGCAACGTTGAAAAGAATTAACCCGAAAGCCAGAAGCCGAAGCCTTCTCCAGTCAATTGACCGAGAACTGGACTTTTCAGAAATAGCCATAATGACCAGGGCTGGTCAAGCCAAAGCTTTGGGGCTTAACTGCAAGGGACATTTAGGTGTCGGCGCAGACGCAGACATCGCCATATATAACTTTAATCCGGAGACGACTGACCCCTCACGAAAATACAAGGCTGTTAGGCGAGTGTTCAAAAAGGCGGCTTACACCATTAAAAACGGGCAAATAGTGGCTAAAGACGGCGAAGTTTTAAGGCACGTGAACGGTGCAACCTTTTGGTTAAATGTGCAAACCCGCGAGCCAGCCGTTTTAACCGCTGAAATGCAGAGGCGCTTCAAAGAGTATTGGACTGTTGAATACGAGAATTATCCTGTCAGCGAGAATTATCTGGCTGTTTCCCATCCAATAACCGTGAAGGCTGATGTGTGATGATTGTGAACCTTTACCCGCTAAAAACGTTTAAACTGCCAATAATAGCCGAATGCATAAACCCTGACATGTTAAAGGGAAAAACACTTGACGACATGAGGCGGCTTGAGCTTTGGGAAGGAAACAAGCGGAGAACGCTTGGAGAACTTTTCAAGATTGAAATAAGCAATCCAGCAAGCAGCAGCGAAAACGTCACGATAATCGTCAACGGCGACGTTAGCCGCGTGAAAAGAATAGGCGCTGGAATGAAAAGCGGCGAAATAATAATCAAGGGAAACGCTGGCATGCACTTGGGCGCCGAAATGCATGGCGGAAAAATAACCGTTTACGGTAATGCCCTCAGCTGGGCTGGCTCTATGATGAAAGGCGGCGCAATAGAAATTCACGGAGACGCCGGCGACTATTTGGGCGCACCTTACCGCGGAAGCAAAGAAGGCATGCGCGGCGGAAAAATAGTCGTCAGCGGAAATGTTGGAAACGAAGCTGGCGCCTACATGCACAAAGGTGTAATCAAGATTTACGGAAACGCTGGACAGTTTACTGGTTTCCGTATGCGTGGCGGAACAATTTATGTTCAAGGAAGCTGCGGTGGAAGAGCTGGCACATGTATGGTTGACGGTGCGGTAATTGTTGTCGGCGCATTAGAATCTGCTCCGCCGACATTTACTTTTGAGGGTGTAAAAAATAAAGCTAGAATTGATGAGAATGAAGCTGTTGAGGCAAGCTTCTACCTTTTCGTTGGCGATTTAACCGAAAACGGCGTGGGAAAGCTTTATGTGGCTAGGGATAGAAACCCCCACTTAAGCAACTACGAAAAGCTTCTCTAAAAAAGGAGCGTCTGCAGTTTGGAAAAAAGTTTAAGCGTAAACCGTTTGGCTTGGAAACTGCTGGAAAAACTCTGCGCCAACCCGGAACTTTACAGCGTGAAGATTGAAAAGACAAAGTACGGCGCTCTTATCGTTGATGCTGGAATAAACGCCAAAGGAGGCTTCCAAGCGGGCAAGATTATAACGGAAATCTGCATGGGCGGATGCGGCAAAGTCGAAATAAGCCTCAGCCAATACGGCGACATTACTTTACCGACGATAACCGTTCACACAGACAATCCTGTCATAGCCACATTAGGCTCGCAGTTCGCTGGTTGGAACATAAAGGAAGAGGATTACTTCGCCATAGGCTCTGGACCCGCTAGGGCGCTGGCTCAAAAACCAAAGGAAGTCTATGAAAAAATAGGTTATGTGGATGATTCAGACAAAGCTATAGTGGTTCTGGAAACCGACAAGCATCCACCCGAAAAACTGGTGCGCCAATTGGCTAAAGACTGCCGCATTCAATGTGAAAATTTGGCTATAATATTAACTCCGACGGCAAGCGTAGCTGGAGCAACACAAGTGTCTGGCAGAATAATCGAAACTGGCGTCTATAAGCTTACACGGCTTGGATTAAATCCAAAAACCATATTATATGCTTGGGGACGCGCTCCAATACCGCCGACGCATCCGAAATTTGTTGAGGCAATGGCCAGAACAAACGACGCAATACTCTACGGTGGAGCAACCTACTACGTTGTGGACTGCGAAAACGAAGCGGAATTGGCTGAAATAGTGAAGAAGACTCCGTCAAACGCATCAAAAGACTACGGAAAACCTTTCTCTGAAATTTTGAAAGCGGCAAATCACGACTTCTACAAAATCGACCCAAACATCTTCGCACCCGCAAAAATAACCTTGAACAACGTGCGAACAGGCAGAGTGTTTAAAGCTGGAGAAATCAATAATGAGGCTTTAAGAAAATCTTTCACGTTTTAAATCTAGACTTATGAACTTGTTTCTGTTTTCGCAGTAATCGAGCGTATGAAGAATCTGCTGAGAAAATCGTTAAACCCTTTATTTCCAACCAGCGCAGCCATTAGAAAACTCATTATAACAACTTCGGCTAAAGCTTTTGGCAGTATGTAATAAAGGAAAGTGTAAGCCCCTCCGCTTCCAAGAAAAACTGGCATCAGCCATGCAAAATAAAAGTAGGTGTAGATGCATTCTGGCAAATAAGCCAAAAGAGTTGCCGGAACCGCCACAATAGAAGAGCGCTTATTCTGTCTAAAAATTAGCTTCTCAAGAATCCCGGCTGTCAAACCCGTTAAACCTTTACCGATTGGTAGACCAATCAAACCGAGCCAAGAACCCATGCCCATAGGGCCAAACATTATCCCAGGAAGGATTCCTACAAAAATTCCGGAAACAAGACCCGTTAGCGGTCCTCCATAAAACCCCGCGATGAAGGCTGCAATCAAAGAGAAGTCCATAGCTACACCTGGAGCGATTTGTCCCACGTGATATGAGATTGCAAATAATACATTTCCAAGGGCGCCCATCATTAACGCGAATGTTATTGTTTTCGTGTTCATGGGTTATCGTAGTTTCTTTTTCTTGCCGTTATTATTTAAGAGTAACTACTCAAAATTGAGTGCATGACGTGTTCCGATTGAAAAATAAATATTCCCTTGTGCATATCCCTTTACTGGGAAAGCCTTTGTCAACAAATCTCAAAATCGCTTTAACAGAGCTGAAGGGATGGCTGGAAAATGAAACAAACACTGTTCTTACACCTGTTCACACTAAAGCGGAACGGTTTCTGGGCGAAACGCGTGAGGCACATAAGGAGCTTATAGAATCGTGCAAAATGCTTCTTGAAAACAGCCGAAAAGAAATTGACAAACGCAACATGCGCACTTTCGGAAGAGCCCGCGCTCTGAATAAATTGGCCAAACTTTTCTTGGATCGACTGCAGCCAGTTAAGGTTCCAGAAAAACCCTCTTACGACGGCATTAAAGCGTTTATTGAAGAAGCCCAGAAAGCTTTCACCGTAACCGATATTGACGTTAGAAACTGGTTTCCACGGATTTCACCGTTCTTCATAATGGACAGGGGCAAATTCATAAAAGCCTTCGAAAACGCGAAAAGCACGCTTAAAGAGCTAAACGAGTTCCTAACAAAGGAATACGTGAAAACCAAAGCGTTAGAGGAAACCTTCCAACTCATAGAAGAAGTTAAGAAACTAAAAGAACACCTTGCCACCTTGACAGAAGAACAAAAGAAAACTGAAAACGAAAAGGCTAAAATCGAAGAGGAAACTGCAGAAACACGCCGAAAAATTGACGCACTAAAAGACGGTGGAGCACTTAACCAGTTGACAGAAATAACCAGCGAAACAGAAAACTTGCGAAAGGAACTGGAGCACGCCTTGAGGCATGTTCAGAAACCATTCATAAAACTACAGTCTCTAGCCACACACGGTGAGGGAAGCGGACTAACCCCAGAAGAACTAAAAATGCTCAACAAATACCTAACAGATCCGTTCGAGGCTATGGCAACTGAAAGCAGCGGCTATCCAGTTTTAAAGCAGATTCTTCAGAAAACGGCACGACTAATTTCAGAAGGAAAGCTTAAGCTTAAACAAGAAAAAGAACGAAAAGCAAAGCAAGCCATAGAGGAAATCCTCGCAAAAGACTCTTTAAGCAGTCTCCACCAGAAATGCGTAGCTGCAAAACTACGCATAAATCAGCTTGTAGCCTCTGCAGATTTGGCTGAAACAAAAGCCGAAATTACAAAACTGCAAGAGCATGTTGAAAGACTGGAGAAAAAACTTGAAAGCCTCAAAGCAGAATTGGACAAAGAGGAAAAAGCCCGAGCAGAAACCATAGAAAAAATTCGCAGCTGCAAGAACCGCATAGAAAAAAACATCCTCAATTTTACGGATAAAAAGGTTGAAATAACCGATTTTTGAAGGCGCCGAAAGTGGACCCGACCATTAAACAAGTAGTCAAAGAAGCTTTAGAAGCCACATGCGAAAACTTCTGCAAGATCACCGAGGAAGCAAGAAGACTCATCTGCAGCGAAAATGGCAAAATCGGAGTCTTCGAAGTTTTCGGAAGACTAGTTAAACTTCAGCCAGCAAACGAAGCGTTGATTGTTGGCGATTTACACGGCGATTTAGAAAGCCTAATCGACATTCTAAACGGCAGCGGTTTCATACAGAAAATGCGCCAAAGCCCAGATTCGGTTATGGTTTTTCTCGGCGACTATGGCGACAGAGGCGCCTACTCAGCAGAAGTTTACTACACAATTCTGAAGCTTAAACTGTTTTTCCCAAAACAAATAATCCTCATGCGAGGGAACCATGAAGGCCCAGAAGATTTGATGGCTTCACCACACGACTTACCTTGGCAGTTCCAGTCACGGTTCGGAGCCGAATGGGAAAAAGCATACAATAAAATTCGCGAACTCTTTAAAGGCTTATATAACGCGGTTTTTGTTGAAAGACGCTGCCTAATGATTCATGGCGGATTGTCTCCAAATATGAAAACCATAGAAGACTTGGCCTACGCGCATAATAAGCATCCTAAAGAGCGTTTGCTTGAGGATATGCTGTGGAGCGACCCAACCGAAATGGTTGACGAGTTCTGCGCTTCGCCGAGAGGCGCTGGTAAACTCTTCAGCGCGAAAGTAACAAGACAAGTTTTGGAGCGTTTCAATGTAAAACTGTTGATACGTGGACATGAACCGTGCGTGGAAGGCTACAAAATAGACCACGATGGAAAAATTTTGACGCTTTTTTCACGAAAAGGCGCGCCATACTTCAACGCATACGGTGCCTATCTAATAGTTAAGGTTTCAGAACAATTTCAAAGCGTCAAAGACCTCATTCCGCACATACGCAAATTTTAGGGCATAAACCGTAAGCTCAAGTTTTAAATTGTTGAAAATATTAACTTGGAAGACGGAATAGCCATGTTGGAACGCGAAGAAGCTTTGAACCTAGTCAAAAAACACGTTTCCAAAAGGAACATAATTTACCACATGCTTGCCGTGGAAGCCATAATGCGAAGCACGGCGCGCCATTTCGGCGAAAACGAGGAAGAATGGGGCTTGGTCGGCTTGCTCCACGATATCGACTATGAAAAGACGGAGGCAACCCCTGAAAAGCACAGTTTAGTAGCTGAAGAAATGCTGAAAGGCGTGTTGCCAGACCCACTTATAAAAGTTATAAAAGCGCATAATTTCCGACACACAGGAGTTAAGCCTGAAACCAGAATGGAGAAGGCGTTAATTGCGTGTGACGCGATTTCCGGTTTGCTTGTTGCATGCGCTTTGGTTATGCCCTCTAAAAAGTTGGCAGACGTGAAGGTTGAAACTGTTGCAAAAAAGTTTAGGGATAAGGATTTTGCGAGAGGCGCAGAAAGAGAACGCATAATCGTATGCGAGGAAATCGGCATACCGCGCGAAAAATTCTTCGAAATAGCGTTGGAAGGGCTTAAGAATATAGCTCCAGAAATAGGCTTGTAGATGCTTTTTATTTAAAATTCGGGTTTTGATTTTCCAAGTTTCTTGTCCAAACACGCCTTAATGAAACCGTAGTATTCTGGGTCTGGTTTTCCTGGGCGGCTTTTGAATTCTCCATGGAATTGAGATGCGAAAAAGAAAAAGTGGCTTGGCAGTTCCATAATTTCCATTCTTCGTCCGTCGGGGCTTCTTCCAGAAAAAATCAGTCCATTTTTTTCAAGCTTATCCAAATAGTCCATGTTAACTTCGAATCTGTGACGGTGCCTTTCATAAATCTCGCTGCTTCCGTAGAGTCCATAAGCCATAGTGTTTGGTTTCACAATTACTTTGTGAGCTCCCAGCCTCATTGTGGCGCCTTTGTATTCTATGTTCCGCTGTTCGGGCATTAGGTCTATTACTGGATGTGGCGTATTCGGGTCAATTTCAGTACTATTCGCCTTTTCCAGATTGCAAACGTTTCGGGCGAACTCCACAACAGCTAACTGAAAGCCGTAACATATTCCAAGAAATGGTATGTTGTTTTCTCTTGCAAACCGTATCGCCATAATTTTTCCTTCAGTTCCTCTTGGACCGAAACCGTATGGCACAAATATTCCGTCAAAATCCTTAAGCATCTGCACTTTGTTTGGGTTTTTCTCGAAAGCTTCTGCCTCAATATAATGTATGCGAACTCTGGTTTTGCATGCTGCTCCACCGTGGCGCAGTGCCTCACTCATGCTTACGTAACTGTCTGCTAAACCAGCATATTTGCCAACAAGCGCTATTTTGATTTCATGTTGGGGATTTACTATGGCATCCACAAACTTTCTCCAATCACCAAAATTTGGTTTATTTTCCGGAAGCTCAAGCCTCTTGCAGATAAAATCGCCCATTCCCTGCTCGTCCAAGATAAGCGGAACCTGATAAATCGTTTCAACATTATATGAGCAGAAAACCGCGTTTTCCGGTATCGTTCCAAAGAGGGCTATTTTCCGCAAAGTCTCCGAATCTATCATTTCAGAGCATCTTGCAATAATAATGTCTGGTTGGATACCAATGCGCCTCAATTCGTTGACGCTGTGCTGCAAAGGTTTGGTTTTCATTTCCTTCGTAACATCCAAAATTGGAACCAACGCCACATGCACATACACGGTGTTCTCGTATCCCTCTTCAAGTCGCATCTGACGTATAGCTTCAAGAAACGGCAAGCCTTCAATGTCGCCAACTGTTCCGCCAACCTCTGTGAGAACCACGTCAACTTTCGCGTTTGCAGCCACACTACGTATACGCGTTTTAATCTCGTTTGTCACGTGTGGAACAATTTGTACGCATCTTCCGAGGAAATCTCCTCGGCGTTCCTTCTCAATAACCGCTTTATACACTAGGCCAGTTGTAATATTATTCTCCTTTTTTAAATCCAAATCCAAGAAACGTTCGTACCAGCCCAAGTCCAAGTCGGCTTCGCCGCCATCATCCGTCACGTAAACTTCTCCGTGCATGTAAGGATTCATTGTTCCAGCGTCAACGTTCACGTAAGGGTCAATTTTGATAGCCGTAACTTTAAAGCCTCTTGCTTGAAGCATCTTTCCAATAGAAGAAGTTACAATACCCTTGCCAACCGAGCTTAAAACGCCACCCGTCACGAAAACATACTTAACCATTAACCCCTTCCTCTTTTACGTAATAACAAAACCATAGAAGAGAATCAGCATTTAAATTTATTCTAGAACAAACCCCCTAAACATGTAAGGTGAGACGGTCGCTTAAACAGCAGATTAATGAGGAAGACGCGCGGATGGCAACCAAGAAAAAACCAAGCGTCGCCTATTGGCTTGAAAACACGTTATACTTGAACATAACTAACCGTTGCCATAACAACTGCTATTTCTGTTTAAGAAATTTCAGAGACGGCATAGGCAGCTTTAACCTCAAACTAAACAAAGAACCCGCCATAAGCGAAGTTTTGACTGAACTTCAAGAAGTTCTAAACCTTAAAAATTGGAGGGAAATTGTTTTCTGCGGTTTCGGAGAACCGCTTGAAAGACTGGACTGTGTCCTGGAAGTCAGCAACTGGATAAAGAGGAATCATGGGAAGATGACGGCTTTGAGAATAGACACTAATGGGCAAGGTTTTCTGTTAAACAGAGGCCGCAACGTTATAAACGAATTGAAAACAGCGGGAATCGACAAGCTAAGCGTGAGCTTAAACGCACATGACAAGAAGACATACATGGAAGTTTGTCGACCAAGCTTTGAAAACGCCTTTGAAAGCATCTTGGAATTTGTTGAAAAGGCTAAAGAAGAGGCTCTAGATGTCGAAGTAACCGCAGTCACAATTCCAGAAGTAGACCTCAAGAAAGTCGGGGAAATTGCTGAAAAACTCGGCGCAAGATTCCGAACACGAGCGTACATTCCAGGCTTTTGGTAGTCTACCACAACAGTTTGACGAGGCTGCCAGCAATCACCGCGGCTCCAGCGGAGATTATTAAGCCGCCGATAAATCCGAACCAGCCTATTGCATCGTTGACTAGCATTTGCAAAAAGAAGCTTATGGTAAACCAGAAAACCACACCTGAAAACGTGTCCGCCTTTCTTCTTAGCGAGTCGTAAAAAACGAACCGAAGAACTAGTATAACCACTTGAAACGCTCCGAAGACCAAGCAAAACCACATGGCCGCAGTATAAACAACGGGGTGGCTATGCGCTGGCGCTGGAAGAATTACGTGTTCAGTTAAATGCACAAGCTGAAAGTCTTTGAAAAAGTCAACGATTTCTTCCGTCAAGTTTGGAGTTACGCTCCATAATACACCTAGAAGTATTAGAAAGAACCCGAAAGAAACTAGCCCCAGCATATTCGTCCTTTCTCTGCGTCTTCTTTCCTCATTAACCATAACTTAAACCTTCACGACATGAAGTAATATTGATTTTTAACTATTTAAAATGGTTACGTGAAACAAGAAGATGTTGCAAACTTTTTAAAGACAACATCCATTGTTAATATGGAGAAGCATTCATGAAAGTGCTTTTTGTTGAACCGCCAAAAGACGTTTGGTTCGTTATGGGAGAATACTTGCCGCCGCCATATGGCATTATCCAACTGGCCGCGTATCTTGAAAACAAAGTTAAGGATGTGGAAATCAAGGTTTTGGACTGCAACGCCCAAAAAGTCGATTGGAAAGCGCTTGAAAAACAGATTGAGGATTTTAACCCTGACATTGTGGCTTCAAGCGCGTTGGCGACATGCAACACCTACGTTGTCGCTAGAACGTTGGAAACAGCCAAAAAGGTAAACCCGAACATTTTAACGGTTACTGGCGGACAACATTTCACGGTCACCGCCGACGAAAGCTTAAAAATGTTTCCGGAAATTGACGTCATTGTAAGAGGCGAGGGCGAAGAAACCATCGTAGAACTGGTCAAAAACGCCAAGAAACCTTCAGCTTTTTCACGCATAAAAGGAATATCCTTCAGACGCAACGGAGAAATTTTTCACACCGCTCCAAGGGAACTCATCGAAAACATAGACGAGC
Source organism: Candidatus Bathyarchaeota archaeon (assembly GCA_018396675.1). Taxonomy (GTDB): domain Archaea; phylum Thermoproteota; class Bathyarchaeia; order Bathyarchaeales; family Bathycorpusculaceae; genus JAGTQX01. Next base: position 141,653 of record JAGTQX010000010.1, read on the forward strand.
TTCCATATCCAGGCTATCACTTCGTCAAAGATTTAGTTGGCAAATACCATTTCGCCGCCATGGCTGGACGCAAAGCGCCTTATGCATTAATCGAAGGTTCTAGGGGATGTTATCACTCGTGCACTTTCTGTACTCAATGGCGGCATTGGCAGGGCAAATGGCGCACAAAATCTCCGGCGCGCGTTGCTGACGAAATGGCATTCTGTTATAACAATTACGGTAGCAGATTCATCTGGTTGACAGACGACAATTTGGGTTCTGGCAGTCGAATAGGCGAAATTGCAGAGGAAATACTAAAACTGGATATGAGAGAGCTTATGTGGTTTGTGCAGGCACGATGCGACGACATCGTCAGAAACGAAAAGTTCCTGCCGAAACTGCGCCGTTCCGGGCTAAGATGGGTTCTGCTTGGCGTGGAAAACCCCAACCAAACAGTTCTCGATGAGTATGGGAAGAACATAACGGTTGAAGACGCAAAAAAAGCGGTTAGATTGTTGAAAAAACATGACATTGCGGCGCATACGATGTTTATTATAGGCGCTAGAAAAGACACAGCTAAATCCATCGCGAAAGTTAGAGAGTTTGTTAGCGAGTTAGACCCTGACTTCGCCATATTCGCTATTTTGACGCCTTTCCCTGGAACACAAATTTATGAAGAAGCCAAACAGAACGGTTGGATTGAAGATTTCAACTGGGCGAACTATGACATGGTTCACGCAATAATGCCGACGGAAACCCTGTCACGTAACGAGGTGCAGGAAGAGCTTTACGCATGCTACCGAAGCTTCTACGGCTCGTGGAAAAGGCGTATTTTTGGAATATTTTCGTCTAGTGAACTGCGAAGAAGAGTTTACGGATACATGGCGCGTCGAGGCATACTGGAACAAATTAAAGCGCTTTCTAGGCGACATGCATATGCCTAAAAACGCTGGTTACGGTTTTCTTGCTACATTAGCCTTAACAATTTCCTTTTCCGGGATTATTCTAATTTTTCTCCTCACATTCTACGCGCAAACAACAACTCAATGGAATCCTTCTTGGCGCAAACCGTTAATAGGCACCATTTTCGCACTAATTTGCCTTTCCGGAATCTTAGCCGTTTTCTTTCCAGAAAAATGCTCAAAACCCTTCCATATACGCATAAAAGAAAAAACAGTTTACGAAGCCAAAAATTCAAATTCCAGCAGAGCATCAGTTCATTTTGAAGGACATCATCCAAACTGTGGAAAATTCAAGGCACATGTAATAACCGCAAATGGACTAGTCTTGTGCGCAGCGTGCACAGGACTGCTTGCCGGAGGCTTAATTGCTTTGCCTTTGAACGTCTTCTATTTCTTTTTTGGATTGGATTTTTTGGGTCAGTTCGGTTTATGGAATGTTTTGTTTGGTCAGGTTGGAGTTGTTCTAGGTTTTTTCCAGTTTAAGCTCAGCGGATTCGTTCGTTCAATTTTTAACACAGTTTTTGTGATTGCATGTTTCTTTGTGCTTGCGGGTGTGGACAGTCTTGCGGAAAACGTTTTGATTGACTTATATCTAACGGGCTTAATTGTCTTTTGGATTTATACGCGCATAATCCTCTCACGTTGGGATCATTCGCGTATTTGTTGCACGTGCACCGCATTTTGCGAATTGAAATAGCGTGCGCGGAAGATATAGGCTAATATTTACGGCTTAAACCGTAAAATGCGCCTATAATTATTATTATGCCAAAGATGATGATGACAAATGGCCACCAAGGTATGTTTATGCCATAAAGTTCTTGAAGCAGCAAGCTCAAGCCAGCAATAACAATTATCAAACCTATGGCTAAACCGATAACTGCTCCGCCTTTGGGAATGCCGAAGCATTCCTCCTCAATCCTTTCGTGGGGCTCTACGCCTCTTCGGGTTCCGAAACATTCCTTCTCAACTGACCTTGCTTGTCCACTTTCACCTAACGTGTACAGAGGTGCTCCACACTGCGAACAAGTTTTAGCATCATCAGAATTTTTCGCGCCGCATTTAACACAATAAACCATTATAATTCTCTCCGCACACTTATTTACCCATGCAACATTCATAAGACTTTTGGCCTCATAACGATCGAGGATAGACTCCGCAAAGGAAACATCATAATCGCGGACAATGTTAGGTATGCAAGCAAACATGTACCGGCAAGTTCGGCGGCCTCGAAATAAGCGTTAAACTTTAAATAAAATCTCAATTATGGTTGTATGGCTATTTTTATTTGGGTTTTAGATGTGGAAAGCATTTCAAAAGCCTCTTTAATATTGTCCAAACTCATTTTAGCCGTTATAAGAGGCTTAACGTTGATTGTTTTTGACGCGATTAGATTTATGGCTTTTCTGAAATGTAGTGGAGTAGTGTGGAAAGTGCCCATGACGGTTGTTTCTCCGTAATGAAGCTGTTCCGTGCTCAGCTTTATTTCTGTTCCAGGTGGGCATCCGCCGAATTCTAGGACTGTTCCGCCTTTCCGCACAAGTGTTAATGCTTGTTCCCATGTTTTTGGCAAGCCTATGGCTTCGATTACGATGTCAGCGCCGCGGCCGCTAGTCAACCGTCTAATAACATCCAGCGGGTTTTCTTTTCCGGCGTTCACTGTTTCGTCGGCGCCAAGTTTTTCGGCGAAATGTAACCTTTCTTCGACAAGGTCTATCATTATGACCTTTTCAGCGCCCATTTTTTTCACAGTCAAAAGATGCAGTAAACCTATCGGTCCAGCGCCGATTATGGCTATTGAATCGCCTAATCCGACCCCGGCTTCTTCAACTCCGTGAAGCACGCATGCTAACGGCTCGGTTATGGCCGCCTCCTCGTAAGAGACGTGCTGTGGAATTTCCTGCATGTTAACCGCAACCATGCGCGCTGGAACCTTTATGTATTCGGCGTAAGCGCCCCAAAGCCAAATCATGTTTTCACACAAATTGTATTTCCCCTTCTGGCACATGTAACATCTTAGGCATGGTGCACTGTTGCCGGCGCGAACTCGCATACCTTTCTTAGGCCATTCCAATCCCTCGCCGACCTCGACAACTTCGCCTGCCCACTCATGTCCAAAAACCGTTGGGAGCTTTATCACCTTCTCCACATAGCCACGTTGGAGAATTTTCAAGTCTGTGCCACAGGTGGTTGCTGCTTTAACCTTCACCAGAACCTCGCCATGTGCGATTTTTGGAACTTCAATTTCTTCAACCCGCAAGTCTTTTACGCCATACAACATAGCCGCTTTCATTCTACATCACTTACCAAGCACTATGACTTTTAGGCTCTCCTTATTTTCCAGAGCGGTTTTAAATGCTTTTGCCGCGTCTTCTAAAGCGAAACGGTGTGTTATCAGTTTATCCGCTTTAATTTTTCCAGCTTTTATCAATTCTAAGGCTTCACGGGTTTCAACATGCGATGTGGAGTAAGAGGAGATTATCTGAATCTCATTGAAAAAAAACTGGTTAGGACTTATTTCTAGACGCTCTCCCGGCTTTGTGGGGGCAAAAACACAAAGTTTTCCGCCTTTGCGGCATATCTCCAAACCTGCTTTGTAGGCTTTGATATTTGGAGCGGTTACAATGGCTAAATCTACGCCCATTCCATCAGTTTCTTTCCGCACAATGGCGTTTAAATCTTCGCGTAGCAAATTGACTGCGACATCTGCACCAAATTTTTCGGCAATTTTCAAACGGAAATCAATCAAGTCGCACACTATGGTTTTTCTTGCGCCGAAAATTTTAGACAAGGCTGTATGTATTACGCCTGTTGCTCCGGCGCCAATCACTGCTATAGTGTCGCCTTCGTGGATTCCGCATTTTTTAAGAGCCCTTAAACAGCATCCGATAGGCTCGATAAGCGTGGCTTCTTCAAAAGAAATTTTTTCTGGAATTTTAAGCGTGTCAATTTTAAGGTTTGCATGAGGCACCTTGAAGTATTCTGCGAATCCGCCTGGGATAATGTTGGTTTTGTGGAACTGTTCACATAAAGTGTAGTCTCCACGCATGCAATAGTGACATTTTAAGCATGCGACATGATGGTGAACAAAGACTCTGTCGCCTACGTTGAAGTCTTCAACGTTTTCGCCTTTTTCGGCGATAACGCCTGATGGTTCGTGTCCGAGAACCAGCGGAGCGCGTTTCTCCAGATACCAGTCCATTAAATCTGAACCGCATACACCGCAAGCTTTCATTTTGACCAAGACTTCGTCTGGTCCTATTTTGGGAACTGGGGCCTCTTCAATTCGTATGTCCTTTTGGTTGTGGTAAACTGCAACCTTCATTTTTGGTCAATGGTTTCTCTGCCGGTAGGCGCACTTAAGACTTTTCGATGTGTAGTCGCATGTTTTTTATATTAGTTCACACAAGAATTGAATTTCAATTAATGGTTTGGTGAAGGTGTATGAAGATGGAAAGGGCAGAACTTGTGGCGTACATACTTATAGCGGTAGGCTTGTTGTTGCTAGTTTTAACTTTTGTCATGGCGTTCATTACGCTGACATCAGTTGCAAGCATTTTGACTAACAGCGAACTTGCATATGCTCTTGGACAAATTCTTGGACCGATAGCCGAAGCTGCAGTGAGAGTGATGTTCCTCGGGATAATGGGTTGGACTGGGTCAATCGCGACAATGCGTGGAATACAACTTTACAAAGAAGCTAAGCCAACAGTTCCAAAACAGCTTAAAGCAGAGGAGAAACCGCCTGAAAAAGGACAGTAAAAGCTGTTGAGGCATGCGGCTTGCGGCAGACAATTAAAGCCCTTGGATGGATAATTGCAATTCTGTGGATTGCCGTGCTACTGTTACCTGCCACTGTTGCTCTGTCAATTTTGCAGCTTATGGAAGGACAAAACTTTGGAATACAAGAACCAACATTCACAGTTTCTCCAGAAGGAAACTTCACAATGTCCATGCCAGTATACGTAAACAACACGGGCTTCTACGACCTTTCAGAAATAACCGTAACCATAAAAATCACCAAAGAAAACAGAACGATATCCACTTTGGCGACGACACTGCCAGATGTGCCGGCCGGAACAATGGCCTCATCAAACTGCACAATTTCGTCAAGCCTGGCCGAATTATTCGCGCAGGACAGGGAACTTTTGACAAACACTGCGACGCTAATCATGCGGGCTACTCTACATTTTCGAGTGGCTTACGCTATAGCATTTAACGGAACAATGAATTTTCCAGTCGATTGGGGTGCACCGTTCAACAACTTGGACATAAACGTTATCAACTATAATTTAACTAGCGGAACGGTTTCGGTTTCCATAAACTTTGACAACGACGCCTATTTCGATTTAAGCGGTCCGCTGCTAATAAAGTTGTATAACGCTGAAGACGAGCTTATCAGCTCAAGCCAAATGAACTTGAACATTAGCTCGCAAACACATTTCCAAGACTTATTCGAGATGACCGTAAGCGATCCATCAAAAATGAGCAACAGCGGCTCAATCCGCCTATATTTTTTAGACATGGAAATTTTTGAGGGCGGGTGGATACTTCCATGAACGAAATTGAAATTGGCCAGAAAAGAGACAGGCGCAAGTTTGCAATGCGCGTTGTTAAGGCGACACTTTTTACTGCTGTGTCTGGAATTTTTTGGCTTATCTTGTGGTTCTTGACTTCGATGATTTTGAAGGATTTACCACAGTATTTGGAGCTTTTCGCAGTTTTAGCTTGGGGCTTAATATTTTTCACGTTCGCTATAACCTTCAGTGAAGGTACAATCTACAAGTACATTCTCATAATTATACGCGCTTTCTTTCTAATCGTCTATTTGGCGTATTCAACAAACTGCGGCGTGTTTACAGTAACTTTCGAAAATGTATCATTCACTGTTGAGTTTGTGCCATTACTCGCGGTCATGATTGTAGCCAGTCTGCTTTCGATGATTCGAGGAATTCTTCAAGCTATAGAATTTGCGGCGCAGACCCCGAAAGATTAAAAACGGAAAATGTTATGCTTCAAGCGTTTCAGGATTTTCCAAGTAATACTTCACTTTTTGTAGAAAGATTGCCGCGGGTGCACCGTCAACTATTCTATGGTCGTAAGAAAGGCTTAGTCCAATGTAAAGCTTGAATTCAATTTTTCCATCAGCTGCTTCGACTGGTTTTTTGGTTAGTTTTCCAACACCGAGGATTGCTGCTTCCGGCGGGTTTATTATCGGAGTGAAAAATTCAACTTCGTACATGCCGAGGTTTGAAACAGTAAATGTTCCTCCACTCAGTTCCTCTTTTTTCAGTTTTCCATGTCTGGCTTTCTCTGTCAAGTCCCGTATTGTAGCGTCTATTTCTTTCAGCGACTTTTTGTCCGCATGGCTTATAACTGGCACTACTAAACCATTTTCTGTGGCTACTGCGACGCCAATGTTTATGTCCTCAAAAACCTTTATTTTTTCTCCATCAAGTGTCGAGTTTACCATTGGATTTTCTGACAATGCCTTTGCGACCGCTTTAACAATTATCGTCGTGTAAGAGATTTTAAACTGCTCATAAAGCGTAACCATTTTTGAGGCTTCTGCGCTCATCATTATTGTGCTGTGAGGCGCGGTTCTAAAACTTGTGGAAACCCTTTCAGCCGATGTTTTCCTGTAACCGCTTAATGAAATAATCTCCCTAACTTTCGGCATTAATCCCATAGATTCTTCAACAAACCTCTTAACATCTTCCTCAACGATTCGCCCGTCGGGGCCGGAACCCTTAACAAGAGCTAGGTCTACGCCATGCTCGCGTGCTAAGCGTTTTGCAGCTGGAGAAGCTAAAATTCTCGCTTCAGCTTCAGTCTCTAGCGCTTCTTTTGGAGCCTGAATTAGCGGCGTCTGCGCGATTTCTGTTTCAGAAAAAGGTTCATCCGGAGCTGTTATTACCGCAATTAAAGCGTCGACTTGCGCGTCTTCGCCTTCGTTTACGAAAATTTTTCGTAGCACACCAGACGCTGGAGCTTCAAGGTCGTAGGTTGCTTTTTCAGATATTATTTCAACGATGGGTTCGCCTTTTTCAACTTTTTCGCCTTCCTTCTTGTACCATTTACCGACGCTGCCTTCCTTCATGGTTAGGCTAAGTTTTGGCATAACAACCTTGATGACCATGTTTGATTCCGTCGTTGTCATGTCGTTTTAGCCTTATTTTATTTTCGCTTTGCAACTTTAGGGAAATCTTTAATTTAGCGGGAGTCGGCTGCATAATCCTCGGAAGAAGAACCGAATAGAAAATCAAGTCTGCCTCTCCATCACAGATAAGGCGTAAATGCTGAAAATTATATATATTAAAAGTTTCAGCTTAATACGGTGAAAACAATGAAGGCGACGAAGAAACCTGTAGAAACTGAAGAGAGCGACAACAAGACTCCGCACCCTCGTGCCAACGCCTTTATCACACGGTTCCGCTTATATATAACCGAATTTCTATATGATGTTAAAACAGTTTTTAAATATCCTGTTTTGCTTACTTTAATGGGATTTGACATTGTGGTTGTTATCCCCGTCACGGTTTTTTACGGCGGACTTTATTTCCACAACACCTTTTACGGACTGGCGTTGCTGCCGATTACACAGTTGCCCATAACAGTTATGGTTATCCGCGAAGCAATCCGCCAAAGCAGACTTAAACCCCCAACTGAAGCCTTTGAAACTTCACCTGAAAAATGGCAAAAAGCATTCGACGAATATCAGAAGCTGGTCAAAGAAAAGAAGTGAAAATTTAGATAGAGGTTAGAAAAGTTCTTAACAGCAATAATTTATATTTAAAATGGACTTTTTCCGCAATTTTTTTATAGTGACTTTAGCATGCATTAGTTGCTTAATCCAAAATTGGAGCCGAGCAAATGGTCGTGGTCGTCAAAAAGGCTGATGCTGAAGATGTCAAAATCCTTAGCAAGAAGCTTCTTTTGCTTTTGGAGGATAAACAAAGTCAAATTTACATTGACAATGTTGTTAAATTTGGCATCCCAGACGAGTATGTGAAAAAAGCTTTCGCAGAGGAAACCTTGCAGAAGGCAATCACGAAGGGCAATTCAGCGATTTACATAGCTTTTGAAAATGGCAAGATAATCGGATTCGCGCAAACCATAAAACAGGCTGCAGACACTGCGGAACTGGATCGAATCATAATTTTTCCGGCGTACACGCGAAAGGGGATAGGCACCCAACTTCTTAATCATGTCATTTCAGACCTGAAAGAGAACGGAGTTAGCGCTCTGGTTGTGTATACTGGGAAGAATGAGACGCAGGCTAGGCGATTTTACGAGAAAAATGGTTTTGAACTAATAAAAGAAGCTACTGTGGATACACCGTGGGGTGTAAAATTAGATATAGTCACTTACAAGCTTTGCTTATGAGTTTATGACTCGGATGGGTTAAAGTACTTCTTTTATGGCTTTTATTATCGCCTTCTCATCTGGAATAACATACTGCTCTAGCGGCGGACTGAAGGGTATTGGCGTATCTGGCTCAGCGACACGTTTTATAGGTGCGTCCAAATAATCTATTGCCTCTTCAGCGGCTATTGCGGCTATTTCAGCTGTTACGCCGGCAGTTTTGCAGTCTTCGCTTACAACAACTAGCCTGCCTGTCTTTTTAACCGAGCCGATTATTGTTTTCTTGTCGAGAGGCGCCAAAGTTCTAGGGTCAACGACTTCCACGCTTATTCCTTCATCTGCCATTTTTTCGGCTGCCTTTAAGGCTTTGTGAACCATGTAAAGCGTAGCTACAACAGTTACGTCTTCACCTTCTCTTTTAACGTCCGCAACTCCAAAAGGTATGGTGTACTCCCCTTCTGGAACTTCACCTTCAACTGGATATAGCAGTTTATGTTCGCAGAAAACTACTGGGTTGTTTCCACGTATAGCCGCCTTCAACAGCCCCTTTGCATCATACGGCGTTGAAGGTACAGCCACATGTAAACCGGGAACATGCATAAACCAAGCCTCTAAACTTTGCGAATGGTGAGACGCGATGTTTACTCCAGCGCCGAAAGGCGTTCTTACCACCAGTGGAGCTTTTGCCTGCCCGCCAAACATGTAACGGATTTTCGCGGCTTGGTTTGCAATTTGATCCATGGCTAGAGCGGCCAAGTCTCCAAACATTATTTCTGCGACTGGACGCATTCCAGTTATCGCCGCGCCTACGGCCACACCTATTATGGCATTTTCAGAAATTGGCGTGTCCCTCACGCGTTCGTCTCCGAATTCTTCAGCTAATCCATCTGTAACTTTGAAGGCTCCGCCCCAATATCTTCCAATATCCTCACCTAAAAGAAAGACTGATGGATCTCTGCGCATTTCTTCTCTTAAAGCCTCACGCAAGGCTTCACGATAAGTTATTTTCCTCAAGGCACATTTTCCTCCATTTTAAACGTAAACATCTTCTAAGGCTTCTTCAGGTGCGGGGTATGGACTCTCCAAAGCGTATTTCAAGGCCTCTTCGATTTCAGCTGAAACCATTTTTTCAATTTGTTCAAGCATGTTTTCGGCGACGACGTTTGATTGTAAAAGTTTTTCTTTAAGCCGTTTAACAGGGTCTCTTGCAAGCCATGCTGCAACCTCCTCTTTTGGTCGGTACTTTGCAGGGTCAACACGCGAATGCCCCCTATGCCTATAAGTCTTACATTCAATAAGCGTTGGGCCTCCGCCCTTCCGTGCTCTTTCAACAGCCGCAAAAGTAGCTTCGTAAACTGCTAAGACATCATTTCCATCAACTGTCACGCCGGGAATTCCATACGCTGCGGCTCTGTCCGAGATGTTTTCAATAGCCATAACCACCGATTGACGCGTGCCCATCGCGTAGAGATTATTTTCGCATACGAATATTACTGGAAGCCTCCACACAGCAGCCATGTTTATGCTTTCATGAAATGTTCCCTGATTTGATGCGCCATCACCGAAGAAACACGCAACAACTTGATCGGTTTTTCTAAGCCTAACAGATAAGCCTGCACCAACGGCTATTGGTATTCCAGCGCCTACTACGGCTGTGGCGCCAAGCATTCCTATGCTGAAATCCGCAATGTGCATTGAGCCGCCTTTGCCTTTACAGTAACCAGTTTTTTTGCCTAGAATTTCCGCCATGACACGTTTAATGTCTGCACCTTTGGCTATGCAGTGTCCGTGTCCACGATGTGTGCTTGTAATGTAATCATCCTTTCTTAAGGTGCTGCAGACACCGACGGCGACTGCTTCCTGCCCAGTGTACAAGTGTATCGTTCCGGGAACAAGGTTCTGCGCGTATAACTCGAAGACTTTCTCTTCGAAAAGGCGGATTTTCAACATCAGTCTATACATTTCGACCAATTTTTCTTTTGGCAAATCTGCTGTATGCATCATTATTCCCGTCTAGCCTTCCTTTGCGGAGTTGCTCAAGTCTTTAATAAGCTGAACTGGATACTTTTATATTATTCCTTAAACGTGTTGAGTTGTATGGAGATATGCTTAAGTCAACATTCCCTTGTTGCGTTGATGGCGGTTACGGTTTTTATGTTGCTTATCTGCGCCTCTGTATTTCCGCGGTGCTCTGCGTTTTCAAGCATTGCCGACATGAGTGTTCTTAAATATGTGGTGAAGGATGTTTTTGTTGGGAAAGTTAAACATGTTATAGAAATTGTAAACCATGCATCTGAAACCGTTACTGATGGAGAGCTTATTGTCCCGTTGATTAAAAATGCAACTGCACGCCACTACGCAGTACTTCGCAATATCACGGCAGTCGGAGGCACGTTTGAGAAAATCACGTTTTTGCATGATGGTTATGAAAATATGTACGCTTGCTTGAAACGCGTGGAAATTCAACCAGACTGCATATTCCGCGTGGAACTCGACTATAGCATGCTATCCGTCAGCGTTAGCTATCAAGTTAACTCCAGCCTAATAGGCAAATACAACGAAGCTTCTGAAGTGTACAAGTGGTACACTCAACCAGAAGAACTTATTGAGTCTGATGATCAAACAATTATCAATATTGCACAGAACTTAACGGAAGGCGAATCTAGCTACTATGATAAAGCTCTTCGGATATACAATTTTGTAACCGCTTATTTAAACTATCAAATTCAAGATGAAGAACGTGGTGCTCTTTGGGCCTTGGAAAACCACGCTGGCGACTGCTCCGAATACTCTTATCTCTTTGCGGCTTTATGCAGAGCCGCTGGAATCCCAGCAAGGGTTCAAGCGGGTTTTGCTTTTCATTACATAGGCGAAGCTATACAAGATGGACACATGTGGGCTGAATTTTACCTTGAAAATTACGGCTGGATACCGGTTGACGCGACATGGCGACTTTTCGCGGCAATGGATTTTCTCCATTTAAGTTCAATCCAAAGCACGCCGGAAATTATTCCATATGCAAATTTTGTATTTAACAGCACAATGGCAACGCAGCTAGAAGAAAACCAGTATGTCCAGTTGACTTCGCTTTCGCCCAGCAACTTCACCGACAGCTACTTCGCGGAACAACTAACCAAATCTGTTCAGAAGCTGAAACGCGCGGAATCCACATTTTTCACCGGAAAAATCTTCGGTGTGAACATATTTTTCCCATCTGAAATGCATGAAATTGCGCAGATGATTTTAACAGCGAAAATTTCTATACAAGACGCAATAGACGCTTGGGAATTAAATACCAAAATTGCCGTTTCAAGTGTCATCTGTGCGTTTGAAAACGCTGATGAAGCGTTAAACACAGCTTGGTTGCTGACTGCAGAAACATTTGCAGTTTACATTAGCATTCCGGCAGTTTTACTGCTTGTCTCGCTGTTTTTCTTGAGGCGTTTCCACCCTAAACCTTCTAGAGCGGATGGCATAAGCCATATAGCTGAATCCAGTAAACATTAACGTGTGGAGTCTAAATGCAAAAGTCTTACGCTCGGTTGTTGGGCATAGTTGGAAAGCCAAACACTGGAAAATCCACGTTTTTTAGCGCTGCAACTCTCGCGCCCGCCGAAATTGCTAATTATCCTTTTACTACGATTAAAGCAAACCGCGGCGTTGGTTATGTACGCACTCCATGCGTCTGCAAAGAATTCAACGTTAAAGACACACCGGTAAACTCGCTTTGCATGGATGGGGTTAGGCTTATACCCGTGGAATTTATTGATTGCGCTGGACTTGTGCCAGGCGCTTGGCAGGGTAGAGGATTAGGCAACCAGTTCTTGGACGAGATAAGAAAGGCAGACGTGTTAATACACATAATTGACGCTTCTGGAGGAACAGACTGCGAAGGCAGAATATGCAGGCAAGGTGAGCACGACCCGCTGGAAGACGTCAAGTTTTTGGAAAACGAATTAACAATGTGGATGGCGAACATCCTTAAAAAGGATTGGCCGAAAATCGCTAGAACAGCTGAATCCGAGTCGGGTGACCTCCTAACTATTCTAGAGGAAAGATTAAGCGGTTTAGCAATTAGGAGGGCACACATTTTTGAAGCCGTAAGACGAACGGGATTGAATGCTGAAAAACCCACTGCGTGGAGTGAAGAGGATTTTCTAAAATTTATAGACACTTTAAGGCAAATTGCGAAACCGATGCTTATAGCCGCAAACAAGATGGATATTCCAACCGCTGAAGAAAACTTTGAAAGACTCAAGAAGCTGAACTATGTGGTGGTGCCATGTTGCGCTGAAGCAGAGCTTGCTCTACGGAGAGCAGCAGAAAAAAGGCTCATAGAATACCGACCAGGCGACTGCAGCTTCAAAATAAACAATCCTGAAAAATTAACTGAAAGCCAAATAAAGGCGTTGGAAACCATAAGAGAGAAAGTTCTCTTAAAGTTTGGTTCGACAGGTGTTCAAGACGCAATAAACATGGCTTATTTCAAGCTTCTGAACATGATTACGGTTTATCCGGTTGAAGATATTGAGCATTTGGCAGACCACAATGGAAGAGTTTTGCCAGATGCTTACCTTGTGCCTTACGGAACAAAAGCACGGGAGCTCGCCTACCTAATTCACACGGAACTTGGTGAAAGCTTCATTTACGCTGTGGAGGCAAAAGAAAGGAAAAGGGTCGGCGAAGACTACGTGCTTAAAGACAGAGATGTAATTTCCATAGTGAGTGCAAAGAAAAGAGCCTAACCATACTCATGCGCCGAATCTCCTTTTCCGTTTCTGGAAGGTTCTGACAGCCCTTAAAAGGTCTATTAGGCGAAAGTCAGGCCAGTAAACATCCAAGAAACAGAGCTCGCTGTATGCAGATTGCCAAAGCAGAAAACCGCTTAGCCTTTCCTCTCCAGAAGTGCGTATAATTAAGTCTGGTTCTTGTTTTGGTAAATGTGAAGTGTAAAGGTATCTTTCAAAAAGTTTCTCGTCGACGTCTTCCGGGTTTAACTCTTTTTTCTGCGCTTTTTCAGCAATTTTCTTTGCGGCGTCAACTATTTCCGCTCTTCCGCCATATGCAAAGGCAATGTTTAAGAAATGTTTGTCGTAGTTCTGCGTTGCCTTTTCTACATCTGCTATAATTTTTTGAAGATGTTCTGGAAGAAGCGCAATTCTGCCAATAACTTTGACTCGAACGTTATTTTTGTGTATGCGCTCGTCTAATAGGATTTTTTGGAGTTTTTCCGAGGCGATTTTCATTATTTCATCAACTTCTTCTCTGGAGCGTTGAAAGTTTTCGGTTGAAAAAGCGTAAAGCGTTATTGACTTGACGTTAAGCTTTAGGCACCAGTCCAAGAGTTGTTCAACTTTTTCAGCGCCTTCTTTATGACCAAGCCATGGGTCAAGCTCCTTTTCTGAAGCCCATCTGCGGTTTCCATCTAGAATTATTGCTATGTGTTCTGGGCTAGCGTTACTTTTAACTTGGTGCCAGAGCCACTTTTCATAAAGTTTGTATGCGCCGATGGCTGAAAGCACAGTCTTAAGCATATCATTTAATCCTCGAATCTTTTAGGGCATTTGCGCAAGGGCATCTGCCTTTTCGTTCAACTGGTAAAACCCTAACAGTTTCAATTAAGATTTGCTCTATTTTGGGTTGAACTGTTTCTGAAATGTCTAAAACTTCTTTTGGCGTTAAACGTTCCTGCATGCCAGCAGCCATATTTGAAACAAAACATAGCGCCGCATAACACATTTCAAGTTCTCGCGCAAGCACAGCCTCTGGAATCCCAGTCATTCCAACAATGTCAAAGCCAAGACGTCTAAACATTTCAATTTCAGCCGGCGTCTCAAAGCGTGGTCCTTCCGTGCAAACCAGCACGCCTCGGTTCCACAAGTGCAAACCAAGCTTTTCAGCACATTCGATAAACGTTCTGCGAATTTCTGGGCAGTAAGGCTGTGAAAAATCCACGTGGGTAACTGGGGCGTCATCGTAAAATGTTGTAGAACGAAACTTCGTAAAGTCTGCAAAGTCGTGCGGGATAACAATGTCACCTGGCTTAAAGGCAGTGTTTATGGCTCCAACGGCGTTCACCGCTATAATTCTTTCAACGCCGAGCGTGTGCAACGCGTAAATGTTCGCTTTGTAATTCACTTTATGTGGCGGAACTGAATGTTCTGGACCGTGTCGCGGAAGAAAAGCTACAGTTTTTTCGCCGATTTTTCCCAACGCGATTGGTGGAGGAACTCCATAAGGTGTGCCTACGCGCGTTTGTTTTGCGTCATTGAACAGTTTTTCGAATCCTGTTCCGCCGATTATTGCTATTTTAGCCTTCTTCAAACTCTTCTTGCTCTCCAGTTTTCTTGAAAAATCCTTTAGCTGACCTGTGAATAACTATAACAACCAATGAAGAAGCTATGATTATTAAAATGCCAATTATTATCGAGAAGATTAGCGTCTCATATCCAGCCTTCGGATTAATCAGTATACCTGAGGCAGCGTCGAGAATTTGCCTAGACCACGCTATCAACACTATTAAAACTGAATTGCGCAAAAGTTTTGAATCTCGCTCAAAATACCAACGTATAGCTCTTCCAGTTAAGGCTACACATGTGCCCACAACAATCAAATCCTTAGAATCTCTAATGAAGTAACCTGCAATCTGCGGCAAAACCCCAAGAATGTTAGACATATCTATACTTAATGAAGTGACGGAATCCACTCCTAAATACACCCCGAACGCCATGCACATGATGCCTGCAAGTGTGGTGAACGTTGAAATCTGCACGGGTAAAGGCGGCGGCGAATACTCTTTTATCATCTTGTAAGCTTTCTTCGCAGCTTTGTCTACGCCGAAACCTTTTATGAGCATATATGCGCTTAAAACGATTACAAAGGCTATCAAATAGTAATGCACTAAATTGAATATTGTCAATATTCCTAAAATCAGAAACAGTATTCCAGGCAATCCAAGCGCAATGCGTGCGTAACGTGGGTTTTCCACAATTATCCTAAAATATTTTGTGAAGAGCGCCGCCGTCTCCTCTATTGATTCACTGTGCCTTACCAAAATTCTTCTAACAGACGACACGGGCACTCTTGACTCCACAAGGGGCAGAACAGCCTCATCTGAATAACCGTCCGTGACAAGTATAACCTCGTTTGCTGGAAAAGCCTTCAAAACGTCACTCAACTCTGAAACTATTTTTCTATCTGCGCTGACGCCGCCGAATTCCGAGCCTGTCAACGTTGCCACTTCATAGTTTTCGTTTTGTTTTCCTTCGCTTGTTAAGCGGTCGTAAATGCGTATTGCTTCAAACATTGCGTTTGCGTCTGGCTCTTCTGGATCTTTTAATGCTAAGGCTACAGCAGCGTTTAGGTTTGCGTCTCTGCCAATTAAAGGTGTTTTAATTTCCGCTTTAGCTGTTAGGTCACCGTCTCTGTCAACACATAAAATTAGAACTCTTTTTTGTTCCGTTTTCTCTTCTTTTTCCTTGTCTCTCTGTGACATTTATTCTCGGTTCCCAATCATTAATTGTGTGAACATACTTTAATTTTATGCTATGCCCTTCTCTGCAAGAATTTTAAATTCTTCCCATGTCAGTTTTTCTCCCCGCTTCAGTTTTTCTAGTGCTTGCTTCTCAACGGTTTCCAATATGGCTTCTTGGTCTTTCAGCTTTTCTGCGTCCTCTTCTGCTTGAATTTCTCTTTTAAGTTGCCTTATCTCGTCTAGAATTTCATCAATTTCCTTTTGAAGCTTTTTACCGTCTTCTTTAGCTTGAACAAAACATTTGTGAAAGTTATCCGCCTCTGCTTTGAGTTTCTTTGCCTCTTCAACTTTCTTAAGCATTTCTTGGTGGAGTTCTTGACTTTTTTTCGCGTTCTCGGCAACGTTCTCATGGCAAACTTTTATTCTTGCCCCAAGAGCCTTCAATTCAGCTTTTAACTCAAGCCTTTTTTGGCTTAGCTGGTCAATTTTTCGGTGAATAACAAGTTGGGCTTCAACTTGTTTGGCGTGTTCGACAAGCTGTTTCTCTGCTTGCAAGTCGGTCGGTGTTGTCTGAATTTTCCATTCAATTGCTTCAGCCTCATTTTTTAATTCTTTAAAGCTTTTTGGCGGTTTCTTCATCGTTAAAGCTTCAAGTTCTTTCGTTAAACTTTTGAGCTCATCAGTTTTCTGCGCCATCTCTGCTTTCAGCTGACTCCTTTGGTTTTTTAGCTCCTTTACTTGCTCGTTTATTTTGTCTCTTGCATTTTTCAGCTTTGAAATTTCGGTTTTTAAATTTTTTAACGCCTCGTTGAGCGTGTTTCTTTTTTCGGCAAATTCTCCAGCCTCGACATCCAGTTTTCGTTTCTGCTCTTTTAATGTTGCAAGTTTACTGTTTAGTTCCTCAATTTTCTGCATTTTCTCTTGTCGCGCCACTTATTTCCGTCCTTTTTGAGCTTTTTACCCATTCGAGAATCTGCTGGATTAACTTTGCTCCATCCTCTGAAGCGAAAAGCGGCAGGTTCCACTCTTCTTTTAGCCGCCAGCGCATAGCATGCTTGTTTGGAGACACTCTCTTAACGTATGGTTCCTTGTAAACAAGTATTCCTCTTTTCTGCCAAAGCGGAGTCTGCGTAAGGTTCACGCCATGCTTGAAGGCTAAATCGTGAATCTCCTTAGTTCCCATGCCCTTGAGTCTTTTAGATATTTCCGTCGGCTTGTGTCCAGCCTTTTTAAGTATCCAGTAAGCATACGCGTTATTGTGGTTTCTCCATGCATTCGTTTGTCGCCAAGACAGGTAATCCACGACGTTATCTGTGTTAAGCGTAATCACTATGCGTGAATCAAATGCTGTAGTGAAAGCTTTACCGAAGACTTCATGCAAACGTAGAGTAAAAGCTGATGAGACTAGGCTTGGGATGACTGAATCTATTTTCTCGATTCTTCCGCGAAATGGTGCTTGACCAGCAAAAAGCACGTTTAACTCGTCACTAACGGCGTGAACTAAAGTTGGGTTTAACCCTTTACCAAACAAGGTTTTTCCAGCGTTAACTAAACATTCTGCAAATTTTTTGTCAAATGGTTTTTCCGCGTTTATCTTCTCTGAAAGTGCTCTAAATTTCCAACCGTCAAGTCTAACGAAAAACGGGGTTTCCAACGGAATCAAAGTTTTGGAGAAAATTTCAGTTTTAACCAAATCTCTATAACTATTCAAGGATGATTCGGGCATCTACCGCTTTTGCTCCCTTTTCGTAGACCATTATCGGGTTTAAATCAAGCTCTTTAATCTCTTGGTTTTCCATAACAAGTCTAGAAGTGTTAAGCAGAATGTTCACTATGGCTTCAGTGTCTGCTGGTGGCACGCCTCTATAACCCTTAAGTAGCGGATACGCTTTGACTTCCATTATCATTTCACGTGCCTCATCCTCATTTATCGGTGCTATTCTAAACGTCACATCCTTCAAAATTTCAACAAAAATGCCTCCAAGACCAAACATTAATGTGGGGCCGAACTGAGGGTCTTTTATCGCGCCAACGATAACTTCGGTTGATGAAGGTGTCATCTCCTGCACAAGTACACCGACGACTTTTGCGGCTTTCTTGTGCTTCTTAACGTTTTCAATTATTTGCTTGTAAGCAGCTGTGACTTCTTTTTTATTTTTTAGATTTAGCATGACGCCTCCAACATCTGATTTATGGATTATGTCTGGCGAAACGATTTTCAGTACAACTGGAAAGCCGATTTCTCCGGCAATTTTTGCGGCTTCAACCTCGTTTTTTGCAAGTTTGAAGCGTGTGACTGGGATTTTGTATTCTGTGCAGATGGTTTTGGCTTCAGTTTCAAGCAAATGTTTTCTATTTTCCTTTAACGCTTCCGCAATTATCTGCCTACTCTGCTTCATGTTTATGCACCTCTAGAGAAATAGTTACTAGTTTGTGGTTCAAGTTATTTAAGGGATTTCTATAAAAAGAAAGTTTTAGCTTAATTCCTGCAAAGCTTTAAGTCTCTTAACTATGTTTGGATGAGTGGAAAAGATTTCAATAATCTTATCTAACGTAGTCACTTTTTTGGACAGGATATCTTGAACAAGCTTCTGGTCGCTTGAGGCGGACATCGTTGAAAGCGCCGTAGAGTCTACTTCTGCACGGTCAGGGTCAGCTATAAAGAGAGCTTTGAAAGCGTTAAGGTTCTGCGTTTGTTTTCGCATTTTGCTCATGTTCTTAGTTGCGTTCACTATCTTTGCTAGGCCTACTGAAAGTTTCTGTGCGCCGTTGTCTACAACCATGACACTGTGTCTATCTGCGTAATATTCGCGTAGCCTGCTTAAGTAGAGTATAAACATGTTTAGAATCCATGAGAAAGCCATAAACCCTATGCCCAATATTGCTTCTCCCCCGCCGCGGTCTCGTTGTCTTCCATACATAGAAGAAAGTATGAACGAGTAGCCAATGTAGTAGAATAACGCTGGCAACAACGAAACAAACATCATTATCTGCACGTCTCTGTGCTTCAAATGCCCCAGTTCGTGGCCGATTACCGCCTCAACTTCTCCTTGGTCAAGCGTCTTCAGCAGTCCACTCGTCACTGCAACTCGGTTTCCAGCTATCGGCGAACCGTACGCGAAAGCATTTGGAATTGGGATTTGCGCCAGCATCAGTTTAGGCTTTTTTATCCCGCTTTTTCTGCTTATATCTTCGACAATTTCATGCAGTTTCGGGTTTTCGCTTTCTGGAATTTCACGAGTACGGTATAACGCGTCAATTATGTATGGCGAGATCAGCCACTGAACAATATTAAAAGCGACAACTAAAACGCCAAGCGTTATGAGGTCCAAGGCGCCGGCAAGGCTTAAGATTAACGCGAATACAAGAGTGGACAACCCTATTATTGCAGCTAGAGTCCCAAGCATTGATACGCGAAGTTTCCACACGCTGGGCATTTTTTTCACCAAACATGTTCACGAAACAAAAACATGCTTATATTTGTTACGATGGTGCATTGTTAACGTCTAAAGGTAATTTTATTACCATCAGCCTCGTAGTGTCTGTTATGCAAACACTAGTGGACGACATTGGAAGCTTTCCACTACCGAAATCAGTTGAAAGAAAAGCCTTTGAAGAGGCTTACATTTTAGCGAGAGAATACGCGGTTAAAGATAAAAATTTTCGAGAAAACAGTTTCATTTGCAGAAACTTTTATGATGTTATAGTTGACTCTTTCAGGAAAAAATGCGCTGCGGGTTTAGATGTTGTAAATTATCCACAACATTATGACATATGCAAGCAGTTCACTGAAGTTATTAATAAGGCTATGGAAAAAGGCACATATGTTGTGGAAGAAAAGGACGCCATTATACCTGAGGTTCATGTTATCAGCAAAGAGGCGAAAAGCCTCTGTGAGGAGCTCAATAAAAATAAAATTGCGTTACGGGTTTGCGTCACTGGCCCCATGGAGTTATACCTTAAAGAAGTTGGAACAACCGCCTACAAAGATGTTTTGCTGATGTTCTCTGAGAGTGCTAAACGCTTTGCAAAAAACGCGATTTTACGCTCTAAACATGTAGAAACAGTAGTTGTGTCTATGGATGAACCGAGTTTCGGTTTTCGTGATGTTGCCGCTGGCAAAGATGAAGTTATAGAGGTTTTAGAGAAAGCCTTCAACTTCAGTGGAGCCGTTCGACAGATACATGTGCATTCTCCAGCGAGGATTGTCGACCTTCTCGAGGTTAAAAATATTGATGTCATTTCAATCGAATATGCAGCTTCTCCACAGAACATAGAGTGCATTTCAAGAGGCATGCTGGAAAAAGCAGATAAGCACGTTCGCGTAGGCGTCTCTAGAACAGACATAGACGCGATTTTAGCTGAACTTTACGAAAAAAACGTGGCTGAACCGCAAATTTGGCAAATAGCCGAAGAAGAACGCGTCATAAAACAGAGATTTAAAAAAGCGAAAAAAAGATTCGGTGAACGAATGAGTTTCACTGGGCCTGACTGTGGTCTTGGCGGATGGCCAACTCAAGAAGCGGCTCAACTGGTTTTGAAACGGACAGTGGCCGCTGTCAAATCCAACTCGTAATATTCATTCTACTTTTTTGGTTGATAACGCTTAAATATTGGATTTTTATTCGAAGCGAAATTCTAATGGTGATGAGGAATGGTGCGGAAAGGCTCATTGGCGCTTGCCATTATGCTTATTTTTGTGTTTATGTTTGGTTTTGCGATGTTGCATTGTGTGAAAGCTGAGAACTTAGAAAACCCAACACGTGTGTATGTTGGCATTTGGCTTGTCAATGTTGAGAAGGTTGACTTGTCTGCCAGCAGTTACCGTCTAGACTTTTACCTATGGTTCAAATTTAATTCTTCTGAAATTAGTCTTGAAAACGTTGCAAAGTTTGAGTTTGTAAACGGGGCTCCAACAAAAATTGACACTGTTGAGGCGGACGAAGAAGACGGTTACCTTGAATACCGCGTCAGAGGAGAGTTCATAAAAACATTTGACTTCACCCGTTACCCATTTGAGACTCACACACTTACAATTGAACTTGAACACAAAAACCTTAACGCTTCAAATCTAATTCTTGAGCCAGACTCAACATCAACCATAGACGAGACCGCCAATGTTGCCGGATGGGACATAGCCGGCTTTGAACAAACGATTACTGAACACGCTTACGGCAACGACACCTACTCCAGATTTGTTTTCAGCATATATCTTAAGCGGCCCACCCTTTCAGCTTTCGTTAAGAGCGTTCTGCCAATAACCGCCATAACGACTATTTCGCTTCTAACATTCTTTATTTCTCCACAAAACTTTAGTCAAAGAATAAGTTTGGGTGTAACAACACTCATGTCGGCAACGGCTTTTCACCTAGCACTTTTAAGCGGCATCCCCGCTGTTGGATATTTGACATTGGCAGATAGAATGATGCTTTCCGTATACGTGATTTTCCTTTACAACCTTTCAGCCTCTGTCTATATCATGAAACTTGTAGACGCAAAAAAGACAGAAGAAGCCCAAAAATTCAACACCAAAGCCATGAAGCTACTAGCACTACTAATAATCACACTGATACTAATCCAAACAATAACCTAAAACTCGGCTACAACCTTCAAAAGAGCAGATAGCAACACCTTCATTCCGCGCCGGGGTTGAAACCCTATATATGGGGCCGGGGCCGGGATTTGAACCCGGGCGCCGGGCTTTCCGCCGTTTTTCAGTCCACAGGCCCGTAGGCTTCCAAGCTACCTCACCCCGGCCATTATTCAGCGATTTGGCTACTTTTAATGTTAAGCGTCTTATTTTCTTTTCTGAAGATTGGAAGCGGTATTTTAATTTAAAACTGTGGATTTTTCTTGGCAAATTGCTTTAGAAGCGAATCAGCCTAAGTGCTTTTGTTTGGTTTTAGGTTTTCCAAGCGCTTGTTAATCTTCTCCAGTTTTTGTGTTAATTGTTCTCTGTATTCTTCTAGTGTTTTGATTTCTTCTTCAACATCCATTGTCAGCCATGGAAAATCTGTATGCTGTCTATGAAGGTGGTGCTCGTGGTGTTGTCGGTGTCCTTCGGCTGAGCAACAACAACATTTACACATTTCATTTTTCACCTCCTTTCGGCGGTTTCTCAAATTTTTCGTGATAAAACTCTGCGAGGTCTTCGAAAAGTTTTTTGCGCTTAACTATTGACGCTAGTCCCATCCTTAATGCTTCAATCCCTTTGCTTGTTAGCCTGTAGACGCGCCTGTCTGGGCCGTTTTCTGTTTTTTCCCATTTTGACTCGAGTAGGCCGCGGTCTTCCATTCTTCTTAATAGAGTGTACAATGAACCTGTTTCAAGTTTGTGGCATCCAAGGCTTCGTTTTTCAATTTCTTCTAGGAGTTGGTAGCCGTGTGTCGGCTTTTCGTATAGCACGCGCATTATTAGGAATTGTATCCAACCTCTTTCCGGATATTTGTGCCAGCATCTGCAGTGTTTTGGTCTGTGCATTTCAATGAACTATATAACCCTGTTACATATATAACTGTTACGCATAGCAAACATAAATCACGATAACTGAATAGAAACGGCAAAGCCATGCAACCCAAAGAAAACAGCAGGAAAGGAGTTGTAAAAGTTAGAAGCTGGACTGAGTTCAAAAACCTAGTAGAGACATGTCAGCCTAAAGCCATAGTGTACAACATTGAACAAGACGGATTATCTCCGAAGAGGGAACTCACCAAGTTGAGACTTATACTGTCAGCCGAACATGCCTACTACGTTCTGGTGGACTCTTTAAGAGGCGAAACGCTTAGAGAAACGAACATCCCAGTAAGACGAGACAAAAAAGGAAACCTTTACATCGAAGAGGAAGATGTGGTAAGATTCCTCAAAAGCCAGTTTAAACGCGAAGACATGACCATATGCTCATACTGGACAATATAGGTGCATTCTTTCGGCTTAAGTCTTTTTTCTTAAATAGAAGTATCTCCAAGATTACTTTTTAGCTTGGTATTTTGCTCTGTTCATCAACAGCTCTTCTCTGCTACGTTGAACCACTTTATGTTTCTTTATTATTTTGTGCAAGTAAGATAAAGGTGGAAAACTTATCGCATGTTGTGGACAAGTGTTTTGGCATGTAGTGCAGCCTACCAAACAATTTAACGGTTTAGCTACAACCGCTGCATTTCTTTCATAATCGAACTGGTAGACATTTTTTCCACAGTTTAAGATGCATATGCCGCAGCCTATGCAAAGTTCTGGGTCAACTGTTGGATGCCAGTTTATCTCTTCGCGTGGTATCCCTCTCCATTCAGGTTTTGCAACACCTTCTGCGCCGGACACTATTGAACACCTGCCTCCCTTAGGGCTTCTCTGAAGGTTTCTTCGCTTGGACAAATTCCTATTATACGTATGTCCTTGTCGATGACCACGGCTGGGCTTGCCGCTATGCCGTACTCGCTTAGCTTCGGGTTCACTCCACGGTAGATTTCAATCTCGATTTTGCTTTTGTACTCTTCTTTTATTTTCTCTAAAAGTTTCAATAGCAGTCTTCCACCGGAGCATGGCGGCTCAGAAGTGAAGATTTCAATTTTAACAGACATAATTACACTCCCATTTCTTTTAATGCAGCCTCTATGGTCTGCATGCTTGGGCAAACCCCCATAATCTTTATTTTTCCTTCGTTGAAAACTATGGCCGGAACCACGGTTAAGCCGTACTTGCTGAACTCTTCACATGGTCCAATATGCTTTATCACTTCCACTTTTTCGATGTACTTCGCCTTAACCAAGTCTGCGTATTCCAAGAGTTTTAGGCAGCCTGCACATGGCGGTTCCGCCGTGAAAGTTTCGACTTTTACAACCATTCATTTTCACCTCAAGCTATTTGTTCAATGACATGCTTTACAAGCGCATCCATAAAGTTAACGTCAACGGCATCAATTACTTTGAAAACAGCTGGGTTAGTCACGGAATAGAAGCGCTTGTTTCCCTCCTTTTTGTCCATAACAAGCCCACATTTCTTCAGAATAGCCAAGTGCCTAGAAACCAGCGGCTGAGCTATACCAACATAGGGAACGATTTCGCAGACGCACCGTTCACCACCGCGCAGAAACTCAAGAATCTTTAGCCTCACAGGGTCAGCGAGAGCATCAAAGACCTTAGCCCTGAACTTTTCTAGGTTTTTCATTGTTAGATGCACGTTTAAAGCAAAGTCTATAACAATATTTAAATATTGCTATATTTTCCCTCTCTTAACTAAGGTGAAAAAGGCGTGAAAGAAGTTAAAGTTGAGGTAATAGGTCCTGAACCGCCTTGCATGCGGTGTCAAGCAGCCAAAAAAGCTGTGGAAAAAGCCGCTGAAAAATTGAAGCAGGCCGGAATAATGGTGAACATCGAAAAAGTTAACATAATGTCAAAGAATGTCGTGCAAAAATACGGTGTATTAATTTCGCCAGCCATAGCCATAAACGACACCGTCAAAGTAATGGGGCGAGTTCCGAATCCAGAAGAAGTGGAAAAACTGCTGAGGGAAGCAGCCAAATAAAAGGGCGAAAAACTAATGGACGAAAAAACAAAACGGGCCATACGCACTGGAATTATACTGGCCTTCATATTTATTGTCGTAGGGCTTCTAGTATACAGCCGCGTAATGGCCTACTCATTTGCGCCGCAGTTAAAACAAGCCGACCTGCACGGGCTTCCACTGTGGCAGATTCCAATAGCCTACCTTATCGACTATTTTAGCCACGGGTGGATTTGTCTTCTCTTCGCTTTCACAGTCGCCGGGCTAATCTACGAATTTGTGCCAAAAGAAGCCATAACAAAATACATGGGCAGCAGCAAAGCATTGGGTTACGGTCTTGCGCTTGTAATGGCGCCTTTCCTGACGGTTTGTTCATGTACAATGGTTCCACTTTTCGGCGGCGTTCTATACGCAGGCGCAGGAATCGGCCCAGCAATAACGTTCCTTCTGATGGCGCCGGCGGCGAACATTCTGACAATTTTGCTTACTGGCGAAATGATTTCGTGGGAAGTCGCTGGCGTCCGCATAATCGCCTCTGCAACAGTAGCCTTGGCCGCAGGCATAATAATTTCCAAAACTCCTTGGGGCAAGGCCGTAGAAAAGGAACACCAAATAGCTAACGCCGCTTCGGCGTCAGCAAAAATAGAGATTGTTAAGCCTCCGTTAGATGAAAGGCTCTTGGCAGCGCTGAAATTTGCGGGATACTTGGCAAAACAGATTCTTCCATTCTTCCTATTGGGGTTGATTGCGGTGAGCTACGTGTCAGCGTTCCTGCCAGAAGACATTGTTGGAGCCTACTTAACTGGAGTAGCTGGAATACTTATTGCCTCGGTTCTAGGCGGACCGCTTTACACACCGACGCTTGTCGAGGTAGTTCTAGGCAAGGCAATGTGGGACTTAGGCATGTCAAAAGGCGCGTTGCTTAGCTGGCTCATGGGACAACCTTACGATGTAGCCAACGCTTTAGCAGTTTCAAGAATCGCTAAATGGAAAGTTGTCTTAACCTATATGTTTATAGCGTGGATTGGAAGCGTAATTTTTGGGCTGTTATACGGCTTTCTAACAGGATCGCTATAAGCCATGACTGACATGGAAGATTTGGAAAAAAGACAACAGTGTTCGTGCGCGCAAGCGGCAGCAGACTTGCTAAAGTCGGTTTCGCCGGTAAAAGAGGGCATGCTCCAAGAAGTAAAATGCAAGCGCTGCGGCAAAATCTTTCTAACAAACTTTGACACGGAATACTGTTACGACTGTAGAAGGAAACAGCAGCAAAGGTGAAAGCCTTTAATGGTTAGGGATTCCACACCGTGGTATCCGACAATCTTTCCAGAAAAATGCGATGGATGTGCTCATTTAGGGAAACCAAGATGCGTTGAATTCTGCCCAAACGGCGTATTCAAATTCATAGACGGAAAAGCAGTTGTTGCCTACCCGCTTAAATGCCTAAATGGTTGCACAGCATGCGCGCCACTCTGCCACAGAAAAGCGATAAACTTCCCAAAAACTGACCTTACCCATGCATTCATAAAATCTGGCGATAAAGGTTTGCTGAAAAAGGTAACGTGCAGAAAATGCGGCAAAATATTCTGGGTCAACCGAGATACAGACGTATGCTTTGAATGTGAAAACAAGAAATAAACCATTTATTTTTGTTAAAGCGTTCTCTTACTGAAAGGAACTGTGAAAAGCGATCTGCGCATGCCCATGTTGCCCCTTAAAGAGCATTAACTATTTAACATGGTTTATTTATCAAACTAAGCGGTAGCGGGTTATATGAACGAAAGAACAGAGGAAATAAGCAAAAGAATAAAGCAGAATCAAGAGCAAGAGCAAACGCTTAGGGCTAGGATGAGCAAGATAAAGCATAAAGTTGCCGTTATAAGCGGTAAAGGCGGCGTAGGCAAAAGCACAATTGCAGTAAATCTTGCAATAGCCTTTGCAGTGCATGGACACGCCGATAAAGTGGGCATTTTAGACGCGGATATTCATGGTCCCAGCGTGCCGAAAATGTTAGGGCTAACTGGTCAGAATCTCCAAGTTGGGCCAGCTGGCGTCTTTCCAGTTTCAGGGCCCTCAGGCATAAAAGTTGTCTCCATGGATTTTCTACTGCCCGATGAAAATGCACCAGTAATTTGGCGTGGACCATTAAAAATGACTGCCATACGCCAGTTCTTGTCAGACATTGTTTGGGGAGAACTTGACATTTTGCTTATTGATTTGCCGCCTGGCACGGGAGACGAACCATTAAGCGTTGCGCAACTTTTGCCAGAAATGGACGGTGTCGTTATTGTGACTATTCCATCTGAGGTTTCGCAAATAGTTGTTAAAAAGGCAGTTACTTTTGCAAGAAGGCTTGGAATGCCAATTATAGGCATAATAGAAAACATGAGTGGATTTGTCTGTCCAAACTGCGGCGCAAAGGTTGACATATTCCAGTCCGGCGGCGGGAAGAAAATAGCCGAGGAACTATCAATACCACTTCTTGGAAGCATCCCAATAGACCAGAAAATTTGCGAAGACGCAGATAAAGGCATACCCTTTATTGTAAAAAATTCAGATTCTCCAGCCTCGAAAGCTTTCATGGAAATTGTGCAAAAAATCGAACAGTTTTTAGAACATAAAAAATCAACAATTCCCGATACATCATCAGCTGGAACCACTAAAAAAGAATGATTAAATGAAAATTGGCGTATCTGAAGGTTGCCATAATGCTCACCACCATCACTAGATTACCACATTAAAGCTTCAACAAATATTTGGAGAAACACTGACTTTTTGACTTGAATTTGCGGAACAGAAATTTTGGTGATAAAAAAGGCCAAGCAGCAGCTTACGTCAGTGTCTGCAAGTTTATACGGTAATCCTTCCAATTAGCTTCATTTTTTATTTTCAGCAAAATATTCTTTTCTAAAATGAAAGCATTTTCTATATGCTATTCAGCCATGTTTTGCTCGTTCCATCATAACGCAGGCACCGTAAACCACGTCGATACCGTTTTCTTCACAGAATCTGATTGCGTTCTCAGATTCTGAGCCTGGTTGCATCCACACTTTTGTGATTCCAAGTTTCTTGCAAGTCTTAACCACAGTCTCGGTTACTTTAGGTGGAACGACAACATTAACAACATCTGGTTTTACCGGCAAATTTTCAATGCTTGGATAACATTTATCGCCCAAAATTTCTGGCGTATTAGGGTTTACAGCGTACACTCTATAACCCGCACTCTTAAGGTCCTTATAAACTTGATAACCATATTTTTTAGGGTCACGGCTTGCGCCAACTACAGCAAAAACGTTTCGCTTATCCAAAAACGCCTTAATCAACTCCTTAGTTATCATTACCGCGCCCAACTATCACTATGCTTTTATGTTCAATAATGCCTTTATGTGAAACCTATTATAAATGTTAACCCAGCTATATTCAAGTTAGACATTGAAAAGTTTTTATGGATAAAGCCTAAGTAATAGCAAATGTTCTTGTCCTCAACAGGTCATACAAATGGCGGTTGCATGGTTTGGGAAGAGATCTTCGCCTTGTGTTGTTAGGCGCTGCGCATTCTCTTAATCATTCGCTTTTCGCGATTGCTCCTCCGCTTCTAACACTCATAATGGCTGATTTAAACGCTTCAAAACAATCCATCGGGACAGTTTCCATGGTTGCCTCTTTCATTTACGGGTTTGGCGCCTTAGCAGGCGGGCCTTTGGGTGACAGAATAGGCGAAGTTAAAACAGTAATTTTTTTCCTTTTGTCTTCAGGAGTTTTCACTCTAATTATGTTTGCTGCCAGAGCTGCAAGCAGCATCTACCTTTTTGCTTTAGCTTTGATTTTGATGGCGATAGGCGCAAGTTTCTATCATCCTACGGCAAATTCGCTTATTTCAAAAACTTTTGATCATGTTTCTGAAGCCATGGGCTTTCATGGAGTCGGTGGGACAATAGGCGTTGCCTTAACCCCGACAATCGCGTGGTTTGTAGGCTCGATTTTCGGCTGGCACATTGCTTTTGCAGTTTTCGGTGTACTTTGCATAATTCTTGCACTTTTGTTTATCAGAAAATTTGGATTGGGCAAGATGAAAAACATGCCTCGGACAGCAAACAGCAGCATAATTGACGCTTTCAAAATTCGTGAACTTTGGACGCTTTTAGTCTTTAACATTACGATTGGACTTTTTATGAAGGGCGTGGAGCTTTTCTTTCCGACGTACCTTCAAGAAAACCGCCAAGTTGACCCAATGTGGGCTTCTGTGGCATATACACTTGTTTTGTTTTTTGGCGTTCTAGGACAGTGGATTGGCGGAAAAACCGCAGACAAACATGGTTCAAAAAAAGTTTTGATCGTCGCGTCAGCATTTATATTTTTGGGGCTGCTTTCACTATTGTTAATTCCAGTCTATGTTGTTGGAATAGGCGTCTTCATTGTTCTTTATGGAATCTTTTTTTATGCGCATCAACCTGCATTAAATGCGCTTACTGGTTTCCTTTCGCCGGAAAATCAGCGTGGTGCAGTCTATGGAATATTCTTTTTTACATCGTTTGGGGTAGGCTCAATATCGCAGTTTATATCGGGATATTTGGCTGACTTGTATGGGTTAGATTCAGCCTTTTACATGCTCACAGCATTCGCTGCGGCTGCATTCTTTCTGTCCTTGTGGCTTCCCTCAATAAGCCGACGGAAATAGACTTTGCGTGTCTGTACGCCTTTTTTAAGACATGAATATTGCCAGCAAATTGTAAGCTAATCCACCGACAAGAAGAGCTGCGGCTACGTCGATAATCGTTATTGCTAGCGCTTTTCTCCAGCCAAACTCTTTAAGCAATGCGGCAATTGTTGCTACGCATGGAATGTAAATCATCGTTACTATGGCGAAGACGATCATTTGCACGGCTGAAAGCGACTCTAACGGGATGAGTTCAGAAAGCAGTATTAGGGTTAATTCCTTGCGTAAAATTCCAAATATTAACGGGATTCCTGCTTCTGCTGGGAGTCCAAGCCATCCACTTATTAGTGGACGCGCGCCTGCTGTTATGTAATTCATGAAGCCTATTATATCTAGTGCAGTTATTGTGAGGCTTCCAACAATTATTATTGGGAAGGCTATGTAAACGAAGTCCTTGGTTCTGCTCCATGTTTTAGTTAGAACAATTTTTAATGAAGGTTTTTTGTATGGGGGCATTTCCATTATTAGGCCGACGGGCTCTCCTGGCAAGGCTTTGAAGACTATTCTTCCCAGAATAAATATGAGAATTAAGTCGAAGGCGTAAAGAGCTAGAGCTACGTGTAATCCAACAAATCTCCCAACAAGTCCCAGAATAACAACCGTCCTAGCGGCGCATGGAATCAACGTAACAACAAACGCAGCTAGAAAACGTTCACGTTCAGTTTCCATTATCTTGCATCCTATGCATGCTGGGACACTGCAACCGTATCCAATAATTAGTGGGATGAATGCTTTTCCATGTAAACCTATCTTGTGCATCAAATTATCCATTAAAAATGCTGCGCGTGGCAGGTAGCCGCTGTCCTCAAGCAATGCTAAAATGATGTAGAACGGTATTATGTATGGTAACGCTATTGTTATTCCGGCGATTATTCCGCCAAGAATTCCTTTGTTGATTAGATTTGCTGTGGTGTTGTCTAGGAAATGTAGCAGCCAACTTTCAAAGTTGGATGAAAGTGCTCCGAAAAAGAGGTCAAGCGTTGCTGATAGTTGGCTGCCTCCAACAAAAATTAGTGTAAACATGCATAATATGATTATTGCTAAAATTGGGTAGCCTATCAGTTTGTGTGTTGTTAAGGAGTCAATCTTCTGTTCAAGGCTTATTCGCGGCGGCGCCTCAAAAACTGTAACTGCTTTTGCGATTTTGTTTGCGATTGTGTATCGTTCAGAGGCAAGTATCACTGGAGACGGTTCACCGTGAATTTTTTCTAGTTCTGCTGCGAGTTCTTCTGCATGCTCTAAAACTTCTGCTGCGCCCACATAGTTTTTCAACTTTCCGATTATGTCCGAGTCTTTTTCTAAAAGTTTTATGGCAACCCATCTTGCCGGGTAAACCTTGCAAATTTGCGGAAGCTTGTTTTCGACAAGTATTTGGAGTTCTTGCACTCTTTTTTCAACTTCTGCTCCAAACCTAACTTTTAAAGGTGCAAGTTTTCTTTCACCGTTTGCCACGGCGATGACTGTTGATAAAAGCTCGGTCACTCCGCTTCCAGTTATGGCCACTGTGGGAATAACGGGCACGCCTAAAGCTTCCGAAAGTTTGTCAATGTTGATGCGTATGCCCTTTTTTGCTGCGAAATCCACTTGGTTTAAGTCAACTATTAATGGAGCTTCAAGTTCTAGGAGTTGTAGTGTAAAGTAGAGGTTACGTTCTAGTGCGGAAGCATCAATTACATTTACTATTACGTCAGGTTTTTCCACAGCTATGTAATCTCTTGAAACAATTTCTTCCATTGAAAAAGTTGAAAGTGAGTATATGCCCGGCAAGTCAATGACTCTTATAGTGTAGCCCTTAAAGTGAAGTGTTCCTTCAGCTCTTTCAACGGTTTTGCCTGGCCAGTTTCCAACAACCTGATTTAAGCCTGTGAGCTGGTTGAATATTGCACTTTTGCCGACGTTCGCGTTTCCAGCAAGTGCTATGCGTAACTGTTTAGTCATGCGGCTCATCTTTGAGTGGTTTTACTAGGATTCTTGAGGCTACTCCACATCCAAGAGCGAGTGTGACGCTTCTAACTTCGATTTCGACTGGTCCGTTGAAGGGGCATTTTCTGATAAGTTTGATTTCTACGCCGGGGGTTAGCCCCATTTCTGCTAATCTTCTAACAAGCCCAAAACCTCCGGACGCTCTGACTATTACTGCTTTTTCACCCTCAGCAAGCTCGGTGAGGACACTTAATCCGTTTGCGTCAACACTCACCTTTTTCTTGTTTAATCCTCTTCGTCTGCGTCTAATCATGATGCTTTTTTTCTCCTGTATTTTTAACCCATATATGCGATGCTTCCGCGCGACTCAGCGTCTGTTCTTTTCCGGCTACGCATAGAATGATGATTTTCTCTTTTCGTTTAACTATGTGTACCGAAGTGTTCGGCCTTATCCCTTTTCTTGCTAGTACTGCGAGTTTGTCACGTTTTTCATCGACGATTTTTACAACAAGAAGAGTTCTGTCCGGAGGGGCTTCCGTGAGTGGAAAGCTTTCAACTTCATCTATTTCGCCGTTTTCAGTTGGTATGGGATTTCCATGAGGGCAGAATTTTGGATAGCCAAGGCGACGTTCCAACAGTGCGAGCACATCTTCTGTCAAAGCGTGTTCAAGTTTACATGCGCTTTCGTGTACGTTGCTCCATTCAGCTTCCAGAATGTCTGTAAGCAGTCTCTCTGCGAGTCTATGCCGCCTTATAACGTTTAGAGCTATTTTTTCACCTTTCGAAGTAAGCTTTACACCCTTATATGGAGTGTGCTCCACCAAACCGTGTTTTTCTAAATGCGTAATTGTGTTTGTTATTGAGCCTGGCACAACGTTCAGTTCTCGCGCTAACTCACTTGTTCTAGCGGCACCGCTTCTTTTTTGAAGCTTGTAAATCGCTTCAACGTATTCTTCTGCTTCTTGCGAAAGCGTTAAGCTCAATCAATGCTCACCTAAATTTACGAGCACTCGTAATTTAAGCATAACCGCAAGTTTAAACCTTTCGGAAAACCGAAAACAAACGAACCTTATATAATCATAAAGCCAAAAGCGTTTCAACAATTCTGCTTGCCAAGTTAATAAAAAATTCTAATGTTCAGACCATGTTTAAACAATCATTCTAATCAGCAAACTCATAATTTCTATGTGTCCACTCGTTCTTTTACCACACGTAAAAAATACGAAACGTAATTTTTTAACTTAAGCATGTTAAAAACTTTTATCTAGAAAACCAATTGAATGTTTGGAAATGTTTAAACAGGGCTAATCCACACGCTTTAAACATACATCTATTTCCGAAGGGTAACAAGCTGATGTTTCACATAAAAATTTTGCCACATCATGACTGCCACTAGGATTGTTAGAATCTGAGGGAAATACTTATTGAATAACACGATGTCTAAAGTATAGGCATGTGTCAGTGATGACCTTTCTTGAGAAGGCTGGTTTCTGCGGGGATTACTTTGGAAAATGCCCAAACTATCCACAAAAATCGGGGGATGTTTTTCCTCAGATAAAAAGGACTGCCATTTTGTCAAGTGCTGCCTAAACAGGGAAATTGAGAATTTTGGATTCTGCCTAGAATTGAGTGAATTCTGTCCGGACGATAGACCTGAATGCCCACAAGGTTATCGCCTTGAAAACTTGCGAATTCGCCGCGTCATAAGGACAGAGGCTTGGCTCAAGTTACAGCAAAAGAAATGAGATAAATGACCAAAGCACCGGTGACAAAAGTACTAGTGAAATAAAAACGAAAAAAGATAGTGGTGAATATTATTGGTTTGTTTCTCCGATTACTTGGATTATGATTGTTCTTCGTCTTGGATGTACGTCAGTTTCGACGAAAACAAGCGATTGCCATGTCCCAAACTCTATTTTTCCATCAACTATCGGCAAGGTCTTGTCCGGCGGAAGTAAAACTGACCTCAAATGTGAATGTGCATTAGAAGGATGCGTGTATCTTCCGTCTTTGGGGATTAGATGTTCGAGAAAGTTGCGAATGTCACTTAACAAGCCATACTCGTTTTCAGTCAAAATTAGCACTCCAGTGGCATGAGGAGCAAAAACGTGCACTATACCGTTTCTTATTCCCGACTGTGCAACAACTTCTTGAACCTTGTCGGTTAAATCTACAAATTCAATTTCGCCTTTAGTTGAAAAACTAACCGTGGCGTTAAAAACCTTAAAACCTGTCAAAGCCATTACGCTCCTTTCAAGACTATTCCAGTATCTTCGTCATCAATATTTCGTCTATGTAATCGCCATCTTTGAAAAATTTTTTTGGAATCCGTCCAGTCTCAACGAAACCCATTTTTCTGTAAAGATTCATGGCAGTTTGATTACTTGCGAACACGGATAAAGTTAAGACTTTCAAGCCGACTTTTCTAGCATGCTCCTCTAAAGCTTTCATCATTTCGGTTCCTATGCCTACGCCTCTAAATCCCTTTTTGATTGCTATGCCAATGACGCCTACATGCCGCGAATAACCTGGGCGTCTCATAATTTCGGAGTTAGCCACTAAATGTCCGTCAACCTCAGCAGCAACAGTAAAGATTTCGCCTTTCTCTTGAGTAGCCAAAACCCTGGAAAGCCACTCAATTTCTTCCATCCTCGAAACCTTTTCGGTTCTAATGATGTTTGCGCCTTCCTCAACAAGAGAGTTTATATAATCTAGCAAGTCGTCCAGGTCTTCCCATTTCAGGGTTCGCAAGATTACTCTGCGGCCGTCCTTTGCAATAAATTCGCGAATGACTTCTCCAGTTTTCATAGCCCTAAAAATATGCGGCAGCGTCAAATATACCTTTCCAAAGCTTGCTGAAAAGTGATTTTGGTTGATGCTTTTGTATACCGCTGTTCTGTGTTTAGTCTCCTGGAAAATGCTGGTGAAACATAAATTTGCCATGTAATACCATAACAACCATAACAACCAAACCGTAAAAATTGAACATTAAAAAACGCAAAACATCACACATTTAGCCTACAGTAACCAATGCAACGTTGCACATTTGCAGAAAATAACGTTGAAAAAAGCCTTTTTCTGCATGAGTCGATTTTGCATTTTTTGAAGCGTGGTGAAACGCAGAAAGAAGCAGAGAACCAACAGCAAACAGCAAAAATGCAAATTGCTTTTGGGAACGGTATACAAAAGCATCACCCTGAGTAAGCGTAAAAGCGTGCTGAAAAGGCTGAAGAGTTGCCAATGCACAAACTTTGCCTTTTTCAACTGGAAAAAACCTTTTTTCTCACACGACTGCCCGCAGTGTGGTATTGCATCAGATTCTCTACGAAACATTGTTAAGGCTTCGAAATTCTCGAAGGTTTAACGAAGGTTTAGGGATTTGCTTGGCATGGAGATTTTCGTCGGTTTCTTTAGGAAGCAACGGTGAAGTCCATGGGTTAGGTTTAACGGTGCAGTTAAAAACCCGTAAAAAGGCTTATTTTTAATTTCGGAGCCGTAAAAAAGCTTTTCTGCTTTGTGTTTTAGCTTCAAAAAATCGGTGCCAGCGGCTTGTTACGCCTTCACGTGGTTTCGAAAGATTTATTTTCTTTTTATTGGCTTTTTCGGCTATTTTTTGGTTTTTATCCGAAAAGGAGGCTTTCGGCTGTCGAAAAATTTGAGGCATGTTATTGGTTTTTGCATATTGTTGTTTTTGAAATAACCGCTATAATAATTCATGAGATGGTGTTTGTTGAGGGTGTGGTGAAGGCGTGTCTGTGGACTATTTTGGCAACGAAGTTGAAATACTCGAGAGAAAGGTCAACGGCAGAAAAGTTAAGGTAAAATGGGATTGGGGCAAGTTCAAAAGCACAGAAGGTTTCCCAGTTGACGACAACTTGATAAACTGGGTTATTGGACAAGACCAAGCATTAAGCGAGTGTTTCCTATGTCTAGACGAGTGGGTCCACAAACTTAAGTGGCTGGAAAACACAAAATGGTACGAAAGCTGGAGCAGCCCAGACAAGCCGAAACCCTCGGCCAAAACCATCATAAGCCCCGGACCATATTTGCTTCTTTTAGGAGACCCGGGCACTGGCAAGTCACTTCTTGGAAGAGCGCTTTCTGAAAAGCTAACTCAAGTTTACAAAGAAAATGGCATAAAACTTTTTGATGTCTTATGCTGGAAGAATCCGGCTATTCCAAGTCAGCCTAGAATATCCATTCACGAGGCTGGAGAAGGAAAAAAGATACTTCAGAGAGAGCAACTTAAAGAGCTTAAGCGCAAGTTCGTCACCAAAGTTGGACTAAAAGCCCTTCAAATTTTCCTAATACTTATGGGCTTACTTCTGATGGCTTTAGGATTTTACTTCATGTACCAAGCTTGGCAGACTTGGAATCAGAACCCTGCTTTTCTAGGTGCGACACTGCAGGAATATTACGACTACAACTTTACAAGCTATTTTATAGACAAAATCGTAAGCTTCGTTCCATTAACGTTTATTCCAGGTGGAAGTCTAATCTTCTTCGGCGTCTTCATCTGGTGGTTCACGCGGCTTGGCGGATTAGGCTCAATGAAAGGCATAAGTGGAGCACAACAAAGCGACATACCAAAACTTATAGTTGACAACAGTTCAGGTCATGCACCATTTGTTGATGCGACAGGCCACAGAAGCGCTCAACTCTTCGGTTCAATAGCGTGGGACCCATACCAAACTGGCGGGTTAGGTACGCCTGAACACCAAAGAGTAACAGCCGGCGACGTTCACAGGGCTTCACTAGGCATACTTTACATTGACGAAATCAAAAACCTTGACCCTGAAGAGGCTGTCACTCTTTTAACAGTTTTAGAAGACGGCCAATTACCAATAACTCTGCGTGGAAGGTGGCACGGCGGAGACACGGCAGCTATGGCTGTTTCAACCGAGCCCGCTCCGGCAGTAACGTTCCTAGTAGGTGCTGGAAACTTTGATAGCATAAATCAGATTCACCCGGCTTTAATGGATAGGATTTACGGTTACGGCAAAGTTGTGAGAATGAATAATGATATGCCCAACACTTTAGAGAACAGGCGGAAATACGTGCAGTTCATAGCCCAAGAAGTAAAACGCTTCAACCTTATACCCTTCAGCAGAGAAGCATGCGAAGAAATAGTTGAGGAAGGCCGCAGAAGAAGCAACAAAAAAGATGCTTTAACGACGCGTTTCAGGCCTTTAATCTCAATAATAAAGACGGCTGCCACACTAGCCATGAACGAAGGATGCAAAACCGTTGAAAGACGCCATGTTCGCGAGGCGATAGAAAACCATTGCAAAACAATTCAGAGACAAATACTTGAACACGAGATGAACGAGAGAGGCAAACTTCTTGAAATAAAACCAGAAGGCGCCAAACTTGGACAAATTTACGGCTTGGCAGTGGTTCGAGATCCATACAGTGGTGAAATGACTGGCAGCGTCCTCAGCGTTAAAGCAAACATGGTTAGACGAGACGAGCTTCCAAGAAACTATCCGATTAAGGGATACTATAAAGTGACCGGCGTAGCTAAGGGACAGAGTTTTATAGCAGACAGCATAGCCAAAGTGCGCAGTGTAATTCTCCAAAAATATGGCATAGACATAGCCCAAGACTATTTAACACACATAGACTTCGCCCAATCCTACGGTGTAGACGGCCCATCAGCAGGCGTAACAATGGCGATACTCTTATGCTCGCTTATCGAAGGAAAACCCATAAGACAGGATGTGGCAGTCACAGGCGAAATAAATCTAGGCGTAGGCGACACAATACAGGTAACTGCTGTAGGCGGAGTCTACGAGAAAATTAAAGCTGCTGAGGCTTGGGGATTCAAGAAAGTTGTAATTCCTAAAAAGAATTTTGAACATTCAATAGACGTAAGAGACTACAAAATTGAGGTTGTACCCGCTGCTACATTGGAGGACTATTTGAAAGAGTGCCTTGTTGAAAAGCCCACAATCAAGGTTCCAATACAAACTCACAGAAAACCTAAATTTTAAGAAATGCCAGAGTGCACAACAGCTTTAACCACACCCTCTATATATTTTGAGTTTGAAGTGACAAAACTGATGGTTAAAGAGATTGACAAGGATGCCATTCGCAGGTGGCGAAAGAGAGGCTTCTACAGCGAAAACGTTCTTGTAAAGCTTCTACAGAAAAACGGCTACAACGCGGCTCGCATCCCTGTGAGTAACCCAAGCCTCAGTCCACTACCCGATGTCGTAGCCAGAAAAGGCGCGCACATTTACGCTTTCGAAGTAAAAAATGCCGGTTACTACGCCTATTTTCCGAAACAGCAAATAGAAAAACTCTTTAGATTTCTGGACGAGCTTATACCTTTAGAAAAGCAGTACAAACATGCTGTTGTTGCGGCACATTTGGGTAAGAAGTGGATATTCAGAGAAATCGACTGGCGAGATTGGGAAAAAGCGAAATTGCCGGAAAAAGTGCGCGTTCTAAAGCGTGATAGAGGAAACCTTAACCTTTAAATGTAGACTAAACCGCAAACATTCGAGAATTGGTTCCATTAAAATTTTTTATCATGGTTGGCTTAGTTGGTCAAGTATTACCGCAAGTTTTAACCATCACTAAACTTCACTAGGAAATCTTTCGGTCAAGCATCCGTATACAAAAGCATCAACCAAAATCACTTTTCAGTCACCTAAAAACTCAAACAAAAAGCGAAACGAATAAAACTCTCTATGTCCGTTTCTATTTTTAAACGGTGAAAAACTCATGCCTCCTCAAGCACAAGGAATAATTGTAAACTATCGAATTGGACCCAAATCCCAAAACTCAAAAGAATGCTTGATACAATTTGTCAATGTAAAATCATCTTCTGAAGCAAGTAAATTAATTGGGCGCAAAGTGGCTTGGAAGCACGACAATACAAAGATTATCGGAAAAATTGTAGATTTACATGGTAAGAAAGGCTTGGTTAGAGCCAGATTCAGAAAAGGCTTACCCGGACAATCTTTAGGATCAACAGTTGAGCTAGTCGGCTAGACACACTTTAGATTTTTTTAATCTGAGCATGCGTCTTTAAGCGTTAGTATGGATGCTTCAAGAGATTCTGAAATTCTGTTTTGCATTTTTATTGATAAATTTTTGATAAAATACGATGATTTATCCGCATAATTAACTAAATTATTTAAAAATTTAGAAACACTGAAGACTTTCGTGTGCAAATTTGCGTTAATTTTTATAATTTGACAAGCTTAAAATGTCTTAATTAATTTAAAAATGCTAAAAATGGACGGTTTTCGGCAACAGCATAAAAGCTTTTTCATCAGACAGCAATATTAGCAGCTAATGGTTCCATATGTTGAATGGTGCTAATAATAAAGGGAGTTAGTTAAATAAGGCAATTCAAATTTCTAGATTCTGACTCTCTAAATGGATATCGTGGGCGAGGCGAAAGATGCAAATGTTTGAGAAGTATTTCGTGAAAACTTCAAAGTCTAAAGCCTTGTATGAACGCGCCAAAAAGGTTTTACCTGCTGGTGTTTCCTACGGAATAAGATATTTTGAGCCTTACCCGTTCTACGTTTCAAAAGCAAAAGGAAGCAAACTTTACGACGTGGATGGAAACAAATACGTTGACTTCTGGATGGGCCATGGAACACACATACTTGGCCACTGTCCACCAAACGTTGTTGAGGCAGTGAAAAAACAGATCAGCAACGGTACACATTTTGGGGCTTCCCACGAGCTTGAGGTTGAGTTAGCTGAGCAAGTTGTGCGGATGGTTCCAAGCGCAGAAATGGTGCGGTTCACAAATTCTGGAACTGAAGCAAACATGTACGCGGTGAGGCTTGCTAGAGCTTACACAGGAAGAAGCAAAATAATTAAGTTTGAAGGCGGATGGCATGGAGGCTACGATGCACTTCATATAGGTGTAAAATTGCCTTTTAACATTCCAGAATCTGCAGGAATAACGGTTGGCGCCACTCAAGACACGATTTTAGCTTCTTTTAACAACCTTGATGATGTTGAGGCAAAAGCAAGAAAAGAACCCATCGCCGCCATCATAGTGGAGCCCGTTCTCGGAGCCGGAGGATGCATCCCTGCGGAAAAAGAATTTTTAAAAGGGTTAAGAGAACTCTGCGACAGTAAAGGAGCACTGTTAATC
Source organism: Candidatus Bathyarchaeota archaeon (assembly GCA_018396675.1). Classification (GTDB taxonomy): domain Archaea; phylum Thermoproteota; class Bathyarchaeia; order Bathyarchaeales; family Bathycorpusculaceae; genus JAGTQX01. The sequence continues at coordinate 180,691 of JAGTQX010000010.1, forward strand.
TACGACGAGGTCATTACTGGGTTCAGGATTGCACCAGGCGGAGCCCAACAACATTACGGTATAGTGCCAGATATGACTGTTTTCGGGAAAATTCTCGGAGGAGGTTTTCCAGTCGGCGCGTTCTGTGGAAGAAAAGAAATTATGGAACATTTGAACCCTCTTGTTTATGATCATCATAGTGGGGGATACGCTTTTCACGGGGGAACCTTCTGTGCAAATCCCATTACAATGACTGCGGGTTTAGCGACTCTGAAAACTCTTGAGGACGGCAAAATAATAAAGGATTTAAATCAAAAAGGCGAAAAAGTCAGAGAGAAGCTGACCGAAATCTTTGAAGCTAACAACGTAGACGCACAAAACACTGGCTTGGGGTCAATGTTCACTACCCATTTCACAAAGAAAGAAGTCAAAAATGCACGAGACACTTTTGCTGCGGACAGGAAAAGACTCATGGAATATCATTTAAGTCTAATCCAAAGCGGCGTTTTCTTTCTTCCAACACATTTTGGCTCTATAAGCGCTGCGCACACGGAAGTTGACATTGACAAACTATTTTCAGAAACGGAAAACTACGCTAAAAGCCTGACGAAATAGCTCAGGCCTAACCTTTTCTTTGTTTAAGTATCTGCTCGACTCTTTTAAAGTCTAAAGGCGTGTTAACATTGACAAACGTTTTCAGTTCTGGATCCAACTGTTGAAGAACTAACGTGGAAACGTAGCGTATGCCGCGAAGTTTTTCAATCATAGAGCGCATATCGAGTTTTCTTTCGCTCAAGGTTCTTTCAGCAACCTCCAAAGCTGGCTTAACATGGTAAACTGCATGCAATGGTTCAATGTTACCATTTGGCCAACGCGGGATAAGCGCGTTCTTGCCTACGCACAAATCAAAAAAGAGCTCTAAAACATCTTTTGAAATTAGTGGGGCGTCACATGGAAGAACAAGTGCATATTCACCGTGCGCTTCGCTGAAACCAGTTAAAGCTCCTACAAGAGGTGTCTGTACACTAATTTTGTCGATAGCGATTCTGACGTCCAACGAATTTAAGGCTTTGGCGAGTTTTCCCGCTTGCTCCTCTGTGCTTGCAACAACTATTTTTTCTTCGGCAACCGCGTCCACAACTTCTAAAACATGCATTATAAGTGGTTTGTTCGCCAATGGAACAAGTGCCTTGTCAGAGCCGAATCTTGCAGAGAAGCCTCCAGCCAATATTACTGCGGTCTTGTCCAATGTGTTAACGCTTTCCTTTGAGGTTTAATTATCATAAATGAAAACATTTCAGTAGCGTATAAGTTTTGTTAACGATTATTTGGGTTTTGTTAAAGAAGCTACTGCTTCAGCGATTATGAATAACCCTATTAGCACGATGATAGTTTGCCACAACGGTAACGTGTAGCCAGTTAAAGCGGCGCCTCCGAAAGCGAGAGCAACTATTCCGATGAACAGGCTAAATTTGCTCAGGCGTAAACCTAAAACTTTCCTAGCCGCGTTCAAACCAACTAGAATAATTCCGACGCCTAATGCCACATACGTTCCCATTGGCACACTGTAATACTCGTTTGCAATCCAGCTTACTCCAATCCAGACAAAGAACAATCCCCAAGCTAAAGAGGTTAGAGCCACGTTTCGATTCAAGTCAACCACGCTTACAAATCTAACCTTGTTAAATAATATAAAATTATCTGCGCTATGCAAGCGTTTGTAAAAATATTCCAAAAACGGAATAGGGTATATACAGACGATATTCCCCAATTTTGCTGGAGAAAGACGAATGAGCTGGGAAATTAAGGAATTGAATCGGATGATATGCAAACAGTGCGACGAGAAAGACTATGAAAAATGCAAAAACTGCAAGGTCTACCAACTTGTAAACAGAATCGTTACACAGTAAAATTCGCCTCCTTGATCGCCGCTTGTTGCAGAGGTTTGTGCAAAGATGTTTTAAACGTTGAATAGCAATAGTAAAATTGGAGAATGATAACCCTTGAAGATTGGCGTATGCGGAATCGCGTGTGAAAAATGTCCCCGAATGATCTCTGGAACATGCCCAAACGGAAGTGTTGGATGTGTTCCGAAAGACAATAAGTTCTGTAAAGTAGCGACATGTGCTTTTAGAAAAGATGTTACGCTGTGTTTTGAATGTGCGGAGTTTCCATGTGAAACAACAAAAAAGGGTCCAATAGTCTACGAATATTGTCAGTTTATCGCAGGTAAAAGCAAGTAAGAACGCCCTATGTTTTTTCGATTTTGGCTGCTATTTCATCTAGTATTTTTGTGAATGGGTGATCAGGTTTCTCGTGGACGAAGATTATTTTTCCTTCAGCTCTTGAAATATCACAGAAGCATGGGATAACGCCCAAAAGTGGAACTTCGTAAGTGTCTTTAACTAAGGATTGCAGCTTCTCTTTCCCAGCTCTTAGCGAATCGTCATACATAATCTTGTTCAGCACCAGCTCAGTTTTCTTTTCGAAAAGATCATAGAGATCGCGTAACATGCGTTTTGTTCCTTCGACATCTGAATTGTCGAGGGTTGTGGCAACAACCACTATGTCTGCACTTACGATGGCGTTTATGGATGAGTATTGAAGCCCAGGGCTTGTGTCAAATATTATGTAGTCGAATCCCATGTCATTTAGAAGCGAGTTTCTAAGTGACAAGATCCTTCCAAGAGCGCGCATTTCCCATTTTCGGTCTTTTGCCGACATATCTCTTATGGCTTCCACTGATGGGTTGGCAAGGCTCACAAAGAATTTTCCTTGGTTACCGATTCTGCCACTCAAATCTATTAATGTTTTATCGATCTCGCACACTCCGTTGAGATAATCATTAAGCCAACATTCTGTCTTGCTGACGTTTAGAAGCGTTGAAAGGCTTGGAGCTCTAAAGTCTAAATCCATAAGACAAACTTTTCTGCCGTGTTTGGCTAATGTTACGGCTATGTTAGTGGAAAGAAGCGTTTTTCCAGTTCCGCCTTTGTAGGAGTGAACAGCCACCATTTTTCCCATGGCTTCACCCCTGTCCTTCTTTGTCCACGTAGAAGTAGGCTTTTCTTCCATGCCTCTCTTTCTTGAGGTAACCCATGACTACAAGTTGGTTCAAGTAAGCGCTTTCAACAGCTCTTGCTCTGTGTGTTTGCTGGGCAATTTCATCTGCCGTTGCGCGTCCAAGCCTGCAAACGGTCATGGCTGTCTTTCGTAAGTGGTCAGGCATGGAAAGGAGTGTCATAACATCTAATGGAGCGTCTGTTGGAATTGTTTGTATGTCTTTCCGTCTGTGCTTCTGCAGTTCTATCATGACTTCCATTTTTTCGTTCAGTTTTTCAAGGTTTTCCCTAATTTTTTCCAGAATTTGGAGAGGTTTTTTTCCTAGAAGTTCTTGGTTGGACACGTTGGCTCCCCATGTGTTTTACGTGTATGCATGTGATACTGGGGAAAAGACTTTATTAAGTCTTACGAAACAACCGTAATGATTCAGACAAATGCAAATACACTTAAAAATCAACATCTGAATTAAAAATATCACTTTAACATAAACATCAGAAACCGTCCTAAAACTCAACATTGCCAACCGAGAACAAAAATAATAGCACAATAACTGTTTTCCAATCGTTTAAAATTAAGGTTCAAGTAAGAAATGTTGGGTTGTTGTGCCAGCCGCTCTTCTAATAGGGCACTGGAGCCCTGTTTCGTGCTTCCTCAATAATTGGCAGAACCTGTTTCAGTTCTTTGAAGTGTTTCAGAACGGTTATGCCTCTTTGGGTTATAGCGTAAACTACTCGTCTCTTACCGATGGTGCGCTCTTCAACAAGATTCTGCTTGATTAGGAAATCCAAATACTCTTTCAGTACGCTGCAGTTAACGTTAGCCTTATACATAATATGTGTCAGTTTTAATGGGCCCCTGTGAGCCAGCACTTTAAGGATGTCGATATACATTTCAAGCTTGGATCGTCTCATCATCCAAACCTCTTTGCCATATTTTCCCCATTTTTATATAAAGCTTTTATGGATTCAAACTACGTCTTTTTCCTCTTTAGTCTCCATTAGTAGCTTCTTTTTGCTTGTACGCGTTTTAACACGTTTATTCTATTTTGGAACGCCGTGACTAGGTCGTCTAACAATATTTTTTGAAAATCTGTAGACAATCCCTTAAGGTTTTCTTTGAAGACCTCTGCCATTTTTGCTTTTATTTTTCTTCTCTGTTGAAGTGTAATTTCATACGTCAAGGATTTTCCTCCGATACACGCCACAAAATAAGCTAAGCATATTTAACTAACTTATGAATCCTAACGAAATATTTAAAAACTAGATTCAGAATATAGATTCTGGATTCATAATTAAGTAAAATGAGGCGTAAAATTGACGCAAAAATGTAAATATCTGGAAGATTGGCTTTCCGCTAAATGCGAAAGCACCAAAACGTTGAGAAGCTACCTTTTCTGTTGGGAAAACTTTGCGGATTTCGCGAAAACAAGAGGGTTAGACGCTAACCGACTTGTTGAAGACTATCGGGCTGTAAAATATGAAAGCTACCAAGAACGTGAACGGTTCCTGGAAGTTTGGCAAGACACGGTTAGAAGTTTCTACTCATGGCTCAAAAAGAAGGGCTTCGCGCCTTTAACCGCGAAGAATCATTTAGCTACTCTTCGAAGTTTCTTCAGTTATTGGGATATTCCGTTAAAAGTGGAATTGCCGAGACATTCTTATGTCATGTATCATAACCGCGATTTAACAAAAGAGGAAGTGAGGCAAATTTTAACTTTCGCAAGTGCAAGAGACCGCGTCATATTCCTTGTCATGGCTGAAAGCGGAATGCGTGTCGAGACTACTGTAAACCTAAAATATTGGCAGATAAAAGAGGATTTTGAAGCTCAACGCATACCTATGAAAATACTGCTTCCGAGTGAAAGCCTGAAGGACCATGTTGGTGACCGTTGGACTTTCATAGGCGACGACGGATATCGCGAGTTAAGGAATTATCTTCAGAGGAGACTTCCGTTAGAAGATGACGATTATGTTTTTGCAAGTGAGAAGGAAGGAAAAGTTAAGGGTGAACAGTTTACTCCAGCAAGTTTAACCGTGAAATTTAACCGGCTTGTGCAGAAACTAGGCATAGACAAATCCATAGGAAAAGGCAAACCTAAAAGAATTCGACTGCACGGCTTACGCAAATACTTCCGCAACAACATGAAAGCAGACTCGGCTTATGTGCGGTTTTGGATGGGACACAGTTTAGGCACGGACGCACATTACATAAGCCGAGACGTGGAAGAACATAGAAAACGCTACAAAGAGGGTTATCCATACCTTAAGATATTCGAGCCTTCAGTAGAGTCAATTCACGTTTTATACGACCAGATAAGGGAAAGAGATGAGAAAATTCAAAGACTTATCCAAAACCAGAAACATTTAGAAGAAACTGTAAAAGAAACTGTAAAAGTATTAAAAATGATTGAAGAAGGCTTTAAAAGACATACGGCAACGATTTATAATTTTGCAAAAACCGTAGCACCTCAAGATAGAACACTTCACCGAGGATTAGCAGAACTATACCACGTTTTTGAGGGAGGGGCTGTATGTGAAGTATGTGAAACTCCGATATTAAAAGATGAAATGACTGAGGAAAACGTAAAAATAATTTACGATAGAGAACAGGGAAGACTAAAGTTTTACCATGCACAATGTTATAGAGAGAAGAAATATGAATGAACTTTCAGCTTTGGTTTTAGGCTGGATTTCCGGCTTTCTACTTGGGCTGTGGTTTTATCCAAAATTAATTAGGTTTGGCTGGTGGCTGGAGAGGAAAGCGTATGTGCGCAAAAAAGACGCGGAAAAATAAAGAAAAAGAGTATGAACGTTTAATTTTGGAGAGAGAACGTTTAGAATTCCGCGAATACAAAAAGCGGCTAAAACTGCAGAAGCAGATTTACATGCGCGAAGGCTGGAAACAATACATTACCTAAGCTTGATGGCGTGAAGAGACAATCTTTTTTACATTGTCTTGTCTGAGAAGATATATTTTCTTTATTATTCCTTCAATTATTAATAATGAAAATAAATATATATTATTAACGTAGATGTTCTTTTTAAATCTGAAGCCATTTTTTAAACTTCATTAATCCTTGATATTTTACCTTTTCAACCTTGAAAGTCTCTTCAAGGAATTTTCTTATGCTGGGAATTGAAGCTGCTGTTCTCCACAACTTCATAATCTCCATTTCTTTCTTCTCTTCATAAAACCAGGAAGGCAAATTTCCAATTTCGACCGCATCATCTAAACACAAAGCTGTTTTGGTGGCTTCAAACATAAGTGTTTGTTCAGCAAACTTTTTGAATTCAGGTTTATTGTCAAACCAAGAGAGATGCTTGTCTTTTTTAATGTTGGCGAGTCCTTGATGGCTAACTGAAAATGTTCTGATTTTGTGAATTATTATCTCTTTTATTTTTGAATCCTTTGTTAGCGATTCCCATTCCTGAAAAATTAACCATTTATCCTTCATTTTTGAAGCTATTACGTCAATTTCCTTTTCTGTAAGTGGCTGCTGGAGAACTGTTAGTAAGCCGAGGAATGTTAGTTCCCAAATATTTTTGTCTTTGCCTCTTTTGCTGCTTGGCTCTGTCCCTGCTAATTTAATAAGTCCTTTTTTTTGTAGAAATTGAAGTTGCCGAATTAGATGCCTATAGCTTTCGTCAATTTTTTTAACTATTTCCTTTTGGTAGAGTTTTTCGTTAAAAGCAAGTTCCTTTAAAATTGTGTATAGTTTTTCTTGTCGTTTTGAATAAGCTGCTAACATGATGTGACACTTTCAAATCTTATTATGTCATAAAAAAGTTAATAAGTCTTTTTATGGAATTCATAATTTGGAGAGGTGATCTGAAAATGTCACCGCTTATAAGGAAGGTGTATGAAATAAAAGGCTCGAAAATAATAGCCTTGCCGAAGTCCTGGATTGAGTGGTTTGAACGAGAAAATCAATGTAAAATAAAGGAAGTTGCTGTTGAAGTTGGCGAAGTTTTAACTATCCAGCCGATTTTGCCGCTTAAAGCTGAGAAGGCCGTGACTAAAAGGAGTTTTTAGAAAATGAGGGTGGAAGATGGCCATGAACGCAAGTAAGTTGCTAAATGCTGAATATGCGGTGGGTTGCCTTCCGCCCGACCATTCTTTATGTCAATTTCTAGTTAAAATTTTTTCCTTTAAAAAGCCTAGCACGCCTGCTAGGATG
>JAGTQX010000001.1 GCA_018396675.1 Candidatus Bathyarchaeota archaeon
ACATCGGAAAAATGGTGCCGGGGGCGGGATTCGAGCCCGCGACTTCTGGACAGTTGGGCGTTTACCCCGTTTCGTGTTCTCCAGATTATGAGTCTGGCGCCCATTCCAGGCTAGGCTACCCCGGCTACTTTTTTGACTACCCCGATACACTTTTCATCTGCGCTTCCTAAAAAACATTAAGTCGTCCTTTTGGCAAACGTATTCAAAGCCTGTTTCAAGTAATGCCTTGATTTCGTCTGGTTTGGTTGCTACCTTTACGGAGAATTCGTCGCTGTATTCTCCGAATATTGTCCTTTCAACGGTTATGTAGATTTCCGTATTCTTTAGGGTTTTATGCCCGAGGAATTGTTTCACGTAGTAGGGGTCTTTTGTCTGGTGGTAGAGCATTGTTGCCTTCCAATGCCTAAAGGTGTGAAGTGTTATTTTTTCAAGTCTTGGATTTTGAAGTGTATGTGCAAGTCTTTTTCTTGTTCTTTGAAATGTTTGTTTAAATGTGTTGTAGGTGGCGTCTCCGAATACTTTCTGATTGCTTTTAGGTAGATTTTTCAGCATGGCCATAAGCTCGTTGCTGACTCGCCACATGCGTGGGTTGCTGCGTTTTTCTGGTTTGTTTAGGGTTATTATGCGTCTTTCAAAGTCTATGTCTGTCCACTCAAGCCTTACTGCTTCGCCAGCTCGCATAGCTGTTTCTTTTAGCAGTTGGAGAAAGGCTGCAAGCTTTTTGCCGGCTCTGGCTATTAAGGCGTTGATTTCTTGTTCTGTTGGAATGAATGGGATTTTTTGTTCGACTGTGCATTTGGGCTTGTCCCATGTGGAGCCATGCATTTTTAAGAATACTGTGTAGGCGTTTATGACGTTCTTTCTTCTGTTTCCTGACCACTTTTGTTTTGCTATTACTTCTCTCACTGATTCTGGCGAGTTGAGGTCTGCTCCTCTTTCTGTTAAGATTTTTAATGCTGAGGCGTTACATCTAATGGTTTCGTCCGCGTATCCTCGTTTTTTCATCCACCATGCAAATTCTATAAGCCTTTGTGTGGTTTTGCTTTCGACTGTTTTCCCTGTGGCCCCCGCTGCCCACTTTTCTATTCGGGTTTCTACTTCGACCAAGGTTTGCACCGCCTTTTTGGCGATGGGTGCTCTGCTTTGGGCTTCATTGCTCCCTTGGCAGTTAGAAATTAAGGCTTCTGGCGAATTTAAAATCTGCCTTTGAACTTTCTGAACGTGTTGAAACGCATCTGAACTTTTGCGGTGTGGCTGAGTGAATCTGTAGCCGCATTTTCTGCACAGCCAACGTTGAATGGTTAAGCCATTTTTCAAATAGCGTAATCCGTCTTTGTATAGTCTTTCTGAACTGCACTGTGGACAGCGGAGGCTTTCCTGTGTTTCTGTCATTTTGGCTGTGCCTTTTCGCTTTCTTTGGATAATTCTTCAGCCATTTTTTTCAGTTTTTCAAGTTCTTCCATTACAATTGCTTCGTCGTAGGTTTTGCTTATGCTGTTTATTACTTGGCTTATGTAAGCTGCGATGCGAGCCCAGTTTTGTTTGGTTTCAACGGATGCTGGGTGTGTGTCTATGGCTTTTTGCTGAGCAATCTCCGCCAAAGCTTTCAGCTCGAGGATAAGTTCAAATCTTATCCTCTGTGTGTCAAGTTTCACTTTTTCGCCTATGCTTGCTATTCTGGCCTGCAACGCTTTCGCTGAGAGTCTGCGATGCCTACCCCCTACGGGTTTCCATGTATCATGAATATTTGGCTCCAAATATGTCCGCCTCCACGTTTTATCCATATGTTTCGACGTTTCTGAAACCACATTTTTCACAATGAAAAAAATGGGATGAAGGGTTGACATGCCCGCAGATGGGACAACGCCAACTTTTCGGTTTAAGCCCAGGCATCACTGTTCAACCTCTAAAGGCTTCTGAGGGTCAACGTAAGGCTCGCCGTACAAAACGAACCTTTGTTTTCCAAGCACATACTCCGCATGTTTACGTATGCGGATCTTTCTGCCAACCCAGAGCTTCTCGTCTTCGCCGAAAGCGTCCAAAAACCGGTTCGAAGTCGTAGTATTCAACGTCCATGTGCGCAGGCCAAACTCGCGGTCTTCAGGCTTTTTAACGACTATGCGGTAGCGCTCACGCCCATACTTACTATGTTCAGCATCCACCAAATACGGCGGCTCGGCAATAACGAATACTTCACTGTCCTCAACTTCGTTCACGCTAAGGAACGGCGGGCGACCCAACCTCTTAACAGGCATCCGCTTTTTCACCTCCTTCCAGCTTGTTTTTATCACGTCGACGTGACCTTGAACCACGTAAATCCGGCTTAAGGCGAAAAGGCTTAACACCCCGCAAAAGCTGCTCCTGAACCTCAGCAATTTCTTGGGCAATCTGCTCCCTTCTGGCAGCTATCTTGCGGAAAACACGCTCTTCCCTTGAGTTTAGCGCCTTCAAAGGATGTTGTGGATCAGGAAAATGTGATAGGCTGCGGCCAGGCTCGCGCAAGACACGCTGCACATAACCAGGTAGGTAGGAACCGCTACGAAGCATGCAGACAGAAACGCGACGTAACTCAGCTTCTTCCTTCAACAGCATGGCAAGCCTTGCCTTAAGCCTCAACTCTTCAACATCGCAACCACCCAAAAAGGCTGAAATGGCTCGATTGACAACTTCATTAAAACTAACATTACGCTCTCTGCAAAAACGCAAAACCAACGGCGCCAAATCACGCCAAACATAAACACTCCTATGCATGTTATTCAACTCCATCGGCTTCTATGACAGGATGTAACACGTTTGAAAACTGTGGAACAGAGCTTTTTCTACGGCGTTTTCGGCGAAACTGCCTTGAAAACTGCTTGTTTCTGAACGTGTGATATTTTGTCATAGTTGCGGAAGATGTAGCCTTGTAGGGGCATGGGAGTTGGCATAGTCCTATGTGGCTGTCTCCGCGTGTGCAGTTGAGAAGGCCCTTGTTGTCTGTTTTTTGGTGTGCGCAGTTTTTCATGGTTTTGCGCCTACCATGATTGGTGTTGGGTGCGTTGTTGGAGTAGTTGTCTTGTGCGTGTGAGTTCGTCTGCGATTAGCGTGAGGATGCAGTTTTGGAAGCGTGTTTCTGTTGGGTTACATTGTAGTTCGCAGTGTTGGCAGAATATGTGTTGGTAGAGTTTTATTGGAGGTAGCGGGGTTTTTCTTTTTTGGACTGTTGCGTCTTTGTTCTGTGCGTTCATTGTGTTGGAGCTTCCTCCATTGATTGTCCGAGTAATGCGTCGATCAAGGCTGCTTTTTCGTGTAGAAGTTTCTCTAGGTTTTTTGGGATTATTAGTAGGAGTGAGTCGTAGAGGATTGTGACGGTTTTTCCTGGTGTTAGGTTGTGGTAGTCTCTGTAGGGTTTTGGTATGGCGATTACGCCTGAGCTGCCGTGTTTCATTATTTTTCGGTTTTCTTTTGCTGGCACTTGTTTTCGCCTCTTTTTCTGTTTTTAGTCTTATTTGAAGTCTGATTTGGGTTCAGCGGAGTGAACTGGCTATTTTTGACTCTTTGTTAAAATTGGATTTTTGTGTACATTTGATTTGAAAAACTGTAAAAAACTGAACAAATGATTGTGAATTTTGAAGTTTATGGTGGTCCGTGAACTGAACCGGGCGGGTGAGTCGTGCCTTGTTATGAAAATTATAAACTATTCTGTTCATTATTGGAAAAACGTAGGGGGTAGGGGTAGGTAAAATACAGAGTTTTATAAAGCCCATTTTGTCCGTGAGAATAGACTCGGTATTTTTTGGTATGGTGTGGCTTAGTTTGTTTTGGGTGGTAGTGTGTTTTGCTTATGATGTATCTGAGGAAAGTAAAATGCGATAATAAACTTTTTAGGAGTAACGATTTAATTGTTAAATGGTGTTTGGATGAGTGTGAAATGTCCGTCTTGTGGTTGTGAATTTTCAAGTAAGCCTTTGAAGTCGTGGAAATTTAGATTCTATGATGTTAGCCGTTACGAGTGCCAGCATTGTAAGACGAAATTTAACATTTATGATAGCCCTAATTCGAAGTTTGTGATTGTTGGTAAGAGGCAAAAGTGAGTGGCATAAGGCGATGAGTGGCAAGGCTTTAGCTGAAGCTGAAAGGACGTCTTTAAACCTGATTTTAGAGGATTTACGTTTTCTCTTTGCTAAAGACGAAATTCTGCAAGATGAGGTAGAGGGAATTCTTCAGACTCTCAAAAGTGAAGAAGTCAAGTCCTATATACAAAACCTTAGATATGGCTCTAAACCAGAAACTGCTCTTAGGGAATCTTTCATTGCTGGAAAATCTGTTCTTCTTAAATATCTTTTTGGTGAGGGGATCCCTGAGGTACGGTCGGATGGTTTTATTGACTATCTGCTTAAAGATGAGATGGGGCGAGGCATCGCTTTAGAACTCAAGCCGCTTTTTGAAGCTGTTGTAAAATTGGATAAAGCAGGCAAGCCAATACTCGAGAAACTTAAGCAAAAGAAGATTACGCCTGAGATTTATGCAGAGCAAATTCTTAAGTACATTCGAGAAGGCGAGGCTCAATTCGTTATTTTAACGAACTTGAAAGAGTGGTTCTTCTACAGCAAAGAGCTCAGTCCAAAAGAAGTGAAGTATTTCTGTGCAATTGGCTTTTTTGATTTCATTAAGGAATATGATGTCGTAGGTAATTTGAGGGATTATCTGGAAAGGAAAGAATTCGAGTCTATACGATATGACTTGGATAAGTGGTTCCTACAAAGTTTGAAAACATGGGTAGGCAAACTTTCAGAAATTGAGTTTATCGTCGACGATAAGCGGAAGCTTGAGCTAATAATAGGGCTGATTAACAAGTTCATCTTTGTGCAAACGTTAGACGATTATGGAGTTATAGAATTCAACTGGATAAGAAAGCGATGGAATTATCAAGAACAAATGTGGCAGAGAAAAGGAAAACTAATGGTGTTAGAGAAGTTTTTTGATGAAGTTGACAACTGGTTCTATCAATACTATGACACAGAGCTTTTTAAGGAGAAAATTTTGCAACATATCAAAAAAGATGATGAAAACATCGATAAGCTTTACAGAAACCTCCAACTGATCCTTGGTCTGACGTATCTACAGGTTCCATTCGGCGCTTTAAAAGGTATAATGCAACATAATTTCAGGTATATTGATGAGGATGTTCTTGGAAAGGCTTACGAAATATTCTTAGGTGAGATAAGAAAAGAAGAAGGAGTTTACTACACGCCTAAATATATTACGCAGTACATTGCGGAGAATACTGTTGGCAAAATTTTTGACGAACTGTTGGCAAAAATAAAAGAAGAATCGAGGAATGAGAATTTCGAAGGCCTAAAGGATTTAGTCTCAAGGTTTACTTCCATACGAATCCTTGACCCGGCGTGCGGGTCTGGATCCTTTCTTATTAAAGCCATTAGGATCGTGGTGAGTAAATATAGAGAACTTAACCGGATAATTGAAGACCTTATCAAGAAGTATTCAAATTACAGGGGTTCACTTGATCTACCTCAGGAAGACAGAGCAAAAACGGAATTGTTATCTGAAATAAAAGAGATTATAGGACCAAGTAGTGACAGGGAATTAATTGCCCGAATTCTTGTGAGACATATTCATGGTGTTGACCTGGACAGAAGAGCGTTAGAAGTTGCTAAGGTAAACATATGGTTGGAGGCAATTAAGCTTGCACCTAAAGAATTTAGGTATGATAAACTTCCTGCAGAAACAAATTATATTTTACCCAGCCTTGAAATGAATCTCTGTAATGGCGATTCTCTCGTCGGACTACCAGAAGAATCAACCATCAAATATCTGGGCGAAAACTTCCAAGAAATAATCATAAAATTATCCCAATTAAGACGAAACTACATGGAAAACCCTATGGAACCTAAGTTTGTTGATGAAGTTGAAAATTTAAAGGTTGAAATCAGAAACAAGCTCGGTGAAAAATTCAGGGAATTTTTAAAGACAAAAGATATTGCTGTCGAGATTTTTTATCAAACAAAGCCTTTTCTATGGGCGTTAGAATTTTGGTATGCCTTCTTTAGTGAAAGTGGGGTTCCTTTACCAAAAGATATGCAAGGATTCGATGTCGTGTTAGGAAACCCTCCATATGTTGAAAATAAGAGGTTGAACGGGTTGATTAAGAAGTATCTTCAAAATTGTGGCACATACAAAACTGCTTACAAATTATTTGACTATGCAGTACCATTTATTGAAAGAGCTATACAACTGCTAAAAAGAGGGGGACAGTTTGGATATATTGTCACAAATAAATTTACAGTTACAGATTACGGAATTAAGATTCGAGAGATTTTGACCAGGAGTACCACCATAGAACAGATTCTTGACGTATCTTACCTACCGGTTTTTGAAGGAACGGCGATATATCCAATAATTTTAATCTTCACGAAACTCGACCCTGCAGAAGATCATGAGATTAAAATCGCACCCAAAGTAAGTTCAGAAGAGGACATAATTCAAACTAAATACGAGTACATCAAAACCAAGCAAACCGCAATTTTAAAGACCCCAGGATATATATTTGACATCTCTGGAAACATTTTGCTCTGTGACAAAATACGCTCTTTAAACAACATTAGTCCAAAAGAAATTGCGAAGATAGGTTATAGAGTTCTAAAGTTTACGGGATGGGACGAATTATTAGGTAACGTAACAGACAAAAGACCAAATGAACCGCATCTGAAGTTCATAGGCTGTGGAAACATTGAGCCTTATCTGATAAATTGGGACTCTGAATTAAGACTCGCGGGGCATTCTTTTAAAAGCTCTTATCTGAAAAAACCGAGCCAAGCTGATGAAAGCAAATGGAAACTACTGGAATTGCCAAAGATTCTTGTCAGAGAGGTCGGTATCAAGTTGACTGCAGCCCTTGACGAATGTGGAGAATATGGAAACCTCACAGGCATGTACGCATTGTACGATATAAGCAGGGATTATGAACCAAGGTTCATTTTAGCTTTACTTAACTCGTCTCTTCTTGACTTTTATTATAAGTCGCTTTATGGAAGCACGCACATGGCTGGTGGTTACCTAAACTTTCATGGCACATACATTGAAAATCTTCCCATCCTTAAAGTCGAAGCTGCTCAGCAAAAAGCAATCGCTGATTATGTGCGTCGACTGGAACACCTCAAAAAGACGCATCATGTATTTTTCAAGATTTGGAAGGATTGGTGCACTCGGCTCAAAACCAGTGAGTGCTCTCTCTACAAAATACTATGCGAAGATGCAAGATTCATGCAGACTGGCAAGTTCGATAAGGCTTGGACGATTAAAGTAACTTTCTACCCAACTGAAAATGCAACATCAAAATTGGTCTTTTATGATTTCAAAATTGTAGGGGAGCCAAGCAAACATGGGATAAGCATTTATGGATTAGATGAAAACAACAAGGAACAACTGATTTATGAAATGGAATTAAGTCATAATGATTTAATGCTTCATATCTATTGCTGCTTACTTCAAGCACTGGCTTCACGGGTTAAAATAAAGACTCTGTTTCAGCTTTTGGATAAAACTACGATACCAATAATAAAAGAGGTAAATGAAAACCCAAAAGAGTTAACACCCAATATAGTAAAGAAAGCCAAGTATGAGGTCAAGACGTGGCTTAGAGAACAAAGAATTGAAGATATCGAAGCGGACATCGTGAAGGTGGATAACGAAATCAAGGACATCGAGGCAAGTATAGATGCACGGGTTTTCAGATTGTACCAATTAAATGAAGACGAAGTGGCTACAGTCTTTCGCTTTTTAAAGATGCCAATGAGTCATCAAGAAAAAGTTCTTGAAATCTTCAGGAAGTTGTGAGCCTTGCGGAGTTTTGTATCAACAACAGGTTTCAACACGTGGGAGGTTCGTTAATTTAATGAAGTTGGAGGTTCTGGGACCGGGACCTAAATCCTTAGGTCTTAAACCTTTATTGTGGTATGTTGAAGAGCGCCTTAATGAAATAAAAAAAGATGGAGAATTTCTAATTGTTTCCGCGCTAATAGACGCTGATGGGCTAAATCTTCTGAGTGACGCGCTGAACCGTGTGATTAGCTTGGGATGTACTGTGAAGGCAGTTATAGGCATGGACCTTGGTATTTCAAAAGGCGCTTTGTTGAAACTGAACGAAACTTTTGGAAATCAAAATGTGTTTATTTACTGTAACCCAGCAGACTCCACTTTTCACCCTAAAATGTATTTAATAAGGGCAGATGACTCAGCGGGTACAGTAATTATAGGCTCGAGCAATCTTACAAGTGCTGGATTCTTAAGAAACTTTGAAGTTAACATCGCACTTGAATTAGACCTACACAATAAAGACGAGAAGGCGATCTTTAAAGGATTTGTCACAACGTTTAAGGATCTTCTGAAGGAAAGAAGCACACGTCCTCTCACGCTGAAACTGCAGTCAGAGCTTCAGAAGAAAATAGAGAGAATCACTAAAACTGTCACTGAGACAAGGCATGGTCCAAGGCTTTCCGAGGGTTTCGAAGGCAAAGATCACGGTTGGGAAATTCCCGTATTCGAAGGTAAGAATGCCTTCCTGATGACACTATCATACAACGACGTTTCTGGTGTACGGGGTGATCAGTATATAAGAATTCCTGTGGTTGCTGTAATTTCAAATCCTAAGTTCTGGGGTTGGCCAAAGTTATTCTCCCCTTCTGCCAAAGGATATCCTGAACGTCTTGTCGACGTTTTTTATAAAGGAAAGAGTTACCGATACAGATTTTATTTTGCAAAGGTACCTGACGAATTCCGACTGGTTATGCCACAAATATACAACCTCGGAGCAGCATATGAAGGAAATATCCTTAAGATTTCTAAAGGACCAAACAGGTATTCTTTGAAACTTATTTCGAAGACGGATAAGAACTTTGGGCAATACATGAAATATTGCACGGAGATATGTCCAAGAGGGCGGGCGAGAGTCCCAAAAAGGTGGGGTTACATTTAAACGTAGAGGAAGGCCCAGTGTTTGTATAACTGTGGATTAAGAGGAGGATACCATCTCAAGGATTACCAAGAACCTTTGGTTAATGAAGCGCTTAACGAATTTGAATTAAAGGAAAAAAAGAATGTTTTCATCTCTCTTCCTCAAGGCACTGGAAAAACAATAATTGCCTTAGCCACCTTGTCAAGGCTCATTAATGATGGCAAGGTAAAACGAGCGCTTGTCTTAATTCCCAGAAGAGTTTTGGTCAATCAGTGGGTAGACAGAGCACAAAAGATGTTCTATGGGCTGGGTCTAATAAAGAACCCAACACTATCGAAAGAACAAATAGGAAAGATAAGAGGATGGGTAAAGCACTCAGGTGCCGTTGGCATCGCCATGACCATGCAATCCTTCAAAAACATAATCAAAAAAGAATATTTTACAGAAAAAGACTTCGACATGGTTATCGTAGACGAAGCCGCCGACCTCGTCGTCTCCAGAGATTTCATTGAAGGCTTCAGAATGTCAAAATACTTGAAAGGCTTAGAAAAATGGAAAATTCCAAAACTCTTCATACTACCCTACCATGTCAGAGAAAAGAAAATAATCGCACTAATAAAAAAATTCGGAACCAATTCCGCCCTAATCCGAAAAATGATATCAGAGACTAAATTAATGTGCACCGTACGAGACCCAATAATCATAGAGGACCCTATCATCAACATCTTCGTCGAAAAACTACAAGACGACTACAAAAAAACCAAAACAAACGTGCACAGAATACTAACAAACCACGGAATCGAAGGCTACAGAGAAAACATCGAAACCCTTCTCAACCCCGAAACCCTCGACCGACTCAAAAAAGCCTATGGACTCGACGAAGAAACATGCCAACAAATCCAAGTACTAATAACCAAATACATCCTTGTACAACACATCCAAAAATGGTTCCTCTACTCTGGCAGATCAGAACTTGCTCGCAGTATACTCTCGGCTCAAAAAGACGTAAACAAATGGCTAAACTACGAGGACAAAAAACTAAATAAACTCATAGAAGAAGTCAAAACCCGCCTAAATCAAGGACAAAAAATCTACATTTTCTCACAATACGTAGCCACAGCCGAACTATTAACCACACACCTAACGGAAAAACTATCGCTAAAACCAAGAGACATCACACTAATCACAGGCGCCGACGAAGCAGACGCACAATTCGAAAAACTCAGCAGCTACAAAAAAGTAGGCAAAATCCTCGTAACCACTCCAGTTTTTGACAAGGGCACAGACATCCCCCAAGCCGACGTAATTATCGTCTACACACCACCCCCCAGTAGCGAAAAACTACTCCAAGTCGTCGGAAGAATAAGAGGCGGCGAAGTCGTATTCTTGGCATACAAAGGCTACGAAGAAGAATCAATCAACCAAATAGCCGACATCTTGAGAAAATCATTCGCATCAACTGCAGGGTGAAAAAAATGGACATAATCGCCATATCCGACATCTACTCAGACATGCACACAATCCAAGAATTCATCCAAATCGCAAGCCAGACCACAGACAACAAACCAATAATCGTCATAACTGGAGACATCGGAATAAGAACCACATCAACACACTACAAACAAGACATAAACAAAATAATCGATTCACTTTCAAAAATCAGCAAACAAATCCTCTACATACCAGGCGACTCCGACAACAAACAACTCGAAATAACCTCATCCAACGCCAAAAACTTGGACAGACAAAACTATGTTATAGACGACGGAGAAGTAAAAATCGGCTTATTAGGGCTCGGAGGAGCCCCAACACACAGCATGAGAAACACCGATCTCTCGCCTTATTTATGGGATGAAAGCATTCCAATGGTTGCTGAGGACCTCCTAACAGAACTGAAGATAAACATAGAGAAAATAGCACAAGCACAACCAGACCACATAATCCTAATTACTCATTCCCCACCATACGGCATAGCCGATCGTTCAAAACCAATAACCCTACAAGAAATGCTCGTCTTAGAAGACATATTAGAGGAGCTAAAAGGAGAAACAAAAACAGAAACCGAAGAAAACACCAAAAAGCCACCAACAAGCATAAGACACCTAGGCTCCAGAACTATAAGCAATTTCGTCAAATACTACAAACCAGACATCCACATCTTCGGACATGTACACAAGGAAGGCGGTAAAACCGAAACCCAAGAAGCAACAAAATTCTTCAACGTAAGCCACTTATCCCCACTACCCTACAAACTCACAGGAAGAAAATACCTACACCTAAATATAACCAAACAAAAAATCACCGCAACTTTCGACCACGCAATAACGGAAAGAAACATACCATTTAGTGAATTTGTCGAAAAATACCTATAGTAGGATAAACAATCATAAATGCTCTATCTAATGGAGGCATAGTCGCAACTATTGCTTGGTTCTTAGTCTCAACTATACATCAGCCTTCATATGCGCAACATCAAAATCGTCATTTCTAATATGAACCATAAATTCACAATTCTTAATTCACTTCAACGACCAAATCATCCTGAACTACCGACAAAGTGGCAGAAAAATGGTCGAATTTCTCATTGCCATAGTGCTCATCCTAATCTTAATCGTAATATTCCTTCTAATGCGTTTCTCATCAAAACTGGGAAAAATCTCTGTAGACCAAGAGACATTTAAAGGCGCAGTTGCCACCTGTTGGAAAGAGCTTGGGATAGACCAAGACATAGGCGCCAAAAAACAAAGAGCAGATGACATTCAAAGAGCGCCACAAAACCTTGAAAATCTCTTCAAAGTCACACGCGGAAGAGCAGAATACGGCGAATTCCAACTCGAACAAATACTAAAAGACCTACTGCCATCCAAATCCGTTCACATAATAGAAAAACTTCCTAAAATTGGTAAAATCCCAGACGCCTACATAACAACTCCAAAGGGCATAATATGCATAGACTCCAAATTCCCCTTAGACAACTACAGAAAAATGACAGAAACCAAAGATGAAGCACAACGCGAAGCCTTTGCCAAAAGCTTCTGCAATGACGTGAAAGGGCACATAGAAAAAATCAAAGCAGACTATATAAAACCACAAGAGGGAACCACAAACTTTGCCTTCGGCTTCATCCCCTCAGAAGCAATATACCAATACCTCACAGAATGCGAAATGACACTCGTCGCAGACGCAGCAAAACAAGGCGTACTACTCGTCTCACCAGCAACACTCGCCATAAACCTAAACCTACTCACAGTAGGACTACAAGCCACTGAAATATCCGAAAAAGCAGAACAAATCCAAAAAAAAACCTCGGCAAACTCTCCACAGCACTCCAAGACGTAGAAAAAGAATGGAACACCCTATACGACCACATCAAAAAAGCA
>JAGTQX010000014.1 GCA_018396675.1 Candidatus Bathyarchaeota archaeon
CTTTCAAATCTTGTTAAAGTTGAATGCGACATCGACATTGTTAAGACGTTCACTCAGAAAATTACTGAGGAAAGTGAGAGGACAGAGTTAGGCTTTAGAGGCATTCTAAAACAAGTTTTAGTGGACCTTTGGAATGAAAAGAAGGATAACAAGGATTATACCACAGAAGATGGCTTTGTCAAAATCAGCAACAAGGAAGTCTATGATAAATACAATCAAGTTTTGAAAAAGGAGTATGGCGAAGGAGTTTCTCCGGTTAAATTCAAAGAGTTTATGCTTGAGTTTGGCTTCACTGACGCTTTAAACAGAACAAAATTGAAGGTTCCAATTCCTGGCGATGCGGAACCGAAATCTCGTCTCTGCAACGTTTTCACTGAAAGGGTTTTGAGGAAACTTGGCGTTGAAGAGGAAAGGCAGACTTTACGAGAAATTCTCATCAAGGCTAGAGACTGGATTCTAAAAAATAAAGATGCAGACAGCCTTATTGACCTTTTCTCTTTGACAGAGTATGTTGCCAGTTTAACAGAAGAGGAACCGACAAAAATCATAAATGTTCTGAAAAATGACGGCTTGCTCTTCGATGTAGGCAAACCCGGAAAAATCGGAGCAAAATAGCAATGGTTGTGGCTCCCGCTTGCCCCTCATGCGGTTCAAACCGCCTCTATAAAGACGGCTTACGCTATTTAAGCGACGGCTCAAGCGTCCAGCGCTGGCTTTGCCGAAAATGCGGCTACCGCTTTACAGATCCTAACTATAAAGCTAAAACCGGATGGAGGAATCTTCCATCCGGCTTAAATTTGCCTTCCGGCTTATACTATTCTTGCCAAGGGAACGATGACCCAGACGGGCGAGTACCCTCCGCCACTGAGGCGGTGCAAACCTTGGCCGAAGTGTCCCAAGAGGAAAAGCGGGCTGCGGGAGCCACAAAAACATGTCAAGTGGATGTTAAAGGCAAAATCTTTGATTATATCTGGCACTTGAAAAAGCTTGGAAGATGCGATGGCACAATTAAGGGCTACAGACAAAAACTCATGCAGATGTTAAACGAAGGGGTTAACCTCTTAGATCCAGAAGCCGTTAAGGAATATCTAACGCAAAAAAATTGGTGTGAAGGCAGCAAATTCTATGCGAGCATTGTCTATGATGGATTTGCAAGATTTCTTGGATTAACCTGGCAGAAGCCTGATTATAAGCCATCGCGAAAAATTCCCTTTATACCAACTGAGCAAGAACTAGATCAGCTTATCGCATGCACAGGCAAAAATCTTTCAGCCCTTCTTCAGCTGCTAAAGGAAACCGCATTGAGAGTTGGCGAAGCTTTAAGCTTAAAATGGACTGACATAGACTTGGAGCGCAACGTAATAATACTAAACCATCCGGAAAAAGGAAGTGAACCAAGGATATTCAAAGTTACAGCAGCACTAATAACAAAGCTGAACCAACTAACAAAAACCAGCGAATATGTTTTCAAAAATCACCTTCAGCAAAGTGTCGCACAAAATTTCCGTATCCAAAGAAAGCGTATCGCTCAAAAACTAGGGAACCCTAGATTGAACAATATAACTTTCCACACATTTCGCCATTGGAAAGCAACAATAGAATACGCCAAAACAAGAGACATTCTACACGTAATGCAGTTTCTAGGCCACAAAAACATCAAAAACACGTTGCTTTATACACAGCTAATAAAATTTGAAAAAGAAGATGACTTTTATTGTGCCGCTGCCAAAACAAGCAACGAAGCAAAAGAACTCATAGAGTCAGGCTTTGAATACATCTGTACAACACCCGAGAACATAATGCTATTCAGAAAAAGAAAATAAGCCATGTCGCCATTTATGCCATATATCCCAAGATTTATGGGTAAAGGTTATATTTAGCCAAGACTATTGTGGTGTATTTGCGGGTGCAATGTGATGAAAGGTGACCGTCAAATTCCAAGCTAATTTTGAAAAACTCTTAAGCATGGACTATCGCCCGCTCGAAGTTGAAAAAGAAATCCGCGAATTCTGGAAGCAAAACCGCATAAAAGAGAAACTGATGGAATACCGCGAGAAAAGTAATGTAGGTTTTACTGGCTGGGTCGAAGGGCCTCCAACATTAAACGGCATCCCTCATGTTGGACACGCTAGAGGACGAATAATGAAAGACCTGCGTTTCAGATGGAAAACCATGCAAGGCTATTTTATGCCTTTCTGGGCTGGCTGGGACTGTCAAGGCTTGCCAGTGGAGCTTGAAGTTGAGAAGCTTTTAGGCGTTAAAAACAAACGGGAACTTGTCGAGCGCGTAGGCGAAGAACGCTTCATAGAAGAATGCAAAAAGACGATTATGCGTTACCACAAGGAATGGGTTGAAGCTGACGAGAAACTGGGAATATTCATAGACCAGAACAAGGCGTACTGGACGTATCTGGACAATTACATCGAACGTGAATGGCAATACCTTAAACGTGCTTGGGAGCAAGGTTTACTGGAAGAGGGCTATTACGTTGTTGCCTACTGTCCAGGGTGTCAAACAAGTCTAAGCAGCGCGGAGGTAGGCTACGAGGGTTCATACAAAGAAGTTGAAGACCCATCGTTATACTTCAAATTCAAATTAGCTGAATCACTTGATGAGTATTTTCTTGTTTGGACTACGATGCCGTTCACGTTAGTGACTGATCTGATGTTAGCGGTGCATCCAGAAGCAGAATACGCCAAAGTAAAAGTGGGCGAAGAAAAATGGATACTTGTCAAGTCACGCGTTGAGCCCGTCATGCAAGAGCTTGAAATAGAAAACTATGAAGTGACTGAAACTGTTACTGGCAAAAGCTTTGAAGGCGTTAAATACGATTACCCGTTTAAGGATTTAATTCCGAAACAAGCGGAACTGGATACGCATCCGCTTGTACATAGGGTTGTCTGCGAAGACTTCGTCGATGTCAACACTGCAACTGGTGTTGTTCATCTTTCTCCTGGAAACGGTGAAGAAGACTTTTACGCGGCGCAAAAACGTAATGCTCCAGTTTTCGCCCCCTTCGATGATGAGGTTAGGTTTACCGCGGAAGCTGGAGTCTTCAGCGGAGTTTTTGCACGGGACGCGGACGCTATAGTTATTGAAGAACTGCGCAA
The DNA here is from genome assembly GCA_018396675.1 of Candidatus Bathyarchaeota archaeon. Classification (GTDB taxonomy): domain Archaea; phylum Thermoproteota; class Bathyarchaeia; order Bathyarchaeales; family Bathycorpusculaceae; genus JAGTQX01. The sequence goes on from JAGTQX010000014.1 coordinate 3,111, forward strand.
AAGAGGATTACTTGTCGAAGTTAAACCAGTCAGGCACGAGTATCCAACATGTTGGCGTTCGCATCACAAACTGGTTTGGCTTGCAAGAAGAGAATACTTCCTCCGAACAGACAAGATAAACGACAAGGTCTTGAAGGCGGCGGAGAAAGTCGAATACTTTTTTGAGGCTCCGAAGAACCGTTTTATCGCCTTTCTAAAAGAGGGCAAACCGTGGTGCATATCAAGAGAACGTGTCTGGGGAGCGCCAATACCAATATGGGTCTGCGAAAACTGCGGAAACAAAACGCTTATAGCAAGCAAAAAAGAGCTTGTAGAAAAAGCCGTGGAAAAGCCTCCTGTAAACTTTGAACTGCACAAGCCATGGATAGATCGTATCAAAATTAAATGCGAAAAATGCGGAAGCATAATGCACCGCGAACCCTTCGTGCTTGACACGTGGCACAACAGTGGAGCCTCGCCATACGCAAGATTCACAGATGAAGAATTCACCAAATACGTGCCAGTGGACTTTCTCACAGAAGGCATAGACCAAACACGTGGATGGGCAAACTCGCTGCTTCTGGAACACGTAATACTGACCGGAAAGGCTGAAGCACCCTACAAGGCGTTCCTTTTCCAAGGCTTAACCCAAGATGCTAAAGGAAGAAAAATGAGCAAAAGCCTAGGAAACATCATCGAAGTAAACAAACTATTGGAAAAAGCTTCCGCAGACGTTTGCAGGTTCTACCTTATGAGGAAATGCTCTCCAATAGAGTTCATGAACTTCGACTTAAACGAATTAAGCCGCCGCCCATATCAAGTGTTAGCCACAGTATATCATTTAAACAGGTTTTTTGTGCAAAACGCTGAATACGATAACTTTGACCCTCAAAAACACACGCTTGAATGGGCGCGGAATAGTGGCCAACTTAAAAAACCTGACCTCTGGCTACTATCCAAGCTTCAAAAGACGATAAATGAGTACACGCGTATGTTAGAAAAATGCGAATTCAATGTTGCAATGGCGGAGCTTGAAAACTTTGTCCTAGAAGTTGTAAGTCGACTCTACGTGCCAATGATACGGAAAGAACTGTGGACAGACGACCCTGAAACACTTGACCGAAGACTAGCCATATACGCAACGTTATGGCATGTTCTAAAAACTGTTGTGCTGCTCTTTAACCCAGTAACGCCTTTCCTAAGCGAAGCCCTTTACCAGAAAATCTACAAAAGGCTTGACTCGACGCTTCCAGAGTCTGTAAACTTTGAAAGTTGGCCGCAATATGACGCGAAAATGCGCAACGCAAAGCTGGAAGATAATTTTGAAACGTTGATGCGATGTGTTTCAATGGTATATTCAGCGAGGCAAACAGCAAAAATAAAACGGCGATGGCCATTGCGCAAAGCAGTTGTCGTATCCGCAGATAAGGAAACATGCAAAGCATTAGAGGAACTGAACGAGGTTTTCATAGAACTCGCAAATGTGAAAGAGGCTGAATACTTAACAGAGACGCCGGAAACCATCAAGAACGAGATAAAGTCTGGAAGATGGACTTGTAACACTGAAAAAGATGTTAGCGTATTCTTGGATGTGCATCGTGACGAGAAACTATTGGGCGAGGGACTTATGCGTGACATAGCCAGAAGAGTTCAATCGTTGAGAAAAGAGTTAGGCTTTATGCCGACTGACATGCTTAACAATGTCCACATAGCAGAACTTGATGAAGAAAATAAAAGGTTACTGCAGCCTTACGCAAAAGAAATGGCTGAACTTGTCCGCGCCAAAAACGTTCAACTGCACACAAATCGAGACGAAGTCAATGCAGAGTGGCATGAATACCAGCTAGATGAAAAGAAAATCTACGTCGCAATATCATAATTATCCAAAGAGTAATTGAAAATGTGCTCAGAGGAATTCGTTACAAAAGCATTGACAAAATTTAGAGAAGGCTACATTTGCGCAGAAGCGGTTCAGTCTGCGGAGCCTTAACTGGAGCAGTAATGGCGCTTGGACTAAAATAGGGATGAAATACCTTGGACGAGGTGGCCTACGAAAAATGTATGGCAAAAAGCCTTGAACTCTGCAAATCTTTCAAAGAATTCGAAAGCATCTTCTGCCAAGACCTAACCTAATGCAACCTGAAAACAGTTGAAGATAGAATTAAATTCAAAGAACAGCAAATAGAAGAACAAAAATGCACGAAATACGTGGAAAAATCAATAAAGATGTTGCTGAACTTAACAAAAGAATAAAGTACACGAAACCGCAAAATTCACTTAAATTATGACGCATTTGTGTAGTGGGCCGGTAGTTCAGCTGGTATGAACGCCCGATTCGCACTCGGGAGGTCGGGGGTTCAAATCCCCCCCGGTCCATTTGGTTGTTTATGATAAGACTTATATATTATTGGATGGATAATCCATCCATAGGTGCTGCTGTTGAATGCAAAAAATGTAGCACTAATAGCGGTTATGTCTGCTGTTACTGTTGTTGTTGCGTATGCAAGAGGTTTGGGTTTGCCTTTTCTACCAGGTTTGGTTGAGTTTATGACGGTGTTGATTTTTGTTAGCGGTTTTTGTTTTGGTTGCGTTATCGGTGGCTTCGTTGGAATCATAGCCATAACTATTTACATGTTGATTCCTTATCCTTTTGCGCATCCTGTTGCGTGGCTTTTCACAATTTCGCCTATTCTTCTTTTGGTGATGGCCTTCTTGGGAGCCTTGTACGGAATTGTAGGCGGATTTTTTGGCAAAGTGCGAAATTCTGTTCGTATAAATGCCCGATTTGTTGCTGAACTGGCTTTTCTCGGTTTTGTTTTGACTCTTTTTTATGACGTTTTTTCAAGTGTGGGTTTCTATCTGGCTTATCCTGTTTACTCTTCTGTTTGGGAAGCTATTTATCTGACATTTATACCGCTATATTATCCCTATCCGCCGATAATTCACACATTTACAAATACTTTGGTCTTCGCAGTTTTAGCTCCAGCGTTAATACATGCTATCCATCATTTTTCAATGTATTTAAAAGTGCCTTCTAATGTTTAGCACCGTTTATGTTCAACATTAACCTGATATTGTAATAGAAAATGGAGCATTTGGTATACAAGTTTTTATTGTCAATAAGTATGTTTGTCTCTTTATGTGGATACATTTTGAGGATTCGCTACCTTTATTTATATAGATAGGCATTTGAATAGGTTGAAGAAAGCGGGAGAAAAGTCACCATGTCAAAGAAACCTCCGTCAAAAGATGATGCGTTGGAAGCTTTAGACTTTATAATAAACGTTTTAAGGGAGCATGAAAAGGATTTAGACCGGCTCATTAACGAACTGGGTAAAATAACCGAACGGTTGGGTGAAGCTGGCGAGTTAAGCGGCAAAATAGAGAATGTAGAAGATAGGCTTTCTAATCTGCAGGGTGAAATATCCAATCTGATTTCTTACCTATCAACTCCGCATGAGGTACCTAAAGCTTTGTCACAGCCGACCACACAAGCGCAAGTGCAGACTCTGCAAGCACCAGTTATTGCTGATGTGCGTGGTCCACCGGTTATTCTGCGCTGTAAACATTGGGAGGACTTTCAGACTTTGGCTCGTCAAGCTCAGACGCTTTCGTTTTTGTACAAGGAAGCGGAAAAGAGTTTCCAAGTTGACGCTCTTAAGAATAATCAGATAATAACTTATAGCGGGGAGCTTCCGAAACAGACGGTGCTTTTGAAGGCGTGGCTTTCAAAGCTGTTGGACATTTCTGAAGATAAGGTTCTTGAGGGTATTTTAGCTGTCGGTTAGCTGTTTTTGATGTTGAAGGTTTGTATGTTAGTGTTATTCCATAACGCTTTTATATTTGCATGAGTATTAAGTCTTACGATGCAGTATGGGGCTGAGGTTGAAGGCTGAGCCAAGACAGTCAAAACCTATTTTTCCGTTTTCGAAGCCTTCTCCTTTCTCCTCGATGACGGAAATGACTGTTTGGCCCGCCAAAAAACAATGAAAGCCCCTCTAAAAGCATGAAGCTGGCGGAAGTTACAAATGGAAGAAAACAGAAAACCCGTAGAAAGGCTCTATGAAGAATTCGCAAAATTTGAAAAGGCAATGGAAGAGCTGCGTTTTCTGAAACTTGTCGCCCAAGATCTTAAAAGTTTTAGGCGCATGATAAGGTTCAAAAAATATGACTAACGCTTTTTAGGTAAAACCTTTAAGTCTTCTCGACATTATCATTCTGGACAGAAAATGAGCATGACGAAAAGTGAGATTATCCTCTTCAACACTTTGACACGTAGAAAGGAAAAATTTGTCCCGTTAAAGAATGGAGAAGCCAAAATTTACACTTGCGGTCCAACAGTTTACGATTTCGCCCACATTGGAAACTTTAGAACGTTTGTTTTTCAAGACTTGTTGAGAAGATGGCTTGAGTATTGCGGTTTTAAGGTAACCCAAGTTATGAATATAACAGATGTTGACGATAAAACGATAATTGGTGCTAGAAAACGGCAGATTTCCCTAAAGGAATACACAGATTATTATTTGAAGGCCTTCTTTGAAGACATTGAAACCCTGAACTTGGAGAAAGCCGAGTTTTATCCCAGAGCTACTGAACATATTCCAGAAATGGTTTCCCTGGTTAAGCGGCTTATGGAGAAAGGCTACGCTTACCGTGGCGAAGACGGCTCAATCTACTACGACATTTCAAAGTTCAAGAATTACGGCAAACTCTCAAAACTGAAAATTGAAGAATTAAAGCCAGGCGCGAGGGTGAAAGTTGACGAGTATGGAAAGGAAGAGGCCAGAGACTTTGCCCTTTGGAAGGCTTGGGATAAGGACGACGGCGAAGTTTTCTGGGACACTGAAATAGGCAAGGGTCGACCTGGCTGGCATATTGAATGCTCCACAATGGCTATGAAATATCTGGGAGAAACAATAGACATCCACAGCGGAGGCGTTGACCTAATCTTTCCCCATCACGAGAACGAGATTGCACAAAGCGAGGCTGCAACTGGCAAAGAATTTGCACGCTACTGGCTACATTCGGAACACTTGCTTGTTGAAGGCAAGCGCATGGCTAAACGTTACGGAAACTTTTACACTTTAAGAGACTTAACCGCAAAAGGTTACGACCCGAAAGCTATACGCTATTTGCTTCTGTCAACACATTATAGGCAACAGTTAAACTTCACTTTTGAAGGACTTGAAGCGGCGAAAAACGCAGTTGACCGCCTAAAAACTTTTACACGTAGGCTTTTGGAAACTGACGGCAAAGGCTGCGGAGAAGAAATAAGACGTTTAATGACTGAAGTTCAAAGGCGTTTTGAAGAGGCTATGAATGATGACCTGAACATAAGCGTAGCCTTAGCTGCACTATTCGACTTCGTCAGGGACGTAAATAGGCTTATGGACGAGAACAGGCTGAGCAAACAAGAAGCCGAAATGGTCTACAGTTTGATGATGAAGTTTGATAAAGTGTTAGGCGTAGTAGGCGAGTTTAAGACAGAGGAGAAATTGCCTACGGAGGCTGCAGAACTTATCAGAAAAAGAGAAGAAGCCAGGAAAGCGAAGGACTGGGTAACCGCCGACAAAATCAGAGCGCAACTTCGAGAAATGGGCGTAATTATCGAGGACACGCCTCAAGGAGTGAAATGGCGCATCGAAAAGCGATGAAAAACAACTCTGTCTTATCGAAACGATTATAAGAGTTATCAACTGCTTGTGCATTTTGTCCACGCGAGGCTCGAGCTCAAAGAGGTGGCTACGGAGTAATGGGTAATGAAGAACGTGAAGAATCAAAGCATGGAAAGTTCAAGAGTTGGCGAAGATTCGAGCCGAACAATCCCGACCGTCGAAGAATCCTTAATTTTGCCCATTGACGAGCTTCTTTCCCGTTTAGGCACTTCTCTGTCTGGGCTTTCTTCTGAGGAAGCAGAAAAGCGTTTAGCGATTTATGGTTATAACGAGTTAGCGAAAAGGAAGAAGAGAGTCGCCGTCGTTGAGTTTCTTCTGCATTTTCGAAGCCCTCTAGTGATTATCCTCTTGATTGCCGGTTTGATTTCCGGTTTTCTTGGAGAAATAGCAAACGTCGCCATAATTTTTTCTATAGTTTTCCTAAGCGTTATCTTGGATTTCTATCAAGAATCCAAAGCTGAAAAAGCCGCGGAAATGCTAAGAGAAAGAGTAACAACAACGGCGACAGTGCTTAGAGACGGCGCCAAACGTGAAGTGAAGCTTTCAGAGATAGTTCCAGGTGACATAATATACTTGTCAGCAGGAGACATTGTCCCTGCAGACGCTAGAGTAATAAATGCAAAAGATTTGTTCATTAATCAGTCGGCACTTACAGGCGAATCTTTCCCTGTTGAGAAAACGTCGATACCTCCGAAATCTGGCGAGGCTTCTATAACTGAATGGAAAAATTACCTTTTCATGGGCACATCTGTTGTCAGCGGAACTGCAACAGCCGTGGTTGTAAGGACTGGAAGTCTCACCGAGTATGGTAAAATTGCGAAAAAGCTTGTTGTTAGAGAGCCTGAAACCGAGTTTGAAAGGGGAATTAGAAGCTTTGGCTTCATGATTATGGAGATAACTTTTCTACTCGTCATGTTTGTGTTCTCAATTAACGCACTCTACAAGCGCGATGTGCTTGGGTCTCTTCTTTTCGTTGTGGCTTTAGCTGTCGGTTTAACGCCGGAACTTTTACCCATGATAATCTCGGTTAACCTTTCGAAAGGTGCACTTGCAATGTCAAAGAAGGGCGTGATTGTTAAGCGTTTGGCTTCGATACAGAATTTCGGCAGCATGGATGTCTTATGCACCGACAAGACTGGAACGCTTACGGAGAACCGTATAAAACTCGTGCTACATGTTGATATTAATGGGGAAGATTCTGAAAAAGTACTCTTATACTCATATCTGAATAGTTACTGTCAAACTGGGTTAAAAAGCCCACTTGACGAGGCGATATTGAAGTACAAGAATGTTGACGTGAAAGAGTATCAAAAAATAGACGAGATTCCATTCGACTTTTTGCGGAAACGCCTTTCCATAGTTGTCGAACACCAGAATCAAAGGTTTATGATCACCAAGGGCGCGCCAGAAGAAATAGCCAAAGTCTGCGCCTACTACGAGGTGGGAGACATAATAGCCGACATAACCGATGAAGTACGCAGAAAAATTGAACAAAAATATCTTGAACTTAGCGCTGAAGGCTTCAGAGTTTTAGGCGTAGCCTACAAACGGTTAAGAGAGGACAAGCCCATCTACACGGTTAACGACGAAAACGAGATGGTTTACCTTGGTTTCATAGCTTTCCTAGACCCGCCCAAAGAAACAGCACGGGAATCGCTTCAACTTCTAAGCAAGGCCGGCGTTGAAGTTAAAATCTTAACAGGCGACAACGAACTTGTCACAAGAAAGGTCTGTGAACACTTGGGCTTCGAAATCAAGGGCATCGTTTTAGGAAGCGAGATCGCACAGGTGCATGATGACGCTCTCGCAAGGGTTGTTGAGGAAGCAAACGTTTTCTGCAGAGTGACACCAGCCCAAAAAGATAGAATAATTAACGCCTTGAGGAACAACGGTCACGTTGTAGGTTTTCTCGGGGACGGCATAAACGATGCGCCTTCGTTGAAAAGTTCTGATGTGGGCATATCCGTGAATAACGCCGTTGACGTGGCAAAAGAATCCGCAGACATAATACTTTTACAGAACGATTTGACGGTGCTCCACGACGGAGTTTTGGAAGGTAGAAAAACTTTCGGCAACACCATGAAATACATCATGATGGGGACAAGCTCGAATTTCGGAAACATGTTCAGCGTAGCTGGCGCGTCACTGTTTCTAGATTTCTTGCCAATGCTTCCAACACAAATACTTCTAAACAACCTTCTGTACGATTTATCTCAATCTACGGTTCCGACGGACGATGTTGACCAAGAATACATTGAAAAGCCAAAACGATGGGACATCTCCTTCATAAGGCGGTTCATGATATTCCTAGGTCCAATAAGTTCAATCTTTGACTTCTTGACATTCTTCATAATGCTCTTCGTGTTTAACGCTACTGAACCACTGTTTCAGACAGCATGGTTCCTTGAATCTCTTTCAACGCAAACATTTGTTATTTTTGTCATCAGAACCAAGCGTTCGCCGTTCTACAAGAGCAAGCCAAGCAAGCTTCTGCTCTTAAGTAGCGTAGCCATAGTGACGTTTGCGTCGATTCTGCCGTTCACGCCACTAGGAGAACTTTTCCAGTTTGTTGCGCCGCCATTCACATTTTACCTCGTGCTCGTTGGGCTTGTCGGCACTTATTTGACACTTGTTGAAGTTGTCAAGAGATGGTTCTTTAAAAGATATGGCTATCGTTTAGAGCAGATTTTGATACCGCCGAGAAAAATTGGGCTGTACATTGGCAAGACTGCGAGACTCGTGCAAAACATGGTTGCCGTTATATGTCTACGTTTTGAAAACGAAATTTCCATAGACTCGCTTGTCGAAGATTTAAAGAATAGTTTAGATTATCCATTCGATGCGGAACAAGTTTTCCACAACTTGAACCACTTGCGCCGTGCTGGACTAGTAAGTGTAAACTGGCATGAAAAAACTGTCAAACGTGAGAAAGCGATTAAAGAATACGTTATGAAGCATGTGAGTGGCGATTCTTGGCCGAAAGTATCAAGTGATTGGCAAAAAGTAAGCGAGGTTCTCCGCGCCAAATATGGAAAAATAAACGAGGAATATTCAAATATTCTTAATCGTCAACTTTACACTTAATCTTGGCGCGTTGGTTTTAGGTTTTTCCACGCATGTTCCAATTTTCTGTAGCGTATTTTTCTCTGCTAAGCTTTTCTGCAAGCGCTTTCTCGTAAGATGTTAACTCTCCATTCTCGAATTGCGTGTTTAAGGCTTTCTGGAAACCTTCAATTAAAACATTGTAAACGGTTTCAGGCGAGATTTCTTTTTCAAGCTCCGCGTTTATCGATGTTATCTTGTTTTTCGCTATATCTACGATTTCAATGCATGTTTTAGCCCATGGAACTTTTAGGAAACTGAACATTTTCTCAAGATTAACGTCTAAAAGAACTGTGCCATGCTGTAAGACCACGCCGGCCTTGTGGCATTGGGCACTTCCCGAGATTTTTCTTCCGTTCACTGTTAGGTTTGGGCACGCTCTTGTGTCGCCTTCGTTAAAGTCTGCTTTTAAGCCTAGAATTTTTAAGGCTTCAACTATTCCAGCGTAAATTTTCGCGTAAACTTCAGTTATGTCTTTGGCTTGCAAGTCTTCTCTGCTTGCGATTATGCTGTAGGTTATTTCGCCTTCAGCATCGTGATAAACGGTGCCTCCGCCAGTTATCCGCCTAACCACGTCAACGCCGTATTTGTTGCAGTTTTCCAGGTTAACTTCGTTTTCTATTTTTTGAAATTTTCCTATTGACACTGCTGACGGATTCCAGCAATAAAACCTCACTGTATTTGGCGCCAAACCTCTTATTCTGGCGTCAAGTATAGCCTCGTCCATTGCCATGTTCATATAGGCGTTATGTGTTTCAAGTTTCAACAATCTCCAGCGAATCATTATGGAAACGTCACCGTTAACCTTAAGCTTACCCTTTTTGGATTTTTGTGTTTCGCCCTTTAAAATGCCGCTCAAAGCCTTATTTTCTAATTTTCTTTGGTTTTTGCTTCGTTCAGTTTAAATATTAGAGTTGTGAATAGACGTAGCGAGAGGAAAACATAACCTATGGGTTCAAAGTCTCCGAGAGGCGAATTCGCCGCTAGAAAACTCGCGGAAAAAAGGCAACGGTTCCGATGGAGTAGCATGTACTATAAACGGCGAATGCTTGGATTAGACGTCAAAGCAGACCCGCTTGAAGGTGCGCCGATGGCGAGAGGCATAGTGCTTGAAAAAGTCGGCGTGGAAAGCAAACAACCCAACAGCGCCATAAGAAAATGTGTCAGAACACAACTAATCAAGAACGGAAGAGTCATAACGGCTTTTCTCCCAGGAGACGGCGCCCTAAACGTTGTCGACGAACACGATGAGGTAGTAGTAGAGGGAATAGGCGGCTCCCGTGGAAGAAGCATGGGCGACATTCCGGGCGTACGTTGGAAAGTCATAATGGTTAACGGCGTTTCACTCAAGGAACTCATACTTGGAAGAAAACAGAAACCGATGCGGTGAGAAAAGTGAGTAAAGAACCGAAAGAAGCCGAGCAGAAAGAGCAAAAAGAGCAGCATAAAAAAGCAAAAGAAGAAAAAGACGTGAAGCTATTCGGCAAATGGAGCTTCAAAGACATTGAAGTCAAAGACCTAGGTTTGCAAAGATACATTTGTCTTAAACCCGTTACGGTTCCACACACCATGGGGCGACATGAACACAAACGTTTCGGCAAATCAAACGTGAATATTGTTGAAAGACTTGTGAATAACCTCATGCGTCCAGGAAAAAACGCTGGAAAAAAGGCTAAAGCAATAAACATGGTTAAGCACGCTTTTGAAATTATTCACCTGCGCACTGGCAAAAACCCTATAGAAGTGCTTGTCCGAGCGGTTGAAAATTCTGCGCCGTGTGAAGACACCACGAGAATAGCTTACGGTGGAGTCGTGTACCATTTGTCGGTTGACGTTGCGCCGCAAAGACGCGTCGACTTGGCTTTGAGGCACATATGCGAAGGTGCAAGACAAGCGGCAATTAATAATCCACGTTCAATTGAGGAATGCCTAGCAGAAGAGCTTATTTTAGCTGCAAACCATGATATGAAAAGCCACGCAGTAGCAAAACGTCACGAAATAGAAAGAGTTGCTCAAGCTTCAAGATAGCCTTACTTTCCTATTTTGTGTGTATTTCGACAATATCGCCGTCTTCCAACTGGAAGGTTGCGCCCACTTTTTGGGGACTGAAAACGAGGCGTTTAGCCCAAACCTTCGCATAATAAAATCTTTCACCGAAGTCGCTGTGAATGCTTCTAGCCAAATCGTAGACCGTTGCCCCTTTTTTCAAGAGGAATGGCTTTGTTGAAAAACTTTTTTCACTCGGCTCTTTGGTGTAAACTCGGATTAAGTCCAAAGTTTTGAATAGGTTTTCTCCAATTTTCTCTAAGCCTTTTCCGGTCTTGCAGGAAACTGCAATTATTGGTAGTTGTCCGCCAACATAAGTTTCCAAAAATTTTAGGTTCGCCTCTGCACCGTTCACGTCAATTTTGTTTGCGACGATTATGGTTGGCTTGTAGATTGTACTTTCAAAAACTGCATCCTCAACTTCGTCTAAAGTGGCTTCGCCGTAAATTTTGACAACTGCATCCGTAACCCTATAACTTTTGAGAAGTTCCTCCAAATCTTTGAAACTGCAGTCTAAAAGTTTTCCAAAAACAATTATGCGTAAGCCAGCACCCATAAACTTTCGTTCAATCTCCACACGCGCCTTTGGCTTGCTGACAAGCACCCGTGTCTTTTCCAGTTCTCCAAGAATTAACGACAGTTGCTCAACTGGATTATTTGCCAAGTCCACCATTAAAATTAAGCCGTCAGCGTTTCTAGCTAAAGCCAAGGTTTGAAGTCCCCACCCTCTCCCGTCTGCGGCACCCTCCATTAAAGCAGGAGCCTCAACTACTTGGAACTGGATGTCCTCGTAAGAAAGCATGCCCGGAACCGGTTCTCTGGTCGTGTAAGGTGCTGGCGAAACTTCAACTTTTGCGTTTGTTGCAATTGCAAGAAGGCTGCTTTTACCCACATTCGTCAATCCCAAAATGACAATTTGCGCCGCGCCTTCTTTTTCTATGAAAATTTTCGGTCCGCTTTGGCCAGCCTTTCTGCGTTTCCCCTCAGCTATTTCCTTTCGCAGAGCAGCCATCTGTTTCTTAACTTGGGCACATAGCTTTGCTGTTCCTTTATGTTTTGGGACAAGACCTAAAAATTCTTGCATAAGCTGAAGCTTTTGTCTAGGGTTTCTTGCAGCTGAAACTTCCGCCCATTTACGTTTGGCTTCAGCGGGCAAATTTGTGGGCATAAGCCGTACGCGTCCCAAAACCTATTTCAAAAGATAACACTAATATTCATTTCGAAAGATAAGCAAAAAGAGCCGCAAGAATAGAGAAGAACCATCATGTTTGAAAGCGAACTTTTATTTAAGGCTAGAATTGTGCAGCTTATCCTTCTTAAACAAGTTGATGAAGCCTTGAAATTGCTCAGCAGAAACTACGGTGTTGATACTCCAAAATTAAAGGTTGGGATGCCAAAGAGACATCACGGAAAAGTTGGATGTTATGTTCAAAAAACCAGAACAATACACGTTGTTGATGGAGAGAAACTTGGAGACCCGTTTGTTATTCTCCATGAATTTTATCATCATCTTCGAAACATCGGTGGAAAACATAAAGGCACAGAGAAAAACGCAAATAGATTTGCAAAGGAATTTCTTGAAGCGTTTATAACTTTAAAAGAAGCAACGAAAGCGGCAGATGTTTAGCTTATCTACCGTCAAACATGAGCTGTAAAAAAATTTGGCATTTTATCAACGGTTAGAAACATGATAAACTTAAAATAATTGATTTAACAGTTGTGTAAACGAATCCACTAAAAAATAGGGAAACCAAAATTTAGGAGAAATATGGAGGAGAAGAAATGAGCAGGCCGGAAAAACCACACTTGAACCTAGTGATTATGGGACACGTTGACCATGGAAAATCAACAACAACTGGACACATGCTTTACTTAGCTGGAGTCGTCGACGAAAGAACAATAAAACAATTTGAAGAAGAAGCCAAGAAAATGGGCAAGGAGACTTTCAAGTTCGCGTGGGTCCTCGACAACCTCAAAGAAGAACGGGAAAGAGGTGTAACAATAGACCTTCGATTCCTAAAATTTGAAACCAAAAAATACTATTTCACAATTATTGACGCGCCTGGACACAGAGACTTCGTAAAGAACATGATTACCGGCGCAAGCCAAGCCGACGGCGCCATACTATTCGTATCAGCCAAAAGAGGAGAATTCGAGGCAGGCATCGGTCCAGGAGGACAAACACGTGAGCACGCTTTCTTGGCTTTCACTTTAGGCGTTAACCAACTTGTCGTCGCCGTTAACAAAATGGACGACGCTTCAGTTAACTGGAGCCAGGAACGTTACAACGAAGTTAAGAACGAAGTCAGCCGAATGCTTAGAATGGTAGGCTACAAGGTTGACAAAATCCCCTTCGTACCCACTTCAGGTTGGACAGGTGACAACCTTGTTAAGCCAAGCGACAAAATGCCATGGTACAAGGGTCCAACGTTGCTTGAAGCATTAGACGTTTTCGAAGTGCCTCCGAAACCATTAGATAAACCTTTGCGCATTCCAATTCAAGACGTTTACAGTATAACAGGTGTTGGCACAGTTCCAGTTGGCCGAGTTGAAACAGGAGTGCTAAAAGAAGGCGATAACGTCATATTTATGCCATCAAACAAGCAGGGCGAAGTCAAGTCACTGGAAATGCACCACACGCGAATTCCAAGGGCTGAACCAGGCGACAACATCGGTTTCAACGTTAGAGGTATAGCGAAAACGGATATACGCCGTGGAGACGTCTGCGGTCACGTAACCAACCCGCCGACGGTCGCAAGAGAATTCATCGGCCAAATAATCGTCATATACCACCCAACAGCGTTGGCAGCAGGCTATACACCAGTTCTACACTACCACACTGGACAAATCGCGTGCAGATTTACAGAACTCATAAAGAAAATTGATCCACGTTCAGGAAATGTTGTCGAGGAAAAACCGTCGTTCCTGAAGACTGGAGACGCTGCACTTGTTAGAATGGAGCCACTTCGTCCAATAGCACTTGAAACCTATTCTGACTTTCCAGAGCTTGGAAGATTCGCTGTTAGAGACATGGGCACAACCATTGCCGCGGGCATAGTGAAAGAGATAACTAAAAAAGGACTACAGTAGCCTCCATTCCCACCTTTTTATCTTTTAACTGATTGTAATTTTAAAGTGCACAAAATTAATATGCAACCATTAATGCCTTCAGTGCATTTCATTTTTGCGGAAGATTTTCTCAAGCGTTTCTTCTGGCAGCGGTTTTGTTAGTAGGCTTACGACGAAGTAGAGGGTTGCCGAGCCGAAGATAAGCAGCAACGCCCAATAACCCCAGTGGTGAAGTCCGACAAGTTTTCCATAAGCTTGAGGGTGCAACGCCGTTAAAGCTAAGCCGTATATTATGGTTGCCGCTGCTCCCCATTTTGTGGCTCTCCGCCAATACATGGAAACACCAACAACGAAAAAGAAAATTCCAGCTTGCGCGACAGCTGAACCTGCCATGAAGACGGAGAGAATCGGAGGCGTGGCGGTTAGTGTCCACCATAATGGTATTACAATGAATGGGACAAGCATAAGTCTTGTGAACAACAAAAGTTTGTTTGGCGAAACCGTAGGTTTCAAATTGTGCACGAAGTCTCTTGTGGCGTTTGTAGCCATAATCATAGCCATTCCCGCTAACGTTGCGACTGAAGCGGCGAAGACGCTGGCGGCAAACAACGCGGCTAAAGGCGTTCCACCAGCGCTTATGCTGACTAGAGCGCCTATAGCGTCTACACCCATGGGCGTGCTTTCTCTAAGCAAGATGTCTCCCCAAACGGCTCTGCCGGCTAACCCGACGGTTCCTATCCAAAGTGGGGTTAAGCCGCCGAAGATTAATATTAAAATCATAATCCAGTACTCTTTTTTGGAAATTTTACGTGCGCCGAGAAATCTTGCTATGTTGTGTGGAAACCCCGTTGCCATCAGGAGGAACATGAATATGGATGCTGTAACGCCGACCCAGTCAACCCATGGATAGGCTAAACTTTTAACGTCAGACGCCGGGAGAATGTAACTGTTCAAAGATTGCGCTTTAAGAGCTTCTTCAATTTTCACTGGACCACCAGCCCAGAAAATAGCGGCAATACCTAAAGTCCATCCAACTGTTGTTAAGAAGATTCCTTGGAAGCATGAAACCCACTGTGTGCCAGTGTAGCCTCCCACCATAACATAAATTGTAACGAGAACCGCTGTAAGTATGAGACTCCATTCAAAGGGAGTGCCTGTTGTGACTGTCCAAACCGTTGCCATGGCTTTGTATTGACCAACGGAATAAACTATGAGAAGGATTATCATGGCTAATCCAGCCAAAGCTTGCAGGGATTTGCTTTCAAATCTTACCTTGAGCATTTCAGGGACTGTTCTTGCCCCGAGCTTAACATACCTTCGCATCCTGTAGCCCATAACTAGGCATAGTGCAATGCCCATTAGGGAGATGGTGCCTATCAGCCAGCTTCCAGCCCATCCCGCCGTATAGCCCAAACTTGCGTTCCCATACATTGCCCAACCACTTAGGTAGGACGCGATAAGCGCAAAGCCTGTTATTACTGGTCCAATGTCTCCGTGTCCAACCAGCCAATCCTCAAAAGTTCTTGTTTTTCTCCGCATCAGAAAGCCAAGTAGCACGCTTATTGCGAGAAAAGCCGCTATGGCTGTTATGACGCCGAAAATCAATGTGGTGCTTATTTCTGGTAACTCGTCTGACATTTTACTCTTCCTCCCAGTACCACTTTGTTTTCAGCAGCACCACTGCTAGAGCGAAAATTATTGCCAGAACGCCGTGGCTCCAGTAGGCGTACCATCCTCCAATGTAATAAGCGGTTAATGGAACACAAATAACGCATAAAATCATTATGAAAATTACAGGAAGCGCGCCTCTCTTCATTTGTTTCTCTTCCCCTTGCGCCAATTATCTTAAGCTTAATAGTTTTAATTGTTTTGGCGACCTTGCGAAATATCGAATGAATCCATAGTAGAAACCGCAAGAGAAAATAGTTTCAAAGGCGGCATACAAGTTAGAGTTGAGGTTATGTCAGGCGCGGAAACACTATTACCATACTTGAAAGAGAAAAAATGCGATGAGCAAGAACCGACAATTATCGTCGATAGCCGCGAGGCAAGCAGCGCTGACAGAATCGTTAAGGGACTTAGGGAACGCGGCGTCAACGTGAGAATTGAAGTGTTAGAAAAAGGCGATTATGTCTTATCTGATGTTTGCGCGGTTGAACGTAAACGGGTTCAAGATTTTGTTTACACGCTTACGCGCAGGTATCTTTTCGAGCAGCTTTTCAAACTTAAGGAAGTTTATCCAAAAGCGTTAATTCTATTGGAAGGATACATGCCGATTATCTACAAGTTTAGTAAAATACAGCCTGCAGCCGTTTGGGGAGCGCTTTTTAACCTTGCAAAAAATGGAATCGCCATAGTGAACACCACTTCATACAAGGAAACTGTGGATTTTCTCTGCATTGCCGCCAGACAAGAGCAAATAGTGGAGAAGAGAACGCCGACGGTGCATCCGGTCAAAAAATGTGAGACGCTTGAGGATGCGCAAGTTTTTTTTGTTTCAAGCTTGCCCAATATTGGAAGGGAAAAAGCTATAGCAATCCTTAAATCCTATCAAACACCGTTAAATGCCTTCTTGAACGTTGACGAGTGGTCTAAAACAGTTTACGGTCTTGGACCGAAAATAAGCAGCAAAGCAAAGGAAGTGTTAAACACACCGTTTAAGGGATGAAACGTCGTATGGATGTGGAAATTGCCGCAACAAAAAAGGTTAGCATCTTAGGGCTGGACAAACGCAGCGTAGGCGACATTGCATGGTGCGCTACAACCTACGGCGTCAATAGGCTTTACTGGATAGACGGCTACTTGCTGTGCTTGGAAGTTTACGAAAAATCCTTTGAACATGAGTTGAAAAACAAAGAGTTTCCAATAAGCCAAATATGTTACGCGGAGTTCCCAAAATACGAGAAAATCTATGAAGTGGAAAAAAGCCTCCAAATTCCAATTGTAAACGTTTCAGACATGAAAATATTCAAAAGCATACTTAAAGCCATAAAAGAGGCTGAAAAGGGTTAAACAGGAGCTTTTAGACGTTTTTAAGACTTATTTTGTGTTTTAACGTAACCGTATCCTAACTCAAAGGCTTTAACGTTTGCTTCGACGTATTTGGCTGGGACAAGCTCTTTCAAAGCTGTAACCAAGCTTTCTTTTTTTATTGGCAGTTTTCCGCTTGCCGCCAGAGCGCCTAATAAAACGCTGTTCTGCATCAAGACGCTCCCAGCATCTTTAGCCAACCTTAACGACTCAACTGTTATGATATGACGTGAGAATTGTTTAATCTTCCCGAGTATTTCTTCCACTTGTGGATAATCCTTGCCCTGTAGAGTAAGCCCCGGCGGAGGAATCTTCTCGTCACCTATAACAATAAGAGTTTTTTCCGAAGCGCACCTTATGTTACGCAAAGTCTCCAAAGGTTCAAATCCCAGCAAGACATCAGCTTTTCCATCCAGAACCATCGGTGAAAAAACGTTTTCGCCAATTTTAACGGTGGAAACCACAGCTCCACCACGTTGAGCCATACCGTGAATTTCGCCAACTCTAACGTTTAATCCATCTTTAACAGCCGCTGCTCCTAACGCTTCAGCTGCCAAAAGTATGCCTTGTCCACCGACACCGGCTAAAACTATGTTAAATTCTTTCATTAAGAATCCTTACCTCCTATTGGTTTTTTGGTTCTATAGCTTTGTATGGACAAACATTTGCGCAAAGTCCACATCCAGTACATAGGTTCTCGTTTATGGTTACCGTCTTTTCTTCAGTAAGGATTAGCGCTGGGCAACCTAGAAGTTTGATGCACGCCATACACGAAGTACATTTTTCGTTTACCTTGAAAGGCACAATCTTTAAGCCTTTTCGCCTTTTTTCCCTAACAAGAAGCAAGGCGCACGGTGCTCTAAAAACTATAAGCGAGGTTTCCGTGAACTTTAAAGCTTCCTTCAAAACGTTTTCGGCTTCTTTAACATTGAACGGGTCGACAACTTTGACGAATTTAACACCGCAACCTTCAGCTACCTTCTCAACGGCTATTCGCTCAGTGGCGCTTCTCATGCCAGTCACACCTGTTCCCGGATGCGGTTGATGCCCAGTCATTGCTGTCGTTAAATTGTCTAAAACCGCAACCACAATTTTGTGCTTGTTATAAACCGCGTTTAGCAGCCGTGGAACTCCAGCATGGAAAAATGTTGAGTCTCCGATGACTGCGATTGTGTCTGCTCCAGTGGTTTTGCTTATACCTTGCGCGGTTCCTATTCCCGCTCCCATGCAAATTAGAATGTCGCCTATTTTTAACGGCGGTGACGCCCCTAAAGCGTAGCAACCAATATCCGTCGCGTAAATCGCCTTATCTCCAGCAACCCTTCTCATAACATAAAAAGATGCTCTATGTGGACACCCAGCGCACAAAACTGGTGGTCTTGGAGGAATTTCCACGGTAACTTCAGCATACTTTTTATTTACGTTTTCCAAGTTAACTGGCATTTTATTTTTGGTTATTTCTGCTAATCCTTTCAGCACTATGCCCGTTGAGAGTTCTCCAGATCTTGGAAAATATTGTTTCCCCATTTTACCGTAAACGGTGGTTTTAGGCGCGTAATCTTTGGCTATTGCTTTGATATGCATTTCCAAGTAGGGCTCAAGCTCCTCAACAACGATGAGTTTTTCATGTGCTTGCAGAAACTTTCCAATCATTTTTTCTGGAAGCGGGTGGGTCATTCCAAGCTTTAAAACATCCGCGTTTAGTCCAAGCAACTTCATGGCTTCGACAGAGTAATTGTAAGCTGCACCTGATGAAATCAAGCCATACTCCACGTTTTCAACTTTGTGTGTCACGGTGTTTCCCGTGAAAGTTTCAGCTATCGCCTTTGCCTTCTCAAGACTTTGCAGAAGCACATCGTGTCTGGGTCTAGAATATGCGGGAACCATAACCAAGCGTTTGCTGTCTCGGGTAAAAGTGCCCTTTAAACTTGGCTTTACAAGCTTTCCATAAACTACCGGCGCCCGCATGTGGCTTACGCGTGTTGTTGTGCGCAAAATGACTGGTAGCCCAAGCCTTTCAGAAATCTCGGCGGCTAAAACCACCATGTCTTTTGCTTCCTGCGCGTTTGAAGGCTCTAAACACGGTAGGTTCGAAAGTAAAGCGTAGAATCGACTGTCCTGCTCATTTTGTGAACTGTAGCATTCCGGGTCATCGGCGACTACAATGACGAATCCTCCGTTTACTCCAGTGTAAGCCAGCGTCATCAGAGCATCTGCAGCCACGTTTAAACCAACATGCTTCATTGCCGTAAGCGCTCTCACTCCACAGTTTGCAGCTCCAGCGGCTACCTCAACAGCGACAATTTCGTTAACTGAATACTCCATGTAAACGCCTGCATCAACCGCAATAGCGGAAACTGCGTCCCCGATTTCCGAAGCTGGTGTTCCAGGATAAGTTGTGACAACACTTATGCCTGCTTCTAATGCACCGCGGACGATGGCCTCGTTACCCAGCAGTAGTACGCGTTTTCCCACTTCATCCTTCAACAATATTTGAGGGTCTGGCATTAACCGTTTTCTCCAAACCTTTGAGAGACCCTTTTACCCTTATGCTTTCAAATATAACTTTTGGTGAATAAAGCCCGTTGAATATGTTCGAAATGGAATCTAAAAATAGGGAGTGAATGAATAAGCTTCTTTTTTTAAAAGCTATTTACCCTTGAACACTGGTTTCCTCTTTTCAATAAAGGCTGAAACGCCTTCCTGAAGATCCTCGCTTGAGGCTACAACACCAAAACCTTCACTTTCCAAGGCTAATGCGGCGTCAAGACTTGCTTCCGCGCCCTTGTTTATCAAAGCTTTAGCTACTTTAATGGCTACTGGCGCCTTTTGTGCAAGTTCCACGGCGAACTGCTGCACTGTTTCCCTAAACTTGTCCTGTGGAACAACCATGTTTACTAGTCCAAGCTGCTCAGCTGTTTTCGCATCAATAATTTTCCCAGTAAAAACAAGCTCTTTTGCTTTCGTCATGCCTATTAGCCGTGTTAACCTTTGGGTTCCGCCCCATCCTGGAATCAGTCCAATGTTTATTTCTGTTTGGCCCATTCGAGCGTTTTCGGAAGCTATGCGGAGATCGCATGCCATCGCCACCTCTAGTCCACCGCCCAACGCGTAACCGTTTATTGCTGCTATTACGGGCTTTTCAAGGTTTTCCAATGCGACGCATAGTTTCTCTCCAGTTTGAGAAAGCTTCCGCGCTTTTAAGGCGTTCATTCCTTTCATGGCTTTGATATCTGCTCCGGCGGAAAACGCTTTTTCTCCAGCTCCAGTCAAAACAACAACTCGTATATTCTCATCAGCTTTCACGTCTTCAAGGGCGCGTATTACTTCGTTTATTACTTCTTCGCTGAAGGCGTTAAGCGCCTCTGGCCTGTTAAGTGTGATTGTCGCTACGCCTTCGTTTTTCTCGTATATTATATATTTGAACTCCATCATGTTTCACCTCGCCTTATACACTCTATTTTTGTGTCCAATCGTAGAAGCCTTTACCAGTTTTTCTTCCGAGAAGATTTGCTTTAACCATCTGTTTCAAGCCGGGGTGCGGTTGGAACTTTTGGTCAAGTTCTTTCTGGAGGACTTCAGCTATGGCTAAAGTTGTGTCAGCACCTATATAGTCCAAAAGCATCAGCGGCCCCATCGGCCAGTTTAGTCCAAGCTTTATAGCCTTATCTATATCTTCTTTGTCCGCCACGCCTTCCCAGTGCAGTGCTACAGCCTCGTTTAAGGCAGGTATCAGTATGCGGTTTACAATAAAGCCTGGGCAGTCTTTTTTCACGAGAACGGTTTCCTTCTGCATTTTGTGGGCGACATCCAGAACGGTCTGTATGGTTTCTTCTGAGGTTTTTGCGCCTTTTATTACTTCAACAAGCTTCATCAGTTGCGGCGGGTTAAAGAAGTGCATTCCACAGACTTTTTCTGGACGTTTCGTTGCCGAGCCTAGCTCCGTTATGCTTATGGATGAAGTGTTGGAGGCTATTATCGAATGTGAAGGCGTACATTCGTCTACTTCGCGAAAAGTTGCTCTTTTAAGTTCAATGTTTTCTGGAATAGCCTCAATCACCAAGTCGGCCTTTGAAACGGCTTCTCGCATGTCCGTCGTCGGATGTATCCGCGCCAGTATTTCGTTGAATTCCTGCTCGGTTATCTGGCCTTTGCTTAGAAATTTTTGGAGGCTGCCGCGTATCATGTTCATGCCGTTGTCAACGAATCTCTGCTCTATATCCCGCATGTAAACTTCGTATTTGCCAACTTGAGCTGCCACCTGTGTTATGCCATGCCCCATCAAACCGGCACCTAAAACGGCGACTGTTTTAACTTCCATACGTGTTCACCAAATTGTCCCAAGTTTTTTATGTAGAGAATATTTTGTGTGGTGAGATGATAAAAGACTTTCCAAAGTGCAGCGAATTTTTGCAAGAAAAAGTATAGGCGAAAGGGCGTATGCTTGTTTTGGCTGTTAGTATGATTTTGGCAGTCCAAGAACGTGTTGTCCTATAAACGCCAGTGCCATTTGATGCGTGACAGGCGCCAGTCTTATCAAGTTTATTTCTCGCCACCATCTTTCCACATCGTATTCCACAGCGTATCCGTATCCGCCGAAGGCTTGCATTGCGTGATATACTGCCTCTGTTCCAGCCTCGACAGCCGCCACTTTAGCCATGTTAGCTTCTGCTCCGCATTCTTGTCCACGGTCGTATAGCCAAGCAGCCTTATAATTTAGGAGTCTAGCTGCTTCAATTTTGGATTTTGCTTCAGCTAATGGAAACTGTATGGCTTGGTGTGCACCTATTGGTGCATCAAAAACCTTTCTTTCTTTCGCGTATTCAACAGCCTTTTTAATCGCCAACAAGCCTAGGCCGCACGCGGCAGCCGAAAATGACATTCTTTCAGGGTTTAACGTGTCAAGCAGCAGATACCAGCCTTTGTCCACTTCGCCTAAAACATTTTCTTTCGAAACATGTAGGTCGTTTATGTAGAATTCAAAGGTTTTTGAATAGTGTATTCCATGTTTTTCTATGGGAATTATTTCGATGGCTGGGTTCGGCAAATCCACAATGAACAGCGTTAAGCCTAATGTCTTTTTAGGCGCTTTGTCTACGGGTGTTGTCCGTGTGACCAAAACCGTGCCTTTTGCTCTGTCCGCGCCTGAAATGAAAATTTTCTGACCGTTTATAATGTATTCGTCTCCGTTTTTCGCCGCTGTTGTTTTAATGTTCAGCGTGTTGGTTCCTGCGTCTGGTTCTGTTAACGCTAGGCAGAACTCCATTCCTTTTGCGATTTTAGGCAGATACTTCTCTTTTTGAGTTTCATTGCCATGTTTTGTTATTGACGCGCCGCCGAAAATTGATGAAAGGCAAAGGAACCATTCTCCAGCAAGTCCGCAGCCTTCGGAAACCAAGGTTTCCATTGCTAGAAGCATTTCGAACATGCCCATGCCTCCTCCACCGTATCCTTCTGGGATTAGTATCCCAGGGAAACCCGCGTCAACGAGGCTTTTCCAAAAGTCCTCTGGAAACTCGTGCTTCTTGTCCTTTTCTCTCCAGTATTCTGGACCGAAGTCGCGGGCGATTTCAGCGGCTGTTTCAACTATCATTTTCTGTTCGGCTGTTAACTCAAAATCCATAGTTTTCCCAACCAGTGTTACCCATATTTTAAAGTGTTCATTATAAAACGCTTTCTTGTCAGAAAAACAGAAATTAAAGTTAAAAGCTTGGCGTAAAACCGCATGCGTGGCTATTTGGTTTGGTCGGGTCTTGGAATGTAGATTCCATGCGGGTCTATAGCCCTCAATATGTTCAACTCGTCATACGTCGGAAGCTCCGTTGTCGGCACATGTTCTGGAATTATAAAATCGAAACCGCTGTTTTCCTTAACGTCTTGTACTGTTACTCCAGGATGAACCGTTGCCAGTCTAATCCGCTTTGTCTGCGGGTCAAAATCCATCTGGCATAGGTTGGTTACCACAAGCGATGGGCCGCCGCCGAGCAAGCCTGCTTTTTCGCGTGCTCCTGGGCCGTCTAGAAATCCTGGACTGGTTAAGTAATCGAGTTTCTTCACCATTTTCCTTTTTTCATGCGTCATTATTACTATGATGCGTTTAGCTGACGAAATTATGTCGTTGCCGCCGCCGCTTCCCGGAAGTCTAACCGTTGGGTTTTCAAAACTGCCTATGTATGTGGTATTTATGTTTCCGTATTCGTCTATTTGGGCGGCGCCTACAAAGCCTACATCTACGTGCCCTCCCTGCAGCATCAATCCGAGAGTTTCGATTAAGCCTATGGCCGCTGACGCTCTGTAACCGAGTCTCGAGTCAGCTATTGAGAGGGCTATGTCCTTGGCGTTTGAGTCTATGAATCCTGCTTCGTAGACTATTTTTGCTTTTGGCGCATGTGTTCTCTTTGCCAGCATTGCAGCAATCATCGGCAAGCCTGTGCCTACGAAGACAACTTCGCCGTTTTTTATGGCTCTGGCTCCGCAAACCGCCATAAGCTCAAGAGTGGTGAATTCTCCGAGTTTTACATAATTATTTTTCATTTCGCGTTTCTCCTCCTAGTATGGGAAGGGTTTTTTGGCTTTCAGTTTCATGAGGCGTTCCATCCCGATTTTCTTGAGGAACTCTGTGTGGTCTTCGACGCTTGTTATGTATTCTTCACAGTATTTTTGCCATCCCTCTTCTGTTTTGCACTGCTGATAATACATGCGCACGTGTTCCATGTCGTAATCGTAGTAATTGTAAACCATCATCGGATACGCGCCCCATGGGCTTTCAACCACGTAGTCCACGTAGATGTTCGGAATCGCCGTCTGGTCCGGCTGTGAGCGTATAAGCTCCGTGTCAACTATCTCTTCAGCTAAAACAATTACTTTCTTTCCAGCTCTGGCGCCTTCAACGTCTTCGCCTTTGATTCCGTCTATTTGGGCGTTGCCTTCCATGTCCACGCGGGAAACGTGCACTATGCTGAAGTCTGGACGCACAGATGGCACAAGCACAACTTTTTCGCCTGTGAATGGGCACGTTATAACTTCCGCCTTTTTAGATCTAAACCTAGTTTTAGCCAGTAAGTCTGTTCCAAGCATGCTTTTTAACGGCATAAACGGGACTCCTAAAGCACCGCCTAGAAAACGGAGCGCCATCGCCAAATTCGTGTAGTCTTCAATTTGAACTGCGCCTTCGCGTATTCTCCGCTGAATGTTTGGAGCCAAGCCTATGCCTTCTATCGCGTAGAAAGCTAACTCAAAACGTGAAACAACATAAGCGCCTGACAAAATGTCAATGTCCATTTCAGAACCGCACGTGTAAATCGTCAAGTTCCGCTTTTTCTGCCTAACAAGTTCATGTGCAAGAGCCATTGGGGGTCTCTGGAATCCGAATCCACCCCAAAAAAGGTGTGCTCCATCATTGATGAGTTTAGCTGCCTCTTTAAGGGTTATTCGCTTGTCCTCCACTTCCGCTTCAACCAAACAGTGACACCTCGCTACCCTATTTTTAACCCAGTTTAAATTTAAACTTTCAAAGTCTTTCCCAAATTTAAAGTTCAAGCGGGACGCCATAAGAATCTTTGAAGAAAATTTCGCTGAAAGCTTTTCTAGGTCTCGCTGGCGGGTCCTCGTCTGGAACACCAACCGGAAGCAGTGCTATCACCGCTAAATCTTCTGGTATTTTTAGAATCTTTTTGACTTCCGCTTCGTTGAAGGCTCCAATCCAGCATGTGCCGTAACCGAGAGCTGTTGCGGCTAAAACCATGTGTTCAATTGCAATCATCGGATCCTGCTTGTGAGGTATTCTAGTGTCGGAAAGTGAATATGTAAGCTTTGTCGAAGCTTTAGGATCGCCTAGAGCAACAATAACCGCGTTGGCTTCTGCAATAAATTTCTGTTTGTTTGAGGCGTTAGCCAAAGCTTCTTTTATTTTCGCTTCTCTTACCACTATGAAATACCATGGTTGACGATTTCCGCCTGAAGGCGCTAGGCGCCCAGCCTCCAAAATCATTTTTAACTCGCTGTTTGCTATTGTGCACGGTTTAAATTTTCGAATGCTTCTCCGCTTTTCTATCGCCTTAAACAAGTCCATAAACGGGTTTCACCTCAAACGTTTCCTTGTCATATCACGTGAAATCTCTAGAATGCTCAATTCTTATATAAGTGCTTGTGAAATAACAAATGCGTTGAATGTTTACTTGTGGAACGTGGCGCTTATGCGTAAAACAATATTTAAGAAACTTGAGGCACAAGGATTAATCGCCAATTACAACCGATTGAGGAAAAATCTTCCGCCGAAACTTCCTGAAAGAGTTTTCATTTGGGATAAAACCTTCAGGGAAGGCGTCCAAACGCCATGCGTGTTTTTGACGTATGTTGAAAAGGTTAAACTGGCTAAAATGCTCGACGAAATGGGCGTTTCAATTTTGACTGTTGGCTTTCCAGCGTTATCTGAAGAAGAGAAGAACAGTGTTAAACGAATCTCAAACGAGGGCTTTCAACAAGCCAGCATAGCTGCTGCTGCACGCGCAATCAAAAGCGATGTTGACGCTTGTCTCGACTGCGGTGTCAGAGAAATCACTATCGCCACGCCGTTTAACGGGCTGAACCTTCAATATAGACTTAAAATGACGAAAGAACAAGCGTTAAAGAACGCTGTCGATTGCATCGAATACGCGAAAAAACATGGCGTTATAGTTGACTTTATTTTGGAAGACGCCTCACGAACTCCTTTGGATGATATTTTGCAAATTTTTGAAGCAACCGCTAAAGCTGGCGCCGACAAGCTTGTTTTGGCGGATACTGTCGGCTTTTTAAGGCCGTTGTCAATGCGATATTTAGTTTCTCACGTTAGGGACGGGCTTCAGCAGAGGCTACGCGGCGACGTCAAACTTTCGGTTCATTGTCACAATGATTTCGGATTAGCCACAGCGAACACGCTTGCGGCCGTAGAAGAAGGCGTGGCATACGTGCATACTTGCATAGTTGGATTCGGCGAAAGAGCTGGAGTAGCCCCATTTGAGGAGGTTGTAGCCGCGCTAGAGCTTCTATACAATGTTGATACGGGCGTTGACATGAAGAAACTTTTCAGACTTGCACAACAAGCGGAGAAAAGCTTTGCTCTTCCAATACAGTTCCATAAGCCGATAGTCGGCGAGAACGCTTTCTCATACGAGGTTGACGAGCATGTGGAGGGAATGTTGGCCCATCCGCTTATTTATGAGCCTTTTCCACCTGAGATGATTGAGCGAGAACCCCAATTCTACATCAGCAGAAGCGGTGGAAGGCGACTTGTTGAAAAACGTCTCGAAGCCGCGGGAATAAAAGCCACAAGCGTGCAAGTGGAAGAAATTGTCCGAAGAATACGGCTTATGCAGGAAAATCTTGACAAAGGCGGAGCACAGATGACCTTTTACCAGATTAAGAAGCTTATGAGAGATCTGCGGAAAGGTTTAACCGAAGAAGAGTTCTGGCGCATAGTTGAACAAGTCACAAGGCAAAAGCCGAAACTTCCACAGCCCCTGCTGGAGGCGCAAGAACCCTAGACCATGCTTAACTCTTCAGTCACTCTAACTTTTTCTTTCCTGCCTAACGGCTTTGGATAATTGTAAATCGGACCGCTTGGCTTCTCGTTGTAATATGGACGGTTACAGTTTGGGCAACCAGAAGTTTGGAAAGGCTCACCTGACTGTATAGCCTCATTCAAAGTTTGCGAGTCAACGCCGAAACTAATTATCCGCGCGTTCTCGTCAAAACTCATTTTCTCAAATCTTGACTTTCCACGACATATCAAATATCTTGCCAGCTGCACACGCCTATACTGTCGAATAGAAGGTTGCCTACAATTTTCCAAGGCGGTTCCAGCGATAGGCGTAAAAGCAAAAAGCGCTGGCAAAACACCAATATCCACGCATTTCTGAATTATTTCTACCATCTCTTTTTCAGTTTCTCCCAAACCCACAATCAGATGCGTGCTAACTTTGCCTTTTCCAAAAATTTTCACAGCCTCTCCCAATAGTGTTAGCTGGCTTTTCATGTTATACGGACCGCCAGCTGCTGCTCCCTTAACCTTGTTGAATATTTCTTCCGTTGCTGCATCAATTGGTATTCCTATACGCTCGGCACCCGCTTCAGCCAAGCGCCTAATGTTTTCAATATTTAGCGGTTGACATGAAACCGAAATCGGAATCTTTACACGTTGATAAACAGCCTTCACAATTGTTTGAAGATGCGTTAAAACTTCCGGATAGTTCAGAGCTTGTATGCATACACGTTTTATAACGTCTTTTCTGACTGCATTTTCAATTTCATCTAGAACCCGCGCAGTTGCGAAGGCTGGCCATGAAACTCTTGAAAGCATGTCGGCTCTGCTGCGGCTGTTTCGTGCTTGTGGACAAAATCCACAGTTTGCGCGGCATTTTCCTTCGCTGAAAGTCATCAAATAAGCTGTTGTGGGCGCAGCGTCAAGCTTACCGTTTAGCAGTCCCAAAACTATTGCGGAGCCTAGAGAAACTCGAATTTTTTCTGGTGGTTTCTCGCTGTTTGTCAAGTTTATACGCGCTCATCAAACCCTTTTTCAACAAAGGTTTTTGTGTTGTTCTGCTAATGATTCTGAATTCATAAATATTTTATCACTTTTGCAGTTTAAACCAGAGTTTAAAAGGGAAAGTGTTGAAATTGCGCAGGTCAAAACTTGAAACTTACGAGGCTATCTTATCGGTGTTAGCGAAGAGACCGTTGACTGTTGACAGCATAGCCTACAGAACCAACACTGACTGCACGGTTCTGCGCCAATACCTGGAATCGCTTGCTAGAAACGGCCTTGTCAAAGAAATGTCCAGCGGCAAGAAAAAGCTATACCTAATAACAGAAAGGGGCACAGCAGTCTTCAGAACACTCAGCTTCCAGAGGTATCTTGACAAAATCGCGAAAACACTCAAGGCTTCAAATAATGATTTAGAAACGGCGCCGACACCCACAATAATGAACGACAACGAAAGCAAAAACAAGAACGAAGACTAACCGTTAGCCATTAAAACAAGTTGACTCTTCTTAACGAAAGTTATTAAGCAGTTAGCGTAGGCTTTAATAGAGAAATATGACGGCGCAAGCTTCTCCAGAAGAATTATGGCGGACAGCCGACAACGAGTTTCTCAAACTTTTAGACAGCGACATGTTCTTCTCCACACAGAAAACGCTTCATTTCTATGCGCCGAGCTTCATGTACTATAAAACTGGCTATTTCTGTTCATCTGCCAAAGATTTCCCGACAATTTCAGTTACCGGCAAAGGATGCGCATTAAATTGTAAACACTGCGGCGGGAAAGTCTTGGAAACCATGTACCCTGTTAAAACGCCGGAGGAACTCTACAATTTATGCGCTAAGCTTAAAAGCGAAGGAGCTGTAGGCTGCTTGATTAGTGGCGGTTGCCTTTCAGATGGTTCAGTGCCTCTGGACAGATTTACCTCCGCAATTAAACGGGTCAAAACAGATTTTGAGTTTGCAGTTTTCGCACATGTTGGCATAGTGAATTTTGAAAAGGCTGAAAGGCTTAAGAAGGCGGATGTTGACGCGGCTTTAATCGATGTTATAGGCGCAGACGAAACCATAAAAGAAATTTACAAACTGAACGTGACTGTGAAGGATTACGATGACGCTTTGAAAGCCCTAAACCAAGCAGGTTTAAGTTTCATTCCCCACGTTATCGTTGGGCTTCATTACGGAAAACTCAAAGGCGAATTTAACGCTTTAAAAATGATTCACAAATACAAGCCTTCAGCCATAGTGATAATTGCCTTCATGCCCATACACGGAACCGAAATGGCTCATGTTAAACCGCCTACCTCCATAGACATAGCCAAAGTACTCGCCTCAGCAAGAGCAATGTTTCCAGAAACCCCCATAGCGTTGGGGTGCATGCGCCCAAAAGGAAGGCATAGAATAGAAACGGACATATTAGCCATAAAAGCCGGAGTTGATGCCATAGCCTTCCCCGCGGAGGAAGCCATAAAATTTGCTGAAGCGTCTGGCTGTAAGATCAGTTTCTCATCATATTGTTGTTCTCAAATATCCTTGGATGTTTTGAAATTTAACGCCAAGCAAAAATCGAAGACTTAACCGTGTTGACAATGTCATCTCTGAGTTTTGAATACAATGCGCTCAGTCTTTTCGCATCGTTTTTAGCCATGCCCATTTTAATAAGCTCTTTTTCAAAAGCTTTTCTAGCTTTTCGAACCTTCCAGCCAAAGCTTAGCCACAGGACTGCAAGGTTTACCATAAGGCGAATCATGTTAAGAATTGTGCTAATTATTGCTGTTAACTTCATCTTGCCTTGTCCGCCGTGAAAACCTTAAAATGGCGTTTTCCTTTTTCAGCGTAGAAGTCTAATCTTCGTCCTCATCGTTTTCATCGTTTTCCTCACGTTTCGCTAAGCCTTTTTCAGCAAGCTTAACTTTTATTCGCCTTGAGATTTCCTTTTCCAACTCGTCGCTGTCCACATGCTTTTTTCCACCTACAGCGTTTTTCATGACTTCGCCGAGGCTTGTGAACGCGGATATGTAGCCTTCGGTCATTTTCACGGCTACATCTTCTGGCATGCCTGCGTCCTTAAGCTCTTTGTAGAAGGTGGCTGCGGCTTTACCCATGTCTCTGCCGGCTTCTTCTGAAAATATGCTTGCTATTATTCCTTTGATTAGAGATGGGACTTCCTTTGAGACCACGCTTAAGACTTCTCTCAGTTCTTCAACGTCTTCTTCGGTTTCGATTTTCTTTTTCTTTTCTTTCTCCTCAGTCATAGTGATTTCACCTCCCATTATTTTTGGTGTTGTTGCAATTAACGGTTTTGGATTCTGCGCATGTACTCTGTTGCTTGGCTCTTACCGATTTCGGCTTCAATAAGCGCCCTTTTCAGATGCTTTCTTGAACCGTTAAAATTTTGTTCCATGTAGGCATTCTGCTCTGTTTTTGCTCTGTCTTTTCCAATTTTGAGAATTATGCCGAATTTTCTGCTTATTAGATTGCCTAAACCCTTTTTTGCGTTTAATCCAGTTTTGTTTAGATTCACTTTTTCCACCTCCGATGTAACTAATAGCGTGGCTAGGGTTGTTATTTATTCTGGGAAAAAGTGGTCAACTTGGCGGTCACTCTGCAAGTTCGTAAACGTTGCCGTAACCCTTCGCCTTTTTAACCACGCCTTCCTTTTCTAAACGCTTTAGTCTATCTCTTATGATTCGTCTAGAGGCTTTTCCACGCATTCTACGCACTTGCCGTGTTATCGCGGAAACGTTGAGCTTCTCGTTTACGGCTAGCGCTTGAACTACACATCTTGAAATGTCGTCTTTACTTATCCACTCTTTTTTCAAGTGTTTTTCAGCAGTTTTCAGTCTAGAAGCAAGTTTTAACGGTTCGCCATACAAGCTTACTCCAACGCGGCTTAAACGCAGATATGGCGCCAGTTCCGCGTATTCTGGATTGTTTACTATTAGCGTCTCCAGCGTCTCAAGTCGCTTAATGATTAAGTCAAGCTTTTTGCTTAACTCCTCTATGTTTACGCTTGCATTTTCAGGTTTTTTGCCGTTTTTATTTCGCATTCGTTTTCCTTTTCCTTTATTGTG
Organism: Candidatus Bathyarchaeota archaeon; assembly: GCA_018396675.1. Lineage (GTDB taxonomy): Archaea > Thermoproteota > Bathyarchaeia > Bathyarchaeales > Bathycorpusculaceae > JAGTQX01. The sequence continues at coordinate 33,605 of JAGTQX010000014.1, forward strand.
TCATTATGCTGATAAAACTTCTTTTTGGCTGGCGGTTTTTGGTTATGGAAAGAATTAAAAACTGAAAGTCTCTAGAGTGTATAAAATAGGTTGAGAAAAAGTATGCCAAAAGTTAAGGTTGATTGGAACAAGTGTAACGGCGACGGCGTATGTGTTGAAGTTTGTCCGGTGAACGTTTTTGAACTTAAGAAATTGCCAGAATACACGGACACGCAGAAGTCTGTTCCAGTTCGGGAAAACGAATGTATAGCGTGCATGGCATGTGTAGCTTCGTGCCCAACGCAAGCGATAACGGTTGAAGAATAACGCTTTTAGACTATGTTATTAAAAGTTTCAAAGAGGAACGCGGCTACTGCTATGGCTAACATTAGTATGCTCCATGCACGTGTTATTTTGTGGCTCCGCTTGTTCATCAAATATAAAACGAAAGTCACAAGAATCATAAACGGGACTGTTAATAAAATTTCGAACAAGGTCACAGTGAAAGACCTTATCAGGCCGACGATTCCAAAAACAAGCGTTATCGTTATTATGTTATCGCCTATAACATTGCCTACGGATATTTCTTGTTCGCCGTGAAGTGCAGCGGCCACTGAAACGGCGGTTTCTGGAACGACGCAGCCCAGAGCCATTATCGTTAGTCCAGCGTAGAAGTGACTTAAACCGAAAGCTTCCGACATTGCAATGGTGCTGTAAACGAGTAGATATGTGCCAGCTATTAATGCAGCGCCGCCTAGAAGCATTGTGATGGCTGGTTTTACTATGCTTTCGTGCTTTACGTTGTTTGGGTCTCCGTTTCCGTTCCCCTTGCGAATGGAGTAGTAAATGAATAGCGGATATAAGGCCAAGAAGATGAGTCCCATCCACCATGTAACCATCCCGGTTGCCACCGTGAAAGCCATGAGCATTACTCCAAGCCCAATCATGAAGAAGCATTCCTTGTTTATTGTGGAGTTTTTTATTTTAAACTCGCCTATTAAGCCGCATATGCCAATTATTAATGGAATGTTGTAGATGTTCGAGCCTATTATGTTGCCTAAAGCCATCTGTGAAGATCCGAAAAACACCGCTGTAAGGGAGCTTACAAGCTCTGGAAAAGATGTCACGGAAGCGACGAAAACTGTCCCGACAACGACTTTATGAATGTTTAGACTCGAAGCTAACCTTGCCGCTGCATCTACTATCTTTTTCGAGCCCAAGTATAGGAGCAGCATACTCGCTATAAAAGCTGCGACGCTTAATAGTAAAGTCATAGTTATTCCTTAGCATTTTCCGTCACAACTGCATTAACTGCAATATAAACTTATCTGAGCAGAGAGGTTATGTTAAGCGTATGCTAGCATGATTTACGAGATATTTCAACTGGAGTTTTCTTGTTTACGCGTTGGCGGAATAAAAACTCTAAGCCTGTTTAGAGCGTTTAATTTTTCCTTATCTCCGATTTTCGCGTCTTCTACTGCGCGTTTTAGGATTTGTATGGACTCGTCCATCGCTTTCCTATCCACTGGGTGCGGCACACCGTCTTTTCCGCCGTAAGCGAAGGAGTATTTTACCGGGTCTTTCCAACTTGGCTTTTCGCCGTAGATGAGTTCAGCGACTAGGGCTAGTCCTCTAACTGTTGCCGCGCCAACGCCTTTAAAGCCAAGAAGTTCCTCGTAATTTTTAGGCTTGAACTCGTAAACTTGCTGTAAGGCTTTCCAATTTATGTTGACTGGCATGGACAAAACGTCTAACGGATACTCTGTCCAACGGTTTTGCGCTGTTTTGGGAAGCCACTCTTCCAGCAATTTTTGATAGTCTGGCCTAACGGACATTATTAGCCTCATCAGTTTTTTGGGCGGTTCACATGCCAAGTCCACGGATGCTTTTCTGCAGCCTTCGCTTTCTTTTGCTGTCATGTCTAGGGCTATTTCACGTTTTGCCTCTCCTGCAATCGCGCTGTGCGGTTCGACGACGAAGCTTTTGACGTTTTCTGAAAGCCAATGGTAACGCCTTGCTGTGCGGTCTTGTGGGCACATTCCCTGCTGGATTACTGCCCATTCGCCTTTCTCATCTACGAAGAATGCGTGGTGATAGAGCTGGTAGCCAGCCTGAACAGCCGTGTTATCTACTTTCGCGCTCATTTTGCTTGCATAACGAAGATTCTCTATTTTACCGTCTGAAAACCCGAATTTTTCGCCAATTTGCCAAATTTCCAGAGGTGCCTGCCTTGAGACTCGCCCTTTTCCGCCGCAAACCGCTAAACCATGCTCTTCGGGGATAACTGCTTGCTTTAAAACGCCTGTTACGACTGTGGTTACGCCTGAAGAGTGCCAGTCATATCCTAAAACGCAGCCTAAAGCTTGAAACCAGAAGGGGTTTGAAAGACGTTTTAAAAATTCGCCGGCGCCATACTCGTCAACGATTATTGTGACGATTTCTTTGGCGAGTTTCTGCATTCTGACAACTAACCATCTTGGCGCTTTGCCATAATGGAGCGGAAGCTTAGCAACGCCTGTTCTTTGCATGAGATGAACCGCGCTTCTTAAATCAATATAGGCTATGCTTTAGCATTATTTTTATGTTGCCGAAATTGAGGTTCGCTCTTAAACGTAAGGCTTAAAGGGCTAGGCTTTAGAAAACAAACTCTTGAGTAATAATGAAGCTCTACGGAACAGCCAATCTTCAATTTATTTTTGCGTTTCTGCTTATGCTGTTTTCAGCATCCATTATTGTAAGCACGAGTATAAGGATGGGTTGCGGAAACTCGTGTTTGGTTACTGTTTATTTCTTTGACGTCGGTCAAGGAGACGCCATATTCGTCGACACAAACGGGTTGGACATGTTAATCGATGGTGGACCGCGAAAAGCTGGCGCAGCTTTAATGGGTTATTTGGAAGCATTGAACGTTTCAAGGATAAGTTTTGTTGTTGCTACGCACCCTCACGAAGACCATATAGGCGGATTAGTGGCGGTGCTTAACTCAAGCATTAATGTTGACGCGGTTCTGTACAGTGGCGAAAGCGCAACAACACAAGTATACTCAAATTTCATTAGTCTAGCTCAAGGCAAAGTTACGTTGGCTGAAAGAGGTCAAGAATATGTTTTAAGCGATGACGTGAACTTCACTGTTCTTAACCCTGTTCAACCTCTCGAATTTAGCGATTCAAATAGCAACAGCATAGTTTTGAGGTTGCAAGCAGGAAATGTGGCGTTTCTTTTCGCTGGAGACGCAACCTTTGATGCTGAGGAAAGCATGCTTAACGCTGGCTTAAACGTTGCAAGTCAAGTTTTGAAGGTCGCCCACCACGGAAGCAGATATGCAACTTCCGCCACGTTTTTGAACGATGTGAATCCCGAATACGCTGTTATAAGCGCTGGAGTGGACAATACTTACGGGCACCCGCACGTTGAAACAGTTCAGAGGTTGCTGGAAAAAGGCGTCACGGTTTACGGAACCTACCTTTCTGGAACGATAATCATGAGCACCGACGGACAAACAGTGCAAGTTCACGGGAATCCTAAACCAGTTTCAGAATTTCCTCAAGGCGTAGTTTTATGTTTAATTTTGGTTTTGGTTACGTTTTTCGTTTTTTGGATAAAAAATTTGCGTAGAAGCGGCTGAACGGTTCAGGCGTGCTTTTTTATCAAGCGTCCTTCACGGTCGATTTCGCCCATGCGTATCCGCGTGGTGGAAATTGGCGCATGGTTTTCGGACGGAACCATTTCAATAGTGACAACCTTTAACGGTTCAAGCCCGTGTTTTGTTCTTTCCTCGTTTATTTTTTTGGCTGTGGGCTCTGTTTCTTTACTGACAACTATCGCTTCGAGGCATCCCTTTTGAAGCGTGGCTCCGTAAGCATCGTTTAACGGAATTATTTTAGCTCTTTCCAGCAACCCGTGTTTATTTAAGAAGCACTTTAACTCTATCAATCGCTCTTCGTAGGAGGCTACCATGTGAGGCTTTTTCATTTTCGCCACAAACTCATCTGTACACAAGCCGATTAAGACCTGCTCGCCAACTTCAAAAGCCTTCAACAACAATGTTTTATGGCCCTTATGGAGTTCGTCGAATGTTCCGCCAACAGCCACCGACTTAAATCGCTTGTTATTCAACTCTTTTACCTCAGCAACCTTGCTCCTTGAAGATCAACCTTCGCCAAGAGAACTTTTTCTTCTGGGAGAACCCGTTTAAAAGCTTGCGCCACCCGCTCAGCGTTTTCTAATGTTGTTAACGCGTGTACCGCTTCTCCCACCATGTTCTGCGCTGCGCCTATCGCGTCAGCTTCGTCAGCAGCCCTAAACAGTTTGCGGACATTCTCCGTCAAAAAACCAGTTTTCTCGGCAAAAAAACGGCAACATGTCAAGAAATTCTCAAGCGAAGGTTCTGCGAGAATTTTTTCAAGGGTTTCTCTTCCCCACTTGTTTATCGCTAGGCGTTTTTCAGGTGAGGATAAGACTTCTTTTGTCGGTGTTGGACCAAAAACTCCCGCGACGACAACATAATCCGCTGATATTGGTATGCGGTCTATTATGGCGGTTTCTGGCGCGCCGGGTTCTTTAGTGATTACGCATCCGCCGAGCATAAGCGGGCCGACGGTGCCTAGACCAGTCTTGCACTTGACTTCTGCGATGTGGGCTATTCGTCCAAGCTGGTTATAGGTTAAGTTTAAGCCTAAAGCCTTTGAAAGGGCTAAAGCTGTTGTTAAAGCTCCGGCTGCGCTTGAGCCGAAGCCGGCTCCGATGGGAATTTCAATCCGATGGTTAACCGTGACTGCGTAGTTTCCTTTTGTTTTTTCCAGTAGCATCTGTACAACGGTGCGTGTTGTTTCCGCTTCAGAAGCGTTTCTGCCGTTTATGAGGATGTTTACTGTGTTTTTGTCTGCTTCTGAAACGTTTACTTCCGTTGTTACGCCTTTCTGTATTCCGAAGCCTCCACCTCTGGCTCCGACTTTTTCCAAGTTTTTTATCGGCGTTCCGTCTGGCAATGTGTCGCATATTTCAAAAAAACTGGAGATTCCAGCTGGGCTGAAAGCCTTTACACTTTTCAATTTTTTATCTACTCTTTTTTCTGTGTAAGTGAGGGAAAAGCCCTTCTACATGCTTTGATTATCGGCGGTCCAAGTGTTACCAGAAACGGGATTTCAGTTGCAAAAGTCCATACCAACCATAAGAAGCTTGCGTAAAAAGGCGCGTTGCGTTCCCAGCCAGTTGAAAGTGGAAGCGGTAAAACTTGGCTGTAAGCCCATAAGCCGAAGCCTATCCACGCGCTTCCAACGGCTAATCCAATGACAGAGCCAAACTGGTAACTGCGCCATTCAGGGAAAACATGCCCAACAATGACGGCGATTACGTAACAGCCGATGAATACGCCCAGAAAAAGAAGCCCAACATCAAGGTTCAATATTGCCTCATTAAGCAGATAAAATATCATCAAAGCGATTACGCCGCAAACTCCCAGTCCAGCGGCGACGTGTTTCCATTCAATGTTTTTCTTGCTTATGTACCCTATTATGAAGAAGCCTAGAAAGTTTGACGGTACGCCTACCGTGAGGCTTAACCAGGGTATACCATGTCCAGGCTGGATCATGTCGGCGAAGAATATGCCTATTGCGGCGCCTATTCCGCCGACCCATGGACCGAAGAGTGCCGCGAAAACTGCTGGAACAATTACTGCGGGCCAGAATCTGACGACTCCTACGACTGGGCTAACTATGCCCAAGTTTGTTAAGTAACCTACAATAGTGTATAACGCGGCGCATACGGCGGTCATTGCTATGTCAAGTGTTTTCAACGGTTTTTCACCTTTTATTGTGAAGGGCGAAGGTGATTTCAGATAAAGATTTCGTATATTTTGTTTAAACGCGTTTAAACTTGATGTATTTGCGTCTTTATGTTGTACTGTTGTACAAGTATGTGTAGCTTTGTTCTACGCACAAATTATCTTATTTAAAAATGAACGACTCTCGTGCACGGAGCGAAACAAGATGAAACTGTTAAAGAGTAAGAAAGGCTTAAGCACAGTAGTGACAACGCTGATTATCCTAGTCGTTTCAGTGTTGCTAGCGTCAGTTGTAACCTTCTACGCCATAAACGTGACGACAACCCGTGTACAAGAAGAATCGCTTTTCTTGACAAAGCCACACATATGGTACAGCTCCACCAATGAAACGCAGACTGGCGAGGCTGCCATAATGATAATAAACACTGGCGGACGAGACGTTGTAATCGACAAAATTACAGTTAGAGGACAAGAATGCGAATGGACTAACGTTTTCTACAACATAACAAAAGGAAGCATTACTGGAGACCTTGAATTCCAAGATACCTTAACTGATGGTGGAACAATATCAATAGGTGGATCTAGTTATGAATTCATCCAAGGCACATCAGGAACTGATTTGACTTTGAGGTCTGGTTATACAATGATCATTTACATCGACGATCCTGACAGCATTTCACTGAATGACATAGGCTTAACCGTCGGTATAACAGTGTTCACTTCGAACGCACAATACTATAAAGAGGCAAACGTAGAAGCCACCGCATAAACTGGTGACTCCTTTCTCCCCTCTCTCTTTTTCCCTTGTTTTTATCAAGCTTTTGAAACTTTTAAACATGCTCTCGTGCAAATTATAACCGACATTAAAGTTTTCAAATCTTGATTTCAGATAAGCCCTATGTGTAGTTTTGTTCTACACACACCATCTTATCTTGTGATTGACTCAAAAGGGTTCAATTGGCAAACGGCAAGAGAGGAGACTGTTGAGAAGAACACCAAAAAGCACGTTAAAAAAATTCATGCGTTCGCGAAAGGCTTTAGCTATTCCAGTAACCTACTTGATACTCTTCGCCTCGCTTTTAGCTATAATCTCCATCACATACGGTTTTGCAGTGGCTAGGATAAGCGCAAAAGGTGCAGCGTTAAAACTTTCAGTTGCTAAACAAAACATGCAAACGTTAGACGACGCCGTGCGTTCTGTGGCGTGGAGCTTCGGCGCCTCAAAAACTGCATACATGGAGGACTGCGGAGGCGTTTTCCAAACACAGTCAAGCAAAGATTTAAGCCTAACACTAACAGACGAGCAGACTTTCGCTTACACAGTATTGAACAGTTCCATCGGAAAAGTGTGCTACGTTCTTGAGGCTTCGACGGAAAGCCAAGAAGGCCTATACGTTAAAGGTGATAGCCGCGCCATCATAAACCAAAGCGCATACCCAATGACGCAACTTTATTTTGCAAGAGGCGAGAACGCGCAGCAACTAACCCTATGTTATCGGCCAATGGCAACGGTATTGGCAGCTGGCACAACTGACGGTAAACCTCTAAACTTTATTCGCGTATATGTAATAAGCTTGGCTTCTTCTGAAGCTTTGACAGCTAGCGGAAGTTTTTACGTTAAAGCTTCAGCCTTGAACGTTACAGTTGAATCGCAGCTTTACAATTTGAACAGCACGGTCTCCTCTCTGGCTTTGAAGGCTGTCTCCGACGGGGTTCAAACCACAGTTTGGCTTCCAATAGAAAGCAATGCAGAAGGCGCGTTTGTGAACCTCGAAATTCTAACCTGCCACATCAAAATCCAGAGGGTGAACGCTTAAAATGCCAGCTATAACGCCGAGTTACCTTTACACTTTGTTCGCTGTGATAGCCGTAAGCAGCATCCTAACAGTGTCGTTCATGAACTATGCCAACGCCGTGCGCACTTCGCTGGAAACACGAAAAATGAAAAACCTTCTCGACCAAATCGCAGCTAAAGCCACGGAACTATTAACGCTTACGATGACAACAAACGCGAAGGCTTCAACTTTCATACAAGCGCCTAACGCAATGGGTGAAAAACAATATTGGATAAGGCTAGAAAACGACTCAACACGAGCTTGGCTTGAAGGCGGCTTTGGAAACACACCAACAGAAAACACAGAACTACGCGCCTACATTCCAAACTGCGCCTTAGTCTCAGGTTACTACATCAGCGGCTATGGTGCAATCTGCCTAACATGCTCCGTGGATAATGGCGCCATAAAAATACAGATTTTAAGTGCAAGCCAGAACGGGGGTTAACAAACATGAAGTTCAATTTGAAGCCCAAAAAAGGCGAAGCTGCACAAGCAGAATTCAAAAATTTAATGATGGAAGAAGCCGAGTTAGCAAGCGTTTTGGAAATTCAGAAATGGAGTGTTCCGGAAGGTTACTTGGAGATTGAATATTACCCCCTCCGTCCACCGTTCTCCTACGCGGCGGTAATTCAAAACGAGGAAACCCTCGAATACCTTTATGTTTTAGATGAGTTGCCGTTGTCAAAAGAGGAAAGAGACGGCTATTTCAGGCTTAGAAACATTTTGGAGTTCGAGTTGCAAGCGCCAGAAGGCGAAGAGACGCTGGCAGAATCTTTCAGGCGGCAGATGCCCGTAATACTATCCAAGCATCGTAAGGTTCTTGAGGGAATTTCACCCATCGGAGTGCGAAAAATCCTTTACTATCTTGAAAGAGACATTGTTGGATACGGCAAAATAGACCCATTAATGTATGACGAGTACGTTGAGGACATTGGATGCAGCGGCGTAAACAAGCCAGTTTACCTTTGGCACAGGAAATATGAAAATATTAAAACCAACGTGATTTTCAGGGATGAACAAGAACTTGAAGACTTCGTAATGCGCATGGTTCATAAGTCTGGAAAACACGTGAGCATCGCCTTTCCAATAGTGGATGTTACTCTGCCAGAAAAACATCGTTTGGCAGTCTCTTTTGGAAGAGAGACTACCCCATACGGAACAGCCTTCACCATCAGAAAGTTCCGCAAAGACCCCTTCACAATAATCGACCTCATAGAAAATGAAACAATAAACGAGAGCATAGCCGCTTACCTTTGGCTTCTGATGGAAAACAAGATGTCAGTCATGATTATAGGTGCGACAGGTGCTGGAAAAACCACTGCCCTAAACGCGGTTGCATGCCTCATAAAACCAAGCTACAAGATTATATCAGTCGAAGAAGTCGCCGAAATAAACCTTCCACACGAAAACTGGACATCCACAATTGCACGGTCCGGTTTTGGAGCAGAAAGCGAAGGCGAAATTACACTATACGACCTCATTAAATCCGCAGTACGCCACCGTCCAGATCTTGTAATCGTAGGCGAAGTCCGCGGTGAAGAAGCCTACGTGCTTTTCCAAGCGTTAGCCACTGGACATGGAGGCTTATGCACGTTGCACGCTGAAGATGTGGACACGGCTGTTAAGAGGCTTACGCAACCGCCGATGAGTATCCCTACATCTATAATTTCACTCATGAACTGTGTAATCAACGTTAAGCACGTGCGAACGCCTGTTTTCCTTGAATCTGGAAGAAAGCTTTCAAGCAGGAAATTCGTGAACGTTACAGAAATAAAAGAGTATGACAGTTATCAGGAAGTCTTCAGTTGGAACCCCTCAACAGACACGTTCAACGAAAACCTTTCTGAAAGTTATCTGCTGAAAAAAATGGCTTCAAGCCTAGACATCCCGGTTGAGAGACTCCTAGAAGAGTTGGAATACCGCAAAAAAGTTTTAGCACACATGGTTGAACAAGGCATACGCGACTACCGAAGCGTAAACAAAGTTCTAAGCAAATACTACAACAATCCAGAGCTCTTCCAGAAAGAATTTCTAGAGAATAGCGGATGGTGAAAAATTGCAGAGAACCATCAAAGGACCTAAAATTTTTGGTAAAATGTTAAACCGCTTAGTTGAAGAGGATACAAGCGAAATAAACCGTGAACTTCCATTCGCCGCGTTACTTTTCACAATACTGGCTGCAAGTGAGGTAACCCTGTACGAAAGCTGGAAAAAACTATGCGCAATAGATCATCTACCCAAATTCCAGCAAGAGGCAAAAGAAATCGTTAGGCAAGTAGAAGTTTTGGGCTACGACCCTTTGACTGTCATGCAAAGACGCGCCGAAAAGACAAAATCAAAAAGTTACCGTGAATTTTTGTTCGGCTACGTTTCAGCTGTGAGAAGCGGCGGGAACATTGTGAACTATCTTAAAAGCAAATTGCGCTCAATCTTCGACATTCAAAGTGCTGCTGCAATCCGCTCCATTGAAAGGCTTGGAACACTAGTGGAAGCATATGCAGTCATGCTAATCGTGACACTTTGCTCTTACATACTCTTCATAATCTTTTCAACAACATCGGTATTCGAGCCAATGAAGGCCACCGGGACTCCCGGCATTTCCACACCGCTTGTGTGCCTTCTGGTATTCGGCGTAACTCCACTAATATCCGTAATCTTCATGATTATAGCCCATTTTGAAAGAAAAAGCAACATTGTCGGGCTTAAGAAACCATACAAAATCGCAGCGATAACAGTAATTGCCTCATGCGGCTTATTGGCAGCAGTATTCCTAGCGCCGCCGCTTCAATATTTGACAAGTCCACAAGTTCTGCCGCTTGTTGTAACCGCATGCCTATTGACAATTTCGATTCCATCATCAGCAGTCTACATTGAAATAGCCAGAATAAACAATGCCGCTGAAAACGCCATGCCAAACTTCCTCAGAGACATTACAGAAGCGAGAAAAACCGGACTGTCGCCTGAAAAAAGCATAATCCACGCTGCGAAACGTTCAGGCTACGGAAAGTTTTCTGAAGTTCTGTCGCTTATCAGAAGTCAAATGGAGTGGGGAGTACCGTTAAGGAAAATATTTTCCAGCGTTAAAAGAAAGATTCAAACATGGCCTGTTCTAGTTAACTTCCTTATACTTATGGAAACAATAAAAATGGGCGGCGGCTCAAGCGTCGCTTTGGAAATATTAACCGAGTACAGCGAAAAACAAAAGGATGTCGAAACAAACAAGAAGTCACTGTTAAGGCCCTACGTTATTCTCGCCTTCATATGGAGCGTCCTAATAGCCTTAACAACAACCATGGTCGCTTTAACTGTCTACGCCTTAACGCAGCTTTCATTTCCAGGCTCTACACCAATGTCTTTTCTCGTTATACAAGAGCAGATGAACCTGTTCTCTTTAGGTATACTGCTACAATGTTGGCTTTCCGGCTTTTTCGTTGGCAAAGTTAACGAGGGCAATTTTGCAGCTGGCTTCAAATATTCAGCTATGCTTGTGCTCACTGCTCATATTTCGCTTATGCTTTCACAAACCATGCTCGGTGGAATGTTTGGACTCATTCATTAAAAGCGTAAAAAGGTGAAACTTATGCCCGCGATATCTCTTGACACGTTCTTCGCATGTTCCCTGATGGTTTTGCTTATGCTTTCAGCTATGGCTGCAACTACAAAGCTCTTATACCCTTCAATAAATGGTTCGTCAAGTGAAGTTGCCGAAAGATACAGAAAAATGGCTCAATATATTCTGCTAAACGCTGGAAACCCGCCGAACTGGGGACAAGATGGACAAAACTTTCCGGAAGAATTTGGGTTAGCCAAAGCTGGAGCTGAAAACGTTTACACGCTTGATATTGATAAAGTTTCTAGACTAAACGGCTTAAACGTTTACGCTTTAAGTTACGCTCAAATGTTCACAGGCTTGAAAATGCCAGACGTCTCCTTTTCTATTGAAATAAAACCAGTCTTTGAAACCCGTATAAGCTTAACTGCAACCTTTCGCGGCACGGATGAAACAATGTACCAGTTTGAAGTTTCAACCGAGAAGGACGGTGTCAAAGTTCCGACAAACCTAAAACTGTACATAATTGCTGAAGATTTTTTGGAATCATCAAATATCCTTATTTCTGATGGCGCCGTCAACCTGAACGTGACAATCCCAAACAGCATTAACGGGCCAGCCTTACTTGTCGTTTTTGCAAGGTATGTTTACAACGATAAAATGTTTTCTTTCGCATCTTACGCCTTTACGCATAACGCGCAAAAACCAGAACCTTCTGGCACATTTCTGCAACTCTCACCATTAAATTATACGCTAACAGTCCAATTCAAAACTCAAGAAACGGTTTTGTCGAAATTTTACGCGTTGGCTTTCAATTATTCCTCAGAAATTACGCCGAGAGAAAGCATCAACCAATCTGCAGTTTTTAGCTTTCCAAAGTTTTTAGACTCTAGTCCCACGGTGCTTGTTATTACTGGAAAAAGCGCTGGACGGTTTTTTGTGGAGTGCACCGCATATCCGCAGGTACCGTTGCAAGTTGGCGCCAGTTTTTCAGAAGCGTCAAGCCTTTCAGATGTTTTTGCTTACAGCCACCTTGTATCAATAAACCGTGCAGTTTACGTTTGCACACTCTGGTTTGGGGGGCCAAAACTGTGAAACACCGGAATATGGGACAGATTAGGATAATTGAAGCTTTTCTGGCCGTGTTTATTGTTTTCTCTTCTTTGGCCATTTCTGCAAATCTCACGGTAACCAACCGTTCCAGCGACGAGCTTGACGATTTAGCTTCAATTGGACTGCAAGCACTGTTATGGCTGGATTCAAATGGAAACTTGGGCGAATACATAAATAACCGAAACTGGACGGCTTTACGATGTTCCTTAAACGTCTTGTTGCCGACAAGCGTCTCCTTCAATGTTACAGTGTATGATGTGGAAATGCGGCAAATCAACAATGAAATAATCTCTAACGGAAACCTGAACAGTCAAGACGTCGCTTTCGTCAAGTATATTTGCGTAAGTCAAAACTCGGTTTTCAAAGTTTATGTGGTTCATATGCATTTGGCGGTGGCTAAATGAGAAAAATTGCTAAAATCTGTAGGGCTAGAAGCTCTGGACAACTTTTCATAGTGGCGGCCATAGCCATCGCCCTAATAATTTCTTCGATAACAGTATATGTTTACGAATTCAACAGAGAAAATCAAGCTCCAGAAGACCATTTAGTAAGTGAATATTTTCTAGTTGTGAAACAAGGTTCAAGAAACGCCGTGATAAGCGCGCTTGCAAACATTTCAGACGGCGGCGAAAAAACGGTGTTAGCTGAAAACGTTGGGGCTCTTTCAGAAGCCTACTTAAGTGTGATGCAAAATGGCATTTATCAGTTATCTTACACGCTTTTTAACAGCTCGGGCTACGCGGATGGAGTAAAACTTTTGTGGAGCGACAATGGGTTAGGCGTTTCAAGCGCCTATGTAGAGTTCACTTTGGAGACAATTGGCTTAACATTCAACGCCACAATGACATATGCTGTTAACGTGACGACGACCGCCAAAATAGCAGGTTACTACACGATTAACGGCACGGCTAAAGACGTAAACATAACATGCCAAATTTTCAATGAGGAAGAACCAGCCCTAGTCAAAAACATAACAACGTATTATGAGGATTCTGGCGTTTGGCTGCCTGTTACGCCTTCAATAATAAATTACGGCAACGGCACATACATCCTATCATTTACGGTTTTTACGTCGTCTGACCCCGTGCAAGTATCAGTGCATATCAGCGACTTACGTGGCATACTAGTTCAAGCAAACGCAACATGCAGCAGCTTGTAAGAGCAATTTTAGCTATTCAAATTCGAGCGCCTTAAATATCTATTAGGGCACTTCTAAATTGAGTGACAAGGCTGGGGGCGAGGAAGGTTTTAAGAAATGATTGAAACGCAAAGTTGGCGCCACCTTTGCACTCTTTTGAAACTGGCTGAAATGGGTGCACATCGTAGAACAGCCAAAATCTCCACGGAGTATTTAGCCAGAAAACTTGGCATTTCACAACAGTCAGCTTCACGTCACCTAATAGAACTTGACAGAAAAGGTTGGATTAAACGAACAACAACCCATGAAGGCTGCTTGATAAGAATTACCGAAGCTGGCGTTGCAGAGTTAAAGAAGCTTTATTCGAACATGCGTTTCCTGATGGAGGCAGCTTATCCGCCGTCAGTGACCATTGAAGGCATAGTCTTCTCTGGATTAGGCGAAGGCGCTTACTATGTTACACGTGACCCTTACAGGCGGCAGTTTATTGAAAAACTCGGTTTCGACCCATACCCCGGGACGCTTAACCTAAAACTTGTAACTGAGTACGACGTGAAAACGCGTTCAGAGCTTGAAGGTTACCCAGCCATAGAAATTGAAGGCTTTACAAATGAAAGCCGCACTTTTGGACCTGTTAAATGTTACCCTGCAATAATCGAAAACAGAGTGAAAGGCGCACTTATTTCAGCAATAAGAAGCCACTATGACGCTTCGGTTGTGGAGATAATCGCGCCCGTGTGCTTGCGGAAACATTTAACATTAAAAGATGGACATAAAGTGAAAGTTGAAATTTTAACAACGCCGTAAAAGTCACGCTTTACCCATAGTTCACGCTGTATCTGTATTTTATCTTTGAAACGCGCCTAGCGGCGATAACGTATCCCACGAGTAGCCCAGCGACTAAACCGCCAAAATGCGCCAAGAAATTAATGTTGGGACCAGAGCTAACCATCAATAGAAAAAACGCGTAAAATAAAACGCTGATTATGGATTGTCCTATTGTTTGTCTAACGTAAATTGCACACGCGCCGAAAAGCCCAAAAATCGCGCCTGAAGCGCCAGCGGAAACAATGTAAGGTCCCAAAAGGAGCGTTAAAAGGTTTCCAGCTAAGCCGCTTATGAAGTATACTGCCGCGTATTCGGTGAGGCTGAAAAGTTCTTCAGCTCTTAGGCCGAAGATTAAGAGAAAAAACATGTTGCCTAAAAGGTGCACGATGTTCACATGAATGAACATGGCTGTGAAAAGTTGCCAATACCAACCGCGCATTACAAGCCAATTTGACTGCCCATAGATAATGAGTAGATTATCGTTTGTGTAAATTAAATCTCCCGACGATAGACGTATAAATGTATACGAGTATGTTGGCTGTTATCAGCAGATAGGTGAGCATGAACTTTTTGTCGACTTTGTGCATAAGCATTGCTTTTGTCATCTTCTAATGTAGTGTTCAATTATTTTCTGCTTGATTTTTGAGGAACTGTCCAGTTCGTCTTCGCCGAATTTGCCAATGCGTACAACTTTTATTTTTAATCCCTTCGATTTCACATAGTTTCTGACTTCTTTTTCCATTCCGTCTTGGTCATGTCCGACAGCGATGATGTCCGGCTTAATTTTTTCTATGACTTTGCCTAGGTTAAAGTCCTCATAGCCCAGAATCGCCTCATCAACAACCTTTAAGGATTCCACAAGTGCGCGGCGCTGGTTTTCAGGCATAACTGGTTTTGCGCCTTTTCTTTTCTCGACGGTGCTATCTCTGGCGACGATCACGATTAGTTCAGCGTCTTTCCCGCCAACTTTCTTTGCTTCTTCCAGAAAACGAACGTGACCAAGATGCAGAAGGTCGAATACGCCTGAAGCTAAAACTATTTTACGTTTTGTCTCCTTTTTGGCCATTCAAACTTCACGACTCCTAACATTTTTAGGGCGTCAAGCAAGCCTTCACAGTAAGCAACTGAGGCGAGGCTTACCTCAAACCTTTTTCTGTCCCTATAATACTTAGCGTCTTGCAAATAGGCTTTTGCTGATTCAACAACCCGCCTAGCTGAATCCGCAGTTATCCGCGTATCGCCGTCGACAAAGGACAACTCGTTGAGGACACGTTCCGTGGAAGCAATGTATTTTGAGACAAGCTCTTCTAGACTCATTTGACAAGCCTCCTAACAATTGGAGGCGCATCTGCAAACGCTATTAGTGCTTCAGCCTCAATAAAATGGAGTTCGCCGGGAAAAATTAGGCTGTAAGGCGGCTCGCCGAAATCATAACCTAAAAGTTTGTTCACAAAATCGGCTTTCACTGTCGGATTCAAGCTTCCAGCCCGTGCTATGCCAACCGCAAGCGTTTCACCGCTTATTATGCCCATCCGCCGCTTTTCTTCAATTTTCAAAAGCATCGTAAGCGCTTCCTGAATGCTCATATAACGCTTTTTATCCGCATCTATATCCAATAAGCACAGCGTGTGAAGCCCGATTTCCTTGTTTTTCGCTATAACCGTGTAAGGAGTTTCTGAAAAATTTTCTTGAAATGGCAAAGTGACGCTTTTACCGAACTTGTAATTGTGTAAACCGCTTAAACCCACGGCGGCCGACATTATTGATGCACCATGAACTATACGTGTTTTTATTCCACGCTTCTTTGCTTCCAGCCTAAGCGCAACATGAGTAGTTGCAACAAGCGGATCGCCTGGAACAAGCAAAACCGTTTTGCCTTTTTCTGCAGATTCTAGAACCGCTTCACCGTTTTCTTCTTCAAGCTCCCGCCGTGAAACAACCCGAATTTTCTTTTCCACAAGTTTTTCGAGTTTTTCAACGGAAAAGTCAAGCATCAAACTTGTGTAAAGCTCAATGAAAACTTCGTTTGCAGTTTTAGTCTCTTCCAAGCCTTTTAGGCTTATTCCTTTTTCGTCATGCAGTCCCAATCCGACGAATACTAGCTCATTCAATGCGGTTTCCCAATTTACAGAGCATTCAAAGCTTTAAAACTGTTTACGCCGTGAACGCGTGTTGGAAAGTTATATAATCTTTATTGTGCCTAAATGCACGCTAAAGACGGTGTCAAAAGATGGGCGAGTTTGTTTCGCGTTACCGCTGGGTGATGGTTGCCATAACTTGGCTTATGATGTTTTCTCTCGGCGCAAGCTGGTTTTGTTTCACTCCCATGCAGTTAATCCTGATGAACGATTTATCATTGGATTTCAGTCAAGTAGGCTTGATTATAGGCTTGGTTCCCTTATCCCTAGTTCTTCTATGCATTCCAGGCGGGTTAATCGCCGACCGTTTCGGCATCCGAAAAACCGTGCTCATGGGCGGAATATCCCTAGGCGTTTTCGGACTTTTAAGAGGATTCGCCACAAACTTCACAACGTTGGCTTTAACAACGTTTATGTGTGGAGTGGGCTACTCAATAGCTTATCCAAATCTGCCGAAAATAACTGGAATATGGTTTCCGCCGCGGGAATACGCAATTGCAAGCGGCGCCATGTTCACTGGCATGGAAGTCGGCATGGCACTACCCTTCATACTGGTTCCCACAGTGCTACTTCCATGGGTTGGATCTTGGCGTTTTGTCTTCACGATAATAGGCGTTCTAAGCCTAGCGCTTACTCTTGGTTGGATTTTATTGGCGAGGGAAAAGCCTAAAGAGGCAGTTGGCAAACCGCAGCAAAAGCCGAATGAAACGCTAAAGAGTGCACCGTTTAAAGAGTCCCTCTCGGTGGTGCTTCGTAACAGGCATATGTGGATTTTAATGTTGACTACACTGTTTCTCTTAGCGCCACAAGTTGGCTTTTTAGGGTTTCTACAATCAATGCTAACGCTAAAAGGGTTAGACGAGGCAACAGCAGGCGTGGTGACCTCTCTAATTTCATGGTTTATGATTCCAGGAAGCTTCATTATTCCAATGATTTCCGACAGGGTTGGCTTAAGAAAACCATTCATTTGGGCAATTTCACTTATTGCCGGTGTGACTCTCTACGCTGCTGGAACAACGACAAGCATCACCTTATGGCTTTCAGTTATCATTTACGGCTTCCTAATAGGCGGCATGGCGCCAATAATCTTAGCAATGCCTGTGGAAATTGTTGGGCCGCGACATTCCGCAACGGCTGGCGGATTCATGCTTACGGGAGGATACTTCGGCGCAATGGTTGCCCCGTGGCTGGCAGGCTATCTTTCAGTTGTGACTAGTTCATTCTATCCAGCGGTAATATTATGCGTGGCACTGACAGAAATTGATGTGATTTTCGGCTTGATGCTAAAAGAAAGTCGTGAAAAATAGCCAAAATAGGCGTTGTTTTCGTCTTGAGCACAAGTTTTAAAAACGTTGCGTTAGAATCTACTTTATATGAAAACTGATTATGGTGTTCTGAATTTTTTTCGTGGCAAAGTGTTTTTGTTAATGCTGATTTTCAGTTTTGAAAAGACACTGATGTATTATCTGATGACATTTCTTCCATTTTGGATAAACAGTGTTCTTGCAGTAAGCGTTTTCCGCATTATTCTTTCCGCGTATTCCTTTCTGGTTAATTTTGTTCTATTCTTTGTGGCTTTCTACTATGCATGTGACCGGGGTATTGTCATCCAAGAAAAGCCAGCAGGCACATTGATCTCCATTCTGGTTGGCGGTTTCGTCGGAACATGGATTGGCGGTTTAACCGCACCTCTCCTCTTACCCGCTTTAGGCGTGAAAGATTTCAGTTTCACATATGGATTATCAATGTTGCCCAGCGTGATGCAGCAAAGCCTTCCATCTGACACTATACTCGCAATTGCTGCCATGCTATCATCATGGTTTGTGCTAAAATGGGATGAAAAACTGATGGAATCCGGCTTCAAAGCTAGGGCGGAAGCGCCTCCCGACATAATTCTTGTCAGTGTGCTTTACGCGGTGTTCGGCATATTGTCGCTGTGCATTCTGCCGCTGCTCATTTTTGTTCCCTACATTGGAACCGAGTTATGGAGTTTGTGGCTGATTGCAACTCTGTTTCCTTTAGTTGCCGTTAACGCTGTCTCGCAAATAGCCGTAGCCGTTGGACTCTATAAGGGCAAAAGGTGGGGCTGGCTGACAGCGTTTGCCGCGTCAATGATAAGCATATGCTTTAATGCGGTTTCATTGACAATCTATGGTTTTCAGCCTTCTTCGGAAAGCTTTTCCACACTTGTCTTCCTAACAGTGATGATTATAGCATTAGTACTAAACATTATAACGATAATATTCCTATTGACTTCAAGTTCAAGACACCATTGCAGAATAGTGAACCCAACAAAACCTTCCCCGTAAAAACAAACAAGAGTATGAAAGCTTATTAACGGCTTCTAAAATGCATAATTTGAAAAAACGCTGAAAAGTCAAACAAAATCAGAAAAGGGCCCGTAGCTCAGTAAGGTAGAGCGGCGGACCATACCGCTGCACGGGATGGGTTGAGGCTCTTAACCCGTAGGTCCCGGGTTCAATTCCCGGCGGGCCCGCCATCTATGAGTCTTGTATCCCGTAGGGGTTCTTTTGAAAGTTTGTTTGAAAGTTTGTTTGTGCGGTCATGGGACCCTTACGTTTTTGGTTGATGGGCGCGGCTTTTTGAATAGCAAACAGACCGTTTTAGAAGGGTGTTCTAGAACATAGAATTATGTTTTTAGAGGGATTTTTATATTCATTGACAGAAAATGAGCAGAAGAAGAATTGTTCTATTTTGCTTATGCCTCGTCATATTTTTAGCAGTGTCGTTCCTTTATGTTTTTGATTATTTACCTTTTTATGGAAAAGTAAGAATTTCGGCTATACATTCTAATCCGGAGTTTTGGGTGAGCAAGAGAGTATGTGTTCAAGGTATTTTAAAAGGGCCCTTCCTGCATATACCAGAGAAAGCGCCACCATACATTTATGTGTTAGAGGAATTGCAAACTGGGGCCGCAATAGGAATCACATGGAGAAACGATGCGGATTTCCGTCCATGGGAATCTGAAGACAAATACGTTACAGTTGTTGGAGTTATAAGAAAGGGTTTTACTCGCCCATTAATTGTTATACCAGTCTATTACATAGAAGCTGAGGAAACTTGGCTTTATGCAAAACTTATATGAGATATTGTGAATAATCATTGTTCGGTTGCGGATGCCGGGCTAATGGATAAATTTGCCATAGTTATGGAGGATGTTGTTAAAAATTTTGAAGATGTTACCGCGGTGAATCATGTCAGTTTGCATGTTGCCAGCGGAGAGCTCTTCGGTCTGCTTGGGCCGAACGGTGCTGGTAAAACTACGACTGTGAACATGCTTTGCGGGCTTCTGAAACCTACAAGCGGCTCTGTTTTTGTTGGCGGATACGACGTGCAAAAAGAAAATGTGAAAGTTAAAGAATTGATTGGCGTTTGCCCGCAGGAAACTGCCACCTACCCATACTTGACGGGTATAGAAAACATAGAACTTTTTGGAAACTTGTACACTCTTGACAGAAAAACGCTTTCTGCTCGACGTGACATGCTTCTTGAGAAGATGGGACTGGCACAAGATGCTAAAAGAAAAGTTGAAAAATACAGCGGTGGCATGAAGCGGAGACTAAGCATAATATTGGCGTTAATCCATAACCCGCAAATAATTTTCTTGGATGAGCCAACCATAGGCATGGACCCGCAATCGCGCCGCGCTGTATGGGATTTTATGCAGGAACTGAAGAGAGAGGGCAAAACAATCTTTTTAACCACCCATTACATGGAAGAAGCGGAAATACTGTGCGATCGTGTAGGCATAATTGATTATGGAAAATTAATCGCGGTTGACGCGCCGAAAAAACTGATTTCGAAATACGGCGTAGCAAACCTTGAGGAGGTTTTCATCAAGTTAACTGGGAGAAAGATACGGGAGGAAGTCTAAATGAAGTTTCAGCGAGTTAAAGCCTTAACTTCTAAAGAAATTAAGAAAACCATTCGGGAGCCAGCGGTGCTTTTTATGATTTTTCTTTTCCCTATAGTTTTTGTTTTGGCTTTCGGCATGTCCTTTGGCGGTCTGGGAGGCAGCACGCAGCCCGTGTACGCTTTAGGCGTGGTTAACATGGACCAACAAAACACGGCGAATTATACGCTGCATTTTATTGACGCTTTGTCAGCTACAAAAATATTAAGTGTTCAAATTTACGTTGACAATCAAACAGCCCAAGACGACCTATCTCAAGGAAAAGTTCAAGCGGTCATGCTTATTCCAGATGGTTTCAGCCAAAGCTTGGTTTCTTATAACGCGGTGCCCGATGACCCAAGCCAGTGGGTTAACGTGACGGTTTCGCTTTACTTGGATAAAGGTTCAATTGTTGCAACGCAAGCTATTCCACCAATAATTCAGCAAGTCTTGGACACGTTCACTAACCAGGATAGGCAGACGGTTTTAACTCCAGTGAGCTTACAAATTGCATCATATGTAGAGACGAAGCAAACCTCTGCTTTCGAGTTTATGGCGCCTGGCATGTTTACCTTTGCTTCGATTTTTCTTATAATGATGGTCGCTCAGTCTTTCACTCAAGACCGTGAAAACGGCATGATGAAACGTATTAGGACAACTCCAACAACGCCGACAGAGTTCATGACGAGTCAAATCATATCGTACATGCTTATCGCCTTAATCCAAGCGGTTCTAGTGTTCGCCGCAATTCACTTAATAGGATTTAAGCCAAACGTTGATTTTTCCGCATATGCCCTCGCATTTGTCTTTGTGCTCATATTCTCGTTGTCTAACGTGGGCTTCGGTTTAATCACGGCAACCGTCGCCAAAACATCTAACGCGGCAACTGGGCTTTCCTTCCTATTTGTTCTTCCGCAACTTTTCCTTGGGACTTTCGTCGGCGCCTCTTTATCATCCGCCGCGCAGACTGCCAGCAAATTCGTGCCAAGCTACTACGTTACAGACGCTTTAACCTCGCTTTTCCTTAGAGGAGCGCATGTAACAAGCCAAACTGTTCTGTTTGACTTTGCAACAGTAACTGCATCATGCATCCTAATTTTGGCTGCTGGTATAATCCTATACGCAAAGTATTACCGAATCTAACACTGTAGACTAAAAACTAATAGGTTTAAACGTGTTCTAAATATCCATAGTGAAGCCGGGTGCCTCGCATAAAAAGGCTAGTTTTTCCATTTTCCGCTATTGTTGGATTGGATAAACTCAAGCTGGCGATTTTAATAAATGCCATAAACCCAAAAATTGGCGGAGTGCTTATAAGGGGACCCAAAGGCTCTGGAAAAAGCACTATTGTGCGTGCTTTGGCGGACATTCTTCCAAAAATAAGCGTTGTTAAAGACTGCCCGTTCAATTGCAACCCTCATGACCCTTCCAACATGTGCATAAAATGCAGCGAAAAATACAGTAAAGGTGAAAAACTTCTCATTGAAGAACGGGAAATGCTTGTCGTGGATTTGCCTCTCGGCTCAACAGAAGACAGGGTTGTCGGAAGTCTAGATATTGAAAAAGCCATAAAATATGGCATAGAAGCGCTTGAACCTGGAATCTTGGCGGAGGCAAATCAGAACATTTTATATGTTGACGAAGTGAACCTCCTACCAGACCACATAGCCGACGACTTGCTTGACGCTGCTGCAACTGGATGGAACGTCGTAGAAAGAGAAGGCATATCAGTAAGTCACCCTTCCCGTTTCATATTTATTGGAACAATGAACCCGGAAGAGGGCGACTTAAGACCACAACTTCTTGATAGATTTCCCTTATCCGTTAACGTGGAAAGAATAACTTCTATCAAAGATAGAATTGAAATAGTCAAGAGGAACATGGAATTTGAGGCTAACCCGGAGAAATTCTATGAAAAATACAAACCGTTGCAGGAGGAACTGCGCAGCCGCATAATGCAAGCTAGGAAAATCCTGGAAAACGTCGAGATGCCTGAAGACCTTCTAGAAGCGATATGCAAGGCATGTTTGGAACTTAAAGTAGACGGAGTTCGCCCAGACATAGTAATAGCCAAAGCAGCGGCTGCATTGGCAGCTTTCGAAAACAGAACCGAAGTCACTTTGAACGATGTTCTGGTAGCAGCTGAACTTGCTTTAGGCCACAGAACAAGAGAAGGAGGATTCCTCGAACCAGCAACACCACAAGAAATCAGAGAAACTTTCACGGCCGCCGTGAAAAAAATTTTTGAAATTGAAAAAATCAGCGAGCCACCCGCGAGAGATGTCAAGAATAAAAAAAGGTTCTTGAAAGGAAAAGCCTTATTCTGGGTTAAGCGGGACGCCTCTGAAGAAGAGGAGAAGAAAGCGACAAAAGAGAACTTTCTAAATAAAGCGCGATCAAAATGGTTTAATTTCATTTTCCTTTTCAATAGACTTCTCGGCGGAGTTTTTTTCGGAATCGGAAAAAAGTTGAGAAAAGTTCCGAGAAAAGCATCTGAGGTCGGCGGCTTCCAAATTGGCTCAGAAAAGCTTAGAGGAGAAACTTCCGAGGATGGCGATGTTAAAAAGCAGAGAGGGGAGCTTAAGGGTATACCGACAGTTAGTGCCGCTGCTGGTCCCAGAATCTCTGAAGGGCGCCAAATAATATCAAATGTGAAAATGAGCGCTTCACCCTCCAAATTTTTTCTGAAAATGGGAAAAGTTAGGGTTAAGGGCAAATACGCATACGCTGGCAGACATTTTCAAGAGTTAACTGCACTTCGCAGAGGAAAACCTTACGGTTGGCGATTTCCAAAAGGAAAACCTGCAGATATTCATTTGCCTGCTTCAATTCGGGAGTCCGCACGGAGACAGAAAGGCAGAGAAAAACCGTTAGGCTTGGCTCTCCAAATGTGTTTGGAGGACATCCGCGAAAAGTTGATGATGTACAAGACGCGGTTTACCATGATGTTTGTCGTCGACCTAAGCGGCTCAATGCTTCTGAACGTAGAAGCTGTTAGAGAAGCCTTATTGATGCTTCATAGCGACACTTATAGAATGAGAGACCGTGTTGGCATAGTGGCTCTGAAAGACACTGGAGCAGTAGTCGTACAGCATCCAATAACAAACCTTAGGGTTGTAGCTAAAAAGTTAATAGACATGCGTGTAAGCGGCTTTACTCCTCTCGCTGCTGGAATGTTAAAAGCGTTAGAAATTTTGCGAGAGACAAAAAAGCGTGATCCATCAACCGTTCCAGTAATGGTTGTAATAACTGACGGTGGCGCAAATGTTCCATTAAAGAGAAGCATTGAAACTGGCGAGGTTAGGCAGATAAAAGAAACGCGCATTATTCTCAGGGAATACGAAGACTTAGCTGTCAAAGATGCAGTAGCGGTTTCCAAACTTATTAGGCGAGAGGGTATACACACGATAATAATAAACACTAATCCGCACTTCTACGGACGCGAAACTTACGGTTTCATTGTAACCGAGCTTATCGCTTTGCACACGAATGGAAGCCACCACGCAATCGGGAGGTTAACAACCCAGAAAGATTTGATAAACGACATGTTTGAAAAGATAAAAAAAGACCAAGCGCAAATAGCTTCTCAGACAACTAAACTGGCGGCTTAACGTTCTTCTTGAGTTTCATGTTTTGTCGCATCCACTTTTCAAATTCTTCAGATGGCGGGTTTTCGTCGAAAAGCCTCTTTCTGAAAGCTTCAAAGAAAGTGTTTCTTTCTCCTCGAAATTCTGCTGCCGTTAGCACACTGTGTCCAACTTTTTCAGCTTTTTCAAAAACTTCTGTGGTTTTTTCTCTCCATTTTTCGTCTCTCAAAATGTGATGCTCCAAAATAACGAGTTGTGAAGCTTCGACGAGTTTCTCGAGATTTTTAAGCCCTATTTGGATTTGTTTGTTGTCAACTCTGAATCCCGCCAGATAGGATGGTGGTCCACCAATCATTAAGAGTTGGGGCCTTTCGCTGATTATGATTTTAAGTGTCCGCGTTGAAATTGGTCCTTGCACGTCTGGAGCGAAAAGAAATTTCTCGTCTTCGAATTTTATTGTCGTCATCAGCACATAGCCTAGCGTGGAGTCTTCTGAGCCGTGAAACACTGGTTCCGAAAACTTTATGGTTGTTTCTCCAACGGTGAAGCTTTTACCATCCGCCAATTCAAGTCTTTCCGCGTGTTTTCCACCAGTTTTCTGGAAAATCCATCCTCTGCGTCTTTGGCTAAAGTTAATTTTTTCTTTAGGATTCTTGATTAAAACGGTTTTTCCTTGATAAATTTGTTCGGCGGTCTCGTCTGCTTCTGTCCAGTTGCATAACCAATCCTCATATGACGGTGTGTGGTGGTCAAAATGGTAATGGCTTACTGTTACTATGTCTGCTTTTTCAGCTGCTTCAGCTATTCTTCTACGGCTTTCCATTATGGCTTTAAACTCTAATGGATGGGGCGGCAGACCGTAACGGTTGGGACAAAGTGAAACTCCAGCGTCTAGGAGAATTTTCACGTCTGGCGTTTCAACATAAGTGCACATGGACCGCACACCGAGGCTTTCAGCAGCTAAAGGTTTAACCTTCAGATTCTTGAGCATGATGTTTCAACGCTTCTTGGCTTGGATAAAAATATATCTTTTTATGCAAGTTAAATTCTTTAATTTCTTGGCGGGCGATGACGACTCTGGCCCCGCTGAGCCCAAAATGATTGGGATCTTGAGTGCGAGAGCCTGCCCTTATTTTTATTTTGTGAGTATTTGGTTTACGTTTAGGTTTAGGACAATTTCTGCTATGTCGCTGGCGTATTCAGCAGTTCTTCTCATGCTTTCCATTATCATTCTTATGTTGGAAACATCGACTTGTTCGATTTTTTTGCGAATTTCCTTTATCACTTCATTTTCAAGCGTCACTATTGTTTTCGCTTTGTATACCGCATGATCAGCTAACAAATAGTCTTTTTTGAAAAGCGATTTTATGGAATCCTCAAACACTTTTCTGGCAAAGAGTCCCATTTCAGAGATTTTTTGGAAAACTTTTTCGCTTGGTTTTTCCTTTAATAAAGTAATATTTTCGGCGATTTTCACGGCATGGTCAGCTATTCTCTCAACAGATTTTACTATCACCCTATAGCCTAGGCAGTCTCTAGCACTGGAAAGTCCAATATCCTTGAGGATTTTTTCGTTTTGCACAGCCGCTTTTAATTGCCGGATTATGTAAAGACTGAAGCGGTCAACTTCATCGTCTAACTGGATTACTTCTTTGGCGAGTTCTTTATTCAAGTCTCTTAATGCTTGTATGTCATCTTCATGCATTGACGTGGCGATCAAACACATTCGCCTTAAAGCGCTTTCCATGGACAATTCGGGATAACTAATAAGTATCTGCAGCTTCATTTCGTTTGGTGACTCTGATATGATTTCTGTGCCTACAAGCTTTTTTCTCGTCAATTCTTTTATCGCGTTTCTATGAAGCGCGTTTATGCGTTCATCTTTTGTTCGCACGTTAATGAAGTTGTATCCAACTAAGTATAGCGAAACAATTTCTCGCGTAACGGTATCCGAATTTTCTTTGTTTGATATTATGATCGTAGCCTCTGCAGGTGTTAGCGACGATTTTGCCATTTCTTTTGGAGATAAAATCAGTGAACCGTTTTGTTGAGAGACAACAAGTTGGCTTCCCGCCTTTAACCCCCGACTTGTAACCCATTTTTTCGGCAAGGAGATTATATATGTGGATTTTCCTGTAAATTGGATTTTTCTTATTTCTTCATTTGATGTTTCCATTCTTTTCTACCTATATAGTAATTTTTTAACTATATTGATTATTCGGATAAGGTATATAGATTTTGCTGTTTTCTATATAAAAGAAAAAAAGAGGCGCGTTAACATGAGTAAAAAAGCGAATAAAGGAATCTCCACAATTGCAGCAATCGCAGGCATGCTGTCCCTTCTAATAATCGGACTGGTTGCAGGATATTACGTAAACGCGATTACTGCAGGAAATCAGACAAGCGAATTTGAAGAAGATAGTTCTTGGCGAACTGCAAGCATCACCCTCTCTGGTTCAACAACAGTGTTACCAATAGCAAATGCAAGCGCCATTGCAATGATGAACAAGTACTCTGGCGTCACCATAACCGTTCAAGGCGGTGGTTCCGGAGTAGGTTACAGCAACATAATTGACGGCGTAGTCGACATAGGAATGGCTTCTAGGGATCCTAAAACAACAGAAATAACAAGCGCCCAAAGCAAGGGAGTTAACTTGTGGCTTCATCCAATAGCTTTAGACGCGGTTTGCGTCGTAGTTCATCCTTCAGTTGCAAACTCAAGCCATTCGCTGAATCTTACCCTTCAAGATGTTGGCAAAATTTTCGCTGGAATCTTCACCTACTGGGACGAGGTTGAAGCGGGTTTGCCGCACCAACCTATTGTAATAGTTGTTAGAGAGCCCGGATCAGGCACAAGAGGCACATTTGAAGAATATACTATGCATCCTTGGAACTACAACGTGACAACCAGTGCAAGCGTACAGCCGAGCAACCCTGCCGTTAGAACCAAAATTGAAACTACACCGTATTCTATAGGCTACGTTAGCTTTGGTTTCTTGAGTGATTCAATGCATGTTGTGTCCTTGGCTAAGGAAGCGGGAAAACCATATGTTTACCCAACGATTTCGTCAATTGCTAAGGGAGAATATCCAATTTCACGATACCTATATCTCATTACAAATGGTCAACCAAAAAGCGGTTCACTGGCTGACAGGTTCATAGATTTCGTGCGAAGCAAAGAAGGCCAGCAAATAGTGGAAGCCAACGGATATCTAAAACTTCCATACGTCTACCCCGCATCTTAAAAGATTGAAAAAGGAGCATGCTGATGGGCTTCAGAAAACGCGGAATGTCCCATTTTTTGAAACGTTTAAAAGCTGAACCCGTAGAGGTCATTTTGTTTCTTTGTGCATCCTCTTCTATAATCTTTCTTTTTCTAATGCTTCTGTTTATAGCAAAAGAGGGCGCACAAGCTTTTCTTACGTTTGGAATAAATTTTATAATCGGTTCTGTTTGGGAAACCAATTTGGATCTTTATGGTGCCTTTCCTTTGATATATGGTTCTCTCATGGTAGTTGCAGGCGCCGTTGTTATTGCCGTGCCGTTGGGAGTTGTTACGGCGATATTTATAGCTGAGGTTTTGCCGTTCTCGTTTAGAGACCTTATAAAATCTTTAATTGAGCTTCTGGCTTCTGTGCCGTCAATAATATATGGGTTTGTAGGCTTGCTTTTTATAGCCCCGCAAGTGGCTCGCCTATTCGGAATATCTTCTGGAACTGTGGCGTTAACAGCGTCCATTGTTTTGGCTATAATGTCCATTCCAACAATTGTTGGCGTTTCTGGAGAGGTTATCGCTGCAGTACCCAGAGACTTTAAAGATGCCGCTTTGGCGCTAGGCGCAACTAAATGGCAAACAATTAAAAGTGTAGTCATACCTACCGCTAAATCTGGTATCCTTGCAAGTATTATGTTGGGTTTTGGAAGAGCCATTGGCGAAACTGTTGCCGTCCTTATGGTTGCGGGTAATGTCGCGTTAATTCCAACGCCTCCTTGGAACTATCTATCGCCAGTATATCCGCTCACGGCTACTATAGCTATGCAAATGGGCGAAGCGGCTGTTGGAAGCTTGGAGTACAGCGCCTTATTCGGTTTGGGGATGATTTTGTTCATAGTGACTTTCATCGTGAACACGTTGGCCGACGCAATTGTCAAAAGGGAGTCAAAATTCAGGAGCGGTGTAAAATGAGCAAAGTAAGGGAAAAAGTGCTTTTTGCTTTTCTCGGTATACCCACAGCAATTTGCCTAGGTGTTTTCTTTTGGCTTGCGTCTGTTCTTCTATCCGGCTTTGGCACGATTAAATGGAACCTTTTGACTGCTAGCGTGCTTAATGGAGGGTATCTTGAGATGATTGTTGGAAGCGCTTATTTGCTGTTAGGCGCGGCTGGAATTGCCAGCCCAGTTGGCGTTTTAGCAGCCATATACCTTGTCGAGTATGCTCCTCGTGGAAGGCTAACGCGCGTCATCGACCAAGCCATTAACAACTTAGCTGGGGTACCATCAATAGTCATAGGCTTGTTTGGTTACACTTTCTTTTGCAGACAACTTGGACTCGGAATATCTCTTGCAGCTGGCTGGTTTACCTTATCATTGATGATGATTCCAATAGTAATTAGAGGAACAGAAGAAGCCGTTAGAATGGTGCCGAATGCCTTCAAAGAAGCAGCTTTAGCGTTAGGAGCATCCAAATGGAGGACGGTGCGCTCCATAACCGCTCCTTCTGCGGCTCCTGGCATAATTACCAGTATTCTACTTGGCATTGCACGCGTTGCTGGAGAAACAGCGGCAATATTATTCACGTCATGTGTCTTGGTTACTAGAGGTTTACCCAAGTCGCCTTTTGAACCTGTAATGGCTTTGGCATTTAACTTGTTCGTGAAGATTGTTGCTTTAGGTGAATCTCCCGATAAGGTCTTTGGAATAGCCTTCATTCTGTTTCTAATGGTTATTTCGCTGGCAGCTGCTGCAACAGCTTTCAGAATTTACTATAGGAGAAGGCAACCATGGTTAAAGTAGACATTAGACAACTTAACGTTTGGTTAAAAGGCAACCATGTTTTAAAGGATATAACGCTTACAACAAAGGAGAACGCTGTAACCGCCATAATGGGGCCATCCGGATGTGGAAAAACCACTTTGTTGAGGGCAATAAACAGGATGAACGAGATTATAGCTGGATGCCGAACTACCGGCGAACTGTACATTAATGGGCGAAACATTTACGACGGAGAAACTAACGTATACGAGTTGAGAAGAAGCGTTGGCATGGTGTTTCAAAAACCGAACCCGCTTCCGAAGTCAATTTTTGAAAATGTAGCGTTTGGAGTTAAAATTCACAAGATGGCGAACGGAGAAAGTCTCGCGAGTATCGTTGAAAGAAGCCTTAAAGAAGTGGCGTTGTGGGAAGAAGTTAAAGAGAGATTAAATGACAGCGCGTTCAGTCTTTCAGGCGGACAACAGCAAAGACTATGCATTGCAAGAGCTCTTGCAGTAAATCCTGAAATAATCCTCCTAGACGAGCCTTGCAGCGCTTTAGACCCCATTGCAACAGCTAAGATAGAAGCGTTAATGCGGAAACTGGCGGAAAAATATACTGTAATAATAGTTACGCATAACGTGCAACAAGCTGCAAGGGTTTCTGATTATGTTGCTTTTCTTTATTTAGGAGAACTCGTCGAGTACGGACCAACCAAGCATGTTTTCGAGAACCCGCAAAGCAAGCTAACTGAAAGATATTTAACGGGAGAGTTTGGATAGGTGATGAAATAATGAGTAGGATAATAGACTCTGGTCTTGAAGATCTTTCCGGAATGCTTCATAAAATGGGTGAACTAGCCTACCGCACAGTTTTCGCAGCGCTTACAGAAAGCTTCCAGAACATAAATGTTGATGATGAAGTTAGTGAAATGTCGGATACGCTTGTCTTGATCGCGGATCAAGTTGAAGATAAGGCGTTTGAACTTATTGCAAGATTCCAGCCAGTAGCCTCAGATCTGAGAACTATCAAATCTTATATGAAAATCGCCTACGACTTTGCGCGTTTTGGAAGATATGCGCTTGATATCTCATACATTAACAAGCGGCTTGGCGGAATAAGAGACTGTGACGAATGGATAATTTCGTACCTTAAAGAGATGAGCGACGTCGCCTTAAGCATGGTGAAGCTCAGCGTCGATTCTCTAAGAAGCCACGATTCGCAGCTTGCGGAGAAAATATCCGAAAAGGAAAAGGAGATAGACAAAATGTATTTTGATTTTCTCTATAAACTAATCGAAAAGGCAGACGCTACGACAAAATGCACAATCTCAAGCGTTTTGATAGTTAGATACCTTGAAAGAATAGCTGACCATGCAACCTACATATGCGAAGCAATAATCTACATCGCGACAGGACAAAAAGTAATCCTCAGATAGTTCTAGAATTGTTTTAATTGAGTTCAGTTTGGCTAAACTTGGCGAATATTCTTTCCGTGTGGAAATGTTGATAAACGTGTTTTCTTTTTATGCCGTGATTGTTGTTGGGGTGATCCAAGCGTGGCTAGACTGTTTGAGAAGACCGTTCCAGCGCCGCCTAATGAGTATGTGCGTGTTGAATGTGAATCTTTGAAGAGTTTTGTTTCCGCTGTTTTGTCAGCTTTTAAAGTGTCTGAAGAACATTCGCGGATAGTTGCTGATGTGCTTGTGACGGCTGACCTTATGGGTATTGAAAGCCACGGAGTTCAAAGGCTTAAGCGTTACACTATGGGCATTCAGGTTGGCTCTGTCAATCCACATGCTTGTTTGAAGGTTGTGAAAAAGTCTGCTTCAACAGCTTTGGTTGATGGCGGTTCTGGACTCGGTCAAGTAACAGCCTATAACGCTATGGAGATTGCTATTAGAAAAGCCGAAGAAGTGGGCGTTTCTGTGGTAGGCGTTAGAAACAGTCACCATTTTGGCATCGCTGGTTATTATGCGCTTCAAGCCGTTAAACACGGCATGATAGGCATGGTTATGACCAACTCCGAAGCTTTAGTGGCTTACACACATACCGTGGGCAGAAGCGTCGGCACAAACCCAATAGCCGTCAGTTTTCCAACAAAAAATCCGCCACCAGTGCTTTTCGACGCCGCCACAAGCGTTATTCCAATAGGCAAAGTGGAAGTTTACGCTAAAGAAAACAAGAAAATCCCGTTAGGCTGGGCCATATCGCCTGAAGGCAAGCTTTTAGACGACCCGAAAGAGGTTCTAACGCGAAAAGGCGCGATTTTGCCTCTCGGCGGGTTCGGCGAAGATTTCGGAGGACACAAAGGCGCTGGCTTAGCGCTTGTTGTAGACTTGTTATGCGGTGTCTTAACAGGAGCTAATTATGGCAAGAACGTGAAGCACACGACTGACAAGGAACGTGCTAACGTTGGACACTTCATGCTAGCCATAGACATAGCCAAGTTAACGCCGATGGAGGATTTCCTTGAAAGAATTGAGGAGTATAAAGGCTATGTGAAGGGATTAACAAAAGCCTCTGAAGAAGCTGAAGTGTGGATACCTGGCGAAAAGGCGTGGCTAACAATGGAAACCAGAAAGAGAATAGGAATACCCATCCACAAGAACATTTTAAAGGAGCTGAAAGAGGAAAGCGAAAAGGCAGGCGTAGAATTCAACATTAAAGTGCTCAAAGAAACAGCCTAAACCCCCTTTCTAAAAGTTCAAATGTCGGTGTCTTTTTGAACGTAAACATCACCGACATTTAAAACTTTTTACTGCTAAGCCTCAGAATAAAGTCAATAATTGCTTGTAGTGAGGTTCAGATAATTTGGAATCAAGATTATTATGTACATTAGTAAACGCTTGCAAAACTAAAGTGTTAACATAGAATCAGCCCTTGACGACGGCTAGCGGCACGAGTCTTGCAACTTTTGTGGCTATTCCAACTTTGTGGCTTACTTCGGCTACTATGTCCACGTTTTTGTAGGCTGGGTCTGCTTCTTCGGCTAGTACGATGGCGCTTGCTGATCTAACGGTGATGCCGCGCTGTTCTAGGCTGCGTCTGACGTCTCCTCCGAAAAATCTTCGTTTTGCAGCTGCTCGGCTTAGCATTCTGCCTGCACCGTGGGCTGTTGAGCCGAAGCTTAACTCCATGGCTTTTTCTGTGCCGACTAGAACCCATGAGCCTGTTCCCATGCTTCCGGGAATTATTACTGGTTGTCCAAAGCTTCTGTAGTCTGCTGGAATTTCGGGGTGTTCTGGCGGAAATGCTCTTGTTGCGCCTTTTCGGTGGACCCAAACTTTTCTTTTTTCGCCGTTAACCTTGTGATTTTCGATTTTTGCAATGTTGTGTGCCACATCGTAGGTGAGTTTTAACCCGAATTTTTCAGGGTCTTCTCTGAATGTTTGTTGGAAGCTTTGTCTAACCCAATGCATTATTGCTTGGCGGTTTGCGAAGGCGTAGTTGACTGCGCAAGCCATGGCTTCGTAATAGTCCTCAGCTTCGTTGCTTGTTCCAGGAGCGCATGCAAGTTCTCTGTCAGGCAAAGTGATTTTGTATTTGTTGACGGCTCTTTCCATGACGCGGAGATAATCGGAGCAGATTTGATGTCCGAAACCTCTGGAGCCGCAGTGAATCATAACCGTAACTTGTCCTTCATGTTCTATACCGAAGGCTTTCGCCGTTCGCTCATCGTATATTTTGTCAATTTTTTGGATTTCCAAAAAATGGTTCCCAGAGCCAAGCGTGCCAATCTGTGTTAAGCCGCGGTTTTTAGCGTTTGCTGAAACTTTGTCTGGATTCGCATTTTGCATGCATCCGCGTTCTTCGCAGTGTTCAACGTCTTCCGACCAGCCTAAACCGTGGTCAATTACCCATTGAACACCTTCCACGGCGAGTCTGTCAAGGTCGTGTATTGACACTTTAAAGTCTTTGCGGCGGCTTCCAAGCCCGCATGGCACATTCTCAAAAATTGTGTTGGTTAACTGTGTCAGTTTGGGCTTTATGTCTTGTTCTGAAAGGTTTGTGGTTAACAGACGGACTCCACAGTTTATGTCGTAGCCGACTCCGCCCGGGCTGATTACGCCTTCTTCATAGTCTGTCGCAGCCACACCGCCTATTGGGAAGCCGTAGCCTTCGTGACCGTCAGGCAAAGTTATGGAATACTTGTAAATGCCCGGTAGATGAGCAACGTTTACGCATTGTTCAAGCGTCCTATCCGTCTGCATTTTTTCAAGTAAGCCTTTGTCGGCGAAAATCATTCCTGGAACACGCATGCCCGCTTTATACTTTGGAATGCGCCAAACGTAATCGCTAATCCTCTCCAGCGGGACTTTTTCGGAAGGCGGTCTTCCTTCTCCTTCTTCGCCCATAAGTGTTTCACCTAAGCTTTTCTCAATTATAATGTTTAATATAAAGTGTTTTAGCATATAAGCAATAACAGTAGATTAGGTTAAAATGTCAGCTGTTAACTGGTTAAGTTTTTCACGTATTCGACTACGCCTTGCACGCTTTCTTTAAGCGTTGTTTCGCTTAAGACCTTGTGTTTTTTAAGGTAATCCTCAGCCTTTTTAACAGCCTTGTCGCCTTCAACTATTTTTTGACCTATTGCCTCTATGGTGTCACCGTTTTCTATGGCTTTTTTTGCAATGGAAGCCCAAAGTTTAAGTTGTTCAGCGTAGAACCGCAGTTTTTCTAAGGCGTCTGATGCTTTGCCAAAGTGCGTGTAATAGAGAGTTTTGGGTCTTAGGTTTGCCAGTTTATCCAAGGAAGCAAGTGCAATGTCCAAGCGGAAGGGTGGAGGCGTCGTTGGAACGATCACGCCTATTTCGCTTAAGTATATTCCAGCGGCGTCACCTGTGAAAACGCCATTGCTGAAAGGCGCATAATAGCTCAAATGGTGGGAGGCATGCCCAAGTGTTTCCACAACCCTAATTGAAACGCCATCTCCAACATCTACGGTCATGCCATCCGAAGCGGCGATAAGCCTTTCAGCGGGAACAGGTTCTGGCTCACCGTAAATCTCGGCTATTTCTCCAAGAACTAGTTGCGATTGTTGCCAAAGTTTTTCAGGATTTACAAGATGAGGCGCGCCTCTTTGATGAACAATCACTTTGGCTTTGGGTAAATGCTTTACGAGTTTTCCAACGCCACCACCATGGTCCAAGTGAATATGAGAAACAGCAACATAAGCGACGTCCTCGGGCTTTACGTTTAATTCTTCTAAACCGTCAAGTAGGTTCGGAATCGATGACGTTGGACCCGTTTCAACAAGAGCTACTTTTTCGCCGATTAAAACATAACTGGCGATGAAGTTCCGCACTTCGCCTGCTTCGACATCAATCATGTAGATGTGCTCGTCGATTTTCGTTACGTTCATGTTTATGCACACGTTTTTGGACAGTTCACTTGCTTTTTTAACGTTTAAACATTTTGCATGAACAAGCGATAAATTGTAATCGTTACAGTAAGGCTTAATTATTGATAGTTAAAAATCTTCTACGCGCATCTTGAAAGGAGACAAGAAAATGGTTAACTTGGTGATTTTCGGCGCGCCTGGCTCTGGAAAGGGAACGTATGCTTCGCGGCTTAAGGAGAAACTTGGTGTGGAAGTCATCGCTACGGGAGATATTTTCAGAGAAATAGTTAAGGAAGACACTCCGCTTGGCAGAAAAGTTAAGGAGTACATGGAGAAAGGCCTTCTCGTTCCTGACACTATTACATTGGAAGTTTTGAAGCAGAGTTTCGCTAAAATCCCGAAGGGGAAAGGCTTCATTTTGGATGGTTACCCAAGAACAATGGAGCAAGCGAAAGCGCTGGATGAAATAACTCGAATAGATGCGGTAATTCATTTAATAGTGCCTGACTGGATAATTATTGAACGTTTGTCTTCACGGCGAATATGCAAAAACTGCGGTGCAATTTATAATCTGCTGTATTTAAAGCCTAAAAACGACATGATTTGTGACAAATGCAGTGGAAAATTATATCAACGTTCAGACGACACGCCGGAGGTTATCAAAAAACGCATAGAAGTTTACGAGAAACAGTCGCAGCCACTTCTACAATATTATAAAGAGAGAAAGGTGCCCTTCGTTGAAGTTAAATGCGAAAAATTGGATGTGCCGCCGGAAGTGATGGTTGAAGAAATATTTGATGGTTTGAAGAAGCTGAAGCTTGCCTAAAGCGTGTTTTGGGCATTTTTTAAATGTCGAGGATAAATTTGACAGTGGTTTCATCTGGTTTCTTAATTATTTCCATTTGATGATAGGTTACGGCTTTAACGCCGACTTTTTGAGGATGTTTTTTAGGGTTGAATTTTTCGCCACAAATTTTGGCTTTAAGCGTGAAGCCTTCCGCGGTTCGTGTCAGTTCAGAAATTTCAAATCGTGAGTAGAGCATTTCGTTTATTTCGGATTTGACGAGAAGTGCTTCAAGCCAACTGTAAAGCAAAGCGTACTCGTCTTCGGCTTTAACTTCGACGTAATCCTCGATTTGCGGATTAACCTTCGCCGTTTCTGTCATGACTTCAAACATGGCGACTGCAGCGTTTTCGAAAGCTTCAGCTAAATTTTTTCCGTAAGCAGCGATGTAAATGTCTGCCGTGTGTTCGAGAAAACGGAAGCCCGTTTTCGCTGACATAACCTTAACCGAATAATTAATAGACGCTTAAAGTTTAAAGGTTAAGTTTTTGGTAAACAAAAGGGAATGAAAAACGCCAGTTTTAAACTAGACGCTTTTAGAAGTGTTTCGGAATTTTTTGGATAGCTGCAACTGTCAATTTCACACTGTTTTCCATGTCTTTAATGCTTAACATTGATGTTGGACTGTGAATGTATCGTGTTGGTATCGATATTACACCGCTTGGTACGCCCTCTCTAGTCAAGGATATGCGCGCAGCGTCTGTTGAGCCTGCCAACCCTGTTTCAAGCTGGTACGGAATCTTGTTTTCTTCAGCCGCATCGACCAGCAGTCGCAAGACCTTTGGATGCGTTATAAGCCCATAGTCGGCGATTGTTATTGAGGGCCCTTTCCGCATTTTCACTGGTGCTTCTGACTCTTTAACGCCTGGAACGTCGCCTGCCACTGTCACATCGAGGGCTATGCCAACGTCTGGGTAAATGCCGAAGGCTGCTGTTGTTGCGCCTCGTAAGCCTACTTCTTCTTGAACTGTGCCAACGGCGTAGACGGTGCATTCTGTTTCTTTTAGTTTTTTCATTGCTTCCACCATGACTGCGCATCCTGCACGGTCGTCGAAGGCTTTTCCGATGACTGTGTCGTTTCCGATTTTTGCAAATTTTATGTCGAAGCTCACGGGGTCGCCTATTTTCACACCCATCTTTTTTGCTTCTTCTTGGCTTTCTGCTCCAACGTCAATGAAAAGTTCGTCGAAAGTTAACACTTTTTTGCGTTCTTCTTCTTTCTGTATGTGTGGTGGCCTAGAGCCTATTATTCCATGTAATGGACCTTTATCTGTGTGCACGAGGACTTTTTGGGCTAATAGTATGCGGTCGTCTATTCCGCCGATTTTAGTGAACTGTATGAAACCGTCTTTGGAAATTGTTTTTATAAATAAGCCGATTTCATCCATGTGCGCCGCAAGCATAACTTTCGGCGCGTTCTTCTTGCCTTTTTTGACGCCTATAACGTTTCCAAGTTTGTCTTCTTTGACTTCGTCTACGCAAGGCTTAAGCATTGTCTTCATTACGTTTCTGACTTCTTCTTCTCTTCCAGCCACTCCACAAGCGTTTGAAAGCTTCTCTAATGTTTCGGCAAGTGTCAAATTGTCTCCTCCTTAAAGTGCGTGAAACTCTACGCATTTACATATTAAACGGTTGTGGTGACAAACGGCTATTTACAGAATCAACTGCTTAAATTTATTTGAGTGCGCAACCTACTTGTTAAAAGTCTTCAAGCAAAGTGTCGCCCAAATGAAGTTGGTGATTAATAGTTGAGAAAAACACAGAAATTCGCCTTAACCACGGTTTTCGCCGCTTTACACGCTGTTTTGTTTCTGCCAGAGGGGCCGTGGCGAAGTTTCGTCATATACTTGATGCCTATTGAGGGAATCATTCTTGGTCCTTCAATAGGATTCGCTTCAGCCTTGATTGGCAGCTCAATTGCAAGATTGATTAAGCCGAGCATTTGGTGGTTGTTTGGAATAATAGCCGAACCAATAGGAGTAGCAACA
This sequence comes from Candidatus Bathyarchaeota archaeon, assembly GCA_018396675.1. Taxonomy (GTDB): domain Archaea; phylum Thermoproteota; class Bathyarchaeia; order Bathyarchaeales; family Bathycorpusculaceae; genus JAGTQX01. Next base: position 70,614 of record JAGTQX010000014.1, read on the forward strand.
GCTGGACTTTTAGCTAAAGGCAAGTGGAAAGAAGTACAGCTTGTTTACGGCGTTATGTTAAGCGCATACTTTCTCCACCCATATGGGAGAATGCTTCCATTATGGACTGTTTTGGATTTGTTGGTAGCTATTGTAATAGTTTACCCAGTTTCAAAAATCGGCAGATGGATTTGGACGGAACGCCTCCAGAAAATCACTATAGCTTTGCTTCTGATAGCCTTTGTCAGTACAATCGCCGATTCCGTGACGCGTGTTTTTCTGCTTGTCCCATGCGGATACTACCAAATTTTAGGCTTCTCATATGATGAGCTGGCTTATTGCTGGTTTATTCCCGGGGCGGTTGGCTCTTATGTTGAGGATTGTCTTGTGAGCGTTGTCACGTTCGTTGCTGGGGTTCCACTGCTTTTAAGTTTAAAGAAAGCGTTAGGGCTTAATCAACCATTGTCATAAAGAAGTAGAAAAACGTGTGAAAAGAAATAGCGCTCTACTGTGAAGTTGACGATGATTGCGGCGGCGGCTGTTGCCTCTTAAGCTCCAAGTAGTCTGTCAACAGAAGGACACCCTCGATTATCAGGAATATGCCCACTATTATTCCTAGAAGCGCTGGCACGGCAATTACAATTATGCCGAAGATTATACAAAGAATGGCGAGCACTGGTTTGGAAACGGTTACACCTATTTTCTTTAGACCTTTCTCAACAACTTCTGTCATTTTCGCCAAATCCCCCTTACACTGTTTTTATGGTTGAAAGCGTCGGAATATTTAAGCTTTCAATTAAACGAGCGCGGTGATGGGTAATTCTTAAACGTTAAAACTACTTTAACGAAAAGCGAGGCTGCAATCCTTTGCCAAAAAAACCCTATAAACCAGTTTTCATTTTTTTGGACACGGACAAGCACGCCAGCCCCTTCGACATACTTACAACAATAGACGTTTTACCAGAAGCGGAAATACTAAAATATGAAAGCGTAACGGTTGAAGACGCTGAAAAACTCGTTTACGACGCAATGTTTCCACGCGGACCGGAAGGCGCAAAACACACGAAAATTTTCATAAATGGGCATGATTTCGAACTTGCAAACGCAATTCTTGAAAAAATCCGAAAATGCATGTTTCCACCATTTGAACTTAGCATATTAATTGACCCTAGAGGCGCTTACACGACGGCTTCCGCTGCAGTTGCAAAAACCCTCGAGCTTTCAATGCGAAAAGGCTTCGGAACACTGGAAAACAAGACCGTTGCCATTTTAGCTGGGACAGGCCCTGTTGGGCAAACAGCTGCGATGTTGTATGCTTCCGAGGAAGCCAAAGTCGTTGTATCTTCGCGGGATTTGAAAAGGTCAGCGCTTGTTGCGGAAAAAATTAATGCAGAGTTGAAGACGGAAAAAGTGCGTGGGGTAGAAGCCAAAACTCTGGAAGAAGTGGGAGCGGCAATAAAAGAGGCGGAAATAATTCTTTCAGCTGGGGCTGCTGGTGTTCAGCTTCTTCCACTCAACGTGCTTAAAGAGTATGGAAAGAAATGTAGAATAGTGGCTGACATAAACGCTATTCCGCCGTTTGGAGTGGAAAGCCTAGATGCTTCGGCTGACGGAAAAGAGATTGCGCCGAAAATTTTCGGAGTAGGCGCACTGGCGATAGGTACTTTTAAAAACTTTATTGAAGCCGAACTCATAAAACGGGTTGCCGAAGCGTCGAAAGGCGTATTTGATTACAGGACGGCTTATCAGATAGCCAAAGAAGCCGTTTCGAAAAAGCTGGAAGGTGAAAAGGGCAAAACCGAGTCGTGGAAAAATTGGCTCCCTTAAATGATTAAAGTGTGAGGCTTGCGCGTTATGATGCAAAACAACAACGAGAACAGGCTGGAAGTGGTTGGCTACGACGATAAGGACCAGTTTGGGCCAAGCTTCATAGTGAAGGCTTCAACTGGGCAGACGGTGAAAGTTGCGGATACCTTCGCGGAAATGTTCCGAATGTGGGCTGGAAGAATCCTCGTCACGGCTGAAAACGAAAAATGGGCTTTAACAGCCGCCGAAAACACAACAGGCTTTGCAACAAGTATCATAATGGCTCCAGCGGAGGCTGGAATAGAAGGTACGGTTCCAAAGGAGAAAACGCCAGATGGCAGAACAGGCGTATTAATCCAAATCTATAACCGCAACCGTTTTGACTTAAAAAACCAGATGATACTTCGTATAGGACAATGCGTTATGACTTGCCCAACAACAGCCGTTTTTGATGCGTTTACGAACGCGAAAAGGAAAGTGAAGGTTGGCCGAAGCTTAAGATATTTCGGTGACGGTTTCCAAAAGAAAGGTGTTGTTGGAAATCGCAAAGTTTGGAGGATACCGGTGATGGAAGGCGAATTCATTGTTGAAGACGCTTTCGGTGTTGCAGAGGCTATAGCAGGTGGAAACTTCCTAATTTTAGCCAAAAACAGAGAAAGCGGATTAAAAGCTGCAGAAGAAGCTGTGAAGGCAATAAGAACCAGTGCAAAAGAGGTTATAACGCCTTTCCCAGGCGGAATCTGCCGTTCAGGCTCAAAGGCTGGCTCGCGGAAATACAAGCTTAAAGCGTCCACTAATCATCCTTTCTGTCCAACTTTGAAAAAAATTGTTGCTGACACGCAGTTGCCCGAAGACGTTAACGCTGTTTACGAAATAGTCATCAACGGTTTGACGGTTGAAGCCGTAAAGAACGCCGTGAAAGTCGGCGTGAAAGCAGCTTTAAACGTTCCAGGTGTTTTAAAAATTTCAGCAGGCAACTACGGCGGGAAACTTGGCCCATACAAGGTTTTCTTGAAAGAAGTTTTAGAAACGACTTGAAGGGGTTCTGTTTGAAGCCAAATTCTTATTTGGTTCCTCGTCAAGTAGCTTATAACCAATAAATCAAGTGAAGAAGTTTGAGCACTCCTAGCAAGAAGAGAACATCGCTTGAGTTGTTTAGGTTAAAGAAGACTCTGAACGCTTTAGCCAACAAAGAAGGGCGAGGAACAGAGCTTATTTCACTTTATGTGCCGCCTGGAAAACAGATAAGCGAAGTAATGAACATGCTTAGAGAAGAATACGGCACAGCATCAAACATAAAATCCACAACAACCCGCAAAAACGTTCAAGACGCAATAGTTAAGGTTCAACAACGCCTAAAACTCTTCAAGGAAACACCGGAAAATGGACTTGTAATCTTCTGCGGTGCAGTGCCGCAAAATGGTGCTGGAAGCGAAAAAATTGAAACTTACGTTATAATTCCGCCAGAACCAATACGCATATACCTTTACCGATGCGATTCGCGTTTTCACACGGAACACTTGCAGGAAATGTTGCGGGAAAAGGAAACTTACGGCATACTTCTAATAGACTCGGCATCAGCCACACTTGCAACTTTACAGGGTAGAAGGCTTGAAATTATACGGGAAGTAACATCAGGCGTTCCAGGAAAAACCCGTGCTGGCGGACAATCAGCAAGGAGATTTGAGAGACTTAGGGAAATGCGACTGCAAGAGTATTTTAGGCGTGTTGGTGAGCACGCAAACGAAGTTTTTCTGCCAATTGAAAACTTGAAAGGCATAATAATTGGCGGGCCAGGCCCAACAAAATATGATTTTGAAAAAGGTGATTATCTGAATTACCAGTTGAAGGAGAAAATCATAGATACTGTTGACACGGCTTACGTGGACGAGCAGGGCGTTAAGGAAATTGTGGATAAAGCTCCAGAAATAATGAGGAAAATCCGTTATATCGAAGAAAAACAGGTGATGCAACAGTTTCTATACGAGATAGGCCACGACACAGGTTTAGCCACCTACGGTGAAGAAGCCGTAAGAAAAGCTTTAGAAGCTGGTGCAGTGAAAACGCTTCTCTTATCTGAAGGACTCGACATTGCACGTGTGAAAGTCAAATGCAGCGCATGCGGTTACGAGGAACAACAGACAGTTAAAGGGCCGCTGCTGACGAGTTTTGAGCAGAATCTTATGGGAAAACCATGTCCAAAATGTAAAGCACCATCTTTAAGCATAACCGACACACAGGAGCTTATTGAAGACTTTGCGCAGATAGCTGAATACACAAACACGGATGTGGAGATAATTTCAAGCGAAACCGAGGAAGGACAAATGCTTAAAAACTCATTTGGCGGAATCGCCGCAATTTTACGTTTCAAACTGCAGGAGCAGTAAGTTTTCTTATGAAGCATGTTTCCGCCTATCTAGACTGGTACGTTCACGTACCAAAAGTCAAATACGATTTTCGTTCAAGCGGTCTAACCAGCTTTAGATACAGCTTAAAGTTTGATGACGCTGACCTTAGCGTTAACTACGCTTATGGCAATCCAGAAGTAGTTAAACTGCTTGCTGAACGCTACGGCGTTAAACCAGAAAACATTTTCGTCTCAAGCGAGGGAGCCTCAGGTCAAAACGCACGCATAATTCGTTGCATAGCCGAAAGAAGCAGGCGGAAATGCGAAGCCATAGTGGAGTATCCAACATATGAGCCTCTGCTGCGGCAAGTTCAAGAACATTTTCCACGCGTGAAAAGGCTGGAGAGAGACGAGCAGAAAGCGTATGGAGTGGATGGCGACTGTTTACGGCGGATAGTTTCTGACAAAACTGGATTGCTTGTTTTGACTAATCCTCATGCGCCAAGCAGTGCTGTTTTAAGCAAAGCGGAACTAAGCGAAGTCATGGCTGTTGCGCAGGAGTTTGGCTTCTACGTTCTATGCGATGAGATATACGCCGAGTTCAGCCGCGAAAATATTCCGACGGTTTTCGCGGTTAATGAAGAGTTTGGCATAACCACCACGAGTTTCACAAAAGCGTACGGGCTTGGCGGAATAAAACTCGGAGTAGCGTTGGCAAACGAGAAGCTTGTAAAAGAGTTTTACACGGATACTCTTAGCACGGTTGGCAACGCTCCGAACATTGTCCAACTTGTTGCAGTTGAACTTTTAACGAGGGGAAAGGAAGCCCTTGAAAGTCACATGCGAAAATGGGAACCAGCAAAAAGAGAGATGGAAGAGTGGCTTGAACAGAAAGGCTACGAACATTTTCCAAACAGGGCGGGAGTAACCTATTGGGTTAAACTGCCAATAAATGACACGCTTAAATGGGTTAACGAACACGCCGTACCGAAACACAGTCTGGCAGCGGTTCCTGGCGCATTTTTCCTTTATAGGAAAGGCTATGAAACAGTGAAGTCTAACAGAGTGAGGCTTGGACTGGGAAACATAAACCCAGAAAAAACAAGCATAAAAAAGGCTTTAGAAGCGTTGGAAACTGCTGTGAAGGCTTATGCTAACCGTTAACGTTAGGAGCTACTGTTTTGAGATTATGTTTACGCCGTCAACCAATACTGGTGGAACGTATGCTCTGATTTCTGTTGGGCGGATTTCGCTTCCAATCTCGATTATGTTTTTTAACGCTTGAAACGCGTTGCCGGAAATCATTGTCTCTTTCAACGCGTGTTTTATCTCACCGTTTTCGATATAGCTTACTTGTTTGGCTATTCCAGAGAATTCGCCGCTGTCTGGGCGGACATTTCCACTGAATCGTCTAACAATTATTCCTTTGTCAACTTCTGAAACCATCTCTTCAAGTGTTTTCTTTCCCGCTTCAACTTTGAGGTTTGAGGCGGCTATTGTTGGAAGCATAGTGTAGCTTTCTCTGTAAGCATTACCTGTGGATTTCCGTCCTTCCTTATTTGCCGTGTAGGAATTGTGCATAAAATTCACAAGTTTTCCTTGTGTAATGATTGGGGTTTTTTGTCGTGGAACGCCTTCAGAGTCGAAGCTTGAGGAGTTTATGCCCTTCGGCATCAAACCATCGTCAACTATTGTTAGTTCTGGAAAAGCAAATTTTTCGCCGATTTTTCCAGCCCATATGCTTCTGCCTCTCTGAACATTGTCGGCGTTTACGCTGTTGATGACTGGGTAGAATAGTATGAACGATGCAGGGTCAGGCTCCAAAACCACCTTGCCAGTGAAAGATTCGGTTGTTTTCGAGTGAAGTGACGCGAGAGCTTTTTCAGCGGCTGTTCGTCCAATTCTTGTTGGTGAGAACTCTTTAAGTGTTGTTGAAGCGTCATACTCGTATGCCATACTTGAGGTTTCGCCGTGTTCCTTGGCTACGCATATCAAGTAGCCTTCTATACGGGTTGTTTTTTCTTGGGCTTCAACTCCATTAGAGTTTGAAATTGCCATTTCTGTTAGGATTGCCGAAAACTTTCCATCATCAATTACAACGCGTTTATCAAAATGTTTTGCTTCATCGTAGGCACGGATTACAAGATTCAGCATTTTACTTCCGCTCATGTTTGCAATTTCAGGGTCAAATACGCCTTCTGGAGTCTTCGGAAGCTTCTCTCTTACTGGAAGCGAAACCCACTCTGGATTGGGCGTTGAAACGTCTGCCAAGCTTATGGCTGCTTTGCAAGCTTCTTCGATGCTTTCTTTTGAAAGGTGAGAGGCAAAGGCGAATCCAAGTTTCTTATCTCTTATTACGCGTATGCCTATGCCGCTGTGTGTTTTGAAACGTTCGTTCTGAATTTCAGCTCTTTCTAGGACGACCTCTACTGTTTGCTGGTTTTGGACGAAAGCTTCAGCTTCGTCTGCTCCGAGTTTTCGGCATTTTTTGACGGCTAAATCTGCAAACTCAATCATGTTCATTTCGCTCCCCCCAGTAGAAGTTTGGTTCTAAGGCTTGCTCCGCCCATGCCAACATAGTTTATCTGTTCTTTTCCGCATAAGCCAACACGCACGAGGAAGTCTTTTCCAACCGCGTCCACGTTTTTCAGCACTTCAAAAGCGTTTCCGCTTATTGTGACCCCGCGCATTGAGTCGGCGAATTTGCCGTTCGTTATTCTTATGGCTTCTTGAGTTCCAAACATGAATTCGCCGTTGAAGTCAGCTTGCCCAGAAAGCCCACCTTTCAGGAAGAAGCCTTCTTTTATGTCTTCGGCAAGTTCTTCCAACGTGTAGTCTCCAGCTTCAATGTAAGTGTTCCGCATTCGGATAATTGGGTCAAATTCAAAATTCCATGCGCGTGCGTTTCCAGTAGGGCGAGCATTGAAATGTTGAGCTGTTTCACGCGAATGCAGGAAGTTTCGGCAAACGCCCTCATCTATTATTACGGTCTTCTCCGTTGGGACGCCTTCATCATCATAGTTCATGGTTCCGAAACCGTTCGGATACCGTCCATCGTCAACAAGCGTCACCTTTTCAGAAGCAACCTTCTTTCCAATCTTGTCCGCCAGAAAGCTTCCGCCGAAAACCAGATCCGCCTCTGCACAGTGTCCAACAGCCTCGTGTGCCAATAATCCAACAATACGGTTTTCTAGGATTACAGGGAAATAACCAGCCGGCGCAACCTTCGCGGTAACAAGTTTGCTTGCTCTTTCGGCAGCGATTAAACCAGCATTCATAAGCGGTGTCTTATCGAGAATCTCAAGTCCAGACTGGGCGCCTACGCTTTCATAAGCCGAAGTGATGTTTCCTTTTTCCCGCGCAATAGCCGTCACGCTTCCAAAACACCGCACTACACGCTGGTGAATTTCAGAGCCTTCAGAACTTAGAAATATTAAATCATCGTCTACAATGTTTAAGGTTACTGTGTCGGAAACTATTGTTTTAGAGAAACCGCGCACGGCTTTATCCGTCTCCAGCACAAGTTTAACCAGTTCTTCTTTGTCCGCCTTTCTAGGGTCTTTCTTCATAACGGTTTCATACTTATCCACATGCGGTTTTACGCTTGCCAAGTTCACAAGCCGTTCCTTTTTGGGCTTTGATGATTTCGCAAGCGAAGCTGCGTTCTCCATCATGCTTTCAATTTTTTCTTTTTCAAGCACTGTTGACGAGGCAAAACCCCAGCTTCCATCTTTAAGGATTCTTGCACATGCGCCTTCCACTGTTCCACTGTTTAACGCGTCAATTTTTCCATCTTTGACGGAAATGCTGAACGTTTGTCTCTTGTGATATCGTAGCTCTGCATAGCCCAGTTTGCTTTTCTTTTGGAGGCTTTCCTTCAAAACGTCCATAATCAAACAAGTTCACCAACTCGTTAACTCAGAGTTTTAGAAATAAAAGATTTAGCATCGAACTCTTTAATCGTCGACGTTTTCCTGTGATTCTTGAACAGTGCTTAATTCGGCTTTAACAAAAACTTTTTGGATTCCCCAGTAAATCGTTAGGCAAATGAATATGACTAGCCCTGCGAGAAGAGAGACTGCCGCGAGAATTACAAACTGTTCTTTCCAGCCTTTATCAAATGCGTTGATTGATAAAAACGCGAAGTAGAAGGCTAAGAAGATGCAGACTGAAACCGTAACCACGATTGCTGATTCCATTTTCAAATGTGGGTTCACCGCATGTTGCTTAAGGTCAACTACATTTTCGAGAACAAAAAATCTTATGACTCTATAATCAGAAACACAACTAAAGATTTGACGTTAACTTTGCTCGCGTTGCCAAAATAGGTAAATTTTTGTTTGGGCTAAAAAGCAGAGTTTTTTCAAAATGAGTGCTAAATCTTCCTCTTCAAGTGTTTTAATCTTCTTTTTGAATTCGGTGTGGCTTGGGTAAGCGTGTTTTGTGGATAAGAGCCTTTTTCTTGGAACTGCGCCTTTCTTTGACAATTCGATTATTATCTTTAAGATTTTTTCTTTGCCAACTTCTCTTATTTTTTCCACATTGTATTTTTGGTTTTGGAGCATGTTAGGCGTTAATCCTAACGCGTCCAGTTTTTCTATGGCTTTTTTTAGGTGGGGGTTTGGTTTGCTTTCGGTTATTTTTTGCATTCCGGCTTTTTCGAAGAAGGGATTGTATTTTGCCATAACTGCCAGTGTTTCCACGTATGGCGTTTCAGCTAATGGCAATGTTTCTCTAACTATTTTTGCGCCTAATCCTATTGTTCGATATTTTGGGTGGATAACCACTCGGGTTATTGTGCTTATTTCTTTTTGGAGTTGCTTATGGTTTCCTTTCCAAACTTTGCTTCTGCCAAAGACTGTTAACGGCGGGTAACTGTAAACGATTACGCCGCATAGTTCATTTCCGCGTTTCAGAGTGAAGATTTTTCTTGGCGGCGGCAGGCAGCTTGAACGGTAATGGAAAATGCTTAAGGCTTTGTAGTCGGCTGGTGCTCCTTTTTCAACGTGCATTTCCTTGACGAGGCTGCATTCTTTAGCTGGCTGATTAGGGTAATAGTTTATGGTTATTTCTTTGCCGAACCGCTTGTGAATATGCACTGAAGGGTTTAAGTCCTCAAATAGGTCTGTGTGGGTTGTTGCTGCCAAAACTGCTTTCCCGTTTTGTCTTGCAAGTTTTTGAAGGTTAAACGCCACGATTTTGGCTGTGTCACGGTCTAATGTGGCTGCAAACTCGTCCATTATCCAGAACTGCGCTTGGCTTTCGACCATTTTAGCGATTTTGTAACGGTATTTTTGTCCGTCGCTTAACTGTTCATAAGTGCGCAGGAATAGGAAAGCGTCGTTAAGGCCGACGCGGCTTAAAAGCTCAAGGGCTTCCTCAAGGTTTTTGCCGACTGTTTCGATTAGGGGCTTGTTTGGTTCTGGTTGGATGTCGTTTATGTTTATGCATTTTAAGCTTAAATCTTGTCTGATGTCCGCTTCCAAGGCTTTTAGGAGTGTGCTTTTTCCGCTTCCGCTGTCGCCTGTTATATAGGCGATGTCTGTGGGGCTTATTTTGAGTTCGACGTTTTCGTAAACGGTGAATTTTTCTTTTTGGTCTAGGCCGAGTCCGAAGGCTTCTGCGACGTTTATTATGCGGTTTGTGGGGTTTGGGACTGCGGTTTCGTAGGTTATATCTATCATGAATTTGCCTGTTCGCTTGTCGAAGCGTCTTTTGAGTTTGCGGATATAGAAGATTTCTCTATAACTTTGTTCTATAGTCATCTTCCATTACCCGTAAATTTATGTTTCCAAAGTTTCTGTCGAATCTTATGCAGCTTATTCATCATTCTTGGAATTACCGCCAAATATGGCGTGGGCGCGGTTTCCACTGTGGCATATATGGCTAGGGCTGTAGCCCAGAAAACGTCGTCATGCGTGCCTCTTGGGTGGCTGAAAGCTATGGTGCCGTCTTTTCGGAGTTGATGCCGTTCTACGTTAAGTTCGGTTACGTAGTCGCTGCGGTAGGGTTTTTCCCATGTGAAGTAGGGAAAGTGGTATTTGCCTTCTAGCATTCGTTGTTTTAGGATTGTTGCCATTTCCTGTTTGCGTTGCGCTGTGAAGGTTATACCTTCCACGTTTTGTATGTCTGCGTTTTTCATGTCTTCGCATATGTAGTCGCCTACTCCTGTCATGTCTACGTGGATTTTTTGGAGTGTGTTCCAGCGGTTGGTTAAAGCCTTAACGTAGCCTATTACGCTTGCGTAGCTTGTTCCAAGTGGGAATATTTTTAGGTGCACAAGCTGGAATTGGTCGGCTACTTTTTGTGTTATTGCGAGGACGCTGTAGTCTTCGTGCTTGCCAAGGTCAAGTCCGGCGTAGAATTCGCCTTGTTGGGTGGTTTCGAATTCTAGAAGTTCCAGGTTTGGGTCTATGCATTTGGCTATGAGGCTTTGCGGAAGCCATGTGTCTTGGTCTTCTGCCCATTCGGCTTCCATTTCTCGGCGCCATCGGGCTGGGTCTTCAGCGTATTGTCTTCTGATTTTTTCTAGAATGTTAGCTTTTAAGGGTCCGTTGGGTTCTGTGGCTTCTCGCCAGGTTACGTGGCTTTTTGTCCAGTCGCTGTAGTCTTGGTGGTTGCATATTCGCCAGAATACGCTGTCTGTGTTCCATGGTGTGGAGCTGCAGACGAGTTTGCCGTTTGTGGCGCTTAAGGCGAATAGGATGGCGTCAAAGAGTTCTGTGTCGTTCGGCGTGAGATTCGCCTCGTCCCAGTAGGCCAGGTTTAGCGTGTAGCCTCTTATGCCTTCTGGGTTGTTGGGTAAAGCCTCTATTATGCTGCCGTTTGCGAAGTATATGGCGGTTCGCTGTATTTTTAGAACCATGCCGGATGGGAGTTTGCGGGTGAAAGCGGCTATTCGTCTTAGCACGAGTTTTGATTGGCGTAGGCCGGGGGCTACTATGCAGATGTAGTTGTCTGGATGCGTTAAGGCGTACCATAATAGTAGTGCGCTTGTTATCCAGCTTTTTCCTGATTGGCGGCACCATCGGGCGGCTAGGAACTGGTTTTCGAGGAATAGGCGTATGAATTCTTTTTGGTAGTTGGTTGGTTTAAAGCCTACTATTTGTTGGAAAAACTCTTCTGGGTTGCTACTTAGCGTTTTGGCTTTGGCTACTTCGGCGTCGGCGAGGATTTTTTGGCTTTGTTGGAGGCTGAACCATTTAGGCAGTATCTGGTTTGGGCGTAGGGTTTTAGGCTTTTTGAGCGAGCTCAGCATATTTTTTCTCCAGCTCCAGAAGTTTGGTTTCTATTTGGCGGTAGCCCACGTATTTTTCAAGGCCGCTTTCATACGCCTTATACAACGCGGCTATTGCGCTTAGGCGTTGGAGTTCTGTTTTGCCCAGTCCCGGCTCGGCGGCCTTTTTCAGTGCGCCTGCGAGAAGCAGCAACACCTCTTCTAGGCTTGGTAAGGCTTGTGGGATTTCAAATGTCGTTGTTAATTCGAGTTTTGCGCCGACGACATTTAGGCCTAATCGTTGAAGCTTTTTGCGTATGGCGTCTGGGCTGCGGTTGAATTCTTTGGCCAATTGCTGAACAGCGTCGCGGCTGCATCCCGCTTTCTGGAACTCTTCTATGAGGCGCCTTTCCTCTTCGGGTTTCCATCTTTTATGAACCATGGTTGACCACCCGCTGCTGTTTAGTGCATCCTCGGGGTTTTCCACTGCCCAATAGGAAACTGTTTAAAAGCTGGTTGGCTTCTCCAGCTGGAACATGGCTTTTGGCCACAGCGGTTATTTTAGAAACCCAAGAAAGCGGTATAGCCGTATAATCAATGTCATAAAAGCCATCAGCATAACGAAAACAGTTCTGCGCCAAAATAATATGCCGGTTCCTCTGACCCAAAACGCCTAGGAATATACCCCAACTCGTAACTGGAACATCAATGCCACTTAAACCGCCACCGCTTAAGCTCTTGCCAATACTAGCGTCAAACCACACAACACAAACCAAATCACCTAACTGCAAATTTTTAATCTGCTTGGTGACTTCCTTCATACATCATCAAACGAAATTGGAAGAAAGACTGGATATAAAGAGAAGCGAAATTTCGAAATTTATCAATTTCACGAATTTTAGAATGGTGAGTTAGGTTAGCCATGTTTTCAAAATACTAGGCATCTTATGCGTGAAGGAAACCAAAACTTTTAGTGTCTTATAGGTTTCGTCGAATGTTGGCTTATAGTTATGGTGAGCTATCTTGTTTCGTATTTTATCCCATAATATGTCAATATCGGATAATCTCTCTTTTGCTGAGTATTCAAACCCAAGATTCTTTAACCGATCTGAATAAGGAATTCGTCTTCCATCATTTTTAAAAAATAGGCTTCTTTTTTCAGGTTTTCGCGCAATTATTTCATCCGTGGCAGCATCAATAATTTTTTCCATTACATTACATGACCAAAGAACCGTCAAATTGAAGAGACCTTTGTCGAATAAATGTGGAATAAATTTTCCATCCTCTAAACATGTGACTATTTTATTAGCGCTAGGAATTTCCTTGAGTTCATCACTCCATACTTTTCTCTGCTTATCAAAAAAGTCATCAGTTAAACCTGCACTCTCGCGGAGGGAGAACCGCTGTCCATACACTGTAACATGCAAGACGGATATCAGAAGAGCTATTTGAGATATCATGAACAACAAAAAGTACTCAAGAGAACTAAATGTATATCCTAGAAGCTCATTAGAAAAGGCAATGGTCTCAAAAACTCCAACAACGCTAGTAAGCAGAAATAGCGAAGACAAAAATGGTTCCATTAGATGAAAGTCCCGCCCCCAAATGTTTTTTGCCGGCAAGGCGCATACTAGAATATATAAGAGGAAAATTATTGCATAAGGCATCAACAACCAATAATTGAAGAAATAAAGAATAATCGAGTTAATGATAAAGGCTATCCCTAAGATAGGCAAACTAAAATAAAACATCTTCCGACCATATAATCTTTTATCAAAAATAATATGGAGAATTTCCAGAACTTTCAAACGCTGTGCCTCCTTTCATTAACACATTTTTTAGCAGTATTCTTTAATATTTAATACCTTATCACAAATACAAGGTTTGGGAATGAACACCAAACAATTATCAAGTCATTGTTTAGAAGGAGCACTGACAATCTGCTTAATTCCGGTCATTTTATTTTCTATCTTTTGTTTGCCGAGTGATATTAGGGAGTTGTTGGTTTTGCGCAGTGATTCGTTGAATGTTTTAGCCTTTTTTACTTGTCATTTTGTGCATGAAGATTTCGCCAACCACTTGTTGCCCAACATCCTCGCCTACTTTGTGGCTGTCGTGCCTCTCTATTGGTTTCTCCTCAGGCTAAATGAAAAGAAGCTGTTCTACAAGCTTTTTTTCTTCAACTGCCTAGTAATGCCTTTTATCCTCTCGCTGATTTGGATTGAAGCATGCGCCTTCTGGAACATACAGACAAGAAGCTTGGGCTTTTCTGGGATAAATTCCGCTTTCCTAGGCGCCCTCATCTTCGCCTACGTGCTTTTACTTCACGAAAGATTAAGAGTGAACACAAGCTACGCAAGTCTATCCGCCATGTTCTTCGCCGCTTTAATTTTCACCTTAACATACTCCACACTCATAATAATCGCCACCACCACAATCGCAGCAATCTTACTAACCGCCTTCATTACATTCGCTTACAAAACAGCGAAAAGCATAGACCTCCAATCCAAAAACAAACTTCAAGAAAAAATCAAAAACCCAAAAATCGCAGCCGCATCGGTAAACTTGCTTCTGCCTTTCCTATATCTTTTAATCTTCTTATTCAGCCTAGGCATATTCCCAACCCAAATAATTCAAGGAAACATTACGATAAACGTCTTTATCCACTACACGGGATTTGTGTTTGGAATAGGAGCAGCCCAGTTAATGTGGCAACCACAAAAACCGCACCGCAAACTTGATGACGCCTTTGGCGTGGACAAGGATAAAGTTAAGCCTTTCACGGAGGAAGATCGCGGCGAAAAATCTAAACGCATTATGTGTAATAGATGATCCGCATATTGCCGTCGTAAAAGAAATCAAAACAAGACGGATATGATTTGTGTTTATCCGAAAGCCCAAACAAGTGCCACCAAGCTCTTATAAACATTAAAGTTAACATTCAACAAAAGGAAAGAGGAAGAAGAACTGAAATGCCAAAGCTGAAACTTGAAGGCATATTCGTGCCTGCCATAACGCCCTTCACCAAAACCGGCAAAATAAACCTCGAAGCCCTGCGCGCATGTGCAAAATTCTGGATGGAAAACGGCGTGAATGGGCTAATGCCATGCGGAAGCAACGGCGAAGCTCACCTTTTGAATTTCAAGGCAGCCGCGGCAGCCAGCAATATTAAAGATACGCCCACATATTGAAGAACAGTGACAAACTGTTGAAAGAAAATTATAGCAAACAGTGAATGCAACACAGGATCCAAAAGCAAAATTGTGCCTTCAGCGGTCGGCGAAACCTCGTTAGCCTTAACTTTGTTCAGTAACCCATATGGCAGAACTGTGCTGAAAAGAGCAAAAGAAAGCAACAGAAAAACTTGATAAATGTCGGGCAATGTAAAACCAACAATTCTTGGATTCGCGTTGAATCTAGAAGTTATCAACGCAAGCGTCAACGTGAAAGGCAACGCGAACAATATTGTGTTAAAAAGCGAGTCAAAAGGTGCGTATTTAGTCTGTTTCCATCCCTTAAGTGAAAGATAGATTGCATACGACACTCCGCCGGCGATGCTTAAAATAACGCCTACGTTTACGGCGCCGCTTATGGTTTGCTCAAAGGACACGCCGGCAACTAGGAAAGCGCCAATAACTCCGGCCAGGATAAAAATTGATTTCTTTATTGATGGTTTCTCTTTGCTAGTTATGAACGCGAAAATTGCTGTAAAAATTGGTTGCGTATTCACAAGTCCAGAGACAACAGCAATAGGTGTGCCAAAAGCAACCGCTGTAAGCCCCAATGAAACAAGTAAAGCGAAAAAGAAGCCTATTAAGGCAAAGTGTGACAAATCGCGTTTGCATGGTAACCTCGGTTTTCCTTTCAAAATGATAAGCATTAGAAGAAGCGAAAAGCTTAACCGGAAAAACACTTGTTCGAAGCTTGAAACTCCACTTTCATTAAGCAGAGTGGAGAAAACATAAACGAAACCGAAACCTAAACATGCAATCAGAATGAAAATGTGACTTCTTGTCAACGCCATTTTTTCTGTACCATCTCAAAGAGCAAAATAAAATGGGCATGCTATAAAGCATTACACTATACAGAAGAAGAATTTTATGGTTTAAACTAGGAGAACAGCGATTATCCCGCTTAGAAAAACGCCGTCGAATGTTCCCGCGCCACCTATGCTTGCTATTCTCGCGCCAAGCTTCGGAATCTTATGCAGGTTGGCGATATCTGCACCAAAAAGTGTGCCAAGCACACCTGACACATAAGCAACTACAGCTGGCGCGTTAGAAGGCAAGAGGTAAGCTGACAACGCGGCGGCTAAAGGCGGAACAAAAGCTGGGGTCACTATTCCTAATCCTTTCACTGGTCTTGCCACTGCATGTGTTACAACAGCAACCACTACGGTTCCAATCAACGCATAAAGCGCGGCTGAAGGCATTTTCCAAAGAAGATAGGCTGACACGACTGTTGGGATTATGGCTCCGCCAACATTCATTGCAACAAGCGTCGTGAATTCTCCGTATTCAACTTGAGGCACTCTGAAAGCTATGCCAAAGAAACTAACGTACTCCTCTTTAACTATTGGAATTACCGCCTTAAGTTTCAAGAGTGGAATATTGATGCTGCTTCCGACGAAAGTTGCCACAAGAATAAGCACAGTTGTTTGTAGACTGAAGCCAACCTGCCTAAAAGCGATTCCAACAACTCCAAAGAATATTAAACCAATAATTAGTACTAAAATCAAGAAGAGAAGTGCAAAAACGCCGTAACTGTGAGGGAAATAGATTGTACGTCTGCTCAAAACCATGCATCTCTTCACATTTGTAATGCTCGAAGCAACGCCATAAAAATCATTAATCAAGGCTATAAAAGAATCGCTAACAAGAGAATAATGCTAGACAAAAACTCTAAATAACCATTTAACCAGTCTGGTTAAAGGCGTCAGAAATGAACATTTGGCGTGATCTTCCATGCGGCGACAAACCTCCAGAAATCTTAAACATGATAATAGAAGTTATTAGCGGTTCAAGAGACAAATACGAATACAATATTAAATGGGAAACCTTTGTCTTGGACCGCATAATACCCTCATCAGTAGTTTTCCCTGTGGAATACGGTTTTGTGCCGCAGACATGGTATGATGATGAAGACCCGTTGGACATTATGGTCTTAAGCTATGAACCTCTTGAAGTTGGATGCCTAGTCAAAGTTAGGGTCATAGGCGCGCTAATAATGGAAGACGAGAAAGGCGAAGACCCAAAAATACTTTCGGTGCTTGTTAACGACGCAAGATTTGACGGCTACAAAGACATAAGCGACGTTCACCCACACAAGCTTAGGGAGATCCAAGAATTTTTTGAAACTTACAAGCGGCTTGAACCGCGTAAATGGGTCAAAATAAAAGGGTGGAAAAACGCCGAAGAAGCTATGAAAATCGTGGAATACACAATCAAAAAGTTCAAAGAATTAAATACTTGACGAAGCAAAAAAACTTTAGGCTAGTTTCTGGTTTAAGTCTTCAAACTCCTTATCTGAAAGCCACCCTTCTTCTTTAAGTTTCTTTAACCCCTTCAGTATATGGTCTCGAGCAGACTCTTTTCTAAACACGTCAGCTTTCTCTCCAGCCTCGTATATTTCCCTTGCAAAAGCCGCGTCCCTCTCCATCAATGTAGGAAGCTTATCCAGAAGTGATGATAACACTTTGAACCTTGGGGTCAAAAGTTGCTTGATTTTGGTTCTACCAAGCGCGCTCTTGAGTCGTGCCGTTAAACCTACACTGTTTGCAACGGATGGAGAAAACACTACACTACGCTTTTTTGTTTCCGCTTGATAACAAGCAATGTAAAATGGCACGTAAACTATGTTTAAACGCTTATGTTTCTGTGGAATGCCCAGTTTCTGGAAGCCAGCTAAATCGGTTTCCCTCATCTTTATGATATTGCCTAATTGCTGAATTATATTTGCGGTTAGGCTTTCTAACTTTCCAATTTCCTGCATATAAACCTGAATTTTGGCGTCTCGCGACGCTTCAAGCTCAAGCAAATCTTGCCTAGCTTCTTTTATTCGTGATTCCCAGTTAGATCTAAGCCGGAAAGTTTCAGCTGAATGATTTTCCTCGTTTTCCTTAATTTTATCCTCGACTTCTTCAAGTCTTTTTTCAATCTCTGAAAGCTCCTTTTTGGTTTCGCCAATTTTTTCTTTCCACTTCTTTTCTCCAATACTGTCCTTGTTTGCAGCACAAGATTTTGCTTCAATATCATATTTTTCGATTTTTTGAAGCATTTCATCTTTTGTTTTTTCAAGTTTAACTTTTTCCTTCTGCAGCGGCATAAGTTCTTTTTCGAAAGCTTTTGTTAGTTTGACTCTCTGCTCGTCGTACTCTTCGTTTATTTTGCTTATTTTCTGTGTAACCACTTCTTCTTCCTTTCTGATTTTTTCTTCAAACTCCTCCTTGATGGTTTTTATTTCTCCGCGAATTTCCTTCACGAAGCTTCTTGTTGTTCTGTTCAAGAGCTTCATGCTTTCGTTGAGGTTGTTGATTTCAGCTTCAAAGCTGGATTTCAGTTTTTCAAGCTCTTCAATAGTTGAGACCACCGCAGATTCATCCATCAAAGGATCAAGCAGAACGGTCTCTGTTTTGCCTGTTTCTGCTTGTCTTGCTTCTGAAACGTATTGGTCGAATTCATTCAAAAACGTGAAGTCAGCTATTAGAGCTTCCAGCACGAGGGTTTTATCATTGCTGGACGCTTGAAAATAGTTCACATTGTCTGATAGAAAAGCCACATAAGTTTCCATAGATTTTATGCTTCTGTAAGCGTTTTCAACAAATGCTTTAACGTCTGGAACAAGTTTGTATGTTATCGTGTGAGTTGACTGCTTGAGTCCGTCGAAGATTAGGTTCAGTTCGTTCCAAGCCGCGAGCCAGAAGGGATAATAGAGTTTGGTTAAGAAGACTATTGTTTCTTCAGGCTTCTTTAATATTAGGCCGCTGCCTTTCTCTCGCTCTGTCTCGGTTAGGCAATAAATGGCAGCTTTTTCCATATCTTCAGTAAATGGCTCTTTTCGATTCTCAGATAAAACTGAAAATGGAAGGAATAGATTAGCCGCTTTTTGTGACAATTCTTCACCTTTATTAGATTCTAAATATGTTAACTTAAATATCTTGCCACAACCAGCACCAACCACGCTTATAAATGTTGGAAACATTAAGATTTTTTAAGAAAAAATCAGCGTTATTTTCTTTTTTTCCGTTTAAATAACAGTATTCCTACTGTGGCAATTATTGCGGTTGTAAGAATTACCAGAACTACAATGTTCACGTAGATGGGGGATAACTCTGCGAAAAAAGCGTTTTCAGCAGCGTATTGCATTGGTAATGTTGCCAGTACAGCGGCTGCCAAACCTCTTGTGAGAAGAAAGCTCATGATTGGGCGTTCTTTAACAAGTTCGGTGCAGCGTGCAGTTGCGATTTTTACGGCACCGAACCTTGTCAGCAGTAATATAAGCGAAAGAATAACTCCGATGAGGACTGTTTTGATTTCGCCTATTGAAATTATTAAGCCTATGTAAACAAAAAAGAAAGTTCTTAACAGAAAAGCTATTTCAGACTCGAACCTTTTTAGTCCAGCGTCGATAACAGTTCCTGTTGCCTTATCCATTCTAAGTATTTTATAGATTTCTTTTTCGTTACCTAGAACTATGCCAAACAACAGGGAGCAAAGCGAGCCGCTGCCGCCGAGGAATTCGGAAATGGCATAAGCCAAGAGAACAACAGCTAAAGTTAGCATATAAGCGTAAGGCGCTTTAGCAATTCTTTTGAGAACGCTTAGCCATAAAAGCCCGAAGATGAGCCCAAGAACTATTCCTGTTGAGAACCTGCTTGCTATAGACTGCCCAACAGTTACTGGTTCGACAGCTCCCTTAAGTATCACCTCGATTATTACAAGAGAAAAAACTATGCAGAGTATGTCGGTGATCGCAGATTCCAAGCTTAGGATAGTTGCACATTTTTCGCTAACTCCTATTTTTGACGAAAGCGAAATTACTACGATGCTGCTGCTTCCACCTAAAATTGTTCCAAACAATGCAGAATAAAGAATTGGCGCTTCTGGAATTACCACATAAGCCATGAACAATGTTGTTGCAATAGTGCTAATTCCAAAACCTACAAGAGCAAGGACAGCGGCTCTTGGGCTTTCTGCAAATACACGGTAAATGTTCATAGCCATTCCACCATCGAATAGTATAAACACAAGTGCTAAGGCGGCTAGGTAAGGTGCCAAAGGCATTATTGAAGCGGCATCCACCATACCAAAAAAAGGTCCTATGATTATTCCCAACGCTATAAGCAGTATCATGTCAGGAAAACCGGTGCGTTCAAAAAGATAATTTCCTAAGAAACCTATCACTATTATTGCGCCAGCCAATATTAGTGCAAGTGTGACTGGATCTAACATTTCAGAGCACTTTCCATAATTGTTGTGGTAATGCTTAAAATATTTTGTCTAAAATTAAAGGCGCGTCTAACGGGTTGTATGTAGCAAAAAAAATAAAAGCACTTGTGCGCGCAGGATGGTGGAATGGCGTTAAACATTCACATGCATAACATTTCAAGCAATAATAACCGCATAAAACTATTTCACCATGTTTCATCCACTTTAAGATGCGTTAAGTACCCTGCTAAACCATAAAATGGAAAGACAAGAATTTCAATCAAGTTTCCCATTTCTATCGGAATTTTTACAAAAGCAAAAAAGCTAACAGTTAAAAGGAAAGTGCCGTAAACTGTCAGAGACTTAAAATTGTGGTAAGTTTCAGCGGTTCTCCAGTTTAAGCGTATCCCGGAGAAAAGTACCCACACCAGCAATGGTGCAAGCAGCAATATAATATACTTTTTGTACCATGGAAGATCTCTAGCTTCACTGCTTTTATTTTTCTTTCGATAGATGGAGGGCAGGTCTGGAAGGAAATTGCTGTAGAAGTAAACTGCCAATCCCCAAAGCATAGAGTCCAAGGTGTTCTCTCTGAAAAAGAAAAACATACAAAACAGGTAGACAAGACTCAAAGGCAAGATTATCCATCTGAAAACTTTTATTGCCATATGGACGTGTTCCGCGGTTTCTTCTTCCATTCGCCAAACTGGAAATTTGGATTTAATCTTCCGATTAATGCTCTTAAACGAATGAAGCACAAAATTGAAAAACGCGTGATAAAACGTTGCTAAAAGCTTTCTTATTCGTGACATGGCCGCTTATGCCTTTTCAACTTTTTCAATAAAATCGGTTATTCTCTTCTGGAAAAGCGCACTTTTCAATAGTTCACTTCGCATTATCCACCGTCGAATTGGAATCCGGAACCTTCCAGAAACAAATTCCAGAACTTCACCCAAACTTCTGAATACATGAGGTTTCTGACGCATGGCATTTCTAACGTTTTCCCGCACTTGCCAAACGCCCATAGGCATTATGTAGCCCGGATGCGCTTCGCGAAGAACTATGACGGTGGCTTGCCTCTGTTCTTTGACGAGTTGTTCGCAGACAGCTAGGCGCGCGGCGTAGTAGCATCCGCCAATTTCCGCGTAGGTTGTTCGTCCATCATAGCCTTCCCAGTCAGAGTACATTACAACACTTCTACCATTTGGGTTCCAAACAGTGCCCGGATACCAGGCTTCTATAGCTTCGTAGCTCCACTTGCCGGGAATCATCAAAACCTCAAAAATGTTGTCCAAGTAGCGTGATTCATAAACACGGAAGTCACTTATTTCAGGAAAAGTCTTAACCTTCTCTATAAGCTCTTTTGAAACTATGCTGTCCACGGCGGTTATGCTCCAACGTGTGGGCACAAGTCGACGGTTTTTTTCCAGACCAAAGGCACCGACACTAAAAGCTCGTTGAATCTTTGTTACTAACACGCCTTTGCGGTAAAGCTCCAAAACGGCTTCGGTGGCCTTCAAATCCGCGTCGTAATATGCTTTTTCAACATGCTGATCCCAGCGTGTGTTCCCAACACGTAAATCGCGTATGGGCGCGGAAGGCCCGAAGGGCTGAACTTCGTCGTCCAAAACTAGGAAACCTCTAGGCTTCTTTTTTAAAAGAAGCTCAACATCTACTGGTTTAACAGCCAAAGCGAGCTCCCGCGTTTTCTCAATAATTTTTCCTGCCTCCAGAAACTTTTGCACGTGCACCCGATGCTTGCCGCGGATAAGCATGGAACGGAAACTAACAATCTCGTCGATAGGTTTGCCGAACCAGTACTCTGGCAAATCATAAACACTCGTGTCTTCAGTGACTGGCGGAACAAGCGGACCCGCATAAACATATGGATAGCCTATTCGGCCAACGAAAACGCTTGGTGGAGAAGCCCCCGCAATATCCTCGCTCTGCATAAGCGGGACGCTTTTCAAGAAAAAGTTCGCCTTCACAATTATAGGACAACGGGTTTTGCCGCAGAGAAAACGCGAGCCCTTGCAGACAACGCATAAACTGCCGTCCGAAGCCTTAACGGCAATTTGGCTTTCATCATAATTCACGTCAGAACCAAAACCAGAATCCTTCAGAACGTCAAGTAACCAAACTTTCGGAGAAACCCTATTTCCACGTCTAAATGAAAGACTCAAATTCGCTCCAAAAAATGTTAGAACACACCTCGCACTCATATGCTTTTTCAAAAAACTGGCAAACAACAAAGTGGCGCCCTGGCCGGGATTTGAACCCGGGTCCAGCGGGCGACAGCCGCTTATACTAGACCGGACTATACTACCAGGGCTTTTCGATTTGTGTAAATGTGCAAGAAAAATAGAGAAAAACGTTTCGGTTAATTAAGCTTTTGAAATTCTAAAATTCTGTGCTTGGCTGTTTCATGGCAAAGGTTATTTTTGGCAAGCGTTTAGGTGGTTAAGCGATGCTTATGCCGATAAAATATGTTGAAGCTGTTGACTTGAAGAGGCGGGTTGAAGAAATTCTTGAAAACTTGGGCTTGTTTCATATAGTGCCACAGTTTGTTTTCTGTGTCAGAAGCAAAGGCTCCAAATCAAAGCGTACAATTGCGCGCATTCACGGTTTAGGGAAAATTTGGCAAGAAACTCTCAATCTTCCGCCTTCATACATAATAGAATTTATTTCTGAACGTTATGACAAGCTGTCTGAAGAAGAAAAAGAGAAAACCATAATCCATGAACTGCTACATATTCCACACGGGTTTTCAGGAGGCTTTAGACCACACAAGGGTTATGTAAGCCGCGAAAAAGTGGAGCAACTTTACAGAAAGCTAAAACAGAACAGAAAAGAACAAAAGACATGGTGAAAATTTTTAAGCAACCGAGAGATTGAAAAAGAAAGCTTATCCAGCGCGGGATGCACTACGGCAAAACATCAACTAAAAAGCTTGTGGCATAACGGCGTTTACATTCCACCATACGATTACAAAGGGTTATCCATAAGAATCAACGGAAAACAGATAAAACTCAGCCCAAAAACCGAGCAGATGGCTATCGCCTTCATTAAAAAAATGGAATCAGCATCACCGCCAGACAAAGTTTTTTATCACAACTTTATGCAAGATTTTCTGCAGTGGTTACAAAAAGAAAACACAAATTCAGATTTTCTAGAAGCTTTCCGTGTTGAGCATTTAAAGGAAGTTGAAGCAAACGATTTCAATCTTCAAACTCTTGTTAATTCGAAGATTGATTTTTCAGAAGTTTCAGCTTATTTGGCGAAGGAGAAACTTTGGAAGCAGAATTTGACGAAAAAAGAGAAGAAAAAGCTTGCGAAACAAAGGAAAACTCAAAGGGAAGCGTTAAAGAAAAAGTTCGGCTACGCAATCGTAAATGGTAAGCGTATAGAAATAGCCAACTGGACAGCGGAACCATCATGCTTGTTTATGGGAAGAGGAGAACATCCCAAAAGAGGTAAGTGGAAAGAAGGCCCAAAAGAAGAAGACATAACATTGAATCTTTCGCCGGATGCGCCTAGACCGCCGGGAAAATGGCGAGATATTGTTTGGGAGCCGGATAAGCTGTATATCGCAAAATGGCAGGATAAACTTACTGGCAAGATTAAATACGTCTGGTTTTCTGATTCCGCATTTCTAAAGCAGAAACGTGAATATGAAAAGTTCAGGAAAGCCGAAAAGCTTGGCGGCTTAATTCCGAAAATTGAAGAGCATATAATGAAAAATCTAGAAGCGGAAGACGAGGAAAGACGAAAAATAGCAACAGTTTGCTGGCTGATTTTAGCATTAAACATGAGAGTCGGCGACGAAAAAGACCCAGGAGAAGCAGACACCGTAGGCGCAATAACCTTAAGACCAGAGCACATCCACGTAGAAGGCGACGTTTTACATTTTGATTTTTTGGGAAAAGACTGCGTGAGGTGGGAAAAATCCGTTAAAGCACCTCAAAACGTTATAAAAAACATCATGCAATGCGCCGAAACATGCAAAGAATACCTTTTTGAGGGAATAAACTCCAAAAAAGTTTCCAGATTCTTATCCGAGAAAATGAAAGGGTTAACAGCCAAAGTTTTCAGAACATGGAGAACAACAGACGCTGTGCGACAGTATCTGGAAAAATGCGACGTGAAAAGGGAAGACACTGAACATTTTAAGCAGTTTCACGCCAAAATGGCGAACCTTGAAGGCGCCAAAATAGCTAACCATAAAAGGAAAGTTCCGGCAAACTTTGAAGATAGGTTGGCAAAAAAAGAAGAACGCCTGAAAGAGTTAATGCGTCAGTTAACGGAAAAACAGGCGGAAGGCAAAAAGACAGAGACTATTTTATCTCGAATTGAGAAGACAAGGCTTGACATAGCTTTAATGAAGGAAACCAAAGAATGGAATTTGGGAACTTCGCTTAAATCTTACATTGACCCGAGAGTATATGCCCAATGGGCTGCAAAAGTTGACTTTAACATAGCAAAACTATATCCCAAAACTTTAAGGAAAAAGTATAAGTGGGCCTTAAAGAAGCTTTTGAAAGTCTACGGCATTAAAGAAAACAGCTAACATCAAGAAAACAAAAGTGTGAAAACCTTTTTTCAATATCTCCCGTTTTCTTTTATTTGCGGCAGTTAATGGGAGTGCATTCAAAACACTTTTCTTGTTATAAGACCCTTGATACTATGTGTGTTAGCGGTTGAGAATCTTCCATAAATTTTAAGAATTGTTGTATCTAATCATGTAGCGATGTAGAATGAAGATAAAAACTGCTTTAGTAATAGTGCTCATGGCATTATTGGCTGGATTTTCAACGTTGCTAACAAATATCAAGCAAGTTAAAGCAACTGACGGTTTCGGTTACATATATATTAGAGCGGATGGAAACGTTGATCCGTCGGATGCGCCAATTCAAAAGACGCTAAAAACGTAACTTACTCTCTAACAGCAGATATTGCTAACAGAACTATTATCATAGAAAGGAACAACATTGTGCTTGATGGTAATAATTTTAAAATCTTCGGACCTGAAGAGTATGGACGTTTTGGAGTAAACATAACAAATGGGAATAATGTTACTGTTAAAAATATTGTTGTTGAAAAATTTTACATAGGCATATATGTAGATTCTTCAACTAAGATAACAATTACTGGAAACAATGCCTCAAATAACAAGGTCTCTTATGTAATAATGGATCCTGACCCTGAAATTTTTTGGGACGGATCTGGAATCGCGGTTTATAATTCAAATGAAACCATTATCTTCAACAATACCCTCTCAAATAACCTACATGGAATTGAAATCGGCAAGTCTAATGGCACACGCATAGACAGCAATAACATTTATGACAACAAACAATATGAACCGCCAACGCTATACGGCTGGGGCGTTTACATCCATGGATCAAAAAATGTCATAGCCGTAAATAATGTAGTGTTAAACAACGGTGCATACGGAATATTTAGCACTTCATCTTCTGGGGCATACAGTTCAGAAAATGTCACTATCAGTAACAACACTATTGAGGAGCATACTTATGGAGTTTACGCTGTGAGTTATAGCAGCAGTGTGTACCTCCGCAATTATGTAATCGCCAACAATTCGATTTCTTCAAACACCTATGGAGTTTACGACGCGAATTCTCAAAACCAAACAATTGTAAACAATAAAGTTTCCGCTAATTCTTGTGGAATCTGCCTTCGGAGTTCTATGCAAAATACGGTTTCTAATAATATTCTTTACAAAAATGCTGAAGGAATAGCTCTTGAAAGTTATACGAATCATAGCGAGATTCTTTTCAATACTGTTTTAAACAGTTCTTCCTTTGGCATATACGTTAGAAGCAATTCTCATAATAATCTAGTTATTGGCAACATTGTTTCAAACAACTCTCGAGGAATTCGGTTTACAGAATCAAACAATAACGTTATCTTTGGCAACATTATTTCGTCAAACAAAAACGATGGCTTAATTATATACTATTACTCTTCCAATAACAAGGTTTCAAATAACAACATCACCCTAAACGCCATAGGAATAACCATAACCTACGACTGCTATAATAACCGGATTTTTCACAACAATTTTGTCGACAATATGCAACATGTTCTTACGGATGTGAATAGCACATGGGATAACGGTTATCCGTCAGGCGGAAATTACTGGAGCAACTACACTGGCGTAGACAAGTTCAGCGGATTCTACCAAAACGAAACTGGAGATGATGGAATAGGCGACACCGCACATAGCATCAACATGAATAATGCAGATGCCTATCCCCTTATGGCGCATGTAAACACTTTTAACGCTGGAACATGGGATGCAGAAAGCCGCTATGTTGAAGTGATAACCAACTCAACGGTTTCAAACTTCAAGATAGACATCATAGAAAAAGTGATAAGCTTTAATGTTACTGGCGAAGAAGGTTTGGGCATCTGCAGAATCATTATACCAAACACCATCGCCAACACGTTGTGGCTTGGCAACTACACCGTGCTTGTTAATGGATTAGCAGTAGAGTTTAGAAACTGGACAGATGTGGAGAACATTTACATTTACTTCTCGTATCCGCATTCAGAACATGCAGTCACCATAATACCCGAATTTTCACCTAGCCCAACACTTTTAATTGCAATGCTAACCCTAACCGTCGCTGCAGCCTTAACCAAAAAGAACGCACGCAAAAACATCTTTCGACGAAAGCCCTAATGGCGACTTTAAACAAATTCTCTCTTTTTTCTAAAACAGTTTTATCTCCCATAATGTTTCAGAAAGATTATTTTGCCATAATTTGCTTTACGAAGTTTACTCTTCTGTTTTTTCCCAGAGTTCCATCATTTCTTTTTTAAGCTCTCTGCGTTTTCTGTGAAGATACTTATAAACGGTTGCGTGTTGGCTTCCCTGAATCAGCATTTGTATGGCTTCCCGCGCCACCTGAGTGTTCTCAATCCTTCCAATTATGCCGACCGTGTGACCATAAACAGCTATGTTTGTGTCCGTCAGTTCCTCTATTATTCTCCTCGTTTTGCCCTCCATCCCAATTATCCGCCCTTTAACACGTCTAATGTCTGATTCAGACCTTCCAAAAACCGCTCGAAGGTCAATCACTTCCAACACCGCTTCCTCATCGTTAATTAGCCTAAAAGCGTTTTCAGGCGAGAAGCCTCTGCCGATAGCTGTTACCACATCTTTAGCCCTCAAAAGCGCGGACGGGTCTTCAGCGTTCTCAGCCAAAGATATTGCGACGCCGCCAGTGTCGCTTTCTATTTCAAGTTTGACTGAAAGCATTCTCTCAATAGCTTTTTTGGTTTCTCCGCCAGGTCCTACTAACACGCCTACACGCTCTTTTGGAATGCGCACGAAAGTGTTAGGTTGAGCCAACGCCTGTAACCCTCCTATAAAACTCTTCAGCTGGTAAAACTTCAACGCCTAACCTACTAAAAAACCTATTTATGTTTGCTATGTCTCTGTTTAAAAGAAAATTCGCCATTGGATGCGACAGTGGAACTGCTTGAGCAACATCAAAAATTACTGGGCGGCCTTTCCAAACCATAATGTTGTATTCGCTTAAGTCGCCGTGAACGAGCTCTGCCTTCTGGTAAAGCCTTTCAACGTAAGAGACCAAAATCTCGTAAATTTTTTTAGGATTCTGCGGCGGCTGTTCTTTCAGCGATGGTGCGCTTACGCCGTTTTTGCCTATAAACTCCATGATAAGCACATTGTTTTTTACGGCTATTGGCTTTGGCACTTTGACTTTCGCCATAATTGCTTGTTCCAGATTCTTGTATTCCTTCTGTGCCCATGCGAAAATTAGTGAGCGCGTGTCACGTTTTACGCCTCTGAACCGCGGGTCACCCTCGATGTATTTTAGCATACCTTTTCGGAACTCTGCTGAAACTGTTAAGTAAATTTTTATTGCAAGTTCTCGTCCCTGCTTGTCTTTTCCCCAGTACACGCGTGCTTCTTTTCCAGCTTTTACGACGCCGTAAATCTTGTCTATTGTTCCCTTATTTAAAAAATCGTATATAACCATTAAGGTTGAACGGTCAAAAACCTCTTCTAAAACCTCGTATTCTTCGCTTCGTTTTTCCTTCATCAACTGTTCAATTTCGTAGCTTTTTTCTTCTCGGTTAAGCTTTTTTTCTACGTGTTCCCTAAAAGCCAAAGCTATCCTCATCACGCCAATTTAAAGTGTCAAGTAACCCTTTTTCCGAAGCCACTCCGCTTGCGAATGAGTGTAACGCCACACAACATCTCCGCGAACGTTTGACTGGAAATCCCAAGGAGAAACCAATACCACATCGCCTTCGCGAATCCAAACCCGTCTCTTCATTTTGCCCCTTATACGGCATAAACGTTCATTTCCGTCTTGGCACTTGACCAGAACCCGGTCGAAACCAAGAAGTTTGATGGCTACCCCTAAAACCTCGTTTTCTGCGGGCATCACCATTTCGTTTAAATTTTCTTCGCTTATAACCTTCTTTTTACCCAACTGGGCACCTCAAACATGTCCGTGACATTCTTAAAGAGAGCGCTTCTCCCTTAAAAGCATGTTCATCCAAGCGAAGTCGCTTAGCCGTACATTCGAGCGCTTTACAACTTCACAATTTGCGCATGTGGAACGCCCTCTATGTTCAGAATTGCCTCTGGGTGAACGTAGCCTTTCTCAACGGCTTTCTGCACCACATTCCTGCCAACCATGTTCACTATAGTTGAGTTTTCTATCATGCTTATAGCTTCTTCCAACTCCACTTCCGCGCCCTTGTAGAATTCCTCAGCGACTCTGAAGACGATTTTTCCTTCCCGTAAAGTTTTACCTAAAATTTCCATGTCGCAGATGGACAACAGTACATTATTGCCGATTTTCCTGAGTTTCATGTAACACTTCAACTTTTGAACGCTCTTTACAGGTGCTTAACAGAGGATTTTGCTCCGCAAGCTTCACACACTAGAAACGATAGGCGTTTTTCCTTGACAATTTTTGTGTCGGGACGTTTACATATGGGGCAGACGACGAAAGTTTCCATGTAACGTTGCAAAAGCTTTTCCAAGGTTTCTCTTGGGAACTTGCCTTGAAAAATAATTCTTGATTCTTGTATGGTTGCGGCTGTAGCCAGTTCGCCGGTTAAAAACTTTAGGATGTGTTGCGGGTCACGGTTTAGGACTTCGGCAATTTCCTTAAAGTTGTGTATGGTTGTGCGCATGCCTACAACAGAATAATGTAGCCTCGGAATTTCTAGACGTTCCCTTTTTGAAGCGGTTTCGGGCAACTGCGCGCGTGCACGTTTAAGCAACGCTTCATAGTCATACTTCATTTGTTAATGGCTCCAAGAAAAACATGAAGGAATCATCATATTTAAAACTTGATACAGTTGACGCCTATTTTTTCAGTTCCTCGATTAATTTCACCAGTTCGCCTATAATGTAGTCGTTTATGAATTTCCCTTTTTCAGCGGAAGCTTCAGCTGGGTCGCCGCGTATGCCGTCGGGCAAGAATTCCCGCGCGTCTGCGGTCACCTCAAATTTTGGAAGCTTCTGCAAGTTTATGTGCCCACGTTCCCTAACTAAGTCTGGCTTTATCGCCATAACGCGGGAAGTTTCAATTGTGCCGCCGTGTCCATCGTTTTCGCTGAAATATTTCCCTCGAAGCTCATAGGCGAAATCGTAATCTGAACACACCATGATGCGCAGTTCTCGTTTTTTGACTTTCTCCATGTGCCTCCACATGACACGGTGTGCGGCAAAGCGCAAAGCAGACATTTGCTCTTCATCCGCGTGGCCGCTGAGAACTAGGAAACGTTTGAAACCGTTGCGGATAAACTCCTCCAATATTTCGAGTGTAATTCTATACAGTGACTGAAAACTTATGGAAACCGTTCCCGGAAAAACGCGTGTGGCTGTGCAAACACCATAATACAATGGTGGCGCAATCAAGCTATCAGTCTTTTTGGCGGCTTCAACTGCGACGTATTCAGGTTGTATGCTGTCCGTGCAAAGCGGCAAATGTGAACCATGCTCCTCAACGCTTCCGACTGGGACAATTATCACCTTATTTGTTTCCGCGGCCTCCTTCACTTCTTTCATGGTTAACTCGGCAAACCAAACTTTATCCTGCATTTTGCAACCATCCCTTTCCAATACCTAATCCGGTTGAGAATAAAGGTTTTCCCATTCTAAGAAGGCGTTTATAGCATATGCTTTATGTTCAAAAGCTTAATAGCGCGAAACAGAAACAGTGTTTTGGAGGAACCCTTTTTGGGATATGTTTACCTCTACACTGGGACAGGCGCGGGAAAAACTACAAACGCTTTAGGCTTGGCTTTGCGTTCCATCGGACACAAGCACAGAGTCGTCATAATCCAGTTCTTGAAATGGTGGAAGAACACAGGCGAATACAAGATAAGGCGGATGCTTGCGCCCTACTACGAGATTCACCAGTTCGGACGAAAAGGCTGGCATGGACTCGGCAATCTTGGCGAAGAAGACAAAAAGCTGGCTGAAAAAGCGTTACGGTTCGCTGAAAAAATTGTTCAAGAGAAAAAGCCGCATCTTCTGGTTCTGGACGAGATTAACTTGGCTTTACACTGTAAACTTTTGGATGTGAACAAAGTTTTGGAGTTTCTGGACATGCTTCCTCGAAAAACTGATGTGGTTTTGACTGGAAGATACGCTCCAAAAGAACTTATCAACCGCGCTGACTTTGTAAATGAAATCGTCGACGTAAAGTATCCTAAAGAAATGGTTACAACAAAAGGTATACAATACTAGACCTAGAATTAGCGCTTAAACACTGGAAAGCTTAAAGAGTTAACAACGATTTAGTGTTTATTTCTCAAAAGCTGGTGGATACTTTGAAACGTCATGGTCATCCATATATTCCCAACTCTCAACCAGAAATTAAAGCGGAAATGATGCGGGAAATCGGCATAAACTCCACAAACGAACTTTACGCGGATGTTCCACAGAAGTATCACTTGAAAAATCCCTTGAACCTACCCGCAGAAGGGCTAGCAGAGTTTGAAGTTAAAAAACACGTCGAAAATCTGTTGTCAAAGAACAAGACATGCGCTGATATGCCCGTTTTTCTTGGCGCCGGATGCTGGCCTCATTATGTTCCGGCTGCGGTGAAAGAGATTGTTCAACGTAGCGAGTTTCTCACGTCCTACACGCCTTATCAGCCTGAAATTTCGCAGGGCATGCTTCAAACACTTTTTGAGTATCAAAGCATGATTTGCGAGTTAACCGCGATGGACGTTGCTAACTGTTCAATGTATGATTGGGCGTCAGCGTTAGGCGAAGCAGCACGTATGGCTTCGCGTGTAACCAAGCGAAATGAAATACTGGTTCCACGAATAATTAATCCTGAAAGGTTGGCTACGCTTAAGGTTTACACCGAACCAGCCGACATAAAAATAAGCGAAATAGACTACAACCGCGAAACTGGGCAACTGGACTTAGCCGACTTAAAAAACAAAATTTCAGAAAAAACCGCAGCTGTGTACATCGAAAACCCGTCGTATTTGGGATTCATTGAAGAACAAATTGACGAAATAGCCAGAATGGCGCATACACGCGGCGCGCTTCTGATAGTTGGCGTTGATCCCACATCGCTTGGAATATTGAGGCCTCCAGGCGATTACGGCGCTG
The DNA here is from genome assembly GCA_018396675.1 of Candidatus Bathyarchaeota archaeon. Lineage (GTDB taxonomy): Archaea > Thermoproteota > Bathyarchaeia > Bathyarchaeales > Bathycorpusculaceae > JAGTQX01. Next base: position 102,032 of record JAGTQX010000014.1, read on the forward strand.
ACATAGTCATTGGCGAAGCTCAACCGTTGGGGAATCCGATGAACTTCGGCGGTCCGTTGCTCGGCATTTTTGCGTGCAGGGACGACTTGAATCTGGTTAGGCAAATGCCAGGCCGAATTATTGGCTTAACAACGAATGTTGACGGAAGTCAGCAGGGCTTTTGCATGACAATGCAGACGCGTGAGCAGCATATCCGCCGTGAAAAGGCTACTTCAAACATCTGCTCTAACGAGGCGTTATGTGCAGTAGCGTCAGCCGTTTACATGGCACTCCTTGGGCCTCAAGGCTTACGTGAACTTGGCGAAACAATAATGTGTAAGGCGAATTACGCTATGCGACTGCTTTCCAGAATAGGCGGCGTAAAAGTGCCAGTATTCAAATCCGCACACTTTAAGGAGTTTACTGTTAATTTTGACGGCGTTGGCGCAAGCGTTAAAAGAATGCATGAAAGGCTACTTCAAACGGGCATTCATGGAGGCAAAGACGTTTCGAGAGAATTTCCAGAACTTGGCGAAACAGCACTCTACTGCATAACTGAAATTCATTCCCAAGAGGAAATCGAACTGCTGGCGAAAACGTTAGAGAGCATAGTTTCAAAGAGGTGAAAAACATGTTTAAACAGGCAAGATGGAACGAACCCTTAATATTTAATCTCGGAAAAGCCGGGCGTGTAGGATATTCTTTGCCAAAAGTTGAAGATACAGTGAAAAAAGCTGTTGGCGACTTGAACACGCTTATCCCAGAAAACATGCAGCGAAAAAAAGCGCCGAAGCTTCCGGAACTTTCAGAACCAGAAGTTGTGCGCCATTATATGCGACTTTCAGAAATGAATTATGGAGTTGATTCTGGATTTTACCCGCTTGGAAGCTGCACTATGAAGTATAATCCAAAAATTAACGAGACACTTGCAAGCTTGCCAACAATCGGCATGATTCATCCAAACCAAGACGGAAGCACGGTGCAAGGCATACTGGAAATTCTATACAGACTTGAAGGTTGGCTTGCGGAATTAACTGGAACGGATGAAGTCTGTTTGCAGCCAGCTGCTGGTGCACACGGCGAATTTTTAGGCGCACTTATAATAAGGGCTTATCATAAATTTAATGGAGAAACCGACAAAAGGCGTGAAATGCTTATACCCGATTCAGCACATGGAACCAATCCGGCAAGTGCAGCAATGGCTGGTTTCAATGTTGTGGTTGTTCCTTCAGATGAAGATGGTTGCGTTGATGTTGAAGCGTTGAAGGCTGCTGTTTCAGAAAAAACAGCGGGTTTAATGTTGACGAATCCGAACACTCTTGGAGTTTTCGAGAAAAACATTGAGGAAATTGCGAAAATAATTCATGAAGCTGGCGGTTTACTGTATTATGACGGCGCAAACCTTAACCCATTGCTGTGCAAGGTTAGACCAGGCGACATGGGCTTCGACATAGTGCACATAAATATTCATAAAACCTTTAGCACGCCACATGGCGGCGGTGGTCCAGGCGCAGGTCCAGTAGGCGTTACAAGGGAATTATGCAAGTTTCTACCTGTGCCCCGAATAGTTTTTGACGGTGAACGTTACCGTTTAGATTATGATAGACCTTACAGTGTTGGCAAGATTCGCGGTTTTTACGGAAACGTGGCGGTTTTACTGAAGGCTTACGCTTACATTTTAAGCATGGGAGCCGAAGGATTAAAGGAGGCGGCTGAAGTTTCTGTTTTGAACGCAAACTATGTTATGCATAAACTTAAAAGTGTACGTGGGTTGACGCTTCCATACAATAGCGAAAAGCCTAGAAAACACGAGTGTGTTTTCAGCGCTAAACAGTTAAAGAATGATACAGGCATTTCAGCATTAAACATCGCTAAAAGGCTTCTTGATTATGGCGTGCATGCGCCGACAATATATTTCCCGCTTATCGTTGAAGAGGCTTTAATGATTGAGCCTACTGAAACTTTCGAAAAAGAGGAGCTGGACCGTTTCGTTGAAGCAATCCACAAAATCTGCGAAGAAGCATACGTCAATCCAGAAACTGTTTTAAAAGCGCCCAGCAACACTGCCGTTCAGAGGCTTGATGAGGTTAAGGCGTCGCATCCAAAGACTATGACTTTAAGTTGGCGAATGTATTTAAAGAAGCAGAATGCCACAAACCCATAACCTTTTATATGGTGTTTTCGCCTTAATCCCACAGAAAATGGGTGTGTTAAGTTTGAACGATTTGGAAAACAAAGTGCTTGAGGCCGTCGGCAAAGTTGTTGACCCTGAAACCGGGTTGAGCTTTGCTGAAATGCATATGATAAAGAGCGTTAAAGAAGAAGCGCCTGGAGTTGTCAAAGTTGAGTTTATTCCCTCAAGTCCATTCTGTCCAATAGCCTTTAAGCTTGCAATGGACATTAAACGTGAAGCGTTGAAGGTTGCTGGTGTCAAAAAGGCGCTTGTTTACTGCCGCGGGCACATGATGGAGCAGCAAATCAACGAGGAAACAAACAAAGAATAAACGTCACAGCCTCCTCTTCATGTTTTTCTGTTGTGAGCGTTAGAAACGTGTGTGTCAAAGGCGAGCATGAAATTTACTGTTGTGGCGCCCGAGTGCATATTTCAGAGAAAGGCGTCAATGTTTTAAGTGAGCCGCTTGTTGAATATTGCCCATTACACGAGGCACTTTACGGCACAAAGCAGATTGATGTTGAAGCTGTACGGAGAAGCGTTGAACTGAAGATTACCGGTTTCGGTTTCTGCTGTAGAAACCGTGCTTTTAACTGGGAGCCTATTGTGGCTTACGGTGCCTCAGAAATGATGCGTGTGTGGCTTGAAGATGGACTTATTGACTGCGCGGTTGTTGTCTGTGAAGGTGCTGGAACAGTAATTACGTCAAACGGCAAGCTTGTGCAAGCCATCGGTGCTAGACTGACGGGAATTATAAAAACTTCGCTAATACCTGAAATAATCCAAAAAATTAAAAACGAAGGCGGAACGGTTCTTGATGAGCAAAACGCTGTTATAGACCAAGTTGAAGGCGTGAAAAAGGCTTTTGAGTTAGGCTTCAAACACATCGCCGTGAGCGTTGCTGGTTTCCAAGCGAAGGCCATAAGTGAAATCAGAAGGTTCGAAGCGCATACAAACACGGGCATGAGTGTTTTGGTTTTTTCTGTCTGTAACACTTGCGTCAAAAACGCGGATGTGCGGCACATTATCAAGGCGGATGTTGTTTGTGCAAGTGCTTCGAAAATACTTCGAGAAAAAATAGGCAAAAATGCGCTTATTCAGTTGGGCGTGACAATACCCGTTTACGCCTTGACAGACCACGGAAAAAGGCTTATTCTAGCCTATCTAGCCAAATTTAAGGATAAACTTGTCGTTTTCAAAACCAGCAAGCTTCCATATCAGGCTGAAGCAAGAGGGCCGAGGCTTAAAAGGCGTAATTTGACCAAAACGCTTAAGTGAAGAGGTAACATATGTTCTGGCGAATAAAAAATAAAAGGTGTTGATTCAGAATTGGCAGTTGAAGGTTTTTCGGGAGGTAGAAAACCCGTGGACGTGAAAGTAGGCGAGTTAACGCCTGCATCAAGAGCCGTGAACGTGAAAGCAAAAGTAGTTTCCAAGAGCGAAATTAGAAGCATTCCAACAGGAAGAGACGGAGCGCCACACAATGTCTGCGACGCTTTAGTCGGCGACGAAACAGGCTGCATCTACTTGACGCTTTGGGATGACAATATTGAAAAAGTCAAGGAAGGCGAAACCATAAACGTAGGAAATGGTTACGTCACGCTTTTCAAGGGAAGCATGCGTTTAAACGTTGGAAGATACGGCACGTTGGAAGTTGCAGAAGAAGCGCTCACATGCGAAGTAAACACTGGAAACAACTTATCTACAAAAGTTTACGAGCAGCAAAGACGACCATTCCGTGGAAGAGGCGGACGGGACTTCGGCGGACGGGACAGAAGAGGCGGATTCCGCCAAAGAAGATACTAAAGTATCAAAACTACCAACCAATTCCAATTTTCATACCCCTAAAGATTTTATTTAATTCGCTCGGTGTATTTCCTTTACCGCAACCGCACTTTTCGCCTCATTCAAATACTCCAAAAAACCGTAACCTTTCTTTTCAACAAATTTCATTCCAAGCTTTCCATATAAGCTTTTGATAATTGCTTTTTCAATTACCTCTGCGCCTGAACCGAAAATTTTTCTTAAACATTGAGCAAAAATTTCAAGATTACTTATAATGTCCTCTCGTTTAATTGCGTAGGTGGTCTGAAGTCGCAAATAGACGACGTCTCTTCCACTTTCCCCAAGCATGGATAATCCTTCGTCAACGGCTTCAAGAAAAGCCTTTTCAAAGGAGTTTCCCCTTCTAGCTTGGGTCATTCTCTTACAGCTCCTTTGTGTGAATGTAAAATGCCATTAGAAAGAATAGGTATGCAAAGTCAAAGAGAAGGTCAGCTGGGTGACCATTGTAATATATGCCTTTTGCAGTAGTGTAGCTAAAAATGATGTCAGCACACGCGTTTGTTGCTATTGCAGCGTTTATCAGAAGCCAAGATTTTCCAATATTGCCTCTCCAGAAAATTATCAGCCCCAAATGTGCCATGCCGAAAAGCACAAAGTCAAGGATTGGATATGCTAGGCTTATTGTTCTAGTGATTAAATTTTCCTCAGTTTCGAATATTGGCGGAACCAATAAAGCCATTGCCAAAACAACAAATGCAAATATTGCAATTAACGTAGCGGTCAGCCTTTTCCATGTTAAGGCTGAACTGAACAGTTTCACGTACCAGCAAAGTCCTATAAGGAACGGAACATATCCAGCCAGCCAGAACACATCAGCAGCCGACGGATAAGGCAGTTCAACACCTAAAACAAGAGTATAACCAGCCCACACAGCTTCTCCCATAAACCAGAGGAATAATCCAGCCGTAAAATAAAGCCACACCATGGAAAATTTTCCCTTTGACTCGCGCCAGTACCGCTCCAAAGAAAAACCAGACACTATAACTGTTACTCCAGAAATTAACGGCGAAAAAGCGTTAGAAAAAACTCCTATAAAGTCCGGATAGTAGCCCTGAAAAGCATAAAGTAAACTCAACGCAGCCATTACTGCGAGACCGACTTTGTAGATTTTCTGCAAGCCTAGGCACTCTCCTTCAAACTGTCAGCGTTTATCTTTTTTTACGAGGCGTATCACGTGTTAACCGCGGCGTTTCGTATGTTCAGGCGTATACGTCGTTTCAGTCGGATACGAAAATTATCATTTTTGACCCTTAATATATGACTTGTGAACAGCTGATATGAATCGCTAAAATGCTTTGTTCCAACTCCGAATCCGCGTGATTTTTTAGCGTATTAGCAAGCTTTCCTATTGGAGTTTTCTTTCAAATTTTACCGCAACCCTTAAAGCTCTCATGCACAAAACAACAACATCTCTCTCATGAAAAGGGAGAGGGTAACAAATGTGTCCCGCTAAAAAAGAGGAAAGGAAACCAACAGTTGAAGAATTGCTCGCTAAAGCGAAGAAACCAGCACAACTTGCTCCTGGAATGCACAGGTTTTATGAAGGCAAAGTTCAAGTCATGCCGAAATGCGCCATAACAAGCCCCGACGACTTCGCAATATGGTATACTCCCGGCGTTGCGGCGCCATGCAAAGAAATCCAAGCAAACACTGAAAAATCTTTTGAGCTTACAAACCGATGGAACTATGTAGCCGTAGTTTCAGACGGCACACGCGTTTTAGGCTTGGGCAACATAGGCCCAGAAGCCGCTATGCCAGTTATGGAAGGAAAAGCTCTACTGTTCAAGTATCTCGGCGGCGTTGACGCTTTCCCAATATGCCTAAAAACAAAAGACCCTGACGAAATAGTCCGTGCATGCGAGCTTATTGAACCTTCATTCGGCGGAATCAACCTTGAAGACATTGAAAAACCGAAATGCTTCTACGTTTTGGAAAAAGCCAGAGACCGCTTACAGATTCCAGTTTGGCACGACGACCAGCAGGGAACCGCCACCGTAATACTGGCTGGCTTAATAAACGCCTTCAAAATAGTTGGCAAGAAACCGCAGCAAAGCATCGTAACTTTAATCGGAGCCGGAGCGGCAAACATCCGCACAGCTTACGTCCTAATAAGATGGGGAATGAAGCCTGGCAACATAATCCTAGTTGACACCAAAGGCATAATCTACCCTGGAAGGGAAGACATCAAGAAAGAAGAAGACCCATGGAAATACGAGCTCTCCCAAATAACGAACAGTGAAGGCAGAAGAGGCGACATAGCCGAAGCCTTTAAAGGCGTAGACGCCGTTGTCGCCGCGTCCAAACCAGGCCCAGATACAATAAAGAAAGAGTGGATATCAACAATGGCCAATAACGCAATAGTTTTTGCGTGTGCAAACCCAATCCCAGAAATATGGCCTTGGGAAGCCAAAGAAGCTGGAGCTCGAATCGTTGCCACTGGAAGAAGCGACTTTCCAAACCAGGTTAACAATAGTTTAGGCTTCCCCGCAATATTCCGCGGCGTTTTAGACGTGAAAGCCAAAACAGTTACAGATGACATGTGTATAGCCGCCGCGCAGGAACTGGCAAAATTTGCCGAAGAGCGTGGAATGCATGAGGAAGATATTCTTCCACGGATGGAAGAGTGGGAAGTCTTCCCGCGCGAGGCAGTGGCGTGTGCTTTGAAGTCCATAGACCAGGGAGTAGCCAGAGTGAAACCGAGCAGGAAAGAACTCTATGAAAGAGCCGTGGCGATAATAAAGAACGCTAGAGAAAGCCTAAAAGTTCTAATGAAGGAAGGCTTGATAAAGAAACCGCCGCCAGAAGAGCAATTACTCAAGTAATCAGCCAAACACCACAATTCCATCTTTCTTTTTTGGAATCTGCAGAAAATTATTTAAGCTATTTCCATAAAACATAAATGGCTAGGGAGAAAGACGAGATGCGTTCAGATTACGCCCTATACACGGTGGCCATAATATTCTTCATATTGACTGGACTAGTGCTCTACTACCAAGTGGAATACCGAGACCTTTGGATAGTTACAACAGCTGTTCTAGGCTTATTTTTCATCGGACTTGGCTATACGCAAAGACCCAAAACAGTGACAAAAAGCATAACTTCTGAAGTAACAGCGGCAACGCAAGAATCCACAACGGCAACTATTTCTACATCTATGCCTGAACCAGCACCTGCACCGCCAACAAAACAGGAGATAATGGTTGAGGAAACACCAGTCGTAAAGGCTGGTCGAGAATTAACCGAAGTTAAAGGCATAGGTGCAAAACGGGCAGAACAACTTAAGTCCATGGGCATCCTAAGCGTCGAAGATTTGGCCAATGCTTCAGCAAAAACAATAGCCTCAAAACTTAAGATTTCGCCGAAAATCGCTGAAAAATGGGTTGAAGGCGCAAAAAGGCTCACCGAGAAATCCTGAAAATAGGGCTTTTAAAAGGCGATGCGACTACAGTTTCAAGATTCTTATTATATTCCTTCTTTCTAAACGCTTTAGTGCATCCATAAACTCGTTTTTCCTTTTGCCGCTCACTCTGAAATCTTGTAACATCTCGTTTATAGGCGTGCCAGGTTTTCCAAGTCCGAGGGTTTCTCTGTGAAGATGTTTAACTATTGAACGTTCAAGTTTACCGCATCGCCATGTAGTGTTACGGATGAGAACAACTATGGATCTTCCAAAACTCTTTTTTCCATTGTTTCCCTTTTTCCGCACTTCCAACTCCGATTCACAGTTACAAGTTATGCATTGAGACTTTTAGGATTTACGTTCAAGATCGGCTTTCGGAAACCTAAAATAACAGAATCTCAAAGTGTAAACTCCAAAAGTTTGAGGCGAACAAAAATGATTAAAGAAGGAAAAGTTAAAAGAATAATTGTTTCTCGCCTACTGGAAGGCGAAGATTTTTTAGAAGCCATAAAAGAGAAAGCTGAAAAGGCTGGTGTAAAAGCTGGTGCAATAATAGCCATCGGCAGTTTGCAAAATGTCACGTTGGGATATTACAAAGAAGGCGAATACAAGTACATCAAACTGGATGGACCGCTGGAAATTGCTTCTTGCACCGGCAACATCGCCATAGACGAGAAGGGTGATACAGTGATTCACGCACACATAGTGGTCACAGACGAAGAGTGCAGAGCTTTCGGCGGCCACTTGATGAAAGGGTCTCCAGTTGGCGCTACAGCTGAACTTGTGATAATTGAAGGCGTTGATTTGAGTCTAAAAAGGGTTTTGGATGAGAAGACGAAACTTAAGCTTTTGAGTTTAGCCTAGTGTTTTCTCGAAAAGTATGCCATGCGCACTTCCATAATAATGTTCAAGCTTTCCAACTTTTTTATATCCGAGCTTCTGATAAAGGTTTAACGCGGCTACATTGTCTTCGCGTGCTTCGAGGCGGCAAACCGTAACATTTCTTTCTTTAAAGATTTTTTCAATCTCCATCAGGAGCAATATTCCTACACCTTTGCGGCGATGACTCGGCGACACATCTATGGTTAATATATGTCCACTTAACAGGTTGTCATCAACGAAAATCATGCCGATTATAAAACCCACAATTTTCCCGTCTTCTTTAGCGATTAAACTTATCGAATTGTAATCTGTAAGCAACTGGGCGATTTGCTGTTTTGTGAAAGCCTCGCTTTTGAAGCATTCCATCTCAATTTCATAAAGCCTATCCAAATGTTTGATTGAGGCGTCCTCTATGGTTATCGCCATCTGCTTCATCTTTTAAATCATTTACATGCGCAGATTTAGACTTTTTCTGTTTGGTTAGGCAAGCTTGAAGGTGATGTTGCAGCAATAGCTTTGATTTCTATCCACTGTTGAACAGCGAAACTGACGAAAAACCTAAGCCAAAGCGTAAGAATTCTGCTAAGTATCGTTGCTGTCGCGCTTGTTTGGAACGGCACGCCGAGAATTACATAAAGAGTCGTCATCGTTATTTCGGGAAGTCCCACTTCAAAAGGCACGCCTACAGGAATGGATTTTACCGCTGTCACTATTGACTGCGTTAAAATAACTATGCCTAAAAGCGAGAGAGTGCTCATCTGAAAATCCAAAGCCAAAAAAACCAAGTAGCATATAATCAAGTTTAGAATCCAGCAGATTGTTGAGAAGGCCGTGGCTACAGACAATGTTCTCGGAGCGTGGCTGAACTCTTTCATTGAATCGTGAAATATTTTGGCTGCTTTAAGCGCGTCTTCCCTAAATTTTGCAAGTTTCCATTTCCCTCTGCTTACGAATTCGGCAATCCGAAAGGCAAATTCTATAATTTTCCGAGTCCATGCCTCTTTAATGCAGAACAAAATCAGCAAAATCACAAAAAACACGGTTACGGCGACAAAGAAAAGGCTCAAGTTGAAAATTAACGTGTCAACTTGCCTCTCTGTTAGAATCATGCAGGTGCCAATGATAACGCTTATGGCGCCTACGCTCATGCTTATCAGCCTATGCGCTACAAGAGAAGCTGCGACTTTTCCGCTGATTTCGTTGCCTTGTTCCCGCATCACTAGGTATGCTCTTGAAATTTCTCCGCTTATGGACTCTGCTGGAATAATTATGTCAACAAATGTTCCATACCAAACATACAAGTAGGCTTTTAAAACTGAAAGTTTAACGGAAAGAAAATTTAAGAGAGAACGCCAAGCTAGCGCGTAAAAAAGCGTGTCGAAGAAAACGAGGAAAGCTGCTAAAACATATAATGGCATGTTCACAGTTTTTATTGTTGCAATAATTTCTGGGATGTCCACTTGGAAAAGGTAAAGGTATATTATGAATGCAGCTATGCCTATGGCTGGCAAAAGCACGGTTTTCCAGGTGACTTTCGGTTTAACGGAACCCATTAAACACGCCCTGTTAATGACTGCAAAAGATTCCGCAGCAGAATTATATATTTTACCCAAATCCGCCTCAAAAGAGCAATACACGGAAGCTTTAAGAGTTTAGCCAAAAGGATTTCACATGTAAGAAAAGGCGGTTAAAACTTGAAATTTGGAATTATAACGCGAAACCCCGACGCCTACAGTTCAACCCAGCTTCGAAAAGCATTAGCCAAACGACAAATTCCTCATGCTTGTTTCAGCTTTCCACAAATTGTCGCCCGCATCGGCTATGTGCCTCACGTGAACGCACATAATATTGACATCTTAAGCGAATTAGACGCGCTCATAATTCGCCCAATTGGGCGAGGCTCGCTGGAAGAAATAGTCTTCCGCATGGATATGCTTTACAAGCTTGAGAGACTTGGCTTTTATGTGATTAATCCTCCAGAAGCAATTGAACACTGCGTTGACAAATATGACCTTCTAGCAATTTTAGAAGACAGCGGCATTCCCGTGCCGCGGACAGTCGCCACTGAAAGCGTTAGCCAAGCCCTTAAAGCCTTTCATGAGCTAGGCGGGGATGTTGTTATCAAACCAATTTTCGGCTCTAGAGGCGTAGGCGTAACACGCATAACCGACCGAGAAATAGCCCAAACAGTTTTCAACGCTATCACATTTAACCACGGCGTAATTTACATGCAAGAGTTTGTTCCACATGGTTTTTCAGACATCCGCGCTTTTGTCATAGGCGACCGTGTTGCAGCGGCAATGCGTCGGGTTGCGACAAGCTGGAAAACTAACTACAGTCAAGGAGCCCGTCCAGAACCAATAAAGCTGGACACGAAAATCGAGGAGTTAGCGGTGAAATCCGCGCAACTCATTAAGTGCAAAATTGCTGGTGTAGACATACTTGAAAGCCCAAAAGGCCCACTTGTCATAGAAGTTAACAGTCAGCCTGGATGGCGTGGTTTGCAGTCCATTTCACATGTTAATATTGCAGATGAGATAGTAGCTTATGTGCTTTCTGAACTGAAGAAATAGATAGGAGGCACTCTATTATATTTAAAGCTGAAATTGTAAAGATCGATACCAAAGCTAAAAAAGCCGAGAAGGCTGTAGACTACGTCGCTGATGACAAGCCCATCCACGTTTTCATAAACGAAACCTACTACGCTACTGTTTTCTGCACTCCAAAACAGCTCAAGGAACTGGCAGTGGGCTATTTGCTTTCTTTAGGCGTAATAAAATCTATTGAAGAAATCCAGAAAATCGCCATCAGAAAAGGAAACATCTGTCATGTCAGCTTAAAACCGACAGTAAACCTGCCAACATCTGGAGGCAAACAAAGAAACGGAACACAGGAAGCGTGTCCAAAAATAGTTTCAAAATTGGCGGTTAAGGCTGAAATTATCCAAAAAAGCGTAGAAAACTTGAACCGCATAGCTGAAATCTTCATAAAAACTGGCGGAGCACACGCAGCTGCAATCTACAATCATGAAGGTGCACTTTTGGCTTTCTCTGAAGATGTCAGTCGTCACTATGCCGTGGACAAGGCTATAGGCGAGGGCGCCTTGAAAAAAACAGATTTCAGTGAATGTTTTCTGGCCTTAAGTGGAAGGCTTACCGGAGACATTGCTTTAAAGGCAGCAACCGTTGGCATACCTATTTTAGCTTCTTTGGCTGCGGCGACGACTTCCGGCATAGCGATGGCAAAGAAAACACGGCTAACGTTAGTCGGGTTTGTTCGTGGAAAAAACATGAACATTTACAGTTTCCCTGAAAGGATTCTCTCGTAGGGGTCATCGGGTTTCTCTGGAAAAGTTCCTTCTTTCTCATCTTTGACCAATATGCGTTTTTTCTCCTTTGTAAAAACGCCTATAATATGCGCTTCAACATGATTTTTTTGTAAAACTTTTTCAACATTCTCTTTGGCAGCAGGATCCACAGCGGCTAAAACGGTTCCGGTGGAAGACATGGAGAGCATCTGGAAATCTGAAAGTTTAAAGTAACATTGAAGGGTAAAAGCTTCCTTTGCAAATGGAATTTTCTCCAGCTTCACCTTAAAGCCGACGTTAGAAGCTTCAGCCATTTCATTTAAGGCGGATGTCAATCCTCCTTCAGTGGCGTCATGCATAGCGTGAACACCGCCAGTTTCCGCCAAAAGCAGCGCTTCTTTCACGCAACTCTGCGCTTTGACAAGCTTCTCAAGTGCCTTGGTACTTTTGGTTCCAAATAGGCGATTTGCCAAATTCTTATGTGTCAACGCAAAATTTACTGCTACTTCTAAGCCTACAGGTTTTATGCAGAAAATATAGTCTCCCGGCCTTGCGTTTCCAGGTGTAATCAGTTTGTCTTTGCTTATTTTTCCATAAGCCGTGCATACTCCAACGATTGTTGATAGGCCTTGATAAGTTCCGGTGTGTCCTGTAACGACTGCCATTTCTAACTCTTCGGCAGCTTTGCAGGTGTTTTCCATAATTTTATAGAATTTTTCAGGTTTTGTTGATGGCGGCCCGAGAAGGTTTATTGTGCAGAATTCTGGTTTGGCTCCGAAAAGAGCTACGTCTGAAGCTGCGTAATGGATTAGAAGCCATCCGAACCATTTTTCTGGAACGCCGATGCATGGGTCTGTGGACACAATTAGGCATGTGCCATCTAACATATGCGCTCCAGAGTCAAACCCTGGTGAAGGTGGGATGATTACCCGCTTGTCTTTTTTTATGAAACTTAGCAGTTTTTTCAGTTCTTCCTTGTCAAGTTTTCCCATTTATTTTTGACCTTTACCTTTTAGCAGTTCAATGCCGTGTTTAGTTATTTTGAATGGAATCCACTCTAAAGGATGCTCGCAACCTTCCATTTTCATTATGCGCAGTTCCCTTCTGCATTTTTCCTCATTAAATCTGAATAGGAATATGTTATGTGCCTTGTTTAAGTCCAAGTCCGTCGCCTTCTGTGTAGTTATGTCCTTCTGTGTTGCCGCGGTCATTATGTCAATGTTTACAATGTCGTCATAGTGACACCAATTAATCGTCCAGTCCTCCACCGGCTCCATGTACTTCAGATCGTAAAGCGCAAACATTTGTTCACTGAAGTCTCCAGCAGCAAATCGTGTAACGCCTTTTTCCGAAATCAGCTTATCAATGCGTTGCATCTCTTCAAAATCTTCCAAGCTGAAGTAGATTACCCGCGGGTCTTTTGGGTAAGGTTCAAAATGTGGAAACGCTTGAATTGCAATGAACTTGCCTTTTTTAATGTAGGGTTCAATGTTCCATCCGAATGATTTAAAGTAGGCTATGAGCCGCGGAAAAGGCTTGTCCATAACGTCGTAAGCTACGGTTTCGCCTTCAAGTAGTCCTTGCCAAAGAAACTGCATTGCAAAAACTGTTTTACCCGTTCCAGGTGGACCGTATAGGATGTTCCGTGAACCTGACTCGATGCCGCCGCCTATTAAATTGTCAAAACCCTTAATTCCAGTTTTAAGCTTAGCCATAACCTTTTCACTTATAAAGCATATTCAAGCGTTCCTCTTTTAACGAGTATAGCCATCAGCACAGCGCTGATAATGTATTCGATGAGAAGGAAGCTGCCGTTGTATATTGCTGGCCACAAGAATTGTCCCCATTCTGGTGGAAAGGCGTAGACATAAACCCAAATGAAGGCTCCGACAAGATAGTGTATCATGAACTTCAAGAATATGCTTAGGGCTACTCCTGCTTCTGCGTAACCAACAGTTTTTTTGTGGAATACGCCAGCGATTCCAAGCACTCCGAAGGCTATGGGATATTCAAGGATGACTTGCACTGGAGATGCGATTATACTTGCTACTCCAAGAAACATTACATCTATGAAAAGGGCTATAATCCCGAAGAGCACGCCTGCCACTACTCCAACGTAAACACCTCTTCTGAGAGACAGCCACATTACTGGAACCATGCTTCCCAATGTTATTGAGCCACCGTACGGAAGCGTATAAGGTCTTATGGCATATAGAACCGCTGAGAGTGCTGCAAAAACCACAATTTCCGTTAGTACTTTGGTTTCGAATTTGTTTCCTTTTTCTTTCATGGTTCTTCCCTCCGCCGGCATTACCCGGATCAGGTTTTAGGGGTCGACAGCGTTTAGCCGTCCTCTCAGCCGAGTCACCGCCCAGCTCCCCCAAACCCTTGAGTGGAGTAATCGTTATCTACTTGTATATTTATTTTTCCTAAAGTTGAAGCATGTTTAGGATGTTGCTATATGAAGTCTTTGCCTAAAGAGTTTGACGCTTTGGCTATTGAACGTAAATGGCAGAAGCTTTGGGAAGACATGGGCGTTTACCATTTTGACTGGACAGACTATAAGCGTCCAACTTTTAGCATTGACACGCCGCCGCCTTACCCTTCAGGCGAATTTCACATGGGAAACGTGTTAAACTGGACGTATTTCGATATAGTCGCCCGTTACAAACGCATGAGAGGCTACAACGTTTACTTTCCGCAAGGCTGGGACTGTCACGGTTTAGGCATAGAGGTTCAAGTGGAAAAAGAGCATGGAATAAAAAAGCGTGACTTGCCTCCGGACAAGTTCCGCAGTCTCTGCATGCAGCTTGTAGAAAAATACATTGCCATGATGAAAGAGGGAATCTTGCGTTTAGGATGCAGCGTGGACTGGACAACGGAATACCGCACGATGAATCCGGACTATTGGAGACGCACCCAACTCAGCTTCATACTGCTTTATCGTAAGGGTTTCATTTATCAGGGAACGCATCCGGTTAACTGGTGTCCTAGATGCGAAACTGCCATTGCCGATGCTGAAGTGAACTATGAAGAACGTGAAGGAAAGCTTCACTACATACGTTTTCCACTCGAAAACAGCAACGAACATTTACTCATTGCCACGACGCGTCCAGAATTTATACCAGCCTGCGTAGCCGTAGCCGTGAACCCGACAGATGATAGATACCGCAAACACATTGGCAAACGAATAACCGTTCCAGCGGTAAACCGAAGCGTTGAAATAATTCCAGATGAAGGCGTTGAACCGTCATTCGGCACAGGCGTGGTTATGATTTGCACCTACGGCGACAAAGAAGACGTCAGAACCGTGAAGAGGCATAACTTGCCCGTTATAACCATATTAACGGAGAACGGTCGCATAAACGAGAACGGCGGAAAATATGCGGGACTAACAGTCGAAGAAGCTAGAAAAGCCATAATCAAAGACATTGAAGCAGCTGGGCTTCTTGAAAAAATCGAAAATATAAGGCAGGAAATAGGCGTATGCGACAGATGCGAAACCCCGATAGAAATACTGGAACGTAAACAATGGTTCATGAAAACACGCATCCTAACAGACAAAGTGGAAAAAGAAGCAAATGAAATCGTCTGGTACCCTGACTACATGAAAATCCGCCTAATAGACTGGGCGCGCTCGCTGGACTGGGACTGGGTAATAAGCCGCCAACGCGTTTTCGCAACGCCAATACCAATATGGTACTGCAAAAACTGCGGTGAAACCATCTTGGCCGAAGAAAACTGGGTTCCAATAGACCCAAAACTTGAAAAACCACGCATACGCGCGTGTCCAAAATGCGGATGCAGCGAATTCATCCCAGAGCAGGACGTAATGGACACTTGGATGGACTCGTCTATAACCTGCGCGGTTCACGCCGGCTGGCCAGACCGCGAAGACTGGCGGAGACTTTTCCCTGCGGATATGCACCCGTCAGGCGTTGACATTATCCGCACATGGGCATACTACTTAATGGTTAGGCATTTGGCTCTTTTCGATGAGAAGCCTTTCAAAAGCTGCCTCATAAACGGCATGGTGCTGGGTTCTGACGGCAGAAAAATGAGTAAGTCGCTTAAAAACTACGTTGCCGCGCCAGAAGTGCTAACCAAGTGCGGCGCTGACGCCGCGAGGCAATGGGCTGCTGCTGGCGGAGCCACAGGTTCTGATATTCCATTCCGTTGGCCAGATATGGAATATGGAAGACGCTTTTTAACCAAACTTTGGAACGCCGCCCGATTTGTTGGCAGCCAACTGGCTGACTATAAGCCCAGCGACGGCGGCTATGAGCTTCAGCTTTTGGACAAGTGGGTTTTAAGCAAAGCAGAAAGGATGACGCATAAAGTAACAGAAGCCTTAGAAAAATGTCAGTTTAACATGGCGCTAGAAGAAGTGCGCAATTTCACATGGCACGTTTTCTGTGACCAGTACATCGAAGCCGTGAAAGACCGTCTCTACAAACCCGAAGTTTACGGCGAAGCAAAGCGAAAAGCAGCTCAACACACGCTCTACACAGTTCTGTACCGCATATTGCAGTTGCTAGCACCCGTAACGCCGCACATGACAGAGGAAATCTATCAAGCCATGTACGCCGAACATGTGGGTCAAAAAAGCATACATTTAACGCCTTGGCCGAAAGCTGGAGAAATCACAATCGATGAAGAAGCTGAAAAAGAAGGAGAGCTGTTAATGGCGCTGATAACCGAGATCAGACGAGAAAAAGCTGAAAAACGCAAACCGCTGAACACGCCGATTAAACTGGTTAAGATTTACACGGGAAACAGCAAATACGCTGATGCGTTATCGCGAAACAAGGAAGACCTTGCTGGAACATGCAAAATTCTAAAAATTGAAATTACCGCAAAAAAGGGCGAAGGAAAAAGCGTTCCACAATACAGTGACGTATGCTTCGTAAGCGAGTATGAATAAAGAAGCTAAAAGAGCTTTTCTAACCGCACAATTTCTTCAAAAAGCGTCTCTATTTCTTCTTCAGTGTTATAGAAATGCGGTGAAATTCTTATCCCGCGAGCTCTTGCAGAAACCACAATTCCCTTTTCGCCAAGCTTCTTAACTATCTGTTGAGCTTTATCCGTTCTTATGTTCACTATTCCGCTACGGTGCGGCTTCTCATCGGGAGTTTGCAACATAAAACCAGACGCTTTTGCCAAATCTATCAAACGATCAGTCAATTTAAGCACACGCTGTTCAATGTTAGATATACCAAAACCTAAAAGCATTTTTATGGCTTCAGCTGCGCCTATAAAGCTCACCGCGCTAGGCGTGCCAACTTCAAAACGACTCGCAGTTTCGGAAAGCCTTAAACTCCAAATGTCCCAGAAATCCACAGTTTCAAAAATTTTCTGGTCAACACTTGCCCAGCCAGTTAAAGGCGGCTCAAAAGTTTGAATAAGCTCCTCTTTCACGTATAAATACGCGGCTCCGGGCGGGCTTAAAAGCCACTTGTAACACGCCGTTGTCAAGAAGTCCACGTTATCCTTCTTCACGTCTATCGGCACTACGCCAGCGGACTGTATTGCATCAACGATTAAATATGCACCGTGTCTATGTGCGATTTCGCCTAAAGCCTTCAAATCGTTACGGAAACCGTTAGCGTATTCAACGTGGCTGACGGCCACCGCAACTGTTTTATCGTCAACAGCCTTTTCCACCTCTTCCAATGGCACTTTTCCATTCACGTTTTTGACATAATGAACTTTGACGTTTAGGTTTTTGCGTAGCCATGGATAAGCCACAGATGGGTACTCCAAATCAGTCGTTACAACCTTTGAACCCGGCGGATAACGAAGGATGTTTGCGGCGATGTTTAATCCCATGGAAGTGTTTTCAACAAGTGCGATTTCACTTTGTTTTGCGCCTATAAGCTCGGCGAAAATGGATTTTCCAAGGTCTGACAACTCTGGCAAATTTGATGCGCCAAAATTTGAATAATCATCAACATAACGCTTCACAGCGTCAGCGACGGGTTTCGGAAGTGGAGACTGCGCAGCATGGTTCATGAAAATCTTGTGCTTAACTATCGGAAACAAACATCGGATTTCTTCAACGTTCTCCACTTTTCTGCGCTCCATATACTTTTTAGCAACCTAAATTAACCGCCTTCCACTATAAAAGTCTGGGTGCCGTTTAAATGAGTGAAGTATTGGTTGTAACTACACCTGGAATCCCAGGATACGAAATCGTGAAAGTTTTAGGTCACGTGTATGGATTAACCGTTCGGACAAGAGGGGTCGGCGGAAAATTTGTCGCAAGCATTGAAGGACTTTTCGGAGGAGAAGTAACCTCCTACACTTCAGAATGCGAAAAAGCCAGAATGGAATCATTAAACAGGCTTATTGATAATGCCAAAAAAATGGGTGCCAACGCCGTTATAGGCGCAGACTTCGAAACAAGCGACATACTTCAAGGAACCGCCACAGTCTTCGCCTCTTATGGAACAGCCGTTATTGCAAGACCAACTGAGAAGAAAGAGTAAACACCTAGCCTAGCTAAAACACCTCCAATAATTCCTCAACAAACCCTTTAACTCGCCGATTACCTCTTCAACTTTTTTCCTGCAAAATGGCGGTTCAACCGGCGGAATGGAATACTCTTTCATGTTAAATTCTTCTAAACCGACGGCTCCAGCTACAAGAGCGTACCAGCAGAGAGGCAGCACTTTCGGGTTGTAGCCGCTGCCAACAAACAAAATAAGTCTTCCATCACATACTTTATCCGCGTTTTCCCTAATTAAGCTGGATAATTCAAAAAAGCCTTTAGAAGTCAAGTTCAAGTCTGCAAGCATGTCCGCAAAGTGTGCATCGCTTCCACCATTTGCAATAATTATTTCAGGCTTAAACTCTTCAACCAACGGGATGAAAATCTCTTTAACCGCATAAAGATACGTGTCGTCGCCTGTTCCCGGCGGAAGAGGCACATTAACATTGTAGCCTTCTCCTTCTCCCTCACCTATTTCCCATGTAAACCCTTTACCTGGATACAATGTTCTGGGGTCTTGATGCAGAGAAATGAAAAGCACGCTGGCATCATCATAGAAAATGTCGCTTGTGCCGTTTCCAAAATGCACGTCATAATCCAAAACAAGAAACTTTCTGGCGTTTTTTTCAGTCTTCAAATACGCGACTAAAGCGGCTACATCGTTAAATATGCAGAAACCGCCTCCGTAATCTCTTCCAGCGTGATGGTAACCGCCTCCAAGCGAAATTGCCTTCGTCGCTTTCCCATCAGAAACAGCTTTTCCACATTCTATAGCACCGCCTGTTATGAGCAGGGCAGCCTCGAGAATTTGCGGCGAAACAGGAGTTTCAATGTCATAAGGTTTATTCTCTGCTGCTAATCGGAAAATCAAGTCCACATAGCCTTCACTGTGAACCCGCAGCAAATCTTCCATAGAAGCGGGTTTAGGCTCCAATAACGTTAAATTTGCAAGATTAAACAGTCCATGCGCTTTAAAGAAGCTTATAGCATTTGCAAAGCGGTCTCCTCTAAAAGGGTGTCCTTCACCTAAATCATATTGCCCGTACTTCTCATGAAAAGTCATGACGGTGCTCTTTAACAAACAGCGTCACTTACTCCCAAACTTAGAGTTAGCATGCAAAAATATAACAATTGTTTGATTCTGCTGTTTAAGCAAGAAAGAAAAGGAGAAACTAGGCGCTTATTGGCTTTCTACGGTTTCCTGTTCCGTCTTTGTTTCGGCGGGCAACGCTTCTTGAGGATTCTCGGTTAAAACTTGCGGTTCTGCTTCCGTTTTTATTTCCACAACTTCAACTTCAAGTTTGTCAGTATTGGCAACTTCAACATCCTTGGCTTCGACATTTTCGGTTTGCTGCAGTGCTGGGGGTTCTATAATCTGCGGAGTGCCAAGCTTATCCATGGTCTCTTTAATGGCGTTTAACTCTTTTTTCGCGTTTTCAATTCCCATGTTTAACAAGGCTGTTTCACGCTGGTAAGTTTCCTCGTCAACTTCGCCGCCTACATGCTGAATCTCAAAGTTCGCCAACAATCTCTCCAAAACTTTCACTTGTTCCTCAAGCTCCCTTGTCTTTAGGCTTATCCTGTCCAGCAACGCCTTCTTTTGCTTTTCAATTCCCGCTACAACCTCGTCCAGTTCCCTGTCAAACGCTTCAAAAGTGGACTGCGAAATTTTACCACTGCTAAGCAAACTGTTCAAAGCTTGCTTCTTCTTAAAAACGGTCTCATATTCCTCGTTTAATCGGTCAAAAGAGCGCTTCCAAGACATCACTTTTTTAACACCACAATTTTCAGACGCAAAAAACAGAAATAACATTTGTTAACATGCAGATATATCGCTACATAATTCTTTTTTATTATATCTACACGTTTTTTGGCTACGCATAAGTTTATTTCCTCTTTCTGAACAGTTGAACTTTGTCAATTTCGCAGACATATTCAAACCCTGCTTCTATCAATTGTTTAGCTTCTTCCACAGTTCTAGCCGTTGCTGAATGGTATTCGTTGCTTTCAAAGCTGGTTAGTTGAGTGTAGATTAAAGTTGTCTGCAAGTTTCTATGTCCCAAAGTTTTCATAACGTGCAGGATGTCTTTGGTTTTAGCGTATTCCATTGTGGCTTTCCAATGCCTAAACGTGTGGAAGTGAATTTGCAGCAGTCTTGGATTCTGAAGTTTAACTGCCGCTTTCCTTCTTTGTAGGCTGAAGCTTCCTTCCCAGCTTGACAAGTGTCTATATCCAAAGACGCGGTCTGAAGTTTTCGGAAGACTGTTAAGCATCGCCATAAGCTCTTCTGAAATCTTTATGACTCTGCACACGCCATGTTTTTCCGTGCTGTTCAATATTATAGTGTTCGTTTTAATGTCAAGGTCTTTCCATTGGAGTTTTAACGCTTCACCTACGCGGATGCCTGTTTCCTTCAGCAACTTCAACAATGCGCTAAGTTTCTTTCCGCAACTCGCTATCAAACTGTCCAATTCGCTTTCTAAAGGTATGAAAGGCACTTTTCGGTTCGGCTTGTAAATTGGCGGCTTCCAATGAATATTATTTAACTGTGCAAATTTTCCGTAAACTATCACCGCTAAACTCTTCGTGGATTCACTCCATCTTTTCTGTTTAGCAATGACTTCTTTGACGGTTTCAGGGTTTGAAAGGTCTGCTCCATACTTTATTAAGAGATTCAAAGTTTTAACGTAGTTTTGTATTGTTGCCTCGTTTATTCCATCATTGGCTAACTGAAACATAAACTGGACAATTTTGCCTTTAACGTCTTGCTGTGCTGCTTGTGTGGCTCCCGCTTCCCGCTTTTCCGTTTGCCTCTGAACTTCCATCAAGATTGCCTCTTGATGTGCATCGCTTAAACTGTTTGTCAGACAATTCTTAAAAAACTTGCTTTCATAATCTAAAACATCTTTTTGCAATGTTAAAGATGCAGACTCTGCATCTTTGAAAGATGTTTTGATACCACCCTGTGCAGAATCTGCACAGGGTAAGTCTGTCCTTTCAACTTCGCCAACCGTTGGCGAAGTCAAGTTTGTCCTTTTCTCTGAGAACCGATAACCACAACTTCTACATAGAAATCTCTGAGCTGTGCGTCCATCACTTAAATAACGTAAACCGTCTTTGTATAAGCGGTTTGAACCGCATTCTGGACAGCACAGCCCAGCCATCAGCCTTTAACCTCTTCCATGATTTTTTGGATAGCTGTCATTTCCTTACAAAGCGAATCCATAATGTTTTGATGGTAAGAATGGTAGGGTTCAACTTTCATTTCTACAAGCTTGTCAAGGATTGGATTGCCTTTAGGTTTGTCTCCTTCCATTGTTTTATGTAAAACATTGGTTTCTACTGCCATTTTTAACCATGCAGTTTCAAAATGAATTACTGCAGGGATAAGCTTCCAACCTAACATTTTACAAGCCTTTAGCCTGCCAAATCCGTCTATTAGAGTGCCATGAACATAAATTTTGATTGGATTCATCAATCCAAATTCTTTGATTGACTCGCTTAAACTCTTAACAAACTTTTTCTCATCTGCATTATTCCATTTCCTAAATCGCCCTTCAGCATTAATGCTTTCTATTGGAATCTCTCTTATCCAGGTTAGGTATCGCTCTCCATTAAGAAACCGTTTAACGTTCTCTTTTGTCTCTTCTACGCTCCAATTCCAATCAATGATTAAGTTAGCGAAAGCCCATTGCTGAAAGTCATCTAATTGTAAAAGACAGCGTGCATGCCAAGGAGAGATTGTTTTATATAAAACATCGAATTGCACTTGCCAGTTCAGTTTAAGCAGCCTAAGACTGTTCGTTATGTAACTTCTACTCTTGCCTAAACGCTCCGCAAGTTTCTCATGTGTATAATTAAACTCTTCAATCAACCTTTGAAAGCCTAAAGCCTCTTCTATTGGGTTTAAATCCTGCCTCTGCAAGTTTTCAGTTATCGTTATCTCCATAGCTTCTTTATCGGATAATTCCTTAATAACGCATGGAACTTCCTTCAACCCTAATTCTTTAGCAGCTAAGAGCCTTCTCGAACCTGAAACAAGCTGAAATCTATCGCCAATTGGTCTAACAACTAATGGCGTAACTATCCCAAGCTGCTTAATGGAAGCCTTTAACTCTTCCATAGACTCAGTTTCATAGGTAAACCGTGTTTGGTAAGGATTCGGGTCAATCTTTGAAGTCTCTATAAACTTAGCCATCAGCCTTTAACCCCCTCTCTTTCAAAACAATGTGTTGCTCGAGGGTGGGGTAGTCTATGCGTAGACCATTCGGGCACATAGTTACCCTTCTGATACGACGGACATGATTGCCAAAGCGTTTCACATTTCCATACCTCCGACGGCGGCAACTCCGAATAAACAGAACTGAAACATCCAGGCGAAGGAATGGCTTTGCAAATAAAGTGTTCACCTTTGACATCCAAAAATGGACAAGCCGCGTTCATTTTAGACTCACCACACTAACATTTCCAGAATCATCAACGCGGAGCTTGTAACCGCGTTTCCGCGCCTCTCCCTGAATAAGCTGCGTGCTGACAACATCATTACCTGATACCGCCCGACGATAAGCATCCATAAGCGCGGCATCATTAAAACTGGAATAATCAACTGATTTTCTTACAACTTTAGTTTTCTGCACTTCCAATTTAGCCGTCTGAACCTCAAATTTAACGGAAGACTGTTCTCTTTCACGCACAACATCAACAAGTCTCCTCATGTAAGCTTCTTTAAACTTGAAATAGGTTTCATCATCTATGAAACCCTGATTATGCAAATCCTCATTAATGCTGTCAAGAATGGCGGAGCTTTTACCAATCTCATATTTCGCCATCTTCTTAATCAAACCTACGAAAAGTTCAGTGGGAAGGAAAACTATGCAAACGTTAGGTCTATCTTCACTCACAGAACCACTCTCCAAAAATGAAGTTTGTTTCTTTAGTGAAGGGGTCAGTTGTTGTTTCTGGCTTCTGGGAAAAGACTTCTGGACAGTTAGATAGACAACTGTCATTTTTAAAGAAAAGACATTTTTCTGCACGCGCAAGCAGCTTCCTTCTTATGCAAAGTTTTTTAAATCGTAAGTGTTCATATAGCATATTAGCCGCCGTCCTTTTTTCTATTTTCGTGTAAACTTTCAATGAAACCGTCAGTTTCTGCTGAGAAACTCTTTCAAAGCTGCTCTAACAACATCAGAAACTGTCCGCATTTTTGGATATTCATTCTTTATTTTTGCTTGGATTTGTTGAAGCTGCTCATCTTCTATTCTTACGCTTATTCTTATTTGCATTTTAAACACCTCTCTGTCAACAAGTCTTAAAAATTGACAGAAATATAGAATGATAGTGAACATTCAACATTTCACTATGTGAAAAACGCATGGTAGTTGAAGACAAAATCACCGAATACTTAACCCAATACGGCATTGTAAGGGAAGCAGACATCATCGCTTACTGCAAAAACGGATATACAGAAAGAGCAGTTAAAAAAGCACTTGAAAAACTTGAAAAACAGGGAATAATCGAGAGAATCATACATGACAAGCTTAAACCCGTCGGCATCTACTTCCGTCTGAAACGGGAAGTTAAAACTTCAAGACTTAAAATCGAACTGGACCAGATAAAACAAGATTACATAAACAAAAAAATCGAGCAAGCTTTTAGGCGATTGCACCTTCTCTTAGTAACTGAAATGTCGAACTTAACACTACCCGACGACTTAGAAAAAGAATTACGTGACGTTTCCTTGGAATTCAAGCAGCGAATTGCTAAAATGGAATGGCGCGGCACATTAGAAATTATGCTTCCAAAATTTATTGAAACAATCGGAAAAATATGCAAGCAACTGGAAAAAGTTGAGAGTCAAGTAGCGTAGGCTAAACCTGCTTTTTGACATATTGCCGATATGTCCGTTTTTTGATATGTCCTCTTTTTGATATGTCCTCTTTTTGATATATATTTATTTTCCATCATTTAATAATTACAATAATAGTAAAGAAACTGTCTTCTTTCCCGAAACCTAACACACAATGTAAAAAGCATGGATTGCTGGACATTAGAATGTAATGTCTAACGAATCAACTAAAATGAATAAAGAATGGGTTAGGCTGTTATAGTTAGCTTGGTCTTTTTCTAAGAC
>JAGTQX010000004.1 GCA_018396675.1 Candidatus Bathyarchaeota archaeon
CAAGCAACATTTTCCCATATGATAAAAGCCTTGTTAACATGGGCGCATCCTACGTGTTCGTATACATATTTGTATATGCGCTGGCGATGGCGTTTATCTCAGTTACACTTCTAGGCATCCTGTTCTTTCCAATGTCTATAGTTTCCTTAATGTATAAGGCTGTATTGCTAGGAGCAAGATTGGCACATCTAACATTTTCGGATTTATTAATGCTTTCTCCAGTTTTAATCCTCGAAGGCGAAGCCTTTGTACTAGCCGCCTTCATAGGGACAATTGTTGGGATTTCATGGATCAAGCCCAATTTAATATATCCTATGGATGATCTGACGAGATTTGATGCTTTCCGAAAAGCGTGCAGCGAACTTTTTAAACACTACGCACTGATAACAATTCTCCTTCTAATTTCAGCAGCTGTTGAAACGTTGATAATCTTCCAAATTTCTCTTGGCATGAAAATGTTAATCATGGTAAGGGGTAGAACATTCTGGCCAAAACTACTTTAAAATGGCTGATGGAAAACATTCCAAACCAAACAATAGCAATAGAAGAAATGTCAAACGAGCCTACAAAGAAGCCTTGAAAAGGCCGCAGTAAAAACGTCATATGGCACCAGCGCAACAAGGTCGAATATACCAGCCAGAACCAGAAAAAATAAGAAAACTCTAAAAAGGACTCACTTAATTATTTAATTGCATACGGCCCGGCCCATTAGAGTTTAAATGTTTAAAACTTTATGCCGAATGGAAAGACCCGAAGAAGTTTAGTAGCCTTTTTGGGCTGAAAATGCTTAGACTTGCGTCTTGCAGATTTTTGCCAATTTTTGGTATCAGCCCAGCAGCGTCTGTTCCAAACTTGCAGATGATTGCGTGTTCAAAGATTCCCAATGTTTCTATTCCAATGACATCGTTGTGGATTTTGTAGTTTTTTATGGCTTTTTTTGTTTCTTGCTGGGATGCACCTAAAACTATTAGTCTGTCAAGCAGCGATTTCGTCCATTTTTCGTAAAGGTTCAGCTGTGTTTCAGCCATTGCTGCTTCTACGCGGTTTTCGTTTACGCTTAATGTTTTAATAGTGACTGGCATATTTTCGCGTAACCCAAATAATTCAACGATTTTTTGAAGGGCGATTTTTCTTCCGTCAGTAAGTTGAGTTTGTAAACATTGTAATGGAATTGTTACGAACGTTTTAGGATTTGTTAATCCAACATCCACATGGATTTCGTCTCTGCTCTCGCTTAAACCAGTTATGTATCCTTTAACCGTTGAGAACCGTTTAAGGTGCGTGACATGTGTCGGACATAAGCCTATGATTGTTTCAAGATAGTTTAAGGCTATTTTTTCGTCTTCGCCTGAAAATTTTAACTGAAGCCAACCGTCTACGGTTGTTTCAGCACTCGTCATATTCACTTTTAAGCCTTTAAAGGCTGATTGAATGTAATCTTCGGCTATTTTTAGTTGATGCTCATTGCGAATTTTCAAAGAAAGTGTTACGGCAAGCATTCGCAGTCTCCGATTAAAGTGGACATCTCCTCATGGAGCATTTGGATTCGAGCAATTGCAGATGGAGACAATCCGTCGTTGGAAAGCTTTTTGAGGGTTTCGTCTATAGGCACTCTTCTTGCTCCTTCTATAAGCTTATCGGCGTAAGCAATTATCTTTTCCTCGATTGTTTGTGGAGTGTAAACATCCTTTGGCCATCCGAGTTTTCGCGCCTCTTTTGCTGTTATTCCGCCGCCAACGTGTCTCTTTATTATTGCGATTATTGGTTCTGGCAAGCCTAGTGTTTGGGCAATTTGTGCTCCAGCGACGGCATGATGCACGCTGTGTGTTTTTGCGCGTCCAATGTCATGGAGAAGCCCGCCTATTTCAACAAGTTTCAAGTCAACTTTTATTCCTTTGTTTATGCAGTTCTCTGCAATTTCAACTGCAAGTTCGGCTACTGCTTCACAGTGTTTTATCACGTTTTCCGAACAGCCGCTTTCACGCAATAAACGTAAGGCTTGTTTATGTGTTGGGAGCTTTTCACTCACTAAGCTCCTTCCTTAATGTTTCAATTTTTTGCGTTAGAGTTTGGATGATTTTCTCGTTGTTGTAATGCATTAGGGGTTTGCCGCATGTAGGGCATTTGAAGACAAGTTCTACGGCTTCTTCGAAGGGGATTCGCTTGCATCCTGGCGTGTAGCAATAGTAAAAGTCGTGGTTTTTCTCGTATTCCAAGCGAATGTTAAGTTTTTCGAAAACCCTTCGTTTTTGGCTTAATATGAAGCCCTCAAGCTGGTCTGGCTGCAGTTTCCAGTGAAAAATGAACCATCCAGTTTTTGGGTCTCTTGTTCTCCGTAGGCTTACCAACGAGTGGTCATACAGTTTGTATAGAATTTTGCGTACATTGTTAAGTCTGATTCCCGTTTTATTCGCTATTTCGTCGTCGGTGAGTTCTTCAGAATTTTTCAGCATCTCTATTAGTTTCACGGCTTCCTCTTCGCCTAATGCTCCTGCAACCTTCGTTAAGGTGGCGTCATCTATTGTGGATAACATAGCGACCCTTTTTTTGTTAGGCATTGAACCTTTCTACATGTATATTTGCAAGTTTTAATTTAAATCTCTTTTCTGGCTTCAGACTCAAAATTAATCTTTTTAGTCACTTTTTTGCCGTGTTTCTGTGGAATTATAATGAGCCTAGCGTTCTCGAAATTTTTTGCAAGAGTTTTACCTTCGAAAAACCTGTCAAGAAACACGGCGAGACTTGCACATTCAGAATGCGGCTGGTTTCCAACAGCCACGTTAAAGTCTGAAACGGTTTCGGAGAAGAATTCTCCAGGAACCTTTTGGCTTCCAACAATCACCAAGACGTTTTTTCCTGTGGCTTTTATTCTCTGCAGTACATCGCTTGTTTGAATGTTTTCGCCGTAAGCTGTGAGATGAACCACTACTCCACCTTCAGCTTTCCACTTCTTGACAATTTCTCTCCATGGAATTCCCATCGCGAAATAGAACTGCCCACCCCAGTTTTTCACTATTTTTTCAACCGTTGCCTCAACCTTCTCGTCTTTTATATCGGACAGAATAAAACCGCAGGCGCCTAATGCTCTGGCTGTTAACGCTACATGTGTTGTCAGGCGCAAGTCTCTTTTTGGGCGGTGTCCCCATCTTAAAACAAAAACTTTTTGCATATTTTCATTGTCTGAAGTTTTCAATTTTTCCACCGAGTTCCTCAACACGGCTTTTCACTTTCTCAGCGAACCATGGCACTGCTTCAAAAGTAACATATGCCATGTTGCTTGAATATTTTATTTCCTTCACGTCTGCACGGTTAAAAAGCCATGAAATGAACGGCATTGCCTCATTTGTTAGAGGGATAGAAAATGATGCTTGGACATAGTTGCGCAGTGTATCGGCTATTTTTTCTTTGAGTTGCTCAATGTTTATTTTGTAAAGTGCTGAGGTCGGCACTGGTTTTGGCGCTTTTTCTTTGAGGCTGTCGACTTTTTGTTTTATTTCTGCTTCAGTTAAAAGGTCAATTTTGTTCAACGCTGTAATTATTGGGATACTTGATGCGCCTATGTTGTGAATTGTTTCCAGGCAAACTGCAAGTTTCCTTTCAACAACATTGATGGGTTCGCTTACGTCAACAACCAACAATATTAAGTCAGCATATATTGTTTCTTCAAGTGTCGAACGGAAAGCTTCTATAAGGGTGAGTGGCAAACGGTCTATAAAGCCAACAGTGTCCGTTAAAAGAAACTTTTTCTTTGCAAATTTCACAAGCCGAGTTGTCGTTGAAAGAGTCGTGAAAAGAGCATCGTCAACAGGAACCTCTTCCTCTGTGAGCGCGGCGAAAAGCGAGCTTTTTCCAGCATTGGTGTATCCAGCCAAAGAAATCATCGGAAACCCAAGCTCGGTTCTTCTTTCACGGTGCAAAACCCGTTTCCTTCGTATTTTCTTAAGTTTCTCGTTTATTGTCTGTATCTGTCGTTTTACAGTTTCATAGTAAACGTCAACCTCGTAGGCGCCCAGCCCCATAAATCCTGGTTGTTCACCCATTTTAGCCAGTCTAACTTTCTCTTTTGCACGTGCCAACTCGTATTTGAGTTTAGCTAATTGAATTTGCAGTTTTGCTTCTGTTGTTGTAGCTCTCTTAACGAATATTTCTAGGATTAGTTGGAAACGGTCTATCGCCTCTACGCCTGTTTCTTTCGCAATGTTGTAGGATTGAACGGGCTTTAATGGATTATCGAAGATTATCTTCTCCGCACCAGTTTCTCTTACAAGCTCTGCGAGTTCTCTGATCTTCCCGTACCCGATTTGGTAACGAGGGTCTGGCGATCGCACTTGTTCTATCTTACCTACTACGGTGTAGCCCGCTGACTCGGCTAGGCTTTTAAGTTCGTCAAGTGTCGTCGGTTCAAAAGATCTTCGCCGCTGGACAATTACTGCTTTCGTTAACTTTTCTCCTCCGCTTTTCCCTTGTCCAGTTTAATTAGGTCTCCGAGAGTTAATTCACGATTTGAAGTCTTTGGAACTGCCGCTTTCGGAACCTTTTCCTCTGATGGTGGAACGAGAAGCTTAATCTTCAACGCGTGCTCAAGTTTAGCCGCAAGCCTATCGTCAGGCTTAATCTTCCTTGTCTCAATTTTTTTGAGAACAGAAACCTTCTCGTTTATTTTTTTGCCCAAATCTTCGTGAGTTAAGCCCATTTTCTCTCTTGCCAGTCTTATTTTCACATCAAAATCTTCAACAAGCTCCAACTCGTTTTCCACAGTTTTGTGCTGAGCTGCAACGCCTTGAGGTTTTATCACTGGCTTTGGCATGGTTTTCGCGGCGGCAGGTTCTGAAAGCTTGTGTTTTTGTTTTGGTTCTTCCCAGATTATTGTTCCATGCTTTGCGCATTCGCTGCACACTGTCAGTTTTGCTCCTTCAATCATTGCTCTCGTGGGTTTGCCGTAGATTTTTCTTCCACAAACTTCGCAGCGCAATTTTTTTGGGCGCTCCTTTAAACTCTTTTAATAGATGATGTGCGGTTATGTTTATAGTTGTCGAAACATTCAGTTGCTTGGTTCACGGTGATATGCTTGGAAGACGCGTTTAGGCGAATCAGAAGCGTTGCAGATTACCAGTTTGGAAAAGGCGTAGGCGAAAAACTGTTTCCAGAAAACGTTAAAATAGCCTACTCCAAGAGGACTGGCAGAATACGTTATGTCTACTTGGACAAGAAGAGACTTGCCACTCTTCGTCCAACAGATGGGTTCTTCTCTTTAAGCATAGAAGGCGCTAAAAGAATTGTTGAAAACCACGCTCAAGCTAGATGCCTTGTCGTGATTAAAAATGACGTTGCAAAATTTGTCGCTGACGGCGGCGATGTTTTCGCTGTGCATGTTGTTAGAGCTGACAGTGAAATTCGTCCCAGAGACGAGGTTATAGTTGTTAACGAGAACGGCGGGGTTCTGGCTGTTGGACGGGCTGTTTTGTCTGGCGAAGAGATGACTGCCTTCAAAAGCGGAGTAGCCGTAAAGGTTAGACATGGTTGTGTAGAAGTTAAGTATAAGAAGTCATAGTTCTAGCATTTAGTGGAGAGGAAGACAGTTGATGCGTAGACGAGTAAACCCACGCGAAGCAAAAAGAATGATGCAACGAATGGGCTTAAGCATGGACGCTGTGCAAGATGTGGAACAGGTGACCATAAAAACTAGCAGAAAAGAAATTGTTATAGAAAAACCAGAAGTCGCCGTAATTGACATCCAAGGACAAAAAATGTTTCAGGTAACTGGTGGAAAAATAACAGAGAAAACTGTTGAACAAAGGTTAACAATACCAGAAGAAGACGTTAGACTTGTCGCCGACCAAACAGGCAGAAGCATAGAAGAAGCAAGAAAAGCCCTAGAAGAATGCGATGGCGACTTGGCAAAAGCGATACTTCTTCTTCAATCCAAAATTTAACATGCCGCCAAGAGGTTGAACAATTGTTCGACATTGCTTCGGTGGGACATTTCTGCATAGACTCAATATTTTTGCCGAAAAAACAGACACCCTACATAATCCTTGGCGGTTCAGTCACTTACGTCTCTTTTTCAGCTAAACGTTTAGGGGCGAACGTTGCCATAATTTCCAAGATTGGCGGAGACTTCCCAGAAGCCTATCTATGGTGGCTTAGCCAAGAGGGAATAAATCTTTCAGGTGTCAAGAGAGTCGCGGAAGAAAAAACAACACGCTTCGAACTCAAATATGATGATACCTTTTGCAATCGGAAACTGCGACTGACAAGCAAGACTGCGCCAATAATGGTTGAAGACTTGCCGAACGCTTTAGAGGCTAAAATTGTTCACTTGGCTCCAGTGGCCAACGAAGTTTCATACGAGATTGCGGAAAGACTGAAAAAATGCGCGGGAGTGTTATCGCTTGATCCTCAAGGGATCGTGCGTGTTTTCGACGAGAACGGGGGTGTTTCCAACGGTGCGCTAATGGATAAGCGTATACTGGAGCTTGTTAATGTTTACAAGTCTTCACTGGAAGAAATTGAGGCGGTTACTGGCGAGTCAGAGTTGAAATCAGCCGTAAAGGCTGTTCACTCCTTCGGTGTTGAAACGGTCATAGTGACTTTAGGAATGAAGGGCGCGGTTCTTTCAGTCGACGAAACATTATATGAGATTCCAGCCTACACGTCGAACGAACTTGTCGACCCGACAGGTGCAGGAGACGCGTTTATTGGAGGCTTTTTAGCGGAATACCTTCGTGGTGAAGATGCTTTATGGTGTGCATGTGTCGGTTCCGCTGCAGCTTCAACGGTTGTTGAGGGCGTAGGCCCAACAGTTTTCGGTAATGGAGCTGAAATTTATCGAAGGGCGAATGTGCTTTATGGAAAAGAAATTAAGCATTGAAGCGTATGTATTCATTTAAACCTTAAAATAGTAGCCTATTCGTGTGGTGTTGAATGTTGGGACGTGTTGCTAAAGGCGTGAAATGTAACGTGTCTGGATGTGGTAAAGAGGCAAAACGCTCTCTTTCAGCGGATAAAGTTAGACTTGCTGGTTTAAGCGTGGGCAGTGGCGAAAAACGCGCTTATCTTTGTGAAAGCCATTATAAAGAATTTAAAAAGCGAACCAAGAAGGATAGGAAAATTGAGCAGTGGCGGTATAAGGGAGTGTAAAATCTAGCATAAAGGGAGATTGAGCGAAAATGCGAATACTCCAGCTGCATTCTAATTATATTGAGTATAAACCCATACAGAAAGAAATCACCATGGCAGAAGAAGCTGAAAAAGAGGCAAAACGCCTAGAAGAAATTGTCGTCCTCTTCACAGCTATAGAGGAAGGCGACAACGAGGCGACAGCGCGCAAAGCCATAGACGAAGTTTGCGCCTTTCTTGAAAAATTAAAAGTTAACCGCATCCTCATATACCCATACGCACACTTAAGCAGCAACCTTGCAAAACCTTCAGAAGCATTAAAAATCGTTAAAAGTATGGAGGCACACGCAAAAGATAAGGGCATAGAAACATACCGCGCACCATTCGGATGGAACAAACAGTTCACGATATCGATAAAGGGACACCCGCTTGCGGAGCAGTCACGTGTTATTCAACCAACCGAAACAAAGGAAGAAAAAACCGAAAAAGTTTCAGAGGCTTTAAAAGCGGAAGAGAAACTGGAATCCTTCTGGTACATTCTCCAACCAGACGGCAAAATGGTTCCAGTGGAAGAATTCGACTTCCAGGGTCACGAAAATCTTGAGAAATTCGCCAAATATGAAATTTCAAAAGTTAGAGCAAGCCAACAGATGCCGCCTCACGTGCCTCTAATGAAAAGACTAGAAATAGCGGATTACGAGACTGGAAGCGACCCTGGAAACATCCGCTGGTACCCGAAAGGCAGACTAATAAAATCACTCATTGAACAATACGTCACAGCCAAAGTCATAGAATACGGCGCCATGGAAGTGGAAACTCCAGTTATGTATGATTTTCACCATCCAAGCCTAGCTGATTACCTGAACCGTTTCCCAGCTAGACAATATATTCTCAAATCGGAGGATAAGGAGCTTTTCCTAAGGTTCGCTGCATGCTTTGGACAGTTTCTAATGGTTCACGACACCCAGTTCTCGTACAAAAACATGCCCTTAAGAGTCTACGAGTTAACCCGCTACAGCTTCAGACGGGAAAAAAGCGGCGAAGTCGTTGGCTTAAGAAGACTTAGGGCTTTCACTATGCCAGATTGCCACGCCTTCTGCACAGACCTTGAGCAAGCCAAAGAAGAGTTCATAACAAGGTTTAAACTATGCATCGAAGTCTTGGAAGAGCTTGGCCTATCAAGAGAAGATTACGAGGCAGCTTTACGTTTCACAAAAGACTTCTACGAGGAAAACAAGAATTTTGTCGCCAGCTTAGCAAAAATCTTCGACAAACCGGTTTTAGCTGAAATGTGGAAGGAACCCTTCTTCTATTTTAGGCTAAAATGGGACTTCAATTTTGTAGACAATCAGAATAAGGCTGCGGCGCTTTCAACAGACCAGATAGATGTGGAAAACGCGAAGAGATATGATATAACATACGTTGACGAAAAAGGCGAAAGAAAAAACCCGCTCATACTGCATTGTTCACCGAGCGGTGCGATTGAAAGATGCGTATATGCACTTTTAGAAAAAGCCTACAAACAACAGCAGAAGGGCGAACCGCCCATGCTTCCAGTTTGGCTTTCACCAACACAAGTTCGCATAATTCCAATGTCAGACAAACATGTTGAACACTGTGAAAAAATGGCAGAAACACTGGAAAAACAGCAGATACGCGTAGACATAGACGATAGATCGCTAACGTTACAAAAGAGAATAAGAGAAGCTGAAATGGAATGGGTTCCATACATAATTGTCGTTGGAGAAAAGGAAGCCGCATCAGAAGTTCTTCCAGTTAGAGATAGAAAAGCAAGAGGAATACGCAAAATGAAACTCGAAGAATTAGCTAACGAAATCAAAAAACAAACTCAAGGTAAACCTTTCAAGCCGCTACCCTTGCCAAAGCACATTTCAAAAAGGCCGCAGTTCTACGGTTAACCATGCAAAAATAACCGAGACTACCAAAACACATATCAACCCTAAAGAACAGAAAATTTTGTTCTCCGGAAGGGGAACATATTGGATAAAGAACTTCTTGTCTATATCGACGGGGAATACTATCCAAAAACAAAAGCAAAAATTTCAGTTTATGACCACGGACTTCTGTACGGCGACGGAGTCTTTGAAGGGATACGCGCATACAACGGTGTCGTATTCAAACTGAAGGAGCACATAGATCGACTTTACCGTTCAGCTCACGCAATAATGCTGCAAATCCCCTTAACAAAAGAACAAATGGCAAATATAGTCTTGGAAACGCTGCGCAAAAACCAGTTGAAAGACTCGTATATACGCCTAGTAGTTACAAGAGGTTATGGGGATTTAGGATTAGACCCTAGAAAATGCTCAAAGCCGACAATAATAGTGATAACAGACACAATATCACTGCATAAAAATGAATCAAAAGAAAAAGGAATAACAGCAATGTTAACATGGGTTAAAAGAGACCCGGTTGACGCGACAAGCCACGAGATAAAATCGCTAAACTACTTGAACAGCGTGCTTGCAAAGATAGAGGCAAACATCAGCGGCGCAGACGACGCGATATGCTTAGACAAAAACGGATTCGTATGCGAAGGCGTAGCTGAAAACATATTCATAGTTAAAAATGGCAAAATATACACGCCTCCAAGCTACACAGGAGCGCTTCCAGGAATAACTGCCGAAACAATAAAAGAACTTGCCAAGCAACTAGGATACGAGGTAATAGAGAAAAACATAACGCCATATGAGATTTTCACAGCTGATGAAGTATTTTTCACGGGAACAGCAGCGGAAGTAGTTCCAGTAAGAGAAATAAACAAAAGACAGATAGGCGACGGAAAACCGGGAAAAATAACAAAAAGGCTTATGGAAGAATTCTTGAAAATCGTACAAGACCCTAGGCATGGTACTCCAATATACGGGTAGACGCCAGCAGCAAATCACCCATTCTTTTCCATAAACTGCTCAACCAAGTTAAAAGCCTCTTCAAGAGTCTCTATGGGCGGCAGGAAGACACCTCGAACATGGCCGGCACCGTAGAGCGGACAGAACCCGGAACCATGTACAAACAGCACGCCAGTCTCCTTCAACAACTCCAACACAAATTCGAGATCCGTCTTCCACTTTAAGCCTACATCATGAATCTTTGGGAAAACATAAAATGCAGCTTCAGGTTTCGCGCAGCTTATACCCTTAATTTCGTTAAGTCTTTTCCATGAGTAATCCCTTCGTGTTTTAAGCTTCAAAACCAGCTCCTTAACATGGTCTTGCGGACCCCTCAAAGCTGCTACACCAGCTTTTTGAACTGGTGTGTTGGCGCAAATTCTTATTCTGGCTTCTTTTTCGACGCATTCCTTTAGCTTCTCAAGTTCCCCTCTCGGATCGTGGAAGTATATGTAGCCGAGTCTCCAGCCAGTCATCAGATGTGCTTTAGAAAAACCGTTCAATCCTATTACTGGAACATCTTTAGCAAGTTTGGCTGTACTGACAAACTTTTTCTCAAAAACAAGCTGGTCGTAAATCTCATCAGATATTACTGGAAGGTTATGCTCTGCAGCTAAATCCAAAATCTGCCTTAAGGTTTTCTCTTCGTAAAGCGCGCCACACGGATTATTTGGATTAATAATAACGATTGCGCGCGTTTTATCTGAAATCTTTCTACGCAAATCGTCAATGTTAGGCTGCCATCCCTGCTCTTCAACAGTCTCGTAAGTGATCGGGGTGCCGCCGAAAAACTTCACATAGGAGATGTAAGGCGGATAAGTTGGGCCTGGAAGCAGAATTTCGTCTCCAAGGTCAACAATAGCAGCCATGATCATTTGAATGGCTTCAGAAATGCCGGAGGTCACAATAACATCTTCGGCAGAAACTTCAACATCGTTTAATCGCTTTTCTTTCTCGCATATTGCTTGCCGAAGTTCGGGTAAACCTTCAGACGGGGAATAAGCGTTATCTCCACTTTTGACAGCCTCAACCAAAGCTTGTTTAACATGTTCTGGCGTGTCAAAGTCAAAAGCCACCGGATCCCCGATGTTCAAGTAATAAATTTTTTTACCAGATCGCGCAAGCGTCTTTGCGTGAACAATAACGTCGCGGATGGCATATTCAATAGTGCGAACCCTTTCAGTAACCTTTACATTAGTCAAGTTCAGCACCACTCTTCGAGAAGCAAGGGTTTCAACATTAAAAAAGATAAAGCTTGTGGAAGATTTTACGGAGGAACATGATAGGTTTCTGACGCTTCAACCAATTCAGCTGTAACCACAGTTACGATTATGTCCTTATCCTTGTACTGTTGACAGTTAAATGGACAAAGCAACACTGCTTCGTCGCCGGGTTTAAGTGTCATCTGGTTTTCTGGAAACACGTATTCAAGAGGACTTGATAAACCTTGAACGGTGATTACCACTCTTGAAACTGTGAGATTCCACAAAGAATAATCCGAGCTTTTAATTGTTATGTTTAAGTATCCAGCAAATGTTGAACAGTCTATAGCGGTTATGCCGAGCTTTGCGACTGGAAGAACGAAGGAAAAGTTAAAGATGTACTCTTTTAATGAAGTGTTCGTTTTAACATAAACCGCTAAAGTCAGATTTCTACCGTGAACGTTGATAAAGTCTGCCCAATCAAAGGTGCAGTTGAAAGTTTCGCTGTTGCCAGGAGACAATGCCGAGTATGGAAGTTGCGGGTTCACTTCTGTACCGTTTAACACTTTTCCAGTCTCTTTTACCACAATTTTTGTGATGTTTATGCTCTCTATCGAAGATTCATGATTAAGAATCACCACGCTAAAATGGCCAGTGTTGCTTAAGTCGAAAACGCCAGTTTCATTCAAAATTTTGACAATCACCGGCTGCGGAGTCACCACTCTAAATGTGGTTGTTTGGAAATTCTGCAGGAAATACGCTACCACGGTTAGGTTTTGTCCACGATACATTTTCCAGTTCCATTCAAACGTAAACGTTCGAGTTGAGTTCGGCATTATTCCAGCTGAACCACAGTCAAACGGAGAAAGTGCTGTACCGTTTCCAAGCGTGCACTCAATTTTTGTAACGTTCACGTATATAGCAGACTCTTCAGAGTTAGAAATGCTTACATTAAAGTGGCCAGTGTTTTCTTCATCGAAGGCAACATCTGAGATTATCACGCTGACGTTTGTCAACGCGATTTCTTTGTGAAAGATGTACCCTTGGCTAGTGTAAACTGCAATGTTCGTTTTCACAACTCCGTACCAGCTTCCGTTGAACATAAAGCAAACAGACTCGTTTCTAGGTATTGTTTTAGATTGCTCCTCCAAATCGGGGGACATCCCTGTGACATCTACACCTGGAACTATGATGCTGCCAACAGTTAAGTTAACTTCAGATGCCGGATTGTTTGCTAATGTAATATTAAATTTTCCAAAGTTGTTCGGGTTGAAATCCGCGGTTATAGTAAGTCCAACAAAAGGAAGACTTGCCTCAATGTTAGATGCCGCAGAATTTAACGACGAAGAAAAAACATGCACAACTAGAGTTTTGCCAGCGAAGTCATAACTGCCAATAAGCTCGCCCAGCGTAAAATTGACGCTGTCTTTCTTAACCTTAAAACACGTTATGTTTATTGATTCGCCGACAGGAACAACAATTCCGCCTTTAATAGATGGATCTGAATCAACAACATCGTAGAGTTGCGTTCCTTCCTTTAAACTGATTGCGATTCTAGAGATGTTTGCGTCCGCAGGGGAATATGATGGATTTAAAACGTTCACGGTGAATGATCGGATGTTTTCCTTGTCTATGTAGACGTTGTTTATTGTAAGTGAGGTTTTTTCTGGAAGTTTTGTATAATAAGCTATTGTAAACGCGTATGATATTATTCCACCTATTATTGCAGATACTATTATGAGAAGTATTATTACCAAGGTTGAAAGTGCTTTAACATTAGTTGATATTTGCATGAGTCTATCACCAAATGCTCTGCCAGTTTTATGTTGATAAGTTCTTTGAAATAGATAAATATTCCCTTCAGAATTATCTCTCAAAAAATCTGCTTCTTCAGCGGGGTAAACCTTATAATATTGGTTGGCATGCTTTTAGACTCTGTAACCATTGAGGGATCCCAACTTGAGCGAGTATGATATCGTGGTGGTTGGGGCGGGTGTCATCGGTTTATCAACAGCCTACCACATTAAATGTCGTCATCCAAATCTGAAGGTTTTAGTTGTTGACAAGTTTAACGCCGCTGGACAAGGAAGCACTGCAAAAAGCGCCTCGGCTTTCCGTTGCTTATTTTCATCTTACGTGAATTATATGTTGTCTGATTCGTCTGTTGACTTTTACATTTATGTGCAGGAAAAAATGAATGTGGATTTGAAACTGTCGAAAGTAGGCTATCTCTGGCTCTTATGTGAGGATGATTATAAGGAGTTAAATCCAGTTTTGAGAGATTTGGCGTCTAAAAACTTGAATTATAAAGAGTATGAGGCTGACGAGCTTGCTGACAAACTGGGATTAGTCGTGCATTTGGCTGACGACGAAGAAGCTGAATTAATGGGGTTAAAAGACGTTTATAAAGGAATTTTTATTCCAAAAGCTGGAATTGTTGACGCTGACTGCATTGTAAAATTCTATGAAAGCGAGTTTTTGAGACTCGGCGGAGAAATACATTACGGCGTTAAGGTTGAAAATATTCTAGTTGAGCCATGTAAACCTCTCGGAATACCAGACGAGCCTTTCTTCTGGCAAGAATCAAGAGTTTCAGGAGTTAAAACAGACGCGGGAGTTCTTAAGGCGAAGAAAACGATTTTAGCTGCTGGAGCATGGATTCCACAGCTTCTAGACACTGTTGGAATTGAATGCTTCATAAAACCTAGAAAAAGACAAATTTTCGCTGTTCAAACAAATAAACCGCTTTTGAAAAAGCTTCTTTTCACCAAAGGATTCAACTCCGCTGGATGTATACCATTCACTATTTTGCCGAAACCCAGAATCTATGCAAGACCATTTCCAACAGAAGGAGTATTCTGGCTTAGCTACGCAGACGACT
Source organism: Candidatus Bathyarchaeota archaeon (assembly GCA_018396675.1). Classification (GTDB taxonomy): domain Archaea; phylum Thermoproteota; class Bathyarchaeia; order Bathyarchaeales; family Bathycorpusculaceae; genus JAGTQX01. Next base: position 14,112 of record JAGTQX010000004.1, read on the forward strand.
TTCCAAGAGCTTTTAAACTTGAAGAAAACCCGCAACCGGAGAAAAACTTCTACGAATGCGGCATATATCAAGTTCTCGTGAAATATTTTCCACAGTTCAAAGACTGCCGCCCATACTCTGCATTTGCTGGATTATATGAAATCAACACTTTGGATGGTCATCCAGTAGTTTTTGAAGAGAACGATTTACTGGTCGCAGGAGGCGCAAGCGGAAGCGGAATCATGAAAGCAGATGCTATAGGACGCGTGGCAGCAGCACTTTACGAAGGAGAGAAGTATGCACTTCTTTACGGAGACAGAAAGTTCAAAGTCAGCGATTTAAGCATCAAAGAAAGAAACATTGAACTTGAAAAACTTCAAATTTAAGCAATCTGAATAGTGAATTTTATTAATCATAAGATACAATATGCGGCATGTTGAGGATGGTGAACTCATGTTTGGTTGGAACGGCCAATTTCTAAGAGTGAACCTTACAAAACAAAAAGCTACAGTGGAGAAATACGATGCTCAGATGGCTAGAAAGTTTCTAGGCGGTAGAGGATTTGCAATAAAAATCTTGTGGGATGAACTTAAGATTGGCGTTGACCCACTATCACCTGAAAACTTGCTTGTGCTTGCCGCTGGACCATTAACTGGCTTTGCTTTGCCAAGCAGCGGAAAACTTGTTGTTGCCGCAAAAAGTCCTTTGACGGGAGGCTATGGAGATGGAAACATAGGAACACATGCGGCGGTTCACATGCGCAAGGCTGGTTATGACGCGGTAATAATTGAGGGCAAGGCTGAAAAACCGACAGTCCTTCTCATTCAAGATGCTACAACAGAATTTTTAGACGCAAAAGAATTGTGGGGCTTAAACACGTTTGAAACAGAAGACAAATTAAGAAGTCTTTACGGCCCAACAGCGGGAATTCTATCAATCGGACAGGGCGGAGAAAACCTCGTAAAATTCGCCAACATAATATCGCAGAAAGGAAGAGGCGGCGGAAGACCAGGAATGGGCGCGGTTATGGGGTCAAAAAACCTTAAAGCAATAGTGATTCTTGGTTCTGGAGAGTTGCCAGCCGCCAACCCGAAAGAATTGAAAGCGTTAGGCGCCGAAGCTTACAGGGAAATATTGACGAAACCGAATTATGCCTTCTGGAAACGCCAAGGCACAATGATGACCATCGAGTGGAGCCAAGAAAACAGCGTCTTACCAACCTACAACTACAGCGAAGGAGTATTTGAAGACGCAGACGCCATAGGCGGTTTTTCAATGGAAAAAATCAAGTTTACACAGCGAGGCTGCCCAAACTGCAACATGATATGCGGCAACACCGTCAAGGACTCTGACCGAAAAGATTCAGAGCTTGATTATGAAAACGTTGCCATGCTCGGTTCAAACATCGGCGTTGGCGACTTGAAAAAAGTTGCAACACTTAACAGACTCGCCGACGAATTTGGATTAGATACAATCTCGTTAGGAAATGTTATCGGCTTCGCAATGGAAGCCTCAGAAAAAGGATTAATAAAAGAAAAAATTTCATGGGGCGATTACAAAGCGTCAAGAACTTTAATTGAAGACATCGCTTACAAGCGAGGATTAGGTGGAATGCTCGCAGAGGGCGTCAAATTTGCAGCTGAAAAAATTGGAGAAAACGCAAGCCGATTTGCTGTACAAGTAAAAGGATTAGAGGTTTCAGCGTATGATTGTCACGCTGCACCGGCAATGGCTCTGTCCTATGCAACGAGCGCGATAGGAGCCCATCATAAAGATGCTTGGGTAATATCATGGGAAGTTAAAGTTGGAAGAGACCGTTATAGTGAGGAAAAAGTAGACAAAGTCATTGAGTTACAGCGCATCCGTGGAGGCTTCTTTGAATGTGCAACAGCTTGCAGGCTACCATGGGTTGAGCTTGGCTTTGAACTTGAATGGTACCCAAAGTTTCTACATGCCGCAACCGGCATAGAAATGAGTTGGGAAGAGTTAAACACTATAGCTGACAGAATGTACACTTTAATTCGCGCATTCTGGGTGCGTGAATACGGCAAAAAATGGAACAGAGAAATGGACTTTCCACCAGCTAAATGGTTCGAAACCCAGTTGTCTAAAGGCAACTTGAAAGGCGCAAAACTTGACAGAGCAAAATATGAGGTTATGCTGAAAACGTACTACAAGAAAAGAGGATGGGATGAAAGAGGCATACCGACAAAGACTACGCTTGAAAAATTGGGCTTAAAGGATGAGGCAAAACAGCTCAAAAAACGCGTTGAGTTATGGGAATGAAAAAGGCTTGAGTAAAGCGCTAGACAATAAGCGTGAGCGTACTAGTACGACCTTGCGAAGTAAACCACTTCTTTGGCTTTCCCGCCGCAATAGACACAGTTGGAAAACGGTGTTTCTTTCTCGAACGGAATCAGCCTGATAGTTGCACCTGTCTCCTCCTTTATTTTTTCTTCACATTGCGAGTTTAGACAGAACGAGGCTCTAATGAAGCCGCCTTTATCTTTCAAGACTTGCTTGAAATCTTCATAGTTTTGGACAGTTGTTATTTTTTCTTCAAGAAACTTTTTGGCCTTGTTGAACAAGCTATTCTGTATGTCCACAAGAAGTTGCGCTACAGCGTTTACCACTTCTTCATCTTTCACTGTGATTTTTTCGAAAGTGTCCCTTCTTGCAAGCGTCACTTGCCTATTCTTCAAGTCTCTTGGGCCGATCTCGATTCTTAATGGCACACCTTTAAGTTCCCAATCGTTAAACTTCCATCCCGGCGTGTACTCTTTCCTATCGTCTAGTACGACGGATATTCCGGCTTTCTGTAGTCTAGTGTAGATTTCCTCTGCCTTTGCAAGTATAGCACTTGTGTCAGTACTCCTGTATGGGATTGGAATTATTACTGCTTGCACTGGAGCAATTTTCGGAGGCAAAACAAGTCCTTTATCGTCTCCGTGAACCATCACTAATGCGCCTATTAAACGTGTGGATATTCCCCAGGAAGTTTGCCAAACATAGTGTTCTTTTTCGTCTTCGCCTATGAATTTGATGTCGAAAACTTTTGAAAAATTCTGTCCAAGATTATGTGATGTGCCCATCTGTAAGGCTTTTCCATCAGGCATCATCGCTTCTATGGTTGTAGTGTAGAGGGCTCCAGCGAATTTTTCATTCTCTGATTTTATCCCTGCAAGTACTGGGATAGCCAGATAACTCTCCATCAAATCGCGGTACTCATTGAGGATTTCCATGACTTCTTTGTCGGCTTCCTCTTTTGTAGCGTGTGCCGTGTGACCTTCTTGCCAGAGGAATTCCCTTGTCCGCAGGAAAAGCTTTGTTGCTTTTGTTTCCCACCTTACGACGCTGCACCATTGGTTCAGTTTTATCGGCAAGTCTCTCCAGCTTCTAATCCACTTGGCGTAAGTAGCGTAAATTATAGTCTCAGAAGTTGGTCTTATTGCAAGCTTCTCTTCTAATGGTGAATCGCCGCCCATTGTAACCCATGCTACTTCTGGGACGAAGCCGGCGAAGTGTTCCGCTTCTTTTTTCAGAAAGCTTTCAGGTATGAATAGGGGGAAGTAAACGTTTTTGTGTCCAATGCGTTTTATTTTTTCGTTAAAGATTTCCTGGATTTTTTCCCATATGGCATAGGAAAGTTCTCTGAAGATCATGCAGCCTTTTATTGGCGCGTAATCGGCAAGCCCAGACTTCAAAACTACTTGTGTATACCATTCTGAGAAGTCTTCTGATTTTTTAACGGTGATTCCAACATCTGACATTTTATCATCTTCCCCTTTTCTGGTTTTTAGTTGAATATAATTCTGTTGTATTTACAGTTTTGAAAGTAGGCAACTTGCGGAAAACTTTAGCGATGTGGAACTGAATCGCCCATTTTCAACCACTCGCAATTAGAGACACAAGCATATTATTTAAAGTTTCTTCCATAGACAACAGCTCTTTTCGACAACAAGTGTTTTAACTGCAAAAAGAACAACTTAAGAAATTGAGCACGGGTTAAGGTGCAATCTAAATTGAAGGCGCTTCTTATAATCGGAGATGGAATGGCGGATAGACCATCAAAAGAATTTGGCGGAAAAACTCCATTAGAAACAGCTGACAAACCAGCAATGAATCACATGGCAAACATGGGAATCTGCGGCATTATGGATCCTATTGCGCCGGGCATCCAGCCAGGCAGTGATACAGCCACGCTTGCTCTTCTGGGCTATAATGCTTTTAAGGTCTATTCCGGAAGGGGTGCTTTAGAGGCTCTGGGATCGGGAATGAATGTTTCTGATGGTGATGTTGGGTTTAGGTGCAATTTTGCGACTGTAAATGAAAACTTGAAGGTTTTGGATAGGAGAGCTGGCAGAATAGACGACGCTGAGGCTTCTAAACTTGCTGAAAGCCTAAAAAAAGTGGAATTGTCGAGTTCTTCTATGGAATTTACGTTTAAGAACACGGTTCAGCACAGGGCAGCTCTAGTTCTGCATGGTTCAAAACTCTCGTCTGCTGTAAGCAGTTCAGACCCCGGAGTTGATGGTGAAAAAGTTTCGGTTATAAAACCGTTAGATGACAGCCCCGAAGCCAAGTTTACAGCTAACATTCTCAACGAGCTTACACAAAAGTTTTATGAGGTTCTCAAAAAGCATCCAGTTAATGTTGAACGAGTCAAACGTGGACTGCCGCCTGCAAACATTGTATTGTTTAGAGGCGCTGGCACGATTCCAAAACTTAAGCCACTAAATGAAGCGTACGGCATAAAGGCATCATGCATTGCTGCTGTCCCTTTAATTCGCGGCGTATGCAAGGTAGCGGGCATGCAACTGTTGGATGTTAAAGGCGCAACTGGAACTTTACAGACTGACTACATGGCCAAAGCCAAAGCAGCTGTTCAAGCGTTAAAAATGGGCGACCTAGCCCTATTACATGTAAAAGCTCCGGATGTGGCCAGCCACGATGGAAACTTCAAGCAGAAAATCGAAGTTATCGAGAAAATCGACCACATGCTCGCCTACATACTTAATAAAATTGATTTAAGTGAGACTTATGTGGCTTTAACATCCGACCATACAACTTCGTGCACAACGAGAAGCCATGAAGGAGACCCTGTCCCAGTAGCCATAATGGGACCATACGTCCGAAGGGATGATGTTGAAGAATTCGGAGAGAGAACATGCGCAAAAGGCGGTTTACTGCGAATTCGGGGTAAAGACTTAATGCATATCCTGATGAATCTTATTGGCAGAGCAAAAAAATTTGGGTTCTAGCCCCCCTCTTTTCATGGCTAATGCACGGGCATTAAGCGCCATTCACGGTAGTCAGTCACAACTTTAACATAACCTCTAAGCATGGCGTCTGTCTCCGCGTCTCCAGTGTCGACTCTTAAAACGTTTCCTTCTACGTTGCGGAGTTTGCTCTTTGTGGCTACGACTATTATTTTTTGTTTTCCAACACGTTTTATAATTTCAGGACTTATCTGCTGGTTTCCCCTTCCAAATAATATTCCTTGGCGGCCTATAGGGGAGACAATTATCCATGTGTTTTGCCAGTCTTCCACGTTTTCAATAATCTTCTTTTCATCCACGTCTAGGATTACTTTACCTTGTTTGTATATGTCTACGCCGAGAAGTGTTTTAGGAACGCCGAGAAGTTCAGCCAAGCATTTTACGGTTGTTCCCGGCCCAAAAATGTATGTCGCATCAGGCTGCATTTCCTCAATTATGAATTTGGCTATAGCTATTTGGTTTTCCTTTTCATCCATAGTCTCTGGGCTTACCTGCTTGCTTCTTTGAATTCGCATTGGAAGGAAGGGACACTTCAAGAAACCGTAAAGTTTAATCATGAACGTGTCGCTTCGAATAGCGGTTTCATCAGCATCCATAACTTCACATTCAGTAATTTCCGCCTTTTTTCTGACGAAAGCTAAAACAACTTCAACAGCGTCCGCGGGGTTAACAGCGAAAACGCCACTGTACATTTTCACGCCAGAAGGTATCCCTAACACTGGTATTTCAGCGCCCTTTTCTCTTAATGCATCTAAAATGTCTTTTGCGGTGCCGTCTCCGCCAACAAACACGATGAGGTCTACTTTAGCGTCTGCCAAAAATTTAACAGCCTCTTTCGTGTCTTCAGCCGTTGTCTCCTCTCCAATTTTGATGGGTAAAACTTGAATGGTTATGCCGACACTTTTTGCTTCATCTTCGCCCATGGCTCTTGCGCAAGTTAAAATTTCTATTTCGCCTTCAAATACTGCCTTTTTTAATTCCTGCAGAAATTCCGCAGCCCTTTTCGGAGAAACGGGCTTAGCGCCTCTTGCAACAGCCTCTTTTAAGACACCATCTGTTCCTTTGAGACCAACACGTCCGCCCATGCCGGCAATTGGATTAACAATGAAACCCAATTTCATGCATATCGCTCTTACAATTTTATTGCATAAGTTATAAACGATTTTGAAGCATAAAAGAAGTTATGATGAACACTTTTGGAACATTCTCGATTTTAGCCATTTCAAAAGATTGCAAACTGCTGGGTGTTGCTGTGGCGTCAGGCTCAACCGCAGTCGGCTCAAGGGTACCACACGCAAAACCAGGCGTAGGTGTAATCGCAACTCAAGCTTACACAAATGTGGTTTATGGGGTTGAGGGCTTAAAACTTCTTTCAGATGGGCTTTCACCAGAAGATGCCCTTAAAAGGCTTCTTGCAAACGATTGTCAAAAGGATTTGCGACAAGTGGCAATAATGGATTTTGCCGGAAGAAAAACGGTTTTCACAGGAAACGCAACCCCTGAGAAGCGTGGAGAAATTGTTGGCGAAAATTTTATTGTAATTGGCAATTTTTTGAGAAGTGAAAAAGTTGTTGAGTGCATGGCAAAAGCTTTCGAGGAGTCAAATGAAAATTTTGCGTCAGGGCTCATGGCAGCGTTAAAGGCGGGAAGCGAGAAAGGCGGTGACATGCGAGGCGAAAGGTCAGCAGCCATAATCATTGTTAGTTTAACAAAAACAGAGTTAAAGTTGAAGATTGACGAAAGCGAATACCCGGTTCAAAAACTTTCAAAGATAATAGAAAAACGGTTGAGCTAACGTTAGAAGACGACGTTTAACTCTAAAAGCTCTTATATACCCTGAAATTTTTAAATTAGACCCTAAAAGGGGACGCTACAAATGTACAGAAAAAGTACGAAGAAAATTCTTGTAACCGGCGCAACCGGCCAAATTGGTTCTGAACTTACATTGGAACTACGGCATAAGTACGGCGGCGAAAACGTGATTGCCGCTGGACACAGGAGGAAGCCCGGAGAAAGACTCGTCAGTTCTGGACCATTTGAGTTTATCGACGTAACCAAAAAAGACGAGCTGGAAAAAATTGTAAAGGAGTACGACATTGACACGGTGTACCATTTGGCGGCTATGCTGTCGGCTACTGGCGAGGAAAACCCGCAACAAGCATGGAATGTGAACATGGGAAGCTTGTACAACGTTCTCGAAATTGCAAGAGAACATGGTTTAACTAGAGTTTTTTGGCCAAGCTCGATAGCCGTTTTTGGTCCTGAAGCTCCACGGGTTAAAACCCCGCAGAACACTGTGTTGATACCGAAAACTATGTACGGTGTGACAAAGGTTGCTGGAGAGCTTCTCTGCAATTACTATTTTCTACGATATGGCGTTGATGTGCGAAGCGTCCGCTACCCGGGAATAATAAGTAGCGAGACACCACCGGGAGGCGGTACAACAGACTACGCGGTTGAAATATTTTACGAGGCGATAAAGAAGAAGCGGTACACTTGCTTTTTAAGAGCTGACACAGTCTTGCCAATGATGTATATGCCGGACTGCATAAAAGCTGCAATAAATTTGATGGATGCTGACGCCTCGCGAATAAAATGCCGCACAAGCTACAATGTGGCAGCCATAAGCTTTTCGCCGGCGGAACTCGTTGCTGAAATCAAGAAGCACATACCGGAATTTGTTTGCGAGTACAAGCCGGACTTTAGGCAGAAAATTGCAGATTCATGGCCAATGACTATAGATGATTGTGTAGCCCGCGAAGATTGGGGATGGAACCCGGAGTATGATTTGGCTTCGATGACAAGGGACATGATAGAGAAGCTTAAAAAACGGTTTGCTGAAGGCCGCCTTTAATCTTGCTTTTCACTAAGTAAATGTAGGAAACGTTAAAAGAGGAACCGAGTTTAGACTCTAGTAAGAGGTGGAGAAGATGGTTGAAAGGCATCCGACACGGTACCTAGCCGAGGAGTATGAACGTTTAGTCCGTGAGAACCTCAATTGGGAGCTTAAAATTCTTGAGTCTGCAAGCGAACCAACATGCGTTGTTAACGGCAAAAAAGTTTTGATGCTGTGCGCAAACAACTATTTGAATCTTGCAACACATCCAAAAGTTGTCAACGCCATGATAGAGGCTACACGGAAATACGGTGCAGGAGCTGGAAGCGACAGGTCGATTTCAGGTAACATGCTACTCCACGAGGAACTTGACCGCCGCTTAGCGAAGTTTAAAGGTGCGCCAGCCTCATTGACCTTCCAGACTGGGTTCATGGTTAACGAAGGATTAATTCCACAGCTTGCCGACAAAGGCGACCTTATTGTTTCAGACGAGTTAAATCACGGCTCAATAATTGACGGCGCTAGACTTAGCCGTGCTGACAGAGCAATATACAAACACAAGGACGCGGAAGACTTGGCGCGGGTTATGGAAGAGGCGGAAAAACACGATCCTCCATACAACCACATTTGGATTATAACTGATGGCGTTTTCAGCATGGACGGCGACACTGCGCCGCTTGACAAAATAGCTAAAATTGCAAAAGAACATGGTGCAGGCGTCTATGTGGACGATGCACATGGCGAAGGTGTTTTAGGCGAAGGCGGACGCGGAATTGTAAGCCACTACAAGCTTAGACGAGATGAAGTGCATGTGGAAATGGGAACCTTTTCAAAAGCTTTCGGCGTCATAGGCGGGCACATAACCGGAAGTGAAGAACTACGCAACTTTGCCTACAACAAAACGCGAAGTTGGCTACTCAGCGGCGCGGTTCCGCCAGGAGTGGCAGCAGCATGCATAGCGGCAATAGATGTCCTAGAAACAGAACCGCAACATGTTAGAAAAGTTTGGGAGAACCGGAAACACCTTCTTGAAGCGTTTCAGGACGCGGGATTTGACACTGGAAACACTGAAACCCCGATAATTCCGGTCATGTGCGGCAAAAGCAAGGCTGCAAGGGACTTGGCGGACTACCTTTGGACGAAAGGAATCTTTGTATTGCCAATCTTCTATCCAATGGTTGCAAGAGACAAAGCCAGAATCCGCGTGCAAGTATGCACAAAACACACAACAGAACAGTTAGACATGGCTGCAGAAGCCTTCAAAGAAGGCGGCAAAAAACTCGGAATAATCTAAAACGTTAAAACCTTCAACTTCCCCATTTTCATTTAATGTTAGGCGAAACTGCCAGAGAAAAGCAGCGGTTAAGAGAAAAAATTTGGCGCGAAATGGAAAACGCCAAGATAGCTGTTTTTCCGCTTCCATGCCGAGGCAGAATCCCAAACTTTGTTGGAGCTGAAATTGCAGCTGAAAAACTGCGCCAGCTTGAAGTGTGGAAAAACGCTAGAGTAGTTTTTGTTAGTCCCGATTCGCCGCAGCGCAAAGTAAGAGAAAATGTCTTGAAAGATGGAAAAACTCTCATAATGGCTTCACCTAGACTTGAGCGAGGCTTCATCCTAATAGACCCAGCCAGAACAAAGGGAAAAGAACAGTTTGCCTCCACAATAAAAGGCGCCTTCAAATTTGGAGTTGAAACACAAAGCTTCCCAAAGCCGGACCTCATCGTTGAAGGCTCAGTAGCCGTTGACATAGATGGGCACAGACTTGGAAAAGGTCGCGGCTACGGAGATTTAGAAATAGCGACCTTGAAAAGAATGTTTGGAGAAATTCCTGTTGCCACCACAGTTCACGACATACAAGTTGTTGAAAATGTCCCGTTTAAAGAGAAGGATGAAAAAGTTTCGATAATCGTTACACCAACGAGAATAATTCGCTTGACTGATGAATAATATAAACACGTGCGTTCATCGGATTTTTTCTAGAGCTTTGTCAACATCGTCTAGTCCAAGCTTTTGGAGCACATCTGACTTTGGTATGCCTTTCTCATCCCAACCCACAAGTTCATAGTATCTGCGTTTTTCTTCTTTTACAAGCTCTTTGTCAACAGTTTTGCCCTTAAACGGTCCAGATGGCAGAGGTTCATAGAATCGCGGCGGATTTTCATCGTGGATTTCAGGGTTCCATCTCATGTCGGGTCCACCGAGAAGCAGCATTGCTCTTTGCAGTTGAAGTATGCTCATGGCTTTTGTGCTAACCCAGTCTTCCTTTGTCAGCGCTATTCCAGTCACAGCCTTGTAAAAGTCGAATACGAACGTGCGTGGCAAACCAAAAACGTTGAAGTAGCAGTATACACCTGAATCGTTGAAACTCATCATGAGTTCGCTTCTGAAATCGTCCAACGGCATGCAAGCCGTGGAAGTGTGGTCTCCGCCTTGGACGGAGCAAGCGTAAGAGTAAATCTCTGGATAGTCTTTTTCGCTTCTAATGCCATGAGCCCCAATGCTTATTCCTTTAACCTGCACTGCATACTGCATCAAGTCTAATTGTTTAAGTTTGCCAAGTTTTAGAGCTGCGCGGTAAGTTCCTTCAGCTAATATGTCGCCTATGCCCTCTCTGTACGCTATTTTTTTAGCCAGCGCAGCAAAAGCCTCCGCGTCGCCCCACCGCAGTTCTATGCCGCCTAAATCCTCTTTTGTAAGTATCCCCCTCTGGAAAAGTTCTGCAGCGAAACCCAATATGTTTCCAGTTTGTATGCCGCAAAGTCCCAAATCGTCAACCAGCGAAGCCAAGTAAACGTTTTCTTCAGGAGTGAAAAAGCCAAGGTTTGTGCCGACATAAGCTTGAAGTTCATAATCTGGATTATCAGTGATTGCGCCTTTGAACTTTCCAGTTTTCACAACGGCGATTTTTAGGCAGGTGGTTGGACAGCCGAAGTCGCCCCAATACTGTTTTATCCAAACCCTGTTTTCAAACTGGTCAACTCCGAAGCTTTTCTCGTCATGCCACTCTTCCTGCCAGTTCCGCACAGGCTCAGAGCTTGTCTTCGCGCCCACCTCATAACCGCCGGAACCGGTTCCCCAACGCCTCCAAAGTTCACTCTCGTAGGCATTATCACATACTGCTTGAATAAGTTCCTTAACTTTTTCCATGTCAGCAACTTCTGGCAAAGCACTAGTGCCTTTAACAGCTATTGCCTTAAGTTTTTTCGCGCCCATAACCGCGCCGTAGCCGCCATAACCCGCAGCATGCGTCCACTTGGCTGCAACCACGGCTGTACGCACTTTATTCTCTCCAGCTGGGCCAATGTAGAGTATTGAAGGCTCTTTCCACTCGCCTTTATGCGGATAACGCGTCCTCAAAAGTTCTCTGCATTCTTTAGTTAAAGCAGAAACAGTTTGCTTAGCGTCCATGCCCCAAACGTGATTTGCGCTTCGAATTTCAATATCGGCATCCTTAATGAAAACGTATACAGGCTCGTCAGCAGTTCCGGTAACTATTATGCCGTCATAGCCAGCGCATTTTAGTTCGACGCCAAACTCGCCGGCAACCGTTGAACCGACAACACCGTTGCTTTGCGGAGACTTGCCTGAAACACAAATTCTTCCGCCTGGGAAAAAACCAGTAAGCGGTCCAGTCAAGAATAGCAGAAGGTTTTCAGGTCCAAGCGGGTCTACGGTTTCCCATTTTCTGCCAAGCCTGTCCCAAAGTATTTTCGCAGCAAGACCTCTACCGCCAACATAGTCCCTTAAAACGTCATCATTTAATTTTATCTCTCTGAAGTCCTTCTCAGTTAAGTTAACTTCAAGAAACTTTCCAGCATAACCAGGAATCATAGTAAGTGTTCACCCTCCTCACCATAAATCTTAACAGCTAGACTACGCGTGATTTCCTCCGGAGTTCGCGCATACAGCCTATAAGGATTATTTCCCCTAGGCACTATCCTAAGCACATTCCATAGCCCTTCTTGACACACTTTTACGCATTGTGGGTCACCGCCACATAAGTCGCAAATCAAAATTCTGTTCTCCTTCGGATGCATATGCGGAACCTTGCCAGGACACGCGTCAATACATTTTCCACATCCAATACAAGTATTCACGTCAACAATTACTGCGCCGGTTTCCTTGTTTATTGACAAAGAATTTGTTGGACACGCGTCAACGCATGGGTAATCTTCGCATTGAACGCAGAAATGGGGAAATTCGACGCCTGGAACAAGCATGAAAACTCTAATTCTTGAGGCTTCGGGCCATATGCGGTTTTCATGAAAGAGTGAGCAAGCGATTTCGCATTTTCTGCAGCCGCTACATTTTGAAAGGTCGCGGGCAATCCATATGGCTTCATGTTTCTCCGACAAACCGCTTAAACCTCCAACATGTTTCAGAAAAATGTGATGAGCAAACTACAATTTAAAATTTGACCAAGAGAGCCTTACACAATGTCTTATAAGCATAACTGTGCCTAGTAGAAAAAATGGGACGGTAAAGCGGATGGCGTTTGAAGACTTAATTGGCTGGCTGATGGAATCGTTCATGAGCCTTCAATACGTTGGAGTGTTCCTAATAAGTCTAATAGGGTCGCTCTCAATCCTTTTTCCAATACCTTACACTGTCGTAATTTTCACGCTTGGAAAAACTCTAGAACCATTACTTATTGCCGTAGCAGCAGGGTTAGGCTCCGCCATAGGTGAGTTTTCGGGATATGCTCTCGGTTGGGGAGGCAGAAAAGCAATAAGTGACAAGTATAGAAAGAAAATGGAGTTTTTGGCGAAAGCCTTTGACCGATACGGTCCATGGGCAGTATTTTTGTTTGCTTTAACTCCATTGCCTGATGATTTGCTTTTCATACCTTTAGGTGTAATGCGTTATAAGATAACTAAAGTTTTCATTCCAGCCCTTCTAGGCAAGTTTCTCATGAGCCTTATTGTGGCGTATAGCGGCCGCTTCACAATTACGATAATTGAGAACATTTTTGGAGTTGAAAGCAGCTTTACATCCGCAATAATCGGCACAGTTATCGCCGTAATCTTACTCCTAATAATTCTTGTTATCATGTTTAAAGTGGACTGGGAAAAAAGGTTTGGAAAATATATAGTCAAAAAAGAGGATAGTGAACAAAAAGCTTGAGAATCATAGCCGATTTGCACATTCACGGGCGTTACAGCCGCGCAACAAGTCAAAACATGAGCATTACCGAGATTGCCCGCTTCGCGAAGATTAAAGGGTTAAGCCTTGTTGGAACCGGAGACTTTACACATCCAAAATGGTTAAAGGAACTACAAGAGACGTTAATTCAAGACGGAGAAACAGGATTATACATTGTTGCAGAAACACAGAAGAAAACTGCTAAAGCACCAGTTTATTTTATGGTAACTGGGGAAGTAAGCACAATATTTGCGTTTGGTGACGACATAAAAAAGGTTCATCACGTTATACTAACGCCAAGCATAGAGACAGCCATTCAGATAAACGAGAGACTAACCAAATACGGTGACTTGAATGCTGACGGTAGACCAACATTAAACATGAGCGCACCGCAACTAGTTGAGGAAATCATGGAAATTTCAAAAGATAACATGATTTTCCCAGCCCACGCGTGGACGCCTTGGTTCAGCATTTTTGGAGCTTTCAGCGGTTTTGACAGTGTGGAAGACTGCTATCAAGACATGACAAAACACATTCACGCACTTGAAACTGGGCTCTCTTCGGATCCGCCAATGAACTGGCGCTTAAGCCGTTTAGACAGGTTCACATTAGTTTCAAACAGCGACAGCCACAGTTTTTGGCCTTGGCGCATGGGAAGAGAAGCAAACGTTTTCGAATTTGAAAAGGTAAGCTATAAGGAGATAGTGGATGCCATACGCACAAAGGACAAGAAAAGGTTCAAGTTTACAGTTGAAACAGACCCAGCGTATGGAAAATATCACTGGACTGGGCACAGAAACTGTCATGTGTCGCTTTCGCCCAAGGAGGCTATAAAGCTTGGGAATATTTGCCCCGTCTGTCGCAGAAAACTCACAAAAGGTGTTGAACAACGCGTAGAAGAGCTTGCCGACCGCCCAGCGGACTACAAACCAGAAAACGCGATAGGTTTCATGCATTTACTCCCGCTTTCTGAAATAATCGCAACGATTTTGGGAGTTGACTCCCCTTCAACGCGTCAAGTCTGGGAAGTTTACAACAGAATTATTGAAAAATTCGGAGACGAATACTACGTGTTGATTGAGGCGCCAAGAGAAGCGTTAACAGATGTTGTTGACGAGAAAATTACGGAAGCAATAATACGGGTTAGAGAAGACCGGATAAAGGTTGTACCTGGATATGATGGCGTGTATGGGCAGCCTATTATATTTGAAGAAGAGGCTTCTACAAAAAAGTCGAAATCGTTTCCAGCAAAAGTTCAACAGTTGAATCTTACAGACTTCATTTAGGTGGTGGTGTGATGTTTTTGGCGTGTATTTGTGTTGTGCATATGCACGGCAACACTTATTAAGTCGCAATACACTCGATACCTAGATCAACCATGCAAACAATAACACAACAAAAGCGTGAAGACCAAAAAATTTCAAAAATAGTAGACCGCGTACTGACACAAGTTTTCGGTGAAGAAGCCACACACTTAATTTATCGCTATCTAGAAAGCAACTATGCCGTCAAAAGAAACGAAATAGCCGACAAAATAGACTTGTTCGCAAAAGGACTTGAAGACTTCTTGAGAACAGGAGCCTATGTTGTCGAACGCAAAATCTTGGACGATATCTACTCAAGCTATGGACTTCTCCGAAGACTGGAAATCGAACGGGCAAAAGAAAATGATTTCGCAAGCCAAGTTAAGCTGCTAATGCGAAAAGCCTAACACACAAGATTAGGTCACGCTCCCAACTTTAAAACGCCGTTTTATTTTAACCACATTTACCGTTGGATAAATCTTATTAGTATCTTTCATGACTAAATCTTTTCCAAAGCTTTATACAAACATAAGGAAGGTAAACGTTGAAGGACACTCTATCTAAAGTTGTTGATGTAGCCGTACAAAAGTTTGGTGCCGAGTATGCTGAAATAAGGGCGCAGAAACTTTTCAAAACCATGCTAACAATTAAAGAAGAACGCGTAGAAGCCGCAAGAGAAGGAATAGAAAACGGTGCGGCATTACGAGTCCTCATCAATGGTGCGTGGGGTTTCGCTTCAGTCGGCTCGTTTAACGCTGAAAAACTGGTTAACGCGGTTTGCGACGCTTGCAAAATGGCAAAAGCCGCCAGTTTAAAGCTTAAAACACCTATAAAACTTGTTGAATACAAAACCTTTGAAGACCGGGTCACGGCGAAACCCAAAAAAGACCCATCAAAAATCTCAATAGAAGAAAAACTAAAAACAACATTAGCAATCGCTGAAACAACACTGAAGCATGACAAACGCGTTAAAAGCTGCACGATAGACTACTTGGATTTGGTTGGAACCAGCTACTTCCTAAACAACGAGGGCACATACATTGAAAATGATAAGCTCTATGTCTGGTCAAGAATATTGGCAACAGCGAAAGAAGGCGACATATTTACGTTTAGCCGCGAGGAAATAGGCTCAACAGCTGGTTACGAAATATTCGACGCGGAAACGCCAGAAATTGTCGGCGAAAGAGTTGCAAAAAGAGCGGTAAACCAACTAAAAGCAAAAATGCCTAAAGGCGGAACATTTCCAGTTGTTTTGGGACCAAATGTCGTCGGGGTCTTCGTTCACGAAGCTTTTGGACATTTGGCAGAAGCCGACTTAACATTGTCCGGCTCTGTACTGATGGACAAACTTGGCAAAAAAATAGCTTCAGAAATAGTGACGATTTATGATGACGGAACAGTTGAAGGCGCCTTTGGCTCTTTCAAATATGATGATGAAGGCGTTCCAACGCAGAAAACACTGCTAGTTAAGGATGGTGTTGTTGTTGGACTCATGCATAACCGTGAAACTGCACAGAAACTTAAAGCAAACCCAACCGGCAATTCAAGAGCTGAAGATTTCCGCGTTGAGCCCTTAATAAGAATGCGCAACACCTTCATGGAACCAAAAGAACATTCTTTTGAAGAACTCATAGAAAAAATAAAGTTTGGCTACTATTTCAAAAGTTTTAGAGGCGGCCAAGCAAACATAGACGGCACATTCCAAGTCGGCATACAAGAAGGTTACGAAATAATCAACGGCGAAATCGGCGAACCTGTACGCAACGCTTCAATAAGCGGAAACACGCTTGAAACGCTTAACAAAGTCGACGCTGTTGGAAAAGATTTTGAACTTTGGCCTGGAAGATGCGGAAAGGGCCAAACCGCCTTCGTATGTGATGGAGGACCACACATTAGGGTGAGAGAGGTGATTGTTGGTGGCGGCGCTTAAAGAAGAAATAATAAGCATGGCAGAAAAAGCCGTGAATCTCGCGTTAAAGAGAGGCGCTGATGAAGCGGAAATATTCGTTTATGAAGGACTCACAGCCATATCAGCAATTGAAAGGGGGCAAATCACCAAAAGCTCTAGAATAATTGACCGTGGACTTGCAGCGAGAGTTGTTAAAAACAAAGCAGTTGGCTTTTCCTACACGAACATTTTGGAAAACACAGCGGCAGTCGACGAAACCGTCCTAAAATCGTTAAAATCCGCGAAAGCAAGCAAACCGGACAGAGACTGGAAGGGCTTTCCAACAAAGAAACCGGTCGCCAACGTAAAAAACACTTTTGACAACGCTGTTTATGAACTTTCTTCAGAAGATCTGGTGCAAATGGCTTCAACGATGTTGGAATCTGCTGAAAAAACGGATAAACGTGTTTTTCCAATAGAGGGTGGCGTCGGAGCATCCTATTTGTCCAGAACCGTTGTAAACTCCAATGGTGTTGAGTGTTTTGATTACGGAACAATGATCGAATGCAGCCTAGCGACAGTCGCGCAACAAAGCGGCGAAGTAACACCAGTATGTTTTGAGTTTGGAGCTGAAAGACTTAACAAGATAGACCCAGAATGGATAGGCAAAGAAGCGGCTCGCCTCGCAGCTTCAGCTTTAAAAGCCAAAAAAACTGAAACAAAAAACACGAAAGTTATTTTCGCCCAATTCGCTCTTTACGAGCTTTTAAGTTACACGTTAATGAACGCTGTTAACGCGGATTACGTGCAACGAAACCAATCTGCATTTAAAGGTAAAATAGGCGAGAAAGTGGCCTCTGAAAACGTGACGATCTATGACAATGGTTTGTTAGAAGGCGGACTTCGAACGTGGAAATTCGACGGCGAAGGAGTACCACAGCAGAAGACAACCATAATAGAAAAGGGCGTACTGCGCAACTTCATATATGACACTTACACTGCTAACAAAGAAGAAAAAGAAAGCACTGGAAACGCTTTCAGAGCGGGCTACTTATCAACACCAAACATTGAAACAACAAATTTTCATTTCATCCCTGGAAAAAAATCACCAGAAGAAATGATAAGCGGAATTGACGACGGTCTCCTTGTTTACGCGCTTCAAGGAGCACACAGCAGCAACCCGGCGAGCGGAGAATTCTCTGTCGTGGCGACTCCAACATGGAAAATCGAAAAAGGCAGAATCACTAACGCCGTAAAAGGAGCCATGCTGGCTGGCAACATTTTCGATTTGATGAAAAACATTTCAGCATTAGCTAACAATGAAAGAAAAACCGGATCACTTGTTGCACCTTGGATTCTTGCAGAAAACGTTAAAGTTATCGGAAAGTAAAATAACCTAAACTGCGATTAACACCAGTAAAAGTGGCGATAAAATTGAACCTTGACATTAAAAAGAAGCTGATGAAAAATAACACTGCACGCAGAATAATTCAATTCTTGTCATTTGTGTTTTTCAGCGCGATAATATTTAATTTAGGCTCTTTGCCGCTTTTGCTTCCTGTTCTGTGGACTTGGGGACTTCAACAAAACACTGTTGGAGACGCCTTCACAGCATTGCAGCTAATGTTAAGCGGATGGCAACAATCAGCGCCGGTGTTTCCATGGCTCGCAATAGCCTCATTTCTTCTAGTTGGCATTTTAATTGGCAAGTCTCTTTGCGGGTGGGTTTGCCCATTCGGTTTTATCCAAGACCTAGTAGACTTCATCAAAGCTAAGAAAATGGAAATCTCACCCAAGACTAATCAAGAAATCGCGTATGTAAAATATTTCATTCTTGGAATTGCACTGTTTATCAGCATAACTTTTTCAGCAACAAAACTTTTAGGAACACACAGTTCATACGAAAGAGCGATGGGCATTTTTGCCTATGCACCGTTTACTGCTATTAGTCCAGCAGAGACATTATTCGCAACACTACCCAGAATGATTCAAGGATTTGTAAACGCGGTGATGGAGAAGCCGGTTATGGATGTTCTTTCTGGAATTTTAGATTTGTCTCCTATCTTCTGGGTTCAACTGTTCATCCTTATCGGCGTTCTGATTCTTGCCGCTTATGTTCCACGGGGATGGTGTAGATACTTATGTCCTCATGGAGCGATAATGGCGGTTTTAAACAGGTTTAGCTTCATTGGCTTACGAAGAGACCCAGTTAAATGCGTAAAAGGCGAATGCCGCGAATGCGTTAAGGCTTGCCCCATGCAAGTTCGTATACTTGAGCTCCCATGGGAAAAGTTCAGTGATCCAGAATGCATCTACTGCTTGAAATGTGCCGATGCATGCCCAAACAAGGCGATAAAAATAAAGTATCCATAAGCACTGTTAAGCCCAGAAGGTTTTTGAATACTCTTTTAAAACCGTTTCATACACGTTTTTTGTCTGTTGGCTTATTATTTTCCAGTTAAATCTTTCAAGAACCCTTTTGTAAGCGTTTTCTCGAAGTCTACATGTATAGTCATTGTCAAGCAAGACTCTCGTGATTCCCCAAGCCAGCGAATCCGGATTGCCGGGGTAAACTTTAACTCCAGTTACGTCATGTTCCACAATCTCTGACAAGCCGCCAGTATCAGAAACAACAACCGGGCTTTTGGCGGCCATCGCCTCAAGCGCAACTATTCCGAAGGGTTCAAACAGCGATGGGACAACCGACACGTCTGCACATTTTTGCAGGTTTCGTAATGTCGCGTCATCAACAAAGCCCGTGAATAAAACTTTATGTGACAAACCTATGCTTTTGACGTGTTCTGAAAGAGATTGTTGCATGTAGCCATTTCCAACTATGACAAATTTCGCGTTAACTTTTTCCAAAACTTTCGGAACAGCGTTTACCAACACGTGTATACCTTTTTCATAGACAAGACGCCCAACGAATAACACAATTTTTTCTTCAGGTAATGCGAAGCGTCGCCTAAACTGGTTTAAATCGGTGTTTTCGTGTTTTTCATATTCTTTGACTTCTACACCGTTTGGAATCATCACAAGCTTGTCTTCTGGAAGCCCGAAAACCCATTTGACATGGGAAACCATGTAGTTGCTGCAGCATATTACTCTCCAAGCTTCATAGGTAAGCCACGCTTCAGTCTCATGAATCATCTTCTCATAATCAGAATGTATGCCGTTACGCCTTCCATACTCTGTGGAGTGCATAGTAGCCAAAAGAGGCTTCCTAAAAACGTGTTTCAAACCTATGCCAGCGTTTGCAACAAGCCAGTCGTGAGCATGAAAAATGTCAACTCCACCCAGACTTTTGACGAAAGCCGCAGCCTCCTTCTGCATGTTCATGTTCATCAAGTAAACCCAGCTTGCAAAATCCGGCGAAGGATTTTTGTAGGAATCCACCCTAAAAACTTCAACCCCATCCACCATCTCATGCTGTGGTGCCCCGGGAAAATCACACGTAACAACGTACACTTTTACGCCGTTTTCTGCAAGACTTTTAGACAAGTGATAGACATGCGGCGAAATTCCGCCAATAATTCTTGGAGGAAACTCCCAAGTAAGCATCATCACTTTTAATTCTTTAGGCATTATGTGCCGTTTCCTCCATCAAGCTGCCATAAGTTTCTAAAATTGTTTCGATCCAAAGCTTGGCTTCCGGTTTTGCAATTTTTATTTTTGACTCCGGAACCTTGTAGATTCTAACAGCTTCATTCGCCATCCATTTAGACTTTACAAGGATTCTACTTGCCTCGTACATGCCAAGCCACTCGATGCTTTTGATAGCCATGTTAAACGGTGAGTTAGCTCCATGGGAACGGTGATCTTCCAAACTTTCAATAGAATAAACGAACGGTATGCCAAGCGCCTTCTTCAAAGTGACAGCAGCCGGTATAAAATGCCAATCATGTGCGTCTATTAGATCCACTTGCTTGCCAGATTTATAATAAATGTTGGCGGCTGCACGCTCAACTTCCTGATTCAGCGTAAGCACCCACGTGAGAACGCTGACATGTGTTTTGACGGGGTTTGTCACCCTGTAAGTTTTTACGCCGTATTCTTCATCAAACTCGCCGGTTAAATAGTCGTGATATGTAACCACGTAAGGTTTAACGTTGTTTCTTGCAAGCTGCAAGGATAACTCTTTCACATAATCTGCAAGTTTTCCGACGACTCTTGGGGGAAATTCCCAAGAAAAAATTATTACCCGCATTTGTTACCGCCAGTTTATGTGAAGAGTGCGCAGACTTTGATTATTCCTCTTCCAGTAAGGTAGTACCATTTTTTCCCTTGATTGTCACGGAA
Organism: Candidatus Bathyarchaeota archaeon; assembly: GCA_018396675.1. Lineage (GTDB taxonomy): Archaea > Thermoproteota > Bathyarchaeia > Bathyarchaeales > Bathycorpusculaceae > JAGTQX01. The sequence goes on from JAGTQX010000004.1 coordinate 34,839, forward strand.
GCTTTCAACATAACCCTCGCAGCCATATCCATCCAAAATTTTTTCCACTTCAGTCATATCCAATTGCAGAACTTGGGCGAGTTCTTCACTTTTTCTAGCTAGGTCAGGGGCTGTAGCGCATAAATTGTGAAGTGTTTGTAAAAGTTTCTCGGAGACTGGAAGCTCTTCACTCAAACACTGTTCACCTTCAACTGTTAAAACTGTATAAGCGCGTTTCCTATTAAGGCAAGTATGCGCTTAAAAGTATTCCGTCGCCACTTTTGCTTGCTGAACCAACTCGGTGAATCTTTCACGTGTAACTTTGATTAAGGCTTTACGCAACTCTTGCCCATTAAGTTTTGAATTCCTAACTTCTTTTAGTTTTATGGCTAAATCCTTGTCGTGGAGAGACTGTTCAGCCCATTTTTCAAAGTCGCCTCGGCTGTTGTGAAAATCAATTGATTTAATTTCAACGTTTTGCAAGGCTTTTAGAAACCCTTTAAGACTCCAAGCCATTTTTCCTGTAAAGTTTGCTTCTCCCACGCCCTTGTAGAATAGAAAGGGCTCGTTTGCAGTTATTGCAGCCAAACGCACACGATTTTCAAAGTCAAGGATTGCCGATTGAGCGGTTATGTAAGCGTCTGTTGGGGTATTAAACGGGCTGAAGTAGGAGTGCACTTCGCCAGGTGCTCCTCCAGCTGTGAACATGTAGTATAAGTGATCGCTTGTCTGGAAATATCGCCAAACTTTAAGAAAATCTTCGTCGTCAGTTTCCTTTACAAGTTGTTCCAGTCGTCTCAAAGAAGTGTAGTAAGCCCATTGCATCGTGTTTCCAAGCCAGCAACTTGCATCTCTTTCCAAGTCAGCCCACGAAACGGTTCCGCCGAGTTCTGGAACATCAATTTCGCCGGCAACTTCATGTTTCTCGATAACTTCTGAAGGTGTAGCCATGTGCAGATGCCACCATTTCAAAATTTCCTTTGGCAGATGCCTCAAAAACTCGTGTATGCCAGTCTCTGGCCAGTGATGTTCACCGAAGGTTTCGTAATCTGGGAAAATGTTTATGCATTGACCAGGTGTCGCCGCCAACCAACTTGCATATTTATCTGCAGTTAATGGCCATTCGCTCCACCATCTAGCAGAAAACCTGAAGCCGATGTCGTCTGTTAGTTTATAATTTCTTAGAAGTACTTTGATTTTTTTGCATCCTTTCGGTTTATATGGATAATTCGGTGATTTTCCATGCAGTATTTTTTCCACACCTTCAGTGAATATTCCTTTATAGCCAAGCTCTTCAACCGTTTTTGCTATAGCGTTATTATATATTAGTTCAGTGTTTTCGAAAACTTGCGGAGTGTAACCTAACAAGTCCTTTACTGTCTGCCGGTGCAGTTTCACTTGCTCCATAAATTCGGTCTTCTCTGGATAGAGGCTTGCCAGAGAATGGTGGTATGTTTGGTTAAGAAACTCGACGCATCCAGTTTCCGCCAGCTGTTTGAACGATTCTAAGAGATCTTTGTTAAACATCTCGCATTGTTCAAGGAAAATTCCGGAAATGCTGAATGAAACTTTAACCTGCTTTTTCTCTCGTTTATGCTTATCAATAAGGTCTAGGAGTATTTGGTTTGAGGGAAAATAGCATTTTCTGCATGCTCTTTCGAAGATTTCCCTATCAAGTTCATGGTTGAAGTAGTAGTCGAAAAGCTTCTCTTTTTTGAGTCGTTTAAACATACGGTTTTCCCAGAAGTAATCCTTCCGCAACCTGTGCGGTTGGTGAACCTCGAATATGAAGACTATGTCCGTCAAAGCTTTAGCCTCTCGCGTTTAGCCATATTTGTTATGGGTGTTATTTCTGATTTGCTAAAATTTAGATTAGATTCGGATTTTGAATTCATAATTTATTTATCCCATATAGGCGTTTCATTACTTAAACCAAGGGTGAAAAGTGTGTCGATTGAAAAAATTAGCGTAGAAAGTCGCAAAGAGCTAGAACAAATGATAATCAGCGACATAAGCATCGTTGAGAAGGGTTTAACTGTGATTTGCAACAACGTTCCAATCAGCGATAAAACCAGTTTAGATGTTCTATGTCACGACAGCAACGGACAACTGGTCATTTTGCAGCTGAATGTTCAAGAAGATGACGCACTTCTGCTTCAAGGACTGCAAAGCCTAGACTTTGTAGACAAGTTTAAGTCTTTTCTGAAAGCCACGTACAACAAGCATAAAATCGACGACAAAGAAAAACCGAGACTGATAATGATTGCGCCAAGCTTTTCAGACGCGGTTAGACGAGCTGTTGAAAGCATGAAAGGAATACGCATAGACCTATACGAGTGGGAGTACCTAAAGCTTGGAGACCACAAAGGCCTCCGCCTCCAACCTATTTTTACATGGAAGCAGCCCGAAAAACCAAAGGAAAAAGAGGAAAAACCAGCAGAAAAGAAACACGAACCAAAAACGCCTAAAAAGAAAGAACCAGAGCTGCCACAACCGGCGCCAGTTGTTCCAGAAAAGAAAGAGGAACCAAAAACTGAACCAGAACCAAAAACAGAGACGCCGAAACATGAAACAGTAAAAGAGCCGCAGCCAACATTTCCAAAGCCAGTGCAAGAAAAACCAAAGGAAAAAGAAGAACCACCGAAAAGAAAACTGAAGCTCTTCTAAAAAACGCTACTACAAAGTCGAAATATTAACCTTCCAAAATTGTAAGGGTCAGAAGGCTTTTTTATTTGCGCATAGGATTTTTTGTCTGGGAGTATCCGCCGGCTCTTGTTGGAGGTTTAGGCACCTACGCTGAATACATTACACGCGAATTTGTTTCAATGGGCAACGACGTCACAGTTTTCACGCTTAATCCTGGAAACCTAAAGACCCGCGAAATCATAAAGGGCGTTGAGGTTCACAGACCCTTAATCGCAGATGCAAGCAACATTTTTCCCATGTTCGTGATAGACGACTTGAAAAAATGGGGCACAAACATCCGCTTATTCAACGACATCTTCATCTACAATGTTTTAAGTGCAACAAAATTTGTTAACAGCATGCTGAAAAAGGAAGGATGCAATTACGATGTGGTATGCGTCCATGACTGGTTAAGCAGCATTGCTGGAATCATAATTAAAAACGAAACAAAAGTTCCTGTTGTCTTCCATGTTCACAGCACGGAATGGGGCAGAAGCGGAGGACAAGGTTCAGAAGTGGTCTCGTATCTTGAATCTGCCACGGCGCAGAAAGTAGATAGGATAATAACTGTGAGCCACGCCATGCAAGAAGACCTTGTGAGGCACGGGTGGCCCAAAGCGAAAATAAGCGTTGTCTGGAACGGTGTAGACCCAGAACGTTATAATCCTAAAAAGTGTAAGCCAGAAGAAGTTGAAGCGATTCGTAGTAGATACGGCATAAAACCAGAAGAGAAAATGGTGCTGTTTCTCGGACGACTGACATGGGTGAAAGGCGTAATAAACCTTGTTCAAGCAATGCCCATGATTCTAGAGGAGTATCCAAACACAAAACTGGTGATTCTGGGCAAGGGAGAACAACAAAACGACATAATCGAAGCTGCGGCCAGGCTTGGAATAAGCAATAAGCTTATTTGCAGGTTTGATTTCGTGCCAGAAAAAGAGCGCATCTTGCATTATGCAGCCGCTGATGTCTGCGTCTTTCCGTCAACTTATGAACCGTTTGGTATAGTAAGTCTAGAAGCCATGTCCATGGAAAAACCGATAGTTGTCGGCGCCCAAGGAGTTGTAGGCTTCAGAGAACAAGTTGTGTCATTTGGTCCAGACCAGAACGGCATACACGTCAACGGTGGAAACCCAGCGGACATTGCATGGGGAATAAAAGAGGTTTTATGTGATTCGGAAAGAGCCAAAAAGTGGGGAGAGAACGGCAGAAAAAGAGTCTTACAGTATTTCACATGGAGAAAAGCCGCCGAACAAACCTTACAAATATACGAGACGCTACAGAGCAAACAGGGACAAGAAGAAGCCAGAATTGTTGACTTGCTTGAGAAAATCTCACATAAATAAAAAGTGGAAACTAACGTTTACGTGCAGCAGCCTTTTCGAGAGCCACCACGCCTGGAAGCTTTTTGCCCATTAGAAACTCGATTAAGGCTCCGCCAGCTGTGCTTATGTAGGAAATTTTGTTTGAAAGCCCAAGCTCTTGCAAAGCTGCAATCGTGTGGCCGCCTCCGGCAAGCGAGAAAGCCTTTGAATTCGCAATTTCCTCAAAGACGCTTTTTGTTCCGTAAACGAATTCGCTGTTTTCGAAAACGCCCATAGGCCCGCTTACCACGATTGATTTTGCGCGCCGCAGTATTTCTGAATAGTTTTCAACTGTTTTTGTTCCGATATCAAATATTGGATATTCTGTTGGGAGTCTTTCAACAGGGATTTCTCTGCGTTTCTTTCCGATTTCAAAGGCTACATCTGCTGGAACCTTAATCTGGTCTGAATATTTTTGCATGAGTTCTTTCACGCCTGGAACCAGTTCCATCAGCTTTTTCTCTTCAAGCAACTGCATGTTCGGCTTGCCTAAGTTAAAGCCTTTAGCAACAAGAAAGACTTGTCCAACAACGCCGCCAGTTAAAATGTAATCAGCTATTTTGTTGTCGAGCACGTAGTTTGAGATTTCAAGAGAGTCATCAGCTTTGGCTCCGCCGAGAACGTACACGCATGGCTTTTCCGGGTTTTCTAACACTCTGCTTAGTGATTTTAGTTCACGTTCCATTATGCGGCCGGCAACGCTTGGCAACACGGCTGTGAAACCAACTATGGAGACGTGAGCTCTGTGGGCTGCCGCGAAGGCATCGTTGACAAAAATGTCTGCTAGGGGAGCTAGAGCCTTAACGAGTTCCTTTTTTGCGTGTTCTTCTGGTGTACCGTCTTTTGTTTCTTCGGCAAAGTTTCTAACGTTGTCCAAAACGAGAATTTCGCCGTTTTTTAGTTCTTTTATTGCTTTTTGGGCTTTTTCTCCGAAAACGTCATCCACGTATTTAACTGAAGTGCCGAGGATTTTTCCGAGAATTTCCGCGTGTTGCTTTAAAGGTATGAAGTCTGGGTCGCCTTTTCTTCCTTGATGCGCTAAAACGACGACTTTCGCGCCTTTTTTGGCTAGCTCCTTGATTGTTGTTTCGCCGTGTGCTCTAATTCTTGTGTCGTCTAAAACTTTCTTTGTGTCGGGGTCAACTGGAGAGTTAAAGTCGACTCTTACAAGAACTATTTTGTTTTTAACGTTTACATCATCTAATGTTAAGTATTTCGCCATGTTTTTCTCATCCTCTCTTTTTTTGGTTTTTAAACAGAAAAATGGGTTGTGTTTGATGTTGCGTTTGGTTCTTTTAGAATCCGGCTTTTTTGCCTATGAGTTCGATAAGTTCCACCATTCTGCATGAGAAGCCCCATTCGTTGTCGTACCATGCGAGAACCTTGACGAGGTTGCCAGCTACAACCATTGTGGACAAACCGTCAACAATAGCTGAATAGGAAGTGTGGTTGACGTCTGTTGAAACTATCGGATCTTCAGTGTATTCTAATATGCCTTTTAATGAGCCTTTTGCAGCTTTCTTGAAGGCTTCGTTAACCTCTTCTTTTGTCACGTTCTTTTCTAAAACTGCTGTCAAGTCGGTTATTGAAACGTTTGGAACTGGAACGCGGAGGGCTATGCCGTCCAGTTTGCCTTTAAGCTCTGGCAGCACTAGGCCGGCTGCGCGTGCTGCTCCCGTGGTCGTGGGGATTATGTTTATTGCGCCTGCTCTTGCTCTGCGGAGGTCTTTGTGTATAAGGTCTTGTATGCGTTGGTCATTTGTGTAAGCGTGTGCAGTTGTCATTAGTCCAGCTTTTACGCCGAAGTTTTCCTGCAGCACTTTGGTCACTGGTGCTACGCAGTTTGTTGTGCATGAAGCGTTTGAGAGTATGTTGTGGTTTTTGTGGTCGTATTTATCGTGGTTCACGCCTAAAACAATGGTTATGTCCGGGTTTTCAGCCGGAGCGGAAATTAAAACTTTTTTGGCTCCTGCTTGTAAGTGTTTTGCGGCGTCTTCACGTTTTGTGAACAGTCCTGTTGATTCTACGGCTAAATAAACATCCATGTCTTTCCACGGTAGCATGGCGGGGTCTTTTTGTGACAGGACTTTCAGTTCTTTGCCGTTAACTATGATGTTGTCGCCTTTGACTTGTATGTCCGCGTTGAATCTTCCGTGCACCGAGTCGTATTTGAGCAGATGTGCGAGTGTTTTCGCGTCTGCAACATCGTTTATTGCGACGAAGTCGATTTTTGCTTTTCTTTCGATTGCCGCTCTGTATAAGAGTCTCCCGATTCTTCCAAAACCGTTTATCGCCACTTTTATCGGCATTTTAAATCACCGTTACCTCAAGTTTGAGTTAGTAATGAGTCACGGTTCTCCTAATTAATTTTCTGATAGACTTTTGTTGAAAAGAACGTGGAAAAAATGGGGGTCGGCTTCAGCGAAGCTTCATTAAAACCATTTCTGCAGCTAAAACGATTGGTTCCCATGTCTCGCACAGTGGCGGTGCATATGCTGTGTCGGCTTTGGCTAGTTCCCGCACGGTCATCTGTTTCTGTATGGCGAAAGAGATGGCGTTTATGCGTTGGGTTACTTCTTCTCCGCCCATTATCTGTGCGCCTATTACACGTTGAGATTCCCTTTCAACTACGAGCTTAACTTTTATTGGTAAAGCGCCGGGATAATAGTCTGCCTTTGTTTTTGAGGCTATTGTCCCAGTTACTGTTTCTATTCTTGCCCTCTGCGCGGCCGCTTCAGTTAAGCCTGTTACGCCCACTTGCATATCGTATAGTTGGGTTACTGCTGAACCTAAAACTCCTGTGAAAAGTGAATAGCCGCCTGCAGCGTTTATTCCAGCCACTTTTCCTTGCCTCACGGCAACGGTTCCAAGCTGTGGAACGGCTGGTTTTTGGGTTACTATGTGTGTGGATTCTGCGCAGTCTCCCACGGCGTAAACGTCTTTTATGCTTGTTTCCATTCGCGCGTTTGTTTTGATGGCTTTTGTTTCGCCTAACGCTATTCCAGCTTCTGCCGCCAGTTGAGTGTTTGCTCTTACGCCGAAGGCGCTTATGAAGAGGTCTGCGTTGATTTGTTCGCCTCCGGCAACTATTCCCGTAACCTTGTCCGTGCCTAGGAACTCCTCGACTGGTTTTCCAAGCAAGATTTCTATTCCTTTTTGTTCCAGCATTTCTTGAACAATTTTTGCAAAGTCGGCGTCAAGCATTGCTGGCAATATTTGCGGTAGCATTTCGACGACTGTTACTTTTAAGCCTCTTTCTTGGAGCGCCACTGCGGTTTCAAGCCCTATGAGCCCGGCGCCCATGATTACGGCTGTTTTTGCGCCTTTTTTTACGGCTTGGTCTATTCTTTGTCCGTCTTCAAGTGTTCTAAGCGGGAGTATTCCCTGTTTTTCTTTTCCTTTTATTGGTGGTGTGAAGGCGCTTGCTCCGGTGGCGATTATCAGGCTGTCGTAGGGAATTTCTTCTTTTTTGCCTGTTTTGTCTATTGTTTCAACTGTTTTTTTGCCAGTGTCAATTTTTGTTGCTTTTGTTTCGGCTTTCAGGTTCAGTTTCATTATTTGGTAGTAGCTCGGCGGGAAAACAATCAGGTCTGTGAAGTTGGGGATTTGTCCGCCTATTACGAATGGTAAGCCGCATCGCGAGTAGCCAGCGTTTTTTTCTTCGGTTATCAGCGTGATTTCTGCTGTGCGGTCTGTTTTTCTGGCTGCTGATGCGGCGTCTACGCCGGCTGCATGCGCTCCGATTATCACTATGCGTTTTGGCAATTACTTACCTTCTTTTGCCAAGTTTTTGTGCCATTCAACAGCTTTGTTAAAGTCCATTAGGTTTGCAAGTTCAGCTTGTAGGTTTGAGGGTTTTAATATGAGTAGCCAGCCTTTTCCATACGGGTCTTCATTTAGCAGTTCTGGTTTTGACTGAACCTCGGCGTTTACTTCTTCCACGGTGCCGCTTACTGGGGCTACTAGGTCGGACACTGCCTTTACGGATTCAACTGTGCCGTAGGGTTCGTTTTGTTTGGTTGTTGCTCCTGGACTTGGGAGTTCAGCGTAGACGATTTCGCGAAGCTGCTTCTGGGCGTAGTCTGTTATGCCGACGCGCACTTTGTCTCCTTCGATTTTCAGCCACTCAAAATCCTTTGTGTAATACAAGCCTTCTGGAACTTCGTATCCGTCAACTTTAACCATTTTGTTTCACCTCTAAAGTTGCATTATTTTCTACACGCTTTAACCTTTAAAATTAACTGTTAAAAGGAAGTGTAATGTTTATCCTTGCATTAGGGTTTTAAGTTGTTCTATTTCTTTAGCTAGAATTAGATTGCTCTTTTAGATATTTTAATCTCACTGACAAAATTGAATTTGCTTCGATTGCACTGATTTTGATTAAATTTTATTTAGGTATAAGTTCTTATACTATATCATGAGTGGGATTGATAAAGAAACAGTTAGAGAACGACAAAGACGAGTTACGTTGTCTGGTGGCCACTGGGAAGAGTATGTGAGATTATTTCTCGCTGAAAGATTGGAAGATTCAGGAATAGAAGTTATTGTTGGCAAGTTTGAGAGCCAAATAAAACAAAGAAGTCGAAAACTGTGGAAGATGCTATCTCTTCCATTAAAAGTTTCAACATCCAAGGACACAATCTGGGGAGATATTGATTTAGTGGCAGTTAAGGATGAAATTCCTATAACTGTAATAAGCTGTAAGACTAGTTTGCACGGTCGTTTTACTGAAACTCTCTTTTGGAGTTTGTTGTATAGAATGTTGACAAAAGTGAGAGTTGTGCTCGCAACTTGTGATGCTGGAAGTGGGAAACCTGGAGATTTAAGATCTGAATGGGGAACAGCCGAAAATCCAAACGATTATCGCTTGCTTGCGGAATCATATTTGGATGGCGTTTATGTTGAAAACGTCCCTGAATTTTGCACGTTGCAAGAACCTACTGCCTTAGGCGGCATTGTTAGACCTCTAAGTGAGTTGCCCAACGACATCAAAAGGTGGTCTGAAGAAATTTCAAAAGTTATTCAAGTCAGAAGAGGCGACTTGGAGCACTTCATCTAACTTTTGTTGCGTTATGCCATACGACTTTAGTCTTTTTACCGCCAAATCGCAATATTTTTTGTCAATCTCTATACCGATACCAATTCTGTTAGTTTGCAAGCACGCTATCAAAGTTGTTCCACTGCCTAGAAAAGGATCGAGAACAGTATCGCCAACAAAGCTGAACAACTTTATGCATCGTCTAGGTAACTCAACTGGAAAAGGTGATGGGTGTCCAATTTTTGTTCTGTTTTCCCCGCTAAAGTTCCATACAGCATTTGTCCATTCAATGAACTCGGCTCTTGTCATGTCTGATTTACCTTCACGTTTCTTTTTCCACTCTTTTTTGTATAAAACCACAATAACTTCAACTGGTGCTATAACGAAAGGTGCGGATGCACTCATCCATGAACCCCAAGCTGTTCTGCGAGAAATGTTTTGTTCGTTCCAAATGATGGTAGCATGATATCTCCATCCAACTTCTTTAGCAATAGTTGTAATGTCGGCGCAGACACTTTGTTGTCCACCTTTATTCTTATCTAAAGGAATGTTTAAACAAAATCTTCCATCATCTTTAGCGAAGTCATAACATCTTTTTAGCCAATTTCTCGTAAACTCGAGATATTTGTCGTAAGGGATGCTGTCATCATAATTTTCATATTTTATGTCCACGTCATAAGGGGGTGAAGTAACAATCAAGTCTATGCTGTTATTCTCTATGGCTTTTGTTTTTAAAATATTATCGTTGAAAATGGTGATGGAGTCGTATTTAAAATATGGTTTAATTACGGATGCTTTCATGTTCTCCTCGCCAATAAAATTGCGTTTGCCCGTTTTATCTTTTTGCTCCTGTTCTAGCATGGTTGAATCTTCACAAGTATTCAACGGAAAAACATAATAGCCTTTTTCCTTTTTTATCATGTTGACAACTGTACCTTCAGGAAATCTATTTTTAAGATAAATGGACCAAAGTCTTCCATATTTATCAATCTTTGCACTAAAACCGTTTAGTGTTGTAAGACATGGTAATTTAGAGCCTCCAATAAGTTCTGGCCTAAATTTTGAAGGAATTTGAATAAATCCCAGTTTGCATTCCATCTTCTTAAGAATTTTGCTGAACATCCTTATTCTTTTAGCCTAACTTGCCTATAATAACTTTTATGTTAAACTAAAAATACGGTTTTCTTTTATCTTATTGAACCACTACTATCTACGTTCAAGCTCTTCAACCAGCAAATCCCGCAAACTCATTTCAGTTGGTAAACCCACAAGCAACCCGCCCTTACCCAATAATACACGCTACGTGTAGAAAAATTTTCTTTGAGGTTTCTTTTGGAAAATGTTTAATTAATTGGTTTAGCGTAAAGCTGTGCAGATGGAAGGATAAAATTGAGTGAAGAAATAGCTAAACTTCCCCCACAAGTGCAAGAACGCCTTTTGAGGCTTCAACAAGTCCAGCAGACGCTACAGTCTGTTCTGGCGCAAAAACAACAAGTAGAAATAGAGTTAACAGAAATAGAACAAGCCTTAACCGAACTGCAAAAAGTAGCCGAAGACGCGGTTATCTATAAGGCTATAGGCTCGCTTTTAGTGAAAACCGACAAGGCAAAAGTTGCAGCTGACCTAAACGAACGCAAAGAACTGCTTAACACGCGAGCCACAGTTTTAGGCAAACAAGAAGAACGCCTACGCGTTCAAATGAAAGAACTTCAAACAAAACTTCAACAGGACTTAACTCCTGTCCCAAGCGGCGGCACCACAGAATAGAAGCGAAATAAGACGCGTTTGGGTGAAAAATTGGAAGAACTCGGCTTGCCAGAGTTGACCCCAGAACAAGTTGAAGCATTATGCTCGCTGGCTGAAAAAGCCGCAAGAGAATACATACTATCAAAGGTTCCGCCGAAACGCGTAGAAACACTAAACATAAGCGTGGAAACCGAAGGAGAAAAGCCGTTAACGCTTACAATCGAGGTTGAGCTAACCTTATCACCACTAATGCGAAACCACGACACGCAAAAACTTGCAGACGAAGCCGTAAAAGAAGCCTTCACCATAGCCGAAAAATACTTGAGGGAACTGAAGTGTCATTCACAGAAATAACAAAAATAATAGATGAAACCAACACAAAAAAAATATTGCTGTTATGCCACCACAACGCAGACCCAGACGCGATATGCTCAGCCTACGCCATGTCAAGCCTTATCAGCAAATACAAGCCACAATTAACAGTGGAAATCGGCGCAGCACAAGGAATAAGCCGTCTCTCAAAACACGTTTTGGCACATTTACCAATAAAAGTGGAAACGAAACCCAACGTGGAAAACGCAGACGTAATAATGCTTCTAGACACGAACACGATACAACAGCTTAACAACCTAGCAGACAAAGTCAAAAACTCAAAAGCACCAATAATAGTAATCGACCACCACGCGGCACACCCAGAAACAGAAAAAACAGCCAAACTCTGCATAACAGACGAAAACGCTTCCTCCACATGCGAAATAATCTACAGATTCTACAAAGAAACAAACACAAAAATCAACGAAACCGAAGCTAAAGCACTCTTTATAGGCATAGCCTTCGACACCCGCCACTTTGTTCTAGCCAACTCTTCAACACTTAAAACCATAGCCGAACTTATAGACACAGGCGTAAACGCTCAAGAAGCATTAGCCATACTTTCTTTGCCAATGGATTTTTCCGAAAGAGTAGCAAGGTTGAAAGCTTGCAGAAGAGCCAAACTCTTCAAAATAGGCGAATGGATAATCGCGTTATCACACGTAAGCGCGTACCAAGCCTCAGCAGCACGCGCAATAATAGACCTAGGCGCAAACGTGGCTGCAGTGGCTGGACAGAAAAACGAAAGCCTAGAAATAAGCCTCCGCTGCTCAAGAGACTTCCATGAAAAAACAAACATTCACCTTGGCAAAGACATAGCTAAACCATTAGGTGAATACCTCAACGGAATGGGAGGGGGACATGCAACAGCCGCAGGCGTTAACGGCGCCGGAGAAATCGAAGCTGGATTAAAACGGTGCTTGAAGCTTTTGAGAGAGAAAATAGAGCAAAACAAAACCCAAAATTAAGTAGCTACTCTTAAATGAAGAGGAAAAATTCGCTTAAATTGTGGTGGAAAAACCAAGAATGCCGCTAATCGAAACAAAAAACCTCACATATACTTACCCAGGCGCGACAAAACCCTCAATTATAGACGTTTCCATAAAAATCGAGAAAGGAGAATTCGCACTAATCACGGGCCCAAGCGGATGCGGAAAAACAACGCTATGCAGATGCTTCAACGGGCTGATTCCACACTTTTACCAAGGCGAGCTAAAAGGTGAAATAACAGTAGCCGGCTTAAAAATTCAAGAACACCCAACCTACGAACTTGCAGCACACGTAGGATTAGTTTTCCAAAACCCAGAAAACCAGCTTTTCGCCCTATCAGTCGAGAAGGACGTAGCCTTCGGGCTCGAAAACCTCGGAGTCCCAAGAGAGGAAATACGCAAAAAAGTTGACTGGGCACTGAAGCTTACTGGAATTTATGAACTTCGAGAAAGAACACCAACCGAACTTTCAGGCGGACAACAACAACGAGTCGCCATAGCATCCGTTTTAGCCATGCAACCAGAAGTAATAGTTCTAGATGAGCCTACATCCTTCCTAGACCCGCTGGGAGCCAAAAAAATCTTTGAAGTCATCTACGACTTGAATAGAAAACTTGGAATAACAATAGTGCTTGTTGAACACAGACTAGATTTAACAGCAAAATATGCAAACCACATAATAATAATGGATAATGGAAAAGTCATTTTAGACGGGGAACCGCATGAAATTTTAAACTCTGACGAAGCCCGCCTCGTAGGAGTCGGAATCCCAAAAGCAACACGCCTCTACCAAATACTACAAAACGACGGAATAAAATTCGGCGGAAAAGTTCCACTCTCATCAGAGGAAATGGCTGAAAAAGTAAAGGAGGCGCTTAAACGCTAATGATTGAGGCACAAGACCTTCATTTTACGTATCCAAACGGTGTTGAAGCACTTAAAGGCATCTCATTAACAATACATGACGGTGAATTCGTGGCAATAATGGGAGAAAACGGCGCAGGAAAAACAACTCTCGTGAAACATTTCAATGGACTGTTAAAACCTACACTTGGAAAAGTGCTCGTCGACGGAGTAGAAACAACAAAAGTCAGCGTAGCATCACTTGCGAGAAAAGTTGGCTTCGTGTTCCAAAATCCAGACCACCAACTTTTCAGCGAAACCGTCGAAGAAGAAATAGCCTTCGCACTCAAAAACTTCGGCTTCAGCGCCGACATAATAGAAAAACGCGTAACATGGGCACTAAACCTACTAGGCTTAACACAGTACAGAAGAACTTCACCATTCATGCTCAGCGGCGGCGAAAGAAAACGTGTCGCCTTGGCCTCGGTGCTTGCATGGGATCCGACGATACTGATTTTAGACGAGCCGACGATCGGGCAGGATTACCAGCAGAAGGAGAAGCTTCGCCAATTCATCTTACAGTTAAAGGCTCAAGGAAAAACCATTGTCATGGTTACGCATGATGTGGAATTCGTGGCGGAATGCAACCCAAGAGTTCTTCTCATGCGCGGCGGAAAAATAGTTGCAGACGGCGAAGCGAGAAAAGTGCTTACTAACCCAGAAATATTGGAACACGCATCAATAGTTCCTCCTCAAATAGCCCAAATCTTCATACAACTATCAGAGCTGAACCTGGACTTCCCGAAAGACGTTATTGACGTTTACGAAGCCCGAGAGATCCTACTAAAAACTTTAGGGAGGCGCAACCAATGAGCTTTTTTGAGGGCTTACGCTTTAGAAGAGTCAGCTCACCTATCCACAATCTTGACCCGAGAATAAAATTCATCTATGCATGCGCAATCTTTGTGATTGCAATACTTTTTTGGGAATTCTTGCCACTGGCAGTGCTTTTTGTAATTCAGATTCCTTTTGTGCTAATTGCGGGAGTAAAACGGGAGTGGATACGTTCCATGCGAGGAGCCGCGTTTCTAGCATCAATAATTTTCTTGACAAACTTAATTTTCTCGTTCATAAACGCTGGATACACGATTACACTTTCGTCTTTGGAATACGCGTTAGCCATGACATTAAGATTTCTTGTTTTAATAGAGTCCTTCTCGATATTTTTCCTGACAACTTCACCAGATCATTTAGGTTTAGCCCTAGAACAAACCCATGTGCCATACGAGTTTTGCTTTGCATTCACGACAGCCGTGCGTTTTGTCCCCGTTCTAGCTGAAGAAGCCCAAACAATAATGGACGCACAAAAAGCAAGAGGACTTGAGTTGGAGAAGGGGAATTTCTTGAAAAGAATTAGAAATTACATCCCGATACTTATACCCCTAATTGTCAGCGCAATTCGCAGAAGCTTGGAGTTGGCAGAAGCAATGGAATCACGCGCATGGGGAGCCACAAAGAAACGAACGAACTTATACGTTTTAAAGATGAAAAGAAACGATTTTGTCTTTATAGCCATAACAGTTGGCATTTTGGCCGCTGCAATATTTGTTCGCTTATATGTCACGGTTCCACATTTAGAGATAATCTTGAAAGGATTTACCTAAACCACAAGACTTTTAACGCAGACTTTCGTGTAAAGGTTTTCTCGGAGCTTGAAAAACTTGAAATGGTTGAAGGCAGCGGCGGAAGAAATCATTTTAGGAATAAAAAGTTCCATTGAAGAACTTAACACAAATGAAGTGGAACGCTTTATCCAGTTGCTAATTGAAGCGAAAAACAAGAAAATCTTTGTGGCGGGAATGGGAAGAAGCGGGTTTGTGGGCAGAGCCTTCGCATTGCGTTTAATGAACTTGGGCTTTAATGTTTACTTTTTAGGAGAAACAATAACACCAGCCGCTGAAAAAGGAGACCTTCTGATAGCCATTTCCGGAACCGGTGCGACAAAAATGATTTTAACAGCCAGTTCCGCAGCAAAAGACATAGGAGCAACCGTCATAGCAATAACGTCATTTCCAGAATCTCCGCTTGGACAGATAGCTGATTTGACTGTGACGATTAAAGGAAGGACAAAGGCTGGTTGGCCGAGAGAGGAGGATTATTTGGCTAGGCAACTTATGGGTGAAAAAGAGCCTCTAACGCCTTTAGGAAGCATATTTGAGAATAACTGCATGGTTTTTCTTGACGGTTTAATTGTAGAGCTTATGCATAGGATGGGAACAACCGAAGAAGACTTAAGGCGAAGGCACGCCACAATAGAGTAGCACAATCGCGCGTACAAGTAACAAAGGAGAGTGTTTGAAATCCGAGCGAAATGGAAAAAGAAGCGGATGAAGCGGCAGAAAAAGAAAAGAGAAAAACGGAAAGCCAGATACAAGTAGCTTTTTTTAAACTGGTTATATTCTTGTTTTAGGTTTGTTCAAGATTAGAAGTGCATATAGCTTATTAAGACTTGCGATATTATATTATTCAAAGGAAAGCATAGACCATAAACTAAAACACAAAAGGGAAAACGAATGCCCAAAAAACAAGAAACAACCGAAAAAACCGAATTAAAAGTAGTAATTGAAGAGAAAGGAAAAAGACCAAACGTTTTCAGAGAAGTCTACCCAATACAAGAACCATACGTCTATGCCGCCATAGTTAAAGACCCGGAAACCCAAAAAACCCTATACGAAGTCATAGAGCCAACACTACAAAAAGAAGAGGAAGAACACCTAAAAGAAATAAAAAATCTTCTAATGGAAGAGATCGACGTAAACCTAAAAGAAATAGAAACAAAGGAAAAAGCCACACAATACCTTAAAGAAAAAGCCACACAAATAATAAAAAAGTACCATTTAAAAGTTCAGCCAGAATCCGTTGACAAACTACTGTACTACATAAATAGGGATTTCATAGGCTACGGAAAAATAGACCCACTAATGAGAGACCACCTAATTGAGGACATATCAGCCGATGGAGTAAAAATTCCCATCTATGTTTGGCATCGGTTATATGAATCACTTCCAACAAACATAATATTCGAAAACGAGTCTGAATTAAACTCCTTCATAATTAGGCTAGCCTATTTGGCAGGCAAAAACATTTCAATAGCAGCGCCAATACTGGACGCGTCGCTACCAGATGGAAGCCGCATACAATTAACATACGGAAACGAAGTTACAAGAAGAGGCTCAACTTTCACGATTCGCCGCTTCAGAGTTGACCCCCTAACAATTTCAGACCTCATTGCATTCAAAACACTCTCCCCAGACATGGCGGCATACCTGTGGTACATAATAGAAAACCGCGCATCCGTGCTCGTCGCCGGCGGCATCGCAGCTGGAAAAACAACCATGTTGAACTGTTTGTCCATGTTTATAAAACCGGAAATGAAAATAGTGAGTGTCGAAGATACGCAAGAACTTAATTTGCCGCATGAAAACTGGATCCCATCAGTTGTTAGAACTGGTTTTGGACATGAAGAAAAGGGAAGCGGGAGCATAACCTTATTTGACCTTCTGAAAGCCGCTGTAAGACAAAGACCAGACTACATCATTGTTGGAGAAATCCGCGGAGAAGAAGCTTACACGCTTTTCCAAGCCATGGCAACTGGACACTTGGGAATGTGCACAATTCACGCAGAATCAGTGGAATCCGTGATAAACCGCCTCGAGTCAGAACCAATGAACATCCCAAGGTCCCTTGTAGCCATGATTGACGTGATAATGGTTATGGCCAGAACAGAGATTGAGGGAAAACCAGCAAGGCGCACCCTCACCGCCACAGAAGTTGTTGGAGTTGACGCGAATACAAAAAACCTTATGACAGAAGAGGTTTTCCATTGGAAACAGAGAGATGACCAGTTTGAATTTTTAGGCCACAGTGGACTTCTTGAGGAACACATGAATAAGAGCGGCAAAAGTGAAGACGAAGTTAGGCAAGAGCTTAACCGTAGAAAAACAGTTCTCGAATGGATGGTTCGAAAAGGCATACGCAAATACACCGACGTGGCAAACGTCATCCGCGAATACTATGTCAACCCAAAACGTGTCTTCCAAAGAGCAAGGATGGGACTCAGATGAGAGAGAAAAAAATTTCTGACGTAATAAAAAAGACTTGGAAGGACACTATTTCGAAACTGAGCAGCTTTGTTCAGAAAGCAAGCAACGGAAAAACTGGCGATGAAGTCAAAAACGGAAGCTTGCAATCCTTGGCTTATAAACTTATAGGGGGAAAGATAAACCGTTTTTTACCGTTATTTCAGGATTTAGACACGCATTTACAGAGGGCAAGTCTAAAAACCAGTTTCAAAGTTTACATTAGTCTAACACTTTTTTCAACAATTTTAATCACAATCGCAATGTTGGTTTCGATTCCATGCATTCTTATGTTTATATTTAACTTGCCAGTCTTACCTGCATTCCTGTTCGGTTTAGGTGGAAGCCTCTTCACCGTCGCCTTTTCAGTCATCGGGTTTTACATTTACCCAGTTTACCGCGCCGATAAACTGCAAAGAGAGTTGGATGACGAGTTAGCCTTCGCAACTGGCTACATGTCCATCCTCGCAAACGCCGGTGTTTCTCCAGAGAAAATTTTCCATTCACTTTCCAACCTTCCCATGCCTTTAGCGATTTCTGCAGAGGCAAAGGACGTCATAAGAGACGTGAACCTCTTCGGTTTAGACATAATCTCTGCTTTGGAACGCGCCTCGAAGCATACGCCTTCGGAAAGATTCCGCGAAGTATTGGAAGGGTTCATTTCAACAATTCATTCAGGAAGCAACCTAGCCGCATATTTACGGGAAAAATCCAAACAACACATGAAACTTAAGCGAATAAGCCTCCGCAAATTTTCAGATACTTTATCTATACTTTCGGAGTTTTATGTGGCAATACTTGTAACTGGACCGTTACTTCTCATAATAATGCTTGCAGTCATGGCAATGATGGGAGGCGGCAATCTTGGACCGTTAGGTCCAGACCTACTGCTCAACATCCTCACATACATCGCAATTCCCATAGGCTCAATAATGTTCCTAATAATCCTAGACGCGGCCTCGCCAAAGTGGTAGATGCAAATGCCAAAAATAGAAAAACCCTTAAAAAAAATCGTCTGGATTGCTTCTGCCACTTTAGCGTTAGCCATAATACTTTTAGGGTTTTTCACAGTTTGGGGAACCACGTTTTTTGATGAATACGTGTTTTTCGCCATCATAACCGCTTTCACCCCACCAACGGTGCTGAATTATGTGGATTACCGTTGGAGAAGAGCAGTTGACGAACACTTACCAGACCTATTCAGAAGTATAGTGCAGGCGCAGGAGACCGGCATGACGTTACCTCGTGCTTTAGAGGAAGCGTCAAAGAGAGATTATGGACCTTTAACGGCTGAACTGCGAAAAATGAATGCTCAAATTTCATGGGGAATGACGCTGGAAGAGGCGCTGGTGGCTTTTGCCAAACGTGTAAACACCATTCTGGTGCAGAGAACCGTCCCACTAATAATCGAGGCAAATCGTTCAGGCGGACATGTAGAAAAAGTGTTTGACCCGATGGGCAAGTTCGTCCAGTCAACGCTTCTAATTCATAAAGAGCGGCGAAACCAGACTAGGCCGTACATAGCGATAATTTACGTAGCCTTCTTTGTCTTCATATTCACAATCATACTGTTATTCAAATCATTCTTCGTGGACATAGAAGGCTTGCCGCTGCTTGGCGCAGCAATAATGGAGCCAACGGAAATAAGACAGCTCTTCTTTCACATGACGATAATTCAGGGCTTTTTCGGCGGTTTAGTTGCGGGAAAAATGAGCGAAGGAACCGTTAACGCTGGGTTAAAACATAGCATAGTGCTGATGGTCTGCGGTTACTTGGCAATAAAATTTTTCATTTGACGGGAGACGGGAGGCGAATGGCGATGTGGAAACTTGTCCGTAATAAGCGTGGTGTGACGCCCGTTTTGAGTAATCTTCTTCTGATGGTTGTTGCCGTAGCCGCTATGTCAATTGCGGCAGTATCAACTTACGTTATAACAACAAACCTTCGCGAAACCATGGGCGAACGCTTGATTATAGAAGATGTTTGGTTCAACAATGCAACCGCTATGGGCGAGCAGCAGATAAGCGTTTACATACGCAATGTTGGAAAAGTGTCCATAAGCATTTCAACGGTTTACGTGAACCACACCCGTCGTCAGCCATCCCAAAAGCTAGAGTTGGGTTTAGAGGATCATGGATGGCTCAACATCACCTACAGTTGGGAACACAACAGCCTCTACTATTTGGAGATAGTTACAACGAGGGGAACACATGTCGGAGGCTATTATAAGGCACCTTAAAAAGTTAAGGCACAACAGACGCGGGATAAGCAACGTGCTAGTTGTAATGCTGAGCCTCGTCCTTGTAGTAGTGATAGTCGCGAATGTTATACTCTGGAGCTATCAAATGAGCCAACTAGACATTGAAAGAATGCAAGAATCTCTAAGTATCACAAACGCCACAAGAATAACTCACTCAGCATGGTTCGCAGCCCAGAACGAATTTTCGATAATAACGGGAAGCAGAATAGGCGGTTCTTATTTAGATACCAAAAATGTGGATGATTTTCAAGAAACTTTTAGAGAAGAATTTCCTTCTACCCATTATAATCCTTCAGACTACATTCTAGGAAGTTCCACTAAACTTGTTTCTGGCACAATAACGGACGTCCAAACAGATAACGATGTATACATGCAATTTGAAAGCTACCCATCTGCGTTCTCGAGCACTACTGAAATCTTTGGAAATAACGTTGCTGGAACAAGTTACCGTGGCACGGTAAACACCATTGTCGGCTCAGTCTTCACCCCAACAAAGGATGGGGAGGCGCAGAGCATCACGATATATGTTCGTGTAACATATAGCTCCAAAAATATGAGGTGCGCAATCTACTTGCACAGCAACTTAAGCTTAATAGCACAAACAGAAGAAAGAACCGTTCAAACAGGTACTGCATGGGTAACGTTCAATTTTAACACGCTTAGACCAGTGCTTAGAGCGGGCACCGAATATTTGCTTGTTGCTTGGGCGCGGTCTTCTAGTGGCGGAAACGCAAATTTGTACTACACCTCTGGAGCGCAATATCAAGGGCACTATGTAAGCTCAACTTATGGATCAAGTTTCCCGAATCCAATGCCGAATCCTACTCATGAGTCTAGGGCATATTGTATTTACTGCACTTTTAAGCCTGCTGTTGAAGAGAAGATTGAAATTGAATTTACCGGAACAGCAGACACGCAGTCTTGGACAAACCTAACATGGTCAGTGAATAACTGCTTCACAACTGATGAGGTGACAACGACTTATCAGCTCTACAATTACCAAACAGGTGAGTACCCTGCGAGTGGAGACGGATATAAAGACGCAATAATTGGAACAGCGGAAGACAACATTACACAATCAATAACCAGCAATCCCATGAATTTTAAGGATGCTGAAGGTAACTGGAAAATGAAAATAACTGGAACAAAGGCAACATCAGCGCCATTCAATTTTAAAGTCGACTTTATAGAGCTTGAGGCTGTGCTGTCAAACGTTTATCAGCTTGAAATCTGCAACCTTTTTGCAGTGGACTTATCGAGGTACCCTTTGAGCTACATGTATGGCATCGAAATAATGGTAAGATATAATGTTTCAGAAGAGGCTAAACGCTGGTTTATAGAAGCGTATGACTGGGCTTCTGCAAGCTTTAACGATGCGGGCTTCAATAATACTGGAGGGAGCCAGCCCATACCTAATGAGTGGAACGAGTATACTGTGAGCGTAGCTGAAAAC
Organism: Candidatus Bathyarchaeota archaeon; assembly: GCA_018396675.1. Classification (GTDB taxonomy): domain Archaea; phylum Thermoproteota; class Bathyarchaeia; order Bathyarchaeales; family Bathycorpusculaceae; genus JAGTQX01. Next base: position 55,707 of record JAGTQX010000004.1, read on the forward strand.
TGGATGAGCTACATAGATAGTGAGGGAGTAATTCAAATAAAGTTCAGCAGCGAAAAAACAAGCGAGAACCAAACGCTAGTAAATATAGATTTCATTGGAGTACGCGCCATCCTTAATGGTGCATGCTTAGACATAAAAAATGGTGGCGCATTAACAACTCATATAGTCTCGATATGGGTTATCAACTCAACGTATCATAAACGTTATGATGCAGACTTCTTCATAAACTCCGGAGAAAGCGCAGAATACATTAGATTAGATATAGATTTAACTTCCGAAGACTTTAAAGTCAAAGTTGTTACTGAAAGGGGAAACATAGCTGTCTTTTCAAGCAGTTAGCGCTTTCGACTATTTTTTGCTAGCTCTTCTTTGAAAGTTTTCATCACTTCTTTGGCGTCTCTAGCCTCCACAACTTTGATGTTGTAGAGTTCAGCCATTTTTTTGGCGTTTTCGCTTAATTTTGGGATGGCAATTAGGTAGGCATTTTCAGGCGAAACGTCATATATCTTCGCGAACAGGGCGATTACTGGCTGTTCGGAAACTGCGTTTTCCGTAGCGATTGACACATCCATTACGGTTAATTTTTTTGTTTGCTCTTTTCGGTAAGCGGCTATGTCAAACATGTGATTTGCTCCAGATTTGCCCTTCAGAAAGGCTGGAGCCTCAACTTCGAATCCGTTTTCAACGAGAAAAGCCTTTATTGGAGCCGCGAAAATCCAGCTAGCGGCTATTTCGTCTTTAACCTCTTCGTTTAGGCTATAAGAGTACACGTCTTTGATTTCTGTATCTTCAAACGTGAATTCAGCTTGACAGTTTCTGCAAAAGTGTCGGGTAACTGGAATGTCAAAGCTTTTGCCACAGTCTTTACAGGTGCACCATATTCCAGCTTTCCTATAGTCAACATCGAGCCTTTTCATTTCTTCACGACATTTTGGACAGACAAGCTTTTCTCCTTTGCGAAAGTTTTCTTCTACATCCATATAGCCGCATTTAACATGCTCAATTAATGAACCCTTATGAATGTTGAAAGACTTACAGTATGGGCAACAGTAATGTGTTGAAACGTTTTGTGAGTTGCAACTGGGGCAGTATATGACTTTGTCGTAGAGTTTTCTTTCAATTATGCCAGAAGCACAAAGCCTATCCAGAAAGTCTTCAACGTTTTCAGCTTCTCCTAAAATAGCCTCAACTTCAGGGTATCGATACCCAAGTTTCGGGTCGAAAACAGGTTTGAGCTCATTCAGTTCTCCGCTTAAAAATTTGCTTAAGAAAACTTGCACGCTTTTTTCCTTATACAGTTCTACCCTTTCAGACTTTCCCGTCTTAAGCATAGAATTCCCATGCCGCGTTTTCTCGAAGTTAAACCATTTAAAGGCTACACACTTATTAATAAGATTTCTACTGTTAAAACTTTCCATGAAAACCAGAAGTAAACGGGAAAAGTTTAAAGCTTCGCCATGTTCTCTGGTTTTGAGAAGGTGAAAAAGGTGAGTGGCAAAACAAGAAATCTTGCACGCTGCCCAAAATGTGGCTTTTCATTTGACATCTCGTATGGTAGAGCCTTCGCTTGTTCTGGATGCCCATCAAACGTGCAATGCAGTTATGCCAAATGTCCAAAGTGCGGAAACGAATTTCCACTACATTAGCTCCCCGGCTGTAGTGTTCCGCAAAGGACGATTTGAAAGTTTAAAAGTGTTATAGGAACAGTCATGTTTTTTAACTTGAATTTTCATATTCATGAGACACTGGCGTTAATGATGGTGGTTGTTTGTCAACTCAAAAAGCTCCTAAAGGTTTAGCTCCTCGTTGGGCAAACTTGAAAGGGTTAACAACAATTTTGATTTTCATCATAATTTCCGCACTGCTTGAATACGTGATTGTCATTTACGCCATAAGTCTTGGAGTTAAAGACGAGAATCCTCTACAATGGAGTTTCCAGTTTCCAGGAACCGATTGGACAGCAACGATTGCTGTGAGTCCACTATTCCACCTAGTTCCAATAACAGTGATAATAGCATTAGTTTTTAGTTGGATTTGCTTAAGTAAATACTTGGCAACAAGACCACGAGAAAAAATGAGTGCTCAAAAAAAGAGCCAACCATCAAAAGGTGTAAGCGGTGCAGTTGGAAGCTTTTTTGGAAAATTAAAATTGAAACTGTTCAAAGTGAAAGGAGTTGAATACTTACGGAACAAGACAACTACAGCAAGAGTGACTGTAAAAAGTGCCTTGACAATATTTCTGGTTTTTTCGGCATTAACCCTTCTGTTTTCCGTTCTGGCTTTTCCAGAACTAGTTTACCAAACTTTTGTGAACCTTTACCAGAGCAATCCTTCACTTCTTGAGTTTGTGAAGGCAACAAACAGCGCCACAAAAGGTTTGGTGGAGGCGCTTGCCCCAATAGGATGGGTTTGCACAGCCATATACAACGCTTTAGCCGCGTCTGCTTCTGGTTTAAGATGGTTTGTTTCAGCTCTGGGAAGCGTAACAAAACCTTTAGCTGAATCTTCACCAGCAAGCAAATATTTGGCTTTCCAGAACATTGCGGTTTGGATTTCAGCTTTTTCAGTGCTTTTTTATGGCATGTTAACGCGAAAAAGTTATCGCCACATTAGGGCAAAAAGAAGTTAGAGGCTTTATGAATGGCTGACCGCCCAAGGTTCGGCCCGGCAGGGGTGCCCCCAACTTTCAGGATTATGAATGCAACTCTAGCTGATGTTCCGAGGCTTCTGCGAGAAGAAGGATTAGACGCTTTTGAATATCAAGCGGTTCGTTGGGGTTCAAAACCGCAGATGAGAAAGGAAGAAGCTGAAAAATTGGGTTTGAAAGCGAGAGAAAACGATGTTTTGCTTAGCCTACACGGTTCATATTTTATAAACTTCTGTGGCGATAAGGAAACTGTTGAAGCGAGCAAAGACCGCCTTATAGCATGTGCAACGGCTTCAGAGTGGATGGGCGCCCAGACAGTCGTTTTCCATCCTGGTTTTTATGGAAAAAAATCGCCGAAAGAAATTTTTAAAGAATGTCTAGAAGCGTTAAAAGATGTTGTGGAAAGACTGAAAACAATCGGCGTTAGACACGTGAAACTTGGCCCAGAAACAATGGGTAAACCATCCCAGTTTGGGAGCCTAGAGGAAGTCTTGGCTTTATGCGAAAGCGCAGAGCAGATGCAACCTGTAATAGATTGGGCGCATTTGCATGCCCGTGATAGAGGACGCTTCAAGACAATTGAAGATTTTCGCAACGTTGCTGAAACAGTTGAGAAACGTTTGGGAACAGAGGCCGTCAAAAACATGCACTGCCACTTCACGAAGGTTGAGTTCACGGATAAAGGAGAAAAATGTCACCATACTCTGGAAGAGGCGGGTTACGGGCCGGACTTCACAATGCTTGCAAAAGTTATAGCGGAATTTAAGCTTAACCCAGTCATAATAAGTGAAAGCCCAATTTTAGACATTGATGCGATAAAAATGCGGGAAATCCTCAAAAAAGAAATGGGATTGGACTAGAATTCGACGAGCGTTTTGGATGCGATACCTTTTTCTGCAAAGCTTACGTGCTCTGTATTGGTGATTGCCAGTTTTGGCTAGGTTGAAAGGGTTCCAAAAACTTGTTACAGTGGAAGAGGCCGAGAAACTGTTCTTCGCAAACTTGGAGATTAAGCCATTAAAAGCGGAAACTGTTCCTTTACGCCAAGCCCTTAACCGTGTCTTAGCCAAAGACATTTTGGCCAAAGAAGATTTACCGCGATTTGACAGGTCAGCGGTTGACGGTTTCGCCGTAAAAGCTGAAGACACCTTTGGAGCCTCACAGTTTAAGCCGAAAACCCTCAAGATAACAACCGCAACTGCCATAAAAGGCGGTGAGGCTAAACAAGTTTGGACTGGAAACCCGATTCCAAACGGCGCCAACGCGGTCTTAATGATTGAAAACGTGAAACGCGTAAATGACGAAATAGAAGTTTGGACTGCTGTGGTGCCAGGCGAAAACGTTTCAAAAAGAGGAGAGGACATTGCGCAAGGCGAAGTTGCAGTAAAAGCTGGAACACGCCTAAAGCCGCAGCATCTTGGATTACTAGCCTCGCTGGGCATAACAGAAATTAGTGTCTACAAGATGCCAAAGGTTGCAGTTTTGGCTACGGGAAACGAGCTTGTAGAAGCCGGCGGAAAACCGCGCAAAGACCAGATTTTCGAAGCAAACAGGCTTATCATCGCGTCTTTATGCCAAGAGCTTGGGGCAGAACCTTTAGATTTAGGCATAGCGAAGGACGACCTTAAAGAGATTTCCAGCAAGATTAGCCAAGGACTTGAAAGTGCAGATGTTGTTGCAACTACTGGAGGAACAAGCGTCGGCGCTTCAGACCTTGTCCCAACTGCCGTAAACGCGATTGGCAAGCCGGGTGTAATAGTTCACGGAGTGGCAATGCGTCCAGCCATGCCAACAGCTCTTGCAGTTATAAACAACAAGCCGGTAATTATTCTTTCAGGTAATCCCGTGGCGGCGATGTTCGGTTTTGAGGTTTTCGCTAGGCCTTTAATATTCAAGATGTTAGGTGTCAAACATGAAGCGAGACCAGTTGTAAATGCTAAGCTAACACGGAGAACGGCTACTGCTCTTGGGAGAAAAACGTTCGTCAGAGTCCGCGTTTTTCAGCGCGGCGGAGAATTTTACGCGGAACCAATAAGCGCTAAAGGCTCTGGCGTGATTTCCACTATGACCAAGGCTAACGGCTACGTGGTTGCTTCAGAAAACCGTGAAGGACTCGCGGAAGGTGAAATAGTTCAAGTACGCCTTTTTGATGTTCTGGAGGAAAGTGACCAGTATGTTTAGAAAGTTATCGACGTTTGAGGAAGCGAAAAAAATTATACAAAAGCATTTTGATGCCAAACCTCTAGGCGTGGAGGAAATACCGCTTATTGAAGCGTATAATCGCATTTTAGCGGAAGATGTGACGGCGACTTTGGATGTCCCACCATTCAACCGTTCAACTGTCGACGGTTACGCAGTAAAAGCCGAAGACACTTTCGGTGCAGACGAAAACAAGCCGATAATTCTGGAACTTTGCGGGACGGTTAATGTTGGAGAACCGCCGAAACTTCATGTGAAAAATGGAAAAACAGCCGAAATAGTGACTGGTGCACCAATACCTGAAGGCGCAGACGCCGTCGTCATGACGGAAAACACTGAACGTGTTGACAACAGAATCTACATCTACAGTGCCGTGGTGAAAGATGAAAACGTAATGAAAGCAGGATCGGACATAAAGAAGGGAGAAACAGTCATTAGGAAAGGTCAAAGTTTAGGGCCAAGAGAAATAGGTGCCTTAGCAGCGCTTGGACACTCAAAAGTTAAAGTTTACAAAATTCCACAGGTTGCGGTCTTATCCACAGGTGCAGAAGTAACTGCTCCGGGGAAACCTCTTCCACCAGGAAAAATCTACGACATAAATGCCTACAGCATAAGTGCAGCCATAACTGAAAGCGGCGGAAAACCAGTCTTTTTGGGAGTTTTACCCGACGACGCAGCGGAAGTTGAAAAGGCAATAAAAAAGGCGCTTGCGTCTGCAGACATTGTCATAACTTCTGGTGGAGTTTCGGTCGGCCCAAAGGATGTGATTCCAAAAACTTTGGAGAAGCTTGGAAAACCTGGTTTAATAGTCTGCGGAATAGCAATCAAACCTGGGAAACCAACAACGGTAGCTGCTGTTGACGGGAAACTTGTTTTTGCATTGCCTGGACACCCTACATCTGCGCTTTTGATTTTCCATCTGCTTGTGCGCCCAATAATAGAGGGCAAGGCGGGAAGAAAAACAACAGAGACTGTAAAGGTTAAAGCTTCAGCGTCAACACGGATGTTTCCAGCAAGAGGCAGACGAACCTTTGTCATGGTGAAACTTACGGGAGATGAAGCGAAAGGACTAATTGCTGAACCAGTTCCAACAGGGCTTTCAGGCGCGATAACAACACTGTTAAAGGCTGACGGATTTGTGGAAATTACTGAAAATCAACAGTTCATCGATACGGGCGAAGAGGTTACAGTGCATCTTTTCAAAAAAGGCTAAAATAGGCATAATTCAAGGTTGAAGTTTCTTTCTTCTGGCAGCAACATAAACGGTTGAAGCCCACGTCAAGATCAGGTAAACAATAATTGCCAAGTCGACGAGCAGGTCGCGTCCCATAGTGTAATACAGCACGGATATTGCAAAAGCGTTTGCCATAAAGAACAGCACGAATAGGCTCCATAAAGCCCAAATCCGTTTTTTGAACAAACCGTAAGCCGTAACCAAGCTTATTATGCCAATCAAGCCAATATGAACCAATGCAAGGTCGGTGGCTAAAACAACAAGGCAGATTATGCCTGCAACTACGTAGAATAGGAAAGAGGCAAACATTTTGGTGTCTTCAATGTTTAACTTGGATTTCCAATCCATTTCAGTCAGCCTTCTTGAGTTATGATGCATTAGAATTGAAACGACATTATTAATAAATTATATGCTTCTGGCGGATGTTTCTGCAGTATATTTCCGTTTAGAAACACCCCTTTTATAGTGAACCGTTTACTGCTTTGATTGGAGAAGGCAAATGAAAAAGACTGCAGTTGCAAGTCTATTCGTAACTCTATTAATAATTACAATCGTTTGTGCTTCATTTTTTACGGCAGAAGCTTGCCATCCTCCACCAGACAAAAAGCCACCAAAAATCCGTCAAGTTCTCCAATATCCAACAGACCCGGAATATGAAGACAGCGTTTTTGTTTTGGCGTATATTACTGATTCAAAAAGCGGAGTAGCGAATGCAACTGTAAAATGTATGATTAACGGAGAAGAAAGACTGGAAATAGGGATGAATAAGTCTGGTGATTTGTATTATGCAGAGATTCCACCACAACCGTATAACTCGACGGTTACATACGTGGTTTATGCTTGCGACAAAGCTGGAAACAAAGCAAACTCCGCCGAATACGCTTATACCGTCAATGATTTTCATCCTCCGATAATAACTTACATTAAACAAATCCCAAATCAACCAAACTACAACGAAACGGTGTCGGTAATTGCAAACGCAGAAGAACCGACATTTGCAAGCGGCATCAAAGAGTTAACGCTAGATTATAATAATGGCACGGAGTGGACACAAGTTAAAATGAGCTACAACGGAACGTTTTACACGACAACTATACCGACTCACCCATACGGAACAAACATTCAGTACACAGTACACGCATTTGACAACGCTGGAAACACTGCAACGTTAGACATTTACTCTTACACGGTTACAGACAATTTTCCACCAGTCATCGCCATCCTAAACCTAAACAACGGAAGCGTGCTTGCCAGAGCAATAGAGGTCACCGTGCAGGTTCAAGATTTTAATCTCTTAAATGCAAAACTTATGATGGATGAGACGGTTCTAGCCAAATGGAACATGACGGGAACGTTCACATGCCCGTTGGATACCCGACTTTTTGAAGACGGTTCGCATGTTTTAACTCTGGAAGCGGTTGATGAAGCAGAAAACTTTGCTAAGCAAATAATAACTGTAACCGTGGATAACACAATGCCGACAGCGCGGATACTTAAGCCGCTGAACAACGCCTATCTGAGCGGCATCGTCCTTTTCGAGGTTCAAGCGGAAGATGCAAACTTCCAACGAATAGAGTTCAGGATAGGCGATTTATTCCATGTTTGGAAAGTGGAGAATTATGTTTACGCTTGGAACACCACAGAGTATAATGACGGCGTGTATGAAGCCGTTTTAACAGCAGTTGACAAAGCTGGAAACAAAGCAGAAGACAAAGTAAGGGTTACAGTTGACAACACAGCACCCATAATAGTTAACGTTTCATGGACACCGCTTAAACCAACAACAAATGAGACGGTTAAAGTCTCTGCTCAAATCGCGGAAAACGGAAGCGGCATAAAAACAGTCACTCTATGGTTTAGGCAGCTTGGCAGCGAATGGCAAAACACACTTATGACTCTGGAGAACGGAAACTGGACAGCCGTGATTCCCGAATACATGGAAAACGCCACAATAACATTTTACGTAAAATGCAGCGATTATTCAGGAAACATTGCATACTCAACAGAGAATTATTACATTGTCGAGAAAACAGAATCAGAGCCGGGCACTGCTGGTTTCTTTGGCATTCCGTTATACTGGCTACTGTTAATAATAATAGCCATCTTTGCTGTTTCAGCCTCGACAGCATATGTTCTGTGGAAGAGGAGACGAGGCAGAGGAACCACAACTTATTTAGCCATAACAAGTTTATGAGATAATGCCGTATTGAAGTGAAGCTGTTGCCGTTCACGCCATTCCATTTAGGACCAGCTCTTCTTTTTGGTTTAGCATTTCTTTCTGTTTTTGACTTGCCGACGCTTTTACTGGCAAGCGTTATTTCAGACATTGAACCATTCTGTGTCGTATTTTTCAATGTAACTGGGTATCCGCTTCACGGTTTTTTCCATTCATACCTTGGCGCGTCAATATTGGCTTTTCTAATGCTACTAATTATTTACCCGTTTAGACACATGCTAAATCGTATAACGGAAGCGTTTAGCATTCCTCAAAAACAATCACTCAAGAAGACTCTGTTTACGTCTTTTGTGGGCGTTTATTCACATGTGCTTTTAGATTCCTTTCTTTACATTGAAATGATGCCTTTTTATCCGTTGCAGGGAAACCCCTTCATTCACGTTCTTTCTTCTTTCGGAAGTTACGAGGTAATCTACGGATTTTGCGGCATAGCGTTTATTCTGAGCGTTTTATTGTATGTTTGTAGGTTAATGCTTGCCAAAAAGTAATGCGAAAGCGAAAGAGTTTAGAACCTAACAGCTAAATAGGCTTATTCGCTAGTATAGAGGGATAATCAGGAATGGGCTACCGTGAACTTTTTGTTTCCCAATCAAACTTTTTCAGCGGTTTCCAGAAAACCTTTGAAAAAGCGGATTACGCAATTTTAGGCGTGCCGTTCGATGTCACAAGCACATATAGAACCGGAGCAAGATTCGGCCCAGAGGCTATCCGAAGTGCTTCTTTAAACATTGAAACTTACAGCTTCAGAAGCGGCATCGACATTGAAGACCTACAACTGCACGACTTGGGTAACTTGCACGTGTCCACAGAAACAACACAAACATTAGAGACACTTAAGAGAGTAATTGAGGAGCTTTCGGATGAAGAAAAAATGCCCATCCTAATTGGTGGGGAACACACCATTACGCTTGGCGTGTTGAAGGGGTTAGGTGAAAAAGCCTCGAAAACGGTTGTAGTGAGTTTTGATGCGCACCTTGACCTACGCGATGAGTTTATGGGACTAAAAATTTCGCACACAACTTTTATGCGCAGAATAAACGAGGAGACTAAACCAGCAAAAATAATCGAGGTTGGCACACGGGCAGTCTGCAGAGAAGAGTTAGACTATGCAAAAAAAGCTAAAATAGAGTTCATAACTGCCAGGCAAATAAGAGAAGACGGAGCGGAACACACAGCAAAAATTTTGAGAGAAAAACTTGCAGGCGCGCGAAACATTTACGTCTCCGTGGACATGGATGTTTTAGACCCTGCCTACGTTCCAGCAGTACAAAACCCGGAGCCAGACGGTTTGGAAACACACGTATTACTTGATATTTTGTGCGGCATATGCGACAAACGTGTTTTGGGCTTTGATGTTGTAGAAGTAGCGCCGAACTATGACCAAGGAGTATCCGCCATACAAGCTGCAAGAATAATATTCGAAGCGTTATGCAGCATAGAAAAAGCGAGAAGAGATTAAGCTTCAATTTTCGCGATTTTTTACTTTCTAACTCTTTTAACTGCAATCGTAACTTTTTGCCTGTCTGGGCAGCCCGAGGTAAACTCGTCCTTGTTTTCTTCCCATGGGAAAGCTCCGCCAAACTGCAAAGCAACCAGATACGGAAAAAGAGCATTATAAAAGAAACCGCAAACATTCGGAGCCCTAAAACTATTGTTCGTTCCTTCGGAATAAAGCGTCAAATCGAATTCTTCGCCGACATGATGTCCAGCCGAGCATTCACCGTCAACCCTTATGATTTTTCCAATCAACTTGCACTCTTTCAACCACACTACCTCTAACAGTCCATACGATGACTTATTCCCTTAACAATTTTGCGATAAAAAAGCCATTACACTCATGAATATGCGGATAAAGCCTTTGGCACTTATCCATTCCACGCAGTCCCGGAAGCCCTATTTTTGGCGTTATTTCCGCTAATCGAAATTCCGGGTTCCATTTCAAAAAGCGTTCAATCAACATTTCGTTTTCTTCTACGGTTAAGCTGCACGTAGAATAGATCAGCGTGCCTCCGGGCTTGACTTTTTCAACGCAGTTTTCAAGCATTCGCCATTGTATTTCAGCCATTTTCTCAATTGAACGCTGTGTAATCCTCCATTTGGCTGAAGGAAGCCTTGCAAAAGCGCCTGTGCTTGTGCATGGTGGATCAAGAACCACAACATCGGCCTTTACATTAATCGGTAAGGGGTTACAAACATCAGCAATTATCGGTTCAGCTATTTCAATGCCCATCCTAGTAACTTCGTTTTTCCAAACGTTCATTCTACGCTTCGAATAATCAAAAGAATACACAACGCCACGGTTCTGCATCAACTGCGCTAAATAGGAAGTCTTTGCACCAGGCGCTGCACAAACATCCAAAAGCACCATTCCCGGTTTAGGGTTTGCCGCTTCCGCAGCAAAGCAACTCGCCTTGTCCTGGATGTAAAACAAGCCTTCATGGAATCCTCCAACTCGAGTCAAAGGAAGTCTTGTGCCTAAAACCTTGTAAGCGTACTGCAACCCTTCAACTTTTTCAAGCTTGACACCCTCTTCAGCAAGCTTCTCCAAAATCTCATTTTCACCCGCTTTAATCGTGTTCAATCTTATGTAGGTTGGAGGTGTTTTCAAGTTTGCTTCCAGAAGGTTTATGGCTTCTCTTCTGCCGAAAAGTTTGAAACAGTACCGCACAAACCATGTTGGATGAAAAGTCAGAAGTCCAACTTTCTCCTCGTCGCCAACACTATTCAGAATAGTCGACGGTGTTTCGGTTAAAAGCAAGCCAAGCGCGTGTTCAACACCTTGAAGTGTCTTCCACCCTAAGATTGAACGTGCCAACCGCACAATATTTTTTGCTTCTTCAACGTCAATCTTTGACCAATTTTTGGCAACCCTCGTTTGGTAAACGTAAAGCCTAAGAAACGATTGGACGCCCAACGTGAACTCACTTAAAGCCTTGGGCTTCAAGACCTCGTTTATAAATCTGTCAATAAGGTTGCGCCGTCTAACAGTTTCACATAAAAGCCCATGGGCGAAGCGTAAAGTGTTAACATCGCTTATGTCAAGCTGCTTGGCGGTTCTAGCCAAGGCTAAATGCTCGTTAATCTTATCTTTCTCCATCCAACTTAAAGCCTCAATGGCAAGCATCCAAGCCTCTTTAAGCAACAGTTATTCCCGCCAATTTTTACGAAGTTTAGTAAGATTTTAGTCTACCTTATTCATATTAAAAGTTAGGTTAAGAATAAACATGGCGCAGAGGCGACTAGACGAATTTTCAACACCTAAAGCTAGGACTAAACCTCAAGAAGAGATTAAAAAAGAAGCAGAGACCTTGCCTCTTACAGAGGCTATGAAGAAAGAAAAAAACCGCGGCTTTCCACCGTTAGCCCTTGAAAACCTTTCACCTTCATACTTTGTTTCTGCCAATTATGACGGCAAAGCCGGCAAAGTGCTAATCAAACTTTACGAGCCGGTTTCAGGGCGAATCTACTTCTGGTACGACAACACTGGGCATAAACCATATTGTTACACAAACCTTTCACAGTATGAACTTGAAAAAATAGACAGGTTAATTAAGCATCCCGGTTTTGACCACTTTGAAATCGAGGAAAAGGTTGACCCGTTGCTGGATAAACCAGTTAAGGTGACAAAAATAGTTGCGAAAGACCCATTAGCCATTGGTGGACGTCCTCAAGGCTGCATAAGAGACATTGTCCCAGAAGATTTTCCGAAAGTTTCAGACATGCCAGTCGCCTCTGAATCAGTCAAAGTTTGGGAGTCTAAAATAAAATATTACCAATCCTACATTTACGACCGCGAAATCTTGCCAGGCATGATTTACGAAGTTAAAAACGGCAGTCTAGTACCAAGGCGCGTTGAAGAAGCCGAAAAAATGGTTCACCAAATAATCGGAATGTTCAAGGATACAGACTGTGAAGAACTTGAACATATTGAACAGTGGGCCAGACTTCTTGAGTACCCAGCTCCAAAATTCCGCTACGTCGCCATGGACATAGAAGTTCAATCGCCAATACCGACAAGAATGCCTGACCCCCGCGAGGCAGCCCACCCAGTTGTCTGCGTCTCTTTCTACAGTTCAGACGGACAAAAACGGGTATTACTTTTGAAACGCAGTGGAGCCCGCGAGGGAACAGAACACTTACCCGCCGACGTGAAAATTGAGCTTTTCGATTCTGAAGAAAAACTTTTGAAAGCCGTCTTTGACGTTTTATGGGATTATCCGTTTGTTGTAACCTTCAATGGTGACGATTTTGATTTGAGATATTTGACACATAGAGCAGAAGGGCTTGGCTTTAGAAGAGACGAGGTTCCAATAGAAGTTGGCAAACGCGTCTGCCTCCTAAAATATGGGGTGCACATCGACCTTTACAAGTTCTTCTTCAACCGCTCCATCCAAATCTACGCCTTCAACAATCGGTACCGCGATGTAACTTTAGGCGACGTCGGCAAAGCACTTGTAGGACTAGACAAAATACCTTTAGAGAAAAGCATAGGCGACCTATCTTACACGGAACTCGCCAAATACTGTTTCAGAGACTCCGAAATAACGTATAAACTTACAAGTTTTGAAGATGAGCTTGTCTTGAAACTTATTCTTGCTTTAGCCAGAATAAGCAGCATGCCAATGGAAGACGTGAGTCGCCAAGGTGTTTCCAGATGGATAAGAAACTTCATGCACCGTGAACACCGCAGAAGAAAAATGCTAATTCCAAACGCAGAAGACATACTCGCCGTTAAAGGCAAAACAGCCACAAAAGCCATAATAAAAGGCAAAAAATACAAAGGCGCCATAGTCGTTGAACCAGTCCCAGGCGTGCATTTTAACGTCGCTGTCATGGATTTTCCAAGCCTATACCCATCCATAATAAAGGTCTGGAATCTCGGATACCAATCAATTTTATGCAATCATCCAGAATGCAAAACAAACCGCATACCTGACACGCCGCATTGGGTTTGCCGAAAAAAACGCGCGCTTGAAAGCCTACTAATAGGCTCGCTTAGAGATTTACGAGTTCAATGGTACAAACCAAAATCGAAGGATAAGACTTTAAGGGCAGAGATTAGAAGCTGGTACAACATTATTCAAGGCGCCCTCAAAGTGATTCTGAACGCCAGTTACGGAGTTTTCGGAGCAGACAGTTTTGACCTTTATTGTCCACCAGTAGCCGAAGCAACCGCGGCCATAGGGAGACACACCATAACCCAAATCATTAGGAAGACCGAGGAATTAGGAATACAGGTGCTTTACGGAGACACGGACAGCGTTTTTCTGAAAAACCCATCAAAAGAACAGATACGCGAGCTTGAGGAATGGACTGAACGTGAACTAAAGATGGGTTTGGACGTCGACAAAGTTTACCGTTACGCAGTGTTCAGTTCAAGAAAAAAGAATTATCTAGGCGTTTTAGAAGATGGAAGCGTCGACGTCAAGGGGTTAACAGGCAAAAAACGCCACATTCCAGTCTTCATCAAAAAGGCCTTTGACAGAATGAAAGAACGCTTAGCAATGGTGAAAACTCCAGCAGACTTTGAAGCGGCAAAAAAGGATATTATCCAAACAATCCGCGACTGTTACATGCGCTTAAAAAGACGCGAATGGGAAAACATGAACGAACTTGCCTTCAACGTTGTTTTAGGCGAGGAGTTGGAACGCTACACGAAAACAACTCCACAACATGTTAAGGCCGCAAGAATCTTGAAAGAAAACGGTGTAGAACTTAAAGCAGGCGACTTGATAAGCTTCGTAAAGGTCGTCAACGAACCGCATGTCAAACCAGTAGAGATGGCGACAAAAAATGAAGTAGACGTAGACAAGTACATAGCGTACCTGCACTCAACCTTTGACCAAGTTCTGGACGCGCTAGGCTTGGACTTCGACGAAATAATAGGACTAACAAAACTGGAGCGTTTTATGTAAACTAGCCATCGATTTATGACATGGCTTTAGTATGCCGTTTGCTCACTCCGCTTCTAGTCAAGCTTTCCAACAATGCAAATCCCAAGATGTTTATTGCAACGAGTGAACCGATGAAAACACCAAATAATCCAAGCTCTACCGCGACATTGAATATTATCCATAAGTAGCCTCCGACAACAACCGTTATAACGATGGTTTCAATAATGCAGCCCAAAAATCTGCTGATGATGGTGCTCCTGCCTCGATTAATATACCAAGCCAAGCTGCATGCAACGAAATTGGCAACGGTTCCGCCGACAACATCAACAACACCTAAGCCACCATAAACGTTTGCAATAAAACAACCTAGGCTCAACCCGAAAGCCGCCGGCATACCAAACAACATTGACAACGGAAGCAAAGCATCAGCAACCCTAACTTGGTAAACTTGGAAGCTTATTGGCGTAAGAAAAACAACGGCAGCAGCATAAAGCGCTGCAAAGACCACCATCAAAGCCAAGTCTTTACTGTCAATTTTCAATTTTTCACCTCCCTACTCCGGGGTTTTTTATGGCGGAACGGGTGGGAGGCCCCACTCACCCGCCAACAAACACTGCAGTTACGCAAAAGAGGTTATAAGAGTTTCTGGCGTGATTTACGTTTTTGCCTCTGCCTCGCTACCTGTCGACTTCTCTTCAGAAATTTCGGCAGTTCCTGGTTCAGCGGCTATTTCTTGAACTTGAGCACTTCCTTCTTTTCGCGCGTATAATAAGTCATATGGCGGAGGAGGCGCGTTCAGCACTGTTGAAAGTAAATACATGACTGTGAACGCTTGCTGGTATATCTTCTGAAAGACATAGGGAAGCTTTGTTTCAGGGTCAACTTCCAACATCTTGTTTATTTCCGCATCTTTTCCAGTTAACGTTGCCGTGCCGTTAATCTCGAATTTTACGACGTTAGGCTTCGTTGTTAACGAAAGACTGAAACCAATAATGTTTGTCTGGCTCTTACGTTCCTTCTCTTCAAGTTTCGCATTAACATTAAAGTTCACAGTTCCAACTTCGCCCTTAACGTCAAGCTTAACCCCTATTATACTGGCGATTTCCACTTTAATCGAAACATTTGGAACGTAAAGTGCTGGGCAAATAATTGATTCCCCACATCAAACTATGCGAAACGCGGCGCTAGATAACCTCCGTGAATAAGCCTCACCCTCGACAAATTTTTGCCTTTTGTGTGTAGCACGGCGCTACACACAGCCGCGCGTTACAGAAATTGCTGAAAAAGCACAGCGGCAAGAGTAGAAGCAGACACCAAAAACGCTATTACAGTGACAACTTGGTGTTCTGTCATTGGACGTTTGTAAGTGATAATCGTAACCAAACTTCTTCTATGATCTGAATACAGTTTTTTGCCATCAAAAGAAACTTGCGCCTTGGCTCTAAAAAGGAAGTAGTTCAGCAAAATTACAGAAGAATTAAAAATGTACGGCAAAAGCGAAATCAGCAGACACCATTTTGCATCAGAGATTATCGCGAAAGCGGCTAACGTCATTCCAACTGCAAACGAACCCGTGTTGCCAACAAAAATTT
The DNA here is from genome assembly GCA_018396675.1 of Candidatus Bathyarchaeota archaeon. Lineage (GTDB taxonomy): Archaea > Thermoproteota > Bathyarchaeia > Bathyarchaeales > Bathycorpusculaceae > JAGTQX01. The sequence continues at coordinate 71,509 of JAGTQX010000004.1, forward strand.
TTCCTCGAAAATTAAAAAAGGCTAATACAAGCCAAACCGCTAGAGGAATCGTTAAAAGTAGCGCGTTTTGTCCAGAGGCAAACATCAAGCCTATCATTATTATGGCGGGACAGACAGTTTCTAAACCGTTTAATCCGCCTAGCTGATTCACAGTGTTCGTAGTCACAGTTACAATCAAGGGAATCAACAGGAAATAGTAATAAATGCCGAAGTTTAAAGTTCCAAAAAATGGAAGAGTTATTGTTGTACGTATGTAAGGAAGACGGAAGGCTAAGGCAACAAGAGGAATCGCGGCTATCAGCGGAAAAAAAGCCTTATAACGCCAGCGCAAATCCATCCAATCATCAAGCAAACCCATAAACCCGCCAAACAGAATGCACACAGACAAGGTCAAAGCCAGATTAAAATTGTTAACTGCGCCGTTTTCCAAGAAAAAATGCAAAAGAAAAAGGTATATGGCGCTTATCACGACGTAGACTACGCCTAAACCAGTTGGAATCAAAGGTTTATTCGGCTTGTGATGGTCTGGAACCCGCGGAAACAAAGGTTACCGCCTTCACTCGTCTGGATAGTTAACCTTGTAAAGGCAAACCAGCGGAACAACACCACCATATTTTGTGCCATCATTATCCAACCCGGCAATATACGCCTCAGTAAAGTACAGAAGCTGAGTTGTTGGCGCTGAACCACTTTTTTGCACTTGCCTCCAACGCTCCAGTGCGTAATTCATCAATTTGTAAATGGTTGAATTTTGTCCCCTAGTGGCTATTAACTCGTCACTATCAGCTTTTCCATTCTCATTAAGATCTTTCCAGTGATAACCCAAACTGTAGTTTCCGAAAGTTTGCCTAATTTCATTCAAGTCGTCATTCCACATTTCGCTCGCTGGAATAAAACCGTCATTTATGAAGCGGTCGCGTGCTTTTCCAGAAATCGCAGCCATCCAAATCCATTTGCCTTCGTCGCCGCCAATGTTTGCGAATCCTACGCTTCCAGAAGAACTATCATAGTATGCACTTGCGAAGACTAACACGTATTCAACTTTGTGAATCTTGAGCATTTTTATTGCTTGCGTCTCGTTAGACATGAATATGAAACCTATATCTTCTATCTGTGTTCCATTAATTGTGCCGTTATCTGCGAGAGTTGTAACATTGCCCAATATTGTCAGCCAGTACCCGTAATCCCACCAGCTGCACACGACAGTTGTCCCTTTCAGGTTGTTTCTTGTCCACGTTAACATGTTTATCCATTCTTGAACTGGTTGGCTGGGCAATATTGAAAGGCTGCCAGCGGATATCGTGGTTGGCGCGTAAACTTGCTTGTACACTCTAGGCATCGGAAAAGCAAAGCTTGTCATCAGAATGATGAATATTAAAAATATGGCTGTGCCACTGAACTCTTTCCCTACATGCTCCAAGCCGAATTTTTTCTTCACGCTAATTTTAGGCGGTTCTTTTATTAATGTGACGAAAGGTTTCAGAAGCCCATTAATTCCAACAGCAGCCAGAAGACTGAAAGCGGGAGCCATTAGCACAAACAGTCGCACCATTGAACAAGCAAAATATAATGAGGTCAGGCCTAGAACGATGAGGAAGATGTTTTTAGTGTTAAGGTTTCTGAAGGCGAAGAAAAAGCCTATGGCGAAAAATATTATTCCAATTCCAAGCTCGTAATAAATCGACCCCCAAGTAGATATCCTATGCTCAGCCACAGACTCAACGAGGGGAGAAGATTCACGTGTAAACGGGTTTATGACGGAAATGAACTTCCCAGCAATGCCCTGCATGTAACCAGCCTGCCAAAGTATAGCAAAACCACAAACAAGTAGAAGCAAGAAAACTACAATCGCCACAATTTTCCATTTCGCGCTTGCAAGATTATTAAGAACTTCCGCTAAAAAGAGCAAACCAAATACGCCGGCAACTGGAATAACTGCACTTGCCAGCAAATAATTTGGAGATAGTGCTGGAACGTTTATAGCAAGGAATAAACCGAACCCAAATGCCAGGCTGTAAGCTAAAAGAAGACGGCGGTCATACTTCTTCGCGATCAACATGACAACCGCAAACAACGCTACAACGCCTATCGGATAGTAAGCTGCACCCCACCCAGAACAGAAATACCCTAGAACGGCGCCAGCGGCAAGCGAGTATTTCACTACAGACTTCAGTGGTCGAGTCTCCTCGATGGCTCTTAAAAACAAGAAAATGAAGATGATGAGAGAGAATATGCCTATAGTCTCGTCGTCAAAAAATCCAACAGAAGTTCTTTGAATAAATGAGGGCTCCAATGCCAAAAAGAAAGCGGCTAAAAAGCCCACCGGCTTACCGCCTATATCTTTACCTAAAAAGTAAATTGCAACACAAGCTAGCGTTCCCATTATGGCTGGGAAAAGCGAACAAAAACTCATAAGGTCTATGCTTGCTCCAAGCATTGAAACTATTTTGTAAATGAAAGCCGCAGTGAGTGGCAGTCCCGGATATGCAGTGGCCATGTCCATTCCATACGGATACCATCTTTGTGTGTCAATCCAGTGTGTCGGCCATACCCACGATATGAAGCCGTTTTTAACTATGTATTCTGTGAAACGATATTGAAAGTAGGGGTCGAACTCTGACAATAAAAGCGTGGATTTTCCAGTTGTCGGGTCTATTTCCCAGCGGATTGGAAAGATGCGTATTGTAAACGCTATGAATATTATTAATGCCAAAGTTGAATAAGCTATTATTGATGCGTGGTCGGTTTTTGGGCGAATTTTCCCCAAATTTTTAATGCCGTTAATTAAGCGTTCTTTTGTCAAAGTTTCTTTGATTCTCATCTGATTCCAGCTCTTTGGAATAGATTAACAATTGTGTTTTATTTCCCTTGCGGTTAGTTAAACTTTTACGTTTGAATTTTGCGTTTATAACCGTATTTTTCTGCATCGTAGAAGGGAAATGGCGCAATTTTTGCTTTAGCGTTTTTGCCGCGGATCTCCACGTTTACAATATTCCCTTCTTGAGCGTAAATCGTTTGAACGTAAGCCATTGCGATGCCACACTTGAGCAGTGGGGAAAAAGTTCCGCTGGTTACATTCCCTATGTTTTCATCTTTATCATTGTAAATCTTGAAACCTTGTCTTGGTATACCATGCTCAATCATCTGCAATCCCACGCGTCTGCGTTTGACGCCTTCATCCTTTTGTTTCAGCAAAGCGTTTTTGCCTATGAAATTGTTTTTCTGGAATTTCACTACGAAGCTTAACCTTGCCTCCAAAGGCGTTATTGTTTCGTCTATGTCGTTGCCGTAAAGGCATAATCCAGCTTCAAGTCTCAAAGTGTCTCTTGCACCTAAACCGCACGGTTGTATTCCAAAGTCTGCGCCTGCTTTGAGAATGGTATTCCACACTTTAATTGCGTTATCCGGATTTTCCAGCGTTGCGTTCCAAACATAGATTTCGAAGCCGTCCTCGCCCGTGTAGCCAGTACGTGAAAGAAAAACTTCTACATCCGCCAATCTGGCAGGTGCGCATTTGAACCTTTCAATTTTGCTTAGGTCAACATTGCAGATTTTCTGTAACGTTTTTTCAGCGTTGGGCCCTTGAACCGCAAGCATCGCCACTTTGTCGGATACATCTTCGATTTTAACTTTAAAGCCTTCTGCTTTTTCAACAAGCCAATTATAGTCTTTATCGCGGTTCGTAGCGTTTGGAACAAGCATAAACTTTTCCTTGTCTAATCGGCTTACAACCAAATCGTCAATTATGCCACCGTTTTCATTGCACATAACTGAATAAAGTGCACTGTTAGGCGTCAACGTTGAAGTGTCGTTGGTTAAGACGTAGTTTAAAAAGTTTTCAGCGTCGCTTCCTGTTATGGTTACTCGCCCCATGTGGGATATGTCGAAAACACCGACACTGTTCCGCACCGCTAAATGCTCGGCAGTTATTCCTTTGTAGCATAGTGGCATTTCGAAGTTTGCAAAGGTCGTCATTTCAGCTGTTTTACGATGCACCTCATAAAGCTGTGTTCGCCGCATAAATGTCAAACCCTCTTCAGTGAATAATTATTTTGTTGGTTTAACCTCGACGTTTATAGGTATTAGCGAGAGTTTTCTGCCGCATTTTGGGCATTTACCATTATGTTTATGGAGAATCTCATCTGGAGGTTTAAGCTCGTCCCCCTCATATAGCACGAAGCCGCACTGATGGCAAACAACATACTGAGGCAAGCTTGCTTCACCTTCGACATAGAGGCAATATGTCAACTGACGTATTTATCGATTGCTAATTTAACTTGCCTGAGAAACAGTTTAAAGAAACGGCACAAAAACTTTTAATTTCACTTTAAGCCTTATTTTGAAACCCTACAATTAATTATTAAACGGCTCGTGTTGGCATGGAAAAGCACACGTTTATCATAACCGAGAAACCTGACGCAGCCCAAAGAATAGCTTTAGCTCTTGACGCGAAAGGAAAAGCGAAGAAGATGGAAGAGAAAGGAGTGCCATATTACGTTGCAGAAAGAGAAAAACCGATAGTCGTTGTCCCAGCGATAGGGCATTTGTACACAGTTGCTGATGAAAAAAGTGGAAGAAACTATTATCCGGTTTTCAATTTTAAATGGGTTCCAAGATACGTGGCGGAGAGAGGTGCAAAACAAATTCGAGTTTGGCTTGAGACGATTTCAAAATTAGCAAAAAACGCAGATACGTACATTGACGCGTGCGATTATGACATTGAAGGCAGCATAATAGGATACTCCATATTAAAATACGCGTGCGGCAACAAAGAAAACATAGCCAAAAGGATGAAGTACTCAACCTTAACAAAGGAAGAACTTGAGAAGGCATACGAGGAATTATTACCAAAACTTGACTTCGCACTTATAGAAGCCGGAAAAACAAGACATGAAATAGATTGGCTTTATGGCGTTAATCTCTCCAGGGCGTTAACATTAGCCGCTAAAGATTGGAGCGGAAGATACGCGACATTAAGCACTGGAAGAGTGCAGGGACCAACATTAAGGTTTCTTGTTGCTAGAGAAAAAGCCATTAGAAGTTTTGTGCCAACGCCCTACTGGGAGATTAGGGCCGAAATTGAAATTGATGGAAAAGTTTTCGAAGCCGAGTATGAAAAAGACGTCATTGAAATTAAAAAGGAAGCTGAAGCTGTTTTAAACAAGTGTAAGGACAAGGATGGCGTTGTCGAAAATATTGATGTTAAACAATTTCAGCAGATGCCGCCAACACCTTTTGATATTGGTACACTGCAAAGCGAGGCCTACGGTCTTTTCGGATACACGCCGAGACGCACATTAGACATTGCTCAGCGATTATATTTAGACGCATTAATATCATACCCAAGAACAAGCAGCCAAAAACTTCCACCAGCGATAAACTATACGCAGATACTGCAGAGTTTAAGCGGTGTCGCACAATATAAAAAACTTTCAGCCGAGCTTCTATCAAAAAAGGAGTTAAAACCAAACGAGGGAAAAAAGGAAGATCCCGCACACCCAGCTGTATATCCGACTGGGAAACTTCCAGAGAGAGTCTTGGAAGAGCCTGAAAGACGCATCTGGGATCTTGTAGTAAGGAGATTCATGGCTGTTTTCGGTGAGCCAGCAATAAGACAGAGTATGAAAGTCGCCATTAACGTGAATGGAGAACGGTTCTTTTTGAGAGGTAGACAAATATTGAAGGAAGGCTGGCTCAAATTTTATGAACCGTATGTGCGGTCCGAAGAAGTTCTTTTACCAAAAATAGAAAAGGGCCAAAAACTCAAGGTAAAGAAAATAATTTTGGAAGACAAATTTACAAAACCGCCGCCGAGATATAACCCTGGCAGCCTACTCAAGAAAATGGAAGAAGTTGGAATTGGAACGAAAGCGACGAGGGCTGATATAATACAAACATTATATGACAGAAAGTATGTGCGAGACGAACGAATGGTGGTAACAGACTTGGGATTTGAAGTTCTCGAAGTTCTCAAGAAACACTGTCCGACAATTGTTTCGATTGAGATGACACGAAAACTTGAAGAAAGGATGGATAAAATTCAAGCGAACACGGAGAAAAGAGAAAATGTTCTTTTAGACGCCGTTGAAATCTTGAAACCGGTCGTTGAACAACTGAAAGACAAAGAGAAAATTGTAGGCGAGCAGTTAAGTAGTGCAATAAAAAGAGCCAGATTAGAAGAAAGAACAGTGGGGCAGTGCCCAATTTGTGGAACGGGAACCCTTATGATATTGTATTCGAGGAAAACTGGCAAGCGTTTCATTGGATGCACGAACTATTTTAAGAAGCAATGTAAAGCTTCATTCCCACTTCCGCAAAGGGGAACAGTCCGGCCCCTTGGCAAAAATTGTCGCGGATGCGGTTGGCCAACCGTTCAGATTCGAATGAAAGGAAGACGTCCGTGGAATCTATGTTTTAACCCTAAATGCCCATTAAAGGAGGAGAGAAAAACTTGAAATGTGTAGTGTGTGACAGAGAAGCAGTAAAAAACAACTATTGCGAGTTACACTCCAAAACCTATGAAAGGATATTGAAAAAGTATGAGGTTTGGAAGAAGGCGTTGGAGATTTCTTGGAAAGAGTATTTAAGTCAGATTGCAAAGAATCCATTAACAGGCGAATGGGCTAGGGAAGTGGCGGAGCACTTAATTAAAAGCGGAGAAGATGTGAATGGCGCATAAAACTAAAAAAACAGTTTCCTCATTGCAGTATCCACTTCAGAAGGCTTACAAGAAAATAGCGAACATAAAGCCTTCAAGCATTGTTCTTTCAGTAATAACAATAGCAGTTGCAATTTTCCTTTTTGGAGGCGGACTCTACAGCATAGTGGCAAAACCTTACACTGCAGCCTATTATGGCGGAAAGTTCTACTTCATTTACCCACAATTGTCAGAACAGTTCGTGTCCGACAGCGTTATTTCAACAATTCTATACACGCTCGGCATTGTTGGATTGGCAGTCATGTATCAGAGCACTAAATACGCCTACAAGCCAAGGCAAGCGTACTTAATGTTCATAATAGGTGCAGCCCTCGTCATAATAGCATACGCGTCAATAGAAGCAATAATACATTATGTGAAAGGCGTCTAAACGTTTTCACCAAGGATTAGTTTTTAAACCCAGTTTATAAGCTGCAACGTTTGTCAACACGTGTAAAGGAGGTGTGATTACAAGCACCGTTAAGGCGAGTTCTAGATATAGAATGTTTAACGGCAGTGCGAACACCAAAGCACCTAATACAAAGTCTATTTGGTCAACGACAGGCAATAATTCACCTGAAGCAAGCCCCAGTCTTCTTTTCAGAAATGCACCTGCCAAGTCCCCAAGTAAAGCTCCCAATGAGAGAATAAAGCCAAATGTGAAAGGATATCCGGGAAAATATAGAGCCTCTAAAATGCCGACAATTGTTCCAATGGCTAAACCGAAGAAAAAGCCACGGAACGTCTTGTTTTTCCCAAAAATTGGCTTTCCATCATAAAACTTCTTGCCAAAATCTAATGGTAAGCCTCCGCCGACAATTACTGGTGTGGCGTTTGCACAGTAAGCTGGAAAAATGAATTTTAAAGCTTCGACAATCAATGTCGCGATTGCGTCCATGTTCAATCACTTCAAATCAATCTAACGAATAGTCACATAGTCCATTTTTGCATATTTGCAATTGACAAGAGAATGGCTGAGTTGTCTTTGATTTTTTCGTTATGGTTAAAGAGACAATTTGGGGATTTTCAGTTGGCTTCATAAAAATTATCGTATCCGCCCAGAATTTTAAAACTCTTGTGGCTACTGGTTCAACTTCCACACATCCTTCTTCAAAGACATTTCGAACTTGGCTCATCACAAGAACAGCTAGCTTCTGCGTTTTTGCAACTTGCGCCAACCACGCCATCTGCCTATTCAATTCACGGTTAAGCATGAAAGTCTTTTCTGGTTTTTCTGAAACTTCTATACGGTACAGAAACGTAAGCGTGTCTACAACTATTAAGCCGAAACCTTTTGCAACATAATTATTCAGTTGATCTATCAAGGCTGCTTGTTCCTTAAAGTCCTTGGGTCTTGCGAGGATTACAAGTTCCGAGATCTTTTCAAAGTCCTCAGAAGCTATTTGAGAAAGGCGTTTAGTGGAAAACGTGCCGTCACAGTCTATGAACAAAGTTTTGTACCCGCGTCTTGCACAGTTCACAGCACATTGCATGGCAAGCGTCGTTTTAGCGGTTTCTGCTTCTCCGTACACTAGGCTTATTTCGCCCGAAGTTAATCCTCCGCCCAGTATTTCGTCGAGTCTCTTGATATATGTTGGGATTCTATGTAGCAATGTAACGCACGTTAATAGATATAAACATCGAAGATAATAATTTGTTTGCCTAAAAAAGGGCTTGAACGATAGGAAAGTTGTATGAAGGCGAAGATAGCCGTTGCAACTGTTTCAGGAAAAGCCTACTATTTGATAGTTAACGAATTGAAGAAAATTGATGTGCCGTTTATAAGTTTAACTCCTTATGATACTGTGCCAATGGAGATAAAGGTTGTGATAACCACCGACGAAGAACGACCGTTGGTAAATCATGATAAAGTTTTAACGTTGAAAGATGGAAAAGATCCGCAGGCTTTGATAAATCAGGCGCTACAATTTGTTGAGGGAAAAGAGTTCTATGAGACGGTGGTTATAGGTGTTGACCCTGGAGAAGTTTTAGGGCTGGCTGTTCTTGCAGACGGAAAGGTTATTAAAACTGGAAACTGTTTTAGCATAAAAGAAGCCGTTAACGAAATAGAAACTTTCATAAAAAACTTCAGAGAAGTCAAGACATCTATGATTGCAGTTAAAGTTGGAAATGGCATTCCCGAATACAAGGAGAAAATTTTAAGAGAATTGGACAGGTTGCTGCCGTCAAACGTGGTGTTGGAAAGCGTAAGCGAAGCAGGAACAAATCGATATATAAGCGAAGCAAAGCACCGCAGAGGATTAAGAGACATCGTTTCGGCGATAAAAATCGCTAGGAGAAACGGTCATAAATTCAAGCGGAGAGAGCAGAATGAATAGGACAGTGGAAACTGGAAAAACGTTTCTAGTTGACGGACCAGCTTCTGTAACGCTTGTCTCGGGAAAAGCAGAGGTCTTCGGCTACACGCTAAAGGAAATGGGCAAGGTTGTAATAAGAGACGGAAAACGCATGCCATTTGTAGTTATAGAAAACTCGACCTTTGACATTTCACTTGGAGAAAACGCAAGCGCCGAAGAAGCTGAAGGAAGCACAATTCCATCGTCTTGGGAAAAAGCCCACAAGGAACTAGCAACCTTGCAAACTAAACCAGTCACGGTCATGGTTTTGGGAGCCGTTGACTCTGGGAAGACAAGTTTCTGCACGTATCTTGCAAATAAACTGTTAAGCGAAGAAAAGACGACGAAAATTGCCGTTTTAGACGGGGATTTGGGGCAGTCAGACATAGGACCGCCATGCACAGTTGCTTACACATTTATATCCAAGCCAGTCACGGATTTGTTCAACTTGGAGGCGAAAAACGCCTTTTTTGTTGGAGTAACTTCGCCGAGCAAAGCAATAGAAAAAGTTATCAAAGGATTAGAATTGTTGAAAGAAGAGGTTTTAGGTTTTAACCCAGACTTCGTAATTGTAAACACGGACGGCTGGATTGAAGGAGAAGACGCCTTAAACTATAAGATTAAGCTCGTTGAAAAAATAAACCCGCAAATAGTTTTTTGCATACAGCAAGACGAGAAAATCACACCACTTTTATCTGCATTGAAAAACTTCAAAACGGTAACTGTGGATTCTCCACCCACAATAAAACAAAGAAGCAGAGAAAAACGTAGAAGCCTACGGGAGTTAGGCTACATAAAATACTTGAAAAACGCTAAAGTCCAATCTATGCCCATAAGCTGGCTTAAGATTGAAAGCGAAGAGTTTACTGGTTTAGGCAGAAACTTGAACATTAAAAGAGAAAGAGAAATATGCGAACTCCTTGGAATGAAACCACTGCAAATCGCGGAGACATCAGATAAAATCTGCATAATTATTGGCAAAGGACGCTGGATAGACCCGGAAAGAATAGACAGAACAGAAAAAACTACTGGCAAGAAGGTCGTAGTTACATGGAAAGGCGAAGAGGAAGGCTTGTTGACAGCCTTATACAACGGAGAACGAAAGTTTCTGGGAATAGGAGTTTTACGCGAAATTGACTACAGAAGAAAAGCCATGAAAATTTTAACGCCAGTTTCAAACAACATTTCAACCGTTGCAATAGGAAAAGTTAAGCTAGACAAAAATTTAAGGGAAATCACGCCACCAATAGAAAACGTCGAAAAAACCTCGCAGACAGTTTAACTTTTCCTAGAAGGACAAAACGCGTTTACTGGACACTGCCTGCAGAGAGGATTTCTGGCCCTACAGTATTTCCTGCCAAGCAAAATAAACAATACGTGAACATCAGCGTAAACCTCAGGTGCATATAACCTTTGAAGGGACTCTCGAACTGCTTCGTACTCGCCATCTATGGGAGCAAGCCTAAGACGTTTAGAAACCCTTTTAACATGCGTGTCTACCGGTATTGTAGGCTTATTTGCAGAGAAAAGCAAAACCACATCTGAAGTTTTTGGGCCAACTCCTGGAAGTTGCATTAGCGTTTCTCTCGCCTTTTCAAAAGGCATGGACAAAATTGGTGTTAGGCTGCCGCCGAAGTTTTCGAGAAGTATTTTTGAAACTTGTTTTATGGCTTTTGCCTTATTTCGATACAGTCCAGCCACTTTTAGGCATTCTTCGATTTTTGATGTTTTAGCGTTTGCTAGAGCCTCGGGATTTATGGGGAAATTTTTCGAAAGTCTTTCGAAGGCTCTTGCAGTGTTTTTGTCAGCAGTGTTTTGTGAAATTATTGTTATGACTAGGGTTTCGAAAGGGTCACGCCTTGAAGGTATCCACTTCGGTAAAACGAAATTCTCACGCAGTGCTTGCAGAATTTTTTCGGCTCTGGCTTGGTCTTCAGCCATTCTAGCGCACCTTTTTTGAAAATGATAAATAGTGAGTTTGCAAGCTATAAATAAACGGTGGATAAATACAATGGAACGCGCAAGAGTCGTAAAAGATGAATTAATTGAACAGAATACACGTTTCCTAGCAGTTTACCTGGAAACAAAGAACTCTTGCCTCGTCTTATTAAGCGAGAACGAGGATAGGCTTGGAACCTTGGCTGTAGCTCTCCCAAAACCGTCAGATTCGCCGGGGTTGCCGTCTTCAACGGTTCTTTTAGGTGACCGGAACATGATTTCTGCACGTATGTTCGCTGAATATTTAGCGTCTAAAAAAAAGAAAATAGCGCTTGTTTCCATATACCTAGAAACATTAAACGAGGTACAAGCTCAATCAATCTTCAAAAAATTGCTGGAAAGGGTTGCTCCAGCAGAGGTTGCACAGAAAACTGAAGAGGGGGGGAGCATCACATGAGTCTTCGGAACTTTTTAGAGCAAATGGAAGCAAAAAATGAAGTTTTTCACATAAAAGATGAAGTTTCCACCAATTTTGAGATTTCGTATATAATGAAAAAATTTGATAATAACGGCCCGATTCTCATGTTTGAGAAAGTTGAGGGTTCGGAAACTAAAATTGTTGCTAACGTTTGTGGTGCAAGAAAACGAATCTGCGAGGCATTAGGAGTTGAACAGGAAAAGTTTTACCAGAGACTTTTGGAGGCGTGGCGTTCACCAAAGAAGCCCAAAGTTGTGGAAGACGGTGCAGTAAAAGAAGTCATAGAAGAGCCAGATTTGCTTAGAATCCCAGTTTTAACACATTTTGAAAAGGATGCCGGTGCATATATAACGTCAGCTGTTGTTCACGCCAAAAGTTTAGATGGCACAATTGAAAATGTTTCAATTCACAGATTGCAGATTTTAGACGAGAAGCATTTAGCAATACGTCTGGTTCCAAGGCATCTTTACAAGCTTTGGCGAATGGCAAAAGAAGCAGAAGTAGACTTGGACATTGCCGTTTCTATAGGAGTTCATCCCGCGGTTATGCTAGCGGCTTCATCACCTCTTCCTCTTGGAGTAAACGAGTTTGATATAGCAAACACGTTGCTCAACGACAGTTTACGCTTAATCAAATGTAAATATGTGGATGCTTATGCACCGGCAGACGCAGAACTTGTTTTGGAGGGCAGAATCTCGGCTTCAAAAGAGGTTCCTGAAGGACCCTTTGTGGACATTACTGGAACGTATGATGTGGAACGCAAACAACCTGTCGTTGAGGTTGTTAATGTTATGCACCGCGGCGACTATATTTATCAAGCGCTTTTGCCTTCGGGCGCCGAGCACAAGCTTCTAATGGGAATTCCTTTCGAAACCGCGATTTATGAGGCTGTTTCGAAGGTTGTGCCGAAAGTTTACGCAGTTAACCTTTCAATCGGCGGAAGCGGATGGCTTCACGCAATAATATCTATTGAAAAACAGTTGGACGGAGATGGAAAGAACGCTTTACTGGCTGCCTTTGCAGCGCATCCAAGCCTAAAACACGCTGTTGTTGTAGACTCTGACATTAACGTTTTCGACATTTCAGAAGTTGAGTGGGCGATTGCGACGAGGTTTCAAGCATGCGAAGACTTGCTGATTATAGAAAATGTGCGCGGCTCAACATTGGATTCATCTGCAAATCAAGAAACTGGCTTAACATCAAAAATGGGCATAGACGCTACTAAACCTTTGACAAAACCTAAAGAAAAGTTTGAACGCGCAAAAATTCCAGTGAGCAAACGCATGGAAGAGTTAACGCGGAAACTGCTAGGTGAGTAAGTGATTAAAAAACCACACATTAAGTTATATATGTGTGCGTTTTCAAATAGAGAATCTGGTGATTCTGTCTGTCAAACGATGAAAAAGCAGAAGAGGAAAGCCCACTTTCTCTGAAAGTTGAAGATGTCATGATAAAAGAAGTGGTAACGATAGACGAAAACTCGACGGTCAAGGAAGCAGCAGAAGTTATGAACAAATTCGAGATAGGATGCTTAATAGCGGTTAGAAAAGGAAAAGCTGTTGGGATAATAACCGAAAGAGACTTGCTTAAAAGAGTAGTAGCCGAAGCAAAAGATGTGGGCAAAACTAAAGTTAAAGATGTAATGTCAAGTCCACTAGTGGTTGTAGAGCCCGGAATGGAGTTAGAGGAAGCCGTAAAGCTGATGTTTCAAATGAAAATTAAGAAGCTACCAGTAGTCGACGAAAAGCGTCTTGTAGGCTTGGTGACGCTCACAGACATAGCCCGTTTCCAACCTCAAATGATAAAAATACTAAAACAACTGGCCAAAAGGCAATCCGCGCCAAAAAGCATGAAAAAAGTCATAGACTACTACGTGGTGTAAAAACAACCCCTGTTTTCTTTAGAACGCTTAAATGCCGCAATCTGATTCTTAACCAAACTGGGCTTGCTCCACCCATGAAGAAAACGCTAGTGCTCAAAGTAAATCCTGAAATGCCAGAAATTGAGGCTGTCCGTACAGCAGCCAGCATAATTAAAAAAGGCGGTTTAGTTGCATTTCCGACTGAAACTGTTTATGGTTTAGGTGCAGACGCGCTTAACTCGAAAGCTGTTCGAGCACTTTTTAGGGCAAAACAAAGACCTTTAGATAATCCTCCAATAGTTCACGTTGGAAAAATCGAAGATGTCTATAGGTTGGCAGCGAAAGTGCCAACAGAGACTGAAAAACTTATGAAGATCTTTTGGCCCGGCCCGCTGACACTTATTTTTAAACGTTCAAGCATTGTACCAGATGTGACCGTCGCAGGTTTAGACACAATTGCGGTTCGAATGCCTGGACACAATGTTGCTTTGGCTTTAATAAAAGAAAGCAGTTGCCCAATTGCCGCTCCAAGTGCAAACTTGGCGGGTAAACCAAGTCCTACAACAGCGGAACACGTGCTGGAAGACCTTAACGGGAGAATAGACGCTGTTCTGGACGCTGGCCCTACGCGGATAGGAGTTGAGTCCACGGTTTTAGACTTGACTGTTGATCCGCCGCAGATTCTGCGTCCAGGAGGAACACCTTACGAAGCTTTAAAAAAAGTTTTGGGAAAGGTGGAGTTTCACCCAATTACTGTTGCTGAAAAACAAGTGCCCATTGAAGAGGCTCGTTCGCCTGGAATGCGGCATAGACATTATGCGCCAAAAGCGGATTTGATAGTTGTCGAAGGCGAGCCTTCGGCGGTTGCTAGAAAGATTTTAGAACTCGCTGAAACCTATAGACGCAACAACGTAAAAGTTGGCGTTTTAGCAACAGATGAGACTGCTGCTTATTATGGAGATTATGTTTGGAGGTCTCTTGGAAGCAGAAATAGGCTTGACGTTGTAGCAAAAAACTTGTTTAGGCTTTTAAGGGAATTCGATGTTGAAGGCGTAGACATTATCTTGGCTGAGGGAGTGCCCATGGAAGGCTTGGGGTTAGCTGTAATGAATAGGCTTAGGAAGGCTTCTGGATACAAAATTGTTAAAGCAGCGTCCTAGAAAAGTTTATATAGAAGTAATTTTTCGTGTGATTTTGCTGTTTCAAAAATAATCTCTTGAAGGATGAAGGGGGTGATGGTGATGGCTGCCGTACCCTCTGGAACAGTCCCAGTTTTAGTGCTAAAGGAAGGGACTGGAAGAACAACTGGAAGAGAAGCCCAAAGAAACAACATAATGGCTGCAAAAATAATAGCCGAAACCGTAAAAACAACTCTAGGACCAAAGGGTATGGACAAGATGCTGGTCAGCAGCTTCGGTGACGTGACAATAACCAACGATGGCGCCACAATACTGAAAGAGTTGGATGTGCAGCATCCAGCGGCTAAAATGCTTGTCGAAGTAGCCAAGGCGCAGGACAACGAGGTTGGTGATGGAACAACAACAGCTGCAGTTTTAGCTGGCGAGTTACTAGCCAAAGCTGAAGAACTGTTAGACCAGAACATTCACCCAACAATAATAATTGAGGGATTCAAAAAAGCTAGCGAAAAAGCCAGAGAAATCCTTGAAAGCATGGCTATTCCAGTGAACATAAAAGACGAAAAACGGCTTTTGGATGTTGCCATAACCTCTATGGGAAGCAAGGGCATAGCCGCCGCAAAAGAACACTTTGCAAAACTTGCCGTAGACGCAGTAAAACAGGTTGCAGAAGAAAAAGATGGAAAAATCAAGGCTGACATTGACTTGATTAAGGTTTTGAAGAAACATGGGAAAAGCCTTGAAGAAACAGAGCTTGTTAAGGGCATGGTTATTGACAAGGAAGTTGCACATCCACAAATGCCAAAACTAGTTAATCACGCGAGGATTGCGCTGTTAAACGCTAAATTGGAAATCGAGAAGACAGAGTTCGACGCGAAAATCAACATTGAAAGCCCAGAGCAAATGAAGCTTTTCCTAGACGAGGAAGAACGAATGCTTCGCGAAATGGTTGACAAAATAGCCGAGATCGGCGCAAATGTCGTCTTCTGCGAAAAAGGAATAGACGATGTCGCACTGCATTTTCTAGCCAAAAAAGGCATATTAGCCGTCAAAAACATCAGCAGCAGCGACATGGAGAAACTGGCAAGAGCTACTGGAGGCAAAATAGTAGCAAGCGTCAAAGACTTAATGCCCGACGTGCTTGGCGAAGCGAAAACCGTTGAAGAAGTCAAAATAGGCGAAGATAAACTGGTCTATGTGCGCGAGTGCAAGAACCCAAAAGCCGTCACAATAGTTGTCAGAGGCGGCACAGAACACGTAGTCGATGAAGCTGAACGCTCGCTGCACGACGCGTTATGCGTTGTCAGAAACGCCATTGAAGACGGCAAAATTGTTCCCGGCGGCGGCGCGCCAGAGGCAGAAGTGGCAAAGCAGCTTAGGGATTACGCTGTGAAAGTTGGCGGACGCGAGCAATTAGCAATAGAAGCTTTCGCAGATGCAGTTGAAGCTATTCCGTTGACTTTAGCCGAAAACGCTGGACTCGACCCTGTTGACATAATGGTTGCTTTAAGAGCCAAACACGAAAGTGCTTCATCGCCGTCCTACGGAGTTGACGTGTTTTCAGGCAAAATTAGGGATATGCTTGAACTTAAAGTGGTGGAGCCACTTCGAGTCAAACTTCAAGTTATTAAATCAGCTACGGAAGCAGCAAGCATGATTCTAAAGATTGACGACGTTATCGCAGCGAAGGGCATGGAGAAGGAAAAAGAGAAAGAAAAGCCTAAAGAACCATCAGAATTCGACTAAAACCAACTTTTTTCTCTTATTTCAACATCGGCATTTTTACGCCCTTTTCTTTGGCTATTTTCTTCGCCTTGTCATATCCAGCGTCTGCATGTCTAACTATCGCCATTCCCGGGTCTGTTGTTAGCACGGTTACCACGCGTTTTTCAGCCTCTTTAGTGCCGTCGGCCACTAAGCACATGCCAGCATGTATGCTGTAGCCTATGCCTACGCCTCCGCCGTGGTGAACGCTAACCCATGTGGCGCCTGCAACCGCATTTAACAACGCATTCAGAATAGGCCAGTCTGCCACCGCGTCACTTCCATCAATCATACCTTCTGTTTCACGGTTCGGTGAGGCAACGCTGCCGCCATCTAAATGATCTCGTCCAATCCACACTGGACCTGAAATCTTTCCGTTTGCCACCATGTCATTTATTATTTTCCCGAAACGTGCCCTTTCACCGAAGCCAAGCCAGCAAACCCGCGCTGGCAAACCTTGAAACTTGACTTGCTCCTTTGCCTTTCTTATCCAGCGACAAAGCTCATTGTTGTAAGCAAATTCTTCTAAAATGACATCATCAAGCGTGTAAATGTCTTCTGCGCTGCCGACCAGCGATGTCCAACGGAAGGGGCCGCGGCCTTCACAAAACATCGGCCGAATATAGCGTTGCACAAAGCCTGGAAAAGCGAAGGCGTTTTTGAAACCGACATTGTAAGCTTGTTGACGAATGTTGTTACCATACTCGAATGTTACAGCTCCCTTAGCCATCATTTTTACCATGGCTTCAACTTGAATCCTCATACTCTCGTTGGCACGTCGCAGATACTCTTCCGCATTGTTCTTCCTAAGCTCGTCTGCTTCTTCCTTTGATAGTCCAGCTGGGTAATAGCCGTTTAGCGGGTCGTGCGCACTTGTCTGGTCTGTTAAAACGTCTGGAATAATCCCCCTTTTCAGCAGTTCAGGGTGTACCTCGGCGGCATTTCCAAGAAACCCTATGCTTTTCGGCGTTCCATCGCGTTTGGCTTCCATGGCAAGGTTTATGGCTTCATCTAAATCATCCGTCCATGTTTCCAGATACCCATGTCTGATTCTTCTATCAATTGCTCGTTTGTCGATTTCCACGACAAGCGCGACGCCGTCATTCATTGTGACAGCCAAAGGTTGCGCACCGCCCATTTCGCCTAAGCCAGCAGTCAGTACAAGTCTGCCACGAAGTGTGCCTCCAAAATGTTCCTTGGCGACAGCAGCCAACGTCTCATATGTGCCTTGTAGAATGCCTTGCGTGCCAATGTAAGCCCATGAACCCGCGGTCATTTGCCCAAACATGATTAGGCCTTTCTGTTCAAGTTCATAAAAGTAGTCCCATGTAGCCCATTTAGGCACAAGCATAGCGTTGACAATTAGGGCTCTTGGCGCCCACGTGTGAGTTTTAAAGACTGCCACAGGCTTACCGCTTTGTATAAGCATGGTTTCATCCGGCTCAAGCTCCGTCAGGGTTTCGACGATTTTTTCAAAGCACTCCCAGCTTCGCGCCGCTCTTCCAGTTCCGCCGTAAACGATAAGTCTTTCAGGGTCTTTGGCCACTTCGGGGTCGACAACATTGAAAAGCATGCGGAGAATTCCTTCAATCTGCCAGTTTTTGCAGTGCAGATCCTTGCCGGTTAAGCATTTTACGGGTTTTTCAAGTTTTGGCAAATTTTGCTTCACCTTGAAAGGAAATAGCGATAAGGTTATTCTAATTCTTTGCTGAAAAGCTTGACAGTGTCGGCTATGTTTGTTTCTTCGTCGACAACCACTCGCCCATTCTTTATGACCTTGTCCGCGAGGTTTACGCCGAAACGGTAACCTAGGAAAACGTGGTTAGGCACATTCAAAATTATTATGTCGGCTTTTTTGCCAACTTCCAAACTGCCGATTTCGTCTGCCATGCAGAGGGCGTGCGCCGCGTTTATGGTTGCCGCTGTTATAGCTTCTGCCGGCGTCATATGCATGAAATAGCATGCAAAGGCTATTACAAGTTGCTGGTTTTCAGTCCAGCAGCTAGGGTTAAAATCCGTGCCCAACGCAACTGGAACACCGAAATCAACCATTTTTCTAGCGTCAGCATAACGTCCACACATTAGGCTGAATGCGGCTGCTGGAAGCAAAACCGCGATTACACCTTTTTCTGCCATTGCTTTGAGACCAGCGTCTGAAGAAAACAGCAAATGTTCAGCTGAAACCGCGCTAAGATTTGCGGCAAGCTCAGCTCCGCCAAACTGGCTCATTTCGTCCGCGTGAATTTTAAGTTTCAAACCGTGGTTTTTGGCGGCAACAAGAATTTTTTTCGACTGTTCTAGGCTGAATACGCCTTTCTCACAGAAGACATCGCAGAATTCAGCCAGTTTTCGCTCAGCAACGGCTGGAATCATTTCATCAACGACAAGACGGACATATTCCTCCGTGTTACCACGGTACTCAGCGGGGATGGCATGCGCGCCCATAAATGTTGGAACAACATCAACAGCATGCAGCTGGTTTAAACGTTTAATGACCTCTAAAATTTTCAATTCGTCTTTTGTCGTTAAACCATAGCCGCTTTTGGCTTCAACCGTTGTTGTTCCATACATCAGCATTACGTCTAGCGTGTTTAAACCGAAGCCGAGAAGTCCGTCCACGCTAGATTTTCTTGTATCTTTTACAGTTTTAAGTATGCCTCCGCCAGAATTAAGAATCTCCATATAAGAAGCGCCTTCAACTCGCATTTGAAACTCTTCTTCACGTGAACCAGCAAAAACAAGATGCGTGTGCGGATCAACGAAGCCCGGCATGACTGTTTTTCCGCTGGCATTAATTATGTTTTCAGCTTTAACCATTTTACGTATATCATTGGTTTTTCCAACAGCCCATATTCTTCCATCTTTTATGGCTAAGCAACCGTTGCGTATTATTCCAAGTTCACGCATCCGTTTTCCAGTTCTGGGCTTTTGGTTGTCTCCAGCTAAAGTGATAAGTTCGCTAGCGTTCACAATCAGCAAGTCAACTTTTTCTTTAGCTGCGGTTTTTGGGGTTTTACTCAAAAGTTTCCCTCTGTTCTATAACATTCTGAACCGCTATTTCCAGCACTCGGTCAACCGTCAAATTGTCAATTTTTAAATAGTACGCGGCTATGTCAACCAAGGATTTCAACGGTGCCATCCCGCAGAATTCCGAACCAATAATTGGCACATTGTAACGTGCAGCCTCAACCTTAAGCAGTTCAAAAACTCTGTATAGAGGCGTTGCCTCAAAATCACTTATACTCATCCCAATCTGGGTAATATTCTTCTCTGGAATAAAGGCAGCCATCGCCTTAACGTTTGAAAACCCGCCTTTTTTGGAGTGCAACGCCTTAGCGATTTTTTTTGCAATTTTCAGGTCAGCAGTTCCAAGGTTAACGTTAAAGCCGGCCATGACCTTGCGGGCGCCAGTTATCGTCGCTCCAGCGGTTGGGTGCGGTTCAGCAGGACCAAAGTCAGGTTTTCTTTCCGGCTTAACTATCATTTCAGCCAGTTTTTCGTACTCTCCCTCGCGTATCCAATCTAAATCTTTTCTTTCGGGTTGTGTAGCGGCTTCACCGTATAGATATACCGGCACGCAACGTTCTTTGGCAAGAGTTTCGCCGAATTTCCTCGCGATTTGAATGCAGTCTTCCATCGTTACGTTTTTTATTGGTATAAATGGGACAACATCGACGGCGCCTAGGCGCGGATGCTGCCCTTTATGCGTTCGCATGTCTATAAGCTCTATCGCTTTGAAAGACATCTTCACGATTGCTTCAAGCACTGATTGCTTATCGCCTACGAATGAAACTACAAGTCGATTATAATAGTCGTCAAAGGTGTAGTCAAGCAGAAAAACGTTTTGGGTTGTTTTAAGTTCGTTGAGGATAATTTCAACAGTTTTTGGGTCTGAAGTGCTAAAGTTGGGCACGCATTCGATGATTTGCCTCAAACGTGTCACCGCCCTTTTATCACATTTAAGAGCCTATTAAAGTTATCAGCAATTAAGCCTGCGGAACATCGTCAAAATAAAAGTTTTAGAAAACTTAAATTTAGTATTTACATTCAACACTTATTAACCCATAGCAGAGGAAAAAAATGAGCCAAGAACTAGATTTCGAGATTCCCACATGGAACCAGATATACGACATGCTGCTTGAAATGGCAGAAAACATAAGAAAAGACCACTTTAAACCAGATGTGATTGTGGGTGTTTCCCGCGGCGGATGGCCCCCAGCAAGAGTCCTTTCCGACTTGCTTGACAATCCACATCTTGCAAACGTCAGAGTGGAATTTTATCTCGGCGTGGCTGAAACCAAAGGAGAGCCAACATTAACACAGCCGGTTTCCGTGAAAGTCGCAGGAAAGAAAGTGCTTGTTGTTGACGAAGTTGCTGACACTGGAAAAAGCCTTCAGTTAATAAGGGAGCATTTGAAGGCAGAAGGCGCCGTCGAGGTTAAGATGGCTACAATTTACTTTAAACCATGGAGCATTGTGGTTCCAGATTATTATGCAAAAGAAACAAGCCGCTGGATAGTTTTTCCATGGGAAATAAGGGAAACAATAAAGAAAATAGTGAAGAAGTGCAGAGAAACGAACAAACTTATCGAGTCTGAATTGGAAAAACTTGAAAGGGCTGGATTGCCGAAAAAACTGATTGAAAATTTTCTTAAAGAAATTCTAGAGGCAGCAGCTTGATAAAATACTTGAAAGAGTTTGATAAGTACGTGGCAATCGCGGGTTTCAGAAATGTGAAAATCGATAACGTGGAAAATTTTTTAGAAGACGTGAAAAAACATGCTGGCAGAAATGTTGAAGCCCAATTTCTTGATGCTGAACTAGTAGCCACTTGGCAGCATTTGTATTTTGCAGTTTTAAACGCTCTGACGGCTTTTAGAAACAGCGAGAACGTTTCAAAAAGTTTAGCTTTAGAAACGCTGCTTTATGCTTCTGCACAGCGCCAAATTCGAAAAGCGATGCAGTTCCTCGGAGTTAAAAAAGAATCCGAAAAAATAGCTTTAGTGGTCATAGGTGAAAAAGCCGACGAAACTGAAAAGGCGTTAACGTCAATTTCAAAAGTTGTTAACGGACAACGTGATGATACAGTCCTCGAACTCTGCAGAGAAAAAATTGCGGCAATAAAAAAGGCTTTTGACATCTCGGATTTTGAGCTTGAAGCCGTGGCGAAAAAAGACAACCTTGAGGAGGCTATTACGGATATTGTTGTTGAACGCGTGGCGCTGTCAGCAACAACAAAAAAAACGTTAGGTTTTTAGAGTATTTTCTCCCTCACTGTGGATAGAATGTCATCGGGGTTTATGACGGATATTCCAGTTAATCCGCCTATAACCTCGATTAGAAGAATTTTGTCAGGTTTATTTAGGTCTACGTTCCGTTCGATGTTTGCAGCTGCAGCTTCTATTATGTCTCTTGTGGAAGTTTCAGTGAAGCGTTTCTCAACAGTAACACGGAAGGTTTCGTTTTTCCCTATTTTTGCGCTTAATTCCGTGGCTACACGCTGAATTTCTGCAAGGTTTGTTCGAATCACCCTCTCGATAGGAATAACTCTTAACGTGTACCGAAACTCGTATGGTCTTTCATGGAGAATCTGCCTAAACTTTTCAACAACATCAAAGGGGTTAAAGACTGTTTTCGCAGCGATTAGACCAGCAACCCCAGTCTTGTCAACCACGGGCGCCGAGTCACCTACCTCGCCAAGCAAATACCAAAGCTCCGAACATGCCTCATCTTCTGTTCCACGTGAAGTTGTCGCCAGAAGGTTGAAGTCTCGGAGCATGCACTTTTTCACCTCGCACTTTGAACTGTTAGATTTGAATAGTTCAACTAATGATATGGACGACTAGCGAGGTCAGTGCAGGTTAGTTGGCTTTTTCACAGCCACAAGGCTCCTAGCCGTCGCCTCACATCATCCCAAAATTATAGTTTGTGAACGAGGATTTATCAGTTTTGATGTTTGTAAGGCATTAGGCTTAAATCCACGACTTATGAAATCTAATGATTCCAGCCTTTAACAGGAGAAGGGAGTTGAAAAATGCAGAAACCTGTAATTGTCGTTCACGGCGGCGCTGGAACATGGCAGCCTGAACGCAGCCAACCTGGATTGGAAGGAGTAAAGAAGGCAGCGGAAACTGGTTTTGACGTGATGATGAACGGCGGAAGCGCGGTAGACGCTGTTGTGGAAGCTGTTGCTGTTATGGAGGACGACGGAGCTTTCAACGCTGGATACGGTTCAACATTGAATATTGAAAAACGCGCGGAGATGGAAGCTTCGGTTATGGATGGAAGAAACCTGCAAGCTGGTGCTGCTGGACTCTTGAAGGATGTTAGAAATCCTGTTCGTTTAGCGCGGATAGTAATGGAGAAAACAGACCACGTTTTCGTTGTAGGTGAAGGCGCGGAAAAACTTGCAAACCTGTTCAAACTTGAGAGAAGAAACCCGCTTACGGAACTTCGCATAAAATATTACGAACAACAAAAACAAGCCATGCTCGAAGGAAAATCTGAATTGCCAAAACTTGCAAGTTTGGTTAAGAGCCATCCGGAACTCTTCGATTTAGAAACTGTTGGCGCAGTCGCGTTAGATAAAGAGGGAAACGTTGCAGCTGCAACTTCTACAGGTGGTTTTCCGTTAAAGCTTCCCGGAAGAATCGGCGATTCGCCGTTGATTGGATGCGGTACGTATGCGGATAATCGAAGTGGAGCATGCTCCGCCACAGGCATTGGCGAAATTGCAATAAGGCTTGTTTTGGCTAAAACCGTTTGCAATTATATGGAAAATGGAAAAACCGCGCAGGACGCCGTTGAAGACGCAATAAGGCTTGTTAACACGCGGATGGCGGGAATCCCCAATTCCATGGGATTAATAGCAGTAAACACGCGAGGTGAAATTGGAGCCGCGCACAACTCTGCAAACCTATGCTGGGCATACTTCATGCCGAAAATGCGGGAACCAGCAGCTTCTCTAACGGCAAAGATTTTGAAGTAAAATTTTATAATAAGCGGCGCTTCATCGAGGACTGTTCTCGACAACTGCCGAATGAAAATGTTTAAAGCAATCCAAGTAGGCTCTCCCTATACAAAACCCTTGGTTAGGGAGGTGAAAAACATGCCAGAGGAAGAAGAATGGGAAGAAGAAGACTGGGAAGAGGAAGAAGAGTGGGAAGAAGAGGAATGGTAAGAGCGCGAGTATTTTTGAACTTTCCCCGCTCTTTCTAATCCGAAAAGTTTTTAGACTTATCAATCCGATTTTAAGGCTCACCATGTTATAATATAACAAGCTTTCACCGTTATTAACAACTGATAAGTTGATGACCATGACACGCGTAGCAGTGTTAGACGCGGACAAATGCAAACCGAAACGTTGCGGTACACTATGCCATCGCTTTTGCCCAATGGTCCGAAGCCGAGTTGAAGCAATCCGCTTTGAAAACAACAAACCAGTTATCGTGGAGTCACTATGTTCAGGCTGCGGAATCTGCGTCAAAAAATGCCCGTTTAACGCCATATCAATAGTTAACCTTCCAGACGAGTTAGAAACAGAATGCAGCCACCGTTTCGGCGCAAACACTTTCAAACTTTACAGACTACCAACGCCTTCGTCCGGCGTCGTTCTCGGTTTACTTGGAAAAAATGGTATAGGCAAAACGACTACGCTAAAAATACTTTCAGGCGAAATAAAACTCAATCTTGGAAACTATGAAAATCCGCCAGACTGGAGCGAAATCATAAAATTCTACAGAGGCTCAACCCTTCAGGAATACTTCCAAAAAATGAGTGAAAGCAAACTGAGAATTGTGCATAAGCCCCAATATGTTGACAAAATCCCAAAAGTCGTTTCAGGCAAAGTCGGCGAACTTCTAGAAAAAGTGAACGACCGTGAAAAACTTGAAAGCATAATTGAACAGCTTGAACTGAAAAAAATTTGGAACAGACCGTTAGAAGCCTTAAGCGGCGGCGAACTGCAACGTGTAGCCGTAGCCGCCACAATATGCCGCGAGGCAGAAGTTTACCTTTTCGACGAACCTTCAAGCTATCTTGACGTGAAACAGAGGCTTGAAGTGGCAAAAGCTATAAGAAGCCTAAAAAGCGACGGCAAAACAGTCGTTGTAGCGGAACACGACCTTGCAATAATAGATTACCTTTCAGACCAGATATGCATCTTTTACGGTGAAGCAGGCGTTTATGGAATAGTCTCCCACGTCCACGGCGTTAGAACAGGCATAAACATTTACTTGCAGGGCTATATACCAGACGAAAACGTTCGCTTCAGAAAGGAAGCCATAATTTTTCACGAAAAACCGCCAACAGTCAGCCTTGGCATAGGCGAAACTTTGCTAAAATGGGATAGCCTAGAGAAAACTTACGAAGGATTCAAGCTTACCGCAAGCCCTGGCGAAATAAAGAAGGGCGAAATTATAGGCATACTTGGAGCAAACGGCATAGGCAAAACAACTTTCGTGAAAATTTTGGCTGGAATAGAGAAAGCGGACGATGGGAAAGAATTTAAGGAATTAACTGTGAGCTATAAGCCCCAATATATTTCAGCCGAATACGAGGGAACCGTTCAAGAACTATTAATGAGCATAGCGAAGGAAGATTTCACGTCAAGCTGGTACAAGGCGGAAATCCTTCACCCATTAGGCGTAAGCCATCTCCTAGACAGGAACATAGCTGAACTCAGCGGAGGAGAACTGCAAAAAACCGCGATAGCCGCATGCCTCTCAAAAAAGGCGGAGCTTTACCTTCTCGACGAACCAAGCGCGTACTTAGATGTGGAGGAAAGACTGAACATGGCGCGAACAATACGCAGAGTAATTGAAGCCCGCAACGCTACAGCCTTTGTCGTGGAACACGACGTTGTCGCCCAAGACTTCATCGCAGACCGCCTAATGATCTTCACAGGGGAACCCGGCGTAAGAGGCGCAGCGAACCCGCCGACGAGTCTCAGAGATGGAATGAATGCTTTCCTCAAAGAAATGAATGTGACATTCAGAAGAGACCCCGCCACAAAGAGACCTAGGGTTAATAAGGAAGGCTCAAAGTTGGATAAATTCCAAAAAGAGGTAGGCGAATATTATTACATGCGCCAAACAGGAACGGCAGAAGAGGAGTAGACATGGCTAAAATTGGAAAAGAAGAGGAGAAACTACTCAAAGAGGCGGCGAAAGCAATGAAACACGCCTTTGTGCTTTGGGGTTTCAGCGTCGGCGCCGCGGTTCTAGCTGAAGATGAAAAAACTTATGGCGGCTGCAATGTGGAAAGCTGGATTTCTGGATTAGGCATATGTGCTGAAAGGTGCGCCATACACAATGCTGTTTTGCATGGCAACAAAAAAATCAAGGCAGTAGCCGTGGTGACAAATGTGGAAAACGAAAACGCAATTAAGCCTTGCGGCGCGTGCCTACAATATATTTCTGATTTTGCGGAAAATCCCAAAATTAAAATTGTCACGGCAAAAGTTGACGGGGATATGATATTATTTGAAACGGTTAAGGTAAAGACGCTTGAAGAGTTGCTGCCGGACCCGTTTAAGAAATGAACAAAAAACGCCAATTAGCATAGTTAAATTAATGTGTAAGCCGTGCATACGTTAAAGTAAATTCCGTAGAAAGGTGCTGGTGGAGACTAAGGGTGGCGCAAGTAACATTCGAAGAGATAAGCGCATCAGACTTCTTCTATCGGAACCGCGATATAGCCGGATTTACGAATCCTACAAGAGCCATTTTTGCCGCCATACGCGAACTTGTTGAAAACTCTTTAGACGCGGCTGAAAGCCTAAAAATACCGCCAGAAATCTATGTTAGACTGTCTTTTGAGGGAGAGGCAAGTAAAGAAACACAGATTTATAAGTTGCGAGTTGAAGACAACGGTTGCGGTGTTCCGCCGCGGCACATCCCATCAGCTTTTGGCCAAGTACTTTTTGGCTCAAAATACAAGTTGAAACAGCAGAGAGGCACCTTTGGTTTAGGCGGAAAAATGGCGATTCTGTATGGGCAAATAACCACACATCAACATGCCACCATAATCTCCAGCACTGACAAGTCAAAAATTTACATGTATAAGCTAATGATTGACATTCAAAAAAACCGCCCAATAATCCTTGACAGAAAAGTTTTTCTTAACAAGGAGGGCTGGCGGGGGACAGTTGTCGAGTTTAGCCTTGAAGGCGACTATTTGAGGGCTATGCCGAAAATTCTGGAGTATTTTAAGCAGACAGCCATGGTGAACCCCTACGCTAATTTAACCTTTGTAGACCCGAAGGGCAGACTATACAAGTTTACTAGGGCAACCACAGTTATGCCTGACCCGCCGAAGGAAACACTGCCTCATCCATACGGTGTTGACGTTGAGCTTCTCCAACGTCTGATACAAGTCACGCCTTACAACAACATGCTAGAGTTTCTCAAATATCATTTTCACAGAGTGGGAGAAATCACAGCGAACAAGTTTTTAGCGTTCAGCGGCATAAGCCCATCTAAAAACCCGAAGAAACTGTCACATGAAGAAATCGTTAGGCTCATGCACATGCTCAAGAAGTTTAAGGATTTTCTCCCTCCAGACGCAAGTTGCCTTTCACCGTTAGGCGAAGAACTTTTGAAAACAGGTGTCTTGAAAGAGTTGAAACCCGAATTTGTGGCGGTTCACCAACGGAAACCAGCAACTTACGCTGGACACCCATTCATTGTTGAGGTGGCAATAGCTTATGGTGGCGAAATCCCGCAAAGAGGCGGTTTCGTAATCTACCGTTTCGCTAACAGAATTCCGCTGCTTTATGACGAGGCAAGCGACGTTTCAGTCAAGGTTATAAACGCGATGAACTGGCGAAGATACAAAGTCACGCCTGACATGCCCATCGCCATAGTAGTGCACATCTGCAGCACGAAGGTTCCATACAAAACCGTTGGAAAAGAGTTCATCGCCGACAGACCAGAAGTCAGAAGGGAAATAGCCAACGGTTTAAGGGAAGTGGCGCGGCAACTGCAACATTTCCTATCACGGAGAGAGCATGTGGACAAGGAAAAGAAGAGACTTGGAGTTTTCAGCAAATACCTTCCAAAAATAGCCCAGTTCTCAACTAAACTTGCTGGAAGAGAAAAGCCTCCAGACATTGAAAAACTTTTGAGGAGTGTGAAAAAGTTTGGAGCCGAAGGAGTTTAAGAGCAGCATAACAGAGAGAAGGAAAGAAGTTTTGGCAAGTCTCGGAAGTCTTGGAGCTAAAATTTACGAGCAAATTGATAAGGGATATTTTCCATCAATAGAAATGCCGAGCCGCTCCACGGAGAACATCTACTATGACCAGAAGTTTAGGCAGTTTATTTTAGGCGATAAAAAAGTTAAGAGAAGCGCCCGCAACATTCGCCACCTTAAGCCTTTCGCACAGCTTGTTTGGACGGCGCTTTTTTCTTACGAGCTTACATCACAGCGTAAAACCTCAACTTTAAGGGATGTTTACTATTCGGCGCAAGCCTATGAAATGACTTTCAAAGATCAGCAGGAATCAAACAACATAATAACAGACTTGGAAACCGTGCTTGGGTTTTCACGGGAAGACTTTAACATATTCCCAGAAGAACGTTCAGCGGTATTCGGCGATTTGACAATCCGCTACACGGTTCCGGGGTATGAAGGAAAAACCCTAAACTTAACATCGCATCCAGATGGTGTCATGATAGGTCCAGCTTTAACTTCGTCGGAGTTCGTTGAAACCTCCGCTGACAAAGTAATAGCCATAGAGAAAGGCGGACTGTTCACACGGTTTATCGAAGAAAACGTGCACAAAAAGTTTAACGCGTTGCTTGTGCTTACCGCGGGACAAGCGCCGCGGGCAACCCGCCACTTTATTAGAAGATTAAACAAAGAACTGAAGCTGCCAGTCTACATTTTCACTGACGGTGACCCGTGGGGAATGCACATAGCCATGGTCATAATTTCCGGTTCTGCCAACGCCGCGCATTTGAGGGATTTAACCACTCCAGACGCGAAGTGGAGCGGTGTTTGGGCGACGGACATCGTTAACTATAAATTGCCAACAGACCCGCTTGACGACATAGACATGAAGAGGCTTTATGAGTTACAGAAAGACCCGAGATACAAGGAAGACCCGTTATGGCAGAGGGAAATAAAAACCTTCATGAAAATTAGGCGCAAGGCAGAGCAAGAGGCTTTCAGCAGATACGGCTTAACATACATAGTGGATGAGTATTTGCCAGCGAAACTTGAAGAGACGAAATAGAGAGGAAATTTAAAATAACCCTTTTCCATGTCTTATGTTACAACAATGTAGGTTTAAGAGAGGAAGCAAAAATGAGCGAAGAAGGAAGCTTTGGAATAACAGCAGCGGAAAAATTCTTCGGACTAATAATAATGATAATCGGTGCAGTGGCTACATACTACACGCTAACAAGCACCCAAGCATTAGGCGTATACACTGGATTTTTCGGGTTCTTAAGCATCGTACTGCTCGCGATTGGGCTGTTCTTAATAATCGCAAAAACAGAATAGTACTTTATTCGCCTTAAAAACAGCATTTATTAAAGGATACAACTTATTAGTTTGGAGTAAGTCTGACTTGCCACATTATCCGTGTAGGGGAAACGCGTTATGTCTATTCGCCAACCGATTGTGTGTGTTCTAGGTCATGTTGACACTGGCAAGACTCTTCTTTTGGATAAAATCCGCAAGACAAGCGTCCAAGCCCGTGAGGCGGGAGGCATAACACAGCATATTGGGGCAAGCTTTTTCCCAGTGGACACTTTGAAGCAGATGGTTGGCCCATTGTTATCCATGATGAAAGGCGAAATCGAGATTCCAGGCTTACTGATTATCGACACTCCGGGACATGAGGCTTTCACTAATCTCCGTAAGAGAGGCGGCAGCGTCGCCGACATAGCCATCCTAGTTATTGATGTTCTCCGCGGTTTTGAGGCGCAGACTCACGAGTGCATAGAGATTTTGCAGGCGCGTAAAACCCCGTTTTTGGTTGCGGCAAACAAGATAGACCGCATCCCAGGGTGGAAGTCTTATCCGGACACGCCTTTTTTGAAGGCTTACCAGTTGCAGGATAAGTACGTGCAGGAGGATTTGGATAACCGGCTTTACGAGATTATCGGCATTTTCTCCCGCAAAGGCTTTAGAGCCGACCGTTTCGACCGCATAAAGGATTTCACAAAAACAGTGGCTATAGTGCCAACAAGCGCCAAAACAGGCGAGGGCATAACGGAACTTTTAGCAGTTCTTGTTGGTCTAACGCAGCAATATTTGAAGAAGCGGTTGCAAACGACATCCGGCCCAGCGAAGGGCACAGTTCTGGAGGTCAAAGAGGAGCCGGGTTTAGGGTTAACGTTAAACACCATTATTTATGATGGAACACTGCGGAAGGATGATTTAATTGTCGTCGGTGGCAGAGAAAAACCGATGACGACACGTGTAAGAGCCATTCTTGTTCCGAAACCGTTAGACGAGATTAGAGACCCACGTGACAAGTTTTCTTCTGTTGAGTATGTTTCCGCAGCTGCTGGAGTTAAAATTGTTGCACCTGATTTGGAAGGCGCCTTGGCTGGCGCCCCTTTATACGTGGTTCCCGAAGAGGAAGAGGCTGAAAAATACGTGAAGCTTGTCTCCGAGGAAATTGAAAAAATTAGGATTGCCACCGATGTCGACGGCGTAATTTTGAAGGCGGATACTTTAGGTTCTTTGGAAGCTATTGCTGAAAACTTGAAACGCAACGGTGTGCCGATTCGTTTGGCTGATGTTGGCGACGTTTCAAAACGAGATGTTACAGAGGCTGCTGTCGTGAAGGAGCACGAGCCACTTTACGGCGCCATTTTAGCTTTCAACGTTAAAGTTTTGCCAGATGCCGAGGAAGAAGCAAAAAACATCGGTGTCCAAATCTTTAAAGAAAAAATAATTTACCATTTGATAGATAACTATGTTTCTTGGCTTAAAACTCAACGGGAAGCGAAGATAGAGTCTGAATTTGAAAAAATGGTTAAACCTGGAAAAATTCGCATAATGGAAGGTTACGTTTTCAGAAGAGCGAAACCAGCCATAGTAGGCGTCGAAGTTTTAGCTGGAAAAATAAAACCGAAAACCAGCCTCATAAGAGCAGAAGACGGTGAAGACATTGGCGAAATACAACAGATACAGGACAAAGGCGAAGCCCTTTCAGAAGCCAAACAGGGAATGCAAGTAGCCATATCCATTGACAAGCCAATGGTGGGGAGGCACATATTTGAGAAAGACATATTGTACGTAAAAGTGCCGGAACACGATGCGAAAGCGCTGATGAAAAATTTCATGGACAAACTGACGCTGGACGAGCAGGAAGCATTAAACGAGTATGTTAATCTAATGCGGAAAAAAGTGCCTTTCTGGGCAGCCTAACACTATAACGCAAGCTTTGTTCCAATGTTTTTCTCTTTCGCCTTTTCGTAGACAAGTTTCGCCGTAGCCATATCTTCTATCGCCAAACCCAAATGCATAGACATTATTCGTTCTCTGCGGTTTGTTCGTCCAACCTTTTCGCCGTTTACTATTTGGTTTAACTCCGCATAGACCGGTGGTATACTTCGGAAGTATCCTTGTGTCTGATAATACTTCAGCTGCTCATAATCGTCTGTGCAGAACTTATCCATAGCGTGCATAGCTTCAGGCTTCCAGTAAGAGTCAAAGTCCAATGGACATGCGAAACCACCGTCTTTAAACCATGACGCTTCTATTACTGGCGCGGGGTTTTTCAGTATTGGACCAGCAGTAACCACTATGTCAGCGTTCTCCAAGGCCTTTTTAGGCGATTCTGCTGAAACGACTTTTACTCCATGTTTAGCAGTCATTTCTTCCACGTATTTTCGCATGTTTTCCGCATTAACATCATAGGCCTTTACTTCTTCCAGATTCTTAAAAACAGTTAAGATGGCTTCTAGGTTGCTTCTTCCCTGTGTTCCACAGCCAAGAACAGCGAAAGTTTTGGAGTCTTCGTTGGCCAAGTATTTAGCTGCCACAGCTGTTGCGGCGCCTGTCCTTTTTGCGGTAATCCAAGTCGCGTCCATAACACAGACTGGAAAACCCGTTTCAACATCGTTTAGAATCAGCAGTCCTGAAATGTATGGTAAACCGCGTTTTGGGTTTTCGGGGAAACCGCTTATCCATTTTATGCCGGCAACGCGGCTTTTTGCAAGATAGGCGGGCATAGCGTGGATAAACGCGTCGCTTTGAGGGTGAACGCCTGGTTTAGGCGGCATTTCAGTTTTTCCGCAAGCCTTTTCATGGAAAGCCTCTTCAACCACCTCAATAACTTCCGCCATCGAAATTTGTAGTCGTTCAATGTCCTCCTTTGAAAGGTAAATCAGTTCTTTGTGAAGACTCGTGATTACACACCACGCATCATAGTTGTGCGTCTGAAACAGAAAAATGTTACCAAAAAGTGGCTATCCGAAAAATTTAAAAAAAGACGTTGAAACCTTAAGACTGGCGCAAAAGAATGGGCCAAGGCAAAAAAAAGGTTAAGTGCTTTATGCTTGTTACACTTTTCGTTTTGTACCAGCTAAATTTTGTTTGCAGTGGTTTTTGTTTTTCATCAAATGCTCTGGTATTTCTGGCTTATTCGCCATATTGGTTCCAGTATTATAGGGGAAATAATTGGACGGATGTCGCTAGAGATCTTGAGCTTATAAAAATGATGGGTTTCGACGGTGTGCGAATCCATTATGAATACGTCGTCGAATACGGTTTGGTGGAGCGTCTTCTAAATTATACGCGGTATTTAGGTTTGAAGGTTATCTGGGCAACGCACGCTACTTACTGGAACAATAAATATCCGACGAAGGATTTCCCAAATGCAACAATAGTGGAAAACTACAAGGCAGAATTGAGTCAAATAGCAAACGCGTCCTCACGCTACTCTCATGTTCTTTATGTTTCAGTCTTTTACCCAATACCATTCGCAGAGGTTTCTGGCATAACTCATGAAGAATGCTTGCAGCACATAAACAGCACAGAGTTTAACGCTGCTCTAGAAAACATAGTCGCCTTTGTCAAAAGCTTCGGCATCAAATGCGCCGTTGAAAGTGAAGGAATACCAAAAGATTTCCCAGTCAAGCTTATTGAAAACGCCGACGCCTATTTCATTCAGCCATATTCAACTATAAAGGACAACATAGACGCCCAACACATACTTGACTACGCAGCATATTTTGAAAAAAGCGGTAAAGAAGTCTACATAGGCGAATACGGCTTCAGAACATGGAAACCAGCACATCACTGGGATTTCGGAATGGTTTCATGCGAAGGTGCTAAAGCAGGACTTATTCAACAATTTTTTGACTTTGCAAGCAGCAGATTCGAAATAATAACATACTTCGCCATGTATGACGGCGACGGCGGCTGGGGACTAGTCAACAATGATGGAACATTACGGCTTAGCGGTTGGAGCGCAAGCCAGTGGCTCCACAACAGAGAAATAGAAAACTCAACTAATCAACTGTTAACAGGTATAACCATAGGAATCGTAGTTGAGGCGGTAGCAATCGCAGCATTAACAGTGGTCATAGTGCTAAACTACAGGAAAATAAAGAAACTCCAAATCCGTTAAGACTCGACTCTTCTTATGAAAGTAAGTGAATGTTTCCGATGCGCACGTGTTTTAGGTGTTTCTCTGCCACTTTTTGGCATTCTAGGGCTTGTTTTCTGCTTGTGGTTGGCAAATCGCTCATCACGTAGCAGGGATAGAAAGCCAAAAGCGTATAGTGAATTTCAGGGCTTATTTGGCTTATAAATTGAGCTATGTTTTCCACTTCTTCAGCATCCACGTAGCCGGGCACAAGCAACGTGCTCGCCGTTAGGACTGGCAGTTCTGGGCGTTTTTTGTAAAATTTTTCTCCTATATGGCGAAAGTTTTCTACGGTTGGCTTGTTTGAGACTCCGCACAAGGCTATTGATAATGCTTCGCTCCATGCTTTCAAATCGAATTTTATGTTGCCTCCGCTTTTTAACGCGTAATCCGCTGCTTTTTCTGCCAGCCGCGGATTCATGTAACCGTTCGTTTCCCAGCAAACACGCAGAATACGCTTTTCGTCTTCAGCTTTTTCTAAAACTATGCGGCTTGTTTCAAGCGAATGCGGCATCTGTGGAGAAGGATCTCCTCCAAAAAAGCATACACAAGAAACCCGCTTGTCCAAAGCCTTTTCCGCTAGAGCCTTCGCACTCATAAACGGCTTGTGTTTCGCTGAAAGGTTGCGGTAATGCCAGTTCTGGCAGAAAAGGCAATCATAACTGCACGCGCCGTAAAAAACCGCCAGATTATAATAGCCATGCTCGGCTTCTTGCTTATAGGCATATTTTGGATAGCCGTTTCCGGTGCAGCCTGGACAAAACCACCAGCTAACACAGTTGGTTGGTAAAGCATCATAATACCATTCTAAAACGCCTTTTGCAACTGTGCCGCCGAAACGAACCAAATGCCCATTTTTATTCCAAACAAGCCCACAAAAACCACTTTTACCCAAGCCTATAACACAGTTGTTAGCGCAAACCCCGCAAGGAACGCCGACAGTATCTTTAGGCGGTTCAGACGGTAAACCATAAACCGCTCGACTCTTAGCATGTGCTTCCAGAGCAAACGAAAGCGCTTTCTCAGGCTGTTCTCTTATGCATTTTAGACAAATACCTAAGCCTTCAGAAATAAGCTGCGATTGTTCACCGCAAACTCGGCATTTTCCCATAACAAACTCGAATAAAAGAACGTGTTTTCAACCCTAAAAATCTAGAGGTGGCGAGCACGTTTTTAGCCGCCGCCAACGGGCGGTATAATTGCCAATGTGTCTCCATCTGCAAGTTCTGTTTTCAAACCCTTAATAGTTGATGCGCTTCGACCGTTTACTAAAAACTGGAGAAAACCTTTAACCTTGCCAGTCTTGCCGTCATAAACGTATTCCGTGAATCCTTTTCCATAACATTCAGCAAGCGTTGCAAGCACTTTCTCGATAGTTACAGCCTCGCCTTTTGGAAACTCCAAAGTTTCTTCGCGCTTTCCGGTAAGTTCACGCAAAGTTGTAAAGAAACGCACCGAAACCTTCAAGGTTCGGCTCACCAAGCGATAGAAGACGTGAACCGGAAATTTAAACAGTTCTCCATTCCACTGCAAAAACGAAACCACTAAACCTTTACGCGCTCCTCGTTTTGTCAATAATAACAAGCATAGATGCTCTAGCTGTAGGTTTAAGCTTTGGTTTCCTAAAAATCTCAATAATAGTCATAGGAACTGTGATGTTCATACGCGCACTGGCAGACGTTTCTCGGCGAAAAATTTGCAGGCTCCGCATGAACAGAATCGGGGTTTTAGGCGGCTTAACATTGATAGTTATCGGAGCAAGAATTCTCATTGAACACTTGACATGAAGTTCACGGTGTGCTGAAGGTAAAAGTTTATATTTTACCGCATTTTTGCTTATCCAGACTAGAAACATTTTACATTGATTGGAGGAGATGGTATGGCTTACTTAACAACAACAGCTTCAGGACAACCCGTCTTAATACTAAAAGAAGGCACCTCAAGAAGCCGCGGAAGAGAAGCCCAAAGAAACAACATAATGGCGGCGCGCATAATAGGCGAAGTGCTAAAAACAACACTTGGACCACGCGGAATGGACAAAATGCTCATCGACAGCCTAGGCGACATAACAATAACCAATGACGGTGCCGCAATCCTAGACGAGATAGAAGTTGAGCATCCGGCAGCCAAAATGATGGTGGAAGTTGCGAAAACTCAAGACGACATGGTAGGCGACGGAACAACCACAGCCGTAGTCTTGGCTGGAGAACTGTTGAAAAAAGCTGAAGAACTGTTAGACCAGAACATTCACCCAACAATAATCGTAAGCGGTTACAGAAAAGCCGCCCAAAAAGCCATCGAGTTAATCGACAAAATCGCCAAACCAGTAGACATTGAAGACAAACAAACGCTCATGAAAGTGGCGTTGACATCAATGTCAAGCAAGGCCGTCGGCGCAGCAAAAGAGCATTTGGCAGAAATAGCCATAGCAGCAGTCAAACAAATAGTGGAGCAAAGAGGAGACAAAAGAATCGCGGACATCGACAACATCCAAATCATAAAAAAGACAGGAAAAGGACTTCTTGAATCTCAACTCGTGAAAGGAGTAATAATCGATAAGGAAGCCGTGCATTCCGGGATGCCTAAAAAAGTCGAAAAAGCCAAAATAGCACTTCTAGACTGCCCACTTGAAATTGAAAAAACAGAGTTCAGCGCCGAAATAAGAATCCGCGACCCAACTCAAATGAAGGCTTTCCTAGACCAAGAAACTCAGATGCTCAAGGAAATGGTTGAGAAAATAAAGGCTACAGGCGCAAATGTTGTTTTCTGCCAGAAAGGAATAGATGACATGGCGCAACATTTCTTGGCAAAAGAGGGAATCCTCGCAGCGAGAAGAGTGAAACAATCAGACATGGAGAAACTTGCGAAAGCAACAGGCGGCAGAATAATCACAGACCTAGACGACTTGACAACACAGGATTTGGGCGCCGCGGGACTCGTCGAAGAACGCAAAATCGGCGAAGACAAAATGATTTTCGTCGAAAACTGTAAAAACCCACGTTCAGTCGCCATCCTCATACGCGCTGGACTTGAGAGAATGGTTGACGAAGCAGAAAGAGCCATGACAGACGCCCTATCCGTAGTTTCAGACGTGATAGAAAACAGCAGAATCGTCGCGGGCGGCGGTGCAGTAGAAGTCGAAATATCCAAAGAACTACGTGACTACGCAACAAAAGTTGGCGGACGCGAACAATTAGCAATAGAAGCCTTCGCAGAC
This sequence comes from Candidatus Bathyarchaeota archaeon, assembly GCA_018396675.1. Classification (GTDB taxonomy): domain Archaea; phylum Thermoproteota; class Bathyarchaeia; order Bathyarchaeales; family Bathycorpusculaceae; genus JAGTQX01. The sequence goes on from JAGTQX010000004.1 coordinate 107,566, forward strand.
GCGGTTGAAATAGTGCCTAGAACGCTGGCTGAAAACGCTGGGCTTGAACCAATCGACATAATAGTAGAACTGCGAGCAGCACACGAAAAAACAGACGGACACTACATGGGAGTAAACGTTTTCGCTGGAAAAGTGGAAAACATGTACGAAAACGGCGTCGTTGAACCAGCAGTCGTAAAAGAACAAGCAGTCAAATCAGCAACAGAATCAGCTTCAATGATACTGCGAATAGACGACGTAATCGCAGCAACAAAACCAAAAGAAGAAAAAACCAAAACACCAGGCGAATCTGAAAGCGAAGAATACTAAAAAACCAAACCCCCAACTTTTTCTAGACAAAACCCAACCTTCAAACCCGTTCTCTCCTGGTTTTCAAGAAGCATTCTCAAAACCACTTGATAAACTCATAGATTTCAAAAAAGAAGAAAAATAATTAATAGAAACAGGCCCGAATATTTAGAGACACAAACAGAAATGCTCCGGTAGTATAGTCCGGCCAAATCTATTAGAGGTTGTCGATTTCTCCCGCACCTTCCCCCTTTTTCTATTCTATTGTTAAGGTGCCGTTAATTTGTTACCCCCGTAAGCACTTACACCCCATAAGTAAACAACTTTCCGTTAACTGCAACTAATGGAACATTATGTGAAGATGTTGGATGCACTCTTATGTATGGAGCTTTGAGCATTTTTGATAAAATTTAAATCTTGCCGTTTGTTTCCATGAGTGCAATAAAGAGCAGTATAACTTC
>JAGTQX010000006.1 GCA_018396675.1 Candidatus Bathyarchaeota archaeon
ACACCTTAAAGAAATTTTACTCATTGCCGGGGTGGCCGAACGGTTCAGGCGGCTGCCTGCAGAGCAGCTATATGTGGGTTCAACTCCCACCCCCGGCTTATAGGACAAACCCACGGCTTGATGGTGAACCTCCTCGTTTTTCTTGCGAATGCGCTAACGGGTGAATTGAGGCTTCTGTGATGGTTGTTGTGTTGAATATCAATCTTTGAAATGTCGTCGACACAAAATCCACAATATCAGCGTCATTTAAAGAACGATTAACATTAACTATGTTAGTACTTATTTAGTTTCAGCGTTGCCTACTAGATTTTTGTGCAAGGCTGTTGGCTGTGGAAAGAGTGTTCCGCTTTTGAGACAGCAATGCTTAAACTTGCCGTTTGGCTTAAACTAATTTTTGGCGATGACAACCATCTTTGAGCCTTCCTAATCCCACCGGCAAACTCCATGCAGACGGACTCAACAAAGGCCTGAAAGCCGATGAAGGCGGGTTTACCCAAGCATGGGACACGGTGGGCGCGGGCGCAAAAGATTCCCATGCCGGAGAGAGCTTAACAAAGGGGAGCGTGTGGCTCCGCGATGAAGTTAAGTGATAGGTATCGTGGGAAACAAAATGCGCCCGCGAAACAACTTTTAAGTTTATCCTTTGCATAGAATTTTAGAAGGCTGGACAAGGGTTTGGATATAGAAACTAAAATTGATTTGATTAAGAAACCGCCGACTGAAGAGATTCTCGTTGAAGATGAACTGCGTGAGCTTTTAGAGACTAATGAGCATCCTGGCCATTACATTGGTTTTGAGATTTCGGGTTTGCTGCATCTTGGAAACCTTGTGATTTCTGGTTTCAAGATAAACGATTTTATCAAAGCCGGAATAAGGTGTCAAGCTTATTTGGCTGATTGGCACAGTTTTATAAATAACAAGTTCGGCGGAGACTGGGACAAAATTCTTCAAGCCACCAAGTATTATGCTAAAGCGTTCCAGTTTTTCTGTCCAGGTGTAAAAGTTGTTGTCGGCTCGGAACTTTACCACAATAATGATGAGTACTGGCGTAATCTTCTGAAATTTTCGAAACACATGACTTTAAGCCGAACACTGCGGTGCTTAACAATAATGGGAAGAAGTGAAAACGAGAAGCTAGACCTATCGCAATACTTCTACCCGCCAATGCAAGCAGTGGATATAAAAACAATTGGCGCGGATATCCCGCACGGCGGAATGGACCAGCGTAAAGCACATGTTTTAGCCCGCGAGGTTTTCCCAAAAATGGGATGGAAAAAGCCTGTAGCGGTTCATCATCACCTTTTGATGGGCATAGCCGAGCCGGTTAAGCTTGAAACAGGAGACAAGTTGGAACAAGTTATAGCGAGCAAGATGAGTAAGTCAAAGCCGTGGACAGCGATTTTTATACATGACAATGAAGAAAAGATACGCGCGAAACTCAAAAAAGCGTGGTGCCCCGAAAAGCAGACCGAAATGAACCCTATTCTAGAAATAGTTAAACACGTTATATTTCACGAGAGCAAGGTCTTCACCGTAGAACGTCCATCAAAGTTTGGAGGCACAGTGGAATTCGAAAACTTTGAGGCGGTTGAAAAAGCTTATAGGAACGGCGGTCTCCACCCGCAAGACTTGAAAAACGCGGTTGCGAAAGATTTGGCTAAAATTCTAAAGCCGATAAGAGAATATTTCGAGACGGATAAAGAGGCGAAAGAAAATCTAGAAACCGTCAAAAAGTCGCAAGTTACAAGGTAACAATGTTGTCAACGCGTTTGAAAGAAAAAGAAGAATTTATTCTAAAAGTTTTAGAGCAATTAGCAGAAGAAAACGCCGCTGGGAAACCTATCCTTGTGGAAGGAACGAAGGATGAAGAATCGTTAAGAAAGCTTGGAATAGAAGGGCGCATCCTGTTTGCTAAAACTGGCGGAAAAAGCCTGATAGGTGTTATTGATGAATTAGAAGATACAAGCGTGAGAGAAGTCATACTGCTGTTGGATTTTGACAGAAAAGGTAAAGAATTAACCGAAAACTTGAAAAAACATCTGGAAAAGTCTGGAATAAAAGTGAACATGTCCTTTTGGGCTAAACTTTTAGGTTTAATTGGCAGAGAAGTCAAAGATGTTGAAGGTTTAGCCGCATACATGGAAACGTTAAAGAGCAAGATTAGTAATTCATAAAAGTAATATATAGCGAAACTCAATTCAACCTGTGTTTGAGAGCACAGTTCTCTCATCACACGGTTAACGCTAACAAAATAAGGTATAACTCAAGCATTGGAGGTGACACTTACGGGTTCATCACAAACCCTTACCATAAAGTATGTTATCCGCGCAAAATTCGAAATAGAAGGAGTAGTTGAAAAGCCAGACGTTATAGGAGCAGTCTTCGGTCAAACAGAAGGACTTTTCGGTCCAGAACTAGACCTTAGAGAACTTCAGAAATCCGGCAGAATAGGAAGAATAGAAATAGAGTTGCATTCGAAAAACGACAGGACAACTGGCTCAATCACTATTCCCACAAGCCTCGACAGAGTTTCCACGGCTTTGTTGGCCGCAAGCATAGAAAGCATAAACCGTGTTGGACCATGCGCCGCAAAAGTGACTCTGGAAAAAATAGAAGACGTTAGAGAAGCCAGAAGAAAAGTCATAATTGACCGTGCGAAGGAGATTCTCCACCAGTGGACAATTGAAGCTATGCCTTCCGTTGACGAAGTTTTCAAAGAAGTTGCTGAAACCCTAAAAGTCGCCAAGGTTATAAAATATGGTCCTGAAGAGCTTTCAGCAGGCCCAGAGGTGGACAGTGCCAAAGATATAATTATCGTTGAGGGAAGAGCGGACATAATCAACCTAATGCGTTGCGGAATGAACAATGTTATAGCTCTTGAAGGTGCAAAAGTTCCCGAAACCATAAAGAAGCTCTGCAAAGAGAAAGAAGCCACAGCTTTTCTTGACGGAGACAGAGGCGGAGATCTAATTCTAAAAGAACTCCTACAGGTAACCAACATAAAATATGTTGCACGTGCTCCTAGAGGAAAAGAGGTTGAAGAACTAAACTGCAAAGAAATTTTTGAAGCTCTTGAAGCCAAAGTTTCCGTGGAAGAACTCTTTAAACCTAAAAAAGAAAAGCGAAAGCTTGAGTTTCCAAAAGAAATTGTCAACATAGCAAAAGAGTTGAATGGCACATTGGAGGCTGTGCTTCTAAACGAGAAACTAGAACCCATAGAAAGATTGCCAGTTAATCAGTTGGCTGAGAAGCTTCAGCAGACAAGCGGCGTTGACACTGTTATATTTGATGGTATAATAACTCAGAGAATTGTTGACATCGCAAGTGAGAAGAACATAAAGAGCATTGTGGCTTCACGCGTTTCAGAAGCCGTCAAACCACCGTTAAATGTGCAGCTTGTTACCTTTTCGGAATTGCCTGAAGACTAGTCTCCGAAAAAATCCGTTAATTTCCTTGTTTCTCTTTCTTTATCGCTGGCTTTAGTCGTCAACAATTTTTCTTCATTCACGCCGAAACATTCAAGTATTCTGACGGCGGCTGGAACAACTTGGTTAGTCACATAATATTCTATGTCAATTTCATCGTATGTGGCAAACATGTAAGGTTTAACACGTTCATATAGACGACCAGCTCCAACTACTACAACATAACCCACCTTGTCGCCAACTGTGAGTTTCCATCCTTTTTCCATCAGCATTTTTGCGGCTTCCACATGGGAAGTTCTAACGACATATTCTTCAACGGGTTTAGTTAACGTTTTCCAAATTATCAAGTCACGATATTGAACTCGCCTCTGCCGTAATGCATAAATGAATTGTTGAGTAAACTTGACGGCTTTCTGCGGCGACTGCTCCTTCAAAATAATTTCTAAAACTTTTTCTTGAACCTTCTTCGCAACTTCTGCCCAGTCACCGCGTATAACTTCCAAACCTACAATGTCAAGTTTTCCGTCTGGAAGAAGCCCAGCGTAGCGTTTTTTCGCTTCCGTGAAAAATAGGCGAACGTAAATCTTGTCCGGCTTAATTTCCAAATTAAGTTTCTCATAAATCTTCATCACAAATTTATCCACTTTGGCTTTTTCATACTTTATAAAAATGCTGTCAGTGTCACCATAAACAACCGTTAATCCCTCTTCCTCAGCCATTTTTATAGCGGTTAAAATTGTGTGTCTTCCCCAAGCAGTGGCTGCTTCGGCAACTGGTTTTATGTACCATCTTGCGCCAATCCACCCAGCGTAACCATAAGAAGCGTTTGTTATAACCTTGACTGCCTTCTGTCTAGCGTCTAGAACGCGGTATTCAACGCTGTCCTTTACGTAAGCCTTCATCTTTAAGCGAATAGTGTTCCTATTCTCTATGAGGTGTGATAGAACCTCTTTGTAAAAGCCCGGCGGCTCCTTTCTAAACTTGTGCCCAACTTCTGGTGCCTCGTAAATTCCGCATGGCGGAATAGGCTCTTTCGGAGACACATAAGTGTCTGGCGAAAGATTATATGCTATCATAAGGTTTGGATACATTGATGCAAAGTCCAAGACTGCAATGTTATCATGTAGTCCTGGTTTTGGACTTAACACTATTGCTCCAACATAAGGCCTGTAAGGTTGCTCAACTCTTTTTGGTACAAGTTCCCCGATTTTATGGGCGTGTTTTATCAGGAACCATTCCACTCTGAAGCCTACAGCTGCTGTGCCCACATGGTCAAGTGGTAAGCCTACAAGATTTGAAAGTTGCATGGCGAAGTCTAAAATGGCTTCAGTTACACCCATTATGCAGTAAGCGTTCTCCATTGAAAATCTTCTCAAGTTTTCACGTTTAACCGCGTCATCCCAGTACTCCGCAAATTCCACATCCTCAACCAAAGCACGCTCTTTAATTTTCATCACGCCCAAATAATCCGCCAAATTTTCCAAAGTCTTAACTTTCACATCTGGAAACTCGTCGGCAAAATCAAAAAGGTCTATGTTGGCTCTGCCTGTAATCGAAACATGTCCGTAAACACTTGTGTGTGGCTCACTCTGTGCTCTGTCAATAAATAATCGCAGCCCAAGTTTTGCACATCTCTCTTTCAAGTACGGCCAATCCTGCTTGTTAACACCATAACCAACAATAATGTCCGGGTCAAAACTCCGCACATAGCTGATGAACGCTTCAAGAACAGGCTTATCATCTTTGTCATCACCAGCCAAAAACTGTCTTTCTTCACCGCCATTATTTACCGTCGAAATTATCAATACAGGGTTTCTGTCCGGTTTCGGTGTCCCTTCCTTGCTGTAACAAATAATTGAGAAACCTAGAATCTTGAGTTTTGGTATATCTGCTTTTTCAATAAACTTTGGACGAGACTTTGCCAAGTAAACATTGTCAACTTGCACATTCACTTTTTCCGTAGATTCTACAACTTCAACCTCATGCCAACCGCATGGAACAACATTGTTGTCAATCAAGTAACGCATGGAATAACGAACATCATCTTCAAGGCATTCTTTTACCCCTTCGATTCTCTGAAAAGCCCTTACATACTTCGCCATAACATCCGGGTTCCTAAAATAAACCTTAATCGCCTTAACAGGCTTGCCAAAAAACTTCCGGTCAACAAGTTCAACCCTCACAAACGAGGCATACTCACCTCTTTTAGACTCAACCTCTCTGACAATCTTCTGAATGTCAAACCCTTCCTCAGCAATAACGTAAAAATAAGCAAGAAAACCTCTATCAATAATTAAAACCCGTCTTCCAGAGGCATCCAAACCCCAAAGCCACACTTCCGATTCATCACCCCTAACCTCATAATTTACATCCAACAACCAAAACACAACCTTCACAGGCGACACCTCAAACAAATCTATGAGTCAAACAAACACTTAAAAACAATTCCACTCTCCAACAAAATGCGGGTCCGCCGGGATTTGAACCCGGGATCTCCGGCTTAGAAGGCCGACGCGCTTTTTGGATTACTTGTTGTCCAAGCTGCGCCACGGACCCTTTTATGCTGGTTTTCATATGAAAAGTGGAAGATATATTTTTAGTACGCGTTCTCTGTGTTGTCAGAAAACGATTTGTGATTTATTCAATGTATATTGCCGGTCGACATGGTTTTGCTGCTTTCGCTCTGTTTTTTGGGTCGTAGCGTTTTGCGTCTTCTTCCTCATGAATGATTATTTCTGCGTTTATCTCATTCTTTAGGAATTCTTTGGCTTCCTTCAAAGTTTGTTTTTCGTCTACAAATTTAATTTGTACCAGTTTATGTTTCCGTTCTTGTGGCATTCGGTTGACTTCATCCACTATTTTTGCTGTGAATTCCGCTATGTCTTTGGCTTTGACCTTTAATTCTGGGTCTTTAATCAATTCCTTGATTAAGTCGCCTTGATTGATTTTTTCTTCCATGGATTTTTCGAGCGCTTTTATGTAGGTTTTCCATTTCCATGAGGCTGCCGTGTAATAAACCACTTTTCGGGGTTTTATCCTTGTTGCCTTTATTATGTTAAGTGTGTCTTCGAGCAAATTCATTATCAGCATCTCGCCTTCTTCGGCTTTCGCATCTACTTTTGTTTCATCGGCTTTTGGCCATATGGTAAGCGAAACGAAGCCTTTTCCATCCATTTTTTCCCAAAGTTCTTCACATGTATGTGGTGCAAATGGTGCTAACATCTGTATTTGAGTTTTTAATATTTCGCGAAGTATGCGCGTTTTTGCTGCTTTTTCTGACGTTTTTACACGTTTCTGATACCACTGTAAGTCGTTGTCTAGCTCGAAAAGGATTGTGTGTATGGCTTTACGCACTGCTAGTTTTTCCATGGCTTCCGTCGCTTTTTTAATGTGCTCCTGCAGTCGGCTTATCATCCACCTGTCAATTAATGTTAACTCTTCCTTGCCGTTTTCTTTTTTGTCTTTTGTGTTTTCGGCGACAAGTTCGTAGAGTCGTTCAAGCTTATCGCGCATTGTTTTTGCGACGGATGGACTGAAGTCCGCGTCTTGTAGAAGTTCGGCTGTTGCAAGCACGCTTAGCCTTATTGGGTCTGCACCGAATTTTGCGAGTCCCTCTCTTAATGGTATTATGTTGCCGAAGGATTTGCTCATTTTTGCGCCTTCCATTGTAACATGCCCGTTTGTCACTATTTGACGCGGCCAGAGGTTTTCTGGAAATATTGCAGTATGGTTAAATATCATGAATGTTAAATGGTTGGGGATAAGCTCGTGGGCTGAATGTCTGCTGTCAAGCGGATAGAAATATAAGAATTCTTGGCGCATTTTTTTGAGAACATCACTGCTTATTCCAGTTTTTTCTGCTATGGCTTCAGCATTTCCGTTTCCTAGAAAAATGTAGTCAAAAACTTCGTCTGTCAACTGGTTCGGCTGGATTTCATACTCTTTTATATGCCTAGCAATAGTGTAGTAAGCCATGTAAATTGTGGAGTCTGAAAGAGACTCTATGATCCATTCTTTGTCCCATGGTAGCCTTGTTCCAAGTCCAGATTTTCTTGCACATGCCTTTTCATGCAACCAGTCTATCACGTATGTGTATTCTGCTCGGAGTTCCTCTGGCAAAATCCTCATTTTTTCCAAACATTTATGAGCCAAAGCTTTCCATTCTTGTTTTCCATAGTCTATGAACCATTGGTCTTCGAAGATTTTTATGACACATTCTGTTCCGCAGCGGCACTTCACAGGTCTGTTCAAAATTTCATACATTGTAGTGGCTTTTCCAGCGGCTATTAAATCCTGTTTTACTTTTTCTTTCGCTTCAATCACAGTTAAGCCTGCGTATTTTCCTGTGTTGTTTCGCATTTTGCCGTTGTGAAACTCGTGTCTGTAAACTTCTTTTGTAGCGTCCTCAAGCTTTGGGTCAGTCTGATTCTTTATGCCCATCTTTTTTACAACGTCTGACGCTGGAATTTCTGAGTAATGTGGAACTTCAATTACCGAAACCGCGTTTATCGAGTTTAATAAGTCTGACGTTAATCCGTATCTCATGAGCTTTGCAGCTTCACCTTTAATGTTTTCCAAAGCCACGTAATCATAGGGCGCATGTCCAGGCACTGACATTACTACGCCCGTCGCGTTTTGCGGGTCAACAAATTCTGCTGGTAAAATGTAGATTTTTTCGTTTGTAGCCGGATTTTCCGCCTGTTTTCCTATCAGTTCTTCGCCTTCAAAATTTTCTAGAACTTTTACCTTGCGGTTTTGGTAAGTCAGTTTTTCGACGCATTCTCGACTTATTATCCACTTTTCGCCGTTAACAATGACTTTTGCGTATTTTGCTTTTGGGTTCAGCCAAATGTTTGTTACTCCGAAAACCGTTTCAGGACGCAGCGTTGCTGTTGGAAGAACCCATTCCCCAAATCTGAACTTTATAAGTGTAAACTCACCTATTTCCGGTTCAACATCGCCTTGAGTGTCATGTTGCCCAACAGGGTTTCCATCCGTTGGACACCATCCCACTGGGTGGCTTCCACGTTTTATGTAGCCTGCTTGGAGAAGCTTGTGAAATTGCCATTCTATGAAACGACTGTATTGTGGATCTACAGTGGTGAATTCGCGTCTCCAGTCTATAGAATAACCTATCTTCTTCATTCCTTCCCTTATTTCTTCATGGAAATATCTTGCCATGGCAAGCGGGTCTGTTAGCTCTTTTAGTTTCTCCTTTGGAACTTTGTAGACTTTTACAAAATCGTTTATCAGTTCGTGATCTTTTTCCGCGAGGCGTTTCGCCATCGCCAAGACTGGTGTTCCAGTGTAGTGGAACGCCATTGGTAAAAGAACGTTGTAACCGCGCATCCGCATGTACCGAGCGTAAACGTCGGCAAGCGTGTAGGTTCTAGCGTGTCCTATGTGTTGTGGAGAGTTCGGATATGGATAGGCTACTGTTATGAAGAATTTTGGCTTCGACGGATCTGGATTTGCCTCAAAAATTTTAGCTTTTTCCCAGCGTTTTTGCCATTTTTCCTCGACTTGTTTTAAAACTTCCATAAAAGTTTCTGAATTGCTTATACAAGTATTAAATGTTTTGTTTTGGCGTGTAGAGAACGCAATCCCTCATATTTGCACCGCATACACTAAACGCAGAACTTTAATTAAACCTTTACTGCTTTATCGTCGATTCTGGTCTTTTTTGAATTCTCTGCAGTATGCCAGTCCGGATTTTCACGTTTCGTTTTTAGCTTGTGTTCACAAATTCTTTAGGTTGGGTTAAATTTTCTTGTCAGTATTTCTCGCATTCTCTCGATTGCTGCTCTTTCTTCCCATGATATTTTTCTTTCAATTTCTTTTGCAGCTTCTAGACTGCGGTTATATTCTTCAACGGCTTTGTTTGTTTGCTCTATAACCTGTTCAACCCAGTCAAGTTTTTCCTTAAAGTTTTCAGCTGCTGTTATAAGTCTAACTTTGTCACCTATAACGAACAGTTTTCTATCCCATAAATGTCTGCTTGCTTTCCATTCTCTATCAAAAATGTCTTGCCATATGTGGTCTGGCGTCGTGTCTAGTGGGAGATCAATCACGTAGGCACCGTGAAAGTAATCATCTTTTTCTATTGAGATTTTGTTTGCGTCAAATGGTTTTAGGAGGTTTACTTTTTTAGCTTTTTCACTCATGCCTAAACACAATACTACTATATTAGGCGTTTGTGCTTTTAATCATTTTTATATAACGGCAAATTTAACCAAAGTTTTCAAGCGTATGATTGCAGTTTTTGTTTTACATTGCTACGTTTATCTTCTGCAAGCGGCCCGAATTTTTTGATTCTCTCCGTGAACATTGTAAATAGTTCTGCTGCTTTTTTGTAGACTGGTAATGGCACGTAGCTGTAGCGTAGTCGCATGTTTTCTATTCCGAAAGCCGCAAGTTCTTTTCCCATTTCAATCATGCGTTTTTTGGTGAATTTTTCGTCTATTTCTTCGCTTCCTTCGATTACGAGTACGCCGTCTGCTCCGTATGCAAAAGCTGTTAGTACGTGTTTCTTTCCAAGTATGGCGGTTGATGGAACTGTTACTATGCGGACGTTTTCTGGATAGTTTGTGCGATCGAGCCCAAGAAAGTCCATTCCCGTGTATCCAACGTTCTTGTCCACGAAGGCGACTATGCGAACTTCCTGCGGGGTTTTGTCAGCTAAGACTCCTCTTATGTTTGCTGTTATTTGCCTTGATGTCGCATTTTTGAAGTCTATGGCTTCTTGTGGGCATACTGGGATACAGGCGCCGCAGCCTATGCACTGGAATGGGTCGATTTTTGCTTTGCCTTCATGCATTGTTATGGCGTTTACTGGGCAGATTTTCACGCATTCGCCGCAACCATTACAAAGGTCTGTTATGACGAAGGCTTTTTCAGGGCTTGTTGTGACGTATTCGCTTTTCAGGAACAGTGAAGCTTTTGCGGAAGCGCCTAAAGCATCTGAAACCGTGTCACGCACATCTTTGGGGCTTAATGCGCATCCGCAAGCGAAAATTCCCGTTACAAGCGAGTCAACTGGGTCAAGTTTTGGATGTTTCTCGGTTATGAAGCCGTCTTCGCCAAGTGGCACCTTCATTTTTTCCGCAATTTCTTTGAGACCGTCTGGTGGTGTCATTGGTGTTGCTAAGGCTACAATGTCAAATTCGTCTTCTCTTGTTTCGCCAGTCAACGTGTCTTCTGCTTTTACGACGAGTTTCCCGTTGCTGCTTTTCCATACTTCAGCTACTTTGCCTCTGATGAAGACCACGCCGGCTTCTTGGTCTCTCCAGTATAAATCTTCGTAACCTTTTCCCGTCGCTCTAATGTCCGTGTAATAGATTGTCACATCTACTCCAAGCATTTTCTTGAGTACAAAAGCCTGTTTCAACGCGTACATGCAACATATTCGGCTGCAGTATGGAATGTGATTTTTATCTCTTGAACCTGCACATAACACCATGGCGACTTTGCGCACGTCACTTCCGTCGGCCCGTTTAACATAGCCTCCAGTTGGTCCGGTTGCTGATGTGAGTCGTTCTAAATCCATCATTGTTATGACGTCTTTGTATGCGCCGTAACCGTAGTTTTCAAGTTTTCTGGCGTCGTAAAGCTTGTAGCCCGTGGCTAATATTATGGCGCCAACATTCAATTCGACAATTTTTCCGGCGTCGTTAAGGTTTATGGCTTTAGCTGGGCAGAACTGTTCGCATTTTCCACATTTTGTGCATTTGCTGAAGTCTATGGCGTAGGCTGATGGCACTGCTTGCGGGAACTCTATGTAGGCGGCTTTGCGTTGCGACAAGCCTTCGTTAAACTCGTCTGGAACCGTCACTGGGCATACTTTTGCGCACACGCCACAACTTCGACATTTCTCAACGTCAACGCCTCTAGGCTTCATGAAGATTCGAACAGTGTAGTTGCCTGGGCGTCCACCCACATCTTGCACTTCAGCGTAAGTTAACAAGTTAACATTTGGGTTTCTGCCAACTTCCGCCATTCTAGGCGTTAGGATGCATTGAGCGCAATCCAGCGTGGGGAAAACCTTCGTTAGTTTAGCCATGTTTCCCCCTATGCTGGGTTTCCGCTCAACAAGATGAACCTTAAAGCCCAAATATCCAAGTTCAAGAGCCGCCGTGATTCCGGCGATTCCGCCGCCCACTATGAGAATTTCACGTGAACCTTTCTCGCTTATAAGCTGTAGAGGCTCGAGTTCACGGCTGCGTTCGTATCCGCCTCTTATTAGGCTTATGGCTTTTTTTGTTGCCTCTTGGCTTGACTTTGGCCCGTGAACCCAAGAGTCTTGTTCTCGAATGTTTACAAATTCAAGCATGTAAGGGTTTAGTCCAGCCCGCTCCAACACGCTTTGGAACGTGGCGAGGTGCATTCTGGGAGTGCATGAAGCCACAACAACTCTGTCCAAATTCTCCTTTTTTATGGCTTCAGCAATCATTTCTTGAGCTGGTTTTGAACACAAATACTTGTGGTATTTTGCCACTGCAACGTTTTCCCAGTTTTTCACCGCTTCAACGACGGATTTTACATCAACAACGTCCCCGATGTTGCCGCCGCATTCGCACACAAAAATGCCTATTCTTGGCGTTTTAGCCTCTTTTTTCTCTTCTGACATGAGCGTGTATCTCCAAGTTGCATGTTTGTTTAGACCCATAAAGGGGAAAACGCTTTTAAAATCTTACTCCTCATTTTCAACAAAAGTGATGTAAGGAATGAACCCTCAAGAACTTGTTCAGAAGCATAAGCTTCTCGAATGCATCCAATGCGGCACGTGTACTGGAAGTTGCCCAGTTGCCATGAAGGCGAACCTTAACATTAGACGGTATATGCGTGAAGTTTCAGCTTTAGGCAAGCTGATTATACATCCGCCGAACGAGTTATGGAGCTGCACAACATGCTCCACGTGTGGTGTGCGTTGCCCCAAAAACATAAACCCGTACGAGTTTCTGATAGATGTTAGAAGCATGGCTGTTGAAGAAGGACAAATAGCCCCAACAATTAGGGATGCTCTGGAAAGCATATTTAAAAACGGCAATCCATGGGGTAGAATCCGTGGAAAACGAGCAGAATGGAGCCAAGAACTAAAAATTAAACATGTCTCTCAAGGAGCTGAAATCCTCTATTATGTTGGGTGCACTTCAGCTTATGATCCACGCGTTCAAAACGTTGCTAAAAGCCTAGCTTTATGTTTTGAAAAAGCCCGAGTGGACGTCGGCGTTTTAGGTGAAGAGGAAAACTGCTGTGGAAGCGAAGTTTACGGGATGGGAGAAAAAGGACTTTTCGATTTTCTAATTGAAGAAAACATGAAAACCTTCAACAAATATGGTGTTAAACAGTTAGTTACAAATTGTCCGCATGGTTTTCACGCTTTCAAAAACCGTTATAATCAAACAAGTTTTGAACCGCAACATCACTCACAATTTCTCGCTAAACTGATTGAAGCTGGACAGCTTGTGCCTTCCAAAGAATTGAACAAGAAGGTAATTTATCATGACCCTTGTTTCCTCGGGAAACAAAATAACATTTATGATGAACCGCGTAAGGTTATAGAAAGCATAAAAGGCGTAACGCTTATGGAGTTTGACCGTTCCAGAAGCCGAAGCCTATGCTGCGAGGGCGGCGGCGGGCGTATGTGGGTTGACATTCCAGGACCACGCTTGGCAGAAATCCGCGTTAAGGAAGCCGTCGAGGTTGGCGCTGACGTTCTGGCTGTAGCATGTCCATTCTGTATGCTGACAATGGAAGACGCCGTCAAAACCACTGGTAACGAAGGAAAAATTCAAATTCTTGACATCGCGGAGCTGCTTGCACTAGCCTTATAACCGTCTCACGCCAAAATCTTTTTGAGGCTTCTTGAATGGAAGATGATGATGAGGCTGTTTACCGGTGCCTAAGCTGTGGAAGAACAATCACGATGGAGGAGTACGAAACCTTCGGCGGCTTGTGTCAGGAATGTTACGAGATAGAAGTGGACGAGATGAACTACGAGGATGACTGAACATTTAATCGGAGACGTTTACAATGGAAGAATTTGACTTAATAATAATCGGTGCTGGACCAGCTGGGCTTGCCGCTGGCATATATGCTGTAAGAAGCGGGCTAAAAGCACTAGTTATAGAGGAGAAAATTGCCGGAGGAACCGCTGGAGACGCACCAATAATTGAGAATTATCCGGGTTTTGAAAGAATAAGCGGTGCTGAACTTGTGCAAAAGTTTGCGTCACAGTGTAGAAACCTTGGTGCAGTTATTCACGAGTTCGAAAAAGCCGTCAGTTTAGATTTGAAAGGCGAGAAAAAGCTTGTTAAAACGGACAAGGGTGTCTATGAAGCAAAGGCGGTGATTATCGCTTCTGGCACAAGCTATGCTGAACTCGGTGTTCCGGGAGAAAAAGAGTTTAAGGGGAGAGGAGTAAGCCACTGTGGAATCTGCGACGGACCACTATTCAAAGGCAAACGAGTTCTCATTGTCGGCGGTGGCAACTCTGCCGTTTCAACAGCCCTATATCTGGCGGAGCTTGCATCGGAAGTCAAAGTTGTACATCGACGGGAGACTTTCCGCGCTGAAGAGGCTCGTGTTAAGGCGTTGTTGGAGAAGGGAAATGTTGAGGTTCTATGGAACACTGAAGTTAGAGAGATTAGAGGCGGAAAAATTGTTGAAGAAGCCGTAATCTACAACAGCAGAACTGGTGAGGTTAAAGTGTTGCCGGTTGATGGCGTGTTTATCCAAGTTGGCGAAGCTCCGAACAGTAAACTTGCAAAGGAGGCAAGCGTGGAAGTTGACGAGCACGGTTACATAGTTGTTGATATTCGCCAGAGAACAAACATCAGTGGGGTTTACGCGGCTGGGGATGTCACAAACTATCCAGTTAAGCAGGTTGGAACGGCTGTTGGGCAGGGCATAACCGCTGCGCTTGAAGCTTATGGATATGTTCGTAAGCCCTATCACTACAAAAGCTTGTAAGCTGTAAGGTAGTTATCCAAAAATATTATATTTGTCGCAGTTCTTCTAGCGTTATTCACGTTTCATGCTGTGACTGTTCAAGGGGAGCATTGGATGAGCGCGGAGCATGTGTTTGCGGTAAGTATAAATCAAGATTACTGTAGCCGTTGTTCAATATGTCATTCAGTTTGTCCCTACGAAGCCATTAAACGCGATGCAGAAACAGGCAAAGTTGAAATTGACCTACAGAAATGTCAAGTTTGCGGCATATGCTACAGCGCATGCCCGGTTTTCGCCATAGAGATAGTTTACTATGACTATAATAGTCTGGTGAAGCAAATAAGTGAAATACACGCGAAAACAAAGGCAGATGCCCTTGTATTAACATGCCGCGGCAACTCTCCATCACCACTTGAAATTGAAGAGATACTCTCAAAACAAGGACTCAACGTTAAAAACTACATTCCATTACGTTTGCCATGCTCTGGAAGAGTTCCAACAGAATTTATCTTTAAAGTTTTGGACTCCGGCATAAAGCGTGTGATTTCAATACAGTGCGAAGACCTCTTCTGTCGCTTCAAGGAAGGCACAAAAATCAACGCTAGAAGGCTTACACTTGGAAGAAAAATTCTGCAGGAGCTTGGTTTTGACAAAGATACAGTTACAGTTGTGAAGTACTCACACAAGGTCACCTATGATACTGCGAAATGTGTAGGCTGCGGCAAGTGCGTTTTCATTTGCCCTTATGCCGCCATAGAAGCAGAGCATTTTGCCACGCCTAAAATCCTCTACGATTACTGTATGGGCTGTGGTGCATGTGCTTTGGTTTGTCCGCATAACGCCATAGAAGTTAAAGGTTTCGAATTCACGAATGTTCTGAAACGTTACTGCGACTCTGCTTTGAAGCTTAAGACGTTTGGAAAAACGCCCATAATTTTAGTTTTCAGTTGCCAATGGTCAGAATTTTCTGCTCTGGATAATTCCAGCGATTTGCTTTTGAAGCAGAACGCTATAACGCTTGAAGTTCCATGCTTCAAAGCACTTGACCCAGTTCACATAGTGAACGCTTTATTGAACGGCTTCGACGGAGTCATGGCAGTTGTGTGCTCAGCTGAAGACTGTAAACTTCAGGAAGGCAGAGATACATCCGAAAGAAATGTGGCTGTCTTGAAAGACGTTTTGAAAAAGATGGGTCTTAAAGAACGCTTCGAACTTTTTGAGAGTTCCCCGCGGTGTTTAGGCGAGTTTGAAAATAGACTTGAAGATTTTCTGCAAAGAATCAGAAATTTACAATTGGCAAATCCGCTGAAGAAGGAGGGCACATAAGATGTATGAGATTTTATCTGTTAGAGAGCTTGCCCCGAAGATTAAACTCTTTGAGGTGCATGCGCCGGAAATTGCTGAAAAAGCCCGCCCAGGACAGTTCATTATGGTTATCATAAACGAGAAGGGCGAACGTGTGCCGCTCACTATAGCCGAATATGACGCGGGAAAAGGCACTATAGCATTCGCTTTTAACGAGGTTGGCAAAACTACAAAGCAGCTTGGCACGTTAAAGGAAGGCGACCGTGTATGGAACATTACTGGGCCTCTTGGGAACCCATCGGAGATTAGAAATTTCGGCAGGGTTCTCTGCGTGGCTGGTGGCGTCATGATTGCACCTATGCTTCTACAAATTAAAGCGCTGCATGAAACCGGAAACACTGTGGTTGCCGTTGTCGGCGCGAGGATAAAGGAACTCCTATTCTTTAAGGAAGAGATTAAAGCCTTAAGTCACAAGTTTTACGTGGCAACAGACGACGGTTCAGAAGGCTACAAGAGCCTAGAGTTTTTGAAGGATGTTCTAGCCGAGGAAAAGTTTGACCGCTGCGTAGCAATGGGCCCAGTGCCTATGCTGAAAACCGTCAGCGAGTTCACGAAACCTTTCGGCATCCCAACCGTCGTGACCTTAATGCCTGTTATGGTGGATGGAATGGGAATGTGCGGCGTCTGCAGAGTAAGCGTCGGCGGAAAAATGAAGTTCGGCTGCGTTGACGGGCCAGAGTTTGACGGTCACCTTGTCGACTATGAAGAGTTGATTAAGCGTCAGCGCATGTTTCTCCCAGAGGAGCGTTTAAGCTCTTTGTTGTGGGAGCTTGGAGGGTGTGGCTGTGGCAGAAAGTAAGCCAAAACCCAAAGTTAGGAAGCAAGCCGTGCCCATTCCGAAGCAGCCGCCGGAAGTTCGGAAGCACAATTTTAACGAGGTTGCTTTGGGCTACACTGAGGAACAAGCCTTGGAAGAGGCGAACCGTTGCCTCCAATGCCCAAAACCCCAATGTATACGCGGGTGTCCAGTCGAGATAGACATCTCAACTTTCATACGGTTGCTTAGAGAAGGAAAATATGATGAGGCCATAAAAAAGATTAAAGAGAAGAACAGTCTTCCAGCTATCTGTGGA
Source organism: Candidatus Bathyarchaeota archaeon (assembly GCA_018396675.1). Taxonomy (GTDB): domain Archaea; phylum Thermoproteota; class Bathyarchaeia; order Bathyarchaeales; family Bathycorpusculaceae; genus JAGTQX01. The sequence goes on from JAGTQX010000006.1 coordinate 16,814, forward strand.
CGAGTCTGCCCACAAGAAGAACAATGCCAAAAAATGTGTGTTCTCGGCAAAGTAGGCGAACCAGTAAGTATAGGACGGCTTGAAAGATTTCTAGCTGACTGGGAAAGAGCCAGAGGCTTCACAGTGCCAGAGAAAGCTCCGTCGACTGGCAAACGAGTTGCAATAGTCGGCGCTGGACCAGCAGGTTTAACAGCGGCTGCCGACCTTGCCAAACTTGGACATGAAGTCGTAATCTTCGAAGCTTTGCATCTCGCAGGCGGTGTCTTGGTTTATGGGATTCCAGAGTTTCGTTTGCCAAAAAGCATTGTTCAGGCTGAAGTGGACTACATTAAAAAGTTGGGTGTCGAGCTTAAGCTTGGCTACCTTATCGGCAGGACGTACACAATTCCCGAACTGTTGAAAAAGCGGGGTTTCGATGCCGTTTTTATTGGAACAGGTGCTGGTTTACCCCAGTTTCTAGGGATTCCAGGCGAAAACCTTGGCGGAATCTACTCAGCCAACGAGTTTTTGATTAGAGTTAACTTGATGAAGGCTTACGCTTTCCCAGAATATGATACGCCAATCAGAATTGGCAGACATGTTGCAGTTATCGGCGGCGGAAACGTCGCCATGGACGCCGCACGTTCAGCTCTTCGCCTCGGCGCGGAGCAAGTATGTATAGTCTACCGTCGTTCAAGAGAAGAAATGCCCGCGCGGAAAGAAGAAATTGAAAACGCTGAAGAAGAGGGGATAATTTGCAAGTTTCTCGCGGCGCCTACACGTTTTATCGGCAACGAGAAGGGCTGGGTTAAACAGATGGAGTGCATTTGCATGGAACTTGGGCCGCCTGACGAGTCTGGCAGACGCAGACCAGTCCCAGTTAAAGGCTCCGAATTCCTGATGGACATAGATACTGCCATAATCGCTATTGGGCGGACGCCGAACCCAATAATCCAAAGCACAACAGAAGGCTTAGCTGTTACAAAGTGGGGCACAATAGTGACTGACGAAAACGGCAAAACAAGCCTAGAAGGCGTGTATGCTGGCGGGGACATAGTAACCGGCGAGGCTACTGTCATAAGCGCAATGGGCGCTGGCAAAAAAGCGGCAAGAGCCATACACGAATACTTGATGAACAAGAAATAAAGTGTTGGTTTTAGAAAACCCTTTTCGATGGCTATAATGCAAGCCCTATTTTTCAAGCGAAACGTTATTCACGTTACATAAAGTTTTAATTCTCGCCTATGAATCTTGATGATGCTGGTGCAGCTATCTTGGTCACGTCGAATCTTGACAAAATTTTTAACCCCAAAAGCGTCGCTATTGTTGGAGCAAGCGACGAGGAAGGTTCTGTTGGATTCGCTTTAATGAAAAATTTTCTTGAATCCGGTTTTGAAGGCAAAATTTACCCAGTTAACATTCGTAAAACAGAAATTCTGGGGCTTAAAGCTTACCAATCGGTTGAACAGATCCCTGAACCTGTTGATCTCGCAGTCATAGCAACACCTGCAAAAACCGTTCCTGATATTGTTGAACAGTGCGGCAAAGCAGGAATAAAAGGTTTAGTGATAATCTCCGCTGGTTTCAAAGAGGTCGGTCCAGAAGGCAAAGCGTTAGAGGAGAAGATTCTCGAAATTAGACAAAAATACGGTTTAAGAATCATTGGACCGAACTGTTTAGGCATAATACGTCCAAGCATAAAACTGAATGCGACTTTCATAGATAAAATGCCAAAGCCTGGCAACATTGCGTTCATCTCACAAAGTGGAGCTCTGGGCGCAGCTATTCTTGACTGGGCTCTTCACGAGAATGTTGGCTTTAGCAACTTTGTCTCTGTAGGGTCGATGATAGATGTGGACTTCGGCGATTTAATAGACTACTTCGGCACAGACCCAAAAACGCGAAGCATCCTCATGTACATTGAAGGTTTAACAGACGCTAGAGAATTCATGAGCGCAGCAAGACACTTTGCAAGAACAAAGCCCATAATCGTGGTTAAGGCTGGAAAATTCAGCGAAAGCGCAAAAGCAGCCGCTTCGCATACTGGCTCGCTTACCGGAGAAGACGACATTTACGATGCCGCCTTCAAACGCGCTGGAATAGTCCGCGTTGAAGAAATAGCCGACCTTTTCAACTGCGCCGAAGTTTTGGGTCTTCAACCACTGCCAAAAGGGCCAAACCTTGCAATAGTCACCAATGCTGGCGGCCCCGGGGTCATGGCTACAGACGCTCTTATTGCCCGTGGAGGCAAACTTGCAAAGTTAAGCCCACAAACCATAGAAATCCTAAACAGTGTTCTTCCAAGTTATTGGAGTAGGGGAAACCCCGTTGACATTTTGGGGGACGCTAGAGCTGAACGTTATAAGGCTGTTTTGGAGGCTTGTCTCCGAGACGATAACGTTGACGGTGTACTGGTCATTTACACTGCTCAAGCTGTTGCGGAGCCCGTTGAAATCGCCAAAGCTGTTGTAGAGGCTTGCAGAAACGAGAAATACTGCAACAAAACCGTTTTGACGTCTTTTATGGGTCACGGTGCGGTGGAAGAGGCAAACCGCATCTTGAACGAGAGCAGTGTCCCGACATATTCAACTCCCGAGCAAGCTGTGAAAACATACCTTTACATGTACCAGTACAAGCGTAACCTTGAGCTACTTTATGAAACGCCTGAGGAGTTGCCTGTTGACGTTTCTCCACCAAGACGTCCCATAATGGTTGCCATGCGAAACGCTGCGTTGGAAAATCGTGAGTTATTAACGGAAGCTGAAGCAAAGAAACTGCTTGAATATTATGATTTGCCCGTCGTGAAAACTTGTGTTGCGACCACGGCGGATGAAGCTATTAGGCTAGCAGCGCAAGTAGGTTATCCAGTTGTGCTTAAGATTCTTTCCCCTCAAATCGTTCATAAAACAGACGCTGGAGGCGTCGCACTCGACTTGGCAAACGAGGCTGAAGTGCGTGAAGCCTTCGAACGCATAATCAGAAATGCTAAAGCATATAATCCGGACGCGGAAATCTTGGGCGTGACAGTTCAGCCCATGATTAAGAAACGCGGCTACGAGGTCATAATAGGCGCCAAAAAAGACCCACTTTTCGGTCCTGTAATCCTTTTCGGAATGGGCGGCATAGGCGTGGAACTTTTTAAAGACTATAGCATCGGGATACCTCCGCTGAATCAGACTCTTGCACGACGTTTGATGGAGGAAACCAAAGTTTACCAGCTTCTTAAAGGGTATAGGAACCTTCCTCCGGCAAACATGAAACTTTTAGAGGAAATTCTTGTGCGCTTCTCCCAGATGCTTGTTGAATTTCCGCAAATCAAAGAAGTTGACATCAATCCGCTTTTAATATATGACAAGGATGCCTACGCTTTGGACGCGCGAATAGCCGTAGACAAAGATTTAGTGTTCAAGAAAGTTGAGCCTCATCAACATTTGGTAATAAGCCCATACCCAAAGAAATATGAAACCCTCTGGAGGCTTCGGGACGGGCGGACAGTGATGCTTAGGCCAATAAAACCTGAAGATGAACCATTATGGCTTGAAATGTTCCAAAACTTCTCTGAAGAATCCATACGTTTCAGGTTCTTCCAAATAATAAAGGACACACCGCACGAGGTAAGAGTGCGCTATTGCAACATAGACTACGATAGGGAAATAGCCATAGTCGCCGAACTGAACGAAGGTGATCGCAGAAAAATACTGGGTGTCGTCAGAATAAGCCTAGAACCTGACAGAAAAAGCGGCGAAATTGCCTTTATTGTTGCAGACCCGTGGCAAGGACTGGGGCTAGGCACAAAAATGGTTGATTATGCTATAGAAATTGCGGCGGACATGGGCGTCGAAATGTTATATGCTATAATGCTTAAGGATAATCATCGAGCTATTGAACTGACAAAGAAAATGGGCTTTAAACTGTACAAACAAGACGAAGACACGGTTAAGGGTGTGTTAAACCTTAAAGAAGAGGAAGCATGCGTCGAACGCGGAAACATTAACAAGGTTCAAGGTGCTCTAACGGTGGAAAAAACGCAGCTGGCGGTGCAAAAACAAACGGAGCAGCAAGATGAGAATACAGATGGTGTACAAGCTTTGGGCTAGTCGTTTTTCTTTTTCTCTTTTTGTTTTGGATGCTTTTTTGTGTTAAATATAATTTAAGTGTAGCATGGTATATTTTCTCATTACCCAACGGCTAAATTTAAATTAAAGAAAGCGCAATAACTCTTAACTCTTCCACAAAAGCATGCACGCAAAGATATGGTGGTAAAGTGAATGGATAAGCTAAAATTTGCATTCTATTGGGCTGCTAGTTGTGGTGGCTGCGAAATCGCGGTGTTAGACATAAACGAGAAAATCCTAGATGTCATAGCCAAAGCCGATATACTGTTCTGGCCAGTAGCCATGGACATAAAATATAAAGACGTCGAAAACATGCCCGACAAAAGCATAGACGTCTGCTTCTTCAACGGCGCTATAAGAAACGAAGAAAACGAACGAATGGCCAAACTTTTGAGGCAAAAATCAAAAATTCTTGTGGCTTTCGGCTCATGCGCATGTGACGGCTGCGTCATAGGACTCGGAAATCTTTGGAATAGAGAGAAAATATTCGAAAGAGCCTATCTAGAAACGCCGTCGACAAGAAACTCCGAAGGGACAACGCCTCAATTCCGCGTTAAAGTCAAGCAAGGCGAACTTGAACTCCCAGAATTCTACGACACCGTTAAGACGCTAGCGCAAACAGTAGACGTTGATTACTTTATCTCCGGATGTCCACCCCCAGTTCCAAGAATAATTGAGGCTTTAGATGCGATTTTAAACGGCAAACTGCCTCCAAAAGGTTCAAGCTTACTACTCAACAAGGCAGTATGCGATGAATGCCCGCGCGAGAAAAAAGACCGAAAAATCACTCAAGTAAAAAGAATCTACGAGATAGAGGACGACTTTAAAACATGCTTCCTAGACCAAAACGTAATATGCATGGGGGCAGCAACCCGAGGAGGATGTGGCGCCCAGTGTTTGAAGGCGAATGTTCCATGTACTGGATGCGGCGGCCCAGCGCCCAGAGTTCCCGACCAAGGCGCAGCCATGATAAGCGCCTTCGCGTCCATAGCGGTTGAGCCAAGTGTTATCGAGCAGATAGTTGACCCTGTTGGAACTTTCTATAAGTATTCTTTAGCTAATTCGATTTTGCGGAGGAAGGTGATGAGCAAATGAAAGAGGTAGTGATAAACCCGATTACACGGCTTGAGGGCCACGGAAAAATAACCATTTTCTTAAACGAGGAAGGCGATGTTGACGAAGCATACTTCCAAGTTCCAGAACTTCGCGGTTTCGAAAAATTCTGCGAAGGCAGAAGAGCTGAAGACCTGCCCATAATAACAACACGAATCTGCGGCGTCTGCCCAGTAGCTCATCACATGGCCAGCTCCAAAGCTTTAGACGCGGCTTTTGGTGTTGAGCCGCCTGAGTCTGCTAAGAAATTGCGTGAGCTAATGTATTGTGGCTATTACATTTACGACCACACACTACACTTCTATTATCTCGGCGGCCCAGACTTCGTGGTAGGCCCAACCGCGCCTCCAGAAAAACGCAACATCCTCGGCGTAATAGAAAAAGCCGGCCTAAACATAGCCAAAGAAGTCATAAAACACAGAGCCTACGGACAAAAAATAACCGAAATTCTAGGCGGCAAAGCAACACATCCCGTAAGTGCTTGTATTCCAGGCGGCTTTGCAAGGCCGATTTCTGAAGATGAGCGGCGCGAAATCGAGAGGATGGTGAGAAGCTGCCTCGAATTTGCAAAGTTCTCCTTAAAGCTTTTCGACGATATAGTTCTAAAAAACGCTGACTATGTCAATCTGATAAAAAGTGAGCCTTACACACTGAAAACCTACTACATGGGACTGGTGGACAAGAACAACAAGCTAAACTTTTACGACGGAAATGTGCGCGTAGTCACTCCGGAAGGCGAAGAATTCGTTAAATTCTCACCAAAAGAGTACCTTGATGTAATAGAAGAACATGTGGAACCATGGACTTACGTGAAGTTTCCATATTTGAAGAAGGTCGGCTGGAAAGGCTTTGTTGACGGTTCAGAAAGCGGTGTCTACCGTGTTGGTCCTCTTGGAAGACTTAACGCTTCTAACGGTATGGCCACACTACTAGCGCAAGCTGAATATGAGCGCATGTACGCCACTTTAGGCGGAAAGTCAGTCCACAACACTTTGGCTTATCATTGGGCTAGACTTATAGAGTTGCTTTATGCTGCTGAACGCGCCCTAGAACTTGTCACCGACCCTGAAATAACAAGCAAGAATGTTCGCAATAAGCCAGGCAAGCCAGGAGAAGGCGTTGGCATAGTGGAAGCTGCCAGAGGCACGTTGATACATCATTACCAATTTGACGAGAATGCTTTAGCTAAAAAAGTTAACCTTATAGTGGCTACGGTTAACAATGCACCTAGCATATGCATGTCAATCAGAAACGCTGCTAAAGGGCTGATTAAAAAGGGCAAAGTTACCGATGGAATATTGAACATGGTGGAGATGGCTTTCCGAGCGTATGACCCGTGTTTTGCTTGCGCTACCCACTTCGCGGTTGGCCAAATGCCATTAGAAGTTGAAATTTACGATAGCCAAAAGAGGCTTGTTAAGACGCTTAAGAGGTGAAGGTGAAAACATATGGAAGAAGCAAAAGTTGGGGTATTCCTATCCGACTGTGGCGGACAAATCTCAAAAATTCTAGACTTCGAAGCTCTAGCTGAATTCGTGAAAAAAGTTGATGGTGTGACCTTTGTTGCGAGAAGCAGCGAGTTCTGGCGTGGACAAGGCCTAAAAACGATAACTGACGCCGTAAAAAGCGGAAAAATAAACCGTGCAGTCGTAGCAGAGAATGTTCCAAAAATCAGTGAAATAGTCATAGCAAAAGCCGTAGAAGAAGCTGGACTTAACCCTCATTTAGTGGAGGTTTTAGACCTAAAAGACCATTGTGCATGGCCACACCGAGACGCGCCTTCAGAGGCTACTGAAAAGGCGAAAGCCATGCTTCTGGCGGCAATTGAAAAGGCTAAACTCCTAGAACCAATAGATAAAGCCGAGTTCCCAACGGTTAAATCTGTTCTTGTTATCGGCGGCGGAATAGCTGGGATGCAAGCTGCTGAAGACTTGGCTGAAATGGGCTTTCAAGTGCATTTAATAGAGAAAGAACCTTTCCTAGGCGGTTTGGCCGCAAAGGCTGGTCGTTTCTTTCCCACAGACGACTGCGCAATTTGTATTCAGTCTCCAACTGTAGACCTTAAAACCGTGACTCACACATCCAGAAAATGTGTTTATCGTTCCGGTTTCTCGGAAATTCCAAACTTGAACGTTCTGACAAACTCTAAAGTGGTAAAGGTTGAGGGCGTTCCTGGAAACTTTAAGGTTACTCTGGAACGTAGACCTCGCTACGTTAGTGAAGAAAAATGCGTAGCATGCGACTTGTGCACCAGCGTTTGTCCAGTTGAAGTTCCAGACGATTATAACGCCAAGCTTTCAACGCGCAAGGCAATATACGTGAACAAACCGCTTGTTTATCCAGCAGCCTACGTTATAGATGAAAAAGCATGCAAGTTTCACGAATGTGCTAAATGTGTTGAGGTTTGCCCAGCAAAAGCTATTGATTTAGACCAGAAAACTGAATATGTGACACTTAATGTTGGAAGCATAATCGTGGCTACCGGTTTCAGAGAATACAACCCAAACGTGATAAAAGAGTATCATTATAGCGAGTATCCAGACGTAATAACACATTTAGAGTTGGCACGGATGCTTGACGCGTTTGGGCCAACGAAAGGTATGATTGTTAAGCCTTCAAATGGAAAACCTGCAAAGCGCATAGTCTTCGTTCAATGTGTAGGTTCCAGAGACAGAAGGTGGAACCCCTACTGCTCAAGCATTTGCTGCATGATATCCCTAAAACACGCCACATTGATTAAGACGGCTCATCCAGACGCTGACGTAACCATATGCTATATTGACATTAGAACAACTGGACGAGAACATGAGTATTATTATGAAAAAGCTAGAGAGCTAGGCGTAAAATTCGTTAAAGGGAGACCCGCCGAAATATTACATGACCCCGCCACAAACACGTTAATCGTAGAAGTCGAAGATGAGCTTCTCCGAAGACTTCTAGAATTGGAAACCGACCTTGTTGTACTTGCCACAGCCATGGTTCCATCCGAAGAAACCAAAAAACTTGCCGAAATTCTCGGACTGGAACTGGACCAAGACGGCTTCTTTAAAGAGTATAACGCAAAGCTTAGACCGACTGAAACAAAACGTAGGGGAATATTCCTCTGCGGAGGCGCAACCTTCCCGAAAGACGCCCCAACAGCTTCACTTCACGCGCATTCAGCGGCAGTTAAAGCAGCCAAGTTTATAATGCAAGGCAAAATAGTTAAGGATTTAAAGACAGCTGTTGTGAACGAAGACTACTGCGGCAACTGCCAATTTTGTCCAGTCACGTGTCCATACGGTGCCATAACCCTTGAACCAAAAGAAAACAAGCACTTCGTAGCGCACGTTTCCGAGCTGTTATGCGAAGGCTGCGGCATCTGTGTTGGCACATGCCCAGTAGGCGCCATTGAACTCCGCCACCTAAAACAAGACCAGATAGCTGCTCAAATGCGAGCTCTGCTATCCGTTAATGGAACACCAAAGCCGCTTATACTAGCCATAAGCTGTTCTGAATGCGGTAACGCAGCTGTAGACTCTTCCGGAATGGCTATGATGAACTATCCGGCAAACGTCAGAGTTTTACGAGTTCCATGCACTGGCATAGTTCAAGTTCGGCATATCCTTGAGGCTTTCAAGGCTGGTGCTCAAGGCGTTATGGTTGTAGGCTGTAAACCTGACGGTTGCCACTACGAAGTCGGCAGTCAAAAAGCTAAAAAGAAAGTTGAGCTGGCGAAAATGCTTCTCAACGCTTACGGCATAGAACCCGAAAGACTTGAAATGTTCAACCTCGTCTACATTGAAGGCGACAAGTTCGCTGAAGCCGCAAAAAACATGACTGAAAAAGTGGAAAAACTGGGCGTGCTTCAGCTAGCCTAACGAGTTGAAGCTTTTGAGGAGAAACAATATGACCGAGGAAAAACTGGAAAAGCCGACGATTGAAGACTTTTCCAGGGAAATAACCCGAATGCTCGGCGGTGAAACGATAACCTACTGTTACCAATGCGGAACATGCGCTAGCAGTTGCCCAGTTGCAAAAACAACAGACCGCTACAATCCACGGCAGATTATTCGAATGGCGCTTCTAGGGCAAAGATACGAGGTTTTAAATGGTGATTCAATATGGCTTTGTGCTTCTTGCTATAACTGTCAAGAACGTTGTCCACAAAAAGTCGAAATTGCGGACGTTATTTATGCGTTAAGAAATATGGCTATACGTGAAGGAAACATTCCCGCCTTATACGCTGAGTTCGCTAATGGGCTGATGAGTGAAGGGCGTCTGGCGCCTATATCAAAATTTCTGGAAAAAAAGAGAAGCGATTACGGTTTGCCGCCGCTGAAACCTACAGGTGTCGAAGCTTTAAAAAAGATTTTTTCAGCCACCGGATTCGACAAAATCTTTTTCAAGAAAGGTGAACAACCTTGACGAGCTACGCGTTGTTTCTAGGTTGCACGATACCCGCCCGTCAACCTCACTATGAACTTTCAGCTAGAAAAGCTCTAACAAAACTTGGGATAGAACTTGTTGACTTGGAAAACATGACGTGCTGTGCACCACCGCCTCTGCAATCCATAGATTTGGAAACAAGCCTAGCCATAGCTGCCTACAACATTTGCCTTGCTGAAGAAGCTGACCTAAACATAGTGACACTCTGTACTGGATGTTTCGAATCCTTGGCCATAGCAAACCACCTGCTAAAAGAAAAACCTGAACTAAAAGCAAAAGTGAACAAAATCCTAGCCAACGCGGGAAAAGAGTTCAAGGGCAACAAAGAAGTTAGGCATTTCTTGCAAGTTTTGATGAATGATGTTGGCGTGAACCGCATAAAAATGGACGTAGTGAAACCTCTAGACAAGCTTAAAGTAGCAGCTTTTTCTGGATGCCACCTCATACGCCCAAGCGAGCTTCTACATTTTGATGACCCAGAACGCCCCAGAATATTTGACACCCTCATCGAAGCTTTAGGCGCGAAAAGCATACCATATAAAAACAAGCTGAGATGCTGCGGAGGACTCTTGAGAGGATACGCTGATGATGTCGCCCTAGCCATAGCCCGAGACAAGATAATAAACGCGCATAACGCGGGAGCAGACTGCATTTCAACACTTTGTCCTTTCTGTTTTCTCACGCTTGATTTGGGACAGATGCTGATAAAAACCACTTATAAAGAAGAATACAACATGCCTATAATCCATTACGCTGAACTGTTAAGCTTAAGTTTAGGAGTGGACCCAAAAGAGCTTGCGCTTGAATTTCACAAAGTGAAAACTGACACAGTGCTTGAAAAGATAAGCTAGCCGTTTTTACCGCTCGCCTTTTCTTTTTGGTTAGAAAGTGTTAATAGCTTGGTAGTTTGCATTATTTTTCGAGGATTCAAATGAAGATTATCGCGCTTAAAGACCATAAATGCTTCTGCTGTGGAGAAATAATCAAAAAGGGTGAGGAATGCTTCGCTTTTATCGTTACCCCGCAGAATCCAAGCAAAAACGAGTTTGATGTAATATACACATGCGCGAAGTGTGCTGAAGAAGAGGCTTGTCGGAGAAGAATTAAGCAAAAAGAAGCTGTGTAGTCACTTTAGTTACCCTGATTCGCTGTTGCTTTCAACTTTGGGATGTCAACCTCCAAAGCCTCGTTATTATTGCATTTCATAACCATATTCTCAACTTGTAACTCCTCGACTGGAAGGTCAAGCTTCCAGCAAGCGCTTTCAACGCAAATTTGTAAGCCGTCATCATGTTTGTGTACTGCTATCTGCTGGTCCCTACAACGGCACTGCATCAAAACCTTAACATAGTTCTCATCTTCAAAAACATCTATCAAAGGTTCTTCAATTTGTGGAAGCGGAATAAACCCTTTAACTGTTGGGTTTTTCTCGAACTTTTCCTCAAACACATATTTTCGCTTTAACAACTTCTCCATTGGTTCGATTGGAATCTCATTGCTGTTTTCTTCGTCCTCTTTTAGGCTTTCAACCAATTTTTTTGTTAAAACCTTGCAAAAAACATCTATATTCCGTAGAGCTTCCTCAAAATCGTCAACCATGAAACATTCCTTCTTCTAATAGATTATTTTACTTTCATCCTTTTTAACTTTGTTATTTTAAGCTTAACGTAAATATTCAATGTACAAAGTTAATTTAATTCTTTCCAATTGTCATAGGTAACGTCCGTACATGCTTTACTGCCCGCACAACATTTCCAGCGTATTTACCAGGGTCTTCAAGGGCTCTGTTTATCGCTATTTCAGCTATTGTTGCTCCCTTATCTGCAATTTTGCTTAAACACGAAAGCATCGACCTGATATACGGGATTTCTGGTGCTTCGCGCATAAGCCTGTTAGAGTCTACTTCAAGAACTTTCTGCATTTCTAAAAGTTGATTTGCGATTTCTAAATCGCGAGTGAATACACATTCTATGGATTTCTGGAAAATTGTTTGGGTTAACTCGCTTAGGTGGCATATTCTGTCAACGACATCTTCCGGCAGTTTGTCTCTGTACACTTCTATTTCCATGACCTCTCTGGCTAAATCTTCTGAATAATCTGCAACAAGCTCTAAATACTGCAGTATGAGTCTCGCGGCTGGTATGAATATCGCGTCCACCATACCGACTTCTTCAGCTATTGCTGGCTTTAACTGTGCAGAAAGTAGCAAACGCACTGCAAGGTAGTAGATTTTATCCGCCTCGTCTTCTCGGGCTATCGTTTCCTCTACAAGATCGTAATTCTTTTCTCTGAACCCCTGCATTGCTTCGGACAATATTGTGGAAGCTATAAGTGAAAGTCTCCTGATTAGCATGTCAATTTTAAACTTTGTAGAGTCTATGGAACATTGCAAGAGTATTGTTTTCGGGGTTTCTTCTAGAATGCCTAATCCTATGAGTTTTGGGACTATTCTTCGCACTTCGTCTATGTGGGACTTTCCTATTCTGTTTGTGGATGTTATGCGTATGACGTCGCGTCCAAGTATGTAGCTTCCGACGATTATTCTTTCAAGTGTGCCGGGCTCAATGCACATGTCAGCATTCACTATGTATTCTTCAGCCTCTTCTCTTTGTGCTACGTGTCTGGGCATTATTTTTAGTGAACCGTCTCTTTCTGGCATTATAAAGAGGATGTCTCTTGGTTTTATTCCCTGTTCTTTGATCCATTCGTTTGGAAGTGAGATTGTGATTGTTGAGTGTCCAACTTTTTGTGCCTTTCTAATTTCCAAGGTCTTTCCTCTATTTATGGTATATATCTTAACACATTTATTTATTCTATATTTTCTATTTACGTTAGATATATATTTTGCGGTTTACTCTATATATCACGCAGATGTAAAGGAGGTTGATATAAAATGTCTGAATGGAAAACCGTGAGCATAAGACAAGAACTAATAAAAGAAATCGAAAAAGCCCTCAAAACAGGACGCTACCGAAGCATATCAGAATTTGTTTCAGAAGCCATAAGACTACGCTTAGAGGAGTTAATGCGCGCCGAGGGAATACCAACTGCCAAACGTGAAGAACTTTTAGCTATACCAGAACAATTACTGTACACTCCAAAACATACTTGGGCTCAAATAACCCCTGAAGGAAACATCCGCGTAGGCGTTTCAGACTATGCACAGAGACACTTGAAAGGCATCGCACAAGTCATAACTGAACCAGTAGGAAAAGAAGTGGGTAAAATGGAGCCTTTCGGAGTTGCTGAGACCTGGATGTTTATGTTTGACTTATACGCACCCGTAAGCGGTAAAATAGTTAAGGTTAACGAAAAATTAAAGGACAAACCCTACATAATTAATGAAGACCCATACGGCGAAGGTTGGATAGTTGAGATTAAACCAAAGAACTCTCTAACACTCGAGGAAGAACTCAAAGGGCTGTTCGGCTCTAGGGAATACAACAAATGGGTCAGTAAACTTGAGGGTAGACTCCGCGAATAGCCTTAATTTTCCCTCTTTTCTTACATCAAAATTTTAAGTTACATTTATGCCAAATCTAATTTAGGTGCCTTAATATATTGCTTTTAACATTCAAATTAACTTCCTAAGAAGGCTGGCATACTTGACAGAAAAAACAGTACAAGAAGTAAGAAAACTGCCGCCTTGCCGTTCAGCATGCCCTGCGCATGTTAATGTTCAAGCGTACGTTGCGCTTATTCAAAGAGGCAAATTCAAGGAAGCTGTCGAAGTTATAAGAAAAGACCTGCCTTTTCCCGCCATTTGCGGGAGAGTCTGCTTTAGCCCATGCGAAGACGCATGTGCGCGAGTCAATGTTGACCAAGCAGTTGCAATACGCGCCTTGAAAAGACTCGTGGCTGATATTGAACATGAACAGGGAAGAGTCAAACCTGAACCAGTGCCAAGAAAATACGGCGAAAAAGTGGCTGTAATCGGTGCTGGACCAGCTGGGCTTGCAGCAGCCTATGAGCTTGCCAAGCTCGGCTATCCCGTTACTGTTTTTGAGCGCATGGCTGAACCTGGCGGCATGATGCGTTATTGCATACCCGATTTTCGACTTGAAAAATTTGTTGTTGCAAACGAAATTGCTTACATAGAAGATTTAGGCGTTGAAATTAAGACTGGCGTGGAGTTTGGCAAAGACATAACCATCGAAAGCTTGAAAAGGGATGGCTATAAGGCTATTTTTATTGCTATCGGAACGCAGCTTGGCATGAGGTTAAACGTGCCTGGCGAAGATTTGGAAGGCGTTATAAACGCTGTGGATTTTCTGAAAACCATAGCTCTTGGAAAACCAGTAAAAATCGGCGAAAGAGTCGCTGTCATCGGCGGCGGAAACACGGCGATTGACGCCGCACGGATGGCTAAAAAGCTCGGCGCAAAAGAAGTCATGATTCTTTACAGGCGGTCACGTGAGGAAATGCCCGCGCTACCACACGAAGTCGAATTGGCTGAAAAAGATGGAATAAAATTCTATTTCTTAGTGGCGCCAAAACAGATTATAGGCGAAAACGGCAAGGTCAAAGCTATCGAATGTTTACGAATGCGCCTAGGCGAGCCAGATGAGACTGGCAGAAGACGTCCAGTTCCAATAAGCTTTTCAGAACACCAATACGAAGTGGACACGGTTATTCCAGCGCTTGGACAAGTAACCGAAACCACGAGTCTACCGCCAGAAATTTTGAACAAAGAGAAGCGGGGACTACCAGTACAAGTTGACCCGTTAACGTTGGAAACAAATATCCCGGGGGTTTTTGTCGGAGGTGACGTAGCCACCGGACCAGCAAGCATAATTGAGGCTGTTGGCGCAGGAAAACGCGCCGCAGTTTCAATTCACCTTTATCTAACTGGCCAAGATTTGCGAAAGAGAAAAGGCGAAAACATCGAGGAGACGACATGGGTTAAAGACTGGGGTCTTATGCCGAAAAAAGAACGCAGACATGATGCACCAATAGAGAAGCCCCACTTAAGCTTTGAAGAGGCAAAGGAATATCTTGAGAAATTAAAGCAAAAAGCAAGGTTTGAAGCCTTTCGCTGTCTCGGATGCGGGCCATGCGCAGAATGTCTCGCAAGTATGGACTTGTGCGAAGGCGATAAAGCTGTTGTTGACGAAAATAAGTGTGTAGGCTGCAATGTTTGTGCTATTGTCTGTCCAGTTGAAGCAATTAAAAAGAACGAGAAAGGTGTAGCGCAGGTGAATGAGGAACTTTGCAAAGGCTGTGGTCTCTGTGCAGCAAGGTGTCCCGAGCAAGCTATAACAATGAAGAAGTTAACAAACGAGCAGATTTTAGCCATGGCTTTGACAGCCCTGAAAGAGGTGAAATAAAGTGGAGTCTAACCCTTCAACCCCTCCTAAAATTGTTTGCTTCATGTGTAATTGGGCTTTCTGCGAAGAAGAACTGCATGTGCCATACAACGTTAACATAGTCCGCGTGATGTGCATCGGGAGAATGGACCCGACGCTTGTTCTAGAAACTTTCGCCAACGGAGCGGACGGCGTCATGCTTGCAGGATGTAAACCACCAGACTGTCACTTTATAGACGGTAACCTTCATGCAGAACGCGCGGTGAAAATGTTAAAGAAACTACTCGCTTTAACTGGGTTAGGCGCAAACAGGCTTGAACTTTTGCTGACTTCTCCGATAGAGAGCAAAGATTTTGGTTCTTATGCCAAGGTGTTTTCCGAAGAAATCTGGAAGCTTGGCGAATCTCCACTGAAGAAGGATGAATTGGCATCCATGATTAGGGTGAATGTTGACGCGGCTAAAAATGCTGCCTCAGCGTTTAGGCTTCGTGTTCTCTTGGGAAGAGAGGAAGAACTAACCGAGTTCTTGAATGCTTACGGCGAGAAAATTCCAGAAGAAGAATTTGACGCGCTTCTTGACGAGGTTGTTAAAGCCGAGTTCATCCGTTACAAGATTCACCACCTAACAAGGGCTAACCCCCGTTCCGTTAAGGAGCTAGCTGAAGCCGTTGGAATCAAACCATCCGCCGTGTTGCGGCACATCACAAACATGAGGCGTAAAGGAATGATAGCTCTAGAAAGGGTCGAAGGTAATACTCCGCTTTACAGAGCATTGGAGGTGCGCTAAAAGATGGGTGAAAGCAAAGTTGGCGCAGTTCTGGTCGTAGGCGGTGGTGTTGCTGGAATACAAGCCGCTTTGGACTTGGCTGATTCTGGCTTTAAGGTTTACTTGGCTGACCAGTCACCCAGTATTGGCGGAGTTATGGCGCAGCTTGATAAGACCTTTCCGACAAATGACTGTTCAATGTGCATTTTGGCGCCTAAACTTGTTGCAGCTGGAAGGCATCCTAACATAACTTTGATTACGAACAGCGAAGTTGTAGGCTTAAACGGCGAAGCTGGAAACTTCGAAGTTAAGATTCGAAAACGAAGTCGTTACATAAACGAAGATAAATGCAACGGCTGTGGTCTCTGCGCACAGAAATGCCCAGTCGAAGCCATAGACACTTACAATAAAGGCTTAACTGATAGAAGCGCCGTTTACGTTGAATTTCCGCAAGCAGTTCCATTACGTTTCAAAATAGACCGTGAAAAATGCATCGGTTGCAGAACATGCCAAGAAGTATGCAAAGCCAACGCCGTCGAATATTACCAAAAAGATAGCGAGGTAATTCTTAACGTAGGCTCAATAATTCTTGCACCAGGCTTCGAGCCGTTTGACGCTAGGCTAAAAAGTGAGTACGGTTATGGGCGCTACCAAAACGTAGTCACAAGCATAGAATTCGAACGCATACTAAGCGCTTCTGGACCATACGGAGGAATCGTTTTAAGGCCTTCCGACGGCGAAATTCCACGGAAAATCGCTTTTGTACAATGTGTAGGTTCGCGTGACGCCCAGCTCGGAAACAATTATTGTTCAGCGGCGTGCTGCATGTACAGCATTAAAGAAGCTATTATCGCCAAAGAACATGTGCCCACAAAACTTGAATGCACAATTTTCTACATGGACATACGCGCCTATGGAAAAGAGTTTGACGCTTACTATAAACGCGCCAAAGAAGAGTACGGCATACAATTTGTGCGTTCACGTGTTGCAAGCATAACCGAAGACCAGTCAACCGGCAACCTGTTTGTGCATTATGTGGGCGAAGACGAAACTCCCAGAATAGAAGAATTTGACATGATTATACTCTCTACAGGAATGCAACCGCCGAAGGATGTAGAGAAACTGGCCAAAGTGCTGGGCATAAAACTTAACAAATATCGCTTCTGCGAAACTGGCGCTTTCACACCGCTTGAAACTTCTAAACCTGGCATATATGTCTGCGGAGCCTTCAGCTCTCCGAAGGACATTCCTGAAAGCGTTGCACAAGCAAGTGCTGCCGCTTCCAAAGCAATGGCAATTATCGCTCCAGAAAGAGGCAAACTTGTTACTGTTAAGGAGGCTCCGCCAGAAATTGATGTTGGACAAGAAGAGCCCCGCATAGGTGTCTTCATTTGCCACTGTGGCATAAACATTGGCGGAATAGTTCGCGTTCCAGAAGTTGTTGAATACGCTAAGAAGCTTCCGAACGTTGTTTACGCCGAGGACAACCTCTACACGTGTTCGGATGATACCCAGAAACGGATAAGAGAAAAAATCAAGGAACACAACTTAAACCGTGTAGTTGTAGCTTCATGCACACCGAGGACTCATGAACCTCTCTTCAGGGAAACCGTTCGCGAAGCTGGCTTAAACCCGTATCTTTTCGAGATGGCGAACATACGCGACCAATGCAGTTGGGTGCACATGCACGAGCCAGAAGAAGCAACGGAAAAAGCCAAAGACCTCGTGAGGTCTGTGGTTGCAAAAGCCAGACTTTTAAAGCCTTTGAAGAATCCGACTGTAAAAGTCACACCTGTAGGCTTGGTTATTGGCGGAGGCGTATCAGGCATGACAGCCGCGCTGGAGCTTGCAAACCAAGGCTTTGAGGTTCACCTTGTGGAACGTGAAAAAGAGCTTGGCGGACACTTGAAGAAGATTTACTACGTGCTTGAGGGCGAAGATCCGCAAGAGTATCTGCGAAGGCTTGTTAAGGCAGTTATGGAACATGAGAGAATCCATGTTTATCTTGGTGCCAGCGTCGTGGAAGTAAACGGTTTCGTGGGCAACTTCAAATCAAAAATACTTCACAACGGCGAAGAAAAACAAGTGGAGCATGGAATAGTTATTGTGGCAACTGGCGCAACGGAATACAAGCCTAAAGAATACTTGTACGGCGAAGACACACGTGTTTTGACACAGCATGAGCTTGAAGAAAAACTCGCAGAAGGCAAGTTTAACGCCAAAAAAGTTGTCATGATTCAATGTGTAGGTGCGCGGAACGAGGAACGACCTAATTGTGCACGAATATGCTGCGGTCAAGCCATCAAAAACGCGTTAAAAATTAAGGAATTAAACCCTGATGCTGACGTTTATGTTCTCTACAAAGATGTTAGAAGTTACGGTTTCAAAGAGGAATACTACCGTGAAGCAGCGGCAAAAGGTGTGCTTTTCATAAGTTATTCTGATGAGAAAAAACCAAAAGTCACAAACGAAAGTGGCAAACTCAAATTAGCCTTCTGGGAACCAGTGCTGAAACAAGAAATCCAGATGGAACCAGACATCGTCGTTTTGAGCGCAGCCACGATTCCGAACCCAGACAATAAGCGAATAGCTGAGATGCTTAAAGTGCCACTTACAAAGGACGGCTTCTTCCTAGAAGCACACATGAAACTTCGCCCAGTTGACTTCCAAACTGACGGCGTCTTCCTATGCGGCATGGCACACTCGCCAAAATTCATAGAAGAAAGCATTTCGCAAGCGTGCGCAGCAGCCGCACGTGCAGCCACAATCCTGTCAAAGAAGGAGCTTGAGATGGAAGGAATTGTGGCAAACGTAGATGAAGATTTATGTAGTGGATGTAGAATTTGTGAATATCTCTGTCCCTATGGTGCAATAGAAATGAAGGAAAAGGACGGCAAACTGGTCGCGCACGTTATTGAAGCCCTATGCAAGGGCTGCGGCGTCTGCGGAACGGCATGCCCAACAAAAGCCATAATTCTAGGACACTTCACAACAGAAGAAATCCTAGCCCAAGTTAGGGCAGTGCTAAAAGAGATGGAGGCGATAGCAGCATGAGCAGCCAAAAAGAGTTTGAACCAAAAATAGTTGGTTTCCTATGCAATTGGTGCTCCTACGCTGGAGCAGACTTGGCAGGCGTAAGCCGCATCCAATACCCCCCAAACATTAGAATAATACGCGTAATGTGCAGTGGAAGAATCGATCCAGCCTTCATACTGGAAGCGCTAAAAAACGGTGCAGACGGCGTTTTGGTGGCGGGTTGTCACTTGCCATCAGACTGCCACTACATCAGCGGCAATTTCAAAGCCTTAAGGAGAGTAACGCTATTAAAGAAAGTTCTGGAAGAATTTGGAATAGAGCCTGAACGCGTACGACTTGAATGGGTTTCCGCAAGTGAAGGAGATAAATTCGCAGCTGTTGTGCGGGACATGGTT
The DNA here is from genome assembly GCA_018396675.1 of Candidatus Bathyarchaeota archaeon. Lineage (GTDB taxonomy): Archaea > Thermoproteota > Bathyarchaeia > Bathyarchaeales > Bathycorpusculaceae > JAGTQX01. Next base: position 35,952 of record JAGTQX010000006.1, read on the forward strand.
GAACAAATAAAGAAGCTCGGTCCAAACCCGCTTAAAATGGAGGCAAAACAAACGTGACTGAAGAAAAAGAGTATGTTCCACCAGTTATAAAAGCCGAAGAACTTGACCCAAAATTCAAATATAAAATGAGCAAAGAGCATGGCGCCGAAAAAGTAATGGTTTGCTTCCAATGCGGGACATGCACAGCTGACTGTCCAATCGCGAGGTTCAGCGAATTTTACAGGCCGCGACGAATAGCCCGTATGGTTCAGCTAGGCTTAAAAGACAGACTTCTTCTGGACGGAGCACTGTGGCTTTGCTCTTCCTGCTTTACATGTGTTGACCATTGCCCGCAAGGCGTTGAAATTGCTGGTATAGTCCGCGTGTTACGAAATATGACTGTTGAAGATAAAAATTTGCTGCCGCTAGTTTACAAGGAACTGGCGACGAACTTGATGAAGACCGGTTTTGTTTACGAGATTCCAGATTCAAGGCTTCAGAAAAGAGTCGAGCAGGGACTGCCGCCTCTGCCGAAACCCAACATGAAAGATGTTCTGAAAATTTTTGAAGTTACTGGTTCTGCACGTTTGCTGGAAAAAGTTCAAACAATAGCGAAGGTGGAGAGTAAATGACCAAACCGAAATACTTGCTTTTCACGGGTTGTGTAATCCCGTATAGGCTTTCCAGTTATGAGATTTCAGCTAGGAAGGTGCTTGCAAAACTTGACGTTGAACTTGTTGAAATGCCAGAGTACAATTGCTGTGGTTACCCGATGGATGTGGTTAACCACGATTTGATGCTTACCCTTGCGGCGCGAAACCTCTGCGTCGCGGAAAAAATGGGGCTCCCAATACTAACGCTCTGCAACGGTTGTTTCTGCAGCCTAAACGAAACCAATAAAATCTTAAAAGAAGACAAGAAACAACGCGAAAAAATAAACGGTTATCTGAAAGAAGTTGACATGGAATTCAAGGGCACAACCGAAGTTAAACATCTAATATATGTGCTTTCTGAAGATGTGGGTTTTGAAAAAATAAAGAACACCGTTACGAAACCATTAAGCAACATTCGTGTGGCTCAGCACAGCGGATGCCACGTTTTAAGACCCAAAAAATACGTTGCGCGGGACGACCCTGAAAATCCGACGACGTTAAAGAATTTGATTAAGCTCACTGGTGCCGAATGCTTAGATTACATGGATGAAACAGAATGTTGTGGAAACCCGATAATAGGCGTAAACGAAGATGTGCCATTCAACATGGCGAAAGAAAAACTTGAACACGTTAGAGCTGTAGGAGCACAAGCACTAATAACCGTCTGTCCATTCTGTCACATAATGTTTGACCTAAACCAACCGCGCATCGAAAGGGCATTTAACGAAAAATTCAATCTGCCTGTGCTGCATTACCCGCAACTCTTGGGATTAGCCATGGGCTTCACTCCCGAGGAACTTGCATTAAACGAGTTGAGAGTTAAACCCACTGAATTATTAAATTTGATGAAACGAGGTGAATAAAATATGGCACAAGGAAAATTGAAAATCGCCTTCTATTGGGCTGCTAGTTGTGGCGGCTGCGAAATCGCAGTGTTAGACATAAACGAGAAAATCCTAGACGTTGTACAAATCGCTGACATAGTTTTCTGGCCAGTAGCCATGGACATAAAATACAAAGATGTTGAGGCTATGCCTGACAAATACATAGACGTCTGCTTCTTCAACGGCGGAATACGCAACAGCGAACAAGAACATATGGCGAAACTTTTGAGGCAAAAATCAAAAATACTCATCGCTTACGGAGCATGCGCTCACCTAGGCGGAGTGCCAGGACTGGCAAACCTCCATAACAAAAAGGAAATTTTTGAAAAAGCTTACATGTCAACGTTTTCAACTGACAATCCAAACAAGGTTACGCCTAAACCTAAAGTTCATGTTAAAGAGGGTGAACTGGAAATTCCGGAATTCTATGACACGGTTAAAACTCTAGACCAGACTGTGGAAGTTGACTATTACGTGCCAGGCTGCCCACCTGCAGTTGAACGCACGTTATACGCCATAGACGCTATAGCAAAAGGCAACCTTCCGCCGAAAGGCTCCGTGCTTGCACCGCTAAAATCCGTTTGTGATGATTGCTCAAGAAAGAAGGAAAACAAGAAAATCTCCAAAATATACCGCGTCTACGAAAAGGTTCCCGAACCAGAAAAATGCTTGCTGGAACAGGGAATACTCTGCATGGGGCCTGCTACAAGAGGTGGATGCGGAGCGCGATGCTTAAATGCTGACATGCCATGCACTGGTTGTGGTGGACCGTGTCCAAACGCACCGGAACAAGGAGCGGCAATGATAAGTGCTTTGGCTTCTATACTCGGCTTGGAAGAGGAAAAGGAAAAGTACACTGAAGACGAAGTAGAAAAATTGGTGACGCAGATAAGAGACCCTGTTGGGACGTTTTACATGTACGGTTTACCCGCCTCAATTCTTAAGAGAAAGGTGATGCGTGAATGAAAGAGATAATAATAGACCCGATAACGCGGCTTGAAGGTCACGGCAAAATAGCCATATTCTTAAACGACGCTGGCGAAGTGGAAAACGCTTATCTACAAATTCCAGAACTTCGCGGCTTTGAAAAGTTCTGCATAGGAAGAAAAGCCGAGGACATGCCGCTTTTGACAAGCAGAATCTGCGGCGTCTGCCCAGTAGCTCATCACATGGCTGGAACCAAAGCTTTAGACGCGGCTTTTGGTGTTGAGCCGCCTGAGTCTGCTAAGAAATTGCGTGAGCTAATGTATTGTGGCTATTACATTTACGACCACACATTGCACTTTTACTATTTGGGTGGTCCAGACTTCGTGGTAGGCCCAACCGCGCCTCCAGAAAAACGCAACATCCTCGGCGTAATAGAAAAAGCCGGCCTAAACATAGCCAAAGAAGTCATAAAACACAGAGCCTACGGACAAAGGATAACCGAGCTTATTGGTGGAAAGGCTACGCATCCAGTCTGTGGATTGCCTGGCGGAATCTCGAAGCCGTTAAGCGAGGATAACCGAAAAGAAATCGAGAAGATGGCGACTTCGGCTGTCGAGTTTGCAAAATTCACGTTGAAGCTTTTCCACGACATCGTCTTAGGAAACAGTAACTACGTTGACCTTATCAAAAGCGATGCTTACACGTTGAAAACTTACTATATGGGTTTGGTTGACGAGAACAATAGGGTTAACTTTTACGATGGTCAAATAAGAGTTGTTGACCCTAACGGTAAAGAGTTCGCCAAGTTTGCAGCTGAAAACTATTTAGACCACATTGCTGAGCATGTTGAAGAATGGACTTACGTGAAGTTTCCATATCTAAAGAAGGTTGGTTGGAAAGGCTTTGTTGACGGTTCAGAAAGCGGTGTCTACCGTGTTGGTCCTCTTGGAAGACTTAACGCTTCTGACGGCATGGCCACACCACTAGCGCAGGCTGAATACGAGTACATGTATAAGACTCTTGGCGGTAAACCAGTGCATTCCACATTAGCGTATCATTGGGCTAGACTTATAGAACTGCTTTACGCTTCTGAACGCGCTGTGGAGCTTGTCAAAGATCCTGAAATAACGAGTAAAAATGTTCGCAACAAGCCGGGTGAACCGAGCGAAGGCGTCGGCGTAGTGGAAGCTGCTAGAGGAACACTGATACATCACTATGTTTTGGACAAGGATGCTTTGGTTAAGGATGTCAACCTTATTGTTGCTACGGTTAACAATGCTCCGTCAATAAACATGTCTGTACGTGATGCGGCGAAAGGATTAATCCACGGCGGAAAGGTTGACCAAGGATTGCTTAACATGGTTGAGATGGCGTTTAGGGCTTATGACCCGTGCTTCGGATGCGCCACCCACTTCGCGGTTGGACAGTTGCCGTTAACAGTGGAAATCTACAACAGCAAAGGAAAACTTGTCAAAACAGTGCAAAGATAAAACTCTTTAACATTTCCTCTTTTATTTTTGGAGATTCATTTTGGGGAAGACAAGCCGCGTCGCGAAAGAATTAAGCGATTGGTTTCATGGCGCTGAAAGAGTGGTTGTTGCTGGTGTTGGAAACCCTATACGCATGGATGATTTTGTCGGCGTGAAAATTGTTCAAGACTTGTGCGGAAAGGTTTCCGAAAGGGTTTACTTAATCGAATGTGAAACTGTTCCGGAAAGCTACATCCAGCAAATTGTGGATTTTAACCCGACGCATGTTCTAATCATAGACGCTGCAATGTTAGGCTTGAAACCCGGCGAATATTTGCTTGTAAAACCGGGACAGCTTAAGATTTATCCGGCGTTTTCAACGCATATGCTTCCGCTGCGGATATTCTGTGAATACGTTGCCGAAACAACGGAAGCCGAAATTGCGCTTCTTCTGATAGAGCCGAAAAGAACAGAATTCGGCGAGGGATTATCGCCAGAGGTTGCAATTGCAGAAAAGGAAATTTCCATGTTATTGTTGAGTTTGCTTCCAAAATGATTAGAGTTAAAAAAGAGATGGTTTAAGCTTAGGTTGTTTGTGTGGCTTCTTTCAAGGCTTCTTGGAACAGTTTCTTTGTGGCTGTTATTCTGGCTTTTTGTGCAAGTATATCCGCTGTGACGAGTTCTAGGGCTTCTTCTGGGCACCATTTGACGCATTGTGGTCCGTCGGGTTTGTCTTTGCATAGGTCGCATACGAAAACTACTTTCTTTTCTGGATGCAACGAAATTGCTCCATAATCACATGCTTCTATGCACCATCCGCAGCCATTACATTTGTCCGCGTCCACGATTATTGTGCCGTTTTCTTCAGACTGTGTTAAAGCGTCCCTTGGGCATGCTGCAACGCATGGTGGGTCTTCGCATAGTCTGCACGTTATTGAAATGTTGACTAGCGGATTTAGCCTCACAACTCTTATGCGGGATTTCAGCGGGTTGAAGGTTTTCTCCTTTGTCCATGAGCATATGTATTCGCAGACTTGGCAGCCAACGCATTTGTCTGGGTCGGCTGAAACGAATTTTCTCTCATGAATTTTCACCATTTTTAATCACGCTCCATGTTAGGCTTTTCAGATTTTTGCTTCAACTATCGAAGTTAAGTCGTCCATGTTTAACGCTTTGAGTTTTTCTGGAGTTGGCACACCGTCTTTTGTCCACCCGCGGGCTTCGTAATAGTCATCAAGCAGTAGGTCTAGTTCTTCTTGGCTTACGTAGGCTCCTTTTGCTGGTCCTTCGTCTGGTATTGGCATGTGCATGACTTTGTATGGCAGTGTGTCGTCTTTTCTGCTTAAGCCTTCTCTCACGTTTATTACTCTTGCAAGGTTGTTTATGCGTTCGCCTTTCAATCGCATTTCCTCTGGCGAAGTTTCAAATCCCGTCACTAACGTGTAGAGTTTTGCCAAGTCTTCGAATTCGTTGTAGTATGTGCCTCTTGAGAACTTGCATATGATAAGCGAGTCTATTATCGTGTAGACGTCTTCGATGTCTTTAACCATTTTTCCTCTGCCTTTTTCTGCCTTTAACCTGTTGACTTTGCCTTTCACGTCGAAAGCGTAGGCTCCATGCCTGTTATGGTCTGCTCCGCGGAATGAAACTGCAAAGCCTAATGCTGCTGTTTTTAAGCATCGGAGGTCGTAACCCGTGACTTCAACGCCTTTAATGTGTTGGGCGAGTTTTTCTGCGCCTTTTCCGATTTTTTCCGCGGCGAATTTCACGCCTTCAGCTAGGACGTCGCCTATTCCTTCACGTTTTCCCATTTTCTCTATGAGCTTAACCAGGGCTTCATGGTTGCCGAATCGTGCTTCTAAACCTTCCAAGTCTTTGCTGGTTAATATGCCGTTTTCGTAGCAGTCCATTGCGAAGCCGACGATTACGCCGGCGCTTATAGAGTCCATCCCGTAATAGTTGCAGAGTTCCGAGCCTTTTATTATGGCGTCGAGGCGGTCTATTCCACAGTACGGTCCCATAGCCCATAACGGTTCATATTCCACTCTTGCCATTGCACCTTTGTACGGTCCCTCAGTTACGACACACGTGTGCTCGCATCGCATGGCACATGAGCTGCAGCCGATTATTTTTGCCACGTATTTCTCGTTTAACAGTTCGCCGCTTACTTTTTCCGCTGCTTCAAAATGCGCGTTGTTATAGTTTCTTGTTGGCATGCAGTGAAGCGCGTTGTGCACAAGCACGTTTTCCGGAGTGCCCAATGTTCGGTATTTCTTTGTTGCTGGACCCTTCATTCTTTCGTGGAATTCTTTAACGAATTCTAGGAACTCGTCTGGTTTCGCCACCGTCACGTCGTTTGTTCCGCGCACTGCAATTGCTTTAAGGTTCTTTGAGCCCATGACTGCGCCCATTCCGCATCTGCCGGCTGCTCTTGATTTTTCGTTGATTATGCATGCTATTCGGACGAGTTTTTCTCCGGCTGGGCCTATTGCTGCAACGCGAATGTAGTAGTCGCCTAACTCCTCTTTGATTATGTCTTCCGTTTCTGCTGGCGACTTGCCCCAAATGTGGGAAGCGTCTAGAATTTGGACGGAGTCGTCGTCAATCCAAACGTAAACTGGCTTTTCAGCTTTGCCGTGGAAAATCACTGCGTCGTATCCTGCGCGTTTCAGTTCTGTTCCAAAACTGCCGTGAGATTTGGATTCGCCTATACCATAGCTTTGCGGCGACTTCGCTACAAAAGCGTGGCCGTTTCCGCCGGTTGGCCAGACTGTTCCTGATGTTGGGCCTGTTGCCAAGACAAGTGGGTTTTCTGGGCTGAATGGGTCTACTCCAGCTTTGGCGTTTTCCAGCCATAAACGCATTCCTAGACCTATTCCGCCGATGTATTTTTTGGCGTAATCCTCGTTTAACGGTTCAGTGTAAGTCTTTCCAGTTGTCAAGTCTATGTGGAGAATCTTGCCAGCATAACCGTACAATTCTTTTTCCTCCACTCTTAAATCATGTTTAGGCGAGAATACCTTCACACGATCGATATATTAATGTAGCTGTTCAACTCGCTGCAATATAACATGTTTTAGCGGATTTAGTTAACTATCACAATTCACAGCACAACGAGAACAAGAATGTAAAAAATAGGTGGGTGTTATAGAGTTTCTTTGAGGAGTTCCAGTATGTCTTTGACGGCTATCTTGTTTTCTACATCCAAAACTTTCATGGCGTCTTCAAGCGTTGTTACACAGAATGGGCAAGCCACAGCTATGGCGTCAACTCCAAGTTCTAGGGCTTCTTTGACGCGGTTAACACATGGTCTTTTTTCCTGTTCAGCCTCTTCAGTCCAAACTCTTCCAGCTCCGCCACCGCAGCAGAAACTGCTCTCTCTTGTTCGCTTCATTTCAACAAGTTCCAAACCGTTTATCGACTGTAAGATTTGTCTAGGCGCGTCGTAGATTCGGTTGCGTTTTCCTAAGAAGCACGGGTCGTGGTAGGCAACCCGCCTGTTTAAGGGCTTTGAAAGTTTAATTTTGCCATTTTCCAAGGCTTCAGCCAAAAACTCCGTGTAATGCTGAACGTTTAATCCTAAATCCTTGTATGGCTTATCGTTTTTGAAGGTGTTATAGCAGTGTGGCGAAAGTGTAACAATTTTGTCTGCGTTGAATTTCCTGAACATTTCAATGTTGTGTTCCGCAAGCATCTCGAACAAGCCTTTTTCGCCCATCCTTAGAATGTGGTCTCCGCAGCACCATTCCTCTTCGCCTAAAGTTGCGTAGTCTACGCCCAGCTTTCCGAAGACTAAAGCCATGGTTTTTGCGATTTCCCTGTTTCTTATGTCATACGCTGTTGAGCAGCAGACAAAATAGAGAACATCCGCCTTCGTAACGTTTGGAAACGTTTTAACGTTCAAATCTTTAGCCCACTCCATTCGCTTGTTCTGATGCGTCCCCATTGGATTGTGGTATTTCATGACGCTTTCAAGCACATCTTTGACCGTTCTTGGAATGGCTCCCATCTCAACGATTAAGCTACGGTCTTCAATTACCGAGTCTGAACAGTTCACAAGTTTCGGGCAGAACAAAGTGCATGAGTTGCATGAGGTGCAAAGCCAAACATTGTCAGTCATCGGCTTCAAGCGTTCCTCCAAGCCTTCGTCCCTCGAATCTGCAATGAACCTGTAGTTAGCTGTCAACGCCGACGGTCCCAGAAACTTCTCGTCAATCGCCGCTGGACAAGCGGAATAGCAAACCGCACATTTGGTGCAAAGCGTCAAATCCCAGAACTTTTTCAGCTCCTCCGGAGACTGCGGAAATTCATTTTCTCTTCTAAAGGCTTCTGCTGGCTTAATGAGCGTCGTCTTAATTTTTCTGAAGTTTTGGAAGAATGGCTGGATGTCAACAACAAGGTCTTTGATAAGCGGCATGTTTGAAAGCGGCTCAACAGTCAACGAGTCTGCGTTTAAGTCCAAAACCTGCGTGTAACACGCCAACATAGGCTTTCCATTAATGTTCACTGCGCAGCTTCCGCATATCCCCATTCTGCACGAGTGCCTAAAAGTCAAAGTTCCATCCAAGTTCTCTTTAATGTAGTTAAGAGCGTCAAGTACCGTTGTTCCCTTGCGTATAGGCACCTTATAAGTGGACATGTAATGTTTTTTCTCGTCTGGGTCGTATCTGCGAATCTTGAACTCAACAACTTTTAAAACTTCACCATTCACGTCATAGTCCCTCCTCTAATATTTCCTCGCGGCAGGCTGCCACTTAGTGATCGTTACGGGCTGATACTCAAGCTTAGGGCCGTCTGTCGTGTAATACGCTAATGTGTGAACAAGCCATTTCTCGTCGTCACGTTTCGGGTAATCCAACCTTGAATGTGCCCCTCGTGACTCTGTTCTTGCAAGCGCACTGACAACAGTGACCTCAGCTAGATCCAGCATAAAGTCAAGCTGAAGCGCCGCCGTGAACCCAGTGTTAAAAGCTTTACCCTTATCTTCAACTTTTATGTTTTTGAACCGCTTCTTGAGTTCTCTAACTTCTTTTAGGGCGCTTTCCAGATCGTCGCCTTTCCTGTAAATCCACGCTTTAGCATTCATTAACCTTCTCATTTCATCTCTTAAGGCTGGAACGCTTTCGCCGCCTTCGCTTCCAAGCACTTCGTCGAAAACTCTTTTCTCTTCAGCGGCAATTTTCTCATGTGGCATTTCTTTGAAGCTTTTCGACGCCACGTATTTGGCTGCTTCTTCTCCAGCAACTGCTCCAAAGACGAGGCATTCCGCAGTCGAGTTTGTTCCAAGCCTGTTCGCGCCATGCAAACTTAAACAGGAACATTCGCCTGCGGCGTATAACCCGCTGATCGGAGTTTCAGTTCTAATATTCGCCTTTATCCCACCCATGGAATAATGCGCTGCTGGACGTATCGGTATGACCTCTTTAACCGGGTCTACTCCACCAAGCTTTATTGCGACATCTCTTATGAGCGGCAATCTCTCGTTAATTTTCTCTTCACCTAAATGTCGAAGATCTAAAGCAATATAAGGGCCGTATGGACCAGTGAATGCTCTTCCCTCTAAGATTTCCGTTTGCTCGGCTCTTGAAACAACATCTCTTGGTGCCAGTTCCATTTTTTCAGGTGCGTAGCGTTTCATGAAGCGTTCACCGTTAGCATTTAATAGGTAACCTCCTTCGCCGCGTGCGCCTTCAGTTATTAGGACTCCTGATGGCACCAAACCTGTCGGGTGGAACTGGACGAACTCCATGTCTTCAAGCGGCACGCCAACGCGGTAAGCCATCGCCATGCCGTCACCAGTCGTAGTATGCGAAAACGTTGTGAATTCGTATATGCGTTCATGTCCACCTGTGGCAATTATCACTGCTTTTGCTTGAAAAGCGTGCATCTCGCCTGTTTTAAGGTCTATGGCTGTTAAGCCTACAATAGTGTTATTCTCAACAAGAAGTGATGTTGCGAACCATTCGTCGTAAAACTTCACTTTGTCGTAGGATGTGGCTTTTCCGTAAAGCGCATGCATTTCATGAAACCCAGTCATGTCAGCTGCAAAGCAAGCTCTCGGGTATGAATGTCCACCGAAGGGTCGCTGGTCTATTTTTCCGTCCGGAGTGCGGCTCCATGGGCACCCATAATGGTCCATTTTAACTATTTCCCTCGGTGCGCGCTGGACAAAAAATTCGACGACATCTTGGTCTGCAAGGTAATCCGCGCCTTTAACAGTGTCCCACGCATGTAATTCAAAAGAATCTTTATCTCGCATGACTGCTGCTGTTCCGCCTTGCGCACATACAGAATGCGACCTTAACGGGTGAAGCTTCGAAATCACTGCTATGTCAAGTTTATCGTTAACTTCAACCGCTGCAACTGCTGCCCTCAAACCAGCTAAGCCTGCGCCGACTATCACGATATCATGAGAATATTTCTCCATCTATCTCTTCCCACCGATTTAAAGGAACAAACCTAGATTCATATTCTAGCGTTTATATTTTTCTAGCTTTTTTCGAAAAGTTCAACATTCCGAAGCTACATATGCCTTAATTTCCCGGAAACTTTTTTATAATAAAATGTGGTGCATAAACCACCAAAAAGGAGGTTAAAAACGCAAAATGTTTATCGGCATGGATCATGTGGGCGTAGCTGTTAAGAACTTGGATGAGGCAATAAAAGTTTATCGTGACATACTTGGATTTAAACTTCTCGGGGTTCATGTTTTGACAGAGCGAAAGGTCAAAGTGGCTTTTCTTTCGTCTGGCGGCGAAACGCAAATTGAGCTTTTAGAGCCTCTAAGCAATGACAGCCCAATCGCAAAGTTTCTTGAAAATCGAGGCGAAGGAATTCATCATTTCGCCGTCAAAGTTGCTGACATTGAAAAGGCTTTGAAAGATTTTAAGCAGAATGGCGTGACGCTTATTGATGAAGAACCAAAGATGGGTGCTGAAGGCAAGAAAATCGCTTTTGTCCACCCGAAAAGCACCAGAGGCGTGCTTCTTGAGCTTGTTATGAAGTAAACTTGCAATTATGCTTAAATCTCGACCTTTGAGAGTTGGGCTCTGTTGCGCTCCGTGAAAACTGCCCTACTAATTCAAATTTTCCACTCTTTTGCAAGCGGCGTTATAGGCATTATTATACCGTTAATTATGGAAGAAAGACGCATAGATGTGGTTTTAATAGGCTTTGTTTTCGCGTCTATGCCTATAATCATGCAGTTCGGAAGAATATTATTCGCGATACTTTCAGACTTTTTTGGAAGAAAGCCCTTCTTTATAGCTAACGGCGTATTAGGCGCAGTTTCAAGTCTAGTTTACTATTTCGCGCACACGCCTATGGAGTTTCTTTTCGGGAAAGTCACCGAAGGGGTCAAGGAAGGCGCTATATGGGCTGTGAATAGAGCTTTCCTTCTTGAAAAAAGTCAAGGTCAATGGAGAATACTTGTTTACTTAAGAACTGTCGTTTATTTTGCATATGCCTTTGGCAGCCTCACAGCTGGTTTTCTTGCAGTTTTACTCTTCTATGAGGGAACGATGCTTTTATGCGCTTTTCTAGGCGTTTTAGGCGCCGTAGTTTCTCTAACGCTTGCTGATGATAAAAAAGAAAATTTCAACATGAAGCAAGCTTTACATTTTCTGGATTTCAGAAAAAAAGAACGCGAATTTAAAATTTTCTTATTTCTATTCTTCACGCTGGGTTTAGCTTATGGTTTCCGCTCCGGATACGTCATACCGTATTTTCTAAGCAGTGTAGGTTTTTCAAGCGAACAAGTTGGGTTGATTGTTGGTGCGATGATTTTGCTGTCCGGCTTATCTTCTTATATTTTTTCAAATTTTCCACGCGTAAAACAGCTTATCCTGTTAAGCGGGATACTATACTCGGTTCTCTTTGTCTTTGTTGGTTTTTCTCCTCTGGTTATTGCAGGTGCGGTTGTGATTGCTGTTGGTTTCGTTGAGGGGATGAACAGCATCGGGCAGGAGGGAATACTTTCCAAAATCTGTGAAAAAGAGTCCTATGGAACGGACATAGGCTTGCTTATGATGGGACTGCACATGGGAGAATCTGCAAGCCTAGCCCTAAGCGGCATACTAATTGCAAACTGGGGATTCTCCGCCTCTTTTATACCGGCAGCCGTGATATACGCGGTTTTCTACGTAGGCTCGTTTGTGCTTTACAAGGAGAAATAATATGTCCGCGAAATTTAATCCTGAAAAATTTCAAGAAGGGCTCAAGACAAAACTTTTCGGAAAATACCTTTTTTTCAGCCGCGAAGTGGCGTCAACCAATGATTGGGCTAAGGAACTGGAGGCGCTTGGTGCTCCTGAAGGAACAGTCGTTATGGCGGAAACGCAAACTGCTGGACGTGGAAGATTTGGCAGAAGATGGTTTTCACCAAAAGGTGGCTTATGGTTTTCCTTAATCCTCAAGCCGATGCTTAGACCTGAAGAAACAGTTAAACTTGTGTTTTTGGCTAGCTTAGCTGCAACGGAGACGCTTCGTGGTTTATATGGTTTAAAAGCCGAAACCAAATGGCCGAACGATGTCTTGGTTGACGGACGTAAAGTTTGTGGCATACTATCCGAAATGAAAACGACTGGAGAAAGAGTGGAGTGTGCAATAATAGGTGTAGGTGTTAACGCCAACTTTGATGTGGAAAGCACTTTTTCGCAAGAGCTTAAAGCGTATGCAACTTCGCTTCAAACATTGCTTGGCAAACAAGTTGCTTTAGAAGAGCTTTTCAGAGTTTTGCTTGAGAAAATGGAAAGCTTCTACATGGGTTTTCTAACCGAAGGGTTTACCCAGATTTTGGAAAAATGGAAAAGCTACGCTTCTTTTTTAGGCTCCAAAGTGGAGGTTTCAAGCGAAGGTGAAAAGCTTGAGGGAACGGCGTTAGATGTTGACCGCGATGGAGCGCTGGTTTTACGGCTTGAAGATGGCTCTGTTAGGCGTGTTTTTGTGGGTGAGCTTTCATTAAAATATTGAATGTTCAACTATGTGAGAAGAAGTATCAGCGCTATTATGTAGAGCATCAGCGAGTTCCAAACTAAAAGCGCCTCTACCGTTTTGCCTTTACGCCACAAAATCGCAACCACAATTATGAATGCCAAAAACGAGATTATGAGCAAAGGTATCATTGCCGGCGCCGCGAACAGTATCTGCTGCGCATCCTGTAGCAACATTTTAGAATTCACCTTGATTTAATTTTTGGTTGAATAAACATTAGAATCTTACTGCTTTTTTAGTTTTCGCATTTTCTTCGTTAAATGGAATCCTCGTTTTTCCAACTGTTCAATGAGCGTCTTCGGGTCTGGATACCATTGCCCCCATTTTCTACATATGTGTTCAGTCCAACTGTAATTATCGTAAGTGAATTTTTCTTCTCGCCCACCTTCAAGCGGAATTTTCGCTTTTAAGTTCTTATAATAGTCTTGGGCTAGATAGCCCTCATCCATTGTTTTCATTGCATTTATGATAATTTCATCCGTTAGTTCCGGATACTTTCCTTCAAACAGTGTGAATTCAAGCGGGTATCTCGGCCTAGGCGGTGGATCTTCAGCCGGGTAGCCAATTGTTAACTGAACTAGCGGGAAAACTCTTTTTGGTAAGTGGTATTCTTCGGCGATTTTTTCCGCGCGGAACATTGCGCTTCCTAGGAAGCAACTTCCAAGCCCTAGGCTTCGTGCGGCTACAACCATGTTTTCAGCCATTAACGCGGCGTCTTGGATTCCGAAAAACAGTAGCGTTAAATCGTTTGTGACTATTTTCCAGCCTCTTTTCTCCATTATCTTCTCAAACTTGTGATAATCCACGCATATCGTGAACAGCAGTGGTGCCTTGAACGGGTTTCGTTTACTATTCCGCGATAATAGTACGCTGTATGCTTGAGAAGCGAAGGGCGCTTGCTGTCCAGCCCTAACAATTGCGTGTATCACATTGTCTGGCGGAGTTTCCGCTTTATACTTGCGGATTGACTTGTGGTTTAGCATAGTTTGAATAACTTGGTTAAGTGCAATTTCTGTCATGATGTTTCCCCATTAATGCAAATAATAAACTAGATCTAACCGCGAATTATGTCTTGTCCTCACAAAATCAACTTCGTTTTCCTTTAGGTTGCATAGATTCTAAATACTATTTCTACAAATAATTGTCTAGCAACGTGAAGAGGTTAAAACATGGCTGATATAAGAGAGCCTACTGTCGAGGAAAAAATTAAGCGTTTAAGAGAACTGCGTGAACGGGCAAAACTTGGCGGCGGAGATAAACGCATAGAAGAACAGCACGAAAAAGGCAAGCTGACAGCCAGAGAACGTATAGACCTTCTACTTGACGCTGGAAGTTTCAACGAGATTGACCAGTTCGTCGTGCACCAGTGCACGGATTTTGGCATGGCAGAACGCAAATATTTAGGAGACGGCGTTGTTACAGGCTACGGAACAATAGACGGGAGACTTGTTTACGTTTTCAGTCAAGACTTCACGGTTTTCGGCGGTTCCCTAGGCGAAATGTTCGCTAAAAAAGTCTGCAAACTAATGGATTTGGCAATGAAAACCGGCGCGCCTGTTATAGGCTTAAATGATTCAGGCGGTGCACGAATTCAGGAGGGTGTTGCGAGCCTAGCAGGCTACGGCGACATATTCTTCCGCAACGTGATAGCCTCTGGAGTTATACCGCAAATATCCGCGATTATGGGGCCGTGCGCCGGCGGCGCCGTTTACTCTCCAGCCCTAACAGACTTCGTGATTATGGTTGATAAAACTAGTCACATGTTTATCACTGGGCCAGATGTTGTTAAAACTGTTCTAGGTCAAGAAGTTACTTTCGAAGAACTCGGCGGCGCCATGGTTCACAGTCAAAAAAGCGGCGTAGCCCATTTCATAGCAAGAGACGAGGAACACTGCATCCAAACAATCAAGAAGCTTTTGAGTTATCTGCCAAGCAACTATCTTGAAGACCCGCCTTTTGTTGAGACCGGCGACGACCCAAACCGCACAGATGAAGAATTGGCGCGTATAATGCCAGACGATCCTGACAAGCCTTACGACGTTAAAGAAATAATCTGCCACGTTGTCGACAACGGCGATTTCTTTGAGGTGCAACCGCTCTGGGCGCCGAACATAGTTATAGGCTTTGCAAGATTAAACGGTCATACCGTTGGCATAGTAGCCAATCAACCCGCTTTTTATGCTGGAGCCTTAGACATAAACTCGTCAGTTAAAGCTGGAAGATTCGTGAGATTCTGTGACTGTTTCAACATACCAATAATAACTTTCGAGGACGTGCCAGGCTTTCTGCCCGGCGTGGAACAAGAGCATGGCGGCATAATTCGCCACGGTTCAAAACTTTTGTATGCCTACTGTGAAGCCACAGTGCCGAAGATAACGGTTATACTGCGTAAAGCTTACGGCGGCGCCTATGACGTCATGGGCTCGAAGCATTCAGGGGCAGACCTAAACTATGCTTGGCCAACCGCCGAAATCGCTGTTATGGGACCGCAAGGCGCCATAAACATAATCTTTCGCAAGGAAATCGCTGAAACGGAAGACCCGCAGCAAAAACGTTTAGAACTTGTAAGCGAGTACAGACAAAAGTTTGCAAATCCCTATGTGGCAGCGCAGAAAGGCTATATTGACGAGGTCATAGAGCCAGCTGAAACTAGGCCGAAATTGATAAGTGCCCTTGAAATGTTAGGCACAAAACGCGAGGCTAGACCATCAAAAAAACATGCAAACATCCCATTATAGATAAATAAACGTTCACCTAAAGTTTATACTTCCGTTAAAACCTAAAGTGGAGAGTCATGAAGGCAAAGCCAGTTAAGGTCACGGATACAACCTTTCGTGATGCTCACCAGTCGTTGATGGCTACTAGAATGCGCACGGAGTCTATGCTTCCAATAGCCGAGAAAATGGACAATGTTGGCTTTTTCTCAATGGAGGTTTGGGGCGGCGCCACTTTTGACGTTTGCATACGCTTTTTAGCTGAAGACCCTTGGGAGAGAATCCGCCAGCTTAAACGTCACATAAAACGTACGCCCTTGCAGATGCTGCTTAGGGGACAAAATGTCGTCGGTTACAAGAATTATCCGGACGACGTTGTCATAAAGTTCGTTGAGAAAGCAGCTGAAAACGGTATAGACATATTCCGCATTTTTGACGCGTTAAACGATGTCCGCAACATGGAAGTCGCCATAAAAACAGTCAAAAAAGTGGGCAAGCACGCGCAGGGCACAATATGTTACACGATAAGCCCGGTGCACACTATAGAATATTACGTTAAGGTGGCTGAAAAACTTGCGGAACTCGGCTGCGATTCGATATGTATAAAGGACATGGCTGGAATGCTTGCACCGCAACCAGCCTACGAGCTCATAACCGCCCTGAAAAAGAATGTAGGCTTGCCTGTTCATCTGCATTCGCATAGCACAAGCGGCATGGTTATGATGACTTATCTGCGGGCATGCGACGCTGGAGTAGACATAATCGACACGGCTTTTTCGCCGCTCGCGTGGGGCACATCTCAACCGCCAGTTGAGTCGATAGTTGCCGCTTTAAAGGGAACACCTTACGATACTGGGTTCGACATGGAGCTGCTTCAGGAAATAGCTGAATATTTCCGCGAATTACGCGAGAAATATTATGACCCGCTTAGGCTTATTGACCCGAAGGCTGAAAAGGTTGACCCTTCAATAATGGTTCATCAGATTCCAGGCGGAATGTTCTCAAATCTTCTTGAACAGTTGAGGGAGCAAAATGCGCTTCATCGGTTGAAAGAGGTTTTGGAAGAGGTTCCGAAAGTTAGAGAAGAGCTTGGTTATCCGCCTTTGGTTACGCCTACCAGCCAGCTTGTCGGCATCCAAGCAGTGCTTAACGTGTTGTCTGGAAAACGTTACGGCATTGTGCCTAAAGAAATAAAAGATTATGTTAAAGGCTTTTATGGGAAACCGCCAGCTCCAATCAACGGGAAAGTCAAAAGGATGATTATCGGCGATGAAGAACTGATTACGTGTCGCCCAGCAGACTTGCTTAAGCCAGCGTTAAACGAGATTCCAGAAGAGGTTAAACCTTATATCGAAAGCGAGGAAGACGCGCTTACGTACGTGTTGTTTCCAAACACCGCCGTGGAATTCTTCAAGAAAAGGAAAACCAAGAAAGAAGAAGCCAAAATGAGCGCTCCGCCGGAACGGTTGGAAGAGCTTGAAAGGGTTGCCGCAGTTTCCGTTGCTGTTGCCACTTATTTGTCTAGTCTTGGAGAAGTTAAAGCCTTAACTTTAGCTAGAAATAAGCGTGGAATTTCACCTTGGGTTTTGGCTGGCAGACAAAGCTTGGCAGAGCGTGGTGTTTAATTTTGCCCACCTACGAGATTTCTGTAAATGGAAAACCTAGAAAGGTCGAAATAGCAAAAACTGGAGAACACTCTTTTACAGTGAAACTGGATGGCGACGTCTTCAGCACAGAGATTTCAAATGGCAAAATTGAGTTTGGAAGGGAGACTCAAATAAAGATAGGTGACAAAGCCTACACGGTGATGTTGAACGAGGTTAATAAAACAAAACCTTTCGAAGTGAAGGTTGAAAATGCCTCATTTAAAGTAGAGTTGAAAGCTCTGCAGAAACTGGTTCCGTCAACCGTTAAATATGCACCTTCTCCAACTTTAGAGGCTAAAAAGCCCAAGAAAGAGGTTTCTGGAACTATCACTGCTCCGATGACTGGAAAAATCGTATCCATAAAAGTTGGGAAAGGTGAACAGGTAAAGGCTGGGCAAGTTTTGTGCATCCTTGAGGCTATGAAGATGGAGAACGAGATTGTGGCACCTGTTTCTGGGACAGTTCGTGAAGTTCTTGTTTCTGAAGGTTCTCCAGTTAACGAGGGTGACCCTCTGTTTGTTATAGGCTAAAAAGCGTTAAAATATTGTTGGCGGCTTGTATTCGCCGAAAACTTCGCGGAGCTTGTCGCAGATTTCCCCTAACGTTGCATATTCTTTCACAGCTTGAATTATGAAGGGCATAAGGTTCGTTTTTTCGTTTTCCGCTGCCTTTTGCAGATTATCTAGGGCTTCTCTCACTTTGGTTTGATTTCTCTGACGTTTAACTTCATTTAAGCGTTCAACAAGCTTTTTTTCAATTTCAGGGTTTATCCGCAAAATTTTTATCGGTGCATCCTCTCCAGTTATAAACTCGTTTACCCCGACCACTATGCGCTTTTTGCTTTCAATTTCTTTCTGGTAACGGTAAGCGCTTTCCATTATTTCCCGTTGCATGAAACCCTTCTCTATTGCTGCCACCGCCCCGCCCATCTCATCTATCTGTTCAATGTATTTTGCCGCCTTTTCTTCAAGCTGGTTCGTCAAATACTCCACATAATACGCGCCGGCAAGTGGGTCGATGGTTTCCGTGACGCCGCTTTCATAAGCGATTATCTGCTGTGTTCTAAGCGCCACTGTTACGGCTTGTTCACTTGGCAAAGCGTAAGCTTCGTCAAAAGAGTTCGTGTGCAACGATTGTGTGCCGCCCAGAACTGCAGCCAAAGCCTGTATGGTAACGCGGACAATATTGTTGTATGGTTGTTGTGCTGTAAGCGCAACGCCAGAAGTCTGCGTGTGGAAACGGAGCATCCAAGAAGCTGGATTCGTGGCTTTGAAGCGTTCACGCATAATTTTTGCCCAGAGCCTTCTGGCAGCTCTAAACTTTGCCACCTCCTCGAAAAGGTTGTTGTGCGCCGCGAAGAAGAATGAGAGTCTACCAGCGAACTTATCCACGTCCAAGCCTCGGTTTATGGCTGCTTGCACATAAGCGATTGCATTTGCTAGAGTAAAGGCGATTTCTTGTGCCGCCGTGGCGCCTGCTTCGCGGATGTGGTAGCCGCTTATACTTATCGTATTCCATTTCGGCACATTCTTGGAACAGTATTCAAAGATGTCTGTGGCTAGGCGCATTGAAGGCTTCGGCGGAAAAATGTACATTCCTCTAGCAACGTATTCTTTTAACACGTCATTTTGAACGGTTCCGTCAAGCTGTTGCTGCGGTACTCCTTGTTTTTCTCCTACGGCAATGTACATGGCAAGTAAGACTGGTGCTGGAGCGTTAATAGTCATCGAAGTGGTAATTTTGTTCAGTGGAATTCCATCGAAAACTGTTTCCATATCCCTCAAAGTGCTTACGCTTACTCCCACCTTGCCAACCTCGCCCTTCGCCATCGGATGGTCACAGTCGTAACCAACCTGCGTTGGAAAATCAAAGGCAACACTTAACCCGGTCTGACCTTGGCTAAGCAGATACTTGAAGCGTTGATTTGTCTGTTCAGCAGTGCCGAAACCGGCATATTGCCGCATAGTCCACAATCGCGCCCTATACATGGTTGGGTAAACTCCGCGAGTGAATGGGTATTCGCCTGGAAATCCTAACTCCATCAAATACTCCAAGTTCGCATTGTCCACCGGCGTGTATAAGCGGTTCACGGGTATGTCCGAACTTGTTAAGAACTCGCCTTTTTCAGGCAGCTTTTCTAAATTTTTGGCTACGGTTTCTTTTTCCCAACGCTCTTTTGCTTGGCTGATTTTTTCTAGTCTTTTCCTGTCAAACATAGTTTTGCACCATAAACCTACAATGTTTAAACTCATATAAAGAATTATCAGCGATTAGCCCAAAATTCAGAACTGAAAAACAAACAGCTATAAGAAAAATTTTAAGTTTAGTATACTTTAGGGATGCAAAAACGCGGCAACGCAGAGGCGGCAGTCTTGAAAGTTAATGTTGAATACATTGGGCATGTAAGAACATTAATCAAAAGCGGCAGAGAGGAAGAGCTGGAACTCGCAGAAGGCGCTTCGATTGCCGATTTACTACTAATGCTTTCAGGCAAATATGGGGAGCCATTCAAAAAAGCGGTTTACGAGCCGGGAAGCGCCGACGTGAAGCCGGGCTTTATAATAACGGTTAATGGCTATCTACTTAACCAGTTGAACGGTGTAGAAACAAAACTGAGGCATGGAGATCATGTGGTTTTAATGTCGGTTGTCAGCGGAGGCTAAAAACAGTACTCGTGAATGAAATATTTTATAAGCTTAAAAATAGTTGATATCCTCTTCAAATTGGGTGGTGTAGGTTTTGAAGCGTGTAAACGCTCTAAAAGAGAAAGCCTTTGAAGAGAAAGGTTTTGACGGTTTCCTAATAGCAAACGAGGCTAACATGCTTTATTTTGCTGGTTTCCCTGGAGCCGCGTGCCTTTTGATACCGCGTGACGGCGAGAGCATGCTCTACGTTTACAGCGTCAACTATGAGCAAGCGAAGGCTGAAGGAAAAGGTTTCCATGTTGAACTTATAAAACGCGACGAAAACTTGATGGCGAAAGTTGCCAAGCAGGTTGAAGCTTTTGGAATTAAGAAACTTGCCTTCGACGTTTTAACGGTTGAAAGTTATCGCGGACTTGCAAAGGAGTTGAGAGGCAAAACAACGCTTAAACCCAAAAACTCGATTGTCTGGGAACTCCGCAAAGTGAAAGACTCTGAAGAGCTTGAACTTATGCGAAAAGCTGGAGAACTTACATGTGAAGGGATGAAAGCCGCCTACGAAGTAATAAGGCCGGGCTTGAAGGAGGTTGAAGCTGCTGCAGAAATAGAATACGCAATGCGAAGAAAAGGCGGGTGGGGAACCGCCTTTGACAGCATAGTGGTTTCTGGAGCGCGTTCAGCCTTTCCACATGGAGGTTGCATTGAAAGAGAAATCCGCGAAGGCGACTTGGTGGTTGTTGACATAGGCGCCGCCTACCATTATTATCGTTCAGACATGACTCGAACGTTGGTGGCTGGAAAATCGTCAGAGAAACAGAAACGCCTGTACGAAGTCGTGAAAACAGCTCAGCAGAACGCGGTTCAAGCAGTAAAACCCAAAGCAAAAGCCAAGGACGTAGACGCTGTAGCAAGAAAAATCATAGCAGATTCTGGATACGGTGAATATTTTGTGCATGGGTTGGGGCACGGTGTAGGATTAGAAATTCATGAACCGCCGACACTTAACCAGACAAGCAAGGATAAGTTAACAGTAGGCAACGTTGTGACCATAGAGCCAGGCGTATACTTGGTTGGGTTCGGCGGTATACGCATAGAAGACACGGTGCTGGTAAAAGAACGAGGAAGAGAAAAATTCACAGACGACTGGTACACTCTTGAAACAAGCAGATGACAGCGCTTTTTTTAATTCTATGTGGAAACTGCTAGAACAGTGGAAGAAGCGTGCAAATTGGCAGAGGTTGGATTCGAATACTTTGACACTATCGACGGCATTCACATATATCGGAGAAGAAAATAGCGCACTAAAAGCTAACCTATATTATCCTATAATAAGTCATAAATCGTAATATAGGTTAAATCTTTTAAAGGGATAAGGCTATAACAGAAACACAAAAAAGGGCTGATTAAGTTGGTGAGTAAGGTGAAGAGTGGAGAAGAGGAGAAGATTCGGCGCATATTGACGGATCCTAAGCTTTCGGCAATTAAGGCGATGCTTGAGAAGGATCATGCGATTGACTGCATTTTCCTCTTGTATATGGGTAGGGGGAAATGGAAGGAAGCTAAAGAGTTTATGCGGCAGAACGGTTTGACGCTTAGTGATGGCACTTTTAGGGCTAGGATGATTGAGATTGAAGAGTTGGGCTTGGCTAAGGGGGAGCGCATAGACCCATTGAAGAAGTATTACTTGAAGACGGAGTTTGGCGAGAAAATAGCGAAGCTTTTGCTGGAGCTTTTCGATAAACTGGAACAATAAACTGTGCAGTTCTGAGCTTGGCATACGCTGAATTTGGGTTTTTCCATGTTTTAGTTAGCATGCCGCATGGTGTGCTGGTTGTTTTTGGCGTTTGTGGTTTTGATTGGTTTTGTTGTTTTGTTTTACACATGAATAATATGGTGTATTAAGTCGTAAGATTTAAATCCACAGCTTTCCTTTACATACACAATAACCCCAAAAGGAGGGATAGAAAGAAAAATGAAAATACTGAAAAGTAGGAAAGCCCTAAGCCCCGTAGTAGCATCAATCATACTAATCGCCGTAACAGTCGCAGTAAGCATAGCCGTAGCCGCATGGATGGGCGCCCTCACAGTAGGATTCATGGGCTCATCCTCACTAACAATAAGAAGCGTCACCTTTAACTCTGCAACATCGGCAACTTTGGATGTTAAAAACACAGGAACAAACAAAGTTACGATAGGCCAAGTTAAAGTAAACAATGCTATTGCCCCTACGGTAGACGGCACAACAACATTTGACCCAGGAGCAAACGGAACTATAACCGTAACCTTCAGTTCACCGTTCTTCACTGCAGGAAACAAGTACAAATTCGATATATACGACTCCAGTGGGCAAGTGGTCGGCTCATATGAAGCGACAGCTCCATCATAGTCTTTCGTACTTGTTGAGATTGGGGGTAGGGTTGTAAAACACGCCTATATTCCCTCTATTGTTTCCGTTGTTGGAGGTGCAAGAAGAAAATGGTAGTTGAAATAAAAGAGTATGCTTCGGCTGAAGACATAGCCGAAACCTTGGAAAAAGAGATAGCAAACACCAAAAGCACTCTAGGCGAGTACCTGCGCCGTCTAGACGAAATAAGAGCTTTAGCTGAAAAATCCAAGAAAATCCGCGAAGTAGTCATGAAACTAGCTGGCAAAAAAGCTGCGGCTGAATCCCTAGGCGAAATAACCGTCGGCGCACTAAACATAGTCCTCGACGCAAACCCGTTCCACGAGCTAACAGCCATCGAACAAGTAGTCCGCAGCTACCAGGAAAGACTCTTAGTGCTGCAGAAAGCACGTGAAGCCCTAAAATGGCTAGACCAGTTAGGCGACACTGAAGGCCTAAAATACATAGTTGTCGAAAACGACGGCGTGCCAGAGCGCATACTCTTCAAAATAACCTAAACTCGCTGAACACAATAGTTAAGGTGGAACACTAACATGAGTGATAACGAAGTTTACTCATTTGCCCTAAAAAGCACTCTGGACGAGATGCGAAAAGCATGCCCAGATATTCAACACGCTTTCATGTTTAAGGAAAACGGCGAAACAATCGCCGGAGACGCGGAAACATCAGAAAAAGTTGTCGCCAGCGTCATAAACGCTTTCAGTCCAATTCTGGAAAGGGCTGAAACAATAGGCGGCGTTGAAGCATTAACGCTCAACTGCAAAAAGGGCGTAGCAAAAGTTTACAGGTTCAATGAACACTATCTTTTCATGGTCACCGCTGATAAAGCAGACCTAAACTACGTGAACACTTTAACCCGCGTCTTAATTCCAACAGTTCTTAAACTGCTTGAGAAAATCGGCCCTGCCCCCCTCAAAAACGCGAACCCATCACCTAAATATTCCTTCCCCTCTAATATTAAGCTTGAAAACAAACCAGAACCCGAAGAGGAACTTGAAACCGAAGAAGAAAACGCAGAAACAAATCCATCGCCCGAGGAAGAGCTTATAAAAAGAATTGCGGAACTACGAAAATCCACCGAAGAACCAGCACCTGAAAGTGCACCAGAGGAAGCACCGTCTACAATAGAGATACCGCCAACCCAACTTATAGTGGAGAACATTGGCGGTTTACTTGTGCCCTCTGACACCGTACGAGTCGACAGCGTAATGCTATCACAATGGGAAAGCATGCTGGAAGGAAAGAAAATAGAACTCGTCGAAATCGAAACCTTTGACGGGAAAAAGGCGCAGTACAAAGTTAAACCAATAAAAGATTCCAAATTCAACGGAAAAGGCATCGTTCAAATGCCAGAAAAAGCTCAACTAACCTTGGAAATCAAAAAAGGCGAACTTGTAAGGGTTAAACCCGTAATAGAATGATGGAGGACCATGAATGACCAAAAAAAGGAAAACAGTTGAAGAAACCGCTGTAACAGAACCACTTGCCTTCGAATCCACCTCAACAGACGATTTAAAAACGAGTCTAGACGAGGTTAAGGGATACGACGGCGTAATTGGCTACATATTAAGAAACACAAGTTCTGCAGCAATAGACCTCAAAGACCCAACAAAACTCATCGAATACGCTATCCTATCATCTTCAGCCATCGAAGCAGGCGAAGAACTCTCAAAAATCTTCAATCTAGGCGACACGGAACACATAATCGTCGAAGGAAACAACGCCAAAATACTCTCCTTAACGATTGGCGACAACAAAATAAGCATTTTCATGGAAAAAAAGGCTGACGCTGAGAAAGTTTTGAAGCGTCTCCGCCGATTTTAAAGACTTTTAGGGTTTTTCTCCTTTTCCTCATTCTTGTTTTAACATATGGTACACTTTTCCAGAACACTTAAATCTCTTGTTTCCCTACTATTTCAATGGAGAAGGACAAAAAGGCACAGCCTCCGAAGAGGTTAACTATTTATGGCATGGATGACTCTCGATGAAAAAAAGCGCAACAATAAGCATCGAGGACGTTTCGATATTATCGCCGATATTCTGGAGGCTTCACGTGGAAAAACCAGAAAAACTTATCTGATGTACCGTTGCAATCTGAGCTTCAGACAGTTAGAAAATTACTTGGGTTTTCTAATGAAAAGAGGCTTGTTACATTCTGTTGACGATAGCGACGCAGACATGTTTAAAACAACAGATAAAGGTGAACGATTTTTAGAAGCCTATAAAGGTTTAATAGATCTGATGAACTAGGCTGTTTGAAGCATCAGTTTCCTGAATGACCCGTTAAGTTTTATTTTATTTTCTTTTTCTTCAACCATTATAAAATTGTAATCTTTCAGAAACTTGATTATTTTTTCCACATCGACATTTTTCAGTCTAGTCTCCTGTTGTATCTCTGCTTGAGTATGCCATTTGCCGTCGCTTAACGTTTCTAACACTTTTGAAATCTTTGTGTCCGTTGATGTGTCCCCCTCTTGATATATTTGCTCACCATTTTCCTTAAATGCTTTCTGAAGTTATCTTTTAGAGGCTTCTTCTATAAGTCGACTAAACAAAAGCCAAGTTTCCGCAAAATCTTTTATTTGAACGACAACGTAATGAAAACAGACAGACGCATGGAAAAACAGGTTGACTGGCTGAAAATACTAATTAAATGCAGAAGCAACCTTCAAAAATACATAGCTCCGCTTCTCAAAACCGTAAATCAGCCCCAGCCAAGCCTAGGCATAGGCGCTGGAGGCGACACGATGAAGCATATAGATCTCGCAGCCGAAAAGGCGATAACAGAAACGCTTCTTGACGATTACGGTCTATCCTTCACGTTGATAAGTGAAGAGTCAGGTGTAAAAGCATACGGTTCAAACCCAAAAGAAACATACGTCACAGCAGACCCAATTGACGGAACAACAAACTTGACAAGAGGCATACCTTTTTACGCCACATCCATCGCCGTTTCAACAAAACCAGAACTGCATGCGGTTCACACGGCGCTTGTAGCCGACCTATTTCACGACGTAACTTACACGGCGAAAAAAGGCGAAGGCGCGCAACGTAACGGCCAAAAAATAGCACCTTCAAAAGAAACAAGCCTAGAAGAAGCCGTGATAGGCATAGACCTTAACACTTACAAAGTGCACGAAATTGCTCCACGGTTAACAAGCCTCATAGAAAAGACAAAGCACATACGCCATTTAGGAGCAAACGCGCTTGAACTATGCTACGTGGCGGACGGCACCATAGACGCTTTCATAGACATCCGTGGAAAACTTCGAACGACGGACACTGCAGCAGCGTGGCTAATAATACGCGAAGCGGGCGCAAAAATAACAACGCCATATGGAAAACCGTTAAATGCCAAACTTGACCCAAAAGAAAAAGTATCATTTATAGCAGCTGCAAACCAAACGATTCAAAAAAAGATTCTGGCTCTTTTAAAAAATTAAAAGCGGAGAAAAATGATAACTCCTTTAATACCCCATCCTGCAGCACTCGTAAAAACCGGAGAAACAAGAACACTTGTTGTGGCAGACCTTCACATTGGATGGGAAATGGCCCTCTCAGAAAAGGGCATACATGTGCCAACTCAAACATCAAAACTTCTGCAAACACTAAAAACATTGATAGACGCTTATAAGCCTCAAAGACTCCTCATACTTGGCGATGTAAAACATACTGTGGCCAAGGCCGAAATAAGCGAATGGCAGGATGTGCCGGACTTTTTCAACGACCTAAAAACAATAATTGAAGAAATTCAGATAATCCGTGGAAACCACGATGGTAGCCTTGAACCGTTGCTTCCGGAAGGGATAAAACTTTTGCCATCATCCGGGACGGCAATTGGCGATGTTGGCTTCTTTCATGGGCACCGGTGGCCGTCGCCTACGCTTCTGAAATGTAAGGCTCTTGTTATGGCGCATGTGCATCCAATTATAGCTTTTCGTGACCCAGCTGGTTTCCGAATAACGCGACAGGTTTGGGTTAAGGCTGAATGTGACGGGAAAAAGCTGGCGGAGATTCTGTTTCAAAAAAGTAGAATTAAAAAGTTTAAAGGCTCACCGCCTGTTAAGCCTAGAACCACGCAGGTTTTCATAATGCCTTCATTTAACGAGCTTTTAGGCGGAAAACCATTAAACGAGAAGCGCTATAATAAAAAGGGAGAAAGCGAGAGAATTGTCGGCCCGATTCTGCGTACAGAAGCCGTGGCGATGGCGAAAGCGGAAGTTTACCTTTTAGACGGCTCTTTCCTCGGCTTGCTTGGTCAACTTGAAGCCTTGGAGTAGCGCAAAGGATTTATAGCGTTTAATTCTCTGAAACTGATGAGGTGAAAAATGCATGCCAGAAGAAGATGACTATCCAGAATGGTTTAGAAGACGCCGTTTCTCACCCTTTGGAGGCTGGTTCTTCGAAGACATTGACAGAATGTTCCGTGAAATGGAAAAAATGATGGAAGAAGAGTTCAAGGCTTTCACTTCGCGTGTGCCAAGGGACTACGTTAGAGAACGCAAGCTTCCAGACGGCTCAACAATAAGAGAACTTGGACCGTTCGTTTACGGTTACAGTGTAAAAATAGGCCCAGATGGAAAACCTGAAATCCACGAGTTTGGAAACGTCAAACCAAGCCGTTATGGACCAAAAGTCAAAGAGGAACGCGAACCACTTGTGGACATTGTTGAAACAAACGGTGAAATCCACGTGGTGGCCGAACTGCCAGGCGTGGAAAAAGAGGATATTAAACTTCATGGAACCGAGGACACTTTAATCATTTCAGTTGACAATCCGCAGCGGAAGTATCATAAAGAGATAACGCTTCCAGCCAAAGTAAACGTGAAAGAAGCTAAAACACAGTACAAAAACGGAGTTTTGGAAGTTAAACTTCCCAAAACGAAGGAAGAGCGAAAGCTGAAAGGAGAACCAATCAAAATAGAATAATCAAAAAATTTAGACGAGACTTTTGCTTTTCAGTGTTTCTGAAACCAAGCCCGTGCTTGAATGAGCGAAGATTCAGAAAACCATGTATTGGACACGATGTGCAAAAAGGCGAAGGCAGAGGGCAAACTGACGGGCGAAATCCTAACACGGCTTTACGAAGCTTTCGGGCAACGTTTCACCAGAGCTTTTGAAGCCCTCAAAGAAAACCGCGTGAAAAAATACACTTTCAAACCGAGCGAAAGAGTCGTCTGGGTTGTCGTCGGAAAAGAACGCGATTACCTCATAATGCCAGAGGCTGAATTCTGCTCATGTGAAGACTTCTACTTTCGCGTGCTAGACCGCAAAGTGCACTTGTGTTACCATCTCATAGCGCAGAAAATAGCCAACATTTTAGACTGGTATGAAGCCATAGAAGCGCATGATGAGCTTTATGAATCGTTGATGAAAGAGTGGAAGAAACTAACTCCTTAAATACTCAAACACAGAATAGAAAAAGGTGTAAAAACAGGGGAAACATGCCTTGGAAATTGGAGCATACTTTGAACTTATCAAATACGTGTTAATGGCGGCAACATTAGTCGCGTTAATCCTAATTTTCCTATACATAATTTACGGAAAAGAAGAAAAGAAAACCTAAACCCGCCCATTCTATTCCACACGGGCGGCTTTTCATTTAGCCTTTTTCCACAATATAAGAAACATTATTAGGCTTAAAATTCCCAGGATAACCGCGAGAACGGTTAGCCATGGGGCTTCTGGACCCGCGCCGAAAACTATTGGGATGAACCATATAAGGATGAAGCCTCCAATGCTTATGTTGCTGTCTCCGGCTAAAAGTGCGGCGGCAATTAGAATTATGATGCCGAGCAAAATTATGAAAAAGCCTGCAAAGAAAAGTTTGATGATTCTCGCAGTCCATTGGTTTTCCCTGAAAGCTTGTTCTTCGTCTTCGTTGCTCTTTTTAGACATTGCAGTTTTCACCTGTCCAGAAGATAAAGTGTTATGAAAAACGCGAAGAGGATTATTGTAAGCGCTATTGAAAGCAGCAAAACTGTTTTTACTGATTCCTTATCTGTGCCGAAGATTATTGGAAACGGTCCGATTATTACTGCTCCGCCGCCTCGTGCTTTTCCGCTTTTTACGCTTGAGAGGAAGAATAGTGCAAACGCGGCGAGGATGAATATTACGCCTATTAAGATTATGATTATGCCAAGCGTGTAAAGTGTACCAGCTTCTAACGCCAGCGTCATGTCATGCTCATTTACGTTTGACGCTTAAAGGATTTTTAAATGTTTTCAAGACGAGAAAGGAAGAAGATACACAAGTATGGCGGCTGTGAACGTTATTATGAAAGATGGAATCACATACTTGTAGACCTTGCCTAGTGGGCTTTTGAAATAGTCAGCTGTGAATGTGAAGCACAAATGTGTTGGCGCGATGATGTAGCCGAGATAAGCGCTGATGTAAAGAAGCGCTGCGGTTTTTGGTGTGAACGTTAAAACGCCAGTGAAAATCGAGGCGCCTATGGCTATTGCGCCAGACGGCGAGCCTGTGAGAAATCCCAAAACTGCAGGAATGAGCGTCAACATTACCGTGGCGTCTACGCTTCCGTTTACAATTAACGGTCTAAAGATTTCAGATACACCCGCGGTGCTCATCACATTTCGCAGTAGAAAAGCGCCATAAGCCGCAGCCGTTATTCCGTAGATTCCCCAGCTTTTAAGCGGTTTCACGAATACTTTGAAATTTAGACGAGAAATCGCCGCTAGAACAGCGATGCCTACGAAAGTTGCAGTTAAAACGTCAAAGCCATGTTGCGAAAAACCGTAATCTGACACGTCCATAATAACAGCCACAATTATAGTCACTAAGACTGGAGAGAAAGCAGCAAGGAAAGTCTTGAGCTCTGTTGCATTTTTACGCTTTGTGTCATGTTTTTCTTCAGTTTTTGGGTTTGCAGTTTTCCAGAACCCTATCAAGTAGCCGATAATTATCATTACGATTACTGTTGGGATTTGCAAAAGTATTATGGCGAAAAGTGCGATTCCAGTTAAGGCTCCCGTAACTATTAACACTTGGCTTATTGGGTAAACTGGGAAAATCGTGTGTCTAAACCACAAGTTGACATACGCTTTCTTTTCAGGTCTTAATTTTAGCTTTTCTGCTTCAGAATCCACTATGGGCGCTGACATCAACGCGCCGCCGGCGACTGGAAGGAAACCGATTACTGCGGGAAGAGCGCTTAAAACGATTTTTGGGTTTTTAACCAGTTTGCTTAGACTGTTGCTTAGTTTGTTTATTTGGCCTGTTTCTTTGTAGAGTTGGCTTAGCCACATTATTCCGAAGGTTGCAAGAACCACTGATATGGTAAGTAGTCCATTCTGTTCTGATGGGTCAACTGTTTTGTAGACTATGTTCGGTATGGCTGTCCAGTCAAGCGAAAGCAAAGCCAAAACTATGGCTGTAGCGTTTAGGGTTATTCCCAAGTTGATTCGTTTGTAAAGCAGAACGCCGAGAAAACAGAAAGAGATTATCACGGCGGTTAATGGGTCAAGCAGTCCCAAACTTTAGGCATCCTTCCACAACGGCTTGGAGAAACCAAAATATGTGGTCTCGCTATTAATTTTTTCCATTCGGAAAACCACAACAGAGCGTGTCAAACCTTGAAAAAGAAAGCTTTCATTTCAGGTCCAATTCAAGGCATGGAAACAAGACAAGCATACAGAGAAAGGATAGGCAACATTTGTGTTCGCTGCGGATACGAGCCCGTCGACCCGTGGAAACGGGAAAAAATACTTTACAAAGGAACGGAAAACGGCTGGTGGAAAAAAGTTCCCGCGGACGGTTTCATAAAACGGGATTTAGAAGACATCGAAAAATGCAGCGTTCTAATTGCGTATATGCCTAAGCTTTCGGCGGGAACGTGCATGGAACTTTTCTACGCCAAGCTAAAGGGGAAAACTACCATATGCATATGCCACCTAAAAAACCCAAGCCCATGGATAATAGCGCATTCGGACATAACCATCAAGAAAATAGAAGAACTAGAAAACGCGTTAAAGGCAACAAACATTCGTTAACACGTTTTCAGAAGAGTTTCAAACTTTTAACGCTGCTCTTAGTCTTGCTGACCTAGACCTTGGATTTTTTGCAATCTCCTCTTTAGACGGTCTAACTGGCTTTTTTGTTAAAAATTTTAAGGTGCCTTCTTTGGTTTTGTTTCGCATGAAGTTTTTGACTATGCGGTCTTCTAGGGAGTGGAAAGCTATTACGACGAGTCTGCCTCCGCTTTCCATCATGTCAACTGCCTGTGGTAAAGCCTTCTCTAAACTTTCCAGTTCGCTGTTAACGGCTATTCTTAAGGCTTGGAAGGTTTTTGTTGCGAAATGGATTCTCCTACGGTGATACCATGTGGGCGTGGCTCTTTCAACCGCCATAACCAAGTCCACAGTGGTCTTTAAAGGCCTAGATCGCACAATTTCCTCGGCGATTCTCCGTGAAAACCTCTCTTCGCCGTAAACCCTCAAAACCCGTTCAATGTCTTTTGCGCTCCAATAGTTCAGTATGGCCCCAGCGGTTAACGTGTTCTGCTGCGGGTTATACCGCATATCCAGCGGCTCATCCCTCAGAAAAGAGAATCCTCGGCGGCTTTCCTCCAAATGCCAACTTGAAAAGCCCAAATCAAATAAAACGCCTGAAACCCGATTAAAGCCGTGCTCCTTAACTATCGCGTTTAGGTTTGCGAAAGTGTCACAGACAAGGTTTAAACGGTTCGCGTAGTCTGTGCCTTCAATGTTAAGCTTAAGCCTCTCGATTAGCGCGGGGTCACAGTCCACGCCTAAAACCTTTCCGCTGGGCCCATTACGTTCTAAAATAGCCATGGCGTGGCCGCCCTCACCCACGGTGCAGTCAACAAAGTTTTCACAAGGCTTGGGGTTAAGATACCGAATAACTTCTTCCTTCATAACTGGAAAGTGCAAACACAACACCCCATTGCCATTCCAATAAATAAAGGCTTAAACCTTATAACCGAATCCACTTAAAAACATGAAAAAACCTAAAAGACTCCAAACCAAAGTAGCCCAACTAGAAGACTGAACCAAATCAGGTCACCCAAAAACAAAAGCCCTCAAATATCCTATAAGTTTTAGCGCAACAAGACAAAATAATGCCGGACCAAATGTCGTTGTCCCAATTTTCAGCAGAAACACCGACATTTAAACACTTGAAAAGTGCGGCCGCCGGGATTCGAACCCGGGATCGCAGGCTTGGAAGGCTTACACGCGCTGTTGTAGCCTCTGTGTCCTAACCAGACTAGACGACGGCCGCATCCTGTTTGCGGTTTTCTCTTATTTTACTGGAACTTGTTGTAGATAAAATTTCTTTATTCACTTTTCGGTTTGAAGACCCTTTTTTCTTGTGCTGGTTTCGGTTTCAAGCTTCCGCGAAGTTTCGGCTGCGCAGCCTTCTGGCGTTCTATGTTCTTCAGCCTAGCGTAAAGTTTCGCAATTTTAGTTTTGGAAGGTTGGCGCCGCCTAAAAATTTTGGCTGGAGGCGGCGTGAACGGTTTCATGTTTTGTTCTTCCCTTTTCCTCCTCTTTTTTAAGGCTGTTTTCTGCGTGTTTTTCGTTTTCTGGAAGGTTACGTAACCCTCTTTAAGGTTTACTTCCTTGGTTTCCCA
This sequence comes from Candidatus Bathyarchaeota archaeon, assembly GCA_018396675.1. Taxonomy (GTDB): domain Archaea; phylum Thermoproteota; class Bathyarchaeia; order Bathyarchaeales; family Bathycorpusculaceae; genus JAGTQX01. The sequence goes on from JAGTQX010000006.1 coordinate 67,871, forward strand.
TCCAGCTTCTAGCCAAGCTTTTGCATGCGCATTTTCCGGAGAATTTTCCCACCAAGTTTCAGAACGATAGGCATTTATCGGCAAATTGTCCCCTATTATCCCATCTATTTTTGCAAATGAAAGCCTAACCGAGTCCGTGAAAGCGGCTCTAAACTTCAAATAGTCAGCAAGCGCCTCATACTTTCCTTTACGCGTCGGAGCAACAATTCGTCGTGCGCAATTAAGACAAAGCAACCGTTTTGTGTCGCCCGTTGAAACTTCCGGAACCATGCAGTCTAAGCAAAAAAGTTTGCCGCACCGCAAGCATCGCCTAAGATAGCTGTATGGCAGAACTCTACCACAAAGGCGGCACTCGTCTTTGAAAGGCATTCAACCACTCTAAACGCTGATAAACATGAATCTTATAGCTGGCCTCCATTTTAGCCTAACGGTGTTCGGAAAATGCAATAATACTTATAGCTGTGCCGCCACCACGTCTAAAATCGTGATTTTAGTGCTTTTCAGCGAATACTTACACGAAAAAGCTGAAGAATCAAGACACAACGAGACAATAGGCTATCTGTTAACCGTTACGGGCTCGGTGTTTTTTGTTGGAGGACTGCTTGAAACCGTCATAATGGTTGAAAACCCTGAATGGTTCCTGATAATTCCGTACCATTTGACACCGCATCCATACAGCCTTCTAGGCTTATCACTGACTGTGGTTGGCATAGTGCTACTTACAATTGGCGTAATTTTAAGCGTTCACTACGCAAAAGAAAGAGCATGGTACATGAAACAACTGCAAAAAGCACATGCAATGGAGGAATTAAAGCTTAAAAGTGCAGAAAAAAGCGAAGGCTAAAAACCATTTTGTTAAGCGTACACATTTTTATGCCATGCCGCCGAGCAACAGCGAAGCGAACGTGGCTATGGCAACTATGACAAGAGTTTCAAGCAGAGTTATTTTCCAGTTTACACGCGTCTTTCTAGAACGGTAACGGACAAGGAACACGCCAACAACGGCGCCAACTATTCCCAAAGCTGTGATAGTGTTTAATGGTTCTGGCAAAGCCAAGTAGGCGATTATCGGAAGACTTCCAGCCAAAAAAGTTGTTACGCTACAAATCAAGGCAGCGTAAAGATTAGCTCGGTTAACCGCCTTTTGAAGCATTGCAAACAAGTTTTTAAGCAACATAAGCGATTTACTTCTCTCATTCCCGTCTGGAATATCGCTTAAACTGAAATTCATTAAATTTTGAAGCGTGATTATGTCTGCTAAATCCTCAGTTTTTCCTCCTAAAAGGAAACTTGAAAAGTTTGTCACAGCGACCGCGGTTAACGTCAGAAGCGCAGCGAAAGTAGCCGTTTTGACAGCCAAACCCGCCGTAAAAGCTGAAAGAACAACAACCAAACCAGTTATTGACCCATCAACCAGCCCCGCAACAACCTCGATGATTGGGTCTTTTTTTAGAAGCAAGCTTTCCCATTCTTTGCTCAACTTTAAACCTTGAGGGGTCAACTGCACCATGTTGCCTTTTTCAGCAATCAAGCCTTCAGCAGCCATTTCCTTTAAGGACTTCTCCAAATCTCTAGCTTCAATACAAAAGTGCCCAGCGCAAATCTTGTCAATTCCATTCTTAAGCATGTCCTTACGGGCTTTTTTCTTCTTACTTAAACTCAACAAAACAACTACTTTTATAACATCGGGCAATTCCTGAACTTCAAAGGACACTCAGCATGTCACCGTTAGCGCCATAAAATTGGAACTTTAAACTAATAACCCTTACGTAAAAACCACTTAATTAAAAAGCTTAATAACCACCAGAAAGAAATGTCATTTCTGTGGATAAGCAAATAGTAATTTTAGGTTTTGCAGGAAGCCTAAGAAAAGGCTCATACAATAAGGCATTGCTTCGAGCCGCAGCCGAGCTGACGCCGAAAGACGCCAGACTCGAAATCTTTGACCTAGAAGGAATTCCGCCCTTCAACCAAGACTTAGAGAATCAGATGCCAGCAAAAGTGAAAGAGTTTAAGGCGAGGATAAAAGCCGCAGACGCAATTCTTATTGCGACACCAGAATACAACTATTCATTCTCAGGAGTATTGAAAAATGCCATAGACTGGGCTTCTAGGCCTTACGGAGACAATTCCTTCGAAGGCAAGCCCGTAGCCATAATAAGCGCTTCACCTGGAATGCTCGGAGGAAACCGCGCCCAATACCATCTTAGACAAGTATTCGCAGCATTAAACATGCATCCATTAAACCGTCCAGAATTTATTGTGCCTTTCGCCGAAGAAAAATTCGACAAAGAAGGAAGATTA
>JAGTQX010000007.1 GCA_018396675.1 Candidatus Bathyarchaeota archaeon
GGGCAGGCGCTTCCTATTTGTCAATAGCTATTGCAAACTCAAATGGTGTCTTAGGCTTCGATCATGGAACAATTATTGAATGCAGCTTGGCAACGATAGCCCAAGAAAAAGGTGAAGTGACACCAGTATGCTTTGAGTTTAATGCTGAGAGAAGCTATAAAATCGATCCGGAATGGGTTGGTAAACAAGCTGCACGATTAGCTGCTTCTGCATTAAAAGCTAAAAGAATAGAAACCAAGAATACAAACGTAGTTTTTGCCAATTTCGCTTTGCAGCAGCTCCTTTACTACACTCTTATAAACGCGGTTAAAGCAGATTATGTGCAAAGGAATCAATCCGCCTTCAAGGACAAGATAGGAGAGAAAGTTGCCTCTGAAGCTGTGACAATTTATGATGACGGCTTGCTTGACGGTGGACTGCGCACGTGGAAATTTGATGGTGAAGGCGTTCCTCAACAAAAAACGCTCATAATAGAAGACGGTGTTTTACACAATTTCATCTACGACAACTACACAGCCAAAAAAGAGGGAAAAGAAAGCACAGGAAACGCCTCCAGAGCTGGCTACTTATCAACGCCAAATGTTGAAGCTACAAACTTCCATATATTGCCGGGTAAAAAATCGCCAGAAGAACTTATCGGCGAAATTGACGATGGTCTTCTCGCATATTCTTTGCAAGGGGCGCACAGCAGCAACCCCGCCAGCGGAGAGTTCTCGGTTGTTGCAACTCCAGCCTGGAAAATCAAGAATGGAGAAATTGCTTATGCTGCTAAAGGAGCAATGATAGCTGGCAACGTATTTCAGGTGCTAACAAAAATTTCTGCGCTAGCCAATAACGAAAGAAAAATTGGGCAGCTAGTTGCACCATGGATTCTTGTGGAAGATGTTAAAGTCATCGGAAAATAAATAACTTAGACTTTCGTAACCAAATGAAAGAGGCGGAAAATTGAAAGAAGAAATAAAACGAAAATTGTTAAAAATTAACGCGCTTCGCAGAGCAGTTCAGTTCTTATCCTTCCTATTCTTTAGCGCGGTAATCTTTAACTTTGCTGCATTGCCGCTTTTGCTTCCTATTCTTTGGACATGGAGTCTTACACAGAACATGGTTGGCGACGCGTTCACAGCTTTGCAACTTGTGCTCAGCGGATGGAAAGATACACCTGTTGCTTTTCCATGGCTTGCGTTATCATCATTTTTCATAATAGGCACATTATTGGGCAAAACTCTTTGCGGTTGGGTTTGCCCCTTCGGCTTCATTCAAGATCTAATAGACTTTGTTAAACATAAAAAAGCAGAAATTTCCCCGAGAACTCATGAGAGCATGATCTATATTAAATATGGCATTTTAGGCATTACCTTACTCATTAGTGGTTCTTTTGCGGCTGCAAAACTTGCACAAATCCATGGGAGCTACGAAAATGCTTTAGGCATTTTTGCCTATGCACCTTTTACTACATTAAGCCCAGCGGAAACTTTGTTTGCCAAATTGCCAAAAATGATTTTAGACTTTCGCAACGCCATATCGCAAGCACCGTTTTTTGACGTTATTTCCGGGATTTGGACTCTTCCTCCTCTCTTCTTGATTCAACTCTTCATCATGGTCGGCGTCTTAGCTTTTGCAGTCTATATTCCGCGTGGATGGTGCAGGTATTTTTGTCCACATGGGGCAATAATGGCGATCATGAACCGATTCAGCTTTCTTGGTTTACGTAGGGATTTAGTTAAATGTGCAAAGGGCGAGTGTCGAGCTTGCGTCGAAGCTTGTCCGATGCGTGTTCGCATCTTAGATTTGCCTTGGGAAAAATTTAGCGACCCAGAATGTATATACTGCTTAAAATGTGTTGACGCTTGCCCAAACAAAGCAATTAAGTTGAAATACCCATAATTTGGTTTCAAGCCCAAAAACTTTTAGAGTAACCGTTTAAAACAAACTTATAAACGCTTTTTAACTGTTGGCTTATTTTATCCCAGTTATATTTTTCTTGTATTTTTTGGTAGGCATTGTTTTTAATTAGATTTGCATAATTTACATCAAGCAATACTTTTGTTATACCCCATACAAGAGAATCTGTGTCATTTGGATGAACCTTGACACCTGTTACATCATGTTCGATTATTTCTGATAAACCACCTGTATCAGAGACCACAACTGGGCTTTTTGCAGCCATGGCTTCCAGAGCTACTATTCCAAATGGTTCGAAAAGTGATGGCACAACGGAGACATCTGCGCACTTTTGCAGGTTTCTTAATGTTTTTTCGTCTACAAAGCCTGTAAATAGGACTTTATGCGCCAACCCCATTCCCTTGACAAGATTTGACAGTTGCCCTTTCATGTAGCCATCGCCTACTATGACAAATTTTGCATTAACCTTTTCTAAAACCTTTGGAACAGCGTTAATTAGCAAGTGAATGCCTTTTTCATAAACTAATCTTCCAACAAACAGTACAATTTTTTCTTCGGGTAAAGCGAAGTTTCTTCTAAATTGGTTGAGGTCAGTGTTCTCGTTTTTTGCGTAGTCTTGAAAATTTACGCCATTTGGAATCATTACCAATTTGTCTTCTGGAAGCCCAAAAGCCCACCGGACATGCGAAACCATGTAATTACTGCAACAGATAACTTTCCATGCTTCGTAAGTAAGCCACGCTTCTGTTTCATGAATCATCCTTTCATAGTCAGAGTGAATTCCATTCCTTCGTCCAATCTCAGTTGAGTGGATTGTTGCGATAAGGGGTCTTCTGAAAACATGCTTCAGACCTATGCTTGCGTTTGCAACAAGCCAGTCATGGGCATGAAAAATGTCTACCTTTTTATTCAAGCTATTAACGATGGCAGCAGCTTCTTTCTGCATATTCATGTTCATGAGGTAAACCCAGCTTGCAAAATCCGGAGAGGGATTTTTGTAAGAATCTATTCGAAAAACTTCAACGCCATTTACAGTTTCGTGTTGAGGAGCCCCGGGAAAATCGCATGTGATGACGTAAACCTTTACATCGTTTTTTGCTAGACTTTTAGATAAATAATAGACGTGCGGGGATATTCCACCGATGATTCTTGGCGGAAACTCCCACGTAAGCATTATAACCGTTAATTCATGAGACACTTTTGTGTTTAACCCTCCATAAAATTCTGTAGGTTTCCAGAACGTTTTTTATCCATGTTGCAGATTTTGGTGAGATAACTTTTATCTTGTTTGCTGGAACCTTGTATATTCTAACTGTTTCGTCCCGCATCCATTCAGATTTCACAATTATTTTTTCTGCTTCATAAGTGCCAAGCCATTCAATGCTTTTAATAGCCATGTTAAAAGGCGAGTTGGCGCCATGCGAACGATGTTCTTCTAAACTTTCAACTGAATAGATAAAAGGTATGTTAAGTGCCTTCTTTAAAGTGACCGCGGCAGGTATGAAGTGCCAATCTTGCACGTCGATCAAATCTATTTGGCTGTTTGTTCGGTAATTGATGTTGGCTGCAACTCTTTCAACCTCTTGGTTTAATGTGAGGACCCATGTGAGAATGCTAATATGCGTTTTAACTGGATTTGTCACTCTAAAGGTTTTAATGTTCGGTAATTCTTCAAACTCCCCAGTTAAGTAATCGTGATACGTAACAACATAAGTTTCCACATTGTTTTTGGCAAGTTGTAAGGCTAGTTCTCTTACGTAATCTGCAAGCTGCCCTACTATCCTTGGCGGAAACTCCCAAGAAAAAAGTATAACACGCATATTTACTCAACTACGTGAACAGTGCACATACTTTTATTATGCCGCTTCCTGTCAGATAATATCGCTTTTTTCCTTCACTGTCCGCAAAACTTTCTACGTAGCCTTCAAAGCCGTATCCGTCAAGAATTCTTTCAATTTCGCTTATGTTAAGCTGCAAAACTTGCGCGAGTTCTTCACTTCTTCTGGCCAAATCCGGGGCTGTTGCACATAGGTTGTGCAGTGTTTGCAAAATTTTTTCTGAAAGTGGAATTTCCCCCCTCAATCTTTTCACCTTAAAGCGCTTTTATATTTTAGGCAGATTTTTCTTATAAAGACATGCGATTACTTTAAAAGTACTTTGTTATAGTTTGCGTTAGTTGATTTAGTTTATTGAATCTTTTTTTTACGGTTTCAACTATTAATTTTCTGAGCTCTTCTCCTTTGATCTTTGACAATCTAATTTTTCTTAGTTGCCTTGCTAATAATCGGTCTTGGAGCGATGTTTCAGCCCATTTTTCTAAATCTCCGCGGTCATTGTGGAATTCTATGGATTTCATTTCAACTTTTTTCAGTGCGTTTATAAATCCTTTAAGACTCCATGCCATTATCCCTGTATAATACTTTTCTCCTACACCTTTGTAGAAAAGGAATGGTTCATTTGCGGTTATTGACGCAAAGCGCACTCTGTTTTCAAAGTCCAGTATTACTGATTGGGCGGTTACATAAGCGTCCAGTGGAGAGTTAAAGGGGCTAAAATAGGAATGAACTTCACCTGGGGCTCCTCCAGCGGTGAACATGTAATAGAGGTGGTCGCTTGTCTGTAGATATCTCCATATTCTCACTAAGTCTTCGTCTTCTGCTTCCTTGACAAGCGGTTCAAGTCTCTTTAAAGACGTGTAATAGGCCCATTGCATGGTGTTTCCAAGCCAGCAGCTTGCATCCCTTTCCAAGTCAGCCCAAGAAACAGTTCCACCAAGCTCTGGAACATCGATCTCTCCTACTGGAGCGTACTTCGCTATAACCTCTGAGGGAGTGGCCATGTGCAAATTTTCCCATTTCAAAATCTCTTTCGGCAAGTGTTTTAGAAAATCATGTATACCTGTTTCTGGCCAGTGATGTTCGCCAAAAGTTTCATAATCAGGAAAAATGTTAATGCATTGACCATGTGTTGCCGCCAACCAACTTGCATATTTATCTGCTGTCAGAGGCCA
>JAGTQX010000009.1 GCA_018396675.1 Candidatus Bathyarchaeota archaeon
GCCATGAATAATCTAAATCTACTGAAACTATTTTTTCTCCTCTTACGCCAACCATTCTTTTTTTAGCTCCTTTTAGCAGAAGCTCTACGGCGTGTGCTCCAAACTGGTTGGCGAGAATTCTGCTGTGTGCTGTGGGTGGTCCACCTCTTAGGGCGTGACCAAGAATTGTTAAACGGACATCGTATCCTGTTTGCTCTTTTATTTCTTTAACTATTTGCGCAGAATTTCCTGCACCTTCAGCCATAACTATTATTTCTGAAGTTTTTCCCTTTTTGCGTCCTTGTTTAAGCTTTTTACATATGGCCATTATGTCAAATTTTATTTCTGGGATGAGAATGAATTCGGCTCCTTCGGCAAATCCAACCGCAAGGGCGAGAAATCCTCTTTTTCGTCCCATGACTTCGACAAGGAACACTCTTTCATGAGAAGTTGCGGTGTCACGGATTCTGTCAATGGTGAACAAAGCGGTGTTGACGGCTGTGTCGAAGCCTATGGTGGTATCGGTGCCAGCGACGTCGTTATCAATGGTTGCAGGAACTCCTACCACTGGTATCCCGCTGGCTTTGTAGATTTCGCTTGCTCCTCTAAAGGAACCGTCTCCCCCGATTACTATGAGACCGTCAATTTTGTTAGCTTTTAAAGTGTCAGCAGCTTTTCTAATTCCCTCTTCTGTTTTTATTTTTTCGCATCGTGCAGTCTTCAGCATTGTTCCTCCGAGGTTAATTATCCCGCTCACGGAACGCGCATCCAAAGGACGGGTCTTTCCTTTAATAAGTCCAGCATAACCTCGCTCTACTCCTACCACCTTCAGTCCATGGAATATGGCAGTTCTAACAATAGAGCGGATCGCTGCATTCATCCCTGGAGCGTCGCCGCCCGCTGTTATAACACCAATTTTTTCCATATAGAGCCGTCCTATTGGCAAATAGCTTATAGTCCTAAAATTTCTTCTTTTACGGCTTTATGGCTTTGGATTATTGGAGCAGCAGTGTTCACAATGTAGATTTCAAGAGAACTAAATAATTCTTTGAAAAACTGTTTTCTTAAATTTGTCTTTCGTTCGTCTTTCACAAGCATGTGGGGATTGCAAAAGTCAACGGATTCTATGTAGCGGGAGGCTTCTTCCGGTGAAAGCTTGTTTAGAACTGACTTGTCTTCCGGGTTCCGTTTTAATAATATTGCCTTTTTCAAAGTTGTCATGGGTAAAATTTTTTCCTTGCCCACAACCCATCTAACATTTACGACGGCTCTGCCTTTTGAATCGAATTCAGCCTTTTCCACAAGTTTTTGGTATTCACCCCAGACGTCAGCTATATCTGCCTGAATGTAGAAATTTTTTTCTGAGGCAAATGCAACTGCTAGCTCTCCCATCAAGCGCACAAAAAACCAGTCATCCGAAACCACGCGCACTCCTTTAATTCTAAGAAGCCCATAAGTGTGCGTGGTTTTACCAGTCCCTGAAGGTGCAATTAGGCAAACTCCTTTGCCATCTACATCCACACATGCACCGTGAACAGAATTTATTCCATGATTATCTTCAAGGATATCGCTTGCAACGCTTAAGGCTAGGGACTTGACCCAACCATAATAGTCTATGTTGATTAAAAAGGCTGTTTTAGAAAGCGGGTCATAAAGCACTTGTTGTTCCATATTTTCTTCGTTTGTTACTATTAGCCTCCCATGGGAGCGAACATGCGCCGACATTGGATAGAAACTTTCTTCCCAACGTTCCTTCATGTATTTTATGTCAGTTAAGAGCTTGATGCAACACCCGTAAATGTCAGCTCTCTCTTCATAAAGAAGGCGCTCACCATATTTTTCCATAAGCCTATCTTTTTCTTCAATAGAGATTAGTTTGACTTTATATTTTGATAGCACTAACATCACCTTTTAACCTTGCTTCTAACAAATTTTCTCAATTCATCAGCGAAGAAAACCGAGCTTGAAACAAGAATTATTGTCAACCAGTCCCATGCTGAAAGTGTGGTAGTACCTAAGGCAACTTTTAGAGGAGCAAATAGCGTAGCTAAAACTTGCAGAGATACTGAGGCGGCGATGGCCGCGAACAAATATTTATTGGTAAAGAAGCCCAATCTGAAAACGGATTTTGTTCTTGATCTGCAATTGAAAGCGTTGAACACTTGGAACATTGCCATTGTTGTGAATCCTAGGGTCTGCGCTCTAATTATGTCTCCGCCATTCCATTCTTTCATGAAGACAAATAGTGTTCCAATCATCATGAAAATGCCAACGTAAAGCGTATTCATCATGATTTCTTTATTGATTATCTTCTCGTTTGGTTTTCTCGGAGGCTGATCCATAATGTCTTCCTCTTTCGGTTCCATCGCCAAAGTAACGTCAAGCAAACCGTCTGTCACAAGGTTCACCCACAATATCTGAACAGGCGTGAAAATCAATGGAACGCCAGACAAGAAGATTAACGCAGTTAGTATTGTGAGGATTTCTCCTGTGTTTGTGGCGATTAAATATTTTACGACTTTTCTAAGGTTTTCGAATACTACGCGGCCTTCTTCAACGGCGTTGACGATGCTTGCAAAATTGTCATCTGTAAGAACCATGTCTGCAGTTTCTTTCGTAACATCAGTGCCAGTAATGCCCATTGCTACGCCTATTTCAGCTGCTTTCAAAGCTGGCGCATCATTAACACCATCACCAGTCATGGCTACAATGTGACCCTTACGCCTAAGGGATTCAACTATTCGATATTTGTGAGCTGGAGAAACGCGGGCAAAAACCGAAGTCTGTTCTATAACGGCATCTAGTTCATCATCGCTCATATGGTCTAGCTCAGCTCCCGTTAAAACTTTGGAATTAGGTTCCAGAATTCCGATTTCTCTTGCAATTGCTTCGCCTGTTAACTTGTGATCTCCTGTCGCCATGACAACTTTAATTCCAGCTCTTTTACAAAGCTGCACTGCTTGCTTTGCCTCTGGTCTTGGCGGATCAATCATTCCCACAAAACCGACAAAAACTAACTTGACCTTTTTCTTTTTGATATTTTCTTTGAAAACATCGAGATCACCTATCTTTATTGTTTGGTATGCTATGGCAAGTACTCTAAGTGCTTCGCTAGCCATTTCAGTGCTAACCCTGAGAATTTTCTCTTTTTCTTGCGCTGATAATTTCCTTATTTGACCATTTGCTTGGATGTCTGAGCATATTTCCAAAATGGTTTCTGGCGCCCCTTTTACGCAAACTCTCAGATTTTCTTCCGGAGTCTTGTGAAATGTAACCATGTACCGCTCTTTTGCATCAAACGGAATTTCGTCCACTCGAGGCAATTTCGCTTCCAAGTCTTCTTTCATGAAACCTGCTTTTTCCGAGGCAACAACTAACGCGCCTTCCGTTGGGTCTCCGTAAATTTCCCAACGATATTTGTCATTGAACTTGTGTTGTCTAAGCCTTGCATCGTTACAAAGCGCAGCGATTTCAAGCAAAAGAGCTAGAGCTTTGTTATTTTTTGGGTCTATTGGAACGCCGTCGATTTCGAACCGTCCCTCTGGAGCAAAACCCACGCCTGTCACATTAACCATTTTACCGTTTACGAATATTTTTTGGACTGTTAATTGATTGGTTGTTAAGGTTCCAGTCTTGTCTGTGCAGATTGCTGTTGCTGATCCTAACGTGTCTACTGCTTGTAGTTTTCGTATTATGGCGTTGCGTTTTGCCATTCTGTTAACTCCAACAGCCAAAGTTATTGTCATGACAGCTGGTAATCCCTCTGGGATGGCGGAAACAGCGGCTGCCAGAGCGAAAAGGAAAGTTTGGTAAAACTCAAACCCACGGAGAAGGCTTACTGCTAATATTAAGCTACTAGCAATTAACGCAAAAAGCCCTAATTTTTTGCTCAGATCTGATGTGCGTTTTTGAATAGGAGTTTCGGCTTTCTCGGTTTCTTTTATAAGCTTAGCTATCTTGCCGATTTCCGTCTTCATGCCCGTGGAAACAACAATGGCTTTGCCTCTTCCTTGGGTCACTATAGTTCCTGAAAAAGCCATGTTTTTTCTGTCTGCTACAGGCAAGTCCTTGTCCAGCGGCTCTGTTGTTTTCCTAACTGGAGTTGATTCACCAGTCAGCATTGACTCATCAATTTCAAGGTTTATGGTTTCAAAAATTCGTGCATCAGCAGGGACCTTATCTCCAGCATCTAAGAGAATTACATCTCCGGGAACTATTTCTCTGGCTTTAACCCGCATCTCAATACAAGTGCCTTTTTCTGGGCAGTCTCGAATCACTTCTGCTTCTGGGGCTGCCATGGACTTTAAAGCTTTAAGAGCGGCTTCAGCCTTGTATTCTTGGAAGAATCCAATTGATGTGTTAAAGGCGATTACAACCGCAACAACTATGGTATCGATTAGTTTACCGACAAAAAAAGAGATTAGTGCTGCTGCAAAAAGCACTCCAACCAAGGGATTCTTAAGCTGATGAGCCAGCAAAGCCAGTTTTGTTATTCTTTTTTCTTCTTCCAGCTCATTTGGTCCGTACTTGCCTAGTCTTTTCTCTACTTCTGCTGATGTCAATCCACGTACGCTTGTCTCAAGTTTTTCGAAGACTTCTTCGATGGAGAGTGCATGCCAAATATTTTCTTCCGCCATTTTGATTCCTCTACTTGTTTTAGAAAACCAAGTTAAGAAAACTTTATTTTTCTCTCATAGCATCGTCGTAGATTTCCAAGGTTTGTTCTGCAACCTTTCTCCACGTAAAGTATTCCAAAACTCTTTTACGCCCATTCTTGCCCCAAACTTCTGCTCTATGCGGATCCTTAAGCGCTTCCTTAATTCCCCAAGCTATGTCAGCTGGGTCTCCACCGTTTATATGAATTCCGTTTTGATGTGGCCCTGAAGGGACGACTTGCTCTCTGAAGCCAACAACTCCGCGGGAGCCAATCACAACTGGCTTTTCCATGGCCATGGCTTCTAGGCTAACTATGCCGAAGGGTTCGTAAACTGATGGAAAAACGCACACATCTGCGGCGGCATAATGCAGTATTCTCTCGTCTTCTGGTATGAATTCGAATCTATAGATAACCTTATCCTTTATTCCAAGCCTGTTGGCAGTTTCCACAATGTCTTTTTGCTCTTCACCTTTCCCTAAAATTAAAAGCTTTGTTCTCGGATATTCTTCCAGAATCATGGGCATTGCTTGTATCAAATTTTTGACGCTCTTTACCCATGTGAGTCTTCCAACAAAGAGAATCAATTTTTCGTCCGATTCGATGTTATATGTTTTGCGTAGCGCCTCCACATCCTCATGCTTACAGTCTTTGGGATTATAACGTTCAGGGTCTACACCGTTCCATACAACATTAATTTTCGATTGCAGCCATCCATGTCTCGCCAAGTCTTCTTGCATGGCGTGGCTTACGGTTACTATTCTGTCTGCTTGTTGGGCTGTTTCCCATTCAAAATGTGAAACAACTTTTGATCCTCGGCCTCCGCTTCTTCCCCATTCTGTGCTGTGGACATGAAAGATGAGGGGAATGTCTGTCTCGTTTTTTATTATTAGTCCTGCTATGCTGCTAAGCCAGTCATGCACGCAAACCACATCAAAAAGGTAGCCCTCTTTACGGATTAAGTCGTTGATGAATTTTGTTGCACTTAAAATGTTATACACGAAAACGTCGTTGAAAAACCGGATGTTCGTTCCCCAATTTCTGAGATCTTCAGTAACAAACATTGGAAAAACATGGCTTGCATCAGCGATTAAGGGGCGATGAACTTCAACTCCTTTCAAAATTTCTCTGGTTTTCAGATTGCCTGGATTAAGCGTAAAAACTGTGACATCGTGGCCTAGTTGAACGAACTCACGTGTTATATATTCAGCATACGTGCCTAAACCACCGACGATTTGAGGTGGGTACTCCCAAACAAAGAAACCTATCCGCATTTATTATCATCCCAGACGATAATAGTGGTTATAACTTATAAATATTTATGTTATTTAGCAATATTTATAAATAAGAACAAATAAATATAGGTTAATGGTGAATAGTATGCTTGAAAATTCCTTGCTGAAAAAACCAACTGAAACATGCATAAAATCAAGGTTTTTCCACTTGTTCTTTTTGAAAAACAACGAGGATTATGATGTAGAAGTCGAAGAGGTTGAAGAAATTGATTTCACTAAAATTATAGAACGCCTCGAAAGAGGGGAATCAGTCTTTATATCGCCAAAGCGCAAGCAAGAATCTAGCCGAAAAAAGTTTGTTGAAGAATTTCCTAAAGAAAACGCGGCGGAGCCTTGGTATTTCACTCATATTTAGCAAGAATACAGCTCAAGCTTCATATTATATGTGTAGACATATATAGTAAAATTTGAGATTAGGAGAAAAATATCTTGTCTTTCAGAATTGGTAAACTTTTAGGCGTTCCGGTTAAGCTTCATTTTACACTGATTCTTGGAGTGTTGCTTATTGCTTGGACTCTTGCTGTTGGCTATTTACCCTTGGAATATCCAGGTTTATCTTCGGCAACTTACTGGTTGATCGGTGTAATAAGTGCTGTTGCACTTTTTGTCTCTGTTTTGCTTCATGAATTGGCACATTCATACGTAGCTAAGATAAATGGCTTGCCAGTAAGGCGTATTGTTCTCTTTATTTTCGGCGGTGTATCAGAAATTGAAGAAGAACCGAAGGAAGCCAGTCTCGAATTCAAATTAGCCTTAGTTGGACCCCTAACCAGCTTTGCAATTGCCCTGATTTTATGGTTTTTACAGCATCCGGCAAGAGCCTTTGGAGTTTTAGCTGTTGCACCCCTAGAATACGGAGCCTACATTAACCTGTTATTAGGTGGGTTTAACTTGCTTCCCGCATTTCCTCTCGACGGTGGACGAATCCTAAGAGCGGGGATTTGGCGCTGGAAAAAGAATTTGTTGCAAGCAACTAGAATTGCTACGAGAGTTGGAGTTTTCTTCTCTTATGTGCTTGTTTTCTGGGGCTTCTTTTTCATAATTGGAGGCGTTTTTATTGGAGGATTATGGTTCATTCTTATTGGATGGTTCTTGAAAAATGGTGCAGAATCAAGCTACAGGCAGACCATTGTAAGCGAAGCTTTGGCAGACGTTCTAGTTCGCGATATAATGACCAAAGAAGTTCATACAGTTGACCCCAGCGCCCCAATTAAAGATGTTGTAGAAACTCACTTCACAAAATATAAGCACGGAGGATTTCCAGTGACAAGGGACTCTGAACTGCTTGGGCTCATCACGCTTGAAGACATAAAGAAGATTCCTAAAGAAAAGTGGCCAGAAACTAAAGTAAGCGATGTCATGACGCCTTGTGAGAAGCTTAAATGCGCAAACCCTAACGAAACTGCCGTGGACGCCCTTATGAAAATGTCAAAATATAATATAGGTCGCCTTCCAGTTCAGGAGGACGGAAAACTTATTGGCATAATCACTCGTAGTGATATTATACATGCAATCCAACTTAAAACAGAGTTAGAAGGTGAAAAATAATGGTAAATGTAAACACGCTCTTGGGAAAAAACGTGGTCGGCGATGACGCCCGATTAATTGGAAGCGTCACAGGTGTAGAAGTAGAGCTATTGCCTTCATGGAAAATCACTCATCTACATGTAAGCTTAACAGAAGAAATAACAAGAGAACTTGGATATAAAAAACCATTCCTAGGGTCAGTAGAAGTCCTAATACCCATATCTATCGTCAAAGCCGTCGGAGACCTAATCTCATTAGACAAGAAAACTGCAGAACTCAAAGATATAGTGGAACCAACCAAGAAATAAAAATCTAAGGCTTGATAACCACAACTATCCTTTTAACGGCTAACTCGCAGATCTTTCGAATACCTCTCCTCCCAGGCTCGTAACTCACCTTCACCAGCTTTAACTCCTCTAAACGATGAATTTGTTCACTAACGTAAGCTTCACTCAAATTCAACCTTTTAGCGATCGTTGAAACATCATGGCGCTCCTCAGAAATCAGCTGAAGAATTCGAAAACTTGATTCGGTAAGAGCGTCAGCTACCTTTAAAGCCTCTTCTCCTGTAACTATTATCTCTTCTGACGTCAAGACACGCCCCATTAACTCACTCATTTTAGTGAAGAAGTCTCTTATAACATTTGCTAAACTCGATTAATATAGGAAAAAAGAAATGCTTTATGTTAAGTAAAGCTAAAATTGGAAATCGTCTTCCATTCAAATGTTTTATTGACACAACTATATTAACGATCTTGGCTCTATGACGTTTTCCTACACCATCATTTTCAAGCTTTGCTGTTAATAACGTTTAACGGAAGGTTGTTTGGTGTGGTTTGGTTATTTTCTATTTATATAAATAGAAAATGTGGTTTTGGGGCTCCCTCCACCAGTATAGTGTATTAGGAATTATGTACTTATACTCTCTCTGTTTCGGCATTTTTGCTTTTTATTTCTCTTAACCTAACTAGAAAATCTCGCCCTTCGAGTTTTCAGTCATGGAAGATTATGTTCTGTTAATGTTTGTTAACAGAAACCATGAAACGATTATATATTTAGAAAAATTTCAAAAAGCCAGAAAAATCCCATATATAGAGGCTTTCTAGGGGAAGACATTTTACAACCTTATTTTTCAATCATATTGTTTGCTATTTTTATCGGCTTTAATGGTCCTATGGTTCTTGTGAAGATTGTCGGTTTGGATCCAATAGCAACTCATCTTGCCCACTTGAGAAGTGAGTGCCCAAAATTATCACGCGCGTTATAAAAATTGAAGTTTGGAACATAATTGTTATAACATATGTTATGACAAGTGTCATAGGGGCTTCGCAAGTTAGGAAACATCCTTCTCTTTTACTTGCCTTTGCTTTGACTGAAACTATTACACGCGTAATAAACACTTTTCAAACTGAGGATGCATGCACCAAGGGCGATAATCTTGTCCCTTGATAGACCTCTTGCGCGCATAACTCTAAACTGTTAACGTTAACACTTTCGTTAAACAAAACTCTTAATGTTAACAGCTTAATCCACATTTTTGTAGCCTTCCTAGTTCCCTGCCAGGAATATATTAAGCGAAGCAGCTTTTCAAGTGAAAGCCTCTTCAGAATTAACTTTTGAACTTAACTTTTCAATAACCTTGTCCATCTTTTGCGTTAAGGCCTGAAGAGCCTCAATAAGCCTCAAATGTTCATTCATGGCATTGGCAAACTTTTCTTGAATCTGAATGAGGCGCTTAACATTTTGAGGCATGAGCAAATAATCCTTGGCTGCTTCGACGCTTAACCAGTCAACTTCGCCAAAGCCTTCAGACTCGTCAACCTTGGCAACGTCATCACTAACCTGCCAATAACGAGAAACCAAAGCAGCAACAGGATCATAAACGCCAAAATGAACTTTGCGGGCTAAGCTTCCCTCACCTAGACGAATGCCATACTTTAAACGCAAATGAGCTGCAACACGATCAGCCGCATCCTTAGCCAACAACAAAAGCTCACATGGATCCATACCCTCAACTACATCACAATAAACCAGAACATGCCTAGTAGTCTGCTCAACCGTCAACCCCAACTCAGAACCAATAAGACTACTCCAATTCATCTTCTCCACTCTCCGCCAATCAACAAGCACAGCAGGCTCCTGCAAAATAGGATACTTAAAAACACAATTATGAAGCCTAAAAACAAAACTAGGCGTCAAACCCTCACATCCACTGAGAAACTTTTTACATTGCTCAGTTGTCTCGTAAAAGGCTGGCCACCTCGGTCCAGTACGCTTGACTAAGCCTGCCTTCTCCAACTTTTTCAAATAATAATGCATGTGTTGGCGGCTCATTCCGAGAAGCCTAGCTACTTTCGTAGGATAATTTTCGTCAATTAGTTTCAAGATTGGAATAAGCCTTTTCCGAACACTCCAATTGTAAAATTTTACTTTTGACAGCCCTTTTACACCAAACAAACTATTCCAATACAAAACCACATGAATTTTCTGCCCTTAGCAAAGGACACTATCCTTTGCGAGCCTCGCCAAAGGACAGTATCCAAAAACGGACATATGAGGAGGGCACTTTCACTCTAGAGGGTCTCCCTGTTAATCGCTTCAAGCCTTTAGTCTTTTAGTACAATCCTCAGCAAAAAGTCAGGATTTGATGATGAAATGGCGAGGGTCTACATATTTAAAGGTCGAGAAGCAAGAGTTAATAAGGCGATTTTCTGGATCCTCGCCATGCAAAGTCCGCTAACAATTTATGATATATGGCGAAGGTTAAGAACACAAAGAGATTTCCAATACATACGCTATAACATTGTAAACAGACGAGTTAGAACACTCAAAGAGCAAGGCGTCATCGAAAAAATTGGAGAGAGAAAAACGAAAAACGGCTTTCAAGCAACACTGTACCAATTAACCTTACGAGCTTATCTATCAATTTTACTAGATAAACTCGACATGGACTTTTTCTTAAAGAAGGCTTCGAGTGATGAGATTTTATCAATGCTCGTCATCCTCGCTTCGCAACAACAAAGTTGAGCGTAAGAGTTTAGAAACAATTAAAGAGTGCTTTTACACCTTAATATTGAAGCACGCCCGAGGCTTTTACTTGAAGCGTAAAGTGGTTGTGTTGAGTATGCGGGAGTTTATTCTATATTCGCGTTTGGGGCGCACCGATGCTAGGTGGAGAAGTTTGCATGATGCTGGACGCTTGGACATAGTTTACGAGTGCACGATTGCAAGCCTTTTCTTGTCGCATGCAATACGTAAGGATGTTGTTTTTAATGCCATTTTGAATGGTCCGCCATCTCCGCCGCTACACTTAAAAATTGATGGATTAACGTTGCATGACGTGAGAACGGATGTTGATACATGGACTGGCATATTAAAGAAGGTTCTTTCTGGTAAGCCTCACCCAGGGATAAGCGTTTACATGGCAAGCTTTGAAAATTTGGTGAAGGCGAAGGCTGAAGCGAAGAAAGCCCAAATATACGTTCTTGAGGAGGGCGGAAAAGACGTTTACGATGTGGAAATTGGCGAAAACCCAGTTTTTGTTTTAGGCGATCATGTTGGTTTGCCAAAAAAAGCTGAAGCTTTTGCTCTACGTTATGGAGAAAAAATCTCCCTTGGAAAAGAGCCTTATTTAGCGGCTACATGCATAACGGTGCTAAATTACATACTTGACAGAATGAAACCGCGCTGAAAATTGGCGCTAAATTTTTATTTAAGTGATTTCTGGTTTAAAATCTGTTAACTAACCTACAGTTTTAAGCTTCGCGTGTTTGATGGAGGTGAAAAAGTAAATGGCAGCTATCCGCGAGTTGCCAACAGCTCCAGTGTCAAAATTTGAAAGAATAGGCGCACACACGCACATTAAAGGACTTGGTTTAGACGAAAACCTGAAAGCAGCTAAAATAAAGGATGGAATGGTTGGACAGGAAAAGGCAAGAGAAGCTGCAGGTTTAGTTGTGAAAATGATTAAAGAAGGAAAACTCAGTGGTAAATGCATTATTTTGGCTGGGCCGCCTGGCACGGGTAAAACTGCAATAGCTGTTGCTGTTTCAAAGGAGCTTGGTGAAAACGTTCCTTTTATTCAAATGAGTGGAAGCGAAATCTATAGCACCGAGCGGAAGAAAACCGAGGTTTTGATAGAAGCTATAAGAAAATGCATCGGCGTTGAAATCCACGAGATGCGTAAAGTCTACGAAGGCGAAGTAACACTGATCGATGTTCGAACAGCACCGCACCCCTACAACCCTTACCAGAAAGTTCCAGAAAGCGTTAGACTGACGCTAAAAACAAAAGAAGAAGAAAAAACAATTGAAGCTGGGGCCTCAATAGCGCAGCAGATAATAGCTGAAGGCATATCGGAAGGCCACGTTATCCAAATCGACGCTGAAACGGGCAGAGTGGCAAATCTTGGACTGTGCCTAGAAAGCCAGAAAGGCAAAACCTACGATGTTGACACGCGTAGAAAAATTCCACGGCCCAACGGGAAAGTTCTGAAAGAGAAAGAGTTCGTTTACACACTTACGTTGGCAGATTTAGACACCTTAAATGCGAGGCAACACTCAAGCGGTTTGTTCTCCCTATTCTTCGGCGGGTCTGAATCAAAGGAGATAGACGCGGAAGTGCGGATGGCGGTTGATCAGCAAGTAAAAGAATGGGTGGACAGCGGAAAAGCTTTCATTCACCCTGGTGTCCTTTTCATTGATGACGCGCACCTACTGGATTTGGAAGCGTTTAGCTTTCTTGGAAGAGCCATGGAAAGCGAACTTGTTCCAATAATAATATTGGCAACTAACCGAGGAGTTGCGCGGATTCGCGGAACAGACATAAGAAGCCCATTAGGTTTTCCAGTTGACCTTATTGACCGTTCTGTTATAATTGCGACGCAGCCTTATGATTTGGAAAGCATCAAGGAAATTCTGCGAATCCGAGCCGTTGAAGAAAAAATTAAACTGGAAAAAGACGCGTTGGATAAGCTTGCTGAAGTCGGAGGAAAAAGTTCGATGCGGTACGCTGTTCAACTATTAAGTTTAGCCGCTCAAAACGCTAAATCCTCTAACAAGGACAAGGTAACGGTTGAAGATGTGCAGCGAGTAGATGACCTCTTCATGGACGTGAGCGAAGCCGCGGAATACTTGAGAAAATACGAAGAGAGACTGCTTGTGCATTAGCATATTCCGAAGCTGTAAAAACAATACTAATTTTTGAACAGTAACACTTTAAACCTAAACCTTACCTTTTCTTTAAGAGGTGGCTCCAAATGGATGAGAAAAGAAGTAAACGTGAACCCGCAAGTCCTACCGAATTAAGGCTTCCAGACGATTGGGGTTTCGTCTTGGAGCCAGCCAAAATCGAGATAGGCTCCGGATATGCGGTCTCCTTAAGCTACGACGAGGATGGCAACCCGATTGTTGATGTAAAGACTTATGGAAAAGTGGACTCAACAAAGATTAAACGAGATATTGAACGATTATATCCAAACGCTCATATTCGCAACTTAAACGAGGAACCAACAGTTACGCTGATTAGAAGAAATAAGACAAAAAACACGAGCAGAAGCAGAGGCAAAAGCAGAAACAGGAAACGTTAATTTCTCGCCCAAAATTCTAAATTTTGAAACGAGATTGAAATAAAACCAAAGCCTCTTTCATATAAATTTTCCTCAGAAAATCGCAGAATTCAACATTATTTTATGCTTTTTCTGCTATTAAACTAGAAGTAGATTTAGCAATACTATGGCGATTAATTTTAACCGTTTAGTTTTTAAGTCTCTGTAAAGCCTACATTTGAATTCTCTAGTGTGGAAAGCGACCCTTATGGCAGAAAAGGTTGATGAAGATGCGCGCAGAGAAAAACGACTAAAGCTTGTTTATGTTCGTTCGGTAGCGAACTCTCTGGGAACAAACATGGTAAGCCCATTTGTGAGTCCCTACGCTGTTAAGGAGCTTGGCGCTTCCTCGTCAGATATGGGTTGGCTCCAGTCCGTGAGCAACATTTCAAACAATATTATGCAAGTTTTATGGGGCGAATTAAGTGACAGGCTCGGTCGAAGAGTCCCATTTATTGTGGTTGGCGGTTTAATCGTGGCTCTGCTGTGGGTGCCGATGTTGCTTGTGAATACTGCGAACCAGCTTGTTCTGATTATTGCTTTGCAGGCGCTTTTAGGTTCGATGATGGTTCCAGCTTGGACGGCTCTGATTGGCGATTTGGTTCCGTCATCACGTCTCGGAAGGGTCAACGCCGCCATAAACTTGTGGGCTTCTGTTGGCACATTGTCAGCAACTTTAGCTTCGGGACTGATAATGAACAGCATCGGCGGAACAGTTCGGGAGCAACTCATGATACCAGTTGCTGTTGCAACAGTTTGCGGTCTAATTGCATCTTTGATAATGTTTCAAGTGAAGGAAGGAAAAACTAAAAAAGTGGAAGCGAACACGAAAAAACTCGCTTTAAACTTTGCTGAAATTTTTAGGCTTATTAAGGAATCCCCGGATTTCACAAGGTATTGCACAGCCAGTGCGGTTTTCAACTTTTTTATGTCAATTGCTTGGCCGTTATTCGCTATAACACAAGTTAAAGTTTTGAATGCTTCAATGTTTGAAATTGCATTGCTTTCAGTTGTGAATGGAATCTTCACCATAGTTTTCACGGGTTGGGCTGGAAGACTTGCGGACACTGTTGGCAGAAAACCACTACTTATTTTCGTCAGGTTCAGCTATGTTTCCGTACCTTTGGCGTATGCATTCTCTCCGAACATTTACATTCTGATAGCCATTGGCGCTTATTGGGGCGCTGTCGCAGCTTTTGAACAAGCATGCGTCACACCTTATCTGCTTGATGTCTCTCCAGAAATGCATCGTGGAAGCTTCACTGCTTTTTACAACATGCTTATAGGAACGGTTACTTTCTTTGGCTCGCTTATAGGTGGATACTTGTCAGATTTCACGGTTGGCATATTCGGCTTGGTTCTTGGCTTGCAAATAGTCTATGTTATCTCGGCGGTTGGCAGGGGAATAGGCGCTGCAACCTACTTCCGCCTGAGAGAAACGCTGAAAGATATAAAACCCTTAAAAGTCAACATTCACTTTCCCACGTAGATTCCAGTTATTGGAATTTCAGTCCCGCATTCTGGGCATCTTTTGCTTTTTGTAACGGAATATTTCAGGATTTTGTATCCGTATCTTTTGATTAGTGGTTTTCCACAGTTTGGACAATAAGTATTTTCGTATCTGTGACCAGATGCATTTCCAATGTAGGGATATGCCACTCCTGCTTTTCTAGCCAAAGTGTAAGCTTTCTCTAAAGTTTCAATTTTTGTCGGTGGGTTGAAGAATTTGTAGGCTGGAAAATAGCGCGTAAAATGAAGCGGGGTTTCAGGCCCAACGCTCTTTAGATGATTTTCTATGATCCACCATAATGATTCATCGTTGTCGTTGACGCCGCTGACGATAAGGTTCACGATTTCAACGTGAATTCCCATATGTTTGGCTTCTCTGGCATTTCTCCAAACTTTTTCTGCGTTAGCGCCGCCGCAATATTTACTGTACACTTCGTTTTTGCCTTTTACATCTATTTTTAGTCCGTCTAAACCAGTTTTGTGAAGTGCTTTTAAGGCTTCGGTTGTAAGGTATCCGTTAGACACGTAACAGCAATATTTTATTCCTCTATTCTTGCCGAGTTTAAAGGTCTCTAAAATCCATTCAGTCAAAAGTGTAGGTTCCTGAAAACTTGCGCATAAGCCAGAATCTCCACATGTAAATGCTAAATCAACAATTCTTTCAGGCGAATAATAAACGGCTTTGTTTGGCTCTGGAACCGCTTTCGAAAGGTGAAAGTTCTGGCACCATAAACAGTCAAGGTTACACGACCACGTTGAAAAAGTTAAAGCTGTTGAGCCAGGCCAATAATGAAAGAAAGGTTTTATTTCTATGGGGCGGCTTTCGATGGCGCTTATGTCACCGTAGACAAGCGTGTAGAGTTTACCGCCGAGGTTTTTTCTTGTTCTGCAGAATCCTGTTTTGCCTTCAGTGATTTCGCATCTTCTTTCGCACAGCTTACACTTGACTTTGCCGCCTCCAAGCTTCTCGTAAAATAGGGCTTCCCGAACGGTTGGGTTGGTAAGCAAACTCTGCATTTTAGCGCCTTCGGAAATGTTCCCATCCCTTGGGCTTTATGGCGCGTTTTCTATTTCCAATCTTCACAACAATTTGTTTCTCAGCGGTAACCCTGCCTATCCTTATTAATGCGCCGCCTGCTTCTCTGACGGCTTTTTCAGCTTTACTCCAAGATTTTGGGTTCAAAGTTAAAACAAGCTCATATTCTTCTCCGCCGTGAAAAGCCAAATCAAATGGGTCAAGACCGTTAACTTCAGCGAATTTAACAGCTTCGGTTGCCACTGGAATAGTGTCTAAACAAAAGCCTACACCGCTTGCTTTTGAAATTTCATGCAAACTCCATGCTAGGCCGTCGCTTGAATCAATAGCTGACGTGACAGCTCCAGTTTTTCCCAACGCCAAGCCTTCGTTTAACCTTGCTTTAGGCATACAAACAGCCTCAATAAGCGAATCACAAACGCCTTTAGGCGCCTCTAAACCCTCAAGAAGCATCTTCAATCCCGCAGAGGTTTTCCCAAAAAAACCAGTAACCGCCACCAAATCGCCAGGTTTTGCACCGCTCCGCAACATCAAAAACCTTTTTTCAGCAAGACCGAAAACTGAAAGACTTATCACGATGTCTGAAGCCTCATTTGTGTCCCCGCCTAAAATGTAAACGCCATATTCACGGGCTCCAGCGTTTAAGCCTTCGGCGATTTCCTCTAACTCTTTCTGTGTCGTGTTGCTTGGCAGTCCAAGCGCGACAAGAGCGGAAACGGGTTTTGTGCCTTTTGCAGCAAAATCACTAACGTTCATAACGACTGCCTTGCGCGCTGCCTGCCATAAACTCATTCCTTTCGGAATGTCAGTCTCGCCGACCAGCATGTCCGTCTTCAGAATCGCAAGCTTATCTTTGCCTATGACAAAAGCGGAAACATCGTCGCCGAAAGGCACCGGCATCTGCGGCATCTTCTCCAATCTTTCAAGAATCAGTTCAATAGCTTTCCTCTCGCCCATATCCTTCAATGTTTTCAAAATTTCGCGCCTTCCAATCAAAGTGAGAAGCATTACAGCTTTAAATTTTTAATTCTCACTCTTTCGGCGTTTTTCTGCTATTTCAGAAGAGACTGTTCACTGAGAAATTCCATAAGTTTTTTGTTGGTTTCTTTTATGAAATCTTCTTTGTAGTGTGCCGCGTAAGTCGCCCCGTAACTTCTTGCTTTGCATGCTTTTTCAACTTCCTCCTTTGTGGGTTTTCTTCCGCTGCGTTTTAACCCGTTCAAAACAAGACGTCTCCAGTAGTTTTGCACATCCTTTAGTCTTATTTCTCTGTAGCGGTTTTCAAAGACGACTGTTCTATAGTCCCATTTTTCTCTTCTTTTAGGCTTCTTTTTTGGGTATCCAATGCATAAAATTGACAATGCCAAGCAGTGTTCAGGAAGACCTAAAATTTCCTTAACTTTTTTCGGGTGTTCTATAACTGACCCGATTATTACGCTTCCCAGACCTAACGCTTCCGCTGCGATAACCATGTTCTCAAGCGACAAGGAAGCATCTAAAACGCCGAGGGTGTAAGGTAAAATTCCAGTGAAATCGTAATCAACGCCTGTGAGTTTTGCGGCTTTCAAGTGCCTATGTAAGTCGAGGCAAACAACAATCCATGCGGGTGCGTCTTTCATAAAAGCCTGTTTGCCGCAAAGTTCGTAAAGTTGTTCTTTTTCCTTCTCATCTCTAACAACTATAAATGTTCTGGGTTGAATGTTCCCGGCAGATGGCGCTCTTATGCCGGCCACCAAAATTTTCTTTAAATCTTCTTCTGAAACTGGCTCATCTTTTTCGAAGTTTCGAACGGTTGCCCTCTCCAAAAGAATGTTCAACAAATTAGTCTTCTCCATTATGTTATGCCTTCTTTGCAAAGAATTTACAAGCAAGTGCAAAATAAACTTTCATTTATAAAACAAGTACCGCAAGTTTTGCGAATTTCATGAAAAATTTTCCGAACGTCTTAAAAATAGGCTTACCACCAAAATAGGAATGAAAACATTGGCATGTGCCTCGGTGGCTCAGCCTGGTAGAGCAGCGGCCTCGTAAGCCGCAGGTCCCGGGATCAAAGCCCGGCCGAGGCTCCATTTTTCAGCGATAGCTGTTTTTGTGTATTTGTGTTATACACGTGAACAGAAATATTTATTAAATATAAAGATTTCAGATAAATGTGACGCTGAAAAAGGAGGAAAAACATCATGCACATTCACCACCACGACGAAAAACTTAAGTGTCCCTATAAGGGATGCGGAAAAACTTTCGGCAAGCCAGCAGTCTTAACAGACAACTCGACAATACCACGGCAAACATATTACGCGTGTCCCTACTGCATGTCGAAAATAGACATAGTCGTAGAGAACATGAAAATAGTCGACGTGAAACCTACCGACTACCCGAAAGTTTTTGACTCGCCAGCAAAATGCGTCCACTACTTTGGATTTTTAAACTCGATTCCAAAAGACATGCCAATCCCAGACGAATGCCTCGTGTGCCCAAAAGTCCTCCAATGCAGCGTCAGAAAACACTAAAAAGCATCGACTAACTCCTCCAAACATATTCTTTACACAGAGAAACATTTTAAATCTCCAACTCAAAATTCTATTTTGCACAACACGTTCAAAAAAGGGGCTGTCGGCTAGCTTGGTCTAGGCTTGGAGACTTGGGCTCTCTAGACCCCGGTTCAAATCCGGGCAGCCCCATCATGCGCATGTTATTTTGCTTCATTGTTTTAGGGTGTTATTCTTCTCTTTTTTCTGGTTCCTTGACAAGCATGAGTGTTATTATGAAGGATGGTATTATTGTAGCGATTGTTATGTAAAATGGTAGTCTGTGGGAGACGTGCTCATATAAGAAGCCGCCTATAAAGTTGCCTAAAGCCATGAATATGAAGCTGACAAAGTTTGTGAACGCGTTTACTTTTCCTCGTTCCATTTTTGGTGTTAGGTCAGCAAGCAACGCGCTGAAACCTGTGTTCATCATAACCTGCGCGGCGCCTACAAGCACCAGAGAAGCGAGAATCATGGGAACGTTTCCCTCTGCAAAAAGCCATATGGCTAAGCCGAAAGAAAAGTAGGCTAACAGCATAGGGATTTTTCTGTTTATTTTGTCAACAATTTTCCCGATTGGTATGGAAAAAATTATTGTGGTTACTGGTGCAGCTGCCGTCAACAGTGCCCATACTGCCTTGTCTATCTGGCGGTCATTTACGGCGTACACTGGCAGGAAAAGTGATGTTGCGGAAAAGCCGAATTGCACGGTTATAAGTGACAAAACTAGATAAAACAGTGACTTGGGAACTCTTTTCCAAACGCCTAAACTTTGCTTCACCGCAGCCGGATAATTTTTCCAAAGATCACTTATGTGAGGTTTTTCAGTAGTAGTTTTAAAAGTTTCTTTTAATCGGAACACTCGCAGAAAAGCAGCAGCCAAAAACAGTGCAACAACGATGCCGTATACTACGCGCATTCCATCCATTAAACCAAACTGACTATAAAGCAAAGCTGCAACGATTGGCCCTGGAGTGGTGGAAGCACTGCCAATAAGGGTTACAATCCCAAAGCCCATTCCTCTCTTTTCAGGCGGTAAAGAGTCAGCAATCATGGCCATCAAAGCCGGCTGGTAGGTAGAGTTGAAAACAGCCATCAGAACCG
Source organism: Candidatus Bathyarchaeota archaeon (assembly GCA_018396675.1). Taxonomy (GTDB): domain Archaea; phylum Thermoproteota; class Bathyarchaeia; order Bathyarchaeales; family Bathycorpusculaceae; genus JAGTQX01. The sequence goes on from JAGTQX010000009.1 coordinate 19,238, forward strand.
CGCCGATAAGGATAAAGTGCCATGAAGGAGCCAAAGCGTAGAAAAGATAGCTTAACGCGACGCCGAAAGTCATTAAGCATATAATCCATTTTCTTCCAAACTTGTCAGCTATGTATCCGCCCGGGAACTGCATCGAAGCCAGAGCCAAGAATTGGAAAAGTCCTATAGTGCCCAGTATAGTTTCTGTAGCGCCTAATCCTAAAACATAAAGAGCGTAGTAGGCGGCTGGGATTTCTGAAGCAAAGTCTATGAGAATCCAGCTTACAACAAGAACTGCATAGTTCCCTTTAATGAAAGAGAATTCTTGTTTTATACGTTGTATAATTGGCATATCACCCTACCTCAATAACCTGCTTATTATGTTTTCTACTGTGTATGTACTCATCAAGGCTGGTCATGTTAGTTAGATGTTCTGTTCAAAAGTGGCCAGTCAGCTGATCAAACTTTATGCTTTTATGATAAAAAGTGTTTGTATACTGGGTGACCTTTAAACCGCAGTTGTGTTTCGGATTTCTCGATTGTTCCGCTTGGAAGTCTTATGCAAATTGAGTTTATTATGGCGCCGTTTGATATGAAACGTACTCCATCTAGCAGTTCGCCTTTAGTTACGCCGGAAGCGCAGAAGACCAACTCATTTCCTTTAGCTAATTCGTCTTGCGTATAAGTTTTATTTATGTCGACGCCTTCAGCAGCAAGCCTATCAATTCTTTTAGGGTCATCTTTTTTGTCTTTCCAAACTTTTACAAGCATTGTTCCACCAAGGCATTTTACGGCTGTTGCGGCTATTGTTGCTTCTGGACCGGCGCCAGCGCCTATCAGCAAGTCTACTCCAGAGCTTGGGATACATGTTGCCACTGCCGCGGCAATGTCTCCATCAGGTATTAAGATTATTCTTACGCCTAGTTTTCTCAGTGTTTGAAGAATTTCTGCATGTCTCTCACGTTCAAGCATTATAACCGTAAAATTTCCTAAAGGCAGTCCTTTCGCTTTAGCGACAGTTTTAACTATTTCTTCTATGGGCATTTCCAGAGATATTTTGCCGGTTGAGTTGTAGTCTGTTGCAATTTTGAAGTAGTAACCATCGTCGGGAAGAACTTGAAAACATCCGGAAGGCGCGCATGCAAGCGCTGAAATGGCGTCTTTTCTTCCTTTTGAGGCAGCTGTTGTGCCGTCAACAGGGTCCACTACAAACTCGACTTTAGGCCCTTTTCCAGTGCCGACTTTTTCTCGCCTTAAGAAAGCCGGCGCGTTGTCTTTCGGTCCTTCACATGCAATTACTTCGCCTTCCACGTCAGTTTGGGCTAGAACTGCTCTGGAAAACTCGACAGCCTTTTCATCTATCAAGTTTGGGTTTCCTTGGCCTATGTGTAACGCTGCGCCTACAGCCGCCGCTGTAGTTATTCGCGTTAATGAAGGCGCCAAAGCTCTTAAAGAAACCAAACGCTTATGCCTCAATAGGCTGTAAAAGGATTTTATTTGTAAATCTTTTTTGGTTTTCCAAGCAGTTTTTCGTTCAGCGTTTTTATACCAAGCCCAGGATTTTTTGTGAAAATACGTGTTGAATTTTGGACTTTAGTTCCGCCTTTTGTGGCAAGTTTGTCTTTAAGCAGTAAGTCGGAGTCCAAATCAGCATATTGAATGTTTTTCACTGCAGCTGCCAAGTGAGCGCCGGCTGCTATGCCTATTTCTGATTCGCCCATGCATCCTATCATGCATGGTGCGCCAGCGGCTTCGGCTATGGCGGCTATTTTCTTAGCGTTATGTATTCCTCCGCATTTCATTAGTTTAATGTTTATCATGTCTACGGCTTCGATTAGGCGTAATGCGTCTTCGGGTGAGTGGACGCTTTCGTCAGCCATTATGGGTATGGGCGAGTTCTGCTTGACCTCTTTTAAGCCGTTGAGGTCTTCAGCTGGGACGGGCTGTTCTGCAAATTGTATGTTGAATTTTTCGATTTTGTTTAAGACTTCTATGGCTTGTTTAGGCGTCCAGCCTTGATTTGCGTCAATTCTTATTTGGATGTTTTCGCCTGCCGCCTCGCGGATAAGCCTTATTCGTTCTATATCTTCGGTTGGGTTGACGCCGACCTTAACTTTTAGGGCTTTGAAACCTTTTTTTACGGCTTTAACGGCGTCTCTTGCCATTTCTTTTGGAGATTTTATGCCAAGCGTTATGTCTGTTAGGACTTCGGTTCTGTAGCCGCCCAAAATTCTGAAAAGTGGTTTACGCACAGTCTTTCCGAAAATGTCATGTAAGGCTATGTCTATAGCTGCCTTGGCCGCAGGGTTTCCGGCAACTGCAGAGTCCATAATTTCAACGTCATGTTCGATTCGTAGCGGGCACATTCCAATAAGCCTAGGAGCAATTTTGTCTAGAGCCTTAATGACTGTCCCCACAGTTTCGCCTGTAACCCTTTCCGATGGAGAGGATTCGCCCCAGCCGACAACACCGTAATCGGTTATTATTTTAACTACAACGTTGTGGCTTTCGATGCTTGCTCCAGGTGCAATTCTAAAGGGTTCACGGTAAGCCAGCGTAACAGGGTAAACCTCAATCTGTTGAATTCCCAAATTTGGTTCACCGGTAAAAGATATTCTTGTTTTTGTGGAAAAGCTTTACTGGAGTTCTCTGGCTGGTTTTTCGCCACCGCGTGTTTTTAGCGTTTTGAACTTGAGCTTTGCTGTTAAGATTTTTTCTGTCGCGAAAAGTCTTGAAGCTGCGTACATTACGATTATTGTGAATGCTGAAACGTATATGACGCCAAGCACGGCTGTCCAGTAGTCTCCCATTATGATGGCTTTAGAGGCGATTATCGGATGGCTGAATGGGATAGCGTAAAAAACAAGCCTTAACGCGTACGGCAAGGTTGTAATGTCTAAATACATTAGGGCGAATGATGGAAGAAATATCAACGGGTAAATGTAGCCGACAAAAGACTGGGCGCTTCGAACATCTTCTGCGAAAGCAGACATTATAACAGCCAAAGCTAGAGCTGAAAACATCGTAACAAAAAGTGAAACGCCGAGGAGTAAATAGCCGTAAAATGATGGAACAAGCCCCAAAGCAGCCAAGTCTAGGTTTGCTCCTACAGGAATTTGAGACATAATTGAGCCTAGTAGATAACTGTAACCAAGCATGTAAGCCACGGCGCCGATGGCGGCAACTAATATAGAACCTGAAAGTTTACCCAAAAGTATTGCAAGCCTATCCATCGGAAGAGTTAAAAGCGTTTCAAGCGTTTTCGCCTCTTTTTCCACGGCTACAGAGGTGGCGGCTATCTGAATAGCATACGTGAGCAAAATCATAATCGTGATGGGCATAGCGATGGACTGGGACATCATAAGGCTGGAAACAACGGCAGGGTCAACGTTGTAAACTTCGCCTTTAATTATGGTTAACTTTGTTATGCCTAAAACGTCTGGAGCCATTCTACGATTATAAAGGCTTACTAAACCTTCAATCAGTGAAGAGCCGACGCTTTCGAAAACGCTTGTCCCAAGCAGAACACCGTAAAAATTCACGTAAGCCTTTACGCTTGAGTTACTAAAATGCGCATCGACAGCCTCGCTGAAACCTCGCGGAATTTCCAATATCTGTGTTGCATTATGCTCAGAAAGCAGCCTAGAAACGTTCTCTTTGTCAAGTTCAACATGGCTTTCAAGAGAAACTTGGACGCCATATAATTGAAGCGAAGCCGTAAAATTCTGCGCCCAGTCTCCGCCATCATTATCCACAACGACTAAAGTGGCTTGTGCGGCTTTTTCCTGCGCAGATTCCACAGCGTAGCTCATAACTCCACCCAAGACTGGAAACATCACCAGTGGCACAACTATCATTCCCAAAAGGATCTTCGGGTCTCGAACAAGCTCCTTGATCTCTTTAATTAGGAAATTGCCGAATCCTTTAAGCAATTTTAACCACCTTCGCAAAAACTTCTTCCAAATTTGCGCTTTCAAATCTTTTCTTAAGTTCTTGAGGAGTGCCTTCAGCCACTACTTTACCCTCATTTACAAGGGCGACTCTGCCGCATAAATGTTCAACCTCAAGCATATTGTGGCTTGAAAGAAGCACCGTTACACCGTGTTCCACAACATACTTTTTTATTATTTCTCTAACGTGATACGAGTGTATAACATCTAAACCACTTGTCGGCTCATCTAAAATTGACAACTTGGGCTTAAGCATAAGCGCTCTCGCAACCAGAAGCCGCCGTTTCATACCCTTACTGTAAACTTTAGTTTTGTCCTTCAAGCGTTCGCCCAAACCGGAAATTTCAGCAGCTTCCCTAACCATGGCATGTGCTTCATCGCGGTTTTTTGTGTGAAATTTAGCCATGAATTCTAAATACTCCCAACCGGAAAGATAACGGTAAGAGCCAGCCTCCTCTGGAAGATAAGATATGATTTTGCGAACGTCCGCAGCCTCCTCAACAACATCTAATCCGAAAACCTTAACAGTGCCCGAAGAAGGCAAGAGCAACGTTGAAACTATTCGAAGAGTAGTGGTTTTACCGGCACCGTTAGGGCCTATCAGCCCATAAATTTCTCCGGGTTTAACTGTAAAGCTTAGTCCGTCTAATGCGCGAACATTACCGAAAACTTTAGTAACATTTGATGCTTCTATGGCTAAACTCATAGAGACCACGCTTTAACAGCCTCAAGCAAATGGAATATTTATTTAAATGTTTTGCAGTCTAAACTTTCCAGTCTAATTGATGATTTGAAGAAAACAAAGCTCTCATTATGCCAATTAAGAGTGTGATTGCTGCGATTGGTTGATAGATGAAATAGTAAAGCAAAAACTCGGCGATGTTAAAGCGGAGATTAAGCTTCCTTGAAACAGCATAGAAAACAGCTGCAAAAATCAAGGAGCCTAACAAGAAATTCGTTAAGCCCGTGAATATTAAAGACGCAATCGAGTCAGGTATGATGAGCGGTATTGAAACGTTGAGTTGCACCGTAAAAGCTGATGTCAGATAATTTGAAAACTGGAAGCCTAACAGAGCGAAAAATAGGTAATTGAAAACTAATGGAATAAGTGTTGGAAAAAGTATTATGGCGCATGGAAGTGCCGCATGCGGGTATTTGGCTATGTATCTGAACAGTTTTCGCCAATGCTTCCTAATCCATAAGCCTGTGCCGACGCCCCATCTTTTCCTTTGACTCCACCAGTTTCTCCAGTTCGAAGGCGCCTTCGTGTAAACTTCAATTTGCTCCGCGTATTTGAACTGACGATCCTTCAGAAGCGTCTTTAAAGCTAAATCCAAGTCTTCAGAGACAACCTTCGAAAAGCCGCCTATTTCTTCAAAAGTTTGACGTTTAATTGCGAAAGCGGTTCCGCCGATGCCGAAGCACCTATGCACAAGTTTCGAATAAAGAAAACAAGCAAAATTCGCGCCAACGTATTCATAGTTAACCATGCGCGAAATAAAAGAGTCATGAATAATTTTTGTCTTCAAATCTAAAATGTCTGCTTCATCCATTTCCTTAGTTATGGCTTCCAAAAAATTTTCGCAGTCACCTATTTTTACGTCAGCGTCCAAGAATACAAGAATTTCTCCACGTGACATTCTCACTGCGTTGTTTAATGCCTCCACTTTTCCTCTTCTTTGGTTGCTTAAAATAAAATTCACCTTATCACGGTAATGCTCTACGGTTTTAATTGATCTTTCATCTGGTTTATCTATGGCGACAAAAATCTCCTTATTCGGATACTCGTCGCTTGTGAGTCTCTCAAGTAGCGGCTCCAATAGGTCTGAACCTTCATAAACAGGAATGAAAACGCTAACAGCCTTTTCCGTCGCCTTCACAGCATAATTAGCTTTCAAAGGCATCATCACTTAGCCAAACTTTCCATACGTATACCAATCGATCAGCTACTAATCTCGAAAAACACACAAATAAGCTTTGTTTATAAAAAGTACTCGTTAAACAAATTTCAAGACGCGAACAAAAACGTTTAACATGGAAATGTTCGCATAAAATAATAAGGTTGCAGAGATTTGAACAATTTGAACAAATTGCAAATGTGGAAAATCTCCATTGTTATCTTTTGATTCGATTTGGCTGTATAAGAAAGGAAAGTTTTTTATTCAGATTCCGAAGTTAAAGTAAATTCCAAGGTGTAACACCAGAATGATCGGGTTCGTCGGCAATGTTATTTTAAAAAGTGAACTCCGTCTTTTAAAACTAAAGGCTCAGAGAAATGGCGTCTGGTTCAAAGTTCTTAGCAGTCTTGACAGAACGCTGATAAATTTGACGCTTAAAGTTACTGACGCCGTACGAGGTTCAAAGTTGGCTGAAGCCTTGCTAAAGATTAGGGACAAAGTTAAGATGGCGCTTAAGGATAGAATTACACAGGCAATTTTAAGAGTTGGATTGCCCTTAGCACGCAGAATTATCTCGCTTGCAAAAAGTTGGGGCAATCCGCATGCTGAAAATTGGTTTTCAGATTTTTCCTTCGCTAGATTCCTTGCAATAACTTGGATTAACAGTAAACCTGGCGGCGTATCCTATACTGATGATTGAAGAAGAGTAAGAAAATATTGATTGACCTAATTCATGCTGTTTTGATTTGCGTATTCGTTTTGGTCTTAGCTTGGTCGCTTTACCATTTGCCAATAATAACTGTTGGTTTTGTGCATTTACGACGAAGCAGCAAAAAGTTTGGAAAAATGTTTTTTGCCGATGTGAATCCGCCTAACTTTTCGATAATTGTTCCTGCCAAAAACGAAGCGAAGGTTATTGGAAGGCTCCTTGACGCCTTATTAAGGCTTAACTATCCTAAGGACAAGTTTGAGGTAATTGTTGTTGTTGACGGTTCGACAGATAACACCTTTAAAATTTGTGCTAGGTACGCCGAGGAACATGGCGAGAATATTCGAGTTGTGTGCAAACCTGTTTCTGATGGTAAGCCCTCCGCTTTGAATTATGGGCTGAAACATGCGAAGGGAGAAATTATTGGAATTTTCGACGCTGACAGCATCCCTGAAGGAAACGTTTTGACTAGCGTCTGTAAATATTTCAGAGATTCGGAGGTTGCTGCTGTTCAAGGGCGTAATTTTTCAATGAACGCTGAAGAAAATAGGTTGACTAAGCTTATTTCTTATGAGGAATCTGTTTGGTGTGAAACCTTTTTACGAGGTAAGGACGTATTGGGTTTATTTGTTCACCTTAAGGGAAGCTGTCAATTTATAAGGCGTGATGTTTTGGAGCAGCTAGGCGGCTTTGATGGCAAGGCTTTGTCCGAGGACATGGACTTGTCGGTTAGGCTTGTTGAAAGAGGCTACAAGATTAAGTATGCTTCTGATGTGCGTTCTTGGCAGGAAACTCCTTCGCGTGTGGGTCAGCTTTTCAAGCAGAGAACTAGGTGGTTTAGGGGAACTATGGAGGTAGCCCTAAAATATGGTAAGCTTATGACCCGGCCTACCAAGAAAAATTTTGATGCTGAACTGACCCTGCTGGGGCCTTTCATACTTGTTGCTTCTCTTGTGAGTTATTTATTGGCGTTCTATGCTTCTTTTGCAGCCTTTCAATTTGATTTTATGCTTCAGTTTCTGATGCAGCTTTCAGTTTTGGGCACAAGCATCACGCTTATTGTTTGCGGTTTGGCTTTGGCTTACATATCCAAACCTAGAAGGTTAACCAATGTGCTTTGGCTTCCTTTCATGTATTTTTACTGGAGTTTGCAGGCGTTTATTGCGCTTTACGCGGTGATGCTTATCATTCTGCGTAGACCGCGCATTTGGGTTAAGACAGATAAGAAAGGAACAATGACCCGTGCACTTGTTCATTAACTTTCGTTTATCCGACTATTATGGTTTGTCGGTCTGCTTTTTGGCAGGGTTTTTTGTAAGGTTGATTCCTGAACTTTTGGCTTTTCCGCATCCTGTTGGTTTTGACACAGTTTACTATGCTGCTATAATTAAAAGTGGTGTTGTTTGGTCGCATTGGAGTGTGTTTTTCACTTATTCATGGCTTTTTCCAGCTATTTCGGTTTTGCTTCACCTAATTGTCGGGGGTGACCCGTTTTCTTTGTTGAAGATTTTGGCTCCTGTGCTTTTCGGATTAAATGTCGCTGGAGTTTTTTGGTTTGCTCGAAAAATGTTGGATTGGAATGTCCGCTTGAGTTTGTTGGCTGGAGTGTTTTTTGCTTTTCAGTTGGCTTCTTTGAGGATTAGTTGGGATTTGCTTAGGAACGCGCTTGGACTAGGTCTTCTGTTGTTCACTTTGCCTTTTGTGAAAGGTCTTGGTTCTAGAAGGGGGTTTGCAGTTTTTGTTCTGCTTTCTTTGCTTTCTGTTTTTGCACATGAATATGCTGCGGTAACGTTGCTTTTCATAGTTTTTGGCTTAGTTTTATGGTCTGCACTTAAAGGAGAGGCGTTGCAGCAAAATAAACGGTTGTTGTTGGCGTTTTCTCCTGCGTTGACGGTTTTTCTGGTTGGCGTTTGGTTGAGGTTTTTCCCAGTGCGTTACAGCGTTGAAACTAACGTTATAAATACTGGTGACGTTGTGTATGCCAGTGTTGGGCGCTTTTTCTTTTTAACGAATTATTTAAGTGTGAAGACTTCTGTTGACTTTTATGCGTCTTACGCCGACTTGCTTTTGAGTGTGGTTGCGCTTTTTCTTCTGCTTTATCTGCCTTGCATTTTTCTTGTTTGGAAGGGTTTTTTTAAAATTCGGGTTTTGAGCCTTTGGAGTGTTTTGCTTTTGGTGGGCGCGTTTGGATGTTTGGTTGTTCCTTTTTGCGCTTTGGAGTATTGGCATCGTTGGATGTTTATGCTGGTTTACCCGTTCACTTTCTATGCTGTAAACCATGTTGGTGAAAGCCTGCGAGATTGTGGCGGCGGTTTATGCTTTGGCAGCAAGAAAGCCATAGGCATGGTTTTGGTTTCGGCTGTTTTGGGCTGTGTATATTTGGCTACTCCTGTTTTGATGAGCACTGTTAATGTTGGAATTTTTGCGCTTAACCCAGTTAACAAGTATTTTTCTTTTGCTCCTACTGTTCCTTACGTGGATGTTGATGATGTTGTTAGGGCTATGAAGTGGCTTAATGGGAATATGGGTGTTGAGTCGTGTGTGGTTTTGCAGCACGCGTTTTTGTGGTGGGGAAAATTATATTTAGATGATGTGCATGTAATCGTGCATTTTGAGAACGATGTTTATTCGGCTTTGGATTCCGCTTTTGAGCATGGTTTTGGTAGAGTGTACTTTGTTTGGTGGAACACGCCTATCGGGTGGTACGGCGTCACTGTTCCCGAAGGGTTTGTTAGGCTGGAGGATTTCGGCAGAATATCCGTTTACGAGTTTACGGGGTGAAAACGTTGGTTGAGTTTGAAAGGCGCCTCGAATCTGTTGGGGTTGTTGAGGATAAGCCCTTTGTTGTTGTGGGTATACCAGCGTTTAACGAGGAGAAGACTATTGCAAGGGTTGTTTTGAACGCTCAAAGGTATGCGAGCGCTGTTATTGTTTGTGATGATGGTTCAACGGATTTGACTGGTGAAATTGCTGAAAGACTTGGCGCTGAGGTTGTTAGGCATGAGCGGAATTTGGGTTATGGCGCGTCTATCCGCAGCATTTTTAAGCGTGCTAGGGATTTGGGGGCGGATGTTCTGGTTACTTTGGATGGGGATGGTCAGCATGATGCTTGTGAAATTCCAAACATTGTGAATGCCGTCGTTGATGATGGTGTGGATATTGCCATTGGCAGCCGATTTGTTAATGAGGTTTCGGCGCGTGAGATGCCTTGGTATAGGCGTTTGGGTGTGAAGTTTATCACGGGGCTTACAAATAATTTGGCTAATGGCCGCGTTAAGGATGCGCAGAGCGGTTTTAGGGCTTATAGTCGCCGAGCTTTGGAAGTTTTGGATTTGAACGAGGACGGTATGGGTGTAAGTGTTGAAATTTTGTTTGAAGCGCAGAAGCGTGGCTTAAAGGTTAGGGAGGTTGCGGCTTCGTGCCGTTATGATAAGACGCTTGAGCCTTCTACGCATAATCCTTTTAGGCATGGTGTTAGCGTTGTTATGTCGCTTGTGCGGCGTGTTGTTGAAGAAAGACCGTTGGTTTATCTTGGAGTGCCTGGAACATTATGCCTTTTTGTTGGCGCCTTTTTCGGAGTTTGGATGTTGCAAATATACGCTTTAGAGCATAAAATTGTGACGAATATTGCTTTGGCCGCCATAACGTTTACGTTGATTGGGCTTTTCGCCGTGTTCACAGCCATAACACTATACGCAATAACAAGAATAACAACAAAACTAAACAACCAGAAAACATAAAAGATAAACGCAATATGCGAGTCCTTTTTGTTACACAACTTTTTGACCCGACACATGGTGGAGGAGAGACTATTTTTTATCTTGTTGCCAAGGAATTTGCTAAAAGAGGTCACGGCGTACACGTGCTTTGTCAAAGAGTTAAGGGTTGTAATTTTTCTATAAATCCGCTATCTAATTTGAAAATTCACAATGTCCATCCCATCATTGACTATAAGGGCGGATTACCTTACAGCATACATAAAGGCGCAATTTATTTTTTTAATTCAATTAGAAGCGGGTTGAAGATAATTAAAAGTGAAGGTATAGATATTATTCATGCAAATACTTATGTCCCAGTCTTTGTAGGTGTCGTTCTTTCAAAGCTTACTCATAGACCCCTAGTATTAACAATTCATGATGTTGCTTTGACGAATGGATTATCTTTTTGGGAGAGATGGATGAACCAGTTTGGGGCTTCTTTTCTACACGCCTTTATTGGTTATATAACTGAATTCTTGACAGTTAAAGCTCCGGCAAACGCGATCGCAACAGTCAGTGAAACAAGTCGTGATGATATATTTTTAGTCCGGAGGAATTCGTTTGTTTTTGTGATTCCGAATGGATTAGATTTGGAATCCTACATGAGTGATTTTTCGTCTATTCAGTATGGTGATGAAATTGTTTTTATTGGTAGATCCGTATATTATAAGAATCTTGAAGTTGTTTTGAAGGCCTTGAGAGATATTATTCACGATCATCCTAATGTAAAATTAATTGTTATCGGTCACGGTCCAATGTTATCAACTTGGAGAGAACTTTCAATTCGTTATGGTGTTGATAAAAACGTAGTTTTTACGGGTCATATTTCGCATGAGGAAAAGATAAGTATTCTGGCAGGGGCAAGAGCCTTGGTTTTGCCAAGTTTATGGGAAGGTTTTGGAATAGTTTTGTTGGAAGCTTGGGCGCTTAAAAAACCTGTGATTGTTTCAAAGGTTCCACCTTTAACCAATATAGTTGAACATGGAAAAGATGGTTTTCACGCGCATCCGTTTAACCCTAAAGAGTGGGCTGAGTTTTTGGAGACACTTTTAAGCAATGGGGCTCTGGCAAAGAAAATGGGTGAAGCTGGTTATAGTAAGCTCACCAGCAAATTTGCTCTTCAAGCAACTGTACAAAAACTGGAAGATTTATACTTACAAATAATTCGGCGCAGGAATGGAGTTGCTATCTCATCTAAAAATTAGCTTTTATAATCCTGTCAGTTTGAGCTACCAAGGCGGTGGAGAGCGTTGGATTATTGAAGTTGCAAAAAGGCTTTCAGCGAGAGGTCACCACGTGACTGTGCTGACGACTCTTTGGAGTCCTTCCGGGCAGAATAATGTAAATACCGTTTTTGAAGACATCGATATACTTGAAACAAGATATGTTCGTTTTTTCAGAGGATTCGCTGTCCCTTCTGCACTGGATTTAAGTTTGCTGATTAGAACTTTTAACGAGTCAGACGTTGTTTATTTTTATGTTTATCCGCCAAATGAGCTACTGGCTTGGACGTTAAAGCATAAGATACGCACTCCGTTGGTTGGTGGCTTTCACACTTTCTTAGCGCCTGACCGCTTTTTCCTGCATCATATCTATAAGCCATTCTTCAAAAAAGCTCTACGCGCTTTTGATGGTTTGCATGTTTTGAATCGACATATCGCTAGTTTAATGAAAGATTGGGGCTATACAAATATCTATTTTGTACCTAACGGGGTTGATACCTATCTTTTTCAATTAGGGAAGGGAAATTCTAGCTTTTTCAATGTGCTTTATGCAGGAAGGCTTACGGAGGATAAAGGTGCCGATGTTTTGCTTGACATCATACATTATGTTAATGAGAAATTAAGGATTCGGAACATCAAGTTTACCATATGTGGATTTGGCCCTTTTCAGAGACTTGCTGAAGACATTGCAGGTGAATACGAGAATGTCGAGTACTTGGGTTTTGTCCCACGCGAAGATTTGCCAAACATATATGGAAACGCAAATTTATTCCTAATTCCTTCAAAAACAGAAGGAATGCCTCTACGCTTGCTTGAGGCCCAATCATGCGGTCTGCCTGCTGTGGGATCAAATATTCCTGGAATATCTGACGTAGTCATTAATGGGAAAACTGGCTTGCTCGTTGACGCTGGAAACGTATGCGCGTTTGCTGAGGCTATTAAAAGATACTATTTGTTGTGGTGTGATTCGCCTGGACACTATTTTGAACTGAATAAAGCAATAAGGAAACACATAGTAAACAACTACGACTGGAACAGCGTAATAGACAAAATAGAAAAAATGCTCACAAAACACACATCACCATAAAGATACTCAAAAACCTAAGAATTGATGTTTATGATAGCGATCATTTCCGTCGCTTTGATATTTTCCTATGGCTTCTTGATATTCAGAATCATCTTTCCGATTGAGAAAACACCCACAATTGCTGAAAAAATCGCATTATGGTTTTGCTTTGGCACAGTGGTGATGATATTAAACACCTTTATTTTGGGCTTAACTAATCTTCTTTTTTACCTTCCATTGATTCTCATCCTTCAAATTTTCATTCTTTTGGTTATCTCATTAATCAAACAAAAGCATCATCTAAGGTTCGCTCTTTGCATAAACCGTTTTCAAGCTTTTCTTTTTTTACTCATAATTATTTTATTCCTTTCTGTAAGCGCAAGAACTGTTGATTTTCTTAGAAACTCAGACGAATACAAAAATGCTTTTTGGGCAAAAAAAATGATTGAAAACAACATATTGACAGCAGGAACTCTAGGACGTGAGGGCATTGACGCTTTTCCCTCAAAAAGCGTTCTGGAAAACTGGTCATGGCTAGAAAGATATGTCTACGGGCTTTGTTTAGTTTACTTCTTTCAAACAAGCAGTTACTCCTTGTTAAATGGACAAATCTTATCTGCACTTTTTTATTCAATGCTGATTCTTGCGACATTTTTACTGAGCAGCACAAGAGACGAAAAAACAGGGTTGATCGCCGCAATATTCACTGCCTTTAACCCCATGATCTTTGTTTTCAGCAACCATCTTATGACCGATATCCCCACCGCCGCTTTTACAACTTTTTCTTTGTATTTCTTCATAAAAAGCTATGAAGGAGAGTGCGTAGATAAACAAAGATTTCTTATTGCTCTTGTTTTTGCAGGTTTAGCTCTTTTTACCAAACCTACTTCTTTATTTATCTATCCTTTGATATCACTTTACGCATTCAAGAATAACATATCTAAAGGTAAAATAGAAACATTATTACGATTTTCTCCTTTACTAATGTTCTTAACGGTTTTCTCTGCCGACTGGGTTCGCTGCTATCTAATTCAGCACCCCAACCCAAGCTGGAACATATTCACGCAAGCTCTTACTCTTGTCACATTTTCCATCAATGATTGGAGTAACTATCTTTTCACAAGTCCTACCGGCGCTTATGGTACATTTGTTTTTCCCTACTTTTACACGCATGGAATCCTGCTACTGGCTCTACTGGGTATAACAAATGTAGTAATCAAGGAAAGAACTCGCCTTAACGTGACATTTCTCAGCATCTTGGTATTTACACTTTGGCTATTCACAACAAGCGCTATATTAGGAGGAACCGTTAGACGTATTTTCATAGTTTTTCCCCTAATAATGTATTTTGCCGCTCTAGGACTCAAGTCTAGGAACTATTTATCATTATCTTTAGTCCCATTTTTCCTTCTTTTAATGAGCATTCCCGAACAAGGATATGTCCCTTACATACAATCTAGCACTTTACCAGAAAATTTCAGACTAATTATAAAATCAATAGGAGCTACGGTCGTGTGTCTTAAAATAGCAGAATGGCTTCTTGGAAAACGAATCAAAAAACTAATAGTAAATGTAATAAGCACCTCAAAAGAGCATATCTTTAGCATTCCTTTTTATGAAATAACGTGTATCGCAATTTTATTCGTGACTATTAGCGCTTCGCTTTATAGCGGATACTTTTACGTAAATAACGGACCTGTTGAAATAAACGAAACAATAACCATTGAAACTGTAGGCATCAAGCAGGCAATAGAATGGATAGACGCCAACGTTCCATCTGGTAGCAAAATAGCAACAAACATAATCTTTGAGTTTCCATTTTATCTGTCATACCTCTTAGCAAAAAATTACACAGTAATTAACATCCCTGCTACTTACAACTATTCCCAAGAGGAAGCTCATGAGGCCTTTTTTAACCTAACGTTTTCAGGAGAACCTGACTATCTGATAATATTTACCTCTATGGGCTACTGGCACTGGTACCCCTATCTTAAGGACTATCTGAATAACCCCCCGCCGAGAATGTATGAAATATACCGTTCTGAAAACTTCGTTGTTTATAGAACTTGGTCAGAAATTGGCGAAAGTGGCTGGAAAGATGATTCATTCTCCGAAAACTGGACATATGGATGGAGCAGAGATCAAAGGGGTTCTTATCAGATGGCAAGTTACGGGTTTAAAACAGATGGTGACATATTACATATGTTCGGTCTTTCTCAATCGAATGTATCAGATAATCGCACATGGGCACATTGGATTACAATAAGCACATCGAATCTTTCAGTTAATATAACCACCTACCCTTATCTTGTTTGTAGTTTTATGACAGCGAATTCAAATACTTCCACTCAAGTTGGTGTTGTCATTGATGGAAAAGATTTCTATCCGATCAACTTTGCCACTTCTACGAGATGGACTATCATGGTAGTTGACTTAAGGCGTTACGCAGAATCCGGAATTTTGACAGAAGTTTTTATTCGTGCAAGAGCGATTGGCGAAAACATGACAATAAATGCTTACTTTGACTATCTAGTACTTTCGTCAGGATAAATTAGCGAAATGAGAATCACACATGTTATTTCTTATTTTCAACCTAAACTAGGCTACCAGGAGTATTATCTCGCTAGAGAACAACAGAAAATGGGACATGAAGTTAGCATAGTCACCTCTAATAGTTACCGTCCATTTTCCAACCAACAATTTAATTTAAGACATAAAGATACAAATAATAGTAATATTTGCCTAGAAGAAAAGTTAAAAGTATATCGAATACCTGCAATTTTCGAAATCGGGTCTTCTTATTGCCTGACTAGGGGCATAAAAAAAGTATTAGGCAAACTGTCTCCAGACGTAATTCACGCTCATGAAATCTATACTATAACACCTTCGCTTCCAGCATTTTTCAAAAATCATATGAGATACAAGTACCTTATTGACACTCATGCTTACATGCCCTTTTACCCAAAAACTGCTCGATCAATCGTGAATCTTCTTTCGTTCAAATTTCTTAAGAATATTCTTTTTAAATTTGCCATCAAGAATGCTGACGCGATCGTCGCTGTGGATTATAATCATCAGAAATGGTTTTCAGACGAGTTCAAAGTTCCATCCAGTAATATTTACGTGATTCCCTTAGCTGCTGACCATCACTTGTTTAAGCCAAATCCAAAAATGAGAGAAGAGACAAGGTTTAAACTTGGAATTAAAAATAACGAACTCTTGATTGTTTATGCAGGCAAAATAATTCCATCAAAAGATATACATAAACTATTGCATGCCTACGCGTATATATCCAAAACTAGAAAAAACATGAAATTGTTATTGATTGGTAGCGGCGATTCTCACTACACAAGTAAGCTAATCACTTTATCGCGTAAATTAGAAATAGCTAACAACATAATTTTCCATCCACCTGTCCCAAACAATGAATTACCAAAGTTCTACAATGCAGCAGATATCGGAATTTGGCCTGGCTCTCGTTCAATAACAATAATTGAAGCCATGGCAACGGGATTGCCCATCATCGTAACAAGAAACGATCCATTTGACGGCTATCCCTATGCTCATAACGCGAAACGGTATCTCGAATACGAAAACGGATTAAGCTTTACAAGGGGAAATGTTGAAGAACTTGCCTCCTGTATTTCGTATCTCGCAGACAATGAAAAAATTAGAAATGAAATGGGTCAGAAATCTCGTAGACTTGTTGAAGATAAATTAAACTGGGAAATTATAACCAAAAAATTTTTGGAAGTTTATGAAAAACTATAATAAGCTACAGCCAAGCTGAAATAAAAAGTAATTTTGACCTAACTCTCGTGGCAGAAACCCTAGTTGGAATAGAGACTCGGGCAAATGTCACTGAAACTTTTGAAATCAACCAGCTATGTGCAGTAACTTACGGGGAATAAACCAAAACTATTTTTGTTCCATTTTTCGCTTGTCTAAATCCATAAGCCCAACGCTGTCATCCTTCTTTTCCGCCGTCGCCTCATCTTCAGCACAGCCTAAAACATGATTACAGTATGGACAAACATTCACCAGCCTAGTTTTCCCACCGCTAAAATCCAACATAACTAAGGGCTTGCTGAAAACCCGCTCACATTTCGGACAACTAATAAGCATATGATTCACCTCTTCCGCCGCCGCAAACTTCTGACGAATCGGAAGAGGCTTAACTGGCTGTGGAGGTTGAGGCTTTGCCACGCTGCTGTTGCGTCGGCTCTTGACAAAACGCCAAGTTTCCAAGCCAAAGTAGGCAACGCTTAAAACAGCAGGCAAAGCCACAAATAGGTAAATTACTCTGACAACAGTCCAATAGCCAACAGCCCATTCTGGACTAAACTGCAAACCAAAACTGTAAAGCTCATTGTGAACAATCCAGTCAATCTTGCCTAACAAAAACACAACAAACGCAGCGCTGATTAGCCACAGAACAAGAACGGCTCTGGCGAACCAACCGTTATCAAACAAGTCCTTCAAAGTCAAACTCCGAACCCAAACAAGACAAAGACGGAGAAACAACAAAAACATTGTGAAGCAATAATACAAACCCAAAAACAATATTCAAAATAAGCTTCAACGCAAAATAAAAAACCAGAACACGCAAACAACCAAAAAGGCGACAGCAAGCAAACCCAACTGTGCATAACTGTTCCAAAAACCAAAAATTCTAAACCAAGGCATCCACCACCAAGCAACTTCGGCGGAAGGCAAACCGCCACCATCCCAGAAAACAAACCAAAAAACGTCAGTTAAACCACCCAAAAACAACAAAAAGACGCTGAAAAACAAGCCTAAACCAACCTTTGCGGATTCACAACTTCTACCAGAACCGAGCCAATAAACAAAACCAACCGCAAAACCGAAAACCGTGAAAACACCGCCATAAACAGCCCAATAAAAAGAAGCCCAATCAAAACTAAACCGCAAACCATAACCATACAAAACCCTGTGGACAATAAAATCTAAACCAGACATCAAAACAAAAAAGAGAAAAATCAAAAAAACCAAACCCGAACACTTCAAAACAGCACCGAAACCAGCCAACCCGAAACCCAAACGTAAGTTCTCAACGCAAAACACAAAAAGCCTATCAAAAATTCAGAATCAAAACCCAAACAGAAGCCGTACTGGTGTTCTTTGCGTCGGTAGTGGTGGGGTAGCTGGGATTTGAACCCAGGACCGCCAGCGTTCTGGACACTTAAACTGCGTTCCCCAGGCTGGTATCCTTGACCAAGCTAGACGACTACCCCATAATCTGGACCAGTACCCCAGATTTATTTGTGTTTCCGGAAGAGTTTGACGCCGTCAATATCGGTTACATATTCAAAGCCGGCTTCTATTAATTTTGCTGCTTCTTCTAGAGTTTTTGCTGTTTTGCAGATGTACTCCTCTAATTCTTTGAAAATTGTCTCTGCCAGTTGGACATAGATTAAAGTATTGTTAATATTTCTGTGCCCTAGAAAGTTTTTGACATATAGGATATCTTTTGTTTGATGATACAGCATTGTCGCTTTCCAATGGCGGAATGTGTGAAAATGTATCTGCAGTATTCTAGGGTTTCCAAGTTTATGAGCGGCTTTTTTTCTTTGCTTGGCAAATGTCTTTCTTAAATAGAAGGTGTTTTTGTATGTGAAAACATTTTGGTTTTCTTTTGGTAGACTCCCAAGCATTGCTGCAAGCGTGTTTGAGATTTTGCATATTCTCGGGTTGCTGCCTTTTTCTGGTGATATTCTAACTGTGTTTGTTGCAAAGTCGATATCAGTCCATTTTAATTTGAGGGCTTCTCCGCATCTCATTGCTGTTTCCTTCAAAAGTTGTAGGAAAGCTGCCATTTGTCGACTACAACTTGCGATCAAGTCGTCAAGCTCCTTTTCTAGGGGGATAAACGGTAGTTTTGAGGCCAGCTGATATTGCGGTGGAACCCATGTTAAACCATGCATTTCAAGCCAAAGCGTATATGCCTTAACAATGTTGGCTTTTCTGCCGTTACTGCATGACTCCTTTGCGAGTATTTCTTTGACACTTTCAGGATTGAAGAGGTCAGCGCCTTTCTTGACAAGCCATTTTATCGTGTAACCATAACCGAGTACCGTGCTTTCCGCGTATCCTTGCTTCTTAAGGGACCAGATATAGTCGATGATTTTTCCTTTGATATCTGAGGCTGTCTCTGTGGCCCCCGCAGCCTGCTTTTCTTTTCGGGATTCCACTTCGGCCAAATTTTTCGCCCCCTTCTGCTGGATGGCGCATATTTGGCGGTAATAGGCTATGGCTTCGTGGCTTTTTAAAATCATTGATGGAATTCTCTGAGGCTGTTTAGAGTTGTCTGAACCGTTGAAGCCACTGCGGGCTTTGGCCTTGCATGGATCTGAGAAGCGGTGTCCGCAGCTGCGGCAAAAATAGCGTTGCACTGGGCCTTGGCTTGTCCTTCGTATTCCGTCTCGCCACGTTTTGGCTGATCCGCATTCTGGACAGGTTGGCCGTTGATTTTTGGTTGCGCTGAAAGCCAATGGTAAGCCTATCCTATAAGGTTTTGTAGGATGCTGCCTATACCTTTTTGTATGGCTTCTGTGAGTTGGTCTGTCTTGATGTAGAGGGCTTTCCAGTGGTAGCCATCTATGTCAAGCATGAAGGCTGCAAGCGTATATCCTATTTCCTCAAAGTGCTGGGTTGCCCATTCAAAATCGTCCATGTGGAGTCCGCCGACAACGATGAAGTCAATTTTTAGCTGGTTTTTGCTTGTCAAAAGCTTGATACCCCTTTGTTTTGGGTTTTTGTTTTCATTTTTGAAAAGAAGAGTGAAAGAGAGAAAGAGAAAGAAAAAATATGCATGGGCACACACGCACACACATACACATATGAAAACCTTTTAACCTTGGCTGCTTTGGTCTGAAAGGGTTTCTAAAAGTTCCTGGTAAAGCTTTAAGGCTTTTTCGCGGGCTTTAGTTTCTTTGATGTTGTCTATGCGTTTAAGCAAAGGCGTCAAAGGCTTTTCTCGCTCTTCTTGGTCTGCAATCCGTTTTATAGCCGCTCGCTGCTTCTCAGTTATGTGATAAAAGCCGTGCCCATCAGCCTTGATAACGCCTGAAATGGCCAGCTCCTTAACCATCTCGCTTGTGGTTCTGAATTTTAAGCCGAAAACCGTCAACATATACGCTTGAATCTGCGTTATGGTTGCGCCCTGCGGTTCAGCCAAATTAATGAAGGTTAAAAGCTCCATCATGCGGCTATGCCGCTGCGTAGCCCCATCAGGAACATCAGTGCTGCTCACTTACACCGCCCCCTTCCAAAACACAGCACATTAGCCTTAAACGTCGACAGAAGGCTTAAACCCTAAACGTTCAAGCTCACGACGGACAGCCTCACGGATAAACTCCGTCTTAGTCCTATGCCAGTTCCGCCCAACAGCAGCCTCAACAGCCTCATCCAAACACTTTGGAACAGGCACATTCCAAAACCGCACATCACCCTTATCCACCATAGCACTCAACTCCTAAACAGTCCATCAACAACAAAAACACAAAACAAACACAAAAGCCAAACTGGACCAAACAAAGGCCAACACAAAACACAACACAACAGCCAACACGAGCACCCGAAAGTCCAAAACAAATCGGTGAAAAACTGATAATGAAAAAGCTTTCAGAAGATTAACATAAATATATGCTCAATTAATATGCATTTGGTGTTGAATTGGTGCAGATAGAAGAAAAGGAAGATTCGGAAGAAAAAATCAATGATATTGATCCTAAAAAATGGCGTGAATACGAAAAGGAAGGAATGCAATTTTTTTCTGTATGGGACACGCCAGAAAGGGATCCTTATGGCTGGACGTTAAAAACGATTCATGGAAACTGCCCAATCGAAATTCCAAGGCAATGTATTTGGAGATTTTCAAAGGAAAGAGAAACAGTCTTAGACCCTTTCGTAGGAAGCGGCACTACCCTTGTTGCGTGTGCACGGCTTAAACGGTATGGTATTGGTGTGGAAATAAACCCTAGCATAGCGAAAATAGCCAAACAAAATCTTTCAGTCAGATCGCTTGATCCAGAAATAAATGGGTGGCTAGAAAACCAAAAAATAATTGTTGGTGACTCGAGGAACCTTAAAGATTTAGGAATAGAAGATGAATCAATAGATCTAGTGTTCGCACACCCGCCTTATTGGAATCTAATAAACTACAGCAAAGAGCATGGTTATACAAAAGGTGACTTATCGACAGCCCAAACATTAGATGAGTTCCTAGCAGGAATGACGCAGGTGTTTAAAGAAGTAAAAAGAGTTTTAAAACCAAAAAGATATGTCTGTATTCTTATCGGCGAAACATTTCTCCAAGGAGGACAGGTTATACCACTTGATTATTATCTAACCGATTTAATGTTAAAACTCGGATACGAATTCCATACCAAAGTAATAAAGTACACGCGACTAGCCACTTCAAGAATGAATTTCATAAATACAATGAAATTTAGATCATTACGGTCCAACTTTTTCATATGCATTCACGATTATGTAATAATCTTCCAGAAAAAAGGGATTTGAAATGGAACATGAAGAAGTCGTAGAGGCAGTAGCCAACTGGTTCAAAGCAGATAGAGAGGTGGCACTAGTTACTAAAGGTTATGGAAGAGGTTTTCCAAACCCAGACATCACCGCTCAATACCGACAGGAAAAAGTTGCTTTTGTAGAATGCAAGCCAAGTAATGCTGGTGGAAGGGAATACATGACAGGACTTGGACAATCGCTTGCCTACTTAATATTCGCAGATTTCTCCTACCTAGCAATGCCCGAAAAAGAACTAAACATGTACCAAAAATATTTTTGGATAGAGGAAATCGGGCTACTATCTGTTAAGGAGAACCTAAAGGTTCAACTCATAAGACCCGCAAAGGAATCAAAAGTTATTTTAAAAAGAGAAGAACCCAGAGTTAGAGGATATGGATACTACAGGGACTTGAGACCACAAGAAATCCACTCAATTTTAAGGGCTCTACAGGCTGAGAGAAATAAACAAAGACATTTAGATAAAGGTAAGATTGAAGACGCGGTATGGCGAGAAGTTCTAAAATTACGTAACATAAGAAGTCAAAGACAAAAAAACTCATGGATACTTAACATTAAACTTCTCTTAAGAGACCTTCAATTAGTAAACCTTGACGATTATTCGCTAACAGAAAACGGTTTCAGACTACTCCAACTAGGCACGCTTCCCGACGAAAAGCCATATATAGATGAACTCGCGCGTTGCTTCCTTCTCAACGCAAACTACATCGACATAATTACATTGATACAACGACTAAATGATGAACACGTCGGATTTACCTCCGTACAAGATTTTAAAGAAAAACTGGCAAAGGCTATGGTTGAGGAAAAAATGGCAACAGAAAGAACTGATGTCATTAGAGATCTACAAGACATACCTCGCATTTTAAAAGATTTGAATATAATCACTGAATGGAAAAAATACGGATTTAACTACCGCTACAACATTAACTGGAAAAGAGTCCTATCTCTGATAAAATAAAGTGGAGCGTCAATCAACAAACTCTAAGATAACCTCTTCTGCAAGGAAACTTACCGCTTGATCTAACAAAAGTTTTGCTAATTTAACTCTATCCTCAAAAACCCTCAGATTAAATTTTTCTTTATGCCTCATTTTCATCCCTCAAAACCAGGTGATTAAACAACTGTTAATATATCACTTTCTAAGGAAAACTGCGCAAAGGCGTAAGGAGAAACCTCCAAGCCATGATATCCTTATGGGGAGGAGGATTCAGAATCCTCAAAACAAGAAAGAACAGCTACTACTTCAAAGGTTTCGGCCTAGTCCCAGACTGGGGCAAAATCACCACAATCCTGCAAACAGAATACTGGTAAAAGAGAAAAACATCCTCCATTAGCTTCTAAAAATTCAAATTTAAATGTTGTCGGTGCAAAATTTTAGGCAAACAACGACATTTAAACTTTCAAGTCATTGAGCAAAAGCCTGTTTTCCAGATCTATTCAAAAAGAGATTAGCTCCAAACTTCTCATATACCAAAATAAGTACAATTAAAAAAGAGGAAAATGCGGGGGATTTCTCCACTTCTGTTTTGGTCCAAGCTAGACGACTACCCCAAACCTAACAGGCTTACTATGGTGGAGTTTTATTTTTGCTTTCTAAATAATTTTGTGTTATCTATATCTGTTACGTATTCGAAGCTTGTTAATTTCTGAACCTGTTGAATTCTGCATGTGCTGTTAATTACTTTTTTTATTTTCAATGTTTAAATCTGTGAAGAGGCTTTATTTTCAGAAGATGTGAGCTAGTTTCAGTTGGCATGACATGAGATACGAGGTTGAAGTTAAGTTTCACGGAGATTTCATTAAAGTTGAAGGAGATAGAATAGTAGTGGGAATAAAGTCCAAGCCTGAAAAGGGTATGGCAAACATGGAGTTAATTAAAAAACTTGCAAAACACTTCAACGTGCATCCTTCTCAAGTAAAAATTCTGTCTGGTTTAACATCAAGAAAGAAAATCATTGAAGTGATAAACAAATAAATCATTATCTGCAACTTCCCGTTGTACCGCAACGGCATTTGTCGGTGTCCGAAAATCTTGGCTTCCGATGACATTTGAAATGCTTGCGGGTGCGTTGTTGGGCTTGTTTTTATGTGTTTTGGAACCGCTAAAAACCCCTTTAATCTGTTTCTTTTTCATCTGTTTTTTCTTCGCGTATTGGTTTTGTGGATATTTCCCGTATTAATGGTTCTTGTTTGCCGCCTTCTATTTCGATTTTTGCATGTGGATATTGTTTTTCAAGCTGTTTTTTAAGCGTGTTTACATCTGTGTTTTTGCCGACTTTCGCCTTAACCGTTGTGCCTTCTGGAGTTTGCACCACGCTTATTGAGTAGCCGCCTGCGAATTCGTTTTCTGGAAAATCCTTTAGAAAGGCTTCCATTTCGTCGAAAATCGAGTTTCCGAAGAACTCGTCTATTGGGCTGCGTTTGCGCCTCTTTTCAGAGGACACAGCCATCACCTTCAAATATGAAAGGTAAAGTTTTGGCTTAAAAATTTTAATTAGGTCATGCACTACTGTAATGCGTGAGACTGGAGAGTTTAAGATGACTGGTAAAGTTATTGTGTTAATGGGTTCAGAAAAGGATTTGGAGTTTGCACGTGA
This sequence comes from Candidatus Bathyarchaeota archaeon, assembly GCA_018396675.1. Taxonomy (GTDB): domain Archaea; phylum Thermoproteota; class Bathyarchaeia; order Bathyarchaeales; family Bathycorpusculaceae; genus JAGTQX01. The sequence continues at coordinate 42,986 of JAGTQX010000009.1, forward strand.
AATTGGAAAGCATTTAGAAGCGTTTGGTTTGGCATACGAATTTCGTGTGGCCTCTGCTCATAAAACACCTGAAAAAGTTCTCGAAATCCTAAGCGAATACGAAAGCGAAAAAGTTGTCTACATAACTGTTGCTGGACGGTCTAACGCTTTAAGCGCTTTTGTAGATGCAAACACCGTCAAGCCTGTTGTTGCATGTCCGCCTTATTCGGACAAGTTTGCAGGCGCTGACATTTTTTCTTCGCTTAGAGTCCCAAGCGGGATAGGCTCAGTGGTAACCCTAGAACCTGAAGGCGCCGCTATCGCCGCAGCAAAAATTTTCGCTTTAGAAGACAGGAAAACTGCAGACCGTATAAGAGAGTATCAGCTTGCCAAGAAAAAAGAAATAACAAAAGCAGACGAAACCGTTAGGAAACTTAAACGTTGAAAACTTTGGTGGTTTGAGCGTGGGCAGTGTCAAAGATCTTGAAATAGTTAAGAAGCCGACAAAAAGCCACATGGGTGTTGGGCGTTTCCACTTTTCCGATCGCTACTCAGTTTTTGACTGGGGCGAAATGCCAGACCACATTGAAGGGAAAGGCGCAGCCCTATGCCTTATGGGCGCTTACTGCTTTGAAAAACTTGAAGAAAAAGGCATAAAAACCCATTACCGCGGGCTAGTTGAAACACACGGCAAAGTTGTAAGCTTCGACGAGTTAACACAACCCTCAAACATTATGGAAATCAACTTGGTAAACGTATATAGGCCTAAGGCTTACGTGAAAGACGGCAAACTCGCCTACGATTATAGCGTTTACACGCCTAAACTGAAAAATTACCTAATTCCCCTAGAGATAATTTATAGAAACGGCTTGCCAGAAGGCTCCTCGGTTTTTAAAAGGCTTGAACAGGGCTTGATTACGCTTGAAGACTTGGGGTTAGACCATTATCCGAAAGTCGGCGAAAAACTTGCAAAACCAATTTTTGACGTGAGCACAAAACTGGAGGAAGGCGATCGCTATGTCAGTTGGAAAGAGGCCCAAAGAATAGCGGGCTTAACTGACAGCGAACTGGAAGAAGTTAAAAAAGTGCTCTTAAAGGTTGACGAGACAATAACAGAAATAGCTTCAAAGGCTGGTTTGGTGAACGAGGATGGAAAAATCGAGTTAGCATTCGACCCGCAAAGAAAACTCATGGTGGTAGACGTTGTAGGCACATTAGACGAGTGCCGATTCACATATCAAGGGCTTCATGTAAGCAAAGAAATAGCCCGTATATATTATAGGCGGACGGAGTGGGCTCGGGAAGTGGAAGAAGCCAAAAAGAAAGCAAAAGAGCATGGAATAGAAAACTGGAAAACCCTCGTGAAAACAACGCCTCCGAAACTTGATGGAAAACTGAAAACGTTGATAAGTCAAATGTATATGGCGGCGGCAAACGAAACCACCGGAAAAACGCTTTTTGACGTCCCTAAACTGACGGAGGTTATGCGAAACTTTCAAAACATTAAGCTCTAACCTTTGGGCGTTTAATTTAATAGAGGCTTAAGGCTATACGGTAAATCCGGAAAGGCTTGTAGAAGTGTTTAAGGCGGGAAAACATGATTAACAGAAACATAATTCGCAGAATTGTAAACGAATACGATGAGCGCAGAATTCGCATAGGCGTTTTAGGCTCCCACTCAGCCTTAGAAATCGCCCACGGCGCACGCCAAGAAGGCTTCGAAACCGTGGTGGTTTGCCAAAAAGGCCGCGAAAAAACCTACACAAAATATTACCGCAACCTCTTCACCCACGTGCTCCTACTGGACAAGTTTGAAGACATAATGCGCGTGGAAAACCTTGAAAAACTTAGGGCATTAAACACGCTTTTTGTGCCTAACCGCTCCTTTTCAGTTTACGTAGGCTACGAAAACATTGAAGAACGCTTCACAGTGCCCATAATGGGAAACCGTTTCATGCTGAGGGCTGAAGAACGCACAGCACCGAAAAACCAGTATTATCTGCTCCAGAAAGCGGGAATCTCCACGCCCAGAATTTTTAAATCTCCAGAAGAGATAGACCGCCTTGTCATAGTTAAAGTGCCAGAAAAACAACGCGCCATTGAAAGAGCCTTCTTCTACGCTTCTTCGCCCGAAGAATTCAAGAGAAAAGCTGAAGAACGCATACGCAAAGGCATAATAAGCCCAGAAGCCCTCGAAAAAGCCGTCATAGAAGAGTATGTTTTAGGCGCCAAGTTTAACGCGAACTTTTTCTGGTCGCCGTTAACAGACGAAATAGAGCTTTTAGGGTTTGACAGGCGAATCCAAACAGACTTGGACGGTGTGCTGGATTTGCCGGCACAAGAACAGCTAGAACTTAACATTGCAACCCAAAACATTGAAATAGGCCACATGGGCGCTACCATGCGCGAAAGCCAACTGGAAAAAATCTTCGAGGCTGGAGAACGCTTCGTGGAAACATGCAAAAAAGAGTATCCGCCGGGCATGATTGGGCTTTTCGCGTTGCAGGGCGCCGTTAACAAGAATCTTGAATTCTACGTTTTCGACGTAAGCCCCAGAGTGCCCGGCTGCCCATGTGTGGAACCCACATCGCCTTATATGAAATACAAGTACGGCGTGGAAGTTGGCCCGGGCAGGAGAGTAGCCATGGAGATAAAACGCGCGGTTAAAGAAGGCAGAATTGAGGAAATTGTGACATGATAACCCGTGAAGAAATAAATCAGCTTATAGACCGCTACAATGTTAAGAAGTTGACTGTAGGAACCATAGGCTCGCATTCCGCACTGAACATTTTCAAAGGCGCCAAGGAGGAAGGCTTCAGAACAGTTTGCATATGCAAAGAAAAAGATCTTCTAGTCTACAAGAAGTTCCCGCTGGTGGACGAGTTCATAATAGTGAGCGATTTCACGGAAATTTTGAACGAAAAGGTGCAGGAGTCGCTTAGGAGGCTTAACACGGTTATTGTTCCACATGGCTCATTTACAGCGTATTTGAGCACTGAACAGTTAACTGATAGCTTTTACGTGCCAATGTTCGGAAACCGTCAACTTCTCCATTGGGAAGCAAGCCGCGAAAAACAGGAAGAATGGCTGCGAAAAGCTGGATTAAAACTGCCTAGAACATTTGCGAATCCGGAAGAAATCAGCGGTTTAGCCATAGCTAAACTTCCAGGTGCGAAAGGTGGAAGAGGTTATTTTTTGGCGAATTCGGCAGAATCCTTCAAGAGAAAAGTTAAAGAAATGATGCACCGCGGTTTGCTCAGCAAGGAGGATGCGGAAAAGATACATTTGCAAGAGTATGTTCTAGGCGTGAACGTTTACCCGCACTATTTCTCGTCAATTATAGATGATGATGTGGAATTTTTTGGAGTGGATAAACGTTATGAATCAACAGTGGACGCAATCGGAAGAGTGCCAGCGAATGAGCAGATTGAGGTGGGGATAACGCCAACATACACTATTGTGGGCAACATTCCACTGACGCTTCGCGAATCGCTACTGCCAGAACTGTTAAAGATGGGCGACAACGTGCAGAAAACAGCGAAGGAACTGGCTCCGCCGGGAATAATAGGGCCGTTCTGTCTGGAAACCGTCATCACGGACAGCCTTGAAATTTACACTTTTGAAATTTCGGCGCGCATCGTGGCGGGAACAAATGTTGGCATCGGAACGGCGCCATACGCCTATTTGAAATATGGCGAAAACATGTATACGGGCAGAAGAATAGCCCTAGAAATTAAGAAAGCCTTAAAAAATGGGCGAATCCGGGAAGTAGTCGCATAGAAGAAACTTCTATTCGATTCTTACATACACCATTATAAGGGCGAAGTAAGCCCTTTTTTCTTTTGGAGAAAGGAGAGAAACGCGATTGTCTGAATCCTACGGCTGGCTCTTCGTCGACTTCATACCCTTACTATACGAGAAAAGACGCGTGGCAAGACAGCTTCAAGTGGAAACTTGGCTTGACCTAACCCAGCTTCTGAACGAGCTGAAACTTGAGGTAGCTGAAATAAATGGGCAGCAAAACACGCAAGCAAAAGTAGACTACATTGTTTAGAGACCGCAAACTTTCAGCACCGCTTCAAAGTTTCGGCGGTTTCTACGCGTTTTATATTGTCTCAACGCATCTATTATGACTTTTTTGTCTTTTACGCCGATTTTATGGGTTATTTTTTCGGCGACAACACCACGGATAAAAAGGAATTGAGCTATTGAAGTAACATTTGAAGGTCTACGGTTCAGACTGGCAGTTTCAAAGTCAACTATGAACGGCTTGTTTTCGCCGTCAACAATCAAGTGTTTCGGAGCGTGGCTTAACTCGCCGTGGTCCAATCCGTATTCGTCAAGGCGCCAACATTGTTCAAGGACGTCGCACAGAACTGTTTTCAAACATGATTTTTTCACGTGCTTCTCCAGCCATTGAGGAAACAGAACGCCATCTATGAACTGCATCAGGAGAAAGTTTCGGCTAACGTCCACAAGCCTCGGTCCAACATCAATGGAATTTGCTGCCTTAAGCATTTTGGCTTCGTTCTGCATTTTAGCGCGGTCAGCGTCAACTCTGCGAATCTTTAAGGCTAACTTTTCACTTTTTCGGTAGGCTATCAAGACTATGCCAACGCAGCCTTTACCTAAAACAGGCAAATTAGAAACCTTTTTTCCGCCGCTAAATTCTAGTGCTGTGACACCAAGTTTCTCCAGTTCCCTCAAACGTTTATTGAACTCACTTTCACTCGGTTTTGGGTAACATATAACAGAGGCGTGCTCTCCACGAAGTTCTCTTATGGAAACCGCTGAGTCTTTTTTCATTTACCACACTTAAAAAATGCTAACGTTAACGAAGGTTAAAAAAACTGTGTTGAGCAAAATAGGAAAAGAGGGTGCGATGTGTTTTACTCTTCTTCGTAGAATTCTTCTGCTCTCGGCGGTGTTGGACTTAAGCCTCTGCGTTCACGAATCTGTCTTATGACGTCTGCCTGCATTGATTCTGGCACTGGCGCCCAACGGCTAAACTGGGTTGCCCAGAATGCTCTGCCCTGTGTTGAAGAGCGCAGTTCGTCGGCTATCCCGAAGGATTCTGCAACTGGAAGTTCAGCCTTAACTATAACCATGTCCTCCTCGTTAACCATGTCAAGAATTCTGCCTCTGCGCTTCTGCAAAAGCGATATTACTGGGCTTACGAAGTCGTTTGGAACCTTACACTCAAAACTCATTATTGGCTCCAAAAGTTTCGGCTCGCTTAAGAGGAAGGCACACCATATGGGGCGCCAAGTCATCGGGAGAATCTGCGCTGGACCACGGTGCACAGGGTCTTCGTGAACCATTATGTCTTCAAGGTTAACTTTAAGCCCGTAAGCCGGCTCCTTTGCTAGTACACATGAGTACATGGCTTCTCTAAAGCCGGATTTTATATGGTCTAAAACTTCTTCAACGTATTGTCTTCCCTTTATTCGGTTAACGAGAACGTTTGTGCCTTCGATTGCGATTAGGTTGCGTGCATCATCAGTTGACCAGCCGAACTCCTTCGTGAGAAGTTTTTGCCTTTCGTCACGTGTTTGCATTTCCGAAATCTTTTCGGATTTTATTGCTTCTATCACGCCTTCTGAAAGTTTTTCAATGGTTACCCAAAGCTTGTTGTGTTTGTTGGGGCTTTTACCCATTATCGGCGGTCCTTTATAATCGCGGCTTATGGTTTCACGGTAAATCACGATGGGTTTACTTATTTTAACTTTCAAGCCAGCCTCTTGCATTCGGTAAGCCGTAACCTCTAGGTGTAGTTCGCCCATGCCGCTTAGCAAGTATTGACCGCTTTCCTTGTCTATTCTGAAATGCAGGTTTGGGTCTTCAAGCGTAAGCTTGTGAATAACCTTATCAAAAAGCGGTAAGTCTTTAACGTCTTCAGGCTCTACGGCAACAGTTACCACAGGGTCTGAAACATATTTTAGGCCTTCAAAGGGCTGGGTTTCAACGCCTTCTTCTGCAATGGTTTCGCCAACGTGAAGCGAAGGCAGCCCTGAAAGTGCCGCGATGTTGCCTGCTGGGACACGGTCCACTATCACTCGGTCGGCGGCCATGCTCATGTAAACTTGCTGTATTGTGCCTTTCTGGCGGGCGGTTACGAGGCGAACAGTTTTTCCTCTTTCAACAGCGCCGCTGAAAACTCGCCCAATAGCAACAACGCCGCTGTGAGGGTCAACTTCGATTGTGGTTACGCACATGAGAAGCGGCCCGTTCGGGTCAACTTTAGCCATGGCCTTGCCCACAGAACTGTTTGCATCTCCAGGCCAGATTTGACTCTGCCTGTATGGTTGGGCTTGCAACGGGTTCGGCAAGTGCTCGCAAAACATGTCCAATATTGGCTCGTATAACGGGGCTTTTTTGCTTAGGGCTTCAACTTTTTTTCCAATGTCTTCTGGCGCTCCAGAATAAGCGTCAATTATGTCCTTGAATGATATGCCCTTGGCTTTCATGTGCGGCAAGTTTAAACCCCACTTGTGAAGAGCCGAACCGAAGGCTACCCGCCCATCTTCAACCGATACTTGCCAATCTTTTTTATGTTCTGGAGGCGCGTATTTTTCTATCAAGTTGTTTATTCTAAGGATTATTTTTGCGAATTTCCGTTGAATCTCTTCTGGAGTAAGTTTCAACTCTTTTATTAGGCGGTCCACTTTATTGATGAAGAGAATCGGTTTAACTCTTTCTCGGAGAGCCTGCATCAAGACGGTTTCTGTTTGTGTCATTGGGCCTTCAACGGCGTCGACAACGACAAGGGCTCCGTCCACGGCGCGGAGGCTTCTGGTTACGGCTCCGCTGAAGTCTATGTGTCCAGGCGTGTCAATGAGGTTTATGAGGTATTCGACGCCTTTGTATTCGTGGACTAGGCTGATGTTTGATGCGAAAACAGTCATCTGCCGCTTCTGTTCGAGTTCCCAAGAGTCTAGGAAAAGTTTCTGTCCAGCAACCTGTTCGCTTATTATGCCTGCCGCGGCCAAAAGACTGTCTGAAAGCGTTGTTTTTCCATGGTCTACATGCGCGATTATACTTGTGTTTCTTATTCTTTCAGGAGTGTTCATCAGTTTTACGATTTCTTCAACTTGCCTATAACGTCCCATAACCTAAACCTTCCCTGTATTGGATAACCGCTAAACTGAATTTTAATTGTTGAATATGATGTTGTTTTCTGAAATACATTATATTTCACATACTGGATAGGCTACATGGATGTGAAAAATGAGTCATATTAACTTTTTGCATGCTATAGCAAGTTGCACTGCATACAGCTCCACAAGACTTTTAAGATTTAGGAAAACCCTTGTCTCTTGGTTTGTACCCTAGAATATGAAATTTAATGCTGGGAGAATTCTAGCCTTGCCCAAGTTTAAGCAAACCACTGAAATCCTCAAACTCATGAACAGAAAGGAAAACATCCGCAACATCGGCATAATCGCTCACATAGACCATGGAAAAACAACCATGACGGACTCGCTTTTAGCAGAGTCTGGCTTGCTATCGCCGAGAATCGCCGGTGAGGCACGGGCACTGGATTATTTAGAAGAAGAACAAAAACGTGGAATCACCATTAAAACAGCGAACATTTCGCTTCTGCATGAAGTTGACGGGCGCGCATATGTAATAAATTTGATAGATACGCCTGGGCATGTGGACTTCACGGGCAAGGTTACACGGGCTTTAAGAGCTCTAGACGGCGCAGTGGTTGTCGTAGATGCTGTTGAGGAAATTATGGTTCAGACAGAAACAGTAACGCGTCAAGCCTTGGAAGAGAGGGTTCAACCAGTCCTCTTCATCAATAAAGTTGACCGCCTAATAAAAGAGCTAAAGCTTAATCAAAACGAAATCCAGAACAAGCTGATTCGCATAATCAACGACTTCAACAATTTGATAGAGCTTTATGGCGAACCAGAATTTAAGAACAAATGGAAAGTTGACCCAAACAAAGAAACAGTGGCTTTCGGTTCCGCTCTGCACCGCTGGGGTTTCACGCTGAAAATTGCAAATGAAAAAGGCGTAAAATTCAGCGATGTAATAGAAGCCTACAATAGGAGAGAACAGCAAAAGCTTGCGGACATTATCCCGCTCCACAACGCCATTCTAGATATGGTTGTCAAAAATGTTCCAAACCCCGTCGAAGCACAGGCATACAGGTTGCCAAAAATATGGAAAGGCGATTTGAACACTGAAATTGGAAAAGCAATGCTGAACTGCGACGACGACGGACCGACTGTAATGTGCATAACAATGGCGCAGATAGACCCGCATGCTGGGCTGGTTACAACTGGAAGACTTTTTTCCGGTTCAGTTAAGGAAGGCGACCACATCTATCTTGTCAGTGCAAGAAAGGACCATCAGATTCAACAAGTTTCCATTTACATGGGCGCCTTCAGGGAAGCAGCAAGCCAAGTTACCGCAGGCAACATCGCGGCGCTTTTGGGCATAGAGACTGCAAGAGCAGGCGAAACCCTTGTTGACTTTGCACATAAAGACTTCATGGTGCCGTTTGAACGCATAAAATACGTTTCTGAACCAGTCGTAACCGTGGCGCTTGAACCACGACATCCCAAAGACTTGCCGCGTCTGGTTTACGCCTTGAACATGCTCTGCATAGAAGACCCAAACCTTAAAGCAACAGTAAACAAGGAGACAGGCGAATACTTGCTAAGCGGCATGGGCGAACTACACCTAGAAATCGCTGTAAAATTCTTGAAAAACTACGCTGATGGATTAGAGATTACCGCTTCAAAACCAATAGTTGTTTACAGGGAAAGCGTTGATAAAAAAGGCAAAATATTTATGGCAAAAAGCCCCAACAAACACAATGCATTTTGGGTTCAAGTTGAACCTTTAGATGAAAAAGTCATAAACCTAATGGAAAAAGGTGAAATCGCCGAAGAAACCGAACGGAAGCAGATGGAAAAAATTCTTTTAGAAAAGGCAGGGTATTCGGTAGAAGAAGCTGAAAACGTTTTAGCGATAGACGAACACAAAAACATGCTCATAAACTCGGCGAAGAGCACGCAGTATCTTTATGAATCTATGGAATCGATAATCAATGGTTTCAGATGGGCGTGTAGAGCTGGACCGCTGTGCGAAGAGCCTATGCGTGGAGTAAAAGTCAAACTTACAGACGTAAAGCTGCATGAAAATCCAACATACCGCGGTTCAGCGCAAATCATGCCAACCGTACGCCGCGCAGTTTTTGGTTCTTTTTTGACTGCTAAACCATCACTTCTGGAGCCAGTTTACAAAATTAACGTTTCAGTTCCTACACGGTTTGTCGGCGAATGCTCAAACATAATCACTAAAAAACGGGGAAAAATCCTGACTTCAGAACATAAAGGCGTGCTAACACTTATTACGGGTTACATTCCAGTCGCGGAAACATTCAGTTTGACGGCTGAAATGCGTTCAGCAACTTCTGGACACGCCTTTTGGCAGTGCACCTTTCACAAATGGGAGAGAATCCCCGAAAACTTAGCTGCGGAAATAGTAAGGCAAATTCGCGAGAGAAAAGGCTTATCATTGGATAATCTTACGTTTGGTTCTTTTGTGAATGAAGCGTGATTCCCATGAAACTAGTTTTAGAGCCTTCGCAACCATTCAACTTGGAGTTGACGCTTTGCTGTGGACAAGTTTTCAGATGGGAAAAAATCGGTGAATGGTGGTTCGGCGTCGCCGACGACAAAGCCTTCAAAGTGAGGCAAACTGGCAGAACACTTGAGTTCGAAAACGTCAGCCAAGACTTTGTAGAAAAATATTTTGGGCTAGATAACGATTTGCCGGCAATCCTAAAACAAATTACGCGAGACGCACATGTCACACACGCAGTTAAAGCCCTAGAAGGTTTACGTATAATCCGCCAAGACCTGTGGGAGTGCCTAATCTCCTACATATGCGCAACCTACAAAAACATCCCCTCCATAAAACAAATGCTTTTCAACCTATCCCGAAAATTTGGATGCGAAACAGTGCTGGATGGGCGCTTGCTTTACACTTTTCCAACAGCTGAAAGGCTTGCACATACAAGCTTGAAAGAGCTAGCCGAGTGTGGTTTGGGCTATAGAGCGAGATACGTTTTGGAAACCGCCCAAAAGGTTGCAAGCGGCGAATTCAACATTGAAAAACTGAAAACCCAAAACTACGGTGAAGCTAGAAACGCGCTGCTTTGCTTGAAAGGCGTCGGCTTGAAAGTTGCTGACTGCGTCTCGCTTTTTGCACTTGAAAAGTTTGAGGCTTTCCCTGTGGATGTTTGGATGAAACGTGTAATTATAAGGCACTATGCAAACCATTTTGAAGAAGATTTCGTTAAAAAAATTTCGCTTAAAAAATCGCTGACAAAAGCGGATTATGAAAAGCTTAACAGTTTCGGAAGAAAATATTTTGGAGAATATGCGGGTTACGCGCAAGAATACCTTTACCATTTTGAAAGAATAAGCAGCAAAGGCGAAAAGAGTTCATATTAAGCTTTTTTCTTCAAGCGTTTTCGCCGCTTCGCTTCCATGAGTGGTCGCTACTGTTATAGCATCAGAAACAAGCTTCTCTGCATCTGCGTAATTATGCCTTCTAGTCTTTTCAGCAGCCTCTTGAAGTTTCACGGCGATACTTCTAAACCCGCCAATCTGGGAAGCGTTAGCCGCGATGTTAACCTCAACCGTCACTGCGCCGAAATAAGCCGCCAACAGCTTTTCAGCACCTACAATTTCCGCTTCTTCTTTTAAACTCTTCAAAGCTTGCAGAAGATTTGAAGCAACAATGAGACTTGTCTTAATTTTCTCGGCATAATGAAAGGCAACAAAGGCTGTTCTGGCTTCCGACAAAACATGTCATCTCTGCTTGTTCTCGTAGGAAACGCGGGTTCGCCACTTTTCAAGCCTCTTCCGCACCTCTTCCTCAAGCCTCTCCTTTGACATTAAATGTCCTCTAACTATTACCTCATCATTGAAGACTATGCTCGGAGTGCTCATAATCTGATATGCAAGCCCTTCCTCTAACCCTTCTTTAGTGCTCATGCTAACTTCTCTATAACCTAACCCAAGTTTCTGAGCAACCTCAAAAACAATCTGCTTAGCAACTGGACAAACTGAGCAACTCGGCAAAGTGAAGACCTTCAACTCTAAAGCTTCATGCGCACACATAAACCTAAATTATCATAACATTATCCTTAAAATCGTTTTGATAACACATAAAAACTGGAAACGTTTAAATTCCATCTAAAAACGAATAATAATGGGTCCTTAAAAGTCGGGCCCGTAGCTCAGCTAGGTTAGAGCGACAGGCTCATAACCTGTTGGTCGCCGGTTCAAATCCGGCCGGGCCCACTTTCTAACTGTTTCAGTTTTATTAGTTTTTGCGAACCATCGTTCTAGGTTCATATATTGCCATTATTATTGTTGTGATGGCAACGTTGAGGGCTAACAGATAAAGGCCGCCTAGTGTTGTTTCGAGTGTTGAATAGAATTGTTCCGCAGATTATTAGAATCATGAAGCCCCAAATTGGTGTTTGAGACTGGATTGTTCCACTGTGCTCCTGTATGATTGTATGACTATATGCTCAAGCTTTATAAGTTTTACGCTTATACACTTGTATGGTTATGTGTAATGCCAAAACGCAAAAACACACGCAGAACCACAATAGTCATAGACGACCAGCTGTGGGTACGCCTCCTCTCATACGTAGTTAAAAAACACGGAACAGCCAAAAAAGTAAGCGCCGAAATAGAACAAGCCATAAAAGAATACTTAGACAAGCAAGAAAAACAACCAAAATAGACTCGAGATATCTATTTGATATCAAACAAACTTCTTTTGGGTGAAAGAAGCAAAAACGATATCTATCTGATATCATTGCATTCCAGCAGGGACGACTAGTGATTGCTTCTTTTGAAGGAGATGTAGATTATAGGAAAATTGGATAATAACCATGCTAAATTAAGTTATGCTTTAGCCAGAATTTTATCACAAGCTTCTTGAATGTAGACTTTGAAACCCTTTTCAATCAAATTGAACAACTCTTTCCCTTCGATTGGAATTATTAGCAGTTTATCTTTTACTCGTGCATCTCTAATTGCTGTATAAGCTTTCGAACTCAGAGAGCTAGTGGTGAGGTAAACTCCGAAACAGCTTAAAAAGGCTTTAGCACGTATCAATGTGATGAAATGGTTTAATTCTTGAGAACTTATCTTATCGCCCCAATTTTTACATTCAATAAAAATATACTGATACTTTTTCCATAAAGGATGGTCTGCGTGTTCACATCGGTAAAAATAATCAATTTCGCCTATATTTGAGCGACAGTGTTTACTAACATATACAAATCCATCTTGTTGTGCCATAAAGTTTTCAAAGAAATATTCGAACTTTTTCCCTTTCTTTACGCCATTTTTTTCTGTAATAGCATCTTCCAATAATTCTTTAAGTTCTAATTTTGAGAGCTTTCTCCCGATTAGGTTCAATCGGCTTTTCTTGGGGACGAAAAAACTTGCCTTTCACCTCCAGCACTATTTCTAGAAAATCATCCGACCTTGGGAAATCCTCTCCACATAATTCGCACGTAATTTCTTCAGGGATGTCGAGATACTTTTTATAAGTGCCTAACGAGGCTCCACAGCTTGGGCATCTAACTTCTAAACTTCCCTCAATTTCATTCTTCTTCAGAAGGGGCAAAAAGAAATCTTCAGCTTCGACTATGGTGATATGCGCCTCTTCTACAAATTCTCGCAAATAGAACTTATTTCTGCCTTGCGAAAGAAACTCCTTAAGTTTTCTTTTCAAAGTATTCGACAAGCATTCGTTCTGGTCTTGCAAAAACGTACCCCTCACTTATTTTTTCTAAAGCATTTATAACATAATCTATATCTGCTTCACTGGCAAAAAGTGTGTATTTTATATGGCAATTTCTGAAATAAATATGGAAGTTAATTTTATGGTTATCGTCCATTCTAATAGTTACGTGTCCATGTCTCAATCTGCCATACCGGAGTTCCTCTTGATATCTTTTTGCAGTTCGTAAGTCCATACCTTTCCTTGCAGTAATTATAAGGGAACCTGAAACCTCAGAGATTGGGAGTTCGATTGTGGCGCTGTTAAGCGAACTAATCCATTCTATAAACTTCCTGTTCATATTTATGTCCATTAAATTTAGTGAGTAGAAGGGCTCAAGTCCCAAATATGCTGGAATTCTAGCCGCCATTTTTGTAGCCATAGAGCGATGTTTAGTTCGGACTTCCAGAATTTTACTATCTGGTCTATAGACCACCACTCCTCTCCAATATTGTCTGTGTTCTTTAGGTCTTCCAGTCATTTCATCTATTAGTGAAATTAAACCTAACAAATAGTGAAACCTAATTCTCAGTGTGCGGGTTGTGTGGTCAATTTCTACTTCGTCATAGTAGGGATAGCTTTCCCAAAACATCGATTCAGGTCTAATGTTTAATAGCGTCTTTGCTTTCCCAAAAATTGTTTGAATTGACGGAGTTTTCTCCTTTGTTATAAAAACAAAAGAGGAAACTTTTCCAGCATCACCATACTGAGAAAGAATCTCTTTTTTAGCTTTATAGTCCAATTCGTCTATGAAACTGTCAACTATAGTGTAGATATCCAGTGCTTCGGGTGGAATCTCAACTTCATATTTGTTGGCAAGTGAATACAACATCTGTAATGGCATGTTTACGAGCGTTCTCCGTAATCTAAAAATTTCTTTTTCTGATGTATCTGAACCTGATGTTTCCAATACACTCCGACTCTTAGTGTATTCTCAACAAAAATAAATCATGTTCAAATTGATAGTCTTTACGGTTTCTGACATATATTCAAGAATTTAATCTGTTCCTTCCCTAAAACAACCAATAGCAACCTACCGGCATCGGCATTTCCTCGTATTAAGTGGTTGCCATGCAATATTAGAAAACGTAAGGTGCACATTTTGTTTTGGTAACTTCGAACAACGACAAACAGTACAGTATTTATCTCCTTTAACTGTTAGATATGACTTACCCGGTCTACGACCGAAACGTCTATCGCTCCTAACCCAAATCACATTTAACTTGCCATGAGGTTTCTCTATTGAACCGTATGTAAGCATATTTATTCTCTTCTGACCCGTGATGAGGAGAAGTTATTATCATTTGGTCATGCCTTTCGTACAAAATGTTAAAACTGAATAAGTTTTAAGACTGTGCTGAATACTTTCATTAGATTTTCTGCGCTTTCTTCAATAAAGGGGCTTTCTTCTTCATTTGATTTAATCGTATACATTTCGCCTAGCAGGCAAAAATCTTCAACCCTATTTTCAAGCTTTTCAATGTCGGTAATCAATTCTTTCAAAAAGCTTTCCGGGTTGCCAATCAAGTCGCTAGGACGGTCCATCCAGGATGCAGGTAGCCAAACTTCTTTTGCGATAAGCCCGCCTTTAAGAAATCCAAGCACTCCACTGGCATGGTCAGAGTCATTGTGGGTGCAAACCAAAATGTCAACGCTATTTTAACAAGTAGCCTATATAAATTACATTAGGAAATCTTCTTTCACTCCCTCCTCCATCGACAAGTATTCTTCGGTCATCCTTTTCCATGTAAAATGCATCACCTTGTTTTTATTTTGAAGTTGACAGTTTTAAACGCTTAAGTAAAATCAAAAGCCGCCAACAATTTGAAGTCGTTTTTCTGCTATTCTATCCTCAAAATGAGGGAAAATTGAGCGAATTTAGCTTAGCGAATATAGTGCGGGGGGTGGGATTTGCACTCCCCACGGCGTGGAGATGTCACCCGCAAATCCCCTTTTTTCTCTTTTACTCAAAAGCTAAAATAGCGCGCAGGAAAGAAAAGCCGTGCAAAGTTTATATAGAATTCTTTCACTAAACATCAAATCATATGCATATAACGACTTTTAGTTAGGTGTCATGTTATGGCTGAAG
>JAGTQX010000002.1 GCA_018396675.1 Candidatus Bathyarchaeota archaeon
GTCGTATTTTTGGTAGTAAGCTTTGGCGCCTACAGAACCTAAAATGCCTATTGCCCTTTTTACGTTTTATTTAAATAAAGGCGTATACACCATTAAAGCGATAAATGGTGGAAAAGGCGAAGGTTAAAGCTTCCGCCAAACAAGCGGAAAAAAGACGCGAACTGCTCCATCGGTCAAGACAAACCATTCTGGACCATTAAAATTCCATTTAGGGTTTGGTTTTGAGGTGAAAAGTGAGAAAGATTATTTTCCGTTTGTGCGTCTAAAACTTTTTTAGATAGTTTAACTCTTCCTTTTCTTCTTGTTAGCATTCTTCAACGCTTGCTTGCTCATCATGGCTTCTTCTAAGGAACACGCCTTCTGCAGTTCCTTCATGTACCAGCTTCTATCTCTTGAATAACTTAAGCCAGCGGCTATGCCGAGAACCATAAGTGCTAAACCGCAGATTATTAGCGACAAGCCTAAGATGGCTCCGGCGACCAGTTCGGGGTAATAAGGAATAAACAGAAACCACTCTGGAAGTTTATTCAAACTTAAAGTTAGGCTTAAGGTTTCCAGTATGCCGCCGACAAAGAAAACCGCGCCTGCCAAAAACATTAAGTATGCTGACATTTCGTTATGTCTTGACTCTTCTGCTTTTTCGTGCAAGTAATCTCTAAATGACATTAAGGCTCAACACGTTTTAAATTGATAAATGTATACGTAAATCTTATTATCTGAAAATAAACATTGCAAAAACGAATCGAGAATAATCAAAAAGAGGAGAAGAAAGCCATCTTGCAACCCAGCATAAAGGCAGTGATTTTCGATTTTATAGGCACATTAACTAATGTTAAAGGTTACAGTTTAGAAACCTCAAAAATGAGGCTATACAACGCTATTGTAGATGCAGGTTTCAACATTAGCGCCGAAAATTTTTTGAAAGCGTACAGCGAAGCCCACGAAAAGTATAGGGTTATACGATATCAGAAGCTCGTTGAAGTAACAAACGCTGTTTGGATTTCAGATGCCCTAAACGCTCTAGGATTCAAAACAAGCCCAGAGGACTTGAGGATAAAAACGGCTGTCAACGTGTTCTTTGAGGATTATCTAAAGTCTTTTGAACTAAGACCATGCGTGAAGCCCATGCTAAAACAGCTTTCAACACGCTACAAACTGGGTTTAGTTTCAAACTTCACCTACGCACCAGTAATTTACGCCGCCCTCAGAAAACTAGGCATAAACCGCTTTTTCAATGTTATATTGGTTTCAGAAGCTGTCGGATGGCGCAAACCACACGCAAAAATTTTCAAAGAAGCTCTCAAAAGGCTTGGAACCAAGGCTGAAGAAACGGTTTACGTTGGAGACAGCCCCCAAGAAGACATTGAAGGAGCAAAGGCTGTAGGCATGAAAACAGTTTTTGTCCCTTCACAGTTTTACTCGCTTGAAAATCTCCAAGAAAGTCAACAGAAGCCAGACACTATCGTGAAAGACATTTGCGCACTCTACAAAAAATTCACGTCCACCTAACATTTTTGTCTCCATTTCCTATCAATAATGATGTGGAAAGAGCAATGTTTAATTTACATTTGCTATAGAATAATGGGTAATTGAGGGGTTTGTAATGACCGAGCTTGGAAAGAGAATCAGAATTGACCGCATAATGAACCGGAATACTAGGAGAACAGTCATAATCCCCATGGACCATGGAATAACCCTGGGACCAATCAAAGGACTTTACGACATGAAAACCATCGTCAACCAAGTCGCCGAAGGAGGCGCAAACGCCGTTCTTCTACATAAAGGAATAATAAAGGCAGGTTACAGGGGATATGGCAAGGATATAGGATTAATACTGCATCTTTCAGGAAGCACAGCACTAGGACCAGACCCAGACGCTAAAGTGCAGGTGGCAGATGTCATAGAAGCCATAAAACTTGGTGCTGACGCCGTTTCCATTCACATAAATGTAGGGTCCAAAACAGAAGATAAACAGTTGAAGTTTCTGGGTAAAACAGCAAAAATATGTGAGGATTGGGGTGTACCCCTCTTGGCAATGATGTACCCGCGAGGAGAAAAAATCAAGGATCAGTATGATGTAGATGTGGTTAAGCATGTTGCCCGCATCGGAGCAGAACTTGGAGCAGACATCGTTAAAACGAACTACACTGGAAGCGAAGACACATTCAGAGAAGTTGTCAAAGGATGCCTTGTACCGGTTGTCATGGCTGGAGGACCTAAAACAAATACGGATGAAGAATTCTGTCAAATGGTTTACGATTCAATACGTGCTGGTGGAGCTGGGGTGGCTGCTGGAAGAAACGTTTTTCAACATGAAAACCCGACGAAAATGGTTAGGGTCTTATGCGGCATCGTCCATGAGGGCTTAGACGTTAAAACCGCCCTAGAAAAGTACATGAAATAACAGTTATTTTCCAACAATATTTTTTAAATGTTTCACCACTTCTTCAAGGCTGTTAAAGCCATACTCAATTTTGTTGAACTGTTTTCTGAAGGCTATTACTTCCTCTTTAACTTCTTGTGGTTTGCGCGTCCCCTTAATAACTTTCAACATTAAATCACATAGATATTTAATATCACCTTCTTTGAAGCCTCTTCGGGTCACATCTTGAAAACCTATCCTGATTCCTGATGGGTTCTCGCGGTTGTTCTGGTCGTCATAGGGTAAGAGGTTTCTGTTCAAAATTATGTTTGCTTCCTCCAAGTCTTGAGCAACCTTTTTCCCGCCTCCGTACTCGCGGACATCCACAGCGAGCTGATGAGACATTGTAAAGCCTTTATGTTCGCCGAGAACTTTAACGCCATGTTCGTAAAGATATTGCCCAGCAACTTGAGCGTTTCTAACAGTCTGTTTTGCCAGCTCTGCACCGAAAAGCTTCAGTTCAAGAGCCGCAACTCCCAAGGCGGGCAACCTAGCCAAATGCGTATTCGAAGTGCTTAACGGAAACACCGCGTGCTGAACCCATTTTATAGCGTCTTCAACACTGCTACTTTTAGCATCTGCAAGTATAACCCCGCCTTGCGGACCTGGAAACGTTTTATGGGTTGAAGCTGTCACGAAATCTGCGCCTTCTCTAAGCGGATCTTGAAAGGCTCCACCAGCTATAAGCCCCAAAACGTGTGCTGCATCGTAGGCTATGTAAGCGCCAACCTCGTCGGCGACGCTTCTCAACTCTTTAACGGGATGCGGAAACAGGAACAGACTTCCGCCAAAAGTGATTATTCCAGGTTTGGCTGCCCTTATTATCTGCGCTGATTTGTCCGTGTCTATAGTCATCTCCCTCACGTCATAAGCGTGATCTATCATTTCTAAGCCTAAAACTCTGCCCGCCAAACCAGCATAATCATGAGATATATGGGCGCCGCAACTTAACGGTGTTACAACCATCTTCTTGTTTTTAGTTGCCAAAGAAAGCCCTTTAAAAGTAGCTAGATTTGCATGCGTGCCAGAAACCAGACGCACATCAGTCCAGCTGCACTTAAACAAGTTTTTGATTATGTCCGCCGCGCAATTCTCAATCTTTGTTATGTATTTTTGACCTTGATAATACCGCACTTTAACGTGTCCTTCAAGGTCGTTTTCGCCTTCGGCGTAGCGGCTTTCCAAATCCATACATAGCCTAAGCATTTCTTTAACTGCTGGTGATTTGATGCCTTCACTTGCTATGAGATTTATACATTCAATATCGCGATATTGTTCGTGGGCTTGGCTGGCTTCAATCAACTCCAGAGTTAAATTCAGTATCTCATCCATTTCTCCCAGCACCTTAGTGCTCCATAAATTTCTCTTTGTGAAAATGAAAAGCCATATTTATACTTGTGGTTTTAGACAGTTGTAAGCATCAAAATAGAAATTGTTAATATACTAAAGGGGCTATCCAACCTATTCCTTTAGCATCTCAGAAGTTCGTTTTTCTATTTTGAATGCATACTAATTAAAAGTGGTGCGGTCGCCGGGATTTGAACCCGGGTCGTCAGCGTGGCAGAGAATTCGGCGAAATTCTGCCTTCTTTAAGCGAGAAAACTGTGAATTGGGAAGATTTTGAAAAATGGTTGTTGCGTGATCATAGAAGGCATACTGTTGTCAG
>JAGTQX010000011.1 GCA_018396675.1 Candidatus Bathyarchaeota archaeon
AAAACCGTGAAAGAAACAAAAACATTCCAAACTAAGTCGCAAGACCAGTGAATAACGGCAAAAAACAAAAAGCCCAAATGTCCAAAAATGGCGGAATTCATGACCAAGAAAGTTCCAATAGTAGCCCACCACAAAAGGAAATATGGGTTTCCAGCCGTAGCCAAAATTCCAGAAACAATTGAACTGTGCTTGATGAATTGGGTTTCGCTTTTAGCTTCCTTTCTGGTTTTGAGCATTTTAAGCCCTAAATAAACCATTAAGGCTCCACCAACAAGACCTATGGCTTTCTGAACAAAAAGCGAGGCAAAAATCCAGTTGAAACCAAGATAAATTAGAAACATTAACGGGAACTCTACAATTCCATGACCAACGGATATTAGAACTCCAGCGTTTTTCTCTCTGCTTGACTTTGCGATGGTAACTGCGAACAATGGTCCAGGCGACATAACCCCAGATAAAGATACCAAAATTACTGAAAGCAAAAAGAGGTAAAAATCCGTTATTAACTCCATCGTCTAGCCTTTACCACTTCAATTATTTCAAAGAAAGAATTTTCTCCTCCGCCGCCGCCAATCCATCTCCCAACTTAATGTTGTATCTCAAACTTTTCAATGTCGTTTCTATGGCTCCTATCGTGGAGAGAATATCATTTTGGCTTATGTTCCCCATGTGTCCAACCCTGAAACTCTTTCCCTTTAACGGTCCAAGAGCGGATGCCACTATCACTCCACGGTTTTTCATTTCGCTTCTGAATGCCGCGTCCTCCACTCCTTCTGGATAGTACACCGCTGTAACAGTGTCAGCGGCACATTCCTCATCCGCAACCAACCTTAACTTTAACGCTTTCATAGCTGCTCTGAAAGCTTCAGCGAGGACATGATGTCTTCTAAATCTATTCTCTAATCCCTCGTTTAGGATTATTTCAAGTGCTTCTGCCAGGGCGTAAATCATGTTGACTGGCGGTGTGGCAAAGTATATTGAAGTATCTCGCATTGTCGGAAGCCAATTTTTAAGGTTGCCATACCAAAAATTGACTGGAACCTTTCTCTTTTCAATAAATTCTATGGCTCTTTTGCTTGCCGCGAGTAAGGCTAATCCGGGAGGAACACCTATGCACTTTTGCGAGCCAGAGGCGCACATGTCTATGTTCCATTCGTCGACGCGAACTTCCATACCGCCTAAAGAACAAACTGCATCAACGATGTAGAATGCATCGCTTTCTTCCGCTACTATTTCGCCTATTTCCCTTATAGGGTTTGCAACTCCAGTTGAAGTTTCAACATGCGTGATGGTTACAGCCTTAAAATTGTCTTCCTTTAAAGCCTCTTTAACCATTTTTGGATTTGCGGGTTTGCCCCATGGAAACTCTAAAACCTTAGGCGTCGCGCCGTGAGCCATCGATGTTTTAACAAAGTATTCTCCAAAGAACCCATTTACTATGTTCAAAATCTTATCGTTTGGCTCCAAAACGTTCGCAACAGCCATTTCCAAAGCTAACGTTCCAGAACCGGCAACCACGAAAACATCACCGTTAGTCATGAAAATCTTCTTTAACCGTTCAAGAGCCTTCTTGAAGATTTCAATAAACTCTGGATCTGTATGCGCGACTGCTGACCTACTTAAGGCGCGAAGAACTTGTGGGGCGACATTTGTTGGTCCAGGAATCATTATTAGTTTTCTTTCGCTCATACTTTTATGCGTCCTCCATATTCGTTCTTTTAATGCATCAATGTGTATTTAGGAACCTTTTCTGTATTTCTATAATTGCTTTGCTGTCCTTCGCTTTTGCATATTCTTCGAGTCTTTCCTTATTTATCTCGATGAACGTGTGTCCCCACGTGAAAATCGACAATAGCCTATGCGCTTCTTCTTTGAAGCTTGCAATGTAAAGTGCAGCCGCTAGGGCTTCAACTGTGCTAAGCTTTGTTGGGCTTCCAAAGTTGACGGGGTTTCCGGCAACCAGATATGGCAGACAACGTGATGTTCCTCTAACACTTTTTATTAGGGGATTTTCTGCGTGTTCCCAGCTGAAGTCCAATGCGGCTAGTCCAAATTTTTTTATACGCTCTTTGTCGGCTGGAGAAAAAGCAAGTTCAGAAAAAGGGTTTAAGACAACCGCCCTTTTTGGCAGAAACCTAATTTTGCTCACAATTTCAACCAGTCCATGACGCTTAAGCTTTAAAGCGGTGCACTTTTTTGGGTCACATTGTCCAGCGTGATAAACAACTATCCTAACTGGTTTTTGCAATTGTTCTGCGCACCTTCAAGTGGCACATTGGGTCATTCAAAACCATCGGAATCTTCTCAATAAGGTCTGTTGCAACCATGTGAAAACCTTTCTCTTCCAAAACAAAGTCTCCAGCAGCGCCATTAACGAATGCTCCAGCCACAGCAGCCTCAAAAGGGTCTACGCCTTGAGCTAGGAAGGCGCCGACAATTCCAGAAAGCACGTCGCCAGTTCCTCCAACAGTCATGCCGGCATTACCAGTAAAGTTTAGTTTGAAACGCTTTTCATTGGCGATTATGTCAACTGGGCCCTTCAGAAGGATTACTGCGCCAAGTTCAGCTGCTGTTTTTTGAACTTCCACGCTTTTCTCGTTTAGATTTTCTGGCAACTTTTTACCAGTTAGTATAGCGTATTCTCCAGCGTGGGGCGTTAAAACCAAAGGCGTGTTAACTCTTCTCTTAAATTCTGCAAATGTTTTTAACCCATCAGCGTCCAGAAGCAGAGGCTTTCTTGAGGCTTCAACAACTTCCGCCAAAGCTTTCACGGCTTCCCTTGTTTCTGGATGCAACCCCAAGCCAGGACCTAAAACAACGGCGTTTACAGTTTCCAAGTGCGCCTTTAAGGCTGGTATGTTTCCAATGCTTAGGTGTTTTCCATCAAGCTTTATTGTTATAAGGTCTGGAGACATGGCTGAAATCGCGTAAGCTGTTTTTTCTGGAGCCGCGACGTAGGTCAAATCAACAC
>JAGTQX010000003.1 GCA_018396675.1 Candidatus Bathyarchaeota archaeon
TCACAGTCAAGAGATAAGTGAATGATGCCACGGTTCTTGCCTGTTCACTGTTTAACAAGCCGAACTGATGGGCTAAATGCACAACCGCCGAACCCGTCGCGCCTAAACCAGCAATGGCGCTTCCGAGACTCCGCAAACTTGCCTGTAAACTTTCACTGTCAGACTGTATTCTGGCAAACTCGTGGCTTGCACGGTTAATGGCTCTTATGCTTATGGCTATTTCCCGAAAACTCACATTTCAGCCTCCATTTTAGCTTGGTCCAACGCGTCAACAATAACCTGTTCAAGACGCGGTAAATACGCTTGAATGGCTGGGTAAAGGTAAGGCTGCGCTTGCATGTAACGTGTGCCGAATTCCACGAATAAGGCATAAGATGCTTCCGCGCCTACTTCAGCCGTCCACTCTTCAATTTTAGCGTAAATTGTGCTGCGCAAATAACCCGTGCGCACAGGAACAAGCTGTTTAGCCAAGGCTTTAACGTCCGCCGCCCAGCTTGCTAATTGACTGTGAACGTAACGTTGCATTCCACTGTCAAAGTTTTGCATGGCTTGCTTAAACTCTTCAACGCCTTCCACGTCGCATATTATCTCAACCGACAACGGTTTTCACGCTCCACCTTCTCTTTTTCCATTTCCACCTGACGGTCCAACTCGTTCAGAATAATGATGAATTGTTGAATAGTTTTAGCCGGCTGCCGCGCTAACTGTTTCGGCGTCCACCCAAATTCTTTGCAGAGTCTGAAGTCTGTGAGTGTTTGATTCGGCTTGCCGCGTCGGATACACCTGATAAAAAAGCCGCTTCGTCAAAGTTTACCATGTTAAGCCTATTAACTATTCTGCCGAACAATTCGCCTAACGCTATCGGCACGCCTTTTTCAGGGTCTTCGGCGAGAAGCCTCTCCAACGTTATGGGTTTATGCTGCGGCTGCTCTTTCAAGCTTGCAACAATCATTTCCGCCTGAATCGCCACATCATCACTACTCTGCAGTTGCCCAGTCAACGGATTATATTTCGTGTATTTCTGAATTATGCGGCTTCGTTTAGCCCAAGTCAACTCTTGAAAAACATATTTGCCCATGTATTCCTTACCGAACTCCTCGCCGATTACAACTGTTTCGGTGCGCATTAGCTTATCACCACGTCCCTTGCCACAAACTTTGCTTTAAGGCTTACAAGGTCTTCAATGCGTGTCGGCGCCGTCACATCTTCCCACTTACAGTATTTGAAAAGAGCACTGTTTGAACTGCCAAGCCCGAATTTTAGGCTGAATTCTGCATCGTTTATGACGTCTTCAAACTCTGCCTTATCTTCAAATTCGAATGTTACCTCGCCGCTTAATTCTCGGTGGCGGGCTGGCAAATACTTCAATAAATGGGCGTTTGATGAGCGGATTACTGGAACGGGTTTCAGGTTGTTTTCTATTGTGAATTTCCAGTCTGTTACTCGCTCGATTGCTGTTGGGTTTGAGCCGTCTGCTGCTCCTCGCTGAACAAAGCTTTGGTCGTATGGCACTGCTCCAGAATAATCCGCGTAGGTGGCTCCTGAAATTTTGTTTGTTCCGATGGCTACGTCTTGCCCGACCAGTTCTACGGTTGCCTTTACAAACTCTTCTATGCCGCATTCAACGCTCAGCTTGTCTATTCTGCAGCCTTTGTATAGTAGGCTTATTATGTTTGTGGCTGAAGCAAAAACGCCCTTATACCAAAGCACTTGAACACTTAAGCTGTTCAAAGTCTGCACATGCTGAATAAAATTTATAGGCGCATCACTTGGCAACACGTGACCAATTTTTAAGGCTGGTTTTAGCAATCCACGTTTTAAGGCTGCAAGGTCTCTGCTGCCGACGCCACGCACTTTAGCAAGGTTGGGGTCTAATCCGGTGTCAATATTTTCAGCGTTTACACCGAGCATCGTAGGGTTTTGCGGTGTCTGCCCATACGTGGGCTCTTGCACATAATACACGCGGCATTCATGTGCACCGTATGTTTCAACCATTTTGAACTCCCGTTATTTGAGTAAGAAAAAAGGTGGAAATAAACAATTTTCATGATTTAAAAGATGATTTAAAAATATTTTAATGAAAAAGCACTAATGAAAAATCAAAATTGGAGAAAACCTAAAATATTAACTCAAAAAGTCACTTAATTGAATTATCTCCAGCAATTAGTTGAAATGACAATTTTGAAGGCATATTCCTCCAAAGCTTACGCTTTGTTCCATCGCATTATCATTTTTTAAGTAGTCGTAACGGTGAGATAGAATAGCTTGTTCACATTTGGAACACCATGAATAGGAAGTGTAAGCGCAGGGAACATAATTGAAAACCCAAAATCCTGCATCTTCCCAAATATGAACCCAATAGTGATAATGTCCTGCCATAATGCAGCATGGCTCAATTTCATTTTCAGAGTGGTCGTCTGCCCAGAAGAGGTGACTGATTTCATGTTGAACTAGGTTATCGTCAGCCCAGTAAACTTGCCATTTCAAAAGGACAAAGATTCTGCCTGCTTGAATATAGCTAGGTGAAGGAGCTAATCCTGCGATAGGTCGTGGGTCAGCTGGTGTTGCTTGGGCGGTAATGCCGATTATTGCATCGACACGTTGAGACCAGTAGGGACCTTCATACCATTGGCCAAGGTAACTTTTTGTCTTCTTTTCCAAGTCACGCCACACGCTATACATTGAACGGCTATTGTTGTCGCTGAACCATTCACAGTCTAGGAAATCCAAGATTCTGATGTCAATTTGGAAACGGTAAATTAGTGCTTCGTCACCGCGTTCAATTTGAAGAGTAGCCCAGTCTTTCCAGTCGAAACAGTAGCCGTCAAAAAGGCGCCAGCAATTCATTTCCTCTTCGTCTGCAAATACGAGGACATAAAGCGGATGTTTTCCCTCTTTGTCATCTATCTCATCCATGTAGGTTTCCCAAAAAGTTGCTGCCAAAGAATTGACGCTTGAGTTCGTGTATGGTTCTTTAGGGATATCTTCGGGCAACGCTGGAGTGACCAGTAAATCAACTGGTTCTTCCAGAGTTTCATCTTCTGGCTTTTCTTCTGCTGGTGCTGTAATACACATGGTAAGACTAGAATTGCTAAAAACAGAGTTTACAACCAAAAGCGCCATGATCGCAATTGCAGGCACCCTCAAAAAAATCCCCTAATTTACTCTCGATTTATGTATTGCTACTCCTCCAATTGTAATCCAACCAATTGCTATTCCAATGCCGACAGGCAACTGTAATCGCTCTTGTAAAAGTTCTTCATGCAAGCCAGGTGTAATCCATAGACATGAAACGTAGAAGAGTTTTCCTTCATACTCAAATATGGGTCCCCCCTCGATACCTTCATATTCGAAGACTGGCTCCTGTAGTGGAAATGGTTCTTTATCTTTATCAACACCGATATGTAACCAATAATGCGTTTCGTTTTCATATTTGTGAAAAGAAACTATTCCTAGCTCTTCAGGCTTATAAATTTTCAATCTTTCCTCTTGGTAAATAATAGGTGGCGGAAACGGCCCATTGTATTCAAATGCGCCATAACAAACAAGGCGTCTTGCTTCTTCACTGACATTGGCATAGACCACAAAGCAAAGATATGCTACAGTAACCATCAATAACAATGAAATTGCGAATTTGAATTTAGAAATTTTCAGCTTCAAGTTTTATTAGGCGCCCTCTTTTCGATTTAGCTGAGTGCAATTATATATGCAACCAAATGTATAAATATTTTATGGTTGACTGCTCCAGAACCAATTTTCATAAGCTTCTTTTTACGATATGCTTCGTGTGTCTTCAAAGAAACGCGATTTAAGGGTGAACTCGGTTCTGTAAATGAAGGGTTTAACATCCACGCGGTCGGAGTCACGAAAACTTACAATGTCAAGGTAGGTGATTCCGTTAACCGTGACAGTGCAGCTTACGTAGTCACAGTGTAAAGTTGCTGGTGACGCACCGTCGCTTGGATGAATTGTTCTAGCCAAAAGCCACGCATACCCGTAATCATCAATGTAGTCAGCCAAGTCTGAAGCCAAAGTAACAGCAAGCATTTCATCTACGCCACCGGTTCCATTTTGAGCATTCTGCCACTCCTGCGCCGCGTTATTCCAAACCTTAATCGTTACGCCGTTACCGCTAGGAGCCATTCCATAGCCTTCAAATCTTAAAACAACGTTGTTAATGGTGTTTTTGCGGCTTTCTATTTTGAAGCGGAAAAGCATAAGCGCATATTCACCGTTGACACTGGTGCTTTTGCTGTGGCGTGTGTCATCACTATACCAGATTTTGGAATACTCTTCAGCGGTTAACTCGGTCCAGCCAGCCGCGTTGGGAGCAGGCTCGTTTGTCGCTCCAGTTTGGAAGGCTTTATGCTGGTCGCCTTCAAGCCATCCTAGACCAACAAAGTTATACTCTGTAATGTTTGGGCGAGTGCGGTTCTGATGTACTATACGGTTAACTTCTTGAACCATTTTCTGGCGTGTGAGCGGGTCTTGGCTCCAAATGCTAACCCGTAGAGTGGCTATGTGCTGGCGTATTCTCCCGCTCATCTCGATTTTTGCGTCAAGAGTTTCTGCCAAACCAACGGTTATGTATCCGTCGCAGTTTTTGAACAGTTCACGGTCAACCCATTCACGACTGACTTGAATATTGGCTGAACCACCGTCTTCCATGACTACATGCATGTTTTTGCTTAAAAGCCTAACAACAGTGTCGACGGGGTTTTCTATTTCACTCATGCCAGAAGCCTCCTGCAATTAGACTTAAAATAGGCGGTTTCGCCTTTCCAGTCGAAAGCTTGAACGTTTAAAACTTCATAATCTACGCCTTTGCGGCGGATTTTGTCACGCTCCCTTAAAGGGATAAAGGTGTAAGCTGTGATGTAGTCGTTGATTATATAACCTGGCTCAATCAAAACCTCATCAATTTTGGCTGGAGAGACAAGTGCTTGGATGTCTATTCCCACGCCGTAACTGGCTTTTTCAGCAAATTCCTGCAGTGGATAAAGCGTCACAGTTTCACTTTGGGAACGCAAAATTTGTGTGAAGCGGGTTTGTGGCTCTTCATAGTTTAGGAAAAGCCGTCCAAGCCAGCAAACTGTAGCCATCGCTTTCTTGTTTTCAACAAAACTGTAATCTGCATGTCTTACGCCCCAAAACATGAACTCCTCTTGATGCTTATCTATGATTTTCATGCTGTAGGCAAGGCTTGGCTTGTCATGGTGCTTGCGTATTTTCCATAGGATGCCGCTGGTAACCGCATCATAATAATCGCATGCTGGAAAACGTTTGACAACGTCTATGTAGCCTGCCCAACAAATGGCTGGGTTATAGGCGGGATACTGCACAGAAACTTTTATCGCGTTTAGGAAATGGTAAACCTTCCGGCATGAGAGACTCCAACCTTCATACTCATATAAGCCGACTAACGCGTAAGCAAACGAGTCATCGTAAACCTCATTTTCGTTTAAGCCTACACGGTGCCATTCGCCGTCTACAGGGTCAAAGTAAAGCCAAAGCCCTTCAAAGCCTTCACGCAGAAAGCCAGCGGCTTTACTCATCATTGTTTGGTATAAGCTGGAATTAGTTGCGTCATACTTTTCGGCAAGCATTTTCAAGCCTAACAGTCCATATAGACATTCAACATCCAACTGCAAAAGCCAATTATCGTTTATGTCCACAGCCCTTGCGAAACCGCCGTAAGTTTGTTTGTCTTGCATAGTTTTGAGGAAAGTGCCGGCGGCAAGTATAGCGGCGTCTAAATAGTCGCTGTCACCTATGAGCTGGTAGGCTTTTAAAAGGGATGGAATAACACGGCAAGCGTCAACGCTGTAATATTGCGTACTGTTTTCCGTTGATTTGAATCCGCCGTAAGCCTTTCGTTGCGGGTCTGTGCACTGCTGCGTCAGAATCCAGTCGGTTAGGTTAGCGACCTTGTTGTAAATGGCTGTTTTGCGGTCGCTGAACTGCTTGGTATTGTGGGCTTCGCATAAGAAATCGATGGCGAAGGCTGCTGCAAAAGTTGCTTTACCCCATTCTGGGTCTGGAGTGTTTGGCGGAACCACGTAAACGTAAGGCGCATGATTCATTACAAATGTGTAATAGGCTTCTGGTACTGTTCCCATCATACTCGCCCCACGTAAGGCTCCTTTAGGGTTTTCAGAATGCGCTCGAACTCGCCCTGCAAAACGTTTAATGGTGGGGTGCTGTTCAAGACGCTTACGTTTTTGTCGCCTATGCTGAAGCTTAAACCAACCGCGGAGCCGCCTGTCAAATAGCAGATGGCGTAAATAGCCGCCAAAATCGTTATGGCTTCCTTTTCTGCGTCTGTGCAGTTTTGGCTGTCAACATCTTTTTCAAGCTCTAGCTCCAGCGCCACCTCAGCCCGCTTAATCATCTTCTCAATTTTGGCGTCTGGAATGTCTGTTAGGCTTAAGCCCAACACGTCGCGGACATCATCAACTGTTACGTATACCAAATCAGTTAACCTCCATTTTAGGCTTAATTTACACATTAAACTGGATTAAAGGCTTATTTAAGCAATTTTCACGCAAAATAAGCGTTTAAAAATCTTAATTTTTAGAAATGCACGAAAAAATAGCAATTAATGAAAATGCATGAAAGAAAACATCAACAAACACGCCACCTTTAGTCTCTTGACAGTTGAATAGCCAAATCGCCTATTATCAGGAAAAGTTTTGTTACTTTCACTTCGCCTTCTTTAACGGCAGATACCTCTGCAAGCACTTTCACTGCAGCTTCTGGGCTGATACCTAAATTAGATTGAATGTGAGGCGCCGAAACGGTGACAACTATGGCGTCTTTGCTTATGTCTAAAATCTGCTGAAGGCTGGACGTAGCAGAAGGGTTAACCAGGGCATCTTTATCTATTGGGTAAATGCATGAAATTTTGGGAGAAGCAACAGTTTGCGTTATGGCGTCTTTCACAATGCTGAAAATTGTTTCAACGTCGACTTTTGCTGATACTTGAGTTATTGCTTCTGGATTAACGGTAAAAGCGGATTCCAACGAAGAAGTGGTTTGAGTAATGACAATGGCGTCTAAAAAAAATTCGTAGAGTGCTCCAGCAACTTTTTCAACGAAGACTTCAGCAACAGTTTTAACGGCAGCGTCTTTTTCAACGTTAAAGGTTGTCTCAATTCCCAATGTGGCTAAAGCCTTCACAATAGCATCCTCTGTAAGGTTGAAAGCGGTTTCAGGTGCATGTAGGCTTTGGCTGGAAACAGCCGCATATTCCTCAAGGTTATACGCAGTTTGATAAGCGGGTATAGAAAGCGTTTGCACACCAGCGTCAACATAAACCTCATAAGTCTGAGCAACTGTTAAAAACGCAAATTTTATGTTGTATGGACTTGCGCTTTTTGTTAGGTATAATGTGCCTATGTAACCGTTGTATGACGTGTAGAAGCTGCTCCATGTATGGTCTGGAGGAAACCCGTCGGAGGTTTCGTCAATCCAGTCCACGCGGTCTTCCCAAGCTGAACCGTTCCATCTGCGATAGTAAATGTGTGCGAATTCGGGATAGAAGCCCCAAAAGACATAAAGCTCGCTTCCTGCACGGGTTATGGTTGGTGCGCAATAGTCTGTTCCGTCATCCTTTTGTGGAATGCCTGACTGAAGTGTAACTTCTGTTCCAAAACTGTTCGTGCCGTAAACATATTTCGCGTAAACAATGTCTAATGGGTTGCCGGAAGAGTAGCGCATAAACACGATGTGAACATCATCGCCTTCAGCCACCGCTGAATGAAACATGCTGTGATAAGCACCGCTAACCGTCGTTGCCTCGCTTCGCCATTGGCTGCCGTCCCAAGTTTTAACGTGGATAGGCTCACCATATGAACCAGTGTTATGCCCAGCAAACACTATTGCCATTTTGCCGTTGGTTAAAGGAATAGGTGAAACTGCCCAACTATCCTTCTCAACTGTTGAAAGTTGATATGGAAATCCGCTTGGAGTTGTGCCCCAAGTGCCATCATTGTTGCCAGATTTGATGATGAATGGGCAACGTTTACTGTTCATAAGTTCTCTGTAGCCAATCCAAACATAACCGTCACTGTCTACGCCTATATGCGGGTTACTCGCTTTGTTGTAGGTTGTGCTAACTGTCTGTTCACTTGCAGACCACGCTATTAAACCATCACTGTTTGGCACGCCGCGCCTGTAATAAATTTGTGTTCCATATCGTGTGGCAGCATAATGCACATATGTGCCGTCAAAAAACACTGAAACGTGAGGTCCATAGTCGCCTGTTCTAATAACATTTTCTGAAGACCAACTTACTCCATCTGTGCTTGTTCTATAAACAAGGTTGCCAGTTGCAGTATTAGCGTAGAAAACCCAGAAACGCCCATTTGCATAAAAGGCTTTACGTTGAAAACTTGCTTGAGTTTGATAGGGATTAGATGCTGTGCCAACAACATGTGCTGGTGACTTCCAAACCACGGTTGAAGCAAGGTTTTGAACCGCAGCGTCCACGTTTATCTCGTAAAGTTGTCCTTCTTGTCCGATGGGGCCTGTGTCCGCTATTACCACGCAGTCCAAGTATACCGTGTGCGCCGATTGAGAATAGGTTAGTCCCGCATCAACCTCATTGTTAGCATGTTGACTAGTGTTTATGCCAGTAGCGTTCGCAATCTCTGTCCCATTAAGATACCATCTAACTTCGCCGCTTGTGCCTTTGACTGCTTTAATTTCAAGGCAATACCACGTGTTAAGCTGAGGTGTAGGAGACGCTACTCTTTTCTCATACCATGAGCTTGTGCCTGTTTTATACCATAGAGACCATTTCATTGTTCCAGCATCGTTTATCACGCCAAAAGTTGCGCCTTCATACGTTTCTAATACTTGGTCACGATTATTTGATGAAGGAAACGATGCCCAACGCACATAAGCTCTTGCGAAAAGAGTTGTCTGAGCAGTGAAAGTTTTGTAGCAACACGCTGGATAGTCTATATTGCCACTTGTTGAAACGGCTTTTGCACTTCTAGAACCATGATGTGCTTGTTCAGTGACAACAGTTAAGCTGCAGCCTGAATATACTTTTGTTCCTGTCCAAGCGCTGAAATCGCCGCTTTCGAAACCATCCTGAAATATGACTGTGAAGTATTGAGCTAAATATTCTCTTTGCCATGCTGAAACTTTCGGAAAAATCTTCTCGTGCACGTATCGTTCAAGCGCTTCTTTGTTTTGGAGGTATTTAGGCGGCACTTTAAGTGGAAAGGGAAACTGTTCACCGCAAAAGGGACATTTATGACTGTTGGGCTTAACTTCCCTACGGCAACGTGGACAAATGTAATCCCACATGGGTAAAAGCCTAACTAACCAGTAGGGAAGCTTCAATCTTCGTCACCTTATGACGGTCTCTGGAACTTTCCAGTATAGTAAACCTTCACTGTATCGCCACTAACCACGTTTTTGGTTGTGAACGTGTCTCTGCAATACATTGTTCCATCGCTGCTGGCGTTGAATAGACCGCACTCGTTTAAAGCGTAAGCGCTGGTGATGTTGAAGGTTGCGTCCATACTGCATTCACCCGTGTTAGCGTCTTTGCTATATGTGCCTTGAACCCGCATAACCTCGTTGCCCAAGGCGGTCTGTGAAGCGTTTGGCGTTGTGCTATCCGTGCCTATGGCTACGTAATTGAAAACTGCTGGTCTGCTACCGCTGCCGTCGAAGACTTGACCGCACAGAGCGTTAAGTCCCGCGTCAACAATCAAATCCTCAAAGTCAAATTCACGCTCATCCACATCCACTAATTGCCCGTTTCGCCAAACCTCAACACGTCTTGTTATACCAACAACCACGCCAACACGTTTTTCCATATTCTTCTTACATTCCATATTTTTCACTCCTCCATATTTTTGGTTTCTCGCATAGACTGGCAAAACAGCCTATGTTCGAGCCACCTCCCGCAAACTACCATCCATATTCCAAGAAAAAGTTAGAGTGAACAGCAGCTCATCGCCCATAAACGCCTTAATAGTGGCTACGGTGCCGTCCATATTCCACGCAAACGCCAGTCGTGTGATCCGCTTTCCAGGCGGCGGAGCCATAAGCCCATTTAAAGCACTGTGAATAGCCTTGTAGGCTTCTTCATACCGTCCGTAAGGCACTTCCATAAGTTGCTCCCTTCAAGGTTTAGCCGTGTCTACGAGTTTCTGAAGCCAAACCGTTATTGCAGTAGGCCCGACAATAGCCGTGTAAACGTCAAAGGTTACTCCAGCCAAGTCAAGTCCAAGCGCTGAAAACGCGGCTATAGTTGCAGTTCGCAGAAACCTATGCCAGTTGAAAGGCTCTTTTTGCGCTGAATAACCTAGAAAAGCGTAGATAATTCCTGCTCCAACGCCTAAACAAACGTTTAAAAGGTTCATTTTACGTTTTCACCTCCAAGCTGGTTTCAATACGGTGAACGTGTTTCCCGCCATTCCAGAAGGAAGCCAAGCACGCGTTTTCGAGGGGAAAGGAGAAGCCAAAACATAGAACATGCATCATGGTTTTGCCTCCTCTGGAATGGTTTCGGGACTTTTCTCCCACAACTCCCAACCCCACTTTACAGCGTTTTTGCGAAATTCTTCTGGGCGAATCAAGCCAAGCTCTGCAGCCTTAAGCATGTCAGTTATACTTATCTGCGGGGTTTTGGGCGCACCCCAGTTTAGACGTACCCTAGCCTCGGAAGGGTCAAAACCAGCTTGAAACAGGACATGTGCAAAAATGGATTGCTCCACTTGACGTTTAATATACCGCTGAACAGGTTTGATGAGCATCTCCTGCAGTTCTAATGCAGCTCTTGCGCTTGCCTCCGTAAAACCCGGCGTGCTAAAAAGCCTCGGCAGCGGCGTTTCGCATCCGAGGTAAAACTGGTTTATGATGTAGTCCATGTAATACTCGAATCTGGCGCGGGGGTCTATTGTTAAGGGTTTTATTTCGCCTTTTCCACTGTAAAAAAGCCATACACCTTCCTCTGGACGGCTTTTGATAGCCTTTTCAAATTTTTGGATTGTTGCCGCGTCAGCTCTTTCGAGAAGTGCCAAAACGTCTGGTCCAGCGTATTTTTCGAAGATTTTTGGCATTATTCGTTCTATTTTGGCTTTCATCCAAGCGTAAGCCGGGCGCTTATCTGACTGAAATGTAAGCGAATGCAGTAAAACTTGTAATACGCCTGTTCCGTAACCAGAAGTTCCCAAACAGTTTATGCGCCAGTGGATTACAGCTTCAGGGTTAAGCGTTTCTCCACCGTAAGCTGCACGTAGTTTATAGCCCTCAACTTTGTATGGCATTTTAAGTCTGTCTTCTTGGATGAAGCTGTGCTCGATTTTTTCTACTGCGTCTACTGGAAGCCTATGCAATCCCGTTAGCCTTTCGGGAGTTACTTTAAGCCAGAAATCGTTTCCACACGCGATTAAAACGCGTGCCATCTCGCATAAAAGCGTGTCCAAGTTTACTTCTTCGTTGAAATGGTCCACGGCGCTTTTTGCTTCTTGGGCTCTGCTGTAGTTCTCGTTGACGGTTGTGTAGAAACCCATGCCAACGGTTGAAGCTGCGAGCAAGTCTACGCTTGCTTTGCATGCTGGGTCTCTTTCGTAAAGTTTCATAACATCGGCTAATGGTATGCTGGGATTTTCATAAACTGTCTGCGACTGTGAATAAGCATAACTGCCGCGTGTTTTCACCCTGAAAGCTTCAAACAAACGTCTTAAGACACTGTTCATTCGAGGCCCTCCAAAAGTTTTTGTCCTTTTTCGGTTATGACATAAGGCGCACGGTGGCGTTGTTCGCTTTTCACGATGTAACCGTTTTGAACAAGATAACGGAAGATCCCCTCAAAGGCGCTATGAGTCCCACACTGTTTAATGGCGCGTTTTTCAAGCTCGGTTCTGCATAAAGGCCGTTTTTTAAGCTCTTTCAACATGATTTTTGCGAGGTGTAATCTATCATGAAGTTTACGCATCTGGTTTAACCTCCACTGGTTTTTGTTTACTGAAAAAAGGGGGAGCATGGCGAGGGCAGAACATCAGCGTTTGAAGTTCTCTGTGGCCGTCTAAAGCGTAGGTTCTAGGCGTTGTGTCAGGCATGTAAGGCGTCATTTCAGCTCCGCATACTGGGCAGATTTGCCAACAATCACATAATACAGAGTCTTCTAGGCTTTTCAGCAGATGTGTTTTACCGCATCTCGAGCATTTTCCTTCAAACGCTGCCATTCTAGTTAACCCTC
Source organism: Candidatus Bathyarchaeota archaeon (assembly GCA_018396675.1). Taxonomy (GTDB): domain Archaea; phylum Thermoproteota; class Bathyarchaeia; order Bathyarchaeales; family Bathycorpusculaceae; genus JAGTQX01. The sequence continues at coordinate 12,227 of JAGTQX010000003.1, forward strand.
TTTGTTGATATTAAGTCAGCTATAGCGATGTGCTTATGTTGACCATTTTTGCGACTGCTTTGCTGCGGAGTATGCCTAAGCCGAAGCGTGTGGTAGCTCTAACACCGAATTCGCCTGTTTTCGGGTCTTCCCAGTCTTCGACTGTTATGTCTCTGCGAAGTAACATGACTGCGGCTACGCGTGTGTCGATGGCGTAGGCTACTCCGTTAGGCACAAGAGTGCTTGCCAAAACCTTCATGCCTAGAACACTGCCAACAACGCCGCGCTCTAAATCCACCTGTTCCGATGGGAGATACTGTGCATGGATAAATTTATCATCATTTAAGAGTTGGTGCAGTTGCACTTCGTTTAGGGCTAATACTGTTGGACGCCAGTTTTCGCCACGAACAGCATTATGAAGTTTCACCACTCCAGACCAGTTGAGGGCTGCGCCGCCGTTGTCTATGGGCGCGCCTCCAGCCAAGTCAGCGTTTGTTAAGGCGCCGTACATGGCGAGTATGCGGTTTGTCTCGTTTTCGCCTAGTGCTCTGCCAACTTTTTCAGTCATCGTGTCCATCACGTTCCAAGTGGCGTCTTCCAGAAACTCGCGGGTCCAGACTTCGGATGATTCAGCCACTATGTTAGTGTAAACATCCACTGTGGCGGCTTTTTTGCCGCTAAGCCGTGTGTAGGCGCCTTCAGCATAACGGTAAGCTACAGCCTTCTCGTCTAGAGGGAACCTCTCCATAGTCTCTGTTGTAGGTCTCACCATTATGATTTCTCTGCCAATCATTTCCGGATAGGCGGCTTCAACAAGAGTGTCATGCATGTGTCCAAGCGCGCCCACCGTGTCGCTGAACAAACGCTCTTTCAAAGCGACTTCGCAGTAACGCCGTAGAAAAGGGTGTACTGCTGCCTTACGGGTTAAATTTTCCATCAACTGCCGAAACTCATGGTCTGACTCGATTAGGCTTTCGAAAAGTCTAGGTTTCATAGCGCATCACTTCTCCACATAAATGAAGATAAGGTCGTCTGCCGCCGAAGCAGATTCTAAAGCCCATCCGAGCTTGCGGTTATAATAAACCGTGTATGTGGCTGTTCCACCTTCGTTCACTGCTTGGTCAGCAAGCTGTAAAACGCGTTTGCTTGAGTCGGCGCCATAAACCGCTTTGCCACGAGTTACCGCGCCGCCAACTTTAACCTTAACTCTTCCGCGGATAATTACTGGACACGGGTCGCCTGCTGCAACGTTTTTTAAGGCTATGCCGACGCAATCCTGCGCTGATGCCGCTGGGCTAACCTTGTCGTCTGCACTTAAATAAACCGGGTCGCCTTTCGTTATGGCTGCTGCCGCCTCAAAAGTTTCGATTATAGCGTTAGGATCATCTGTCTCGCCTATGCTCATCCAAGACTTTCCAGTGTTGTCAGCCATACATTTTCCACTCTCCATTTTTCGCGTTAGTGGTTTCAGCCAGTTCAGCCTGGCCTACTCCCAGATTCGCATAAAGCGACTGTGAAAACATTGCCTGGAAAAAGGAGCTAACGCTAGCTTGCATTCTGCATCACCTTTTCATTTAGCCTTAAAAGGACGCCTCGAAGCTCTTGGCACATTCTCTGCGGACCCAGACCCCAGCTTCGCTCCACCATGGGACTCGGCAAAACATTTCGAATCATTTTGACTACGTCTTCCACGGGAACCATTAGCCTAGAGTTTTTCACTAGCAAACTTTCAGCTACGCCGCCATAGACAACGCTTTTGGAAGCGGAAGCTGGGGTCATGTAGGCTGCATGCAACGTTAACCAATCTCGGATTCTGGTTTCGTTCCACATTTTATCCTTGGCAAAGAAAATGCTTTGAACGAGGCTTTTTTCCGGTTCCGCCTTAAGTTTTCCCATTATAGCGAATATGCCGTTTTCGCGGTCAAGCCAAACAGTGCTGAAGTGTTCAGGCATAAAAGCCGCCATGTCCTGGTAAAAGCCGAGAATGTACTCGCCAGACATGATCGGCTCAATGCGTTGCTCTTTTTGCAGTTTTTCCAAAACTTGAATGTTCGCTTCTGGCACGCCTGGCACAGCCACGAGGCTCAATTCGGCGTTGTGCAAACCGTGTGGCACTTTACCATCTACAAAATCCAGCCTTTCATAATCTGCGCCTACGCTTACATGTTTAATCAAGCCTTTGCGTATTTTCTCTGCCGTTTCATCATCGTAAATTTCAGCTTCGTACCAAAGGTTTTGGCCGTCCCACTGGGCGTTTACAACCTTGCCAACAGCGTTAGGCACAGAAACATGCTCTATGTAAACAGGTGCATAAACCAGTCTAGAAGCGAAGGCTTGTAATTCTTCAGGAGTGTAAATGTTTAGGTTTCGGCTTATTCCAGCGGTTAAGGCCACGCCGCGAATACGCAGAGGCTTGTCAACAATTTTCTCCAAAACTTTGAAGGGCAAAACCGCCAGAAAATGCTCATGCTTATGTGATGCTTCACCTTTGGAATGCTTGTCAAACCATTCTTTGGCTTTCTCAACAGTCCAGCCCTTTGAAACGTCGAAAAGGTAACTTATGATTTCAGTGTGGTCTTTTCCTTTCGGCTTGCCTACAAGGGCTTTTACGCCTTCATCCTCGGAAAGCGTTATTGTACGTATGCTTTCAGGTTCGAAATCATCTGGATTTCGGTGACCGCTTCGAACAAAGTTTTGACTTATTTCCCAAGGCACTTAGAGACACCAACCCACGCCAATTTCACGAGAAAACTATACGCGGAAGAAAATGAAAAACCAAATTGTACCACACAAGAGACAGTAAATTGGAACCAAACATAGTCCAGTATAATGGGTCAAATGCAAAAATAACATCAGAAAGTATGCGGATTAGTCTGCGCGCGATTTATGTTTCTTTTTCGTCTCTTTCTTTTTGCCATTCTTCGTATTTTTCTATGGCTTTTTGGATTTGTTGTTGTATGAAATCTTCTGCGTCTGCGTATGGCGTGTTCATTTCTTTTACTGCCTTGTTAAGCTTCTCGTATTCTTCTTTTGGGATTTCCACGTACTCGTATTCGTTTGACTCCCATTTGAGCATGAAGCGTACTGCTTGGCGTATAAACTCTTCTTTTGTTGTGTAGCCTCTTCCCTTGTGGGTTTTGATGAAGCGCTCCACTTCGTTTAGAAGTTCAGGAGGCATTATGACGGACTGGTATAGCATGGCTTCAATGGCGTCTTGGTATGTTTGCATTCTGCTTGTTTGCGCCATAAGTTCACCTAATAAGGCGGTGAGTTTCTGGTGGATGTCGTCTGATATTCTTAAAGTTTTCATGGTTTTCCCCTCACGCTTTTGTGTATTATTTGTGGCGTAAGTCTTTTAAGCATTTCTAATATACTAAATATACAAGATGCAAAAATTATAACAAAAGGTGACGAAAAACTTGGCGAAAAAACGCATAGTCAAAGTTGTCCTAAGCAACGAACAAAAAGAAATATTGGAAGAACTGGCTAGGAGGCTCGGTGCAAGCGAAAGCGAAACTTTAAGAATGGCCTTAATGGACTACGCAAAAGAACTAAACCTGATGAGAGAACACGTCTGCAAAAACGCCGCAAAGCCTCTTTAAAGCAAGTTTCAGATTCGAATTTTTATTCAAAACCAGTCGTAACAATAATTTTAAAACCGAAGCCACAACAACTTTTATAATGTGCAATCTTTAACAGTCTTCTAAAACTAGAGGAGCACAGGTGAAGTTGACGAAAAAGACATTCGATGAATTATTATTGGAGGCTATTGACGAGGCGTTAGCTTCTCTGGGTGAATCAGCAAAACAGTCAATATACTTCCACTTGCAAAACAAATTTAAAGTTTCTAAAACTGAGATTCCAAATCATATAAAAGAGTTTGCGGAAGGTTTGGAGAAAATTTTCGGAGTCGGTGCCCAATTCTTGGAGATTCTGATAATGAAGAAACTTTATGAGCGTATTGGAAAACCGCTTGAGTGGAGCGAGGATAAAGAGTTCATTTTTGTGAACTACGTGGATGCGGCGAGGCAGAGTTTTCGGAAAGCTAGCCGTTAAAAAGGTTTAGTTTTCCTTTTTGTTTGCGTTTTTAGTATGTATTTTGGATTCATAAGGGATTTAATGTTGGTTCTCGAAAAGGTTTAATGCATCTTACGATTTAATACATACTGTACGGAAGGAATAAAAAGTGCCCCCGAAAGACTTCCAAAAAACCCTACTAGAAGCAATCCAAGAAGGCTTATCATCACTCGGTGACTCCCCAAAACAAGCAATCCTATTCCACCTAGAAAACACATTCAAAATAAAACTGGAAGAAATACCAACAAAACCCGCACAGTTTCAGAAAGCGCTGGAAACACTTTTCGGTCCAGGCGCACCATACCTTGAACAACTCATACTAGAAAAACTCTACAACAAACTTGATTTAAACTTCAACGGTCACAGAACAGAACAAACAGACTTCTCAAACAACATAGAAAATTTAAAACAACGCATTCTCATGGGTGATGCCTAACAAAATGAAAGAAAATGCAGATTTAAACCACGTTTTAGAGAAGCTTCACGCTTTTTTCGACGGTTTAGAAGACCTTGTCTACGTTGCAGATCCTGACACTTATGAAATACTGTTTGCAAATGACAAGTTTAAAGAATTCTTTCACGGCAAAATCACGGGCAAAAAATGTTACGAGGTAATCCAAGGCCTAAAACATCCATGCTCCTTCTGCACGAACAAATACATTTTTGGAGAGAACATTGGAAAAACCCATGTCTGGGAGTATCACTGCAGAAAAAAGGGACGCTGGTACAAATGTATAGACAAGGCTATACCTTGGCCTGGAAACAAAAACGTAAGATTTGAAATCGCAATTGACATAACTCAGCACAAGAAAACAGAAAAGGCTTTAACAGAAAGCGAGAGGCAAAACCGCATACTGGTTGAAGCAAGCCCAGATGTCATTTATAGTATCTCATTGGATGGAAAACTTGCTTCGCTTAATCCTGCATTCGAAAAAATCACCGGTTGGAAATGCGAGGAATGGATCGGTAAACCTTTTACGGCGCTTATACACCCAGACGACGTAACCAAAGCAATGGAATCCTTCCAGAAAACGCTTGCAGGTGAGCCGGAACCAGTAGAGCTTCGCGTCATCTCCAAATCGGGCGAGTACCTAATTGGCGAGTTTACAAGTGTTCCGATGATTGAAGATGGAAAAATAGTTGGCGAACTTGGAATAGCCCGCGACGTAACAAGCCGCAAAATGTATGAAGAAAACCTTCAGAAAATAAACACCACGCTTCAAGCGTTGATTCAAGCCATTCCGGACATTGTGTATTTTAAGGATGCTGAAAGACGAAACTTGATAGTCAACAATGCCTTCGAAAAACTTGTAGGCTTAAAAAGAGAAAAAATCATTGGAAAAACGGATGAGCAAATTTTCCCTCCAGACTTGGCTGAACAATGTAGAAAAAGCGATGAAGAAGTACTCAAAAAAGGCGTGACCTTGCGTGTAGAAGAACAAACCGCTGATAAGAAGCGTGGGACAAGATTTTTTGAAACAATAAAGGTTCCAATCCGCGACAGGGAAGGAAAAATCGCAGGCTTAATCGGCGTAAGCCGTGAGATAACAGAACGCAAAATTGTAGAAGAGAAACTTCGGGAAAGAGAAGAATTTTTCCGTTCTATTGCAGAAAACTCCAGCGACGGCATCGCAATAGTAAATGAAAACCAGAAAATCGTCTATGCAAATGATGAACTAGCAAAAATAACAGGATATTCAACAAGCGAAATTGTTGGGCAAGATTTCAGAAAGCTTCTCACCGAAGAAGGCAAATCTTTTTTCACAAATAGGAAAATACACACGCAAGCAAAAAGGCAGAAAGAAGGAAGATTGCGTTTAAAATATGAGCTTAAGATATTGAGAAAAGATGGCGTTGAAAGAGAAATCGAAGCTAGAGTCGCCACAATACGTGACGCGCATGGGAAAATGCGTGCAATAGTCCAAGTAGTTGACATAACAGAGCGCAGAAAATTCGAAGAAGAAAGAAACCGTCTCGAGAAGAGGCTTTCAGAATTAAACAATTATGCCAAAAAATTGAACACCGCTAAGAACATAAAAGAAATCTACAGGCTTTCCTTGGATGCAATGGAAAAAACGCTTGGATTTGAGTACGCTTCAATTCTCATGGCTGAAAGAAATACCCTAAACCTAGTGGCTCGCAGAGGCTACACGAAAGTTTTCTCACTTAAATTGCCACTGGACGGCGATAAAGGCATAACGCTCAAAGCATTCAAAACGGGAAGACCCGTGAACGTTCCTGACGTTAGAAAAGATGATGCATACGTCAAGGGAGGAGAAGAAATACTTTCTGAGTTGGCGGTGCCGATAAAAATCGGAAACAAAGTACTAGGCGTACTAAACGTAGAAAGCAGAACTTTTGCGGCGTTCAACGGAGAAGATATTAAGCTTTTGGAGTTATTGGCGTCTCACATTGCAATAGCAATAAGTAACCTCAAAAACCGCGGAAAACTCACAGCAATAAACACTTACGGTCAAAAACTGAGCAGGGCACAATCAATAGAGGATGTTTGTAAACTAACTTTGGATGCCATGCAGAAAATTTTAGAGTACGATTATGTTGACATCTTTCTGGTTGAAGGCAAAAAACTTCGCTTAATAAAAACCATTGGGCTAAGCTACACGCCGAGGATGACCTTGCCTTTAGACGGAGAAAAAGGGGTGACAGTTAAAGCTGCAAAAACGGGCAAACCAATCTGTGTTCCTGACGTTAGAAAAGAAGAAGCCTATGTCAAAGCTGGAATGGAAAACGTACTTTCTGAGTTGGCGGTGCCGATAAAAATCGGAAACAAAGTACTAGGCGTACTAAACGTAGAAAGCGAAAAACTGGCGGCTTTCGATAGAGAAGACAAAAAATTGCTTGAAATTTTAGCTTCACACGTAGCCATAGCCTTAAGCAACATAGAAAGAACAGAGAAACTCGCGGCACTTTCTGAGAAACTTGAAAACTTGATGGAAAGCTCCACAGAAATAATGAAAATCAAAGACGCCCGCAGGAGACTAAGAAAAATCGCTGAAACCATAAGAAGCTTCGGTTGGAGAAGAGTGGTGATAGGGCGCGTTGACGAAAACCTTGAAAGAAAAGAAATAGTCACAGTAGGTTTAACAAGAGAAGAAATTAAACTATTAAAGGAAAAACAAGCTCCCGGACACGTTTGGAAAGAGCGACTAGGTTCAAAGTTTGAAAGATACAGAATTGGCGAGTTCTTTTACATACCTTGGAGAGACCCATGGATTAGAGAGCACTTCTTCCATATTCCGCCAGAAACATCACCAGAAAACGCGATAAAGTACATGAATGCTGTTCCGAGCAGACTGTCTGAAGAGAACATGGTTGACTGGCACCCACAAGATATGCTTTATGCTCCGCTACGCACGCCAGAAGGCAGAATCGTCGGACTCTTAAGCATGGATGACCCAGTTGACGGCCGTAAACCGGCAAGAGAATCACTTATACCATTAGAACTTTTCCTGCACCAAGCAGCGATAACAATTGAGAATGCTGAGCTTATGGAAAATCTGGAAAAAGCTAGGCAAGAGCTTCAGATTTATGCAGACCAACTTGAACAGAAAGTTGAGGAAAGAACACGCGCTTTAAGGGAAATACAAGAAAAACTGCTCAGAACACAGAGGCTTGCAGTAATCGGCGAGTTAGCAGGCATGATAGGCCACGACTTGCGTAACCCATTAACAAGCATATCAGGCGCCACATACTACCTCAAAAGAAGACTGGAGCAAAACGGCGACAGAAACGTAATCGAAATGCTCGAACTTATACAAAACAACATTGCCTACTCAAACAAGATAATAAACGACCTCTTGGACTACTCAAGGGAAATAAAGTTGGACATAACTGAAACAAACCCTGAAAAGATAGTTAATGAAGCGCTGGCAGTGGTTGAAATTCCGAGAAATATTCGCCTTATCAGAAAAGTGAGCAGGACGCCGAAAATTAAGGCTGACTTTGAAAAAATGAAGAGAATCTTCGTAAACTTGATAAGAAATGCTGTGGACGCCATGCCGAAAGGCGGCACGTTGACAATAAAAAGCAGTAAAAGAGGTGGCAAAATCCAGTTTACCGTGTCGGACACGGGTGTTGGCATGAATGAAGAAACTCTCAAGAAACTGTGGACACCCTTGTTCACCACGAAAGCGAAGGGAATGGGTTTCGGATTAGCCATATGCAAACGTTTTGTTGAAGCTCACGGGGGCACCATAACCGTGGAAAGCACAGTTGGAAAGGGAACAACCTTCAAGGTGACCCTTCCAACTGATCCAGAAATGAAAGAAGAAGGAGGTGAAAAAATATGGTTGAAAACGCCAGAATCCTCGTTGTTGACGACGACGAAAACATAAGAAAAGTTTTGATGATGATACTTCAAGACGAAGGCTACAACGTGGACATGGCGGGAACAGCCAAAGAAGCCATAGAAAAAACAAGGAAAAACTTTTACAACTTGGCTCTCATTGACGTGAGACTGCCAGACATGGAAGGCATAGAACTTCTAACAAAAGTGAGGGACACAACGCCTAGAATGAGGAAAATAATCATAACAGGCTACCCAACGATTCAGAACGCCATCGAAGCTGTAAACAGAGGCGCGGACGCCTACATATTGAAGCCTTTTGACATGACTAAAGTTCTAACAACAATAAAGGAACAGTTGAGAAAACAACAAGAAGAGATACGATACAGCCAAGAAAAAGTTGCAGAGTTCATCGAAACCCGCGTGAAAGAGCTAGAAGCAGAAAAAATACCTCAAAAAAGACCATGATGGTTTCACATACCACCCCAATTATTAAATTTTCCATTTTCAATTCTTTACGATTTTGTCAGTTGAAGGAGTATCACGACAGTTTATGAAAGTTTCTTATGCAGAAACTTCCAGTGATGGGCAACCTTAAAGCCTAACTTTGTTAAAAGTGTGACAGAGGGCGTGTTCTGTTCAAGCGTGTAGAGTGAAACGGAATCCATCCCCTTCTCGTAGAGGAAATTCATTGCGCGACAAGTTAAAGCCGAAGCCAAGTTTTTTCCTCTGTATTCGGGCAAAGTGACGGCTGGTCCAAGATAGCCTCGTTTTGCTTTAAAGAAAACATTGTATTCGGTGTCTGGTCTGGAAACAACTGCTGAAACAATTTTGCCGTCAGCTTCTGCCACATGAACCCAGCTTTCATCAAACGGCGGATGCTCACTTTTCCACTTTGAAATATGGTCTTCACGCAGTCTTTCAAACCCATAGCCAGAATTAACGGTTTCTACGAGTTTTTTATCCTCGCCGCACATTAAGCTTCGAAGAGTAACACCTTCTGGAACTTTTGGAAGAGGCTTAACACTGTCAAGCTTCACAAGCATATGGTACAAGCCGCCTTCGATTTTGTAGCCACGTGAAGACCAGAAGCCTATTTTTGGGCTGTCTGCGTCAACACTCGTGAAAACTTCGCCGCTTTCAGCGTTTCTTTCAACTGCATCAACCAAAGCTTCTTCCACAGCTTTCCGAAAGTTGCCGCTTAAAGCCGCAAGCCAGTGAATCTCCTCTCCTCTAGGGTTCCTATTGTAGACGACGCAACCCAAGACTTCTCCGTCTTTTTCAGCTACAAGAACTCGAAAATTCCGTTCCACAATTTCCCGCCTAAACACTTCAACATCATAAGGGATAAACTCGTATGACCCGCTAAATTCTCCGTTAAGCAACCTAACAAGAACCGGTAAATCCTCACTGTGGAAAACGCGAACATTAAGACTCATTGAAATCCCACGCGTCATTCCAAAACGTGAAGACGCATATAGTTAAACGTTTCACAAGAAAACCATAACGCAACGGAAAAGCCACGCGTAGGCAACATCCAAACTGAAAAGGTTTTTCACAGCATACATCGCCCAGACACCGCTTTATGCCCGACACCTTAGGCGGTTGGGGGCCGCAGGCTGAGCTGGTCGGCCGAAGCCTTCCAGCGTACACCCCGGCTCCATCAAACCCATCTTCTATGGGAGCCCTCGTCCCACAGGCTCGGGCTGTTGCCAACCCAGCCTTGTAGTGGGAATGGCTGCCTATTTTCGGGAGAGGCTTCGGGCTTAGATGCTTTCAGCCCTTATCCTCAACGGCGTGGCTGCCCGGCGTTTGCCCTATCGGACAACCGGTTAACTAGAGGCCACAGCGTCCCGTTCCTCTCGTACTAGGGACCCTTTCCCCTCAGGCAGCCAGCACTCCCAGCAGATAAAGTCCGACCTGTCTCACGACGGTCTAAACCCAGCTCACGTTCCCTTTTAATAGGCGAGCAGCCTCACCCTTGGCCCCTTATGCAGGGCCAGGATAGGAAGAGCCGACATCGAGGTACCAAGCCGCGGGGTCGATGGGGACTCTCGCCCGCGACGAGCCTGTTATCCCCGGGGTAATTTTTCTGACACATCCAGCCCCCACCAAGGGGGACATGGATGATCGCTAGGCCCGGCTTTCGCCCCTGGATCCCTCACTGTGGAGGATCCAGTCAGGCCGGCTTTTGCCCTTGCACTCTACGACGGGTTTCTGTCCCGTCTGAGCCGACCTTAGGGCGCCCTTGATATCTTTTCAAGGGCGTGCCGCCCCAGCCGAACTGCCCACCTGCCGTTGTTCCAGCGCACAAGGCGCCGGTGAGAAACACGGTTGCAGAAGGACGGTGTTCCATTTTCGCCTCCCCCTGTTCCCGGAGAAACAGGGATCGACGGCTCCCGTCTACGCTCTGCATCCGCAGCCATGTTCCAGCGACAGGCTGCAGTAAAACTCCACGGGGTCTTCTTTTCCCGCTGGGAGTTCGTGGACTGTTCGTCCACGTTACGTGGATTCACCGGGTGCCAAGCGGGGACAGCGGGGCCCTCGTTGATCCATTCATGCACGTCGGAACTTACCCGACAAGGCATTTGGCTACCTTGAGAGAGTCAGAGTTACTCCCGGCGTTTGCAGGCCCTTAGCCCGGTTGAACCCGGGTTTCAGGTACCTGTACTGGCCAGGATTCAGAAGCCGTTCACACCCTTTCGGGCTTGCGGCTTCCTGTGTTTTTATTAAACAGTCGGGACCCCCTTGCCACTGCGACCTGCTGTTCCAGCTAGAAGCCAAAACAGCAGGCACCCCTTATACCGAAGGTACGGGGCTAATTTGCCGAGTTCCCTCGCTTTAGCGTACACCCGACACGCCTTAGGTTTCTCGCCTAGGGACACCTGTGTCGGTTCTAGGTACGGTCACGAAGGATCCTTCCCAGCGCCCTTTTCACTGGCTCCAGGAATCAGCTGAACCGCCCTAAAACGGGCAGCTATTCCCGCTTTCACCTGGTTCTCGCCATTACGGCACTCCCCAGGCTTATACGGTTAAACAAGGCGACAGCCTTGCTCAGCCTACCCCGAAGCGTCAGACGCTGGGCTTGCGTCGCCGCAATCGTACCTTCGTGGTGCCGGAATTTTAACCGGCTTCCCTTTCGGCATGGTCGGTTAAGCCATGCCTTAGGACCGACTTACCCCCGGCTGACGATCGTTGCCGGGGAACCCTGGCCCCTTCGGCGGAGGGGATTCTCACCCCTCTTTGCTGTTACTACCGCCGGGATCTGCACTCCTGACCGGTCCACTGGGCCTCACGGTCCAGCTTCTGCCCAGCCAGGACGCCCTCCTACCGGCGCAGCCAAAAGCTGCGTCCCGAGGTATCGGCGGCTGGCTTAGCCCCGTCCATTTTCAGGGCCATAAGCCTCGGCGGGTGAGCTGTTACGCTTTCTTTGAAGGGTGGCTGCTTCTAAGCCTACCTCCCCGCTGTCTGAGGCTTATGACGCCTTTCGGTTTGACATTTGGCCAGCACTTGGGGGCCTTAACCTCGGTCTGGGTTGTCCCCCTCTCGGTCCGGAAGCTTACCCCCCGTAACCCGTCTCCCAGGGTCTACGGCGCCGATGGATTCGGAGTTTGAAAGAGAAGCGGAGCCTTTCGACCCCTTACTTCCCAATCAGTGCTCTACCCCACCGGCCGCCTCGCCCGGGACTGGGCTGCGACCCACTTCGGAGGGAACTAGCTATCACCGGGCTAGATTGGTCTTTAGCCCCTAGCCCCAGGTCTGGGGAACGAATTGCACGTCAGCACCCTTTCGAGCCTCCACCAGGCTTTCGCCTGGCTTCGCCCTGCCCAGGGCTAGATCGCCCGGTTTCTAGCTTCACGACCGTGACTCCGAGCCCTTTCAGACTCCGCGCCTCGCTGAGCTTGCGCCCAACTGCGCGCCTGTCGGTTTCCCTGCGCCTTCGGGCTTTAAACCCTTAAGCTCGCCACAGCCGTGAACTCCCCGGCCCGTGTTTCTAGACGGAACGTGCAACCCTGGTCCCCCTCCCTCGTACTTCCGCCTCACGACGGTTTCCTTTAGGAGGGATCTGCCCTTCCGGGCTGCACACGTCTGTAACCGTCTGGTTTCAGGCGCTTTTAACCCCCCTCCCGGGGTACTTTTCAGCTTTCCGTCACCGTACTAGTGCGCTATCGGTCTTGAGACGTATTTAGTCTTGGAAGTTGGTGACTCCCAGCTTTCCGCACCCAAACCAGGGTACGGTACTCTGGGACTCCGGCACAGCTCCTTCCGGCTTACACTTACGGGGCTTTCACCCTCTTTGGCGGGCCTTTTCAGGCCACTTCAGCTTCGCCGACGAGGAGGAGCCGGGCCCATAACCCTACATTTCCCACGGGTTATCCCCGTGAGATTCGGTTTGGACTCTTCCCCTTTCGCTCGCTGCTACTAAGGGAATCCCGTTTGGTTTCTTTTCCTCCCCTTACTAAGATGCTTCCGTTCAGGGGGTTCCCGCTCCCTGCCGGGAGCACCACGGTTCCGAAGAACCGCGGTGGGAGGTCCCATTCAGGAATCCCAGGTTCCAAAGCTGCATACGCTTACCCTGGGCTCTTTCGCGGCTGGCCGCGCCCTTCGTCAGCGCTCAAGCCGAGCCATCCTCCAGACGGCGTGGCATGTCGGGCCTTTGGCGGTGTCTGTTTAGCGTTGCTGTGAATCCTTTTTGGCGTGGATGTTGCCTATGCATGGCTTCATCATGAGCTTTACGGCTCATTAGCCTCTTCACCCCACATCGGTTGATGGGAGTTGCATCTGGTTTATGGCTTAATGTAACATGTAGCCAAAATATTTCTGAAGCGGCTTTCGCCCATATAAGGGTTACGTCGCTTGTAATAAAGGTTTTTAATTAATGTCTCATGTCGCGCAGTTAACGTTTTTATTTTTGTTTTCAATATGCCTATGACAAGCGCACGGGCAACGAAAGTGCCTCGGTAGCTCAGCCTGGTAGAGCAACGGCCTTGTAAGCCGTAGGTCGCGGGATCAAAGCCCGCCCGAGGCTCCACTGAACAATCTAAAGTTGCGAAATTCAATTATTGTGCGCATGTGAGGACTAGAGTCTGTTGCTGAAGACGTATTTTTTGTAGTAGCCGTCTATAACTGACTCATTCCAATGGTCCCACTCACTTTTGGGAATGAGCCCCTGTAAGCCTTCCGTTTTAAGTCTTCTTTTTAAACGCCTATTCTCGTTCAGCATACTGGACAGTTTCAAAACCATGACCTTATTTTCCATTAGATACTCGTACGTCTTAAACTTTATAACGGCGTATTCTCCCCCACAGTTTTTGAGCAGTCTTCGACTTCATTTCACTCTTTAATTTATCCAGTTCTTCTTCACATTCGCTTGACAAACCATACTGGATAAGCATTGGTATGCCTTGACCTTCCAGTAACCCTTTCTCTTTCAGAAAATTCCTCAGTGTTTCAGCAGTGTCGTAGGAAATAACTATTTTTATCTGAACTTTTTCGCGGCTTTCAATGGTTTCTAAAGCTCCTATAAGGTCGTTTCGGCGTTTTGGAGAATTTTTATCATGCAAAAATGGTTGCTTAACCTTCATCTTCAGACCCCCGCGCTTTTCTCTCTAAAATGCTTTTCAATTGATTGTTTTCATTTTCAAGACCGACAAAAAGCTCATTATCCTTTTTAAACTCTTCAAATAGCTTCTTTATGTGAAAATAGCTAATTTTCATCTGTTTAAATTCATGAATCCAGTAGTCAGCCATCCCGCGTTTTAGAATCGTTACAATTGCGTCGTTTTCACTGAGATTGTTCTTCACGGCATAATCTTTTAATTTTTCATATGTTGGCTTTTCGAGAAACACTTCCAAAAATGCGGGATCACCTTTCTTACCAAGGATTATTCGGCTGAACATTTTCGCTCACACCCATTAAAACATTATTTGGCTTCATTCCTCGTCTGCCAGTTATTTTTTGGACACTTCTTAAAGGCACAGCTTCCATCGATTTTCGGTCAATATCTGAATATTCATAGCTTTGTTTCTTTATATAATCAGACAGCGTCAAGTTTAGTTGTCGGAAATTTTTTTCTTCAACCTCAATTATAATTTGAACAATGCCTTGACTTTGATCATGCATCGACTTTTCCATAGCTTTAATTAGCTCGCTCAACAAAATGTGGAAAGCAAAGACCTTTAGAATTTATAAATAATTTTAAAAACTCTGCGTTGCGTGAAGAGAGGAGTTCTAAAATTTTTCTGTTGTAGATTTCCATAAAGCTTGCTAGATGAGCGCATGCTGGACAGCTCGTTGTTTGGTGGAAGACTTTAAAATTTTTCGTATATCTTTGCAAATCTTGAATGAGTTCTTCGATAATGCCTTTGGCTATTAAGGCTACTCCGTGACCATCAGCGCTTTCTGGTTTTGCGGCAATTGTCAACATTTTATAGAAGTGATGGTTGCAGAATCCTCTGCTTTCAACAATTTTTTCTCTTGCTCTAGAATCCATTACAAGTTCAGAAAGATATACGTCGAAGTATTTTCTCTCAATTTCATCCTCTAGCGCGCAAATGAAACATTCTGCACCGCTTTTAATCAATCGTTCAATGCGGAAGTAGGCTGTATCTGTGCCCATGTAAATTCACCATTGTTTGCTGATTGTTTGCAGTATGCTTACGGCGTAGAAGGTGTCTTCGAACGTGGATATCCCAAGGTCTGATCTTGCGAATCCGCCGTTTGCGTTTTGACATTTGAGGATAAGTTCGGCTGTCTGTTTTGGATATCTTATGCTTTCGCCAAGCAAGTTGAGCGTTGATGTTCCATAGTAGGTGTGCTCCATGTATGGTGTGGAGCTTTTTGGTGTAACTGTGAAGCCTCCATAGGGCTTTTCGCAAGCTCTGACGTATATGACAGTTTCCGTAAGCGATTTCACTGGATAGTCTAAATTGAAAAGCGAAGCCACAGCGTAGTAGGTTGAATTTAAATTTGAGTGCTTGTGTGCTCCGAAGCCGCCGTCGCGGTTCTTGAAGCCAAGCAGCCAACGCGTAATTTTTTCGCGGTTAACAGCAATTTTTGCCATGTTTAAGAGTTCAGTCACCATAAATGTTAAGAGAAATTCTGATGTGACCTCAGCGTAAACGTCAACTGTTCCAAACGTACCTTTAACTGTCTGATGAGAGAGAATAAACCTTTTTAGGCTTTCCTTGTTTGGCTCTTCACCGCACAACTTCAAAGCTTTAGCTACATAGTAATGCGAGTAAAGGTTGTCTGGAACAAAGCTACGCAGCCACTTGACAGTATTTTCAACATTTGGAAAAGGAACACCTAACAATTCCAGAATTGCCAAGCCGTAATATGTGTCTTGTGCATTTGACTCCGCGCCTTGGCAGAAAGTGTATCCGCCATCCTCATTTTGTCGGTTAACAACATAATCAACAACGCGTTTAACCCAAAACTTGGTAGGCTGACTATTTCTTACAACGGTTAACCGCCCCACTTCGTCGAACATTATGCCCCACCTGACTGTTTTAAATTATTGGTAGAAGCTATCAGCCCCTGCGCATGCAGAACAAGGGCGGTTAAAGGCGAGCTTCATCGCCTTAAAAAGGAGTGAAACTTAACTGACAAATAAACCTTTCTTGACAAGTAATAGAAAGAGGCGGCATCAAAATTTTCAAATTCACTTATTGAACACAAGAAAAAGGAAGTGGGAAATGATAAACTTGTTTATACGAGGAGTTTGCCGTCTTGCATTACTTTTTTGCCGTCAAATATCATTGTTGGTTTTGGAATTATGAAGTCTTGGTGAAGATCCGATGAGACTTTTCCGCCCATATGGGAGTTGTCGCCTATTGCCAAGTGCACGGTGCCCTTAATTTTTTCTGACTCGAGAACGTTGTCTGGACGCTTTGCGTTCGGGTTTGTGCCGACTCCGAGTTCTGCCAAGTTTCGTCGTGAAATGTAAGGCTCGGTTTTCTTGCTGAAGTCTAATAGGCTTCTGAATTCGTCACCTACTTTTCCGCCGCCGGTAATTTCTGTAACGTAGCCGTTTTTGAACACCAAAGTCATTTTTTCTTTCAAGTCCGGATACCAGTTCGGCTCAACTACAAGTTTGCCGTTAGCTGTGCCCTCTACTGGAGCGCAGTAGGCTTCTCCTGATGGCAGGTTACCCCATGCGCCTTTCTCGGTGAAGATTCCAGCGTCAACCATGCCGTTTCTGCCTTTCAAACTGAAGGTTATATCTGTGCCTCCCGGCGATGTTATTTTCGCCTCGTTAGCTTTCGTCATCAAATCGGCGATTTTCTTTGTTTCCTTGTCTATTTCACGATAGTCAGCCGCCATCGGCCCACCTGGATAAAACATTTCAGCCAAGAACATCGGCATGCTTGCAACTCGAGTTCCGACTTTGCAAGCGTTCACTCGTGCATCTGTATGCGTCAGCGAGTATGTGGTTATGGCTATGGCGACATCAGCAGACTTCATTTTCTCTTCAACTTCCTTTCCTGGATACGTTCCATGTTTGCCGACTGATGGATAAACGAAGAAGTCTACTTTTGAATCTGGGAATTTTTCAGCCGCTATTTCGCTGACCATTTTTGCCAGAAGCGACCGGGTTATGGCTTCCGTGAGTTTTTCACTGTCTTTGGTTTTCCATTCTTCAGCTGTTGGGACGTCTGTGACGACTACAATTTTTTCGCCTTTCTTTAGTCCCATGTTTACTTTAAACATGTTGACAACGCCGTCAACAAGCTTCTTTTTCTCAATCATACCATTTCACCACATTTTTGGTAACTTACACTTTTCCGAGTTTTTTGGCGAGTTTTGCGAGTTCCGGTTCCACAACTCTGCCTTTGTCGAAGACTTGTTTGCCGTCAAGCCACACTGAAGTGTTTAGGCATATGCCGTCAGTGTGTGAAGGCGCTGGGATTGGCTCGCCGCCTGTTAACATTTGGCCAACGTAGCCTATTCCCCATTCTGTGCAGCCCCAGACCCTCTCGTCCTCAACAATGTTTCCTGTCAGTTTAGCGCCTGGGTTTACGCCGTAGCAGACATGCGCCATCCGCATCATTAAGGGGTCTTTAAAGCTTTTCAGCCACGCTTCAAACGTTATTGCTTCTTCTCCGCCTTCTATTTTTTGGATTACTCCTTCTTTTACGTGAAGTTTTATCGGATTCTTTAGGAGACCTACTGGTGGAACAACGGAGCCGTCGAAAACTATCGTGCCGTTTATGGACTTAAATATTGGAGACCAGCCTATTTGTCCACCAAGCATATGGGAGCCAGGTGTGTCCGCGTAGCCTACTTCGCAGATTACCGGCCTCTTGGGGTCGTTGTCGAATTCAACATTGCCGCCGGCTGGTGTCGTCATTTTAATGTGTTTTGCCGCTTTGGTCATTTCTACGAGTTTGTCTTGGAACTTCCCGAGGGTTGGAAGGTCAACTCTTGCGATTACTCTCACCATCATGTCAACGTTCATGCCGACCAAGCACATGTGGCGGATTTTCTTGTTTTCTTTCATTACTCTTTCATAAGGTGTTGAGTAGAGAAGCCACTCGTTGTTGAATTCAACCCATGCATCCGCGTTGTTTAATGCTGCTGTCAGGGCTTCGACTGGAAGCATCGGATCTGCGGCTTTTCCAACGCCTAAAGGTGAAGCCGTCCATATCACCATCGGTTTTGCGCCAACAGCGAATGCTGCTCCTGCAGTTGCTTCGACAACACGCGGGTCTGACTCTGTGTCAGCAGTTATGACAAACGTTTCGCCTGGTTTCAGTTTGAACATTTCTGAAGCAAGTTTGTGCGCCGCTTTAGCCAACTCGTACTCATAATATTGTGGCATTTTCATCTCTCCAGAGCATGTGTATTCGCGAAAATATACTTATAAAGCTTATGAAAAAGCTTTTTTACGATTACATGTAGAAAAATGTCAAACTTTGGTTGGTTGAGAATATGGACGTGTTTGAAGCTATAAAGGGTCGAAGAAGCGTTAGAAAATACAAAACAGAGCCAGTTGATAGGGAAATTGTGAAAAAATTGTTGGATGCCGCCCGCTGGGCGCCTTCTGGAGGAAACATTCAACCATGGCTTTTCATAGTTATCGACGACCCAAAAGTGCTTGATGTGATACGTAAAATATCGCCTGGATATTTCGGTGAAGCACCGCTTGCAATACTTGTCTGTTCAAACAAAGAGAGAGCCTACAAGGTTGGAGGTGCCTTGGGACGCGACTACCTTACAGTAGCAGACTGTGCGATGGCTGTGCAGAACATGCTTTTAGCCGCATACGCGCTTGGCTTGGGAACATGCGTTGTGAAATCTTTCTCACACACCGCAATAAAAGAAGTGCTTGCAATTCCAGAAGGCATAGAGCCTGAACTTCTAGTGATAGTGGGACATCCAAATCAAACGTCTAGACCGCCACCTAGAATTCCGATGAATGAAATAGTTCACTTGAACAAGTATGGCGAAAAGTTTCCCGGATTGGAGGGTTGAAAATGAGCAACAAGTCTGATGGAAACGATTATCTTTTTGAGATAGCGGTTTTTTTGGCTACAAGTGCTCGAAATTGCATTGATGAGCCGCCGCTCTACGGACCTTTTAGACTGCTTGACGCACTGAGCAAAATTGCAGACTTGCCCAAGTATGCGCCGTGTCTAAAGGATGACCCTTTCCTTCAGGAGATAAAGGCGTTTGCGGATGAAAAAAAGTTTCTAGTGATGTACGGTGCAGAGGAATTCAAGAAAGCCCTAGACGAGATAGTTGAGATGTTTGCGAAAGAACTCAAAAAGAGATACTTGGAGAAGCAGAAAGAAACTGGCTAAATTACGATAAGAACACCGCTGCGCTTAAAAATAAAATCGAAATTTAAAACTCTCATTTTTTAATTTGGCTTTTCTTTCTTTGACATTAGTATGCGATAGCCGCTTTCACGTGCGAGCACGATGCAGTTTCCGAAAGCTTCTTCAAAAATGAGTTGGAGTCTTTTACCGCCTATTTTGGATTTTAACACCATTTGGAGTGTTGCTTTGTCTGCCATGTGTTTTGGAGCTTCAACAATTATAGCCTTAACTGTGGCGAGTCCAGCGCTTACCGGCGGGTTTGAAAGGATGCAGTTAAATGTGTAATCTTCAACGGGTTCATATAGGTGGCCGCGTTTAACTTCCGCGTTGCAAACACGATTTAGTTCAACGTTTCTTTTAGCCAGTTTGACGGCGCGTTCGTTCACATCCACCATTAGCACGTGTAGTTTTGGGTTAAAGACTGCGGCGGCGATTCCGATTGCACCGTAACCGCATCCAATATCTAAAACGTAGCCATTTTCAGGCAAAACCATGTTTTCTATGAGAAGTTTTGTGCCAGGGTCTACACGCTTTTTTGAGAACACGCCAGACGCTGTTAAAAACTTGAAAGTTTTTCCACGTAGGCATGTTTGGATTATTCCGAATTTCGGTTTTGATTTTGGATGTGGGGCAAAATAATGTTCATCTTTTTTTGTCATTTTTATATTTCGCCGCTTTTCCAGCATTTTGGATACGTGCCTCGCGGCATTAGAACCCGTCTAGTTTTGGCTACGACACCGTGTTCCATGCTGAGGATTTCCTCTGTTGAGGCTTCAGCCGTTGCCAGCGCAACTGCTTCGCCTTTTAGCGTAAAGATAGCCACTGTTGAACCGTTGGCTATTTCGGTTTCGATAGATAAAACTCCGGGGGCGGTTAGGTTTGCGCCGTGGCAAATGGCGTCCACGGCAGAGTCGCGGATGTAAATTTTTGGGACAAGCGCCAGCGCGTTTTCCATTGGCTGAATGAACTTTTTCAATATTGTGTCGTCTCTGTTTTTTTGCCATTCCATGAACCAGTAAGCCACATCATGCAATGTTACGATGCCTTCTTCTTCAATGAATGGGCCGGCTCTTGTTCTACGGAGTTCTTGCATGTGTGCTCCACAGCCTAGGGCTTCGCCTATGTCATAGCATAATTTACGAATGTAAGTACCGCCTTCGCATCCAACCTTGAAAAGCACATTTCGGCCTTCAATTTCTAGAAGATCTATGTAGTAGATTTTTCGTGTTCGCAGCTGCCTTTTGACTGAAGCTCTTAATGGCGGCCGCTGGTAAATGGTGTCTTCGAACTCTGTTAGGACCGCTTTTACTCGTTCTATCGGTACTTCGCCGTGGAGTTTCATGACGCAAATGTATTCTTTTCCGCTTAGGAGCAGTGCTTGAACGATTTTTCTAGATTCTTCTAGGGTTACTGGCAGAACGCCGGTCACGTTGGGATTTCTCTGGCTTTTAAGCCTCTAGAGTCCCGCCGTGGCCGATGTTTCTGATTTTCAGTATGCGTTTAACCCATGCGGCTACTTCGTGGCTTGTCGGCCCAGCTGGCTTGTCTAGGTTTATGACGCCGAATTTTATGTAGTCGTTTGCTGTGCGTTCTTCTGGTTTGCAGCCATAGCGTGGATTGGTTTCATCTTCAGCTTTGATTATTAGTTTGCGTTTAACTTCCCATGGAGTAACACTTCTAGGCATTTCTGTTTTTGCACCTCATATGGAGATAAAATCGTTGAAGGGGGCTAATAATGGTTTGTTGTTGTTTATGTTTGAGGCTTATTCGGGTGTTGGTTTTACTGGCTTGGCCATGTTTTCAAGTAAGCCTTTAGCTTTTAATGCTTCGGCGACCTCCTCGTCTGATGCTCCTCTTTTTATTTCGATTTTTTCGGCGAGTGGCTCCAGATGGTTTATGTTTGTTCTTCGTCTTCTGACGCCAGTGACTGTTTTTGGTCCGGTTACTAGCACGAAGCTTTTGTCGATTATGTCGACTATTACGCATTTGTGTCCAGCTTCTCTTCCGCATATTTTAACGCAGATTCTTCCAACTTCTATTGCTGGCAAGTTCAAGCCTCCTTAATGGCGTATTAGAAACCGTTAGAGGACATATATTTATTGGTTGCCTAATTACTGTTTGGGTTTGTGATGGCTATGGCGAAAAGGAAATCTTGGTCTGAAAAACTGACTAGCGATAAGGGTTTACCCAAAGTGCAGAAAATTACTGGAAAGATGAGTAGGCGGTGGGGCGAGGGCACAGTGGTTATTCCAGCGCCTATGGAGGTTGACGAGTTAATGCGAAAGGTGCCGACGGGCAAACTTGCAACATTAAACGAGATTCGGAAGGCATTAGCCAGAAAACACGATGCGACTATATGTTGCCCGATTACTGTGGGAATATTCGCTTGGGTTGCCTCGCATGCTTCTGAAGAGCGGAGGCAGAAAGGTGAAGGAAACATTACGCCTTACTGGCGAACGTTGAAGACCGGCGGTTTTCTGAATGAGAAGTATCCCGGCGGAGTTGAAGGACAAAAGAAGCTTTTGGAGAAGGAAGGACACACTGTGGTTAGGAAGGGACAGAGGTACGTGGTTTTGGATTATGAGCGATCTTTGGTGAAATTTTAAATTATGTCCTGTTTAGGTCATGAATTTTTCTACGACGTTGTATAAGACGCTTGTTCCGAAGACTAGGTTTTGTATTGATATGCGTTCGTCTATGCCGTGGACCATTTTCAGGATTTCGCCGTATGGCAGGTCTGAAAGTGCTGGTTGGAAGCCGTAACATGCGGCGCCGAGTTTTCTGAAGAACCGCGAGTCTGTTCCGCCTGTTAGTAGTATCGGCGCCACGGAGCAGTTTGGCTGGAACTCTTTCAGGGTTTCCACCATAAGCCCATACAGCGGCGTGTTTAGCGGTGATTCAGAGGGCTCGTTGGCTTGTATTATTTCGAATTCTAGTTTTTCCAAGCCCACGTCTTTAACGAGTTCCTTTATTTCGTTCAGTGTTTGTTTCGTGTTTTGTCCTGGGAGGATTCTGCAGTCAAACACGGTTTCGCATTCGGATGGGATAATGTTTTCTTTTACGCCACCGTGTATTATTGTCGGCGTTATGGTTGTTCGCATCATTGCGCGGGTTTGTTCCGCCATTGCTTTGTCATATTGCGCCAGCTTGTCTAGAATTTGGTCTGCTTGGTCTGGGTTCTGCAGCAGGAATTGCAGTATTTCTTTTGCAGCTCTGTTTTCTTCAGCTATAACTTTTAGGTATTGTTCCACGGTTGGCACTATGGTGATTTTTGCACGGTGATTGCCCAGTTTTTCAATAATCTTGTTCATGCGTAGTATGGCGTTGTCTGCGGCGCCTGGCACTGAACCGTGTCCCGGTCTGCCTTTTGCTTTAACTTTAAACCACACTATGCCTTTTTCGGCGGTTTGGATTGTGAAGATGTTTTTGTCGTTTACGGGGATTGCCTGTCCGCCGCCTTCGTTTATTACATAATCAGCGTTTACTTTTTGTGGATATGTTTGGGCTAGCCAGCCTGCGCCTGCTTCTCCGCCTTTTTCTTCGTCAGCCGTTGCCGCGAGTATTACGTCGCCTTTGAGTTTAACGTTGTTGCGTTTGAGCAGAAGCATGACCATGACTTCCATGGCTGTCATTGACTTCATGTCAAGCGCGCCTCTTCCCCAAACGAAACCGTCTTTAACCAAGCCTGAAAAAGGATGTACGCTCCATTCTTTCGGGTTTGCCGCCACGACATCTAAATGTGAAAGCAGCAGTAAGTTTGGTTTTTCGCCTGTTCCCTTTAGTCGCGTTATAACGTTTCCTCTTCTAGGCGCAGATTCAAGAACATCACATTCGAAGCCTTCCTTTTCTAGGAGTTCAGCCAAGTATTTTGCGGCTGGAGTTTCGTTTCCCGGCGGGTTTGTGGTGTCAAAGCGTATCAGGTCGCTTAGGATGCTGGTAACTTCTGCTTCAACTTCTTTAAGCAGTTTAACAGCCAACGCGATTCCACCTTAACAACGCGTTTATTCTAACCAAAACCATTTAAGACTTTGCAAACAAAACCATAAGCTCAACAGTTCTTACGGTTACAGCTTTAACGTCTGGTTTATGGTGGTGGTCTTTTTTGTGCGTATTGGTATCTGCGGGGTTTGCCTTCGCGTGTTAGTATGCCGTCTTTTACTAGGTCTATTAGGGCGTGGGCTACTGCTGTGCGGTCGTAGTGAAAGCCTCTCCTCGCCATTTCGCTGTGGACTTCGCTTAAGCCTTTAGCCTCTGTGAACCAGCCTTCTTCCCATAGTTTTTGGATTACGCCTTTGCATGTTTCTGCGCGTGGCGGCGCCGTTTTTTCCGCGGTTGCGGTGACTGCGGATACTTCTTTTAGTTTTTGGGTTATTGTTGATAGGATGCGGTCTACGGCTGTTTGTAGTTGGTCTTCTTGGCATTGGATTTCGAATTCTATTTCGCCTACTCGCATTTTCACGTGGATTGGCGGTTTTTGAGGCGGTTCTGTCAATTTTTCACCTTATTGAATATTGAATTGCGCATCTTGCTCATGCACAACACTTAAATACATCTTCCCTAAACAATTGCCTATTGGTGAATCACTTGATTGAACAATACACTATAACAACAACACCAAAATATAATTTTCCACAACCAACCATGGACACAACATTACCACAACGCTTCATAGAACTAAGCATACACTCACTAAAACACGCACAAAACTGCTCATTTCAACTAAATCAACAAACAATTCAACAACACGCAAACGCAGAAACCCTACACGCCTTACAACCCAGCAGCCAAACATACACACGAGCAATACCATTAAACCCGAAAACACAAACAACAACAATCGCCGCAGTAGACACCTCAAGCATAAAACTCGGCGAAACAAACAAAGGCATAATAATCGCCATACGCGGAACAAGCGTTTGGAAAAAAGCAAAAAACTACGCGTATCTCCGCGTCGGACCATTCATATTCCACATAACCGAAGAAAACCTAAAAAACGTTTACAACACGCTTCTGCACGCACATTTTCCAGAACAAAACCTTCAAGCATCCACACCGGGATTCATCCAGATGCCAACACGCATGGCAAACATACTAGAAAAATGGCTCCAAGCATCACTCGCAAAAACAGTAACCAACGGAATAATCCTCTTCGACGGTTCACTAACAGCGGGAACACCCGACACGCCGACACACCAACTAAAAGGAATTTTGGACACGGCGAGAAAAATGGGAAACACCGTTCTGGCTTTCACAAAAATGACAACACTAAGATTCAACGGTTACCTGCTAACAGACGCTTTCCCAAATCAGAAACCCCCATGCCTCATAGAAGTGGCAAGCATCAAGCCGAAACCGCCGCTGACACTGTTGGGCAACGTTTACGTGGCCAAACTCGCAAACGGCAACAACTACGCGTTCAGACTGGACATAGACAGAGAAGTGCCGCCGAAACAACAAATAGAAGCCGTCGAAAAACTGTTGGGAAACGACCTAATAACACAGGGCTACCCAGAAACCCTACGCTTAGCACATATACTCTGCACATTCACAGCCAACGAAGTCATAGCCATGCAACACTTCATCCAACAAAAATACGGCTTGAAAATAGTCAACAGGCCAGACATGCACCGACTACTGTTTGGACCATTCGGAAAAGGAGAAAACCACAATGAAGCTGTATAAAAAAGAAGGCAATATAGTTCAGATTTTAAGCTTCCCAAACGAAACTGCCGAAAAAGGTGACTACCTACTAATCGAAGACGCGGAAGCTGAAAAAGCCCTAATCGTCCAAATAATAGACATCCAATTCGCGAACATCCCCGGCGTTTTAGAGGAGCTACTGCGCAGCCTACCAGACGGAGGGGAGCTCATCCAAGGAGAAGACATCGACCCGCTCGAGATAGCGCCACACATAACCTACATCCAAGACGCAAGGCTTCTAATCTGCAAAATCCGCGCAACAGTGGAAGGCGAAAACCTAAACCCAACCAGCTCATGGCTGCCATCGCGCTCACAATCGTCAATAAGGAAACTGCCAATCTCCATGCTTCTTAAGCTCGCAAAAATCAACGGAAACCTCCCCATAATCTTGGGTGGAACAAAAGAGTCGTCGCTCTTAACAATTGACGCTTCGTCGCTGGATGGAAGACTCAACATCGTAACTGGAAAAAAGGAAACAGGCAAATCACACCTCTCAAAACTTCTAATAACAAGCCTGCTCCAATACAAAGCCACCGTAGTCGTCTTTGACCTAAACGGAGAATACGCAGGCTTGGGGATGACTTCAGATGGCAAAAGAAACGCCTATTACGACAAAATCCACGTGCTAACGCCTTCGCAGAACTTCAAAGCCGCCTTAAAACAGCTCCACCTAAACGTGTTGCTAAACATACTAATCCACGCACTACACTTGCCAGGCACGTCAGCCCGCGAGTTCCGCCGCATATGGCAGTTCCTAAAAGAAAAAGGCAACTTGACATTGCATGAGCTGGGCGAGGCTATACGCAACTGGAACTGCAACCAAAACGTGCGCGACGCGCTTTTCAGCCGCTACTATGCCATGATAAATTCAGGCTTCTTCACAGATAACGCGGCAGAAGCCACGCTGCTCGAAGAATACCTCTTCAAAGCCAGAGAGGAAGGCGGTGCCATAATCATAAACCTACGGAACACATCCTCAATAGACCGTCAGATAGTCGTAGAATACGTTTTAGGCAAGCTTGTCGAACTCTTAACTGGCTGGAGACTAAAGGCAGTTTTCCTATTCGCTGAAGAAGCCCACCTTTATCTGCGGGAAACTTATTGGGATGACATAGTAACGCGGATGCGTCATTTTGGCATATTCACAACTTTCATAACAAACCAGCCTGACACCATACGCGAGAATATTTACCGCCAAGCAGACAACATATTTCTCTTCAACTTCACAAACGAACATGATTTGGAAGTCGTTTCACGCGCCGCCCGCGTCGACGCTGAAACAGTCAAATCAATAGCCCGCGACTTGCCGCCGCACTACTGCCTAGCGCTTGGCAAAGTTGTCAGAGACTTTCCAATAGTCGTCAAGGTTAGAGCCATGGACGTCAAAACAATGGGAGAAACCCGCCTATTCTTTACATGAATTAAACTCTTCAAGTTTTTCGCGGTTTCTTTGGATAAAAGCCCTGAAAGTTTTTGTTAAATCGTATTTTTCAACGTCGTCCAAGGCTACCCATTCCAGTTCTTCAGCGTCGTCTGCTGCCTCAAGTTCTCCACCCTTAAGCTTCACGAAATAGTCGAGTATGACAAAGTGATACTTGACTTCGCCGTTCTCGTCGCGGATAATGTTGTCGACTACGTCAATAAGTTTTGGGCTGTCAACTTCAAGCCCTGTTTCCTCTTTAACTTCACGCATCACAGCGTTTTCAACGCTTTCGCCAAGCTCCACCAAACCGCCTGGGACACTCCATTTTCCCTTTCCAGGCTCGCCCTTTCTTTTTTCCAGCAGTATTTTTCCATTACAGAGTATCACTGCGCCTACGCCGACAACTGGTTGGCTTGGGTAAAACCGTTTAACCAAACCAAAACCCTCTATGCACTACGCTAGGCTGAAGCTTAAACTTTCCTATGGAAACGGATTGAAAGGATGCCTCAATGTTTCAGTTTCTTCGCCGATTAACGCTAAATCCTTATCCTTTTTCACAGTTACTGCAAGCGCCACTACAGTAGCAAAAATTGACGGCACGCCAGTACACTGTGTTATGACGTTTAGGTTAACTGTTTGTGAGACAATTTCAAAGTTGTAAGTGACAGGGTCACTTTGCGCGTAATATAACTTTCCACCGATTATCCCAAACTGTAGCATTCGTGTTGTTAGGCTTCCTTCACCGAACTCCAAGAAGCCTTCAGAGTCATATTTACCATAAAAACTGTTCACCGTAGTGTCTACATAAACAACAAGAGGCGGCGTTACAATCTTCACTATTATTGGCACTTCACGGCTCACGTTTTCTAAATGAACTGTTCCGTCAACTCTAGAAGCGTTATATAAGAGCACAAAAGCCTGCAGTCTACTTAGCAGAATTCTTGTTTCGTCTAAAGACACGCTGGAAATTTGTGATTCAACATCCTCGGAAAGCTGAATTCCAACATAATCCACATAAGACTTACCATCTAAAGCGTATTTAATTGTTGTTGATTTAACTTCGCCTTGATTAGGCAGTCCTATCGAAGCGTAAACGGCGCCCGCGAGAAGCGAAGCCAAAAGCACTGCGACAACCGTCTTTGTGGTGCGGCTTAAACCTCCAGTCTTCACAGACACAAAAGTTGGATATAGAAAAAAGCCTACTTGACGCGCCATTCGAAACTGGCGTATTCGCTCTCTGTTGACGACAATAATAAGCAGTGCTATACCAGCGACAAAACCTCCCGCGTGAGCAAAAACAGCGGTACTTCCAGAAGCTGTAGCAAAACCGTAGATTAGCTGAGTTGCAAACCAGAAGATTAAGTAGTAAGAGGCCTTTAGGCGAAAGAAAAAGAATGGCAAAAGCCAAAAACCCATGAAAAGCGATGTTCCAGGGAAAAGTATAAGGTAAGCGCCTAGGACGCCGCTGATGGCTCCGGAAGCGCCTATGGCTGGAACAGCGTAGTATGTGGCGCCGCCTAGGAAACTGAAGGCTGTGTGGAAAACGGATGCAGCAACGCCTGAGACTGTGTATAAAATTAGGAAACGCAACCCGCCTAGGGCTTCTTCCACAGCTTTGCCGAAAATGTAAAGAAAATACATGTTAAAGAGAATATGGAAAAAATCTGCATGCAAAAACATGGAAGAAAAAATGCGGTACCACTGCGACGGCGTGGCAATCAGCGATGGAATAAAACCGCCGGCTACAACCCAGTAATCAGCGACTTCTAGGAAAAAATTTCCATAAGTGGTAACAGCATAAACCGCAATGTTAACCGCTATTATTACAAGCGTTATGACTGGTCTCTTCCGTGGAGTTGCTAACTCGCCTAGTGGCATGCCGATGCTTCTTTTAATGTCAGCCGCCAAAACATAACTCCTCGCAAGCGCGTTAAAGTTCTAATCGCATGCTAAATAATTTTCTGATTAATCGCCCAGTTTGCTATTCATATCTTAAAGCTTCCACTGGCCTAAGTTTTGAAGCACGCCAAGCTGGATAAAGCGCGAAGACAACACTTACTATGATGCCGAAGGCGATTGCGCCCAAAAAAACCGTCGGCGTCAAAATTGGCGTTAGCTTCATTCCGCTGGCGAATGCTGCTTGGCCGCCTTGGCTTATGTTTCCGCCTATTCCGCCTTCAGCGCTTAGCAAAGTTGCAACTATCTGTGCTAGACTCCAGCCTGCTCCGACGCCTATTGCCGCGCCTAAAATGCCTATTATGGTGGCTTCGCTTAGAAAGATTAAGAGAACGGTTCTGTTTTTCATTCCTAAAGCTTTCAGTATGCCTATTTCTCTTGTTCGCTCCATCAAGGAGACTATCATTATGTTCATTATGCCTATTCCAGCTACGAGAAGCGAAATAGCGGCGATTCCAGCCAAGAAAAGTTCTATCGTGGAGAACACGCTTGATAATGTGTTGAGAACGGCGGTCGAGGAGGTTACTGACACTTGGTTGCCGAAGGCGTTTCTTATGGCTTTTGCGGTGCTGTCAATTGTAGCCTTATCATCGTCTTTCAGCTTCACAATTATTGTTTCACACTCGTCTGTTCCAAAGAAGCTTTGAGCCTGCGCTATTGGAATGTATATGCTTGTGTCTGACGGTCCGCCGATGCTGAAGCCGCCTACTTCTTGAAGAACAGCCGCGATTTTGCCAGTATAAGTTACATTTGTCAGTGGAAACGTTGTTGCGTTTGTCCAAATGATTTCCACATTATCGCCGACGCTGCAGAAAAGCGTGCCGTTGCTCCATGGGTCGCTTACTCTTTTTCCGACAACAACTGTGTCGTTTTCAGGATTCGACGAGATTTCTCCTGTTTCATTTAGGAATGTGCTACTGTATATTTCCTTGTATACGGCTAAGTCGACGCCAACTATCGTGACTCGGCGTGTCTGTTCGCCGGATTTTATGTAGCCGACTTTCTGGATTATGGCTAACGCCGCCGTGACATTATCTTGCCCAGCATCAAAAACTGTTTGAACGTAGTCAACGCGTAAACGAAAATCAGAGCTTGCACCACCGCCTAGTCCTCCGCCTGCCGAAACAATAAGCGTGTCCGTAGCGAATCCTCTCTGAAGCTGCGAAGATATCGCCACCTGCAAGCCTTGAGTTATCGACAGCAAAGCCACGATGGCGGCTATGCCAATAACAACGCCTAACGTGGTTAGACCTGCGCGGAGCTTCCGCAGCTTTATCGCGCTGAAAGCGTAAGAAAATACGTCTTTAGGCTTCATTTGTTGTTCACCGTCTCCTTTGCTATTACACCGTCAAGCATTTGCACTATCCGCTGGGCTTCGTTGGCTAGGCGCTGGTCATGGGTAACCATTATCGCTGTCACGCCTTTATCGCGGTTCAGCCTCTTTATCAACTGCATTATCTCGTAAGCGTTTTTGGAGTCGATGTTTCCAGTCGGCTCATCCATCAACAGAAAACTGGGATTGTTGGCTAAGGCTCTGGCGATTGCCACGCGTTGCTGTTCGCCACCGCTTAATTCTGTCGGCTTATGATTCATCCGTTCTTTTAGGCCTACAGTTTCCAGAAGTTCTTCTGCACGTTTCCGTCTTTCACCCGCACCCACGCCGGCTATAGCCATTGGCAATTCAACGTTTTCTCTGGCAGTAAATCTTGGAATAAGGTTAAAGAATTGAAAGACAAAACCGACTTTACGCCTTAAGTCTGCAAGCTGATCCTCGCCGAGTTTTGAAATGTCAACCCCGTCTATCAGCACTGTTCCGTCGGTTGGTTTGTCTAATGCGCCGAGCAGATTCAGCAGCGTGGATTTTCCGCTTCCAGAAGGCCCTAATATCGCGATGAAATCGCCTTCTTCCACTTTTAGGTTTACGCCTCTGAGGGCTTCTACTGGAACCTTGCCCAGCATGTAAGTCTTTTTTAGGTTTACAGCCTCAACAACAATTGCCATGTCCTTTCACGTTTCCATTTTATTTTGTTAGGTATCTCCACGAGAGCACTATGCCGATTACCGCCAAGACTGCTGCGAATATGCTGAGGTATGCAAAGTCAATTATTAACGCTGAAACGTCTAATGGCAATATTGTAAGCTGCCTAACAGCATCTGTCACGTAGGAGAGCGGATTAACCCGCGCTATTGCTTGCATCCAGTCAGGCATCAGAGAGATTGGGAAGAAAGTGTTGCTTGCAAACATAAGAGGCATCATGATTAGGCTTATGATTTGCATCGGCCTCTCCATTCTTGTTGACCGTAATGAGAACGCAATAAAAACAGATGAAAGCCCTACGCCAAGCAAGAATATTGCAGCATATATGCCTAGCAAGTTAAGTAACGTAAAGGTTGAGCTTAACTGTAACCCCAAAATGTATGCCAACGCCAAAATTATTGTCGCCTGGAATATTGCTCTCAAAGTTGCATTAAGAACTTTTGAAAATATTATTGCTCCACGCGGCACTGGAGTGCTTAACACTTTGTCCAGAAAACCTAAACGCCTATCCCAAACTATTGACATGCCGCTGAACATTGTTGTCGTCATCATAATCATTGAAACCATGCCTACGGCCATGTAGCTAAAGTAGTCTGCAACTCCGAAAGTGCCCTGCATAATGCTTGTACCCATGTTGGCGAACATCTGCGAAAGCATTGTGCCATTAAGAATTACGCCTGGAAGCCCAGACGGGGAAATAATGGCGCTACCTGGAATAGGTATTTGTTGGGGCAAGTTTATGTTGTTGGCTGAGAACAGTGCGCCTATGTTCATTGATTTGCCCAAAAGACCCATCCATATTAATGGTTGAAGTACAAGCATTAGAACCATCACGGGGTCTTTTAACCATTTTTTGAGTTCTCTAAATGTTAAGGCCCACAAACCGCGGATTAGGCTTGGTTTATACTCGTTTGCGTTGCTCATCCGCCTCTAGCCCTCCTAAGGGTTATTCTCTGCGAAATGAAGGCTTCCTTAGATTCCTCTACGTCTCGCATGGCTCTTCCAGTATGCTCTAAGTAAACCTCGTTTAGTGTCGGTTCA
Source organism: Candidatus Bathyarchaeota archaeon (assembly GCA_018396675.1). Classification (GTDB taxonomy): domain Archaea; phylum Thermoproteota; class Bathyarchaeia; order Bathyarchaeales; family Bathycorpusculaceae; genus JAGTQX01. The sequence goes on from JAGTQX010000003.1 coordinate 43,571, forward strand.
GTAAGCGAAAGTTTGGTCACCGTGTAACCCTTTTTCCGCAACGTCTCAATTATGAGCGGTGCGGTTACTTCTCCAGCTTCAGCTTTAATCCGATATGCGCCGTTTTCGTTTTTCACTTCTTTAACATGTTTGACACCGCGGATTATGTCTGCAACATCCGCGTTTTCTTTTATGCTTATCGTAATTATGTCGCCGCCTAAATTCTCTTTAAGCTCGCTCGGCGCGCCTGTTACAACTATTTTGCCGTGGTCGATTATGGCTATGCGGTCGCAGAGGGCGTCTGCCTCCTCCAAATAATGCGTGGTCATGAAAAGAGTCATGCCGTATTCCTCCTTAAGTTTGCGAATGTAGTTCCATGTGGCAGTCCTAGTTTGGACATCTAAGCCTAAAGTGGGCTCGTCTAGGAAAAGTACTTTTGGCCTGTTAATCAAGCCGCATGCAAGTTCAAGCCTACGTCGCATTCCACCAGAGTAAGTTTCAACACGTTTGTCTTTGAAGCTAGTTAATTCAACAAGTTCGAGCAGTTCCAAAGCACGTTTTTTGGAGACTTCGCGGGGAATCCCATACAGGTCTGCACATAAAATAATATTTTCATACCCAGTCAAATCCTCGTCAGCCGTGTATTCCTGAGGCACAACGCCTATAACCTTTCTAACATCGTTTGCTTGTTTTGCGATGTCGTAGCCAAGCACTGAGGCTTTGCCTTCAGTCGGCCTAAGAACAGTTATCAACATGTTAATGGTTGTTGTTTTTCCTGCACCGTTTGGCCCCAGAAAACCGAAGATTTCGCCTTCTTTTACGCTGAAGTTTATGTGGTCCACTGCTACTAGGCTTTTGTTGAAAACCTTTGTTAAACCTTCAGCCTTAATCACGTCTTCCGTCATTTATCCTCACCTAAACGCTTGTTTATTTCCTCAAGCCTCTTGGCGGTTTCATTCAAAACCTTCAACGTCTCATTTAAGGCTTGTTCTGAAAACTTCTCTTCCAAACTCATCCCGAGACTAAAGAAAGCCTTAAAAAGGCGCCTAAAGGCTTCGCGAACATCGTTTGCTTCCTCTGGCGGAATACGCAGCCAAAGCGAGCCGAAAAGCGGTGGAACAAAGAATTTTCTTCCTGTATGGAATTGTTTACGCATTTTACGTTGTTCCTCAAGAAGTTGTTTACCTTTATCGGTAAGCGTGTAACGCTTTATTCCGCTTTCTTCGGATGGCACTTCCCTTATGTATCCGTTGTCTTGAAGCCAAGCCAAAAGCGGGTAAACTGAACCTGGACTAGGCTTCCAGCTTCCATTCGTCTTCTTTTCAATTTCACTAATTATTTCTGAGCCGGAAAGCGGTTTCTCATTTAAAAGTTCAAGCACTTGGTAACGCAGAAAACCTTTCGGCACGGTTGCCATATGCCTCATCCAATGTCTAAACGGTGGGAGAGGCGGCGGAGGCGGATATTCTTCATCGTCAAACATTCATATCACCATCGATATCAAATTCGATAAGAATGCTAAACGGCAACTTATAAACATTATGCCAAAACAGCTACGCTATTATTGTTCCAACAAGCTTACCTTCAACCGCAAACAAAAGATTTTCTGGTTTAAACCCGTTCAAAACGTGAACTTTTATCTGCTTGGTTTTCAGTATTTTTACAGCTTCTGGGTCTAGGATTTGGTGGATCCCCGCTTTGTGCTTGTCTTCAGCTAGAAACTTGGGCAAATCATCAAAGCTTATCTTGTCAAGTTTCACAGCGTCTGGGCACACGCGTGGGTCTTTGGTGTATACGCCATCTTGGTCAGTAGCCTTGACAAGCATGTCAGCCTTTATCCGTTCAGCCACTAAAGCTGCAACCGTATCTGTTGTCATACCAGGCTTTAAACCACCCAAAACCACGAGTTTCCCTTTTCCTAGGCATTTGACCGTTTCATTGACGCTTGACGGGATTTTTCCGCAACCAACCTCTCCAAGTTTTTTAGCGAAAAGCTGGGCATAAAGTCTTGAAACGCTTATCGCCAAATCATCTTGGTCTTGTTCTGGCAGTCCAAGTTCTTTGGCAATTTTTATGAATTCTCTGGCTAGGGCTCCTCCTCCGACAACCACGACCAACTTATGCCCTTTCGCTTTCAGTTTTTTTAGAACTTCTGCATATTCGCTTATTAAGCGCGTGTTTACTGGCGTGGCGACAACTGAACCGCCTAACCGAACAACCAACTTCATTAGTTTCGCGTCCCTTTTTAATATGGGAAGGGCGTTTAACCCTTAAAAGAATTTGTCTAAACCCTGTTTGGTTTTGGCATTTGTCACTTCTATCTTTTCGCCGAAAATTATCCGCATACCATCCAAAGCCGCAACCGTTGGCACACCAGTTCTCTCCTCAACAAGTTTAGCCTCCTTCGTTGGACCTTGAAAAATCATCTGCATTCCAAGATGTGTTAGAACGGCTTGTTCTGGACGCGTGGCTTCAATAATTTTTATTGCATCTTCTGTTGTCATGTGGCCCTTCCACGGTTTGCCAGCAGGCCGCATAACACACAACATCAGCAGCCTTACACCCGCGTAGTATTTTCCTATATTTTCAAAGTATTCCGTGTCGCTTGTATACGCGAAGTCACCGTAATCTTTTGTTGCGAACCGAAAGCCAACAGCGTCTGGGTCTGTGTGGCGCGCTTCAGCAACTGAAATCATCATGTTTGCCACGTTAAATTTGAGATTCGGAACCGCTTCGACGAGTTGTTCTGGCATCTGCTGGTGGTACTTCGAAATTGAAGGTTCGCAGACACTGTTTCCATTCAAAACGCTCTTTGAGGCAACGAGCACTCCACGTTTTTTCGTCATGCCCCGCGTCATAGCCTCAATTAAGACTTCAGCATCTGTATAATGGTCTGGGTGGCAATGTGAAACGAAAACGGCGTTAAGCTTCTGCGGGTCCAAACCACCGCTTATGGAATAAACAAGTGCGCCGGGTCCCGGGTCAAGGTGCAAGTTTAAACTTTCACCGTTTATTATGCGTATTCCAGCCGTGCGTCTTTTCTGCGTTATTGTTGTGAACCTTCCACCGCCTGTTCCCAAGAAGATTATTTCGTGTTGCGTCATGCTTACACACTATTAGCCGTTACAGCGTTTTCTACCTTATTCAATTTTCTTTTTCTGTGATAATTTGGGAAAACTCTTTTTAATAAGGGGGTTGGAATATGCAAAGCGAGGCGGTTGCCTTGTTTGAGGAGTGGGGGCTGCTTGGAAACGCGCTTGTTCTTTTAGCTTCGCTGGTTGTTCTCGATAAAGCAAGTGACTGGGCGATAACAAACAGTGTTAAAATCGCAGACATAACTGGCTTCGGAAAAACAACTATAGGCTTCATACTAGTTGCATTTTCTACTTCTCTGCCAGAACTATGCGTATCTCTTTTCGCGGCGATAGGCGGAGAAAGCATGGGCGTCGCCATAGGAAACGTTTTAGGTTCAAATATTGCCAACATCTGCCTAATACTTGGCGTATGCTTCCTAATTATGACACTGAAAAGTTCAGACGTCGTGAAGCTTGCGCCTTTCATGGCAAAGGAGGAAATGGGAACACTCTATTTTGGGCTTTTTGTGGCTTCTGTTGTTCCGTTAACGCTGCTTTACATCGGGTTTGCAAGCAGAATCATCGGTGTAATTCTTCTCGCAATTTTCGTTTTCTACGTTTATCAACTTTCCAAAGTTAGAACAATACGGGAAGAAGGCGCCCTAGGCGAAGAAAGGCAAAAACTGCCGTGGTACACAACTGTTGCGTTTGTGGGCATAGCGTTGGTTGTTGCCAGTTCCTACTTCATTGTCGACGCCGCATCTTTTATCGCTGAAAGCGTGGGAATCCCGCCGGTGGTAATCGGCGCTACAATAGTGGCGTTTGGAACAAGTCTGCCTGAACTTGCCACATGCATAGACGCTGTTCAGAAAGGGCATTTGGACCTAGCTTTAGGCAACATTGTTGGAAGCTGCTTCATAAACATAACATGCATTTTAGGCGTTGCGTTAATAGGCTCGCCGTTAACGGTTAATATGGCTGCTTTTTCGAATCTTGTCATGTTCTCGCTTATAACAAATCTTCTGCTCTGGTATTTCCTGTCAAGCGAGAGAATAAGCTGGAGAGAAGGCACAATGCTGCTAATAATGTATGGGGTGTTTCTTGTGACAAGCTACGGCGGTTACAGAGCTTGATAGCCTTTAAATAAAAGCCTTAAAACAGTAAAAGCGAGTATTTATGACAGAAACAAAAGTGAAAGTTAAAGCTTTAGCGCTTTTTTCAGGCGGACTAGACAGTGCATTGGCTGTGAAGCTTCTACAGGAACAAGGCGTCGATGTGGAAGCCATAACTTTTGTCACGCCATTTAACACTTCCAATGCAGGCGGTTTCAGCATTGAAAAAGCCGCTGAAAAACTGGGCATACCTTTAAAAGTTGAGCGTTTAGACGCTGAATATTTGCGGGTTGTGCGCAAGCCCAAGTATGGTTACGGGCGGAACATGAACCCTTGCATAGACTGCAGAATTCTCATGCTTAAAAAGGCAAAGAAACACGCGGAAGAAACAGGCGCCTCTTTTATTTTCACTGGAGAAGTTTTAGGCGAGCGTCCCATGTCACAGCATATGCGCGCCCTAAAAATAGTGGAAGAGGAATCAAGCCTAAAAGGTAAGCTTCTACGTCCGCTTTCAGCCAAGCTTCTGCCGCCGACAGAAGCTGAAAAAGAGGGACTTATAGATAGGGGTAAACTGTTGGACATTCGTGGAAGATCTCGCAAAAAACAGATTGCTCTAGCAAAAGAGTTCGGCATAAAAGAATACCAGTCGCCAGCCGGCGGGTGCCTCTTAACTTACAAGGAGTTTTCAGCCAAGCTACGCGACCTTTTCCAGCACTGTGAAGAGGTTTCGTTAAGGGATGTGCAGCTGCTTAAAATCGGGCGCCACTTCAGGCTAGGAGAAAACAAGATAATCGTTGGCAGGAACGAAAACGAAAACAAGCTTTTAATAAAGCTTAAAGCAGAAAGCGATTACTTTTTCGAAGTACAAGGCTGCGGAAGCCCGATAACGCTTCTGCAGGGACCAAAAACACGAGAAGCTATAGAAAAAGCTGCACAGTTGACAGCCTACTACTCAGACCAGAAAACAGGCGAGGTCACCGTTAAGTATGGCTTGGAAAAACTGGAAAAAACAATCACTGTGAATATCCCAAACAAGGAAGAAGTGGAACAGTTAAGAATTAAATAGATTTGCTGTTGGCTATTTTGGGAGTCGAAAAACGTCATATTTGTTTTTGGAAGATTATCGCCGTTGATTCTGGTGGTTTGAAGCCGAGCTTCTCCAAGGCTGTGATTATTGGTTTATGGTTGCACGTGAAACCGTAAATTTTTTCCACGTTTTTGAAAGCGCAGTGTGCTTTAAGGAATTTCGCCATGTCAAGAACCGCGTTAAAGTCGCCGTCTATGTAGCATGTTTGCAGCGTGTTCTCATGCCACTCGCGTGAAGGCGCGTCCTCAACCAGCGTTAAACCGCATATTTTGCCGCCGTCGGCTTTGTCTAGGCATATTATGGCTTTTCCTTCAGCAACAAAGCGTTCAACATCCCGCCTATTCAGAGAAAACCAGTGATAAAGCACCGTATACAAGCCAGCTGCTTCACGGTAAACCTCTGACGTTTCGAGAAAACTCCAAACAACCTCCGCTTCGCTTTTTCTAGCCCAGCGCGAACATGCACTTAATTCTTCACTGTTTACTGGCTTTTCCAAGGTCATTTCGACGAATTCTGCGACTGGTTTGAAGTCCATCGTTTGGACAGCGGCTATTGCCGCCTTGTTGTCTGACTCTGTTACAAGCCTTGCAACTTTTGCGCCCCTAGATTTGGCATATTCCAAACATTTTTGGGCTATAGCTGAGGCAATGCCCATACGCCTGAAATTCGGTGCGGTTCTGGCGCCGCTAAGCCAAGCTTCACCCGGCTTGTCTATCGTAACGTGGGAGATTCCAACTGGCGCTCCATCTATTGTTGCGACGAACACTTTGCCGTTTTCTTCCATAAGCCACTTGTCCCAGACATGTGGAATATAGTCTCCCCAACTCCAAGTTTTGCGGCAAAATTCGAAAACCGCTTCCCTGTCAGAGGCAAGCGCTTCGCGAACGTGAATCTTCAAATTGACCCCTTCTAAACTCCGTTTTTTCCGTAAGTAAGCCTCATAGCTTATTAATTAAGCCTTGAGTATTTAGGCATTGAATGTCATCGGCTGAGATTGCGGTTCAAGCATTTAGAAAACTTGAAAACGAAGACCTTAGGATACTGCAGATAATTGAGACGGCAATGGTGAAACACGAGTTTGTTCCAAAAGAGTTAATTGTGAATTTTTCAAAATTCAGCGAAGAAAAAGTGGATTTTAGGCTTGAAAGACTTGACAAGTTTCACCTTATCCGTCAAACTAAACAGCCGTACATTGGCTACGCTTTAAACTATGCGGGATACGATTGTTTAGCCATAAACGCCTTCGTTAAAGCTGGAATAGTTGAAGCCTTCGGCAAACCTTTAGGCGTAGGCAAAGAGGCAGATGTTTACGACGCCTTAACGCCTACGGGCGAACGTATAGCAATAAAATTTCATAGACTTGGGAGAATAAGCTTTCGCCAAACGCGGAGAAAACGCGGCTGGACAACGGAAGATGTGAACTGGCTGCTCCGCTCAAGGAAAGCCGCAGAAAAAGAGTTCGAAGCATTACAAATGGTTTTCAAAAAAGGCGTAACAGTGCCTAAACCCATAAGCCAGAACCGCCACGCCATAGCCATGGGCGCAATAGAAGGCGCAGAACTCGCCGAATGGCAGGAAATCCCGAAACCAGAAAAAGTACTGCGCGAAATTCTCCGCAACGTGAGAAAAGCCTACTTAAAAGCGGGAATCATACACGCAGACTTAAGCGAATATAACATAATCCTAAAACCAGACGCGCATATCCTCATAATAGATTGGCCGCAATACGTGACACGAGGGCATCCGAACGTTAATCAGCTTTTAAAGCGGGACATCGAAAATGTTGTAGGTTTTTTTAAACGCAAGCACTTGCTACAAGCAGACGTTGACGAGGTTTTGGCTTACGTGAAAGGCGAAACAGCACATCTCACTTTTTAAGTGCGTCTAAAACTATGTAGAGCACGTTGTTGCCGCGTAGCAGAACGTTTCCGTAGTTAGCTATCGGCTGGTCGTCTCTGCATTCAGCCGCGCCTTCCAAGAGAATGTTCATGTGCCCGTCGCACTTTATCATTTTACCCTTATACTCGCATCCGTTTTTCAGCACAACCGATATGCTTGCGTTCAACTGTTTGATGAGGACGTTAAGAGGCTTTTTGCTTGGCTCCATAATAGCACCTTAAACCTTTTTTAGCCTTAACCTATAATCCACGTAAATGTTACATATAAAAGTTTTATTTCCCAAAACGGGAAATGGAACAAAAAAGTGGGCTTTGTTTGGTTTTTTACTGTTTTGCTTCCACTATTTTTGCGATGGGAGCGTTTTTCTTCACGGATTCAATACCGTTTAAGCATGCGTCCTTTGAAGAATAAGCTTCACTTACCGCAATTATCTCGCCGTTCGGTGCCACAAGACGAAATCTAAATTTTCCACTTTTGTCTTTAAACCATTCAAATTTTGGTTCAGGCAATTTTCACAACTCCACTAGTCTTTTAATTATTGGATAGTTAGCTTAAAAAAATTTGTGGTTATCTCTGAAAATTACACGAAAATTTATAACATGTGAGTTTCTTAAATCTAAAAAAATAAAAACGGGATGTTTAGACGAATATTCCCAGTATTCCGAGAATCCCAAGTATTATGGCGATTATGCCGATTATAGTTTGGAATCCGCCGAGCCACTTAACAACCTTCGCCAAATCTTTGCCTATTGCGGGTATGCTTGGCAAAAGACCTAAAATCAGTATTAGTCCAGCTATTATTGCAACTATTCCCTGCAGTCCAAAATACCAAATCCCAAGAATTATGGCTATAATGCCAATAATCGTTTGAAATCCGCCCAACCATTTGGCAACCTTTTCTAAACTTTTTCCAACAGCAGGGATGTTCGGCAGAATACCCATCGCAAGTATAAGTCCAGCCACAATGTTTGTTATCTCTATAATCACGTGTTTCACCGTATACTCTTGTTGTCTTGTTAAGTTTATAAGATTTGGGGATGAGAGTTTACGAAGACGTGTTTTCCAAAGAATTAAAAGCTTTAAGCATCTAGTTTTAGTGCGGAGAAACCGTTTATGCATCAGGTGCAGATAGACGGAGAAACGTTAACAATAGAAGATGTTGTCAAAGTTGCATGCCAAAACGCGAAGGTCAAAATTCCAGAAGACGTAAAAACTCGTGTGAAACGGTGCCGCGAGGTTCTGGAGGAACTTTTAGAGAAAGGAGAAACTGTTTACGGCGTAAACACCGGTTTCGGAGCGTTGAGCAACACTAGGATATCAAGGCAGGAGCTTCGGCAACTTCAAACAAACCTTATCAGAAGCCATTCTGCTGGTGTTGGAAAACCCTTAAGCAGAGAAATCGTCCGCGCCACCATGCTCCTGCGAGCAAACACTTTAGCTAAAGGGTATTCAGGCATACGTTTGGAGACGCTTGAAACACTTGTGGAGATGCTTAACAAGGGAGTGCATCCGGTGATACCGTCGAAGGGTTCTGTTGGCGCAAGCGGAGACTTGGCGCCGCTGTCCCACATGGTTCTCGTTTTGATAGGCGAAGGCGAAGCCGAATATCAAGGCAAAGTCATGTGTGGAAAGGAAGCCATGGAAAAAGCTGGAATAAAGCCTATCCAACTTGACTTTAAGGAAGGCATAGCTCTAAACAACGGCACGCAGTTAATGACTGCAGTCGCAGCGTTAACAGTCCACGAAGCGGAAACGCTAATCAAAAACGCGGAAATAGCCGCCGCACTAACAACGGAAGCCTTGCTTGGAGTTTCAGACGCCCTAGACGAGAAAATTCACAAGGTGCGACCTCACGAAGGACAAGCAACTACAGCGAAAAACATTAAAGCGCTAATCGCCGGAAGCAAACTTGTCCAAACCGGAAAAGAAGCTGTAGCAAAAAACGACCGTCCACACGACCCTTACAGTCTACGGTGCGCACCGCAAGTTTTAGGCGCGGCGAGAGATGCAATCGCCTACGTTAGAAGAGTTGTGGAAGTTGAAATAAACTCGGCGACTGACAACCCGCTGGTTTTCCCGGAAGAAAAAACTTGCCTTTCTGGCGGAAACTTCCACGGTCAACCATTATCCTTGGCCATGGACATGCTTGGAATAGCCCTAACAATCGTAGGCAACATTTCAGAAAGACGAATAGCCCGCTTGCTAGATGAAAAACTGAACAAGGGACTACCACCATTCCTCACACCGCCACAATCAAAAAGCGGACTGAACAGTGGATTAATGACTGCACAATACACGGCCGCCGCTCTAGCGTCAGAAAACAAGATATTGGCGCATCCAGCATGCGTCGATTCCATTCCAACATCAGCCAACTTCGAAGACTTCGTAAGCATGGGAACAACAGCAGCCCAGAAAGCCATGCAAATACTGGAAAACACGGAACACATAATAGCAATAGAGCTTTTATGCGCAGCCCAAGCGGTAGAATACCGCGGACCGGAAAAACTTGGAATTGGAACCATGAAAGCCTACAAGGCGATAAGAAAAATGGTGCCGCCGCTGACAACGGACAGAGCGCTTAGCGGAGACATAGAAAAGATTAAACAAGCCATCAAAAACGAAACTTTGACCGCCGTATCTTAACACTGTCAAAGAACATTTTAAATTGTGATTATTTCTGGAATCAGCTTCTCCTTAGTCACTTTTAACAAGGCGACTGTTGGTTTAGCCACAAACGGCGGAATCGGATTCGTTGGGCTTCCAGGGTTTATGAACAGAACATTGCCTTCCCATTTAACGTTGGGGTGATGCGTGTGTCCATAAACAAGCACGTTGAAGCCGTTTTGCTTCACGATTTCCCGCATTTTGCTCATTCCAAAAAGGGTTCCAGGATCATGCATAACGCCGATTTTCCAGTCTACAACCTTAACAGTGTTTATTTTCGGCAGTTTTCCGCGGATTTCAGGGCCGTCCATGTTTCCGTAAACGGCTAATACAGGTGCGATTTGCTCGAGCTTATCTATAACGGATAAGTCAACCAAGTCGCCGGCGTGTATTATGTAGTCAACTTTTTCAAAGATTTCGAAAACTTTGTTTGGGATTTCTCTGGCGCGGACTGGCACGTGTGTGTCTGAAATTAATCCAAGATTTTTTGCAGCGCCAGATTCCTGCATGTGACGTGCAAGTGCTTCCTTGTTGAGCATTTGAGGCGCGCCTCTCTGATTAGTTTTAACGAGAAATTAGTAGATAAGTTTAAAGGAACTAAATGGCGATTTTTACGCCTTTAAAGCATTAAGGTTACGCTTGAATCATTCGGTGAAGAAGCCTTTATCCTTCAATATTTGAATTTGGTTCTTTTTGTAGCGCCAAACGATGTCGCCGCGTGTTTCAGACTGGAAATCCCATGGTGAAACAAGAACAACATCACCTTGCCTTATCCACGCTCGCCGCTTCATTTTTCCGCGAATTCTACAGTTGCGAATGCAACCGTCTTGGCATTTCACCAGTATTCTGTCGAAGCCAAGCATTTTCTCGGCGATTCCTAGCACGTCGCTGCCTTGCGGCAGAACCATGTCGCTGAGTTCGTCCTCGCTGATAACTTTCCTTTTGCCCAATTAACCACGCAGCTTCTTATGCTAACCTTTGTATTGGGGATTTCTGTTTTTCCCAGCATTCGTGGCAGTAAACTGGCCTATTTGGGTCTGGCTTAAACGGGATTTCGCATTCTGCACCGCATTCGGCGCAAACTGCCATGTATTTTTTTGGTTGCTCATCGAATTCTGTTTGGATATTGTTTTCCAGTTCTTTTATAGTAGTTTTTGTCAAAGCTTTTATCCTTTTTAGTTCTGCGGTTTCGCTGTAGCTTACAAGGGTTATGGCTGTTCCTTCGCGTCCAACACGGGCTGTTCTGCCAATTCTGTGGAAATAAACCAGAGCGTCTAATGGGACGTCATAGTTAATTATGTGCGTTACGCCTTGAATGTCCAAGCCTCTTGCAGCCACGTCAGTCGCCACTAACAAGCGAATTTTGCCTTTCCTGAAAGATTCAAGGATAAAGTCTCTTTGTGCTTGTGTAAAGCCGCCGTGTAAAGGTTTCACGTTGTAACTTTTTTGGCTTAACTTTTTGGCGAGTGTGCTGGCGCCTTCGCGTGTCTTGCAGAAGATTATTGCTCGTCCAATGTGGTTTTCTTCTAGGATGCTATGTAATGCTTGGAACTTGCCTTTCGGGTTAACAAGCATGTAGTATTGGCTTATCTGTGTTAGCGCGATTTCATCCTTGCTTACAAGTATTTTTTCCGGGTTTTTCATGTAGCTATCGCATAGGCCCATTACGTTTTGGTCTATGGTTGCCGAGAAGAGGCTTGTCTGCCTGTTTAACGGAACCTGTGAAAGTATGAATTCCACGTCTTCTCTGAAACCCATGTCAAGCATTCTGTCGGCTTCATCTAGAACCACTGCTTTAACGCCTGTTAAATCCAATGTTCCACGTTTAATATGGTCGATTATACGTCCAGGCGTGCCGATAACTATGTGGACGCCGTTTTTTAAAGCATCTACCTGTTTCTGGATTGATGCTCCGCCGTAGATTGGCAAAACTTTAAGCGGCGTGTATCTGCCTATTCGGCTTATGTGCTCGGCAACTTGAACTGCAAGTTCACGGGTTGGCTCTAAAACCAAGCCTTGAACTTTTTTGTTTGCGAAATCAACATGTTCGACAAGCGGTATTCCAAATGCGGCAGTCTTGCCAGTTCCAGTTTGGGCTTGTCCAATAACGTCCTTGCCTTCAAGCAGCGGAATTATAGCCTGCGCTTGAATTGGAAAAAGGTCGCTGAATCCAAGCTCTTCGATGCCATTCATTACCGTGCTGCTTAATGGCAGGTCTTTGAAGTGTTTTATTTGATTCATTTACTTGTTCCTCCTTAATCACAAAATCTCATATGCGTTTTTCAAAAGCCTCAAAAGCCTTCAAAGTCGCACATGAATCTTTGCGACTGCTTCCCAGTGTGCAGTCAACTATAAAAAGGTTTACTGCTGAATCATCATGTTTTAAGATTGTCTGAACGTTCCAGCACAAGAGTTTAAAATATTTTGACGCTTAAAAATGGATGAGGGCTTAATTGCGGAAGGGAAACAGATGCAGAGAGCATATGCCTTTGCTGAAAATGAAGAGGTTGCACGGTTCATAGCGAATAACGGCGTGCGAATTCTTAACCTATGCCACATTCCGGAGGATGGACGCCTTAAAACTTTGAGTTTTTCAACAGTAAACCGCGAAAGGGTTTTGGAAATTTTGGAGTTCGGTGAGAGAGCAGACGGCTCGAACCTTTTCTCTTTTATTCCATCAGACAAAAGTGATATCTACATTAAACCGAATATTGGAAGAGCGTTTATGAACCCGTTTGCGGATACTTCGACGCTTAATGTTTTGTGTGATTATTTGGATGAGAATGGTAAGCCTTTGGATGTCGCCCCCAAGAACGTTTTATGCAGGGCTGAAGAGCGGTTGGAGTCTTCAAATGGTGTGCGCTTGAAGGCGTTGGCTGAGCTTGAGTTTTACATAATTGCCAAAGCAGATGGGTGTGTTTTCCAAAATGCACCTGATAGGCATTATCATGAGTCTTCCCCTTTTTCGCGTTTTGAGTCTTTAAGGAACGCTGTTCTGGTTGCGCTTTCGGATGTCGGTGTCGCCACAAAGTATGCGCATAGCGAAGTTGGACAGTTGATTTTTAAAGATGGGGTTTTTATGGAGCAGCATGAAGTGGAGTTTTTGCCTCAGAGCTTGGCGGAAACTGCTGAAAACATTGCAGTTGCTAAGTGGGTTATAAGGAATGTTTGTGCAAAACATGGGGTTGCGGTTTCTTTTTCTCCAAAGGTTTCGTTGGAGCATGCTGGAAACGGCATGCACGTTCACTTTTACGCTGTTAAGAACAGCGCTAACATAATTGCTAATCCGAATGGAACTTTAAGCGTTGAAGGATTGAAAATTATTGGCGGACTGTTGAGGTTTGCGCCTAGTCTAACGGCTTTTGGAAATCCAACGCCGATTTCGTATTTGCGGTTCATATCCCGTAAAGAGTCACCTATGCACATATGCTGGAGTGCAAGAAACCGTTTGGCGCTTATACGCATACCATTATGGTGGAGTTTCGCAGGCGTAAGCGCAAAAGAACGGGCTAAGGGCGTTAAGGAAACAATTGAGTTTAGGGCGCCGGACCCGTTTGCAGATGCTTACTTGCTTTTCGCCGGAATGGCGGTGGCAGTGCGTTATGGTTTGGAGAATCCGGATGAAGCCTTGAAAATTGCTGAAAAACTGCACATTGAAGGAAAAAACAAGGGTAAAAGGCTTAAAACGTTGCCGAAGTCGTGTTACGAATCCGCGGCAAACCTTAAAAAAGACCGGAGGCTTTACGAGGCACACGGCATTTTTCCGAAAGTGTTAATTGATAAGACTATTGAGAAACTGAAAGCCTATAAGGACAAAGAATTGTGGAAGAGCATAGCGGATAAGCCGGGAAAAATCCAAAAAGTTATACAGCAGTACATTCATCAAGGTTGAAACAAACAGAACATGACTTCGCTTTTGAGAGTTTAATTGTTGTTGTCTTTTCAATTTTTGCGTCGACAACATTTGAGGTTGAATTGAGGTTATTTCAAACTTTTAGAAGCCAAAGATTTTGTTTAACGGGTTTACGCCTTTCTGATAAAGTGTAAAGCCTCAATTTTAGCCATCTATGGAGCCTCACATGAAATAATCAAAGTTTTCTAAAAATCCAGCTAATTTTTGGTAAGGTTTATCTTTAACGGGTAATGTTAGGCTACAAGCTTAAAATGTGCAGGCTGAGGCGTGAACTGATGATAAAGGCTGTGGTGTTCGACCTTGACGGAACTCTCGTGAAATTTAACATAGACTTCAGGGCGGTTAGGGCAGAGGTCAAAAGTTTTCTAATAACGCAGGGAACGCCGGCTTCTGTGCTGTCCATAAACGAGAGCATATTTGAGATGTTGAAGAAAACTGAAATTTTCATGAAAAACAGTGGCAAGCTGGAAAAGGACGTTGAAGAAATCCGCAAAAAAGCCTTTGAGATAGCTGAAAAGTACGAGTTGGAAGCAGCTAAAACAACAAGTTTGCTTCCAGGTGTTAAGGACACTTTGCAAACTTTGAAAAGGATGGGTTTGAAAATTGGTTTATGCACGGTTAACAGCAGAAAATCAACAGACTACATTATTAAAAGATTCGGGATAACCGAGTATTTTGAGGCGGTAACTCCAAGAGACGCTGTTAAACGCGTCAAACCAGATGTGGAACATTTAAAAACGACGTTTAAAGCGTTAAGCGTAAGCTCAAAAGAGGTGCTTGTTGTTGGAGATGGCATAATGGACATGAAATGTGCAAAAGACCTTGAAGCCATAGCAGTGGGCTTGCCAACAGGCGTATCCACGACAGCGGAGCTGATAGACGCTGGAGCAAACTATGTGATAACTTCAATAACAGACTTGCCCGCGTTGATAGAACAAATAAACAAAATTTTAGGATGAAGCCCTTCGATAGATTCAGGCGAAAACGAGTTAGGCAGGTTTAAAATGGTACCTTGGCCACTGCGGCCACTGTTGGGTTTGTTGACATTCCTCGAACTCTAATGTTAATGGCATTCCAACTTTTATTTTGTCTAAAGGTGTTTCTTTAATCATTCCTGGAATTTTGACGCCGTTCTCAAGCTGCACTATGCCTACAGCGTATGGCGCCATGGTTTGAAACTGTGTGGGCGCTACGTGAATCACAGTGTATGTTAATAGTTTTCCAGTTTTGGGAAGTTCAACCCAGTCAAATTCTTTTGATAAACAGCTATCACATAAAGGCCGTGGTGGCATGTGGATTTTGCCGCATTTTCTGCATTTTCCACCGATCAGCTTTTTCTGGCTTATAGCCTTGTAAAACTGTTCTATTGTGAAGGATGATGATTGTGCGCTCATGTTTAGCCTCTCCTGTAAATGTGAACCGTGGCTGTCGCGCCTGAACCGCCGACGTTGTGTGTTAAGCCAATTTCCGCATCTGCCACTTGTCTCTTTTCCGCTTGTCCAGTCAACTGCAAGTATATTTCGTAGGCTTGGGCGGTTCCTGTGGCGCCTACTGGATGCCCCTTCGCTTTTAGGCCACCGCTCGTGTTTACGGGTATTCTGCCTTTAAGTGCTGTTTCGCCATTTTCAGCCATACGTCCGCCTTCGCCGGGCCTACAGAAGCCTAGATCCTCATAAGCGATTATTTCTGCTATTGTGAAACAGTCATGCACTTCTGCAACGTCTATGTCGCTCGGCGTTAAGCCAGCCATTTCGTAAGCCGTTTTTGCAGCTAGTTTCGCCGCTCTAATCGATGTGAATTCTTCGCGTTCATACATTCCTATTGTGTCACTTGCCTGTCCGCTTCCAATTATGTGAACGGGTGCGTCCGTGTATCTCTTGGCAAGTTCAGGCTTTGTTAGAATTAGGCAGCTTGCCCCGTCTGTGATGAGTGAACAGTCGTAAAGTTTCAATGGCCAAGCCACGACTCGTGAAGACAACGCTTGTTCAAGGGTTATTTCTTTCTGCATCTGCGCTTTTGGGTTCAAACTTCCATTGTAGTGATTTTTGACGGCTATTTGCGCCATCTGTTTTTCTGTTGTGCCATACTTATGCATGTGCGCTGTAGCCATAAGCGCGAACAATCCTGGAAAAGTTATGCCATGCCACTGTTCAAAAGGAAAATCGGAAGCCATAGCCAAGAACTCAGTAACTTCAGGCGTGCTTCTGTGAGTCATTTTTTCAACGCCGCCAACCATGACGACATCACACAATCCGGAAGCCACAGCATACACAGCAGCTTTTAAGGCCACTCCGGAAGAGCAGCATGCGGCTTCGGTGCGTGTAGCCGGCACATGCAGTAGCCCAGCCCAGTCCGCGGCGGTTGCGCCAGTATGTCCTTGATGCTCATAGGATTCACCCATATGCCCAATAAACAGCGCTTTAATATCTCTTTTAGGATCCAAGTTTGGGCATCGTTCATAAGCTTCTTTAGCAGCTTCAGCGAAGAGTTCACGTGCGTATAATCCGTCAATTTTTCCAAACTTTGATAAGCCAGCGGATACGATGGAAGCTAAAGGTTTACCCTTCAATCGCAACTTCCTCTTCATAATTGATTGGCTAATTAGAAAAGTAAATAATGTTGACACAAGTATTTAAGTTTAGTAATTATTTTTTAGGGGGATTATTCGCAAAATAATTAAAAATGGGAATGTTGAGGCTTGTTGTTTTAAGTTGTATTATTTGGTGCCGAACGTTTTTTTAACCCAAGCCCGCGTTTTTTCCATGTCTTCTTTGAAACGTTTCAATTCCTCTGGTGTGCGTTTTGGCGGTTTAGGCTCTTCTGCGGGAGTGGCGTAAACGTCTAGCAGATCGCCTCTAGGTTTCTTTTCTATGTGTATGTTCACTTTTAGGCCGATGTTGACTTTTTCTGGGTCAATGTCCCGCATAGTCATGGGCAAGCATGTGTTTGTGCCTTCTATACGCACCATTGCGCCTACAAGTGGTTGAAGATGCGCCATTGAAGGCCAAGCAATAGCCATAACAGTGTAAGAGTAGACTTCACCACGTTTTGGAAGCTCAATCCAAACTGTTTCTTGAAGTTTACATTTTGGGTTATAGCAATGTGCACGTGGCGGACAATACACTAATCCGCATTTTGGACACTTGGTTCCGTACAGTTTGCCTTCAAGAAGTCCCATGAAGAACTTTGAGACTTTGCCGTAGCTGTGGTGGTAAAAGTTTGCATGCGGCCGATGCACAATCATGAACTGTTCAGGTTTCAACTCGTTTAGTGTTGGCCCATCGTTCATTTCCACTATTTTCCAACCTACAGGCCGCCATCCGCCTTCACGTTCCCATTTTGCCCAGTATTCCTCGTCAATTTTCTGTTCTTTCAAAAGTTTTTCAGGTCCTGGCTGCTTCATTTTGTTACACCTCCAAGACAACGGCGCCTGCTTGGCAGCCGGTGCCGCCGTGTCCATGCACGAAGCCTCGTTTTGGCTTGCTTAATTGTCTTCCAGGCGCGCCCCATTTTTTGCCTATTTGGTTGCTTAATTGCCAGTAAACGTCGACTACCTGAGCGATTGATGTTGAGCCGACTGCGTGGCCTTGAGCGGTTAAAGCGCCGCTGAGTTGACATGGAAGTTCTCCGTCTGGAGCGATTACGCCTTCGCGTAGCAGTTTCTTTCCTTCGCCTCTTTTGCAGAAGTCGAAGTCCTCAAGCGCCGCCAATACAACGCCTGCGTATGGATCGAAGATTTCAACGAGGCTTATTTCTTTCCGCGGATTCTTGATTCCAGCATCCTTGTAAGCCATTCGTGCAGCTACTCGAAGTGAGCCGAAGTTGGTTAAATCTGGATAAGGCGACATTGGACGTGGGATTTCTTTCGGCCATATCCTTTCATCTTCCGGGTACAAGCCTTTCCACGCAGGATTGTCAGGCCGGTCTCCAGGTCTCATAGTATCTGTTCCGAAGCCAACGCCGGTTATCCAAACAGGGTTATCTGTTAATTTTTTAGTCATCTCCTCGTTTGCCAGAAGCATGGCAGATGCGCCTTCGCTGGTCATTGCACATTCAAGAAGGCGATATGGCCAAGAGATTAACCGTGACTTGTACACGTCTTCAACGGTTATTTTGCTGAAACCATGCTGCGCGGGCCATTGGGCATATGGATTGTCAAGTGAGTTGTTGTGGGCTAGCACAGCAACTTCAGCCAAGTCTTCTTCGGTTTCTCCGTAAACGTGCATTCGCCTTGTTTCCAATGTTGCATAGAAAGCGTTATAGGTGAAGCCTGAAACAAAGTCCCAGTCAGTGTCGCCTGCAACGGCTATTGCCTCGTTTACTTTTTGTATGGGAAGTTCGTTCATTTTTTCCCAGCCGACAACCAAAACCACGGGGAACATTCCTGAACGTATCCAAAGAGCCGCGTTCACTATCGCGTCGATGGGGGTTGCTCCGCCAGATTCAACACGGAACGCGGGTACACCGCTTAAGCCTAGGTAATCATGTATTATCCAATGCATACATTGTTGTTGTTCAAGTATGTCGCTGAAGTAGGAGTAGCAGCACGCGTAGCCTTTCTTTATGAAATCTCCGATTTCAAGGTCTGGAACATCATCTAACACCATTTTAACGGCTTCGGCGCACATTTCCTCCTGTAAAGTATGCCGTGGATTGTCGAACCGTGATATGGCTCCTGCAACTATTCCGACCTTCTTTGACAAATTTTCCACCTCATTTTGGACTATAGCTATAAAATTTAGTGAGTATAAGATTTTTGTGGAAAACAAAGCCGAAAATTATGTAAAATTTCAAGAATATTTTTATTAACGTTCACTCACAGAGTTCAAACTATGCGAGTACTGAAACTGGCTACGATTTTACCTAAAAAATGCTACGCCACAGAGGAACTGGTTGAAACGTTCCCATGCAAACTTCCTGAAGGCGTCAAGAAAAACGTTCTAAATTTGGGAGTTGAGAAACGTTATCTCATCAACCACGCGGGGTTAGACAAAAACGCCAGCGAAGCAGAGTTCGTTAATCTTTGCTCGGAAGCCTGCAAAAAAGCAGTTAAAGAAGCGGATGTACCGCTCAAGAAAATTGGATATTTCATTGCAGTTTACGATGCGAACCCTTTCTTAAGCCCTGGATTAAGCCAGCTTCTCATTCGCAGCGTAGGGTTTAATCCTTACATAAAACATGTCAACGCTCAAGGAATAGCCAGCACAGCCTTCCCGAAAGCGTTGGAACTTGCGGGAAACCACTTGGCAGCGCATCCTAAAGATTATGTTCTCATCTGCATTTCTGGCGTGAGCTCTTACTGGTTTCAAAATCAAGTGCGCGGCATAAAAAATGTCATGGAAATTAAACAAATCAGCCAAATTAAAAACAGTGCACAAAAGCGGATGGAACTGCAAAAGTGGATTGCC
The DNA here is from genome assembly GCA_018396675.1 of Candidatus Bathyarchaeota archaeon. Taxonomy (GTDB): domain Archaea; phylum Thermoproteota; class Bathyarchaeia; order Bathyarchaeales; family Bathycorpusculaceae; genus JAGTQX01. Next base: position 62,707 of record JAGTQX010000003.1, read on the forward strand.
ACCATGGAGTTTTTCCTTTTTGGAGACGGTGTCGCTGCATGCGTAGTTACAAATGAAGACGAAGGCTTGACTGTCGAAAAAATTGTTGAAGTTACCAACACTGGCAAAAAAGACTTTTTGGCTGGTTACGCTAGACTTTACACTTTGAATGAACCTTTTAAGTTTGGATTTCAATCGCACTTGGACAAAAAGATTCCAGAACTCGGAGTAAAATATACAGCTAAAGCGTTGAAGAGACTTCTAGGTAAAAACGTTGAAGCTGTTACCGTAGCCGCTAAGAAATGGGCAGTACATACTGGAAGCGAAAAAATATTAAACACGTTGGCTGAACACAACAGAATAGCCTACGAGAAAATCAGGGAGTCTCATGAAATTTTAAGGAATTACGGCAACTTGGCAGGCGCAAGTCTACCGTTTATACTTGAAAAGATAATTTCACAAAACAAATTAGGCGACGGTGACATAATCTTGATGCTTGGTTACGGGTGGGGATTTTCAGCAGCAGCCGCCATGCTGAAATTTAGAGGAAATCGTTAAATTTTGTTTAGTGCTTGCTCTATGTCGGCTATTATGTCCTCTGGGTCTTCTATTCCGACGGCTAGACGCACAAGCTGGTCTGTTACGCCTAGTTTTTGACGTTGTTCGGGACTTATGAAATAATGGGAAGACGTTGTTGGTTGCGTTACAAGGGTTTCTGTTCCTCCAAGGCTTGCAGCTAAAACACAAAGCTTTAGGTTTTCAACAAACTTCACGGTTTTTTCAAAATCGCCCTTTATTTCGAAGCTTACAACTCCGCCGAAACCCCGCATCTGCCTCTTGGCAAGTGCATGTTGAGGATGACTTGGAAGCCCAGGATAGTACACTTTCGCAATCTTCGGATGAGATTCCAAGTACTTTGCTATGCGCATTCCATTCTGGTTATGTCGTTCCATTCGCAGAGCAAGTGTCTTCAAACCACGCAGCAAAAGCCAAGCTGCAGTCGGGTCAAGAGTCCCGCCCAAAATTTTCCTAGTTTTTTTCAACTTTTGAATAAACTCTTTTGAACCGCATACCACTCCAGCAGTCACATCATGGTGCCCACCCAAATACTTGGTTGCGCTATGAACGACTATGTCGACGCCAAATTCGATTGGTTTCAAATTGTATGGCGAAGCCAATGTGCCATCAACAACTGTTATTACCCCTTTCTTCTTGGCAAGTGTAGAGATTTTGCGCAAATCCACAATTTTTAGAGTGGGATTTGTTGGAGTCTCCGCATAAATAAGCCGAGTGTTGTTCTGTATCGCGTTTTTAATTTCGTCAACGTTTGCGGCTTCAACGAGGCTTACTTTAACGCCGAATTTTGGTAGAATTTCTTGGAAAAATGTTAGGGTTCCGCCGTACAAGTCTTGAGAGGCCACAACATGGTCGCCGCTTGAAACCAAGGCAAGCACCGTGGTTGTTATGGCAGCCATACCGGAGGAAAAAGCGGCAGCGTCCTCTGAATTTTCTAAAATCGCCATTTTTCTTTCAACAGCCCTCACGGTTGGATTGTCAAACCTCGTGTAGAGGTAGCCCTCAGTTTTTCCGCTTATGACGTTTACCAGTTGCTTGGTGCTGGAAAACGCGAAAACAGACGTTTCGTAAATTGGTGAAACAAACGAGCCTTCAGAGCCGCGTGACTCTCCGCCGTGCACGGCTTTCGTTGAAAAACCTTCATTTTCTGGAATCATTTAACCACCATCTAAAGCTAACAATTTATTAATTGTCGTCCTATAAAGGCATCTATGAACCTTCAACAATTGTTTTAGCGAAGTTTATGAGAAATAGCTTTTAAGGTTTAACGGAAATATTTTAGTCAAAACTAGTTCAACCGAGGTTAACATGAAATGTTTGATAGGCAGAAGATTGAGGAAATAGCCAAGGAAAAGAAACGCTGGGAACAGACAACGCTTACAAATTGGGTTAAACAGTGCCCAGAACGCCGAAAAGAGTTCCGAAACCATTCAGGCATAACAATTAAAGGCTTGTACACGCCCGAAGACATAAAAAACTTGGATTACATGCGTGACTTGGGATTTCCAGGCGAATATCCCTTCACACGTGGTTTACATGCAACCATGTACCGCGGCCGCTTGTGGACGATGCGGATGTTTGCAGGTTTCGGCACTGCTGAAGACACAAACAAGCGGTTCAAGTATCTTTTAAGCGAAGGCGAAACGGGCTTAAGCACGGCTTTTGATTATCCAACCATAATGGGTTATGATTCTGACCATCCGATGGCAAAAGGCGAGGTAGGCGTATGCGGAGTAGCCATATCTTCACTGCAAGACATGGAGATTCTGTTTGATGGCATACCATTAGACAAAGTTACAACTTCCATGACAATAAACGGTCCAGCGTCAATTTTGCTTGCAATGTACGTGGCCGTCGGCGACAAACAAGGAGTTCCGAGAGAAAAACTTGGCGGAACAACACAGAACGATAATTTGAAGGAGTTTTTCGCCCAGAAACTTTGCATATTTCCGCCGAAACCATCACTGAAGCTTTCAACAGACGTCATAGAATACTGTGCGAGGCATCTGCCGAAATGGAACCCCATAAGTATAAGCGGCTACCACATCCGCGAAGCAGGCGCCACGGCGCTTCAGGAATTGGCGTTCACACTTTATGATGGAATAGCCTACGTTGAAGAAACACTAAAGCGAGGCTTGAAAGTGGATGAATTTGCTCCGCGGTTGTCGTTCTTCTTCGCGTCTCACAACGACTTTTTTGAGGAAATAGCCAAATTCCGCGCAGCGAGACGCCTTTGGGCAAGAATTATGAAGGAACGATTCCATGCTAAAAACCCAAGGTCAATGTGGATGCGCATGCACGTCCAAACTTCAGGCTGCACACTAACGGCGCAGCAGCCGTTGAACAACATTGTCCGCACAACAATTCAAGCTTTAGCCGCAGTGCTCGGCGGAACACAATCATTACACACGAACTCTTTTGACGAAGCTTTATGCTTACCTACAGAAGAGTCCGTACGCGTAGCCCTAAGAACACAGCAAATAATAGCCTACGAAAGCGGAGCCGCGAACACTGTTGACCCGCTTGCTGGCGCTTACTATATTGAAGATCTGACAAATAAGATGGAGGAAAAAGCGATGGAGTACATTCAGAAAATAGACGACATGGGCGGCGCAATAGCAGCCATCGAGAAAGGATTTTTCCAGAAGGAAATAGCAGACAGCGCCTATAGGTATCAACGTGAAATAGAAGCGAAAGACCGCATAATAGTCGGCGTAAACGATTACACCATTGAAGACGAGGAATGCCCAGTGAAACTTTTAAGAGTAGACCCAAACGTCGAAAAAAAGCAAGTGGAACGATTGCAAAAGTTGAAGAGAGAACGCGACAGCAGAAAAGTCAAAGAAGTGCTTGAAAAGCTTCATTACGCAGCGGAAAAAGATGAAAACCTGATGCCGACAATAATTGAAGCTGTTAAAGCTTACGTAACTTTAGGCGAAATAACCGAAGTGCTGCGCAAAGTTTACGGAGAATATAAAGAACTCATAATAATCTAATTGGGAGGATGGAAACTATGCAAGGTGAAAGAAAAATTAGAGTGTTAATAGCTAAACCGGGACTGGATAGCCATGACAGAGGAGCGAAAGTCGTTGCCAGAGCTTTAAGAGACGCGGGGATGGAAGTAATCTACACTGGGCTTAGGCAAACGCCAGAGCAAATCGTTGAAACGGCATTACAGGAAGACGTTGATGTCATAGGCTTGAGCATTCTTTCAGGCGCGCACATGGCGTTATTCCCAAGGATAATGGAACTGCTCAAAGAGAAGGGTTTGACCGACGTCATGGTTTTCGCTGGAGGCATAATTCCAGAAGAAGATGTTCCAGAGCTTAAAAGGATTGGAATAAAAGAGGTTTTCGGCCCTGGGACTCCAACGGAAAACATAATAAAGTATGTGTTGGAGAATGCGCCAAAAAGAAGCTAAAATGAACGGGTAAAGGTCTTTGTCAAAACTTGAGGAAATAGCAAATGGCGTGCTAGCTGGGAACCGGCGGAGCATAGCGAGAGCCATAACCATAACCGAAAACACTCCGGAAGAAGCCCAAAAACTGATAGCTCTAATTTATCCACACACGGGAAAGGCTCACATAATAGGTTTAACCGGACCAGGCGGCGCTGGAAAAAGCACGCTAACCGAGAAAATAGTTAGGGAATATAGACGAGTCGGCAAAACCGTCGGCGTAATAGCCGTAGACCCGACAAGCCCCTTCACTGGAGGCGCCTTTCTAGGCGACAGAATACGAATGCAGGAGCTAAGCACAGACGAAGGCGTTTTCATACGAAGCATGGCAACCCGCAACAATCCCGGAGGAATAGCTAAAGCAACAAAAGACGCTGTGAAAATACTTGACGCCGCTGGAAAAGACGTTATAATTGTTGAAACTGTGGGCGCTGGACAATCAGAAGTTGAAATAATCAAGGTGGCGCAGACAATAATTGTTGTTCATGCACCCGGGCTTGGCGACGATATTCAAGCCATAAAAGCGGGTATGATGGAGATAGCCGACATATTTGTTGTAAACAAGGCGGACAGAGAAAACGCTGAAAAAACCGTGATGGACATCCAAGCAGTTTTGCAGTTAGACACTAGAGAAAAAACTTGGATTCCGCCGATAATAAAGACTGTCGCCGTCACAGGAGAAGGCATACCTCAACTAATAGAGAAAATAGAGGAGCATCGCGTGTTTCTCCAAAAAGGATTATTACACAAGCGAAGCCTAGAGAAGGCTGAAGCTGAACTTATAGAGGCGATAAAAGAGCAGGTGACAGGCTCAATAATAGGGAAGCTTAAGAGGGAGAGAAGATTTGAGAAGGTTCTCCAGCAGATTGTTGACAGAGAGATAGACCCTGCCTCGGCGGCGGAGAGGCTTCTGAACCAAGAATTGGAGAAGAACAGTCAAAATGACGAAGCTTGAAAAAGGATTGGTGCAGGTTTACACTGGAGACGGAAAGGGCAAGACTTCTGCGGCTTTTGGAATGGCGTTGAGGGCTATTGGTAGAGGAATGAAAGTTTACATTATACAGTTTATTAAAGGCGGATTTGACTACGGAGAACTCTACATAGTTGATAAGCTTCCCAACCTTAAACTCAAAGCTTTCGGAAGAGGAACTTTTGTAACACAGCAACCGCCATCTGAAGAAGATGTTAAACTTGCCGAAGAAGCCTTCAGACTTGCAAAGGAAACAGTTGAAAACGGAGAATATGACATGGTCATATTGGACGAGGTCAACGTTGCCATAAACCTAAAACTCATAAGCCTCGAAAAAGTTTTGGAACTCATAAAAAACAAACCGAAACATGTAGAACTGGTTTTAACTGGACGCTACGCGCCTAAAGAGTTAATTGAAGCAGCTGACCTAGTCACAGAGATGAGGGAAATTAAACACCCATTTAGGAAAGGATGCCAAGCGAGGAAAGGAATCGAATATTGAAAATGGCGGGAAACGCAGAAAAACGCGCAGAAGAAAAATTTTCAGACATACTTAAAACTTCATGGGTAAAGTCGGCGTTAATCCTCGGATTAATTTTTCTTACAATAGGATTAATAGTAATATTTATGCTTAAAACCTTGAACATAAGCAGTTTGCAAATTATTTCAGATGTAAAAGCTTTCGCAATAGAGTATGGTGTTCTAGGCGTTTTCTTTGCAACAATACTTGCTGGAACGATAGTGCCTCTAGGAAGCCCAGCGCTGGTGGTTGCCGCAGCATCTTTAGGAATTCACCCAATACCACTTGTCATAGCTGCGACTGTGGGGTTCACGATTGGCATGACGATAAACTATTATTTGGCTTGTCGTATGGGGAGACCATATGTTATGAAGAAGGTGGGAGCAGAAAAGCTGGATGAAATCACAAGTTTGTGGGATAGGTGGGGCTGGATTCTCTACGTCTTGTTTGGAGTTATCCCGTTTCTGCCTGTTGAACTTCTCGCGTTGATATGCGGACTTTTAAAGACACGTATTGAAAAGTTTTTGGCTTTAAGCTTCATACCGAGGCTTATAGTTTTCACGGTTCTAGCATATTTTGGGGAAGCCATTGGTAGCTGGATTGGGATAATTTGAAAGCTAAAGTTTAACCAGCAAAGCTTTTCTTCCACCAGTCCAATAGCAGTTATGCGGACAAAGGAATGAATAAAATCAACATCAGCGAAGCCTTCTCCACTGGTTTAGGTTTAGCTTTAGGCTTAACTATGCCTTTCCTAATTGCTAAACACATGTTCCAAGTCTTCAAGTTGCCGGAAAAAGCCGTTAAACATGTTGTCGTCTGCTCAAGATGCGAATGCAGAAATCCTGTTGAAAACAGGTTTTGTGGACATTGTGGTCAAGCTTTGTATCCGCCGCCTCCGATTAACTGTCCAAAATGCGGTGTTCCGATGCCATCCACTTTAAATTATTGCTGGAGATGCGGATCAACGCTAAAGAAAACCGTTAAAACAAGAAAAAAGAGAAAATAACGTTTTAAAGCCCTGTTTTTAAGCCAGTTTTTCGCCGCAGTTACCGCAGAATTTTGTTCCAGGCGGATTTTTTGCGCCACATTTTGGACATGTGACTTCTGCTCCAGCCGACTGGGTTAGCGGCGAACCACAGTTGCCGCAGAACTTCATGCCCGCTGGGTTTTCTGCTCCACATTTTGGGCATTTAACTTTTGCGGGGGGTGCCAAGCTTGAGCCGCAGTTACCGCAGAATTTCATGCCTATAGGGTTTTTGGCTCCGCAGTTTGGACAAACGATTAGTTGTTGGGCTTGAGCCGCTTGAGCTTGCTGCATTTGTTGTGCCATTAGGAAAGGCATAGTTAAGCCTACGCCTGCGCCTACGCCGGCGGCTGCTGCGCCGCCTCCTTCGCCTCCTTTAAGTTCGCCAGCTGTTTCCTTCATGTACTGCATCATCATAGCTTGGGCGCCGATTCCGGATGCAAACCTTCTAGCCTCTTCTGGGATGTTTATGCCTTCAAAGAGGCAATCTATTATTTTTAAGCCGACTCTGGCTGCTTCGTCGCTTATTTTCAATGTCACCTTGTCTGTCGTGGCGTCAGCGTTTTTAACAACCTCGAATATGTCGTGATTTCCAAACTCGCTTATTATGCGCTCGTTTATGAACCCTCTAATGTAGTTTTCCACGTCCCGCGATGTGCTTGCGCCCCTGTTGCCGAAAAACTCTACAACAAAAAGTTTCGGATCTTCAACTTTGTAAAGTAGGTAACCATAAAACCCAATTTCAGCCTGGTATTTTATGTCTCCGCTCGGTGCAGAGTAGGCTTTTCCGCCGAAGTTGGCGCGGAACTGGCTGTTGCTTACAAAAACTACTTCACAGTCGAATATGTCGCCTATAATGCCTAAAGCCTTTAATGCGCCAGTTAAAAGCGGAATATTGTTGCTGGTTATAGTGTGTCTTCCAGGTCCGAAAACGTCGTAGGCCTTGCCGTCGCGGAAGAAAACTGCCCACTGGTTCTCCATAACTATTACTTGGCTTCCATACTTAAGCGTCAATTTTGGAAAACGGTAGGCTATGTCTTCTGGTTTAGCGTTGTCCCATGCTACTCTTTCAATTATTGGCATTTTGTTTATACCTCCATAAGCCTGAACTGTTTTTCGCGTTCATCCCATTTAGATTCAAAACCAAGTATTAAGGATTTAATGTTCCTCGCCTTTGCAGCAGCTTCAGTCCAGTTTCCGTTTTGTGTTTCGCTGTAAAATTCTCCAACAGCCTTCACAATGTTTTGGATTTCATCGCTCAAAGTCTTGTCATAGTTTAAAACTCTGGCTATTTCGGTTTCGCGTATGTGCCCCTTACGGTCCATTAATCCAGCGTAACCGTAGCCGGCGTGGTGAACTTTCTCGCCGACGCGGTCTATTATTTGGATGACCTTTTTGAAGTCGTCTGTGGCTTTTCCAGCGTTTAAAGCGGACATGTAGATTTCTTCCCATTTGTGGCGTAGGTTTTTGAAATCGGCGAAATACAAGTCTCGGAGTTTCTTGTCTATTTCCCTCAAGTCCTCTTTTGTGGCGTATCCCAAGCCGAATATGTTTTGTATTTTTGCCAACAATCCTTGACGGTCTTTCACTTTCTCTATTGTTTCCTTTTCAGACATCTCTCTAATCCTCTAGTCAGTAAAGGTAATATTTTTCCAAGCATAAAACTTTGCGCTTTTACGACTTGCCCTACTTCAAGATTAGCGGGTAAACCTCCGCGGTCACGTATTCAAGATATTTTTCCTTGTCTGTGAGGTTGAAAATTGTTACCGAAGCGTCACGGGTTACTCCAACCACGTAACCGTACTCTTTGGCCCTAGCGACAACATACCACAAGTCGCCGTGCTTGCAATAGTCTTCGAAAAGTGAAGTGTTAATGAGGTCTGGCCCGTAAAGAGAAAGCTTGTTCACATTTGGGATATCTACATTGTCGAAAAACGTGATTTTTGTGTCCTCCGGATTTTTCAGGTGAAAATCCCTCAAGGTTTCGGGTGGGATGCGCGCTTCCACTATGCCGCCTATTCGGTCAAAAATGATTTCGCTTAGTTTGTTGGCAATAAAATTGGCGAGGCGCTTCTTCTCAACAACAGTTAAAAATGTGGAGTCTTCCAGCTGAGCAAAACTGAAAACCGCCTCAACAGTGCGTGGCAAAGGCACAACTTTACCCCTGTGAAAGACGTGAATTACATAGTCATGCGAGTAAACTCCTCTAAGCAGGTTCGCCTTTGGCAGAAGCCCCACAACTTCGGTTACAAGCGTAAATTTGTAGTCGCCCTCCTCGTAAGCCTCTTCAGTGCGATAGCCTTCAATTCTAGAAGCAACCTCGGCAACGGAAAGCGGTTCTGAAAGCCGGAAAACCTTACCTGCAACAACCATCAAGCATCACCTAAGCGGTACTCTATATTCATTCAGTCATAAAAGACTAAAGGTTTACGCTCAAAACCGCCCATTGAAAGGCTCAAGCTTAACATAATCGTTTTAATAAGAGTTTTTAACCTCTATTTAATACTGCATAGAAGCGCCTAGAGGCAAAGAAAACAGATGCTAATTCAAGAGGTTATACTTGAAAACTTCATGAGCTACGAGTACGCTAGAGTACCGTTTAAACCTGGCGTTAACGTGATTTGCGGTCCGAACGGCGCTGGAAAATCTTCGCTTTTGCTGGCTATTTCCGTGGCCTTAGGACAGTCTTACACTGAACGGTCAAGAAAGCTTAGCGACTTGATACGTTGGGGAAAAGACCAAGCCCGCGTCACGCTTATACTTGATAACTCGAAAAGAGGCGGCAGGAGACCAGTTCCAAAGTTTAGCAGAGACCAAATTTTTTTGACGCGTATTTTGAGGCGTGACGGCAAATACTGGTTTGAACTTGAGAATCGTGCCGCCACCAAACAGGATGTTGAGAGACTTCTGGCTAAGTTGGGCGTTGACCCTGATAACATGCTGATTATCATGCATCAAAACATGGTTGAACAGTTTACGGTGCTTTCTCCACAGGAAAAGCTGCGGATGGTTGAGGCTGCTGTGGGGCTTGAGGCTTACCGTGAAAATGTGCTTGAAGCTCAAAAGAAGCTTACGCGAACTTTAAGCCAAGAAGAATCGGTAGGCAAGCTTTTGGAGTCAGCTGAGCAGACGTTGAACTACTGGAGAGAGCAATATGACAGGTTTCAAGAGAAGAAGCAGTTGATGGCGAAGAGACGGTTTTTAGAACGTGAACTCGCATGGGCAGAAGTCAACCGCCGAGAAAGTACGCTTAAAGAGTTAGAGGCCAACCGCGAAAAAGAATTGGCTGTTTTAAACGAAATTGAGGCAGAAGCAAAAACAGCAGATTCGAATCTACAGATTCAGCATAGCCAACTTGAAAAGCTGAAGAATGATTGGAAAAGAAGCCTAGACGAGAAAATAGGTTTTGAACGTGAAAAGGCGGGAAGCCAAGCGACAATTTGGCTATGTGAACAGTTGCTTACAGAGGCAGCTATGGTTGAAAACGAAATTCACGGTAGCGGTAAACACTTCAAACTTTTGAAAACTGAAAGCCTAAAAGAACTTATAGAAAACTCGCGGCAGAGAATCTCTAAATTTGATGAAGAGTTAAACAGAAGACAAATGGAAACAAGAATTCTTGAAGATGAAATCGAAAAAGTTGGAAACCAAATTCTCGAAACGCGTGTTAAATTGGCACTGCTACAGTATCGAATGGAGAACGCGAAGACAAACATTGAACGGCTGGAAAGAGAGCTTAAAGACGCTAAGACACAGCTTGAAATAGCCTTTAAAAAAGCTGAAGAAAACGGACCGAGAATTGCTGTGATAAAAAGCGTTGGAGAAATCCTTGAAGAGATGCGTATCACAGACGGGCATTTGGCTGCTCTGTCAGGCGTTTCAGAAGATGTAGAACGTATGTATGAATCTTACTCGAAGCTTTACTTTGAGCTTAAAGAAAAGGCGCAGTTGGTTGCTGAAAACCGTGAAAAGGCTTTGGAAGAGGTTAAAACGCGGATGCAGTCTTGGCGAACCGTAATTCAGAGTCTCCTAGACCGCGTAAACCTTGAGTACCAGAAGGTTCTTGCTCAGTCTCAAGCGGTGGGCGAGGTTAAGCTGATAAACGAGCATGACATAGAGGCTGCTGGACTCGAAATTCTCGTAGGCTTTAAAGGTGGGAAACCAGTTCCACTGAATGCTTACACGCAAAGTGGAGGAGAAAGAACGACGGCGACTATGAGTTTTCTCTTGGCGCTGCAACAGCACGTACGTTCGCCTTTCCGCGCCGTGGACGAGTATGACGTGCACATGGACCCGAAAAACCGCGAGTTAATCGCTCAAACGCTGATTTCAACCGTTAAAAACGCTAACGCACAGTATGTTGTGATAACTCCAAGTCAAATAACATTCACGCAGGACAACGTCAACATCGTGACTGTTCAGAACATTGAAGGGAAATCCATAATCAGAGAGGTTGCCTAATGCAGTCAAAAAGGGAACACATCAAGGCTGGAAGAGAGAGGCTTCAACGCGTAATTGAAACATGCAGGTCTGTAGAGGAGCGTTCGTTAGACCCTTTCCTTATAGACGTTAACGAAATCATCAAGATTGTTAGGGAATTTTTTCCGGAATGGGAGCAGCCTGAAGACCTGTGTTTGGATGCCGAAGCAATAAACCGTTTAGCTTCTGTGATAAGACTTCAAAGCGAATGGGTTAGACATCGTTCCACATCACTTTACACCGACCCCTTCCTTCTAGAGGAGAAAATAAAAAAACTGGACAAAGAGGAGCTAGTTGACGCTTTTATTCAGGCTTGGCATCCAATGGTTGAGCTTGAACAGATTTCGCTTCACAGCATTGCAGAGTCGCTGCGTTACTGGGAAAGTCTCCCGCCGCTGAAAGACCGATGGAAAGAATTGCCAATACAACAGGTTGAAAGCGGTTCAGCCACACGTGAAGAACTGATAAAGCAGAGGATTCTCCGCGACAAAGCCTTCACAGAAGAACTGGAAAACTTTTGGAACGAACTCAAAAAGTTTGCAGTTGAAAAGGGCGAAAATGGAAAGGTAGGATATTGGGATTTTGTCGGCGCAGAAACTTATGATGAAACCGTTCACAGAGCCTTCATGACGAGCTTTTTAGTCACCTACGGCTACGCTACGCTTGAAATTCACCCGCTTGAAGAAGAAACCTATATTGTGCCATACGAAAAACAACAGAGGCAAACAGCCAAAAAACAGTTGGTTTCAATACCAATAGCCATAACCTTCGAAGACTGGAAGAAATGGAGAGAAAGGGGACACACATAAATGAGTAAGAGAAAAGCTTACTACGCGAACAAAATGAAACGCGCGGTTCACATGCTATTCTACCGCAGACATAAGAAGCCCGGCGTTAAGGGATGGGAACTTCGCAAAGCCTTGGGCGCAGACTACCCGAAAGTTTTAGGAATACTGGACGAATACTTGAAAGCGCTTGACCTGCAAGTTAAAACGGTTTTTGAAGAGGAAACGCCTTCCGAAAAGCCGACCTTGGAACAGCTTGACAGAGCAAGATTCTACATAACATTGCGTGGCGAACTCGCTCCGAAAGAGACGAAGATGATTGGCTGGCGAATAGACGACTTGGCAGGACTAGCCGTGACCATAGCATACATAATATCAAAAAAAGGCAAAGCACCACGCAAAGAAGTGGAAGAACTGCTGCGGGAAAAATTGCCTGGATGGAAAGTTGGCTTAAACATCGACCGCTACATACGTTATGGATACTTAACGCAAGACGAAAACGAACAGTTGTATTTGGACTGGCGGACACGCGCAGAAATAGACCAAAAAGCGCTAATAGACTTTCTTATGGCAAAGTAGGAAGCTGTTGCTTGCCGGACTGAACGTCCATCGCAAAGTTTATATTAACCGTTTTGAATTTGATGATTATCAAATTGAAATAGATAAACGTGAAATAGAGGGAAGAAGAATTGACGGAAGAGGACGATATTAGAGAAGAAATAAAAAATCTCAGAAACGAAATTGCAAGTTTAAAAGAACAACTTAGAGAGGCACAAGAACGAAGAAAAGAAAAGGGCTACAAATTCTACATAGACATCGGCGATAATGTGCGGGAATCCGTTGAAGAAGCCCTAGAAAGCGTAGCCGAAAGCATCCATGAGGAACTTGAAAAATCCATATTTATAGGACCAAGAGGCGTAAAAATAATAAAGGGAAAAATCGGCGAGAGAGAAGAAGTTCATGTTGATTTTTCGAAAACAGCAGGAGTGATGAACGCGCTGAGCCACGAGCACAGATTAAAAATATTAAAGGAACTCATGAGCGGAGGCAAATACGTAAACGAGTTACAAGAGAAACTTCCAGAAATCACAACAAGCACCCTTTCAAGCCACCTTAAAATCTTGGAAGAAACAGGTCTCGTGGTTCAGGAAAAAGTTAGAGGACGCTACCTGATAACAATGCCGGGGAGAGCCGCCTACAAAATGGCAATTAAATTAGCAAAGTTTGTGGAAGAGAGTGACCTAAAATGATTTGCCACAATTACCATTTGGATAATACTCTTCGAAAGGTAAAAGAAGCGGCAACCTTGTGGAAAACGGAAAAAGGCATTTTAGAAATAAGTGAAGACACATTGGCAGTTTTGATAAAGGTAAATGACCGCAAGATAGGCTGCGTGTTCCATGGCGACGGTAAACTAATTTTGGACATGATCGTAGAGACTGATAAAGGCGCCATCGGCAAACCGATAGAAAAAGAAATCAAAAAACCTTTCATAATGATTGGAAACATTGAGCGTATCCTACCAAACCTCGTTACCGCAAATAGACAAGACTTAGCAGATAAAGGATACATGGATGAACGAGAATTAATCGAGAGATCAGGAGATTTATGCAGACGTTTCTTCGGGGAAAGCACAAGAGTGTATGGATGCGGCAAGTTTGAGCAAGGCTTTGTCTTCGCTTTTCTAAGCGACAACGACTCTGACTTGGACATGTTAATCGCTAAAAATTTAAAAATTGTCTACAAGACGCGCGAAATTACATTCATCTCAAACGAAAACAAGATTGTATTGAAAACTCCGTGGAAAACAGTGTTGTCGAACAATGGAAGGTCAATAGTCTTAAATGAGTAAAGCTTTCACTTTCTAAGTCTTCTATACAAGAAGGCTATTATGTCAATTATGATTATTGCAGTTAGCGCTAATAGTGGGCTGTTTAGAAACTGGTTTATGGGTGATTCTTCTGCAGCGTAAACATGGTTAATCATCAGCGTAAAAGCTAGAAACAAAACGCTAACAGCCAACGCTGGTTTTTCTTTCATGTTTTTAACCATGCTCCCTTCAACTTTTAGACTATGCTGACGTTCTGTATTTGGAAGTAGCGTTTCACCAGCATACGGAGGCGTTCAGCGTTTCTACCGTTCTTTCCTATGGCAACACCTTTGTCTCGGGGATGAACCGTCACGACAGCGATTGTTTTGCCATCCGGCCGCTCGGTTATTCTGACTTCTTGAACAGCAGCGGGTTTTAAAGCGTTTTTGATGAATTGAACAGGGTCGTCTGAATGTTCAATTATCTCGTGTTTTTTGCCAGTCATACGCTCAAGCAATCTTATGTTTCTTCCGCCTTTGCCTATTGCCGCGCCTAACTCGCCTTCTTTTACGATGAAGATTACTCTGCCTTGTTCTTCGTCGACTATACAGTCTTTGGCGTTTGCGCCGCTTATGCTTTCAAAAAGTGCGATGTATTTCATTTCGGTGCTTGTGAATTTTATGCCGCTGTTCATTCGCTTCCTCCACTTGACTCTTCTGTTTCCTCTGAAACGATTAGTTTAAGAATTTCTGAATCGCCGGGTTCTCTTATAGTTAACGCTGAAAGTACGAAGGGTTTTCCGCAGACTGCGGCCAAATCCGTTGATGAACCCTTGTAAACAATTAAGGGAACGTTAGAAAGCCTACAGTAATATTCCAAGTCTCTGCGAATTTCCTCTGGACAGTTGGAAGAAACAATCACCATTTTAGCTTTCCCAGTTTTAGCATTCTGTATGGCTGAGTTTGCGCCGAAGTGGACCTTACCCGTTTTCACAGCTGTTGCAATGGCTTTATCGACATCGATCATTTGTTTTCCTTCTCCTCCTTCTTTAACTCTGATGTGGACATGAACAATTCCACCAAACCAGTGCCAACTGGAATAGATTGGCCGACTATAACATTTTCAGTTACGCCTTCAAGCGGGTCGCTTTCTCCTTTGATGGCTGCGTCGACAATGTTTGGAACAGTTATTTCAAAGGCTGCCCGCGCCAAGACGCTGGCTTTTTTGCCGCTTATGCCATGTCTTCCAATTTGTTGCACTTCGCCAGTGGCGGTCATCATATCTGCAACAAGCATCACATGGCGTACGTCGACATCTAATCCTTGCTCTTCCAACACGTGTTTAGCCTCTTGTATGAGAACATTCCGCGCAGCTTCTATTCCCAGCGTCTTAGCGATTTCGTGAATGTTGTTTGTCGTTGTTCTTGTGGTGTCAACACCATATACTTCTAAAACTTTTGGAAGGTTGGAACCGTCGGTTCTTATGACCCACTCGCCATGTTCTTCGGTTATAAGGACACGCTTTATGCCTGGAACTCCCTTAATGTAGAATGCAGAAGCCTTGTCAAGAAGTTTTTTGAGAATTTCAACTTTTTTGGGCTTTATATGTATGCGGTTTCCGCTTATTTTCACGGTGCAGTTCGCCATTTTCACTTTGTCCTTTAGCTCCTGCAGAGTTACTCCGCGGTCCTCCATCATTGTCTTGTTGAGTTCTACAACTATTTCTTCGCGGACTGGGTCTTGATAAATTGCTTGTGACACATTCTCCAGTGTTGTGTAAAGGATATCCCGCGCGATTTTAACGGCGGCTTCTCTGCTTTTCCTATGCTTCTCGTCTAGGTAGATAACCATGATTGGTGTTGACGGAACACGCCTAGCGTCCACGATTTCTATGAGTCTGGGCAATCCAAGGGTCACGTTTTGTTCTCTAACTCCAGCATAGTGGAACGTTCTAAGCGTCATCTGTGTTCCAGGCTCGCCTATAGATTGAGCGGAAACTATGCCTACTGCTTCGCCGGGCTCCATCAAAGCGCGTTTATAATGTTCCACGGTTAAAGCTATAGCTTTGTCAACGCCTTCTTTGCTTAGTTTAGCTTCAGCTAATCCCTGTTTTAGCTCGCTTAACAGCAACGGAGTCAACTGGTCTTCAACTTCTTTAAGCTTATCTTTAACATACTCAGGAGATGCCGGTTTACCTTTCTCCATTCCGATTCTTATCTGCTCGATTAAACGGCTAACGTTGACAGCTCGTCCATGGTCGCTTTTGGCTGGGTCAACGCCGTCTTCGCCGTATTTGAATTGGATTATGTCTCCAGCGGAGCTTCTGACGGTTCCGTCGTATTCTAGACGTAAATGTTCAAGCGCGTTAATTAAGCGTCTCTGCATGTAACCGCTTTGCTGCGTCCTAACGGCGGTGTCTACCAAACCTTCTCTTCCACCCATAGCATGGAAGAAAAATTCAACACAGTCCAGTCCTTTTTGGTATGAGGAGTAAACGAAGCCTCTGGCTTTCGGTCTGGGGTCGCCAATCTTAAAGTGTGGCAAAGCTCTGCCCAAGTATCCACGCATTATTCTTTTTCCACGTACTGCTTGTTGTCCAACGCATGCACTCATTTGGCCAATGTTTAGGCTTGAGCCGCGGGCGCCGGTGCGCGTCATAACTATGCCAGCGTTTTCGAGGGTGAAGTCTTCGTCAGCTATTTTTCCAGATTCGTCTCTTGCTTTGGCTAACTCGTTCATAACATAGATTTCAAATGAGTCTTCGAGGGTTTGTCCTGGAAGTCTTGGCAATGTGCCGTTGCGGTAGCTTTCTATAAGTTCCGCTATTTTTTGTTCTGTCCGTTCCATGACCTTTTTTATCTTGTTTTCAGCTGCTGGCGAAAGCACAAGCTCCTCGTAAGCGTATGTAAAGCCGCGCATTGTTATGAAAATCTTCAGTAAACGCGTGATTTTGTTTATGAATTCGCGTCCAGCTTCTGTTCCATAATCTTTGATTATTCTGTGAAGGAGGCTTTCTGACTGTTCAGCGCCTATGGAGCGTCGGTCAATCACACCGCATTTAAGTTCACCGTTTTTTACAACAACATAAGCGTCGTAGGGGCATTCTTCTTTCAAGCATTTTGCGCATCCGCGGCATGTGCTTGCCTTCAAAACATAGTTCAAGTCTCTTGGCAGAAAGAGACTGAAAATCTGCTTGCCGCTCCATAATGGTTGAGGTTCTTTGATTTGCGGTTCAGGTATAGGTCCATCGTAACGCGCGCCTATCAACAATCTGTTAACTTCTTCTTTTGTCAAGTAGCTGGATTTTCTGGTGAATAGGTAAGCGGCTGTTATGAAGTCTCTGATTGCGCCTATTATTGGACCTCCGAACCTCGGAGAAAGTATCTGGTCTTGAACTTGCATTAGCATGCGCGCTTCTGTTTGGGCTTCTTCGCTTTGAGGGATGTGAAGGTTCATTTCGTCTCCGTCGAAGTCCGCGTTGTATGGCGGACAAACACATAAATGAAGCCTAAAAGTCTTGTATGGAAGAACACGCACACGATGCGCCATAATTGACATTCTGTGAAGTGACGGTTGACGGTTAAAAATCGCTATGTCTCCGTTTCTGAGATGCCTCTCCACGATGAAGCCGGGTTCAATGGCTTCGGCGATTTTCTCTCTGTCTGTTACAAACTCAAGCCTTATGCGTTTACCGTCTGGGCGAATAATGTAAAGTGCACCTGGATAATTGGAAGGCCCATTTATGACAAGTTTGCGCACTTCTTCAATGTTCCATGGAGTTACTTTTTCGGGAACAGAAAGCCTCATGGCGACTTCGATTGGAACGCCAACCTCGTTTATGTCAAGGTTCGGGTCTGGCGATATAACGGTGCGCGCTGAAAAATCTACACGTTTTCCGGAAAGGTTGCTTCGGAATCTACCTTCTTTTCCCTTAAGCCTCTGCGAAAGCGTTTTCAAAGCTCTGCCTGAACGATGTCTTGCTGGAGGGATTCCTGAAGCTTCGTTGTTGAAGTACGTCGTCACATGGTATTGAAGAAGCTCCGACAAGTCTTGTATTATAAGCGTCGGCGCGCCCGCATCCATGTTTTCCCTTAACCTCTGGTTTATTCGTATTATGTCAACAAGCTTGTGTGTTAAATCATCTTCAGAGCGTATGCCAGATTCCAAGGTTATGGATGGGCGCACATACACTGGTGGAACTGGTAAAACTTGGAGAACCATCCATTCTGGACGTGCAGTTCTAGGGTCGAATCCTAAAAGTTCAAGGTCTTCGTTTGGTATGCGTTCAAGCCTTTCCCTAACCATGCTTGGGGTTATCTGTTGAGAACCACTTTCTGGGATTTCCTCGCTGAATTTTGTCGGTTTTTCAAACGTTATCTTGTACTGGGGAGCATTGCAATGCGGACAAGTTTTCGCTTTGGTTTCCTGAACTATACGTTTAAAAATTTCTTCAGGAATTGTTCCTAGAAGCTGACGGGTTTTGTCTATTCTGGCTCGAAGTTTTTTAACAGAATCTTCCGGGAGAAGTATCCTTCCGCAGTTTCTGCACGTGGTTCTTAAAAGGTCGTAGATTATTTTGGAGAATTCTATGTGAATTATTGGAACCGCGAGTTCTATGTGACCGAAATGTCCTGGGCAACGTATTGCCGTGTTTCCGCATGTTTTGCATCGTTGTCTCGGTTCAAGGGTTCCAAGTCTTCCATCCATTAGTCCTGCAGTGATTGGGGCACCGTCTTCATCGTAAGTGTCTGGTGTTTGAATTTCAACAACTGAAAGTTTGCGTATTTCTTGCGGAGAGAACAAGCCGAAACGGATTTCGTCAACAACCTTATGGGAGACTTCAACTGCCATTTTACGCTCTCTCCTTAAGCTTAAGTTTTGGAGCAATACAAAGGCTCATTAATTCTTGCAGTAGAAGCTTGAAAGCGTAAGAAACTGTTACTGGAGAGATTTTAGCCTTGTCTTCGCATATTTTACAGATGTATTTTCTCTGTTTCATGTCATAATAGGCGATGTAGCCGCAGTTTTCACAAATATACAACGTGTACTTGTCGGATTCTTCTAAAAGCCTGTCATGCAGAAGCATGGCTGCGCCGTGTCCAATGAGGCAGTCGCGTTCCATTTCTCCGAATCTTAAGCCTCCGCCTCTAGCTCTTCCCTCAGTAGGCTGCCGCGTCAGCATTTGAACTTGACCTCTCGCTCTCGCATGTATCTTGTCAGCAACCATGTGGTGAAGTTTCTGGTAATAGACAACTCCAACAAAAACGTCTGCAACAAATTTTTCGCCAGTTACACCGTTATAGAAAACTTCTCGGCCAGTATGGCTGAATCCGAGCTTCACTAAGGTTTTACGCAGTTCGTCTGGTTTCTCGCTGATGAACGGTGTGCCGTCAACCGTTTTCCCTCTTGCAGCGGCAACTTTGCCAGCTAAAGACTCAACAAACTGTCCAATTGTCATTCTTGAGGGGATAGCATGCGGATTAATTATAACGTCTGGGACTATGCCTTCTTCTGTGAACGGCATATCTTCTTGTGGAACAATCAGTCCAATTACGCCTTTCTGTCCGTGTCGGGACGCAAATTTGTCGCCTAACTCTGGGATTCTCTGGTCTCGCACGCGAACTTTGACAAGCTTGCTTCCTTCGCCTGATTCTGTTATGAAAATCGCGTCCACTACGCCTGTTTCTGAAGGCCGCATGTCCACGGATGTGTCGCGCATTGAGGGCCCTTTAACTTCAAATTCCTTGTATTCCTCTAGGAATCTGGGAGGGCTTGTTCTTCCAATTAGGACATCTCCGCCTGCCACTTGAGCTTCTAAACTAATTATTCCATCGGGTTCAAGCAGCCTATAATATTGTTCTCCTCTGAAGCCTCTTGTTCCCGGTTCAGGTGTAACAAATTTGTCTTTTAATCCGCCCATGTATTGGCGGCATTCAGCCTCGTATATTCGGTAGAAGGTTGAGCGTGCTAGGCCTCGTTCTATTGAGGCTTTGTTGAATATGAGTGCGTCTTCCATATTGTAGCCTTCGAACGAAAGCACGGCAACTATACAGTTTTGTCCCGACGGACGAAGTTTGTATCCCATTGTCTCCATTAGGGCGGTTTCAACAAGAGGCGTCTGTGGGTAGTGAAGCACATGGGCCCTAGAGTCTACGCGTAATGGAAAATTCGTGGCAAAAATGCCCAAGGCTTGTTTAGCCATTGCTGCTTGATAAGAGTTGCGTGGCGATTGGTTATGTTCAGCGTATGGTATGGTTGACGCGCAGATTCCAAGAATTGTATGTGTTGCAATTTCTAGGTGAGTGTGTTCGGGGGTTAGTTCTTCATGGTTTATGGCGACGTAAGCGTTTTCTTCCTCTTCAGCATCCAAATATTCGATTAAGCCGTTTTTGACAAGGTCCTCCCAAGCCCATTCTCCGCGGGCAATTTTCTCAATATGTTCACGTTGCAGTTTTGGAACACCATTTTCAACTATTATTAGCGGGCGCCTCACTCTTCCCTCGTCACAGTTCACGTAAACTTCTTCTCTCTCGCCGTGAACCTTAGAAAAGTGGGCAATGTTAACTTCTGTTGAGATTTCGCCGTTTCTCCGTCGCTGCCTAAACTCTTGCGTCAGCTTTTCAGGCGAAGCGCAGTATCCAACGATGTTTCCGTCAACAAAAACTTTAGCGCCGAAACTTTTCAGAGTCTCATTTGCTTCGTAAACTGGCGTGACACCCATGCTGAAGAGAACTTGTTTAATCTTTTCTGGATTAACTCCAACAGAAATGCACGCTGACAGGGCCAGGTTTTTCACCAAGCCACAGTTTGAGCCTTCAGGGGTTTCGTTTGGGCATAGGCGCCCCCAATGTGTTGGGTGAAGGTCTCTTGCTTCAAAGTTCGGCTGGCTTCTGCTCAGCGGAGACTGTAATCTCCGCAAGTGGCTTAAGGTTGAAAGGTAATTTGTTCTGTCCAGAAGCTGGGTTACTCCGACTCGTCCTCTTCCCCAGTTTCCAGTTGCAAGTGCGTGTTGAAGCCTCTCTGTGATTATTCCAGGGCGTACGGCCGCTGAAACGGTTATTATTGGACCTTTGACACCTATTCTTTCAAGCTGATATTTTATATCGCGGATAAGGTTTCTAAAGGCTACGCGGAAGAGGTCAGCCAAAAGCGGGCCTGCAAGCCTCAAACGCTTGTTTTTGAAATGGTCTTTGTCGTCTGGTTTTCTTCTTCCAAGCTTTAATTCAATTACTCTGCAAGCCATTTCGCCCAAGAATAGAGCCTTGTCTTTTCGGCTTTGGCTTGTTCTGCCTAGATGTGGCAAGAAGTTTTTGTCTATTGCGTTTTCAGCCTTTTGTATGCGGTATTCTTCGACTTGTCCGTGGGCTACTCTGTTTCCAATAAAAGTGATTGCATCTTTAACAGTGTCGACTCCCACGGCCTTTTCGAAGGACGGTTCCAACTCGCTTTGGATCGCCTCTTCTAGGGAAACTGCCTCGGCGATTTCCTTGTCTGACTCCAACCCTAAAGCGCGCATTACGATAACGAAGGGAACTTCTGTTGGCACTCCGGGCAATGTAACGTACAAGGCGCCGTCAGACTTCATTTTAAGCTCTATTCTGGCTCTGAATCCAACGGTTGTCGAGAAAAGTTTAGCTTGGTAAACTGGCGTGGCGCCTTTCTCGTCTATATCCACTATTATTCGGTTTGGAGCCAAGTCCTCCATAGCAACGATTACACGTTCAGAACCGTTTACAACAAAGTAGCCGCCTGGATCGTCTGGGTCTTCTCCGCAGGCTATTAGTTCTTCGCGTGAAAGTTGCGACAGGAAACACAGTTTAGACTTTAGCATTACTGGGATGTTCCCAATATAGACGAGTTCAGTGTCCTGTTCTCTTCCATCCACAACAGGTGTCATTTCAAGGGCTACTGGCGCGGCGTATGTCAAGTTGCGGAGCCTAGCTTCAATTGGGTATATTTCATGTTTTGTTCCGTCAACCTCTGTAACATATGGGCCGCTTATCCGTGTTTGCGGATCAATTATCCAGATTTGTCCAAGTTTAACCTTGTAAGGAGATTCTGGAACTTCTATTGGGATTTCGCCAACCTCGTCTATGACTTCCTGTAAACCGTGATCGATGAATTCGTTATAGGAATCCAAATGTTGGCGAACCAGTCCTTTTTCTTTAAAAAATGTTTTCAACAAAATGTTAGCGTCTTCTTTTGAAAGTTCAACCATGTTTTACCAACCCCGCAACAATCCCGTTTTTCGCTAATCGGTAAAGGAGACTACGTGATGCGGGTTTTTTCAAATTTTCAATTTCCTCCAGTTTTGGATCATCCGGCTTAAAAAGTCTCCATTATATTGAAGCTAAACGCTTAAAACTGCACAGCTCACTAATAAACTTTTTTGTTGTTAACTCAATGTTTTAGCCTACTTGTTAAGAAATATAACCTATTGGGACCTTTCCTCACTTAACTTTGGTTGGTTTTCATTCAGCTTCCAGATTTATTAGCCATTGAGACTTGACAGTCGGTAAGCTTAAATTTGCATTATCCAATTTGAAACATTGGGCGGCGGTAGCCAAGCCAGGTCAAAGGCGGAGGACTCAAGATCGGCGCTGGAAGGTTTAAAGCCCCTATGAGCCATCCTCTCCCGTAGGGGTTCGCCGGTTCGAATCCGGCCCGCCGCACCAAAACTGTGAAAATGTTTTGTTGTGTGTGGAGTGTTTTTGTGTTTACGTTGTAGTTTTGTTGCACTCTTCCGCCATAATGTTTATTAAGACTCACTATACAATAGGTTGCGTTTCAAGGTGTAACAAAATGAGAAAACAAATAGAAAATTTCCCAATTCAAAGAAAAAAGGAACTAAAATTTGAGTTGCCAACAAATGAACTTTTGATATGTGAAAATTTCATACGCAGAAAACCAGTTTAGACTGTTTAAAGATGACTTCTCAATATATGCGTTTAAAAATACATTGGTTGGGCAAAAAATATATTCTGCCATTTGATTAGAAACTCAAACATTTAGAACAACGAACATTGCAAAGGCGAATCTGGTTGGAGTTAGTTGACAAAATAAACAAGTTAAAGAAAGACAAAAAAGCGGTGATTCTTGCCCACAATTATCAAAGACCAGAAGTGCAAGATATAGCAGATTATGTCGGCGACAGCATAGAACTAAGCAAGAAAGCCATGGACGAAAAAGACGCGGAGATAATAGTTTTCGCCGCTGTTGATTTTATGGCTGAATCCGCGGCTATTCTTAATCCGGAAAAAAAAGTTTTGCTGCCTTCTGCGGGCGCACGCTGTCCAATGGCTCAAATGCTCACAGTCGATGAGATCAAAAGGTGGAAGGTACATTACCCGCTTTTACCATTGGTTTTGTACGTGAACACGTTGGCTTCAGCTAAAGCTTACTGCGATATATGCTGCACTTCCGCGAACGCTGTTGAAGTTATAAACTCTTTAAACGCTGAGACAGTGCTTTTTGGGCCGGATCACAACCTTGCGGAGTACGTCCAGGAAAAAACGGGAAAAACGGTTATACCAATTCCTGAACGCGGCTTTTGTCCAACCCATCTGCTTTTCCAACCTGAAGAAGTACAAATTCTTAAGTTGCAGCACCCAGAAGCGGTTGTTATGGTGCATCCAGAATGCACTGCTGAAATGCGTAAAATAGCCAACTTCGTGGGAAGCACGTCTCAAATGTGCAAATATGCGAAGGAGAGCGCGGCTAAAACATTTATTGTTGCCACCGAAGAAGGGCTTCTGCATCGTTTGAGAAAGGACAACCCGAAAAAACAGTTTATTCTGGCTTATGAGGGCGCCGTGTGTCCTAATATGAAGCTGAATACTCTGGAGAGGATTTACATATCCCTAAAAGAGGAAAAGCATGTCGTCACTGTACCTGAACCAATAGCAAGTAAAGCACGAAAAGCTCTGGAAAGAATGTTCGAGGTAAGGCATTAAATGGCGTGTACAGTTAAAGCGAGACTATCATTGTCTTGAGCAGTTTGACGCCTCTTTTTGATGATAGCTCGTCGCTTAGTTTTCTGATTTCTGCGGCGTCGCCTTTGACGGCTATGGCTTCTAGGCATTCGTCTTCACTCAGATGAATGTGCATTGTTGAGGATATTATGCTTGTGTATTGATGCTGCACGTCTGTTAAAGTGTCCTCTAATCCTCTAACTTCATGATCGTATAGAAGCATCAAAATTCCAGCTTGCCTTCCTTTTTCCTCCCGAAGCCATTTGCGTTCAGAAACAAAAAGCCTCACAGCATCTTGAACAGCTTTAGAACGGTTTTCATACCCAATTTTACGAATAACCTCGTCAAACTCTTTCAGTAGATCTGGCGGGAAGGTTACACTTATCCGCACTATCTTTGCACTTTTTGTCATAGATGCCACGATTCATCTTTGTGTAGTCTGCACATAAAGTTTTTATGCAAAAAAGTATTACACTTATAAAAAAATGTATTACGGAGAATTAATAAATGCACTTCAAACCACTAGACATAGCCTCAATAGCCATCTTTTCAGCAATCTGGGCCGTGCTAAACCTAACACTAGGGCGGCTCGGGTTTACATTGTTCCAGCTACCCATATTCTGCGACTTATCAGTTTATCTCTCTCTGCTATTAGCTACATGGGTTTCTGGCAAAACGGGAACACCCTCAGCGGTCGGTGTAATCGGAGCCATGATAGTGCTGACCATTCAACCATCATCAACGCAAATGATAGGCTTCCTAACATCAGCCATCATTTTTGACGCTTTAATGATATTCTGCAAGCATAGAATTAGCATTAAACCCTACAACATGGCTGTGGCAACTATTGCAACAATGATATCTGCCTATTTTGCAGGGGTAGTTATTGGAACAGTCTTTATGGGAAGATCATTAGAGTGGGCGTTGACATTCTGGGGCGTGTGGCATTTGATAGGCGGAATAATAGGCTTAATAATCGCTATACCAGTAATAGGAGCACTCGAAAAGGCAAAAGCAAAGGAAGTAAAAGCATGACTAATGAAACAGAAGAATTGAAGCATGAGATGAAGAATGCTGAAAACCTTCATGGACACTTAGGCCCTTTCTTGGTCATCGGCGTAAAAATTGCGAGACTTGCAAAGAAAACACTGAATTTAGATCCGTCAAAACATAACGAGTTGCAGGTAACCGCAACACTGCCACTTTTAACACCATTTTCATGCATTATCGACGGAATCCAAGCATCAACCAAATGCACCATTGGAAACCGACGACTTAAAGTAGAAAACTCGAAACGGGACATTACGGTTAAATTCGAACTTAAAGATTTTAGCAAATCGCTGGAAATACAAGTTATTCCTGACGCTGTAGAAATGCTGATGAGTCAACTTGCTAAAGGAGCATCAAACGAGGAACTTGCGTGGAAAATAGCGTCAATGCCTGAAAATCAGCTGCTAACAATCAAAAATGGATGGAATCAAAACTTGGAGAAAATTACAGATTTGGAAAAGGCCAAACGAAGATTAAAAAGTGAAAATTTAACCCTTTCAATAGTTAAGAAATCGGAAATAATTTTTGAAAGCAGAACCCATGGAATTTTCGGTTTTCTAGAAGCGATAGAAAAACTTGGAGACAAGTTAAGGGACGCGTCTGTTGCGGATAAAATTGTCGGCAAAGCCATAGCTTTGCTATGTATCTACGCTAAAGTTAAGGCCGTTTATGCTTTAACTATGAGCAAAGAAGCAGAGCATGCATTAAAAGAGTGCGGCGTTTATTTTGAACGAGATAAGCTTGTTAATGAAATATTGGATGCTTCCGGAAAAGAAATGTGCCCCTTTGAAAAAATTGCTTTAACAATTGTCGACCCGAATGAAGCCTATAGAAAATTTAAAGCCTTACAAAGTTTAATACTTAAGCGATGAACCGGAATGGTTGGAGAACACGAAGGATTTATATCCAAAGAGGACTATGAGCTGAAGCGTATTAAAGAAAAGAAAATGAAGAAGCTTATGGAAAAAGTTAAGAGGGAACAAAAATTGGGCGGAGAAATAATCCATATTACAGATTCGAATTTTAACGATGTCGTCGGCAAGAACCCTTTGGTCCTCGTTGACTTTTTCGCAGAATGGTGCATGCCATGCAGAATGATATCACCAATAATCGAAGACTTAGCAAGCGAATACAGCGGAAAAGTCTTGTTTGGAAAACTCAATGTTGACGAAAACCCTGAAACAGCTGAACGCTTTCAGGTTTTCAGCATTCCAACATTGATAATTATGAAGTCCGGCGAAGAAGTTGAAAGAATAGTCGGCTTCGCCCCAAAAAGCCAAATTGAAAACGCTCTTAAAAAACATTTAAAGTGACTTTGGAATGGATATTTCAGAACGTAGAGTAATAGGTGCCTTGCTGTTACTGTTAGGTGTTTCATTGTTCGCAATCGCCGTGTATACTGGTCAACTTAACGCAGTGGTTGAACTCTTAAAGAAAGTTTTCACTTCATAAACGACGGACAAAGCACTTAATCAATTGTAACGAAATTAGCCTTGATGCGCTTCCAAATGGTGAAAGTATGAGCCCGAAAATCGCCAGCAAAAATGGAGAACAAGAAGCAATTTTAGAAGTAGCAAAACTCATGCAAGTTGCCGCGAGAACCGCTCCAAAAACGGCGGGGATAGATGACATAATAACTCTGGTTGTTTACGGGAAGGAGAAAGAAGGGATAGCTGAAAAAATGAGGGAGATAGCCAACGAGAGAAACATAGACGGCTTTAGACGCGACGCGAAGAACGTGGATGACTCTGACGCTGTGCTTCTAATAGGGGTTAGAGGAAACAAAAGTATAGGAATAAACTGTGGAGCATGCGGTTTCAAAAACTGCAAAGAACTCGAAGACTCGATGAAAAAGGCTGGACAAGACTTCATTGGTTCAACATGCGTCTTTAAGGCTCTGGACCTCGGGATAGCTTTGGGTTCGGCTGTAAAGATTGCAGATATCCTAAACGTTGATAACAGGATAATGTACCGCATCGGAACCGCGGCGTTAAAGCTGAATTTAATGCCAGAAGCAACCGTCGCCATGGGAGTGCCGCTTTCAGCGAAGGGCAAAAACATATACTTTGACAGAAAATGGCCCTAAAAACGGTTACCTATTCAGCTTTGGCTTTTCATTTTTTCAAGCATTTTTTCCAAAGTCCATTTCAAGCTTGACCTAAGCTCTTTTAAGCGTTCCGCATCGAAATTTTTGATGTGAATTTCACGAAGCAAATCGCCTTCGCGTTGGATGTTGTAGGAGAAAATTTCTCCTTGTCCAAGTTCACCATCTTTTGCCAGTTCGGCATCTTTCTGCTGCATCCTAGATAGAACTCTTTCAACAAAAAACTGGTTAAAAGGCGGCGTGTTAACGTTAAAGCCTTTATCTTCCGCCAGAACTATCTTCAGGAAATTGTCTCCTATGTAAAGTGTCGCAAGTAGTTCACCATCAATAGTCGTTAAAGGTGTAACTTCTTTGAAACTCACTTGAGGTGCTGGCTTTAATTGCTGAGCAATCTCCTCTTTTTTTGGCGTAGTCTCCACTGATGGCGTGGTCTTTGTTATTTCTGCACGTTTAAACCCCTTAGCCAAAAGCATGGAGTTAACAGCATCCAAAATTGTCTGCAGCTCCTTGAGTTCTGACTCAAGTTTTTCAACCCGTTTTTCAAGCCTCTTCTTGAAAGAGAGAAGCTTCTTGATTTCTTCGGCTTCTTGAGACATACCCAACACTAACATAATTTACAGCGTGTTTAGCCTTATCAAGACTTCGCTGACGTTTAAAATTTTCACGTCAAGATACTTCAGCAAACGTAAAGCTTTCAAAGCTACCATCTAAATCAGTGTAGGGCTCAACCTTAATGCCTAATTCCTTTTCTAGAAATTTTTCAAATTCCCGAAAAACTGGGCTGCTAGTGCAATTCAATTTGAGGCACGTGTTTCTACCTTCCATAATGGGGCTCAAATCATACAGAGCCGTTCTTTTTAAAAATTCGGGATTTGACAGGAACATCTTAACGATATTTTCATGTGGTGCTTCAGAAAATAGCCAAGCAGTGTACGCAGCTTCAACCACACGGTAAGATAAGCCTTCCCTAACTATGCATTTCCGATTTGCAGCTATTGTCTTAAATGATGAAGGGTGAACATCTCTTGTTAATAGAAAATTGTGAAATTCGCTTCCTGTTTCAATCCAGTCTTCATTTTCAGAAGTTCGCCAACCATGAAATCGGCATAACTCCTTAAATTTTCTTAAAATTTCCCAAACTTTTGATGTCCTCATCTACAGCCACAAACCTCTGCTAGAATCCTCTAGAAGAATATTCTATTCCACAAATTTAAACTTATTTGTCTGTTTTTACTCAAAAATGTCGAATATAAACGCGAAAATTGAAATATTGTAGGGAAAATTCTTGTTTTTCGACAATGTTTCATAAAAAATTTGCCTACCTAAATAATGCTGTGGACATCGCGTCTGGTTAACGGTAAATCTTTCGAAAATTAATAGAAAATTCTACATTTTTCCGATAGCAAACAATATAATTGACAAAATGCTACATATAAACAATAAAACAGCGGGGAGCATAGAGGAGTGAAGATTAAAAACAACATTTTCAGCTTGGATTCCACGGATTTGAATATTTTGGAGGCTTTGCAAGAAGACGCGAGACAAACTTACACGACCATAGGCAAACATCTTGGAATAGCACACTCGACTGTCTACGACAGAATAAGACGAATGGAACATTATGGAATCATAAAAAAGTACACAACTTTAATTGACACAGAAAAAATCGGCGCGAAAAACATAATGGCCATAATGGCTGTCATAACGGATCCTAAAGAAAGCGAAAAAGTTGCAGAAAAACTGTGTAAATCGCCACAGGTGTTAGAGGTTTATACATCGTTATCGGAAGAGTTGCAAATTATGGCAAAAGTGGTTGCGGAGAGTCAAGAAAGTCTCCATGAGTTCATCGCGCAGACGGTAGCGCCGCTTCCAGGAGTTTTAAGGATTCGAACTTCAATAGTGACCAAAAAATTTAAGGAAACCCAGCCTTTAATAATAAATGAACCGAAAAAGTTAACACTCACGAAGGAGAAACATAACAAAAAGGCGAATAAGCATGAAAGAAGAGGTTAAAGCTGGGATCTTCAAGATTGTCCCAAGAGAGAAAGCGTTCTACTTCTTCACTTCAATAGGAAATTACACAGGTGTAAGCGCATCATCACTAAAAGAGTTTGTGGAAAAAATAAATGAGGTGAACGTGAAGTCTTTAGAGTTTCATCTTTACCGCGGGGACTTTGAGAAGTGGGTAACAGAAGTTTTACAGGACGAGGAATTATCAGAAGAACTTAGGAAGTTGCAAAAGCTTAATTTAAATGGTGAGCCTCTTCGCAACCAGTTATACAAGACTGTTTCATTGCATATCAAATATTTAAAAGCCCAGTGAACTGGGAGAGAAATATCCATTTTATCGTTCACTTTTGCTTGAAAAGCGAAGTCAATGATTAGGTTGCATTTTAGAGACGAGGTATATGTTTTTTCTGCTTCTTCTGTTAATTCAGACATTTTTAGATTGTTCACTTCTGTTGAGTTTGGATAAAAACGTAGCTGTGTGGTTATCAGGATTTTCTCACCATTTGGTGACACACCTGTGTAATTATAGGCTTTGGTTTGGCGAACAGCGTAACCTAACGGGTACCCGTCATCCAGTAACATTTTCATAAGCTTAAACGTTTCATTATCAGTGTCTGATGGTAAAACTTCTTCAGTCCAGCCAATGTAGGCTTTGGCGCCTTTGTTGATAAAAGCTTGGGCCAGTTGTTCACAATTCGCTTTTAAACTCCAACAACCCATAGCAAAAATGATGCTTTTTGGAAAACGCCCAGATAGGTTCCCAATAAAATTATAAGTAATGGCACAGTAAAGGTTTGGATCGTTGATAAGACTACCGTAGACTATAAGCCCTTTATCTCGTTCCTGTGTGTACTGCCCGATCCATTTTTCAGATGTAAACAGATCCACCGTTGAACCATCTTCCCTCAACGCCGAATGAACCCTCAAAATGATTATTCCAAAACGCCTTTCAGCGATTGTTCTAAAAAAGTCAACATCTAACGTTTCATTGCAGTAATAACTAACATTGAAGCCATGGTTCTTCAAAAGTTTTGTGACGTTTCCAACAAAATTAGGATTTGGATGATCTTTTGCGAGTTGATCAATTATCACGGCGTTTAATGAGAAAATATCACTATTTTCGGAGTAGAAATAGGATAATGTGAAAACAGTGAATACTATCATCAATGCTATTGATACGGATACAAAAGCCAACCTTTTGGTTGACATAATCTTTTTCTTTTTTTGTGAAGCGTCTGATTTTTTAGCCATTTAAAACGTCAGCTACCTTTCTGGTTTTAGGCAGTTCTTATTAACAGAAATAATTTGTCTAACTGTTTCTTTTACGTTTTGCCAGAGTAATGGTGCAGCTTAGTAGAACTAACAACGCCATGTAGATTGTAAGTTGCGGTGTTGCCATCTTTGGAGTTACAGAAAACGAGTGTCCACCAACAGGCATTGGCGCGCTTGCAAGAACAGTTATTGTCGCTATGCCAGACTGGGCTGCGTTTCCTCCATTGTCTATAACTTTTAAGTAGACTAGATATTCGCCGCTTGCGGTGGGATTAAAAGTCCAACTACTAGAGGTTGCGCCATTCACCGGAGTACCATTTAGATACCATTGATATGTATACGGTGAAACGCCTCCGCTAACTGTTGACGTAAATTTCACGTTTTGTCCGACAACAATTGAGGATGACATGGGACTTATTGAGACTGTAGGCGGCGTGGGTGCGGTTTGGAAGAATGCTTTCAGAATGTAATTGTTGTTCATGGTTACCGTGTAGGTGCTTGATGAGCCTACATTGGTGCCGTTGAGTTCCCAATGGTCGAACACGTAGCCATAGCTTGGATTTGCCGTAACTTGAACAATTGAACCCGCCGTGTGAGTGTACGTGCCCGGTGTGGGGGTTGTTGTTCCGCCTGATGTGGCTTCAATTTTAAGCGTGTAGGTTACTGTTACTATTTGCGTGTAGTGTGCTGTTGCCGTGTGGGGAGCGTTCATCGTTACGGTTATGGGGTTTGTTCCGGTTCCTTGAGAAGCGCCGTCAACATCCCAGTACTGGAAAGTGTATCCCGAGACTGATGGAGCGGAAAGTTGAACATTTTGTGATGGATTGTACCAGCCTTCTCCGGGGATTGTTGTAATGCCAAGCGGGTCAGTGCGTACGGTTAAATAGTATTGAACCTGGTAGGATCCGCTTACTGTTAAGGGTCCATTTACTGTTTGCGGTGATGATGGAGTAGTACCAGTCAGGATGTATCGCACGCCTGGAGCGCCTAGGACACTTTCTTGATATGTGTATGTGATCTGTGAGCCTGCCAAGACCCAAACTGTGAATGGCACGGTTTCTGTTGGGTCAGTATCAGCCGTGTAGGTTACTGTTGGCGCCACTGCGGAACCCGTTTGAGTGAATGTCACTGCGTACTGTGTCTTCCAGTTTGCCACTGCCGTTTTTGGACCGTTCATGGTTATTGGGTTGCTTTGGGCGTAGTTTGTTCCCGTGGAGTCGCCGTTCCAGTTCGTGAAGACTCTGCGGGTTCCATTTCCATGGTCAACTATGCCAGTGTTTAGTGTTGCGTACGCGGTTGTGCCGCTTGGGTACCAGCCTTCACCGCCCACTGTGCCGAAGGGGGATGTAACCGTCAAATAATATTCAAGTGAGTAGTGAGCGGTGGCTGTGTGATTAGCGTCCATTAAAACGTTTATTGAGTTGCCGGTTTTGGGCGTTCCGTCAACGTCCCAATAACTAAACTTGTAGCGTATGCCTGTTGAGACTGGAACGGTGTCTGGAGCGGTTAAAGTGACTTCGGTGCCTTCGTTGTACCAGTTTTCTCCAGGAATTGTTGTGACGCCTTCTGGAGCGGTTTTAACTGTTAAGTAATACAGACGTAACACCACTGTTATTGTGTGTGTGGCAGTGTCCCATCTGCCTTCGCTGTCGGTGACGTTAAGCGTAACTGTGTATTCTCCTGCTGTCGTGTATACGTGAGTAATTTCAGGGTCATTTTCTTCAATTATTGGTGTTCCATCTCCAAAGTCCCAAGCATAACTTATGATTACTCCTCCGTCAGGTGTTGACGCGGACGCGTCGAATGTGACTGTTTCGCCTCTTTGCGGGTAGTATGGAGTCCACCAGAATTCGGCTATCGGCGCTTTTTCAACGGTAATTTCATGTGAAACCGTGTCCCATTTTCCTTCACTGTCAGTGACGTTTAACGTGACAGTGTAAGTTCCATGTGTGTTATAAGCATGTGTTATTATCGGGTTGGATGTTGATGTGACGTTGCCGTCTCCGAAATTCCAAGTGTAACTAACAAGGGTTCCTCCGTCTGGGCTGGATGCTGAAGCGTCAAAAGTTACAATTTCATGCACTGCGGGGTCCTGCGGTGAAAACGTGAAAGAGGCTACAGGATGTTGGCTAACATGAACCTGCGCGGTTTCGTCGTCTGTTAAGCCGCTATTATCTGTGACCGTAAGCTTAACTGTGTAATCTCCGAAAGACGTGTATGTGTGATAAGCTACGGGGTCATTTTCAACTACTGGTGGCGTACCGTCTCCGAAATTCCAAGTGTAACTAACAATGTATCCGTCAGGATCGCAGCTTCCGGAAGCGTCAAAAGTTACAGCTTGATTAACTTCAGGGTATAATGGCGAAAACGTAAAAATGGCGACTGGAGGTTGAGGCGGCGGAGGCCCAACATTAAAAAGCACCGTGGAGTCTTGTTCAAGCGGATTATGCGTTATGTAACCACTGCTTGGTGGGTATCCAGGAACCGATGAGCCATAAGCGTCAAAATGCATTCTAACGCCATTGGCGTCGGAAAAAGTCACGGAAACAACCAGATCCTTGTAGCTTTTTTTCGAGATTAAGCCCACATTTATAACTGTGTCATTAAACCATGTCGGGTAAACATCGCCAGAAGGCCAAGTCCACAATTTATAAGGTTTCGGTGTGCCTGATTTAAAGGCGGATTTTGGCACAGTTATGCCGTCCACAATTAGCGATACAAGCTTGTTATAGCCAGCATCGTTAAGTGCAATAACTAGACGCGTGTCATAAGACCTTAAAGAGGCGCTTGGGTTACTTATTCTAACGGTAAATGTCTGAGAAGCTCCAGTGAGATTAAGCAGATAACTTTGACAAAGCCACGGGTCAACGTCATACCCGTGATAGACACTTCCAAGCAGAGAAACTTGAAGAATAGCGCAAGGTGCGGCATTCACAGCAGGAACAAAAACCGCATAAACAATCATGGAACCAATTATACCCATTAATAATAGTGGACTCTTACGTTTCGAATTCAACAGCCTTCTCCCCTTCGGCAAAAAAATAATTCACTCTCAATAAATATAAAACTTTCTAGAATTATCTTCTATAGTGCAACTTAAAAAACGCCATTTTGGAAGCTTATTTATAAGGATAAACAAAATTATAATATAATTAGTAAATACGTGGAAGAAAATGAAAGACAAAGTTGCCACCTTTGCAATTGCAATTCTGATAATGCTTCTTTTTCAAGCAGCGTATTTTACCAATTTCAGATTCACATGTTTTGGCTCTAACGAAACAATAATTGTTGACGGCGGTTCGATACAAGCTGCTATAAACAATGCAAACGAGGGAGACATTATTTTCGTTAAGGCTGGGAACTACAGCGAATCGATTGTCGTTAATAAAACTGTGAGTATTATTGGAGAAAACGCCGAAAAAACGATAATAGATGGAAATGGTATTGCAGAATACATTTTTCACGTTATCGCGAGTAATGTCATTATAGAGAATTTTACATTGAGAAGCACGAATCCTGATCCGAATTCGTATAGTTACGCAGTTGGAACATACTACGTTGTTAACGTTACTTTCAAAAAACTTATAATCACCGATGTAGTGATCGGATTTGATATAAGGTCGTCAAACTTCACCAGAATTTTCGGCAACCAGGTTGAAGCTTGTAAGAGTTGGGCATTGCGCATGCGAGAAGCGAGTTGCAATAACACCGTTGTTGACAATCTTTTTGAAAACAACCCCACGGCCATATATTTTGCTGACAGCAAAAGCAAATTCAGCATGATATACCATAACAGCTTTATTAATAACAGTAATAATGTGGTGGGATATGCAGTAAACTATTTTGACAATGGTTATCCTTCTGGAGGAAATTATTGGAGCAACCAAACTGCTCCAGATCTCAAATGTGGATCTAATCAAGATGAGATTGGAAGTGATGGCATACTGGACGAAAGTTACCTTGGATGGGACAGATATCCTTTTGCACATCCTATTGCAATTCTCGAAATCCCGGTAAGCGGGGAAATCTTTGAGGTGAAGGTTTCAACAAATTCAAGCATAAATTTCTGTGTGTTCAATCCTGAAGAAAGAAGTTTAAACCTATTCCTAGGCGGAATAGCAGGCACAACCGGTTCCTGCAGAATTTCAATTCCTAAAGAGTTGCTATCCTGCGATTCGCTTTTACAGTGGAATGTTACGTTATCTGACAGCGAACATTTAACTTATTTAGCTTCAGAAGATGAGGAAAGAACATACCTTTACTTCACATACAATCAGTTGAACGATGTTGAGATCGAAATTAAAGGAATTAACGCTGTCCCAGAATTTCCTCATGTTTTCATGTTGCTTGTTTTATCAGGAGTGATGTTTGCATCGTGTATATTTTGTTTTTTTAAAAAAAGGTTCTTGACAGAGTACACTTAAACACTATTGA
Source organism: Candidatus Bathyarchaeota archaeon (assembly GCA_018396675.1). Taxonomy (GTDB): domain Archaea; phylum Thermoproteota; class Bathyarchaeia; order Bathyarchaeales; family Bathycorpusculaceae; genus JAGTQX01. The sequence goes on from JAGTQX010000003.1 coordinate 97,147, forward strand.
AATTGCGTCAAGATCAAAAATAGTAAATTAATAGTGAGGCCCAACAACATCGTTAGGGTCTAAATAAATTGTTATTTCTGCAGGTTCGGCTTCGTTGCAACCTATTGTCAGATCCAGAGGAAATAAGCCTTCTTCATTTAAGCTTGTAACATAGGACTTTATTAGAATTGTCAACTCTTTGGATGTTCCTTGTTCAAGAAAGTCGATGTATGGATATTCCTCCTCGTTGGCTGTTGGAAGATCAGTTATTAGAATAGCGGTTGCATTACCACCTATGGCTGTGATTTTTAAGCCTAATTCAGATATGTCGACTGTTCGGTTATTATTGTAAAATGTCCCTATGCTTCCTATATGCTCCACTTTTAAATATTCACTTGCTGAAGGCTTTTCAGTGTTTTTTGGGCGGTATTGATTTCTTATTGCAGCCGCCACTATAATTATCATTGCAATTGCGATTGTTGTTATAAGCAAAATGTTTCGTTTAAGTTTTGATTTACCATGTCGCTTCAATGATTATACCCTATTAATTTTATGCAAATCTAAAATAAAAGTTAGACGGTGGACGCCCCTATAATGTTGAGGATCACACTTATCACAAAAAACAATATAGCCAGACCTAAAATAACGCAAGTATGTCTCTTTTCCAAGCTTCCTCCAAGATTTTTTATGCTCGCATAAATGGCGATAAAAAAGTAAATAACTATTAGCCCACAAAAAGCTGATAGCAAACCAATTAACTGTAATATTTCGCCAATCAAACTAATCGTATATTAAGATGCTATGCTTATATTTTAGAATTATCCTTGTTATAATAAAAAAAAAGGAAGAGCTATTTTTTGCGCGCTTTCAATTTTATAATAGTTGTTGTTACTAGAGTTGTGCCCATTAACAGAGTTACCAGAGACACGATTGTTGCGAATTCTGGTACGATCCACGTGCCCACAATTTTCACTTCAATAGGACTTTCAAATGTAAATTCAACATAAATGAACGTGTGAGTTGCATTTGAAGTCACTTGTGCGGAAGTTTCCACGCCATTGAGATACACAGTCCATGTTGAATCGCTGTTAAGTAAGGCTTTTGGCACTGTTACATTTACGAATCCAAAATGTCCTGATTCACCAGTAACGTTGAATGCAATCGCAGTATCTTCAATTAATGCCACAACTGAATCTGGTTCTATTTCGCCGTTAGAATATGTTGAAACCTCAAAAGTTTCATCGCCGACTGCAACTGTATGCGTCTGAAGGTATGCATACTCATAAATAAAGTATGCCGACGTTGTGGTGAACCCACCTTCTATGTCCAAACCTTCATGATTTAGCAAGAATGTGTCAACGCCTATATTATCAAATGCAATTTCACAAAGAGCCGGAACATCTGTAATTTCAAGAATTTCTAGCTCAATTTGACATAGCGTTCCATTACCACTGAAAGTCGCTGATGGATCAAAAATAGCCGCGCCATACACAACATATCCTGGCACTGAAGTGTCAGGCCCCGCTGTTATGTAAGATTGCCCAGCAAATACGTTATCACTGGGTATGCTTATATTGGAAAAGGTCAAGAGTGACTCGTTCCACCGCACGCCAATCTGCCAACTCATGAGATCTTCTACATTGACTACTTTGACAGTTAATACAAACTTTGTTCCGGAAGCAGTTGTGTTTGCAGCAAAAAAGTTGTTTTCTGGGAGAATTTGTAACTCCGTGCTTGTCTCAGCGAAGATTTTTGGAATGCTTAGAGACAATGTTGGTAAAAGCATTAGCAATATTAATGGTACAATAATGCTCTTCTTCATTTTTTCCACCTACCTATCAGTTTTACATTGAACAATATTTTAATTTTGTGGTTTGCCAATAAAAGGGTAACTATATTTCTAATGCTTCTTCTTTTGGAGACTTTATTTTAATGATCACAGCCACCACTGCTATCACTATTACTATTGCTATTGCGGCCAATGTTTCTGATCCAAACACGTTACTTGCTGCAACTGTCGCAACCACGGGTATGATGACAGAATAAGAACTGTGAAGCCCATCGGAGTCATACACGGTCAACGTTACATTGTACCCAGGGTCAACATCTGCTGAAACGAACACGTGCTCTACAAATGGATCAGATGTTGTGATATTCTCATTTGAATCTTCGAAATACCAAACAAAACTGGTTATCGGTACTGGATCAACAGAGTAGCTTCCTGTCGCGTCAAAAGATACAGTTTCCCAAACCGTCGGATTTTGGGGGTTGAAAGTGAAGTTCGCCACTGGAGGATTGCCTATCTGAATTTTCAGCGATGTTGAATTTAATAATCCGTCATCGTCGACAACTACAAGTTTAAACAGGTACAAGCCTCTGTTTTCGTAACTGTGAAGCAGAAAATTTTCTGTAGTGGTGATATTGTAACCATCCCCAAAATCCCAAATATACGTGACTATCTGTCCATCTGGATCGTAACTCAAAGAAGCATTAAAAGTTATTTCTTCGTTTTGTTTAAACGGTGGGTTCGAGGTCTGAACTACTACTTGTGGGGGGCTGCCAACTCTTATCGTTTGAATAAAAGAATCAGCCAAATTATCGTTGTCAACAACTGTTAAATTAACGTCGTAAACTCCGTTTTTAGTGAACTTGTGAGTTGTTGAATTTTGTGTTGTAGTCAGGTTGTAGCCGTCTCCAAAATCCCAAATATATTCCACGATGTAGCCGTCGGGATCATGGCTATCAGAAGCATCAAATGTTACTGTTTTGTTAGCTTTGACACGGTCCGGGGTATATGTGAAAGAAGCAATGGGTGGGGATTTAGCGCCTAAAACATTTAACGTAAAGTTTCCTTTGTGTATTTGGTCGTATGGTAGAATATCGTTGCCATAACTGTTCAATAGGAAAGTGTGATCACTGTCCAAGAATCTTAATGTAAAAGTTCCTATTTTGTTGCCAGTGAAATTTATCATACATAATAATCCGCCACTGGTTGTTATAGTTTGAGATGGATCAAGAAGTGCAGCCCCTAAATCCACTGTGCCCTTGCCAATGTCTTTGGCAGATACATATGTTTTTCCATAGAATATGAAATTTGAGTCTCCGGCTGGTATCCAAACTCCTGTGCAGTTAATTGAGGGATAATCAAATTCCACTCCAACTTGATAGCTCATCAAGTCTGAGACGTATCCTTCTAGAATTACCTTAACCGTGAAGGGAATGCCTCCTTTTGGAATGGAACTTGTTGAGTCCCCAACACTTAATGAATTTGCATCATCAAGGCTAACTATTTTTATAGTTACATCAGATTGACATGACCCGAAATCTAATCGAAGATACATTAATAGTACAAAAGCAATTATCGCCAACGTGACAGTTACTTTGGTAAATTGTTTCATGCGGCTCGCCTTCAGATTAGGATGAATATTGTATTCTCTGAAATATTTATGTTTGTCGAAACAGTTTAACAATAAAAAAGGGAGGGGTTGGCTCAACAACCTTTGTTAAAATTTAGGATTATTATTAAGATGTCTTTCATGTCTATTATGTTGTTTCTGTCAAGATCGAGTTCAGGGTTCCATAACGGACGCCCAGGATAGGCCCTAAATGCTTGCACAGCCGCGTTTACGTCACGCATATCAACTTTTCCATCACCGGTAACGTCGCCCATAAACCTTATTTTGATGTGCCCATTTTCCAAAAAGTTGTCTGCTGTATTGATTTCATACGGAACAGGTTCTGCTTGTGCCGAAATCTTGTAGAAGTTGCATGGTTCTACTGTTGATGTATCCCAAAGCATTGAGATTGTTCTTTCTTCATTTGGTTCAAGGTTTGTTACTATCCCTTCAAGGATTTGGCTTGAATTGGCGTAGATTATCAAATCGAAGGTTTCGGTAATGTTTCCTTTATTCTTGACGACTACGCTTATGTTGACTTGCCATCCCTTATAGGCCATTGACAAGTCTGATTCCACATGTATTACAGCGACATCCCGTATTAGACCTATAAATATTCCGTGATAAACCTCATGTACAATCACTTCGTTGTTCAAGCCAAATAATTCGGTTTGGGTAAGGTTTATTGGGCTTACGCCAGCTGCAATCACTTGAAATTCAACGTTCATTATAACCGCTGACCCGTAGACTGATATTCCGTTTCTGTATGTGAGGTTAGCCCAAATGTACCCTGCAACATCATCGACAACTAGCTTTTTAACTGGCGACTGCCCTGATACGGATGGAACGCTTATGTTTATTTCTTGTATTATCAGCGGGTTATATGTAAGGTTGAAAACGCATGTTTTCAGGGATTCCACATCGCTTAATGTTACATTTATTTTAAAGGTTGACCCAGGCGTGTATTCTGAACCCCGCACCTCTGGGGGTTCTATGCTTAGTTTAGCAATCAATGTGTTGCTAAAGAATCCGCTTTTGGATATGTATGGTAACTGAAGACCAGCTGGATTAAGCAGTTCTACATCGTTTAATACTAGTTTAGTTGATCCTAACTCCAAAACTTGAAAAGCGATCTCAGCTAAGTTGCCATTTCCACTTTTACCGACTTCCATTGTCAAGCTGCAATTTAAATAAAGTACATTATGTGTCGCGTTGAGTGTTGTCTGTTGGAAGTAAAAGCTGGTTGAACCTAACGACTTGAGAAAATCTCCTTCAGTTGCGTCGCTTGTGCTAAGAATGCTTTTATCGAAAATTATTTGGACACTCCATGAGCGTAGATCCGTTGCATTTATGATGTCCAAATTTACGTTAAATGTGCTTCCAGGTGTTAATGACGTGTCAACTATTTTTTCCGGGTTCAAGTAGATTGTTGCTGGAGGTGGTGGAGTCCATGGTTGGCTGTAGTGGTATTGGGCATTTACTGTTGTAAACGATATGTCTAGAGCTCTGCTGTCAAGCAAGAATGTGTCTACAGCTAGATTTTCAAAAGATATATCACACTGAAGCGTTTGCCCTGATGTAGGGGCCTTTATAATTGTTAAAACTATTTGGCACAGTCTTCCACTTCCACTGAAGCTCGACTGACCAGGACCAAGACTCACACCGTAAACTAAGTAGCCGGGTTCTGGAAAGTCAGGTCCTGCTGGTAGGTAGCTTTTTCCTTTGAAAACGTGGTCGGATGGTAGGCTTATGCTTGAGAAACTTAGCAGTGTTGGATCCCATTCAACAGCGATTTGCCATGAGAATAGGTCTGTAACATCGTTCACTGTTACGTTTATTGTTATAGTGTCTCCAACAGATTTCTCGCTAGTAGTGAAACTGAACAAATGCGAACCATCAACAGGATTCACAAGCTCCATCGTCGTTCCTTGGGCTTTAACTGGCAGAACCACCATAATGGCGCTGACAATCATCAAAGCTGTCAGAATATAACCTAGAACACTTTTCCTATTCATTTTTCCCTTCTCCTTTCGATAAAATACATTGTTACTAGGAGAATTTAAGCATTCTGGTATTATCTTCTATTCCTTTTCAGTCACCGCATAACACGCTACTAAATGTCCTCCGCCAACATCAACTAATGGAGGTTCATCTCTTTTACAAATGTCCATTGCAAGCGCACACCGCGGGTGAAACCTACACCCTGCAGGAGGATTAACTGGGCTTGGAACTTCTCCGTAAAGCGGTGCTTTTTCTCTCCTTCTGGTAGGGTCAGGTACGGGTATTGAAGCGAATAATGCCTTTGCGTAGGGATGAAGTGGATTCTTATAGAGATCGTATGTTTCAGCTAACTCAACTATTTTTCCAAGATACATGACAGCAACACGGTCACTGATGCATTCAACAACACTTAAATCGTGGCTTATAAACATGTAAGTCAACCCAAGTTTCTTCTGAAGTTCCTTAAACAGATTGAGAAGTTGAGCTCTAACGGACACGTCAACGGAAGATGTTGGTTCATCTAAAACTATGAATTCCGGGTTTGTAATTATAGCTCGTGCAACAGCTATTCTTTGCCTTTGGCCGCCACTAAATTCATGGGGGTAACGGTAAAGGTGAGATCTGCTTAAGCCAACCAGTTCCAAAACTTCAACTACCCGTTTTCCAACGTTAGCTCCCTTAGCTAACCCTTGACTCACCAAAGGCTCAGCTACAATATCTTTAACCAACATTCTTGGATCCAGGGATGTTGATGGATCCTGAAAAACGATTTGCATATAGCGCCTAAATTTCTTTAATCTTCTACCAGTGAGGTAGGCGATGTCATATTCTTTAAGCAGATATTTTAAAGCTTTTGATTTAGGATCATTTCGCTCTAAATATTTTATCGCTTCTACGATTTCTTTGGGTACTCTATAGAATATGTGTCCAGCATTTGGGTTAAGTAATCTGATTATTGTTTTTCCGAGTGTAGTTTTTCCACAGCCAGATTCTCCAACAACTCCAAAACACTCGCCTCTCATTATATTGAGGTGTACATCGTCAACTGCTTTAACTTCAGCTACTTTCCGTTTTAGGACGCCTCCATAAATTGGAAAATACTTTTTTAAATTCTCTATTGCAATAAGATTTTCCAAGCTATTGACCTCCATGCAAGTGACACGCCACGTAGTGGCCTTCTCCAATGTCTAGGAGTGCAGGCTTTTTATTCCTGCAGACGTCCATGGCGTATTTGCATCTATCGTTAAACCTGCAACCTTTAGGCGGGTTGATTAAGCTGGGAACTATACCAGGTATAGATGTGAATGGTTTTCCCGGCCTTGGAATGGATGCAAGCAAGCCTTGAGTGTAAGGATGCGCTGGTTCTTTGAACAGCGTCATAACATCAGCGATTTCAACAACATTTCCAGCATACATCACAGCCACTCTATCACAGACTTCAGCTACAACACCCAAGTCATGTGTTACGTAAAGTATTGCAGAACCAAGCTCCTTTTGAAGTTCTTTCATTAAAATTAGTATTTGCGCTTGAACTGTCACGTCAAGACTTGTTGTTGGCTCATCCGCTATAAGTAAAATGGGGTTCGCCACAAGCGCCATCGCTATTACACATCTCTGGGCCATCCCACCGCTCAGCTCATGAGGATACATATCTACAACCCTTGCGGGATCAGGTATCCTTAGAAGCCGTAAAAGTTCGATTGCACGGTTTCTTACCTCGGTTTTCATTCTGTTTTGGAAACGTCTTAATATTGGTATCTTAAGCGCTAATCTAACCTTCAACGATTTCGGGTTTTGCAGCATTTTCTCGTAAAGTGACAAATAAAGCCTACATATTCGCCTTTTGAAGCCAACGGTTTTTTCAATATCTGTCTTAAGCTGTTCTATTACAGCGTTTATTATTTCCTCTTTTCTGTGCAGGTAGAAAACTTCACCTATTTGATCCCCAACTGAGTATACAGGGTTTAAGGCGGCTCTTGGTTCTTGGAAAATCATTGAGATGTATCTTCCCCTGACTCTCGTCATTGTTGGCTCGTTCAAGTCGAGAATATTGTAGCTTTTGCCTTTAATGTTGAATATTACCTTTCCACTTTCTATCTTTCCTGGTGGTACGACGATTTTTAAGATTGAGAGACTTGTTACGCTTTTTCCGCAGCCTGTTTCTCCTACAATTCCTAAAATTTCACCTTTTTTTATTTTTAGAGAAACACCGTCAAGCGCTTTTACTATTCCTTCATAGGTGTAGAAGTTCAGGTATAGGTCATTAATCTCAATTATCTCGTTGTTTGCCTCTTTTTCCACGGTTACTTCCTCCTATATAGTGGGTCCAGCACATCTCTTAAAGCGTCGCCGAGTAAACTCCATCCTAAAACGAACAGAACTATGAACACGCCGGGATAAGTGTAAACCCACCACCACTTGAGACCGCCTGCGACAAACTGCATTGAATCGTAGATTAATCTACCCCAGTCTGCAAATCCTGCGGGAGCACCTAGCCCTAGGAAACTGAGGGCTGCGGCTGTTAAAACTATGCCTCCAAAGTCTAGGGATGCCACTATTATCAGCGAATATATAGTGTTTGGAAGAATGTGTCTAAACATTATCCTTAGGTCTGAAGCCCCTGAAGCCCTTGCTGCTTCTATGTAATCTTCAGTTTTAACTCTTAGAACTTCACCTCGGATTAGCCGTGTGTACCCTGGCCACCCTATTATTATTATTGACAGCAACACCGCGTCAATTGTTAACCATCCTGACCTTGTTAGCACTGCTACAAGGCACATTGATAATATTAAACCTGGGAATGCGAGAATTATGTCTGTGAATCGCATTATTATTTCATCGATTATGCCTCCGTAATATCCTGAAATGACGCCTAAAGCAACTCCGATTATGACAACTATTATTATCACTTCTAAGGCTATTTGAAAAGCCCATCTTGTTCCCCATATGCACCCGTAGTACACATCGAGTTGTAAACGCGTGGTTCCAAATGGATGCTTAGGAGAAGGCGGTGACGGTTCAATTTTGTATCCTAGTTCAGGGTCTGATGGAATTAGGTACGGATTGTAGACTTGTGGAGGGGCAAGGAGAGGAGCAAAAACTGCTATTACCACAAAGGCAAGAACAATCAGTATTCCTGCAATAGAGAGAGGGGAATCTTTGAATCGTTTAAGTATAAACTTGATTTCTTTAATTGTTGGCTCAAGTCTCTCAGGCAGTTTCATTTTCTTATCACCCTAGGCGTATTCTTGGATCAATGTAAGCATACAATATATCAACTATTAGGTTAGCTAATACAAAAACTATTGCTGAAAACATTGCATAAGCGGCAACAACGGGTATGTCAAAGTGTTGAGCGGCTGTTGCAGCCCAGTTTCCTAATCCAGGAAATAGGAACACTGTTTCTGTTATGACTAATCCAGTCATCATTCCTCCAACTATTAAACCCGCAAGTGTTACTACTGGTATTAGAGCGTTTCTTCTTGCGTGTTTATATACTACTTCTTTTTGGGATAAACCCTTGGCTTTAGCTGCTATTATGTAAGTTTTACTTAGTGATTCAAGCATACTCGACCTTGCAACTCTGACTAGGGTTGCAGTGTTTATCAAGACTAGGACTGTTACTGGAAGGACTAGGTGTTTTAAAGCATCGAGAAAGAAGTCAAACCTTCCGTTAAGCAAGCAGTCCAGAGTCATTAGATTTGTGTAGGTATACCACTGCCCAGTGCGTGCGAGCGACGATATTTCGCTTTCAATACGGAAGGTTAATCTTCCAGGTCCAGTCCATTTGAGAGTTGCTATGAATATTGCGGATAGCAGTATTCCGAAGAAGAATGAAGGTAAGGATGTGCCGAGAACTGATAGAACTCTTGACGCATGGTCAAAAGGCTTATCTCTTCTAACAGCCGCGTTTACTCCAGCCCATATTCCAACTAAAATAATTATTGGAGCAGCGTATAACACTATTTCTAATGTGGCAGGTGCTCTTTTAAGCAACCCTTGAAGCACTAGTTCTTGGAAATATTCTGAGTATCCTAGGTTTCCGTGGATTAATTGATCAAGCCATATTGCGAATTGTGTCCATACTGGCTGGTCTAAACCGTACATGTGTATGTATGCTTTTATAATTTCAGGGTTTAATTCTCTCGGGTTTCCAGACAAATATAATAATACTCTACGTTCAGGCGGAACAAGTTGTAATAGGGAAAAGATTAGGATTACAACACCTAATGCTACGGGGATCAAAAGAATTAAACGTCTAATTATATACTCTCTTAAGCCCATTTATCTCCCTAACTTAAAAATAATGGTGCAATTTATAACTTTGCCGATTTTAATGCAGGAAAACCAGGATAAAAATTCAAGGATTAAGTTAAAAAAAGAGGGGGTAGGTTTTAATTTTTTATGGCTGGTTTTGATGGTTGAAGTGCAGTATTGTGAAAGTTATGTCTCTCATGTTGCAGATGCGGTCTCCGTAGGGGTCTACTCCGCCAACGCCGTAGGTGCCAACCCACTTGGGGTCAGGCGACTTTCCTGGCTCTGGTGCTTTGGCGTTGAAGTGTAGTATTAGGTAGGTTACGTCTCTCATATTGGTTACGCTATCTGGAACGCCTGGTGTCGAACCGCTAATGTTGTACCAGCATGTGTCCTCCTTGTAAACTGTGTAATAGTATGTAGCTGGGTATAGTGCGTTGTAGTACCAACCTTTAACCCAGTACCAGCACCATCTTCTGCCCAACGGTATGTCGAGCGGAAAACTTGGCGCATCATTGTAGTATATTTGTTGTAGTTCTTTGTACAGGTTGGCTCTTGCTGGGCCGTCTGGTGTTTTAAGGGCCATGTCTATCAGCTCATCTTTGTGTGATCCCCAACCGTTATCTGCTGTGTAGTTTTGGAAGTAGGCGAAGTCTCCGCCACTGTGCATGTATGGTCTTGCAAAGTTGTCTGCATCTGCGAAGTCTGCAAGCCAGCCTATGCTCCAGATCGGCAGTTCATATGCCTCGAACAGATCTAAGTATGTGGCCCAGTCTATTTCCACAACTTCTACTGTGAATGCTGGACCAGTTCTTCCATCATATGTGCTTAAGGCTTCGAAGAAGTCAGCAATCATTTCGCATGCGATTCGTCTCTGGTCGTTTCCTGAGTTGTAGGCTAGCTTTAGGGTGAAGCCAGTCTGCCATAGGTTTGCGCCGCCAGGCAGTACCGCTGCTTTTAATTCTGCTTCAGCTGCACCATAGTTCAAGCCATAGCCTCCTACTGTGCTGTCATAGTAGTCTGGAACCAGTCCGTAGATCAGCATATTCTTGCGATATGTAGCCTCATTGTACCATGCATCACGAATGTAGGATACATAGTCGAACGAGTAGCAGAACGCTTTTCTGACATGTGTGTCGTTGAAGAAGTTTGGCAATATCTCGCCTGTGTCTCCCCTTTTGGCTATGTAGTCACTTGCTTCGTCAACTGTAAATGTGAAGTGGTTTGCATCCATGCTTAGGGCTGGTGAAATCTTCTTTATGGTAACTATTCCGGAAGTTGTTGGTTCGCCTGTTACTGGGTCTAGGAGTTCGAACATGTTGGCTCTTGGAACCGCGCAAACATCTATTTCACCGTTTAAGAAAGCGTTTTTGCGTGGTGTCCAGTCTGTAATGTACCTTATCACAATTTTGTTTAGATGTTTGCCACTCCAACCGCCCCAGTAATAGTCGTTCTTTGTAAATTCTACGATAGCGTTTGCTTGATCGAATCGTGTTACTCTGTATGGTCCTGTTCCGACATAGCGATACGCACCTACCGTGTCGTATGGTGAGCGGCTTCTGTGACGCCAGAATGTAAACCAGTCTGGGTAGCCGTCTACATCAGCGTCCTCGTATAGGTCGCCGTTCCAGCATCCAATGCTTATAGAGAATTGCTTGCTCACTATGCTTCCCCATGTTTGGCTTAGGATTTGTTTGAAGGCAACTTCTGGGAAGTGAAGACCCAAATTGATTATCAAATCGCCGCCAGAAACCTCTATTGCATCATCTATTAGATTAGCCAATTTCAAAGCATCTGCAGGATCTCCTGTATCCCATGGGTCGCTGTTCATCTGGTCGAATAATGGCTTATAGTACATCCACATTGGGCTTCCATACTGATCTTGCACTAGACCTCTTTTAAGTGAATACTCCGCGTCATAAACATCGAATGTATCCACAACGGCGCCGCTTTCGTCAACAAAGCGTATCGGGTTACCAGATCCATCGGTTGTCCTGATGTGGAATATCCACTTCTCCCTATACAGCGTCACCGTAACACTTGTTGCGCCTACAGTTATGGAATCAACTTGCCATGTCCTATATGAACCGTCAGATTCGATCATGTACACAACATCTGTGCCGTCTAATTTTCCGTTGGCATGATTGTCAACCCAACCGATGCATGTAGAGCCATCACTCCAGGTTGAGCCAGTCGGATCGGACACGCTAACATCTGTAGAGGTGACAGTCTTTGTTACGCCAACAATAGTTCCCTCATCAACATCTGGAACATTCGTAGAAAGGACAGGCACGAACTCCCAGTAGTATTCACCGTTAGTGAAAATCAACGTGTCATAACAGTTGAAAATCAACTCACCGCTACCAGTATCGTAGGCTCTAACAGGATCAGCCCTTCTAGGACCCCAACCGATTGTACCAACATACAATGTTGTAGTATCCACTGGAGGTTGCTGAGCTAAAGCACTTGGCAATAGAACAGACAACAGCATTAAAGTCACTGCACACATCGAAATTAAACTAAGCTTTTTCATAATCCCGTCTCCTTCTCCCATTTTCAATTTTCCGTAAAAGAACTATAACCCGACTCATATTTAAGCTTTTATAGAAAAAAGTTACAGTACAAAAACCCAAAAAAAACAAACTTTATATTATAAAGCTAAATTAGGATAACATATACGGGGAAAGGAGAACTCCTATGACAAGCATCTGGATAGAACTCAAATGTCCAGATCACGGATTAGAAAGGTTCAAAGTCAGAATAATAAAAAAATATAACATAAAACCAGACGAAATAACACCAAAGTTCAGAACAAGACCAAAATACGAACTAAGCAGCATAGTTGTTGGAAGAAATGTACAATACAATCAACTCACAGACTATCTAGTAAGATACTTTGAAGAAACAGGCCTAAAAGATAGAGTCCTCAGCATAAGACTTCAAGTATGAGTTGACACCCTTTTCCAAAATCATGAAATTATCCCCAATTGATCAACAATTTTAACAGCAATGCCTAAAAAAAGTAAACACAGTCCAACCCAAAAGAACAAGCCGCACAGCCATAAATAAGGCCTGTCTGTATGTAATATAGCCCTCGTAAAAGGCAAGGAGCCACCCCTAAAAATTACCTGAATATAGCTAATTGAGCTTATCTCCAAAAATTGAAATAACGCGACAGAAAGACTAAAAAAAACTATCGAAACAAACGTTAAAACAACACCCAAACCACCAAAAGAACGAATATTGTTAAACAATTCAAGCTCATAAAAGAAACCAAAAGCCCCAAATACAATCCCAAAAAATATACATAACGCAGACAAAACAGAGCCAAAAGTTTCGAGAAGAAGCAAACCTACCATAAACCAAGCTAAACCTAAAATCATGGAAACTTTTCCAAAATTCTCCCGAAGAAAATCCGAGACATCGTCAAGCGTAATACACAACAGCAACACCAAATAAACAAAGAAAAAATAAGTATTTAAGTACAACGCAAGCAACAAAAATTAATATTAGTATAACCTCTAAATTAAATAATAAAATAAACCATCTGAAGTGGAACAATGACAAGCGAAAGTAACGAGGCCGAAGCGTGGTATAAAAAACCGCGAAAAATAATTCACAATCAAAAACTAATTTTAACATTTCTATCACTTTTACTACCAGCCAGCTTTTCAATTATAACATTAATTCTCTGGGCCACATTCATATTTCCTGAAACAATCCTAATAATCTTAACAGCCTGGGGAATAACAACAATAAGCTACCTCATAATACTGATACTAAGGAAAACTTGCAAAAAAACCTAAATATCCTTTGAGATGTTTGACAAGACATTGTCAACAAACTTCCAAAAATCCCTTTCCAGTCGAACCATATTCTCACGAGACTTCAAACGCTCAACAAAGAAAATTCCAGCGCCAAAGAATGACATAGTCAAAGGACCAACACCATACCCTGTATCATTCTTGTTGAAATCGAAGGATATAACAAGATCCCTTAAGCATTTATTAAAGTAAACTTCAACAAACCCATTAACATTATAAATATCAGAAGCCTCGGCCCTAACAACGAATCCATGAGAGCAAGAATTTTCAACAGCAGTCAAAAATCCCCTTTCATCAAAAAAATCTTGAACTGCAGAAACCAACAAGTTCAAGTCAACATTAGCATTAGACCAAATCTTCTTTGCCAATCACTATCCCTTCACAAGCTAAAAAAAGCCACGGATATAAAATTTCCTACTAAAAGTTCAACATAAAAAATTTCACGATTAATATACATTTTCCTGGATTAATCTTTCCTCAGTCTCACTCATTCTTAACCTAAATATTTTGGCGGAATATCCAAACATGACACCTTTAATTTTGGAAAAAAGAATTTGAATAACGACCGTGGGAACAGCGAAGAGAAAAACAGCCACCAACCAGCATATAACCCCAAAAACAGTGCTTGCCTGTAATATTAAATCAACAAACCTGGCAAACAAAAATAGCAACAATGGGAAAATAAATGGGAAAGCTGCTGAAAAAACTAGAAAAACAGACGCCAAAATCAAATAGTACATACAAATTTTCGGCAGAAACACTTTAACTAATTTTAGAACCTACACATCACCCACGCCTAATTTAATATCATCACAACACAGAGCCTCAGCAAAAATCCTAGAATTTTCATAAACCTCAAACGCGTCATCAACAATAATAAGATTCAACCCCAAAATAAAAATAAAAAAGCATAGTAGGGCACCAACCTCAAGTAATAAAAGGAAAGAAAAAGCCAAAAATATACTCGCAAAAAATACAAGCACGGGCAAAAAAGACAAGAACCGATGAATTATTCTACGCTTCTCCAAGTAGGGATTAAAAACTACAAAGCTTCTATCAAAAAAGTTTGGCAACCAATCACCTGAAAAGGCGCTCTTCAAAGTCCTGATTCCTAAATAGAAAAGAGAAGCTAAACCAAAAGATAAAAAACTAAGCACAATTAAGGCAAGCTCAGAAAAAAGAATGTAATTCTCCATAATCACGCCTCAACATAGTTAATGTAAAACTTAACTTAAAAGTTTAACTCTCGTAAAAAAATGGGACAATATTTTGAATTATATGCCTCTTTCATTAAAATGAAGTATCGCCAAGACAATATCGCGCATGGTAACGACGCCATCGCCGTCTACATCACATTGAGGTTTATATCTTCCATCGCCTTCTTTCGAGTTAAAAACAAGCACCATTTCCGTAACATCCCTCATGTTTACCACGCCGTCGCTGTTAACGTCTGGACTTCTAATATCACTCCGCACACAAATGTAAAGGTTACACGTAACATATGGCCATCCAAGGTAATAATTATAGTTGCGACCGCTAAACCATATAGTATTGTTAGGACCTTCCGTCAGAGAACCACTAGACTTGCATTTTATACCAAAGGTATAATTGTAAATTTTGCCCATAACTCCAATAGAACTGTTAGGGCTTGACCACCAAATATTCTCTTTGATGGTACAGCATACATAGTTTGGTGTTTTATCCACTTGCACAAGCGAATACGAACCCAATTGTTCTCGCAGAAAATATTTGATACATTGTTATTGTTAGAGCGGAGAAAATCAAGACCGTAACTATTTCTTGAAACCGTCAAATTTTGAAAAAGCGAGCCAGTTACGTTGAAGCAAAAAACGCCTTGAGCATTTTGGATAAACTGCAAGTTTCGCACCGTCATGTTAATACAGTTGATTAGGTAGATTGTGCTTATCTTTTCATTCTCATCAAAAATTTCGTTAGCACCATTAACAATGTAGATGATGGGCTCATCATTAATCTGATTAGAGGCAGTTATATTGTTGTTGAAATCTTCGAAATCGCTTCCAAAAACACCGAAGTTATAGGTATTGTTTGTTAGAGTGTTCCCTTCTAATGAGTTGTTGCCAGAATGCCATAATAACAGACCATCTTCAAAATTTGAGTCCAGAATATTCTCCACCAAAGTATTGCTCGTTGAAAATAATAGGTAAGCACCAATGCGATTATGCTTAAAAATGTTAAAACTCACGTTGCACCCAGAAGAATGATCTAACAGAAGACCACAATCGTTTCCATATGGAGGATAAAGTAACCCGCTGTTTTTAACAGTAAAGCCTGCAAATGTAACATTACTCGCGCTTACTGTAACGACTGTTCCACTATTACCACCATCAATTATTGTGGAAAACTTGTTTTCTCCAATAAGCGAGATAGACTTGTTTAAGTTTATGTGCTCGATGTAAACACTTGGCTTCACAATTATTTTATGACCATTTAATGTTTCAGATGCAGCCAATGCCGAAGTAATCGTGAGAAAAACGCTTCCTGTGTTCCAGTTAACAATTGAACCATAAGGATGTATGAGCGGATAGTTGTCCTTATGCTCTTGGCTTACATTGTAAGAAGTGTCACCGATGCCGTCGTAACCTGTCTCGTTCTGGAAACGTCCACTCTTTAAGTCTGCACCATTATATCTACTCCAATAGTTGCCTGCTGAAGGATAGCCATTATCCCACGTAAAGCCGTAAATAGTGCCGATAAATGGTGACGAGTTGTTGACGAAATTGTTATGGAACACCATGTTGCCCATAAAAGTTGAATTATCAGGCATAGTTGAGACCATACCATCGTAAGAGTTGTCAACAAAATCATTCGCAAAAACCATGTTATGGATGCAAGGCGTGTAAAAACGAATTCCTTGGCTATTTTTCACAACGGTATTTTTCAGAACTACGCAATTGGTAGCATTCTGCAAGTGAATTGCGCCAACACAGTTTGATATGTAATTGTTCTCTACAGTGCAGTTAACAGAATTCTCCAGTCTAACGCCATACATTGTAGGTTGCGTCATCACTCCTTCGATAATATTTCCTTTAACGATAGAACAACAAGAGTAATTCAGCCTAATGTTATGGCAGTCATTTAAAAAATAATTATTGTCTATTGTGCAGTTTTCGGCTTGATTTACGTAAATGCCATGCCTAGTCCAACCGTAACCACTATTCTGCAATCTAAAACCGCGAACAGCAACATTGCTAACTGTAATCTCTAAAACTGTTCCAATGTTTCCTCCATCAATAATTGATGAAAAATTGCTATTGCCTACGAGCGAAATTGACTTGTTAACAATCACATTTTCATAGAAAACACCGCTTGGCACGAGAATTGTTGAATTGTTCTCGGCTTCATTAATCGCCTGCTGAATTGAAGAAAAAAGAGTTTCAAACCGCTCTCCATCTGCCTTAAGAATAACAAAAAACTCCTTTGAATAATAAGAAGGCCCATGACACACCGCGTAATCATTACATAAAGCAACAACAAAAAAAGAAACAAAAAGCCAAATGCAACACAAATGAATAAAGGTTTTCAAAAATAATTCACACTCATGATTTTTCCAAATAAACTCATATAAAATAAGGAATAAAAGGCTTATTTAGATTTTGTAATTTATGCTGAGCTGATTTGCAGGTTTTTAAATAAAAAAAGGAGATTATGGGAAGTGTTGTCCATAGAAGACAGCGATTGTCACCAGGTCTGATAGACCTATAATGCCCCAAGGCTCAGCTATGTCAGCGTATTCATTCCAATTTGGATCTCCGGGACGGGACCCGTAGGCTTTGGCTAATAACACGAGGTCTGCCAAACTTACTTGGCCATCTGCGTTTATGTCGGCTGGCAACGGTTGCATGATCTTTACGTAACCGTCTTCTGTTGTGTGAGGAACCGTTACAGAGTATATAAAGACCCATTTTGATTCGTCAGGCCACGCGGCAAGTTCACTGTTTTCCATTGTTATGTTGCATTCGCCTTCTCCAACGCCTTTAAACTGAATTGTAAATAGGGTGCCGCTGCCATATGTCGTGCTTCTCGGTGGAAGTTGGGTAACGTACATTACTGCATAACCCTCAACGTTGTCGATTTCCCAATATGAATAGGTGGAACCAAAGCTTTTCAAGAACGAGCCCTCGGTCACGTTGGTGACTTGTACAATTGATGGGTTAAACTTGATTGTTACACTGAACCCGCCTATATCCCAGAAGATATCGGCGTCTTCCAAGTTCAAATTCAAGTCAAAGTAGCCTCTAACAAGCCATTCTTTATATGCAGGGACAAGTTTGACTTTGGGAATTGTGGGCATGTAAGAAGCAACAGTGACAGTGATTGCTTTTGTATTATCGAATGTATCGAAATATTTTTCGCCTGGAACAGTACTCGCAATAGCTCTAATGATATAACCACAAGTCTCTGCGCCTTCAGTATTCCAGTAAAACGTTAAGAGTCTAGTTTCGCTTGGAACAAGTTCAATAACGCTTTGGGAAGGTAAGACCCCTACTTGCACGCCATCATACCTTGAAACGATAACGTTAACTGCAAAATTTTCAACCATGTTGCCCTCGTTTGCAACAGTTACATTAATCTGAATGACATCACCAACCAGTACTATCCGTCCTGAATCCGCAGGCAACACCATCCTATTGCTAACCATAATGCTTGTTACCGCAACATCATGTCGCGGAGGAGGCACAAAAGCTGATTTAAGCCATGGATCATAAAGCACATAGTCACTAACTGGATCACCTAGACCATAGTGTGGACCGTAAGGATTACCCATATAAATCCATGTTGTTTCATGGTAAGGTCCGGAAGCGTCGCCCCACCAATTATAACGAGCGTCAAAGACGTAATACGTTGGGTTTGTAGTCCAATTTTCTGGAGCAGATATTACGCCCCAAGCGTTATTGTAAAAGTTATTATAGTGTGCGTATGAAAACTCGTTTGCAACAATCTCTATTGACTCGTAGTTGTTATAGATTGTATTGTAGGTTATCGTAACTTTTGATGGAAGCAAAGCGAGGTTGTAGTAATCCGCCCACTCTCTCCATCCATCCACAAGTATAGCAGCAGAAGACCACAACGGGCTTGGGTGCGTATTATTGCAATTATATACTTTGTTTCCAGTTATCTCCGCTACAGAAGGACCAGAGTAGTCCTCGATCTCGATTCCGTAGATAACTTGATTGTCTAAACTATATACTTGCCCAATAATTTCGTTGTTTTTTATGATCGATGTTGCATTGTTCGAGTAAATGCCAATTCTTCCAAAATTTTTAATAATGCTATTCTCAACTGTTACAATAGAATTGTCCCAGAAAGCTATTGCAGTACTGTACATATTGCCTATTGTGTTAGGAGAAACTACACAGTTTCTTATCATTCCTGTTGAGCTTTCATATAGTACAGCATAGCTTCTAGTTCCCGAAGGCAAACCTAATTCTTCACCTTCTATATCAAAACACTCCAGAGTAACATTTGCAGCGTCTTCAACAAAGATTGTTGCTTGCCTGTTTCCATAATTTGTGGTGCGCATTTGAGCCCCTTTAATTATTGGCATTGGACTGCCTACGCCTTTTAGTGTCAGACTCTTGTCGATGTATAATGCTTCATTGTATAGTCCACTGTGTACGTAGATAGTATCGCCAGCATAAGCAACGTTTATTGCTTGTTGTATCGTTATTGTTTTGACGTCGATTGTTCCATCACTACCGTGATCAACGTCCACAGTTCCTATTGCTTGTATTACTCGGAAGATTGCTTGACCAGCCTCTGATGTTACTTCGGAATATTCGTTTCCATCTGGAAGTTTCCACCCACCAACGATGGTGTCGTATCCTTGATTATTAATAAGCCATATTGAAGCGTTTTTAGCCATCTCCATTTTGCCTACGCTAACAAGCCCCATTATCAGGTAGGCTTCGTCTTGAATCCAGCCTGTGAAGGATCCATCGGGTTGCTGCCATGTTTCCAGTATGCCAACAATGTCTGCAATTTCATCTGCATAAGCCGTAGGGTTCACCGCTTTGAACGCCTTTAGGGCTTTGCCCCATCCGACATATTGATATTCTTGAGGGTCCGGTTCCATTTTTGTGTAGTTGGCTGCTATGACGTCGGTCATGTTTTTTGCCCACTCATTGTCGCCGAGTTCTAGAGCTGCTATTGCCCAATCACCGGTTGCCCATGTAGCACCACCATGGCTGCCACCGTATCTGTCATAATAATAGTTGTATAAATCTACTTGGTGACCATCTGCATACCTATCTACATTCGCCTTCATCCAAGCCCAAACATTTAAAGCAAATGTGTAATAGGATCCGTCCCCTGATATTTCAGCGAATATTATTAGAAATTCAAGGTCGAATTGGTAGTGGGTTCTACTACTTCCCAAGGAAACTAGGTAATCTGCTACAGCCTTTGCAGCATTAAAGTATGCCGAGTTTCCCGTAAGCTGATATGCATCAAGAAGCCCTAACGCCGTAACACCATATAGATTTACCGCGCTTGGATTAGAGCTATGTGATGTTAAACCAGTAACAACCCAATCCCAACCATAATCAGTTGCAGACTGCAACATCACAAGGCGATCCGCGGTTTTTATTAAAGCATTCTCGTAATCAACAACCAAGATAGGGTTTGATTTAGCGGTAGGAATACATACAGAGGCAGTAAACATCCCTAGCAACATCAACAGAAGCATCAAAAAAGCTAAAGATCTGCTTTTCATCTTTCCTTTCTCCTCTTTTTAAACTTTTAAGTGCAAAAATAGGTTTTACTTTACTTTAGCTTATAAATTTTATGTAAAAATGTTCTACAAGAGAAATATAAAAAGTAACTAAAATGTAAACCAATTGAGATAAACCAAGTGATAACGTTAGGTTGCAGTCAATCTTAATGAAAACTAAACGATGGTTGTAACATTTTTGCAACAATAAAGACAAAGTCAAACGCTGTTTATGTCGCTTAATTTGACCAAAACCGTTTCCATGCTGATTCTGGAAATACTTAGCTTTCAGCGATTTTCTTTAATTGTTTTTGGTACATTTCGGTTATTTCATTTGTTGTTGTTGCGTCTTCCGCTGCCTTATCAAGTCTATAGTTGCCAGTAAACCGCGGAAAGCGTATTGCCAATCCACTTCCTTGCCTTATAACGTTCATTGCACATGTGTGTATTGGGCTTAAGGTGATTTCTGCGCCTAATATTTCGAGGACGATTTTTGGCTCTAACCAGACATCAGCCGCTATAATCGAGTTTACTCTTGGATGTTTGTGTGGTATAACGTGTGGCTTCAGCGTTTTTGGTAGTTTTGCCAAGTCTTCGTCTGTAAAACCTGTTCCACATTTTGTCACGGTCTCGAAGGTGTCGCTTTCTGGGTTGTAGGCGGCTAGGAGCAACGCGCCGTATGTTCCTGCACGTCTTCCTCTTCCGTGGAATGCGCCAACGACAACTAGGTCTACGGTGTCTGTCATTTCGCTTTTGTAATCGCGTTTATATTTTATCCAGAGCCATCCCCGCGCGCCTGCTTGGTAAACAGAGTCCGCGGCAACTGATTTGCACACTAGGCCTTCACACCCGTCTTCTATGGCTTCTAAAAAGAATTTCTCAAGCTCCTTCACGTCGCTTGTTATTATATGCTTGGCGATTTTCACGCGGTCGCCTTCTTTTACCACTTTTTCGAGAGCTTTTCGCCTAACGGGATAAGGCTTAAGCGTCAAATCTTTGCCGTCAACGTAAAGCGCATCAAACATAAAAAGTGAAATGGGGTATTCTTCCATGGCTTTCTCAATTTCATATTTACGTCTACGATGCATAAGTTCCTGGAATGGCCGCATTTCGCCAGTATCCGGGTCTATAGCCACACATTCGCCCTCCAAAATAGCGTCTTTGGCTAGAACATGCCGCTTTAAAAGTTCGACAGCGTCAGGATACTGGTCTGAAATGTCCTCGAGTCTTCTTGAAAAAAGCTTTATTTCTTCGCCTTCCTTGTGCGCTTGGACGCGTTCGCCGTCGTATTTATATTCGGCTATGCATTTTCCGCCGAGTTTTTCGAGGATTTCTTCTGGCGAAGAAAGTCTTTCAGCAAGCATCGGCCTGATAGGCTCGCCTACAATCACTTGAAACTTTTTGATTCCGTCGAGGCCTTTTTCGGCGACTACTTTGGCAACTCTTCCAAGGTCGGATGAAATGTTGTAGGCGCGTTCTATAAGTTCGCGGGCCTCTTTTCCGCCACCGTAGGCTATTGCTAAAGCGTCTAGAACCGTCATGTCTGCTATACCAAGCCGCAAGTTCCCCGTAACAGTCCGCATAATATACTTTGCCTCTTTCGGTGTAGCGTCAGCCAAAAGCCCGGCTAAAAGCATAATTTTTGTGTCAACGGCTCCCGCACCTGAGGCCTTAGCCATCTTGTCAAATGTTTCGTAAACTTTCTGGACGGTTAAGGGTTTCTGGAAGAAGGTCACTTGCCTCTTTTGAGCTGTGAATTTTTGGGCTGTTTCGCCGATGTCGCCGCTTTTTTTAAGGTCTTCTTCAATTTCGCTCTCTCTTCTTCCAGAAGCGTGTGCGAGGGCTTTTATGGCTAGTCTTTCAGCCACGCCTATCTCAAGCTTAACGAAATCAGGGTAAATTTTGCCTTGAGTTAGGTAAACCACCTTGTCTATTATTTCCTTAGGTGTGTTCTTGAGGAGGTTCACCAGAAGGTCTGTCATTTCAAGCCTTTTTGTGGTGGCTTCAATCTTTTCGTAGGCTTCAGCAATTTCAGAATAATACATTTCTGTGTGAGTCAACCCTATTCCTCATGCGAGTAGGGAGCAGAGCTGATATATAAAGTTGAGAAGGGTTACATTTCGTCAAGTTGTTTTAACAAGTCTGCAAGTCTTTCTATGGCTAGTCTCCATGCTTTTTCGCCTTTCTCTCTTGAGGCTTTTGTTGGGTCGCCGATAACGCCTGTGTCGCTTATTTCTCGCGTCATAAAAGCCCAAGAAACTTTAGGGCCAGCCTCTTTCAGCCCAATTTTTGCGTATTTTAATTTTGGAAGTGTTAACTTTGGCTTTCTTATTTTTTCTTTAACAACGAAGTTTTCACGGTTGGCTAAAGTTGTTGATGTTTCAAATTCTCCAGCATGCGCGTCATATGGCGTTTCTATGAACTTCTCCAAGAAGTCTGGGATTAGGCTTACCGAGTCTATAGCCACAAAAGCACCAGTTTCAGCTTTGACTCTTTGTGCCGCTGACTCCAACGCGGGAGTATTGCCGCCATGACCATTTTCAAAAAGTATTTTCTTAAAGCCATGCTTTATCAAGCAGACGCTGACTTCATACGCCATTTGTTCAAGAGTTTGAGGACTCAATGTTACCGTTCCAGGAAAACCCATATGATGAATGGAAACTCCGTAATAAATGGGTGGAGCCACAAGAGCGCACCGCGCCTTTTCAGCAGCTTTTAACGAAAGCCAAAAAGCATCGTAAGCGTCTGTGTCCAACGGCAAATGCGGCCCATGCTGCTCACAGCTTCCAGCAGGGATTATTACAGTGTCGTGTGTTTTCAGAAATTCTTCCACTTCTTGCCACGTAAGCTCTCCAAGATAGTAGCTTTTCATATGCATAATCACCATTTTAGAACGTTTCATAGTGGATTATATGCTTTGAGGGTCTTCGGCTCCTCGGAGATGGAGACTCGGCAGCGTAGCCAACGGGGATTATGGCCACTGGTCTTACTCCCTTGGGAACTTTCAAGATTTCCTTTGCCTCGTCTTCTCGGAAGGCGCCAACCCAGCACGTGCCCAAACCTAAAGCGTAAGCAGCTAAGTGAATGTTCTGAATGGCAGCAGCTGTATCTTGTATACAATAAAGAGTTCTTCCGCGTGCGCCATAGCCTCCAGCAGAACGCTCTTCATCTGCACAAACAACAATCACAACCGGCGCTTCTTCAACAAATGACTGCCCCAATGCTGCCTCAGCAAGTTTTCTCTTAATTTCAGGATTCCTTACAATTACAAACTCCCATGGTTGAAGGTTTCCAGCGGAAGGCGCCCACCTAGCCGCATCAATAAGCTTCTCGACGGTCTCCTGCGAAACATCCAAACTCTTAAACGCCCTTATACTTCGTCTCCCTTTAATTGCTTCTAAAACTTCCATAACTCACTCTCCCGCACCTAATGTTAATGGAACTATAAGTGTGGTCATTGATAAAACTTTACGGCACTTTACAAAAACTTAAATTATTATCTACTATTCAACATAATGATCGGCATGAATGAAGACGATCTGAAGAAGATAGAAGAAAAGGACTTGCCATTGCGTTATAGGCTGATTTTGAAAGTTCCAGGAACGGATTTTCTGGAGAACGCTGGCGGAATTTTTTGGGGCATTATAATACCAGTGTTTTTGATAATGGAAATTTTCTTAACCCTTTACTTTTTAGCGGCGTTCAATTTTCCAGTAAACGTTATTCTGATTATATCAATTCCCGTGGTAACTTTGATGCTTTTCATAAAAATTTCAATCAAAAGAGCCATCAACTGGTGGAACGCAAATTTCGGAAGCCCAGGCTTCGAATGGAATATCGAAAAAACTTTAGAAGAGTACGCAAAAATGTTAAGAAATGTAAAGAAGGAAACGGAAAACAATTGACTAGACATTTATTATGAACGGAGGTAAAGCATTATAAAGCTTTTACGTGCAAAACCCTAAAATAACGTTTTGTCACTTTGTTACTTTTGGATGATGAGTCTGAGAGTCAATAGAGCCTCGCGCTGTGATGTGACTCGACGGGCGAACTGACATTTCTTATACAGAAAGCTTATCAGCAAAATTGGCAAATGAGAAAAGATGCAACGTTAAGTTGTTCAACCAAAATTTAGGCTGATGAGTTTGCCAAGGAAACTAGTGGAAAAATTTGATGCGCTTTCAGCGAAGCTTTTTATTAAAAATGGAGTCTATTTGACGGCGGTAGTTTTGTTTTTTGCTTTGATACTTTTGCCTCCAATTTTGGGTATAATAATCAAGTGGAGTGCAATGCAGGAGATTTTAGGCAATGGTGAGCTTGTGGCTCGTGCTTTAAACGCTGTTAAAAATTCTTTCACGATAGCTATTCTTGTCTCTGTTTTTGACGTTGTGGCTGGAATACCCATGGCTTGGCTTATAGCCCGTGGCAAGTCAAAATGGTTAAATGTTCTGGACACACTTGCGGATGTCCCGTTTATAGTGCCTACTGCGGTGCTTGGTTACTCGCTTCTTCTATTCTGGAGCGGCAATGAAGGTTTGTCAGCGTTTTTTGGAGGTTCGCTTGTTTCGCAAGGATGGTTACTCGTCGCGCTTCTGCACTTCACATTTTCTTATCCAGTTGTTGTGCGAGTCATCGTAGGCGCCTTACTGGACTACAAAATTGAATATGAACAAGCATCGAGAACTTTGGGTGCGCCGCCACTAATAACAGCTAGAACCGTGACTTTTGGAATAATAAAGCCTTCTTTAATCGCGGCTTTTGTTCTGGCGTTCGCAAGGTCAATTTCGGAAACAGGCGCGACAATGATGGTTGCTGGAACTTTTGAAAACGGGCCAGTGTTCATCCAAAACATGAAAAACGCGTTTTCAGCGGATCCATCATTAGTCAGAGTTTACGAAGGCTCAACGATTTTTGCAAGCCTTATTCTAATAGTTGTATCATGCTTGATTTTTGCTTTTGTGCGCATTCTCGGAACTAGATTTAAACTGCCTATAAGAAGGGCTTGGCCAACTTTTGAAAAAAAGTTAAGCTACTCTTCAGCGGCCGGTGCCAGAAACGGCATTGCGCTTTTAGTGTTCTTTGTCATCGTGTTAATTCCTTCATTGTTTGTGGCTCTTCCAGCTTTTGAAGCTTTATTTACAGACGTGTTGCCTAAAGCCTTGTCTGGTGCAGCAATGTGGAGTGAATACTGGCAAAGCCTTAGCCTCTCATATTTGCTGGGAGCAGCGGCGACTTTTCTAAACATTTTAATTGGTTTGCCAATGGCGATTATTGTGGCAAGAAGAAAATTTGGAACCTTGTCATCGATGTTAAACGTGCTCGTTGATATTCCAATAATTGTTCCATCCGTTGCTTTGGGTGCCTCACTCAAATTCTTCTGGAAGGAAACATTAACGTTTATACCGGACATTTGGCTTCTCGTGTTTGCGCATCTCGCGATAACATATCCTTATTTTGTTAGGGCCATGTCCGCGGCTATTGAAAGAATAAGCCTAGAGTTAGAAGAGGCCTCGAGAACACTTGGCGCTAAGCCATTATGCGTTTTCAGAACAATCGTGTTTCCGTTAACCAAGTACTCGTTGTTTTCTGGCGCGATAATGGTTTTCACAAGAAGCGTAAGTGAGACAGGCGCCACGTTGGCGGTTACATCGCTTAAAACGGCGCCCGTAGTTTTGGTGGACTGGGTTAAGGGAAACGTCGCTGGTGTTACAGGTTTAGATATAGGGTTGGGATGCGGTTTCTTAATATTAATCTCCTTCATAATCCTATTAGCTTTGAGATTAATTGTGAAGGGAAAAGGAAAGTATTAACATGCATAAACGATTACACAATTGCCATTCAAAGATGACTTGTAATGTGGAGGAAAAGTGCCGATGCCGGAAGTTCGACTAGTAAACGTTTCAAAAAAATTCGGCAAGATCATGGCCGTTGACAATGTGAGCCTTCAAATACACGACAAAGAATACTTTTCAATTCTCGGACCGAGCGGATGTGGAAAAACAACTCTGCTAAGGCTTATCGCTGGGTTGATTCAGCCCGACGACGGAGAAATTTATATTGGTGACAGACTTGTGAACAATGTTCCTCCTGAAGACAGAGACATAGGTTTCGTTTTCCAAACCTTTGCACTCTTTCCACACATGAATGCTTGGGAAAACGTGACTTACGGGCCTAGAGTGAAAGGTTTCGACATGCAGAAAGCCGAAAGAATAGGCCACGAAGTTCTAGAGATGGTTAAACTTCACGAGCGTTTAGATGCTTTCCCAAACGAGTTAAGCGGTGGAATGATGCAGCGAATAGCCGTTGCAAGGGCTCTGGCTGCCGGCGCGAAACTGTTACTTCTGGATGAGCCTCTTGGACATTTGGATGCCAAAGTTAGAAATGAACTTCGTTACGAGATTAGGCGCATGGCGAAGGATTTGGAGTTAACAGCCATACATGTGACGCATGACCAGTCAGAGGCGATGGCTATATCTGACAGAATAGCCGTGATGAAAAAGGGAAAAGTCCTGCAGGTTGGCACTCCTCAAGAGCTTTACATGAATCCGCAAAGCATATTTGTAGCTAACTTTATAGGCGGTGCAAACTTTTTGGAAGGCTACATTATGGAAACGCGGGACAAAAACGCTGTGATTGAGCTTCGAGGCGGATTAAGAGTTCAAGCACTAAAAAAGGGCATAGACCGCGGAGAACGAGTGGTTTTAGCTGTCAAACCAGAAACCTTCATAATTGAAAGAGACCGAGGAAAAAAGAAAAGCGAAAACTCTGTTTCAGGCGTTATTGAAAGGGTAGCTTTTGAAGGTACAAATATAAGGTATGAGGTTAGGCTTGAAAACCAGGATTTAGTGGTTGTCGTGACTCCTTCATTAGCGTGTGAATGGTTTAATATAGGTGAAAAGGTTATTTTAAGTTTTCAACCAGAAAGCGCTCACCTGTTCGTGTATCCAGAAACGGGATTAAGGGAGGAAATGGCTGTTGAGTGAGTTGATAAAATGGTTTGAGAAAAGAAGGGAAACAAAAGCTCTAACAACGATACAACAGCATCTAGCCCTAACAACAAACATAGTTGAAGATTTGGAAAAAGCGGTTACAGCCGCCATAAAAAACGACGAGAAAGAAAAGCGCATATGCATTGAAAGAATAACCAAAAACGAGAGAGAAGCTGACTCGCTGCGGAGAAAAGTTATGGATGAAGTTTCGAGAGGAGAACTTCCGCCGACTGCAAGAGAAGACATAATGCATTTAGTGAAAAGAGTTGACATGGTTGCTGACTGGAGCAGAGAATCCACAAGGGTGTTAAATGCAATATCCATGGAACACGTGCCAGCCTCAATAAAAAAAGGAATTTTGGAAATGGTTAAAGGCGTGAAAGAATGCGCGGTGCTGCTTCAAAAATGTGTAAACAAAATCATGACAAAGCCGGAAGAAGCATTGCAAGCCGCAGACGCTGTGGAGAGAGAAGAAGAAAAAGTTGATGATTTGCACGAAAAATCAAGAACGCTGCTCGGAAAAGAGGACATGCCAAAAGCAGGAGTTGCGGTCTTAATTGGACAGCTTTTCGAAGCATTAGAAATGATTGCAGACTCATGTGAAGATGCATGCGACCAAGTGAGAGTAATAATGGTCAGAAAATAGGGAGGCGGATTAAAAAAATGGTTAAGATAAAAATCGATATATCTGAGCTGAAATCTGAAGGAGATGAAACAATAAAAGAATTAACGGATTTTCTGAGAGAAAAAACAGGTGCAAACGTTGAAAAGACGGCAGACGATGTAACAGTAAAAAGTGAGGAGCAAGGCATCTCCAAACAATATCTGCGGGTGCTTCTGAGAAAGTTTCTGCATAAAACTGAACTGAAAGACTATTTCAGAGTGATAGGTGGAAAAGAAAACACGCTTGTTATTAAGGAGAAGAAAATTCCAGAAGAAGAATAACCTTCTACTTCTTTTTTGCCGTTTCCCGCTTCTTTTTGGCGAGGTTTTCTTGAATTTTGAAAACATGCTGTCTCACCATGTAAGTGTTCTTGTAGGCATTCAATAAATCTCCATTATTAATGGACTTTTTTGCATCGCAGATTAAGGCTTCGGCCTCGGATAGTAGGCTATTGAGTTGGATGTTTTTAGATTCTGGGTTTAGCTTAAACTTTTCGCGCCCATTTCCAAGAGTTAACAAGAAAAGGAACAAGGCATATTCTAATTCTGCAGCAACATGCCAAACGCTACGCGAAAATAAAGTTTCATCCCCTCTTTTCAATGCTAAAATCGAGTTTTTTAAATAGTTTGAGGCTGATTCTAAAGCTTTCAGTACCTTTTCGTTTACAGCCATTTTCTCAGCTCTCTTGCAAATATTATAATAAACTTTTTATCTGTTTCGTCCCAAGCTGGCTTCAGCCTTTCTCCTTTGCAACAAAAACTATTCCGAGCAACACCAGTGCCGTGCCCAAAATGAAAAGCGGTGCTGGAAACTCACTGAACAACACCACGCCTAGAATTGTTGCTCCTATTGGTTCAAGCAAAGCCATCGTTGCAGTTTCAAAAGATTTCAAGTTCGAAAGAGATGAAAAATAGAGCGTATGCGCAACAGCTGTTGGCAACGCGCCCAAACCAAGAAGTGGAAGAACTATGCTGAATTCTGTTGGCAGTTTCAAAGCTCTGTCTGCGCCTAGCGGGCTTAAAACGCCAATAGCTGCTGCGGCGAACATATATATTGGGAGCATTAACGGCAATATCGCCTTTTGTCCACGTATTCTCTTGCCATAGTTTAGATAGAAAGCCTCCACAAACGCGGCTAAAACAGCTTCCAAATCTCCTTTAACGCTGGGAGCAGCCCCAACCAAGCTGACTTCCGATGTTGAAGCTGTGTATTCAGCATATGCGATTACGCATGCACCAACAATTGATATTGTTATTCCTAGAACTGCTAAGCGGGAAGGTTTCAACTTAAAAAGGAAAGTGGAGAGGAACACGGAAAAAATGGGTGTTGTGTTAACCAAGACAGTTGCGTTCAGAATTGTAGTGTCCTTCACGGCTGATACGAAGAATATGAAGTGAAGCCCCAAAAAAACTCCAAGTATTACCAAGTCTTTCAAATTTCCTCTAACTGAATCTTTTAAGCCGGAAAGCTTGCCGGAAACAAGCAGAATTACCGTTAGAATGGCGCAAGCGATTATTAGTCGCCAGAATGCTATTGAAAAAACGTCAAAGTTTGAAAGAAACCTAATGAAAATCGATGCTGTTCCAAAAAGGATGCCGGCAGTTATGCCTTCTGTCAACGTAAGCTTTCGCGTTCTCATACGAGTCAAACTCTGCCTAATTTTGGGTTCGTTACTCTTCTAATGAGTTGCGGTTTTAAATCAAACTAGCGGCTAAAATATATCCCTTGTTGAAGCGTTTCTCGTCATTTTTCGATAAAGATTCTGCTTTCGCCTGCTTCTTTTTCAACTCTTATGACATGTTCAGCTTTTTCTGCGAACGCCTCGCTGTGGGTTACAGCGATTATCTGCTCTATAGCCTTGAAACGCGAGATAGCCTCTGCTAAACGATCTATGGAGCCGTCTTCTCTTCCGAGGCTTTCGGTCGGCTCGTCTAGCAGCAGCATGCTTAAACCGTGTCCAGTTTTGGACTGCATTATAAGCTGCCCCAATCCAAGCCTATACGCAAAAGCGATTAATGTACGTTCTCCACCAGACAGGTGAGAGGCTTCTCTTTCAGTGCCAGTTTCGCTTAACACGTAAGGCGTGTACATTTCGTCTATAATAACGTTTATCGGTGAGCCTTCTTCGCCTACAAGGTTGTCGAGGATTTGCTGAACAAAGTTTTTCAAAACTTTTACAAATTCGCTTCGCAGTTTTGGTTGAATGCTTCTATAGGCGTCGCGGATGCTTCCAACTATGCTGATGATTCTGTTCAGTTTTTCTACACTTTCAAGTTTTTCCTGAGCTTGATCTATCCGCTTTTTAATGTCTTCTAAACGCCGCGCGAAGTCATCTTTACGGTTTTCCATTGTTTGCAGTTCAGACTTAAGCGAGTAATACCGTTGGAAAGCTTGGTCCCTGTTTCTTTTTGCGGTTTCAAGTTCTGAAACGTCAAAACGGGCGATTTCCATGCGAACTTTTTCCAGCTGAGAACGCAGTTCATTTTCCAAGCTTTGTTTCTCGTTGAATTCCTTTGAAAGTTCAGCTAACGCTTTAGATTCGTCGCTTATGCGGCTTTTCAAATCTTCAATTCGTGGAATAAGGCTTTGAAGGTTTGAAATGGCTGAACTGGCTTTTTCCTTTATCTGCTGCAGTTCCTCGATGTCCTTTTGAAGTTGGCTTATAGTCTTTTGTCTTTCTTGATTTTCCTCCTGTATTCTCTGCGCAAGGCTGGTTTTGTATTCGTTGTTTAACGGTTGCAAGCACAATGGACAACGGTTTTCTGTTGAAAGTGAAGAAAGCCGTTTCTGGTCCGCTTGCATATTTCGCAACGCGGCTTCTTGTTCAGCTTTTAAACTGGCAATTTGATCGTCGAAAGTTAACAGATGCCGCCTCAACATTTCGATGGGCTGGTCCGGCGGAATTTGAATTTCTTTCAGTTTTTCCATGCATGATTGAATTTGTGTTTCCATTGTGGTTAGGCGTTGCTTCAAATTTTCAACTATGGCTTTTTTTCCTTCGATTTTCTCAGCAAGCGACGCTGATGAATCCTCAATGCTTGCCAAGCTGGCTTGGAGTTTCGCTTCTTTTCTTTTCAGCTCGTCTATTGAGACTTTAAGCTCTTCTAGTTTTTTAAGTTTCAAGTCGGCTTCTTCAAATGTGTTTTTGGCTTCTTCCAGCCTTCTGGACATTGTTTGGAGTTCTATTTCTAGACGCGTGAATTCCTCTGCCAGGCTCGTGTATTCCATGCTTAATTTTTCTATTCCAACAATGTCAGGGTCTCTTTCGTAAGCTTTCTTTTCTCCTTCGTATTCTTTTTGATATCCGGCAAGGTTGCTCCATGCTGTCTCATAATCGGAAAGCCCGAATAGTTCATCTAGGCGCTTTTGTCTTTCCCGCGGTGGAGCGTCTAAAAGTTCTTTTAAATGCTCTTGCCTAACCCAGACTATTTCGCGGAAAAGTTCTTTTTCCAAGCCAGTTATAGCTTTAAGCTGTTCGGCTACTGCATCGCTTTTTATGCTGGCTATTAGAGTTTCTTCTTCGAAAAGTTTCAGTTCGTCAAAGTCTTGGCTTATTCCTTTTCCCCGCCGCTTTATTCCCCGCGTTAACTTGTAGCTTTTACCGTTTTGGGTAAATTGAACTGTGACTTTTCCACTTTCAGCCCCATCTCTTAGCAGGTATTCGTAGCTTCTGCCCACTGGATCGCCAAACAACGCGAAGTCTATGGCGTAGAGTATGCTGGATTTTCCACAGCCTAAACCGCCGACGAGACAGTTGAAGCCTCTGGCAAAGGGCACTGTTGACTTCACATGTGAGCGAATGTTCTCTAATTGAACAACTTCAATTTTCATTTCAGAAGCTCCTCTAACGTTTGCTTAACCTTTTCATCTTCTTTTTTCGTTAACGGTTCAATGAGACTAACTGCAGAGTGAGCTATTTTTTCAGCTTCTTCGCGGCTGTAACGTTCAGAGAAAATCTGCAAGAAATATTCGAAACTCTTTGTTTTCAAATCTTTAATTTCACTTTCGAATATTGAACGAACAACCACTTCTGGAACTTCGCTTTCACGAAGCAAAATTATTGGGTGAACAAGCAAAGCCTTCTCAGCGGCACCCCTAATTTGGGCGACATCAACCTCTGCACGGCTTGCCTCAACTGGCAAAACACCGCGCAACACTGGAATCAAAATTACTCCTTCCTCGTCGGCGCCTTTCACAAGTTGAACAGCAAGTTCAGTAACCTTCGACGCTGTAACGCCAGTGAAATCCTGTTCCAAAACAATAAATTTACGCGGAGACTCAAGAGGTACAAATTGCGGCGACGCTTCGCCATTCTCATCAACCTCCACATAATAAAAGCCTTTACTATTCTTGGCTTCATCATAACTTATTGTTTCTGTGCTTCCAGGATAAACCAGCAAGCCATCCTTAAACTTTCCTTCATAACGCTTGTGCACATGCCCAGCCGCATAATAATCGAAGCCTTCTGGGATAAGCTCCGGCGACGCTTCAGCCTCTATGTAAGGCGGATTCAGCTCGGGGATTTCAATAGCCATGTGGAAAACAAAAATGTTAAAGAGCGAAACGTCCAAGTTTGGCTTGTTCTTTTCCATGAAGACTGGAAGCATTTCTTCGGTTTTACGTCTAGTTCGAAAGTTGGGCACGCCGTAAACATAGCAACAATCTGTTTTACGCCAACACG
This sequence comes from Candidatus Bathyarchaeota archaeon, assembly GCA_018396675.1. GTDB lineage: Archaea > Thermoproteota > Bathyarchaeia > Bathyarchaeales > Bathycorpusculaceae > JAGTQX01. The sequence continues at coordinate 129,685 of JAGTQX010000003.1, forward strand.
CGCCTTCATGCCTCGGCAAATAATAAATTAGCCCTGCACTGTCCAACGGGTTTAATATCGTGCTCGTAATAATGTTCGGTGCAGAGTCATGAGAACCGTCAACAACCAGAACTGGTATATTAGCATCCCGTAGCCGACTGAAATTTTTCACAGCGCTTTCCAACGTGACATTTGACGGACGCGCATTATGAAAAAGGTCCCCAGCGATAATCATGAACGTCGGCTTTAACTCCAAAGTTTTGTCCACCAACTCCTGAAAAGCTTTATCGAAATCTTCACGTCTAGCTTCTAAGCCGTACTGCGTGTATCCCAAATGCAGGTCTGCAGCGTGAACAAAGCTGAAAGACTTCAAACCGTTGCCTCCATCAACAGCCCGCTAATCTTTTAGAAATACAAGCATTAAGCCTATTAACGTTTAAGTTGTGGAACATAAACATATAAAGCGTAATGCGGCAATTCAAAAGGCAAAAGGCATGGAAAATGAAATGCCAAAAATGCGGAAAAGAAGTGTTCCTACCGTTCAAATGCCCTTATTGTGGAGGATACTTCTGCCCAGAACATCGGTTGCCTGAAAACCATGAATGTCCAAAAATAGAGTTAGCACAAGCTCCAAAACGGGAAGAAATGCCGCTAAACACGCAAAGAAAAAGAGAGCCACAAGAATATACTGTCACATACGTTCCAAGCGAACAAAAAAGAAAAATCTATTTCAGCAGCAAAGAAGTTGAACACCTAACTATAGCGGCTTTGCTTGTTTTAGGCATAGGTTTGTCCATTGGAATTTCCCAGCCAACAATCACGAGGATTGGAGGACCCATAATGCTAATTGCATTCGCCGCGTTAGTGACTGTTTCTTTTCTTGCTCATGAGTTGGCCCACAAATTTACAGCTCAAAAAAACGGATTGTGGGCGGAGTTCAGATTGATGACTATGGGCTTAATATTAACAGCAATATCCATTATCTCACCTATATTCAAAATCATTCACCCGGGGGCCGTTGCCATATCCGGTTTTGCTGGAAAAAAGAGCGTTGGAAAAATATCTATGGCAGGCCCATCAGTCAACCTGATAATCGCAGTCACATTTATTGCGTTATGGCTGGTGACTGGCTATCCCATTTTAATTTTTGCAACAGCCTTCAACGCTTGGATAGCCCTGTTTAACCTTATTCCTTTCGGCATACTTGACGGTTTCAAGATTTTTTTGTGGAACAAGAAAATATGGGCTTTAGCCTTCACGTCAAGCCTAGCTTTAACAATATTCACTTATCCTTACTTGTAGAAGAATCTACACGAGTTCTATTGTGACGTGCACTTCTTCTGGAACACGAATACGCATAATACGCCTCATGGCACGTTCTTCAGCGTCGATGTCTATTAGACGCTTGTGGATGCGCATCTCCCACTTGTCCCATGTAGCTGTCCCTTCACCGCAAGGCGACTTCAAGACAGGAACCTTAAGCCGTTTAGTAGGCAAAGGAACGGGTCCTGTCATTTTCACGCCTGTTTTTTCAGCGATACTCCTTAGTTCTTGGCATACCTCTTCAAGCTTTTTGTAGTCTGTGCTTGTCAGGCGTATCCGCGCTTTTCTTACCATAGCTTAATACTCCACGCCTCAAACTTTTATATTTTCTCGGTGGGTTACCTTTAGACGACAAAGCACAAATAAAAACTTATCGAAAAGAATACTGATAAACGCTTTAAATCAGAGATGAAAACGGCTGGAAAGGCGAAAAGAATGCTGAAAGTCAGGGGAATACTTGTAGACTTGGATGGTACACTGGTTGATTCCAGAGAGGCGTACTATGAAGCGTTCAAAATCGCCATTAAAACAATCAAAGCCAAAAACTTTGACATTCGCATGGCTTTTGAAATCCCAAAAAGACTGGAACAGAATAAACCAATAAACGACTTGATTCCAGAAAAAACTGCGGGAAAATTCTTGGAAACCTACTTGAAGACGTACTATGGGCTGACAGAAAAAAAGACAAAAATGTTGCCTAATGTACAAAAAACGTTAGAAAAACTTTCAGCAAAGACGCGGCTTGCATTAATCACCATGCGTTATGTACCAAAAGAAAACATTATTCGTGAACTGGAAAAATTCGGTTTAGCCAAATATTTCAATTGTGTAACGACTGCCTTGGACACGTCTTTTCCTAAGCCGTCTCCAGAAGCGTTGATAAAATCCGCTGAACAGATAGAAGTTGAAATAGGAGAATGCGCTGTTGTTGGAGACTCTGTTGCTGACGTTAAAGCTGGAAAAAACGCGGGAGCAAAAACAGTTGCAGTTTTATCAGGAATATTCACGCGGGAGGAGTTGGAAAAAGAGAAACCAGACCTCATTCTCAACAACATAAACGAGCTTCTGAAGTTTATCGGATGACTTGAAATATTCTAATATAGAAAATATAGCAAAAAATTACTTAAGAATCTTATAGAAGCAACCCTAAATAAAGCTTAATTAAAACTTTAACCTAGTAATAAACGGAGAGAGAAGGCTTCGAGAACAATGAATTTCATTGAAATGCTATTGTCTGAAAAGTTGAAAGCAAAAAATCCAATGCTGGATATCTTCGGAGCCGACCGTAAAGTTCTCCAAATAGCATGCCAAGACTTAATGAACTACTTGAAAGTTCACTGGAACCTCGTGGGAAAAGAAGCAAACGAATGCGAACTCGTGGACAAACTGGAGGAATTCCACCAAAACGAGCCTAAAGAACTAGAAGAGTTCATGGAAATGTGGACGGGAATCTGGCTCAAAAAATGGAACGAAAGAGTAAAACTCCTAATAGGAGACGACGACTCCAAACGCTGGAACAAAGTAACAAAAGTCCTAAACAATGCGGAGCCAGTTTGGAGGTCGCTTACGAACCGCCGAGAAATGCAGGAAGTAGTCATATCAACACTTGTTAAAAACGGGGAAATTTGCGGCACATCAATCTTGGCGGAGAACCTTCTAAAAATGGAAATAGGCGAAAACAAAAAGGAATACACGCATAATGAAGAACGAACATTAAGCATTGTAAATAATACTCTGCGCAAAGCCAGAGAACTAACTCGAAGCAAAGGTCCACTAATTTTTGTCAGAATTGACAAAGGCTACTATAACAATGATGAACAATAAAACATTCATAAACTTATGTTAAACAAGCGTTTAGCGTGATCTCTCTCGGTTAAGGGTTTTTGTTTGCCATGAATACCGTCTGATGGTTGTCGTTTCACCGTAACCGCATGCGGCGCACCTTTTTTTCGTCACGTTGTAGGCTCTTCGTCCGCAGCGTCTACACCGTATATGAAGCGTCTTTCCAGCACGTCTCCCAAAAGACGGCGTTCCTTTTCCCACAGTTTTCACCTTGGCGGCGGCGATATCAGTATGACGTTGTCTCCACGGACTATTATTAAGCCAAGCTTCTTCACATTTTCGGCGTCTGTCGTGTCTTCAGTCTCTTCAAGCACAAGGTTTAGGTGCTGGTCAAACCCCTTCAGTCTTCCCCTTAAGCTTTTTCCACCTTTTAGTCTTACAAGAACTATTTTTCCAAGATTCTGTTCCAGTATTTCAGTTGTCATTTCACTCATTTGCAGACCTCTAATACACCTTTACCTTTTTTATACTTAAACTTATACAATTTAAACCTATCTAAGAGAGAAACGGTAAAACATGTCGAAAAAGGGTAAGAGACACTTTCTAAAAGATAAGGAAGCAAAAGCGTTGCTGACTAGGGTCTCTGAACGGCTAAAAACTGATTTAGAAAAATTGTTCAACGAAAAAACTAAAATAGAACAGGTGGAAACGGATTTCGGCGAAATCTTCCTCATAAACGGCAAACCTTCACTATTCAGAATCGGCGAAAACGTTTATCCAACACTTCTTTTCGAGGAAGTCTTCTCTAAAACCCCGAAGGTCATCGTGGACATGGGCGCCATACCACACATTTGTAACGGAGCAGACATAATGGCGCCTGGAATTGTCCGCTTTGAAGGCAACTTTAAAAAAGGCGACTTAGTCTTCATCGTAGACGAAAAACATGGCAAACCCATCGCTTTAGGCGAAATAGTTTACGACGACGCGGAAGCGTGTGAAGTAAAACATGGTGTCGTGGTAAAAAATATTCATTTTGCCGGCGACAAAATATGGAATTCATTCAAAACGTTTTATTAATGTGATGGATAAACGGTTAATCTATATTTTAAGTTCATAAACTCTTTAATAGTTAAATCTGTATTTTAAATCCAGAAAACGAATAAGTAAAGAAACGCTTAAACTCTAAAAGGGATAAAATAACTAGTCAGAGAGGAGAAGCTTGCCAGGTTTAAGCGAACTGTTCCGTAAATCCAAGCGCGACGAGAAAGAGGCAGCGAAAACAGAGGCTAAAGAGGAGACATGCAAAGCCTTCTTGAAGGCGATGCCGCTCCGCGACTTGTCTGAGCTTGACGCTGTCAAAAATGAGGTGCGTTCTGGAAACATTTTGATTCTTAGGATAACTCCTCTCGCGAACAAAAGCATTGATGACGTGAAACGGGCAGTTAACGAATTATGCGAGTTTGTTGAATCTGTCGGCGGAGATATTGCACGCTTGGGCGAGGAACGTGTTGTCGTATGTCCTCCAAACGTTAAAATTTGGAGAGAAAAAGCGCCCGTGACAAGCGAGCCTATGCCTACAGCAGCCTGAAAGTTTCCATAACTGCTGGAGCAATCGCCTGTATTCCGCACTTTTTCTGAATAAAGTTTGTTATGCTGGCTATTTTTGCTCTTTCGCCGTGGCACACCATCACCTTTTCAGGGCGAGGTTTCAAATGTGTTACGTAATTGATTATTTGTCGCCTGTCAGAGTGTCCTGAAAAGCCTTCTATGGACTCAACGCGGAGTCTTACTCTTACAACGTCCATTTTGCCTTCGCTGTCAATCATGGCGACTTCATTCATGCCCTTTTGGACACGTCTTCCCATGGTGCCTTCAATTTGGTAGCTTACGAAGACTATCACGTTTTTTTCATCCTCTGCTAGACTCTTGAAATATTCTATTACTGGACCGCCTTCAAGCATGCCTGACGTAGCCATAATAATGCAGGGTTCACCTTCGATGACTTCTTGTCTCACGCTTGGATGCTCAACAACGGTGAAATAGTCAGATTCGAATGGGTTCACGCCGTCATGGAGTATACTGTTGCGGACTTCTCTGCCTAAATATTCTGGATAAGCAGTGTGGATGGCGGTAGCTTCTGAAATCATGCCCTCGATAAAAACTGGAGCCTCCTTCATTAACCCACGTTTCATGTAACCATCCAAAATGAGCATTATTTCCTGTGCTCTGCCAACCGCTGGAACGGGAATTAAAACTTTGCCTTTCTTTTCTAAAGTTTCGTTTACGATTTGTGTTAAGCGTTCTTCTGCTTCGACTCTTGAAGGCATCACGTCGTCTGGACCGCCATAGGTGCTTTCAGTTATCAGTGTTTCAACTCTTGGGAACTCGGATGTTGCTGCTTCCAGAAGCATCGTTTTCGCGTACTTGTAGTCTCCAGTGTAGACTATGTTGTGCAATCCCTCACCTATGTGGAGGTGCACCATTGAAGAGCCCAAAATGTGTCCCGCGTTATGCAAAGTTAAGCGTATGTCTGGCGCTATATCTGTCACAACGCCGTAACGCAATGGAACAGTATGCAAAACACATTCACGAACATCCTTCTGGTCAAACGGTGGAGTTATACCCTGCTTGCTTGCAACATCCAAATAGTCAAGCTGAAGCAAAGTCATAAGGTTAGATGTCGGAGCAGAACAATAAACTGGCCCATCATAGCCATACTTGTATAGGAATGGCACTAAACCGCAGTGGTCAAGATGAGCATGACTTATGACCACAGCGTCTAGGGAGTCAATCTCGAAAGCTGGATGGTCTAGTCTCGGGAAAGCCTCAAAAGGTTTTGATGAGCCTGGATTAATTCCACAGTCCAAGAGTATGCTGCTTTCACGTGTCTGGACTAGAAAGGCGGATCTGCCTACTTCTTGAACACCTCCGAGAAGCGTGATTCTAATGTCACCTATATCGAAGGTTTTCGGTCTGAAGATACGTTCGCCGAACGTGCGGAGAATCCTTTCTCTTTCCTTGCTTTCCGAGTGCAAGTAGTGACGCATGTGCGCTATAATTTTGGAACGAAGCGGAGGGCTTCTTAAAACATGGGGACGCCACTTTGTTTTTCTTATGACTTCTTGAAGTACAGCTCCGTTTTTCCCGATGACCATTCCAGGCTTTTTGGCTTCGATTATTATTTCTCCAAGGCTTGGGTCGAAGTTTATGTCCGTAACTTCTGCTTCTGGAGGTATTATTTCGCGGGCTATTTTTTCAGCTTCTTTTTCAGGCAGCCTTACAGAGGGGTCTGAACGTATGACGATGCGTTTTCTTATAACGTTGACTATGTCTGCGATTAAGCTGCTTTGTTCAACTAGCAGTTCTGGTTTTTTGGCGTATATTGCAAGCGTTGAGCCTTCATACTCTACTCTTGTGACTTCAGCCTCTTTTGGAACATGCTCAAGTATGTATTGGCTTATTTCAATCTTCTCTTTATCAGAGTTTGGCGCCAATTTTAAACTTCCTAATCTGCTAATAACTTCTTTTTCTCTTCGTCGGTTAACTCTCTGTAACCTTTATCGTTGATAACGGCTACGTTGAAACTGTTTCCGCTCGCCGCATCACGTTTCATGGCGGAATCCACGGCTTTAACGATTATTGGCAACGCTTCCTTAACAGACATTTCTTCCTTAAACTTGTCTTCGAGAACACCGTAAGCTATTGGAGAGCCTGAGCCTGTTGCGACACATTTTTCTTCTGTGAGGCTTCCGAACGGGTCTAATGAGAACACGTGTGGTCCAGTGTCGTCGACTCCGCCTATCAAGACTTGAGTGGCTAGAGGTATGTATCTTGAAGAGAATAGGAGATTTGCCACAAGTCTTGCCGCCGAGCTTATCGGGATTGGTCGGTTCATGTTTAACTTGTAAAGTTGCGCGTTGGCTGTTAACACATCCACGGTTCTCTGTGCATCTGCAACTGTTCCAGCAATGGTCATTGCCAAGTGGTCATCTATTTTATAGATTTTCTTTCCGTGTTTATGAGCCACATAGAAGCCCATTGTTACACGGGTGTCGGATGCTAGGATTACGCCGTCTTTGCAGACTACGCCTATTGTTGTGGTTCCTTTCAACGTTAGTTTGTCAACCGTGTTATTATTTACCATTTTATCGTTTCTCCCAAAACCTAAATCATACACGTTTATCTGCTAGGAAGTAGCATCTTGTAATCATGTCCATGAGGTTTATTAATATTACGCTTCGGAAACTAGTAAACTTGCCATGATGTTTACTGTTGCTTTTCTTTTCAAAAAGAGTTTTAAGGTTAAGCACCCCATTGAAATTAAGGTATACGTGTTAAAACAGTGGTTTGCTTGCCTTTAAAACATCATTGGATGCAGTTTCCAAGAGAAGTCATTGTTGGTGAAGGCGTAATAGAACGGGTCGCCGAGGTAGCGCATAGACTTGGTTTCACAGATTCGGCGTTGATAATTACTGGCTCCAAGACTTTTGATGCTGCTGGGAAAACTGTTAAAACGATTCTCGAAGGTGACGGCTTAAGGGTTGAAACAATGCTTGTAGAATCAGCCACCCTTAAGGATGTCGAAGCCGTTGAAAAGAAAATCGAATATTCGAATCCTCAAGTTGTTTTTGGCGTTGGCGGCGGAACAAAAATTGACGTTGCAAAGTTAAGCTCCGCACGACAAAAGATACCTTTCATAAGCGTTCCGACAACGGCTTCCCACGATGGAATTGCAAGTCCACTTTCTTCAGTTAAGGGACTGGAGAAACCATTTTCAGTTATGGCACATGCTCCAATAGCAATAATCGCGGACACCGAAATAATAATGCAGACGCCATATCGGCTAATGGCAAGCGGATGTGGAGACGTTATCTCAAAAATCACAGCGGTAAAAGACTGGAAGCTGGCACACGAGGAGAACGGCGAATATTATGGCGAATACGCAGCAAGCCTAGCTTTGATGAGCGCCAAACTTGTGATGCAAAATGCTAAGCTAATAGGACATGGAAACGAGGAGGGCTTGCGCGTGCTTTTAGAGGCGCTCATAAGCTGCGGCGTAGCAATGAGCATCGCCGGAAGCAGCAGACCGTGCAGCGGTTCAGAGCATTTATTCAGTCATGCCCTTGACATTGTTAAACCTAACAGTGCCATGCATGGAGAACAATGTGGTGTAGGAGCAATAATGATGGCTTATTTGCATGGTGCAAACTGGAAGCGAATAAGGGAGACATTGGAAGTTTTAGAAGCACCAACAAGCGCCTACGAGTTGGGCTTAACGAAAGAGGATGTTATCAAAGCTCTTTTTATGGCGCCGTCAGTTAGACCTGAACGTTACACTATTCTTAGCAAGTTAAATTTAAGCATAAATGAATGTGAGAAAATCGCCAAACTAACAGGAGTTATTTAGTTGGCTCTGACGGTTCCTGTGTTTGCGTCTGCGTCTGTGGAGTTTCCTTTTTTTGTTCAGCCTTGAAAGTTTCAGTGAACTCAACCACTGTTATTTCAGGGAAAAACCTTTGTATGTCTAAAGCTATGCCCCGTTTTGCAACTTGCACTCCTTCAATGTAGAAAGCTTCTTCAGGCATTTCTATACTCACGGCTTTGGCTTTAACTTTAAACTTGAATTTTTCCACTTCCACAGCAGGTATCCTACGGTGTATCAGCGCAGCTATTTTCTCTTCTTGAGTTTCAAGTTTCTTTTGAACTGTAACCTCGTAAACAAGCGTTTTCCCAGCTAATGGCGGGTTGAAATCCAACAGAACCCTGCCGGCGCCTATTGCCCTTACTGTCGCCATTTTGCCGTCATGTTCGAGTCTCATTCCAAGAGTCGGCGTTATTCCTTTAGCTGTAAGCTGCCGCAAAGGCACTCGCTTAACTTTTTCAGGGTCTCTTGCTCCGAACGCTTTGTCTGGCGGTATTTCAACAGTTGCTGGTTTTCCAACTTCCATTGTTGCGAAGCTTTCGTCTAATGCTTTAAGAACCCAGCCTTCACCTATCACAACCAGTTTCGGCTCGTAGATTTCGCCTTCCTTGTAGAGATGCTCTTTTCTAGCCACGTCGCCGATGGTTGTGTCAAAAACTTCGCCGGTTTCCTTTACCTTTGCAACGTAATCTATCAGTATGAAGTCGCCTTTTTGCAAAGCCATTCCACATCATCTTCGAGACATTTGCCAAAGTAAGCCCATAGCATCAATAAAAGCTTTATCTATCAAATTCTCCAATTACCGTGTTTAAACCAGAGCCTCGCCCAAAGGAGCGCACAGTCAAAATGCAAACCAGCGAAAAAGAAGCGCTTTACAAAGAATGCCTCAAAATTATAAAGGAAAATGTCGCCGGAAAATCTCTAAAAGAAACGATGACATTTACCTGCAAAGTTTTGAAAGCGAAAATCCCATACTATTTCTGGGTTGGCTTCTACATTCCAAAAAAAGAATACTTGGAGCTCGGACCATCTGAAGGCCCCCCAGCATGCGCACAAATCGCTTACTCTGGCGTCTGCGGAAAATGCGCCGAAACCGGAAAAACCATCATTGTGCCGAACGTCAACGAGTTTCCGGGACACATAGCATGCGATCCCAGATCGAAGTCTGAAATAGCCGTTCCAGTACGCGACAAAAACGGCCACGTCATGGCGGTTCTTGATGTTGACAGCGAAGAATATGGAAGCTTTGACGCGACGGACATGGAGTGGCTTGAAAGGATTGTGGAAATCCTTAATTCGCTGTCTTAAACGAGAAACAGTTGCGGCAGAAGGAATTAAATGAAAAACAGTCGTGTTAACGCTAAAAGCGCCTACATCGCAATTCTTCTACTCGGAATAGTAAGCTTGATGGGCGATGTGGTTTACGAAGGTTCACGGGGACTTGTGCCAGAATACCTGGCGTTTTTAGGTGCTTCAGCCTTTATCATAGTTTTTGTTGGCAGATTCGGCGAATTTTTAGGCTACGCTTTAAGGCTTGTTAGCGGAATCCTTGCGGACACTACAAAGGCATACTGGATTTTCATTTTTATAGGTTACGGACTAATAGGGGCAATTCCACTTTTGGGACTTACAAACGCGTGGTGGATAGCCATAATACTCGTTTTACTTGAACGCATTGGGAAAGCCGTCAGGTCGCCTTCCAGAGACGCTATGCTTTCGATTGTAAGCAAGGGCGTTGGGTCTGGAAAAGCATTTGGAATCCATGAACTACTAGACCAAGTGGGCGCAATCCTCGGCCCGCTTATTGTTGCAGGTTTAATGTTTTACAGCAGCAACAACTACAGTCAAACCTTCAGCTTCCTGTTATTGCCTTTTCTAATGCTAATGGTGTTTCTGCTTTACACCTACAAGAGAGTGGGACAGGCAAGGCCAGGCGAAACGGAAAAGGAGCAAAGAAAAAGCGGAAAGCTTGGAATCGGCTTTTACGTTTACAGTTTCGCCGTTCTGCTGAACACTGTCGGGCTTTTGCCTTACGAGCTCATACTATATAAGGCTGCGATAATTCTTCCCTTAAACCAGCAGTGGATTGTCCCCCTCATATACACATTGATACAAGGCGTTGACGCGCCAACCGCTCTGCTTGCAGGGTACTCCTACGACAAGTTTAAAATCAGAGTCTTAGCATTACCGTTTATCCTTTCAGTTTTTCCTCCACTGTTTGCAATGGTTAACGCTGATTTAACCGCCTTAATAGTTGCCGCCGTGTTTTTCGGCTTAGTCCTAGGAATGCAGGAATCAGTGTACCGCGCAGCTGTTTCAGAGTTTGCACCCATTTCTTCGCGGGGGACAGCCTACGGCATATTCAACACAGTATACGGCGTAGGCATGCTGGCCAGCGGCATCATATACGGTTTAATGGCAACTTTGAACCCACCGTACGTGGTTGTAGTGCTTTACGCTTTAGCGACGCAGGCTGTGGCTGTGTTTTTGCTTCTAAACGCTCACTCAAAGGCAAAAATGGAAAACATTAAAGCCTAAAGTGCATATTTTTCCATGTGCAAAAAATGGCGTCAGATGAAGAATCAAGAGTTTTAGATATTCTGGAAAAAGTTAGCAAGAGTGTTGTGAACATAAGCACTGTGAGGCTTATTCAAGGCATGTTTTACCAAGTTTTCCCAGTAAAAGGCATGGGTTCAGGCACGTTAATAGATGCGGATGGACACATTTTGACAAACAACCATGTCGTCCAAGGCGCAGAACGCATTGCAGTAACTCTTTGGAACGGTGAAGTTCTAAACGGACAACTTTTAGGCACATGCGCGATACACGACATAGCAGTTGTCAAAGTTGACAAGAAAGGACTTGTTTACGCTGAACTCGGAGACTCTGACAAGCTTAGAATGGGACAACGCGTTTACGCAATTGGCAACCCTTTCGGATTAGCCGGCGGGCCAACAATCACTTCAGGCGTGATAAGCGCGTTAAACCGCACAATTGAATCAAAAAACGAGCTTCTAGAAAACCTTGTTCAAACAGACGCTGCCATAAATCCGGGAAATAGTGGCGGCCCACTTGTTGATGTTAACGGCAAGGTTGTCGCCATAAACACGGCTATAATTCCGTTTGCCCATGGAATTGGCTTTGCAATTCCGATAAATTCGGCTAAAAAATGCGCGGGCGAAATTATCTCCAGCGGAACCCATGCTAGACCATGGCTTGGAATCATAGGCTTAAGCCTAACAAGGGAGATTTCTCGCTACTATGGGATACAAGTGAATGAAGGCGTTCTAGTCACAAAGGTTGTTGAGGGAAGCCCAGCGCATGAAGCGGGCATAGTGGCGGGAGACATAATACTGGCTTTAGATGATGTGTCCATAACGAGTATAGAGAAATTGTTAAGCGAAATTCATAAGAAAAAAGCAGGCGAAAAAGTTAATTTGACGGTTTACCGTGAAGGTTTCGAGTATTCCATTGAAGTCGTCTTGACTAGACCGCCATAAGCAATCCCTGTTTCCAAACGTCGTTTTGTCTTGCAAGCGGAAATTATAAATTGGTAATGTAATAATAAATGGTAAACACTTCGGAATTTAACTGGTCCTTGTTTAAGAGGGGGAGGCTATGAGCACACATGCTGATGAGTTAAAACTGCGTTTAATGACTATAGAACTTCTCAGAACAGCCAAGTATAAACGGAACATTACTTACCGCGAGTTATCATCCAAAACAGGCTTACCCGTGACCGTCTTAAGCCGATACGCGAAAGGACATGTTCTGCCAAACACTGCAAGAGCAAAGCAGCTTTGGAAAGTATTAACGCGATTTGTCGGTTTGGAGAACGAGCTTCGCAGCAGAATAAAGTTCAACGAAGACGGCTATTTTGACAACACTGAAATTATAGGCGACTTCAACATCCTACAACAAGCAGCTAACCACGCGCTTGCAAATTTTGCTGGAAAACGCGTCACAAAAGTTTTAACAGCCGCCGTTGACGGAATCCCACTTGCAACCATGGTGGCAAACGCACTCGGCGTAAACCTCGTAATAGCTAAAAGAAGCAAAGAAGTTGGAGTGAAAGAGTTCCTTGAAGAAACTTTCGCATTGAAAGACTCGGGAGTCACAATCACGCTTTACATTCCAAAAGATTCACTTAAAAAACGTGACAGCGTCCTAATAGTTGACGACATGATTAAGACCGGAGAAACACAAGCTGCACTTGTCAATATGGTTCGAAAAGCAAAGGCGGAACTCTCTGGAGTATTCTCTCTAATAGCCGTCGGAGACGAATGGCGCAAAAAAATGAGGCTTCCAGAAGAATGTCCAGTTGAAGTCATCACATACATTAAACCAGCCTAGCGTCAATGCAGTCCACTTTAACTGGGCAAACAGCGCACTTTCCCTTGCGACAATAATCTTTCCCCAAACGCAGTAATGCTGTCTCAAAGTTTACAAAGGACTGATTTGGAACAGAGTTCACGCTCCAGAACATTTCAAGCTGCTGCAAAAACGTTTTAGGAGACTTTTCATCAATTATTCCCAACGTTTTAGCCGCCGTGACAACCAGACTTGTCGGGTTTGGCTCCGCTTTAGACCAGACACTGCGGAGTTCTCTAAGGAAAACGTTTACGGTCACGTCGCCAACACCTTTTCCCAAATTCTTCAGCATCCTTTCCAAATCACTGGCTCCCAAAGCCTTTTCATGTATGCTGGCAAGTTTGCCACCGTGTTTCTCCAGAAGAGCGCGCATGACGTTAAGAAGCTTATCCGCAGTTTTGAAGTCGTATCGAGTGTAACCTCCCTCGTCAAGAACTTGCACAAGTTTATCCCAGCCAGCCTCAACAATCTTTTCAGGAGCTAAAAGACCATGTTTTTCAAAACATTTGTAGGTTTTTACGGCTGTCGCCTCGGTTATTGGCGCGCCGAAAAGTATTGACGCCAGAAACCATTTGAAAACCTCTTCTTCCCGTCCGCCATCGAGGTTAATGCCTAAAACTTCTGAATACCGCATTCCAAGCCTTTCAACGAGAATCTTCAAGGTTTCACGTTTCAAAAGCGGTTCGCCTCTTCGGTTTTGTTGCCAAAGTTTAATTTAACCTTATGCAAGCATAAACGGTTAACGGAGGCCCAAGCCACAAATGCGGACAATAGAATGGCACAACGGAACCGTAAAAACAATAAACCAGCTTAAGCTTCCATACAAAACGGAATTTTTAGAGCTAAAAACATGCAACGAAGTGGCAGAAGCCATTAAAACCATGAAAATTAGAGGGGCGCCGCTTCTCGGCGCAGCCGCAGCCTACGCGCTGGCATTAACGGCTTACCATTCAAAAGCAAAGCGTAGAGAGGAGCTAATCCGCGAACTGGAAGAGGCGGCGGAAACAATAAAAAATACGAGGCCAACAGCGGTAAACCTCTTCTGGGCTATCGACAGAATAATGAATAAGGCGCGCGCCTTTCATGGAAGCGTCACGGATTTAGCGTTCTTCGTTGTTGATGAAGCTGAAAAAATCGCCGAAGAGGACGCAAATGCTAACCGTTCAATAGGCAAGCATGGAGCTTCGCTCATAAATGACGGAGACACTGTGCTTACGCACTGCAACGCCGGAGCATTAGCAACGGTTGAGTATGGCACAGCCCTAGGCGTAATCAGAGCCGCCGCAGAACAGGGAAAAAAGGTTAGGGTAATAGCAACTGAAACGAGGCCAAAACTGCAAGGAGCCCGCTTGACAGCCTACGAGCTGAAACGCGATGGCATACCAGTCACCTTGATATGTGACACCATGGTAGGTTACGTCATGTATAAGCGGATGATTGACAAGGTTATCGTCGGAGCCGACAGAATAGTGCGAGACGCAGTTATCAACAAAATAGGAACCTATCAAATAGCGGTTCTAGCCAAAGAGCATGGCGTCCCGTTTTATGTAGCGACTCCAAAATCCACATTTGATTTAACCCGCAAATCAGCAGAAGTAATCATAGAAGAAAGAAGCCCCGAAGAAGTGACATATATAGGTGCTGAAAGAATAGCGCCTAAAGGCGTAACCGCGCTGAATCCAGCCTTTGACGTAACACCGTTAAAGTATGTGAGTGCGGTAATCTGTGAAGAAGGCATCCTATATAAGGGTGACTTGTCAACTTTAAAGCCGAAAACGGCTGAACGAAAATGAGCAAAAATAAAGATCAAAACCAACGTCCAGAGGCAAAAGCCGAGGGAAAACTCGCGGAGAAAGGCGTAAAGATTACGGCAAAGCAGAAAGCAGACGAGCTTTCATCAAAAGGCTACGGCGTAAACGAAAACGGCGAACTCATGCTGACCTTTTATGAAGCATTATATCTTTTGGATAAAGGTCTGCTTGAAGTCAAAAATGCTGAAGGTGCTGCCATAGACTTTCAGAAACTGCTGAAGGTTTCAGAAAAAATAGATGAAAACGCTTGGGCAAAATATTTGGTTTACCGCGATTTAAGAAGCCGCGGATACGTTGTCCGCGAAGGCTTTGGATTAGGCGTTGACTTCAGAGTTTACGAGAGAGGCGAGTATGGAAAGGACACGGCGAAATACCTTGTATTAAGCTTACAAGAAGGCAAACCAATAACGCTTGAAGACTTAACCCAGATAATGCAGCAGAGCCAGAGCCTAAAAAAAGAGCTGGTTTTGGCGGTTATGAGCCGCAGAGGCGAAATAGTTTACTATTCCGTTTCACAGTTAACCCTAAAATAAAACGGGTGAAAAGCGGGTGAGCACCTTTAAAACTGTCCGCGGAATGAGAGACTTCATGCCAGAAGAAGCGAAATTAATGAGGCAAATTGAGGAAAAAGCCAGAAGAACCGCGAAACTGTACGGATATAAAGAGATAATAACTCCAGTGGTAGAATCATACGAGCTTGTAGCGGCGAAAGCAGGTGAAGAAGTCCGCGCTAGAATGTTCACTTTTGAAGATTTAGGCGGACGAAAAGTGGCTTTAAGACCGGAATTCACTGCGTCGGTTGCAAGACTCGTGGCGACAGCATTGCGAAACGAGCCGAAACCATTAAGGTTGTTCTGCATTGGAAGCCTCTACAGGTATGACGAGCCGCAGAAAGGTCGCTTCAGAGAATTCTGGCAGTCAAATTTCGAGCTGATGGGCTCCGAAAAACCCGAGGCGGATGCTGAAGTATTACTGTTAACGAATACTCTTATGAAACTGGCAGGGTTAAAAAATTACGCCTTCAAAGTTGGACACATCGGAGTTTTGAGAGGCATATTAAGTCATGAAGGAATGACGGAGGAGACCCAGAATCGTGTCATGCAACTTATGGACAAGAAACAACACGAAGACGCCATAACAATAGTCAAGGAAGCTGGAGCTTCAGCCAAATGTTTAGACGTGCTCCAAAAGCTTGTAAGCATGCAAGGTAGCGACAGCGCAAAAATTTTGGCTACGGTAGAAAACCTTGTGGAAGATTATGGAACAGCCTCTGACGCGGTGAAAAACTTTAAGGAAATTATCAAACTCGTGTCTGAAACTCCTGAAAAACCGAAAATAATTGTTGACGCTGGCTTTGCACGCGGATTAGAATATTACACTGGAATGATTTTTGAAGTTTACATTCCTGAACTTGACATAGCGTTGGCTGGAGGCGGAAGATACAACAGGCTTGTTGAACTGTTCGGAGGCGAGCCCACTCCAGCCGTCGGAGTTGCCCACGGAATAGACAGGATAATGCTTGCAACGCAGGAGCAAAAGACTGAGTTAAAAACTGAAAACGGGAAAAGCGTAATGGTGGTTCCCGTTAACGAAAACCTAGCTGGTGAGGCGTTGAAAATTTCAGAAATGCTTAGAGCCGAAAACGTGTCCGTTGAAACAGAGGTTATGAGGCGAAAGGTTGCCAAGGCTTTAGAAGACGCTGATAGAAGAGGAATAAGCCATGTTATCATAGTTGGAGAGAGGGAACTAAAAGAAGGTGCCGTTATCCTCCGAGACATGCACAAAAAGGAACAAACCAAAGTCAAAATTGAAAACTTGACGGAAACACTGAAGTCACCGTAGCATCACCGTTTGCTATTGTTTCGGTGTTCTTTCACGCCTTAGGAAGTCCCCGATGTCTGAAACGTTCTCAACCACAACGCCCTCTTTAGCCTCATCCAGATTCTCTGTGATTCTGCCGAAGCCTAAACATTCACCATGCTTGTTCAAAACCAGAGTGTAAGCGCCCCTTGTCTTCGAACCGTAAACCCTCATTATACCCTCTTTGAATATGTCCCTTCCGCATACGAAAAGCCAAGCAGCCTTATCATCAACAATAATCTTGTTTTCAGCTTGATCCGTAATCATAAATAGCAAAAGTGAACTTGGATAGAACTTGCCATTTTTATTTTTACCTAAATAGGCGCCAGCAAATTGCCAACCTGAAATTTCTTTAGCAAGCGCCCTTAAGCGTTCGTCAAGGAGAAAATAGCGGTTTCCTTTTCTAACGAAGTTTTTGTTTAGACTTATTTTTACACCGAAAAATTTGGCAAAACTCTCCAAAGTTTCTACCATGTTTTCACCTTTGCCTTTCAAGCTTGCAAACAAAGAATCCTTGAGTTTCTCCAGGCCAAATTCGTCTACAATTCCTCACGGAGCTGTCTAAGCGTTTGCCGAAAATCTCCGTCGGCGATTCTTCTCCATAGCAGTTTATCTCCACTGTTTTGAGGCCCAAATTTTTCACCGCCCAATCGATGTTTAATTCGTCTTCTTCTGGCTCAAGTGAACATGTGGCGTAAACTATTTCTCCGCTGGTTTTCAGCACTTTTGCAGCCTCGGCGAGTATCTGCCTCTGCAGACGCGCGTTTCTGTGAACATCGTCTATTGTTCGCCGCTTAAACCAGTCTTTGTCCATCGCAAAATTGCCAGAGCATGGAACATCAAGAAGTATCCTGTCAAATTTTACGCCCAGTTTCGAAGCTTCACGCGCATCCAAACCATAAACTATAGCATTTTTGACGCGGCATCTTTCAAGCTGATTAGCCAAAGCGTTCAACCTACGACTTTTAACGTCTAACGCCACAATGACGCCAGTGTTGTCCATCAAATCGGCGAGCTGAACTGTCTTGCCGCCTGGAGCGGCGCACGCGTCCAAAACGGTTTTTCCTTTTAGGTCGGTGAATAGCGTAGCGGGGATTTGGGCGGCTGCCTCTTGAATAGAATAATAGCCCAAAAGATATTCTATGGTAGCTCCAATCGAAAAACTTGAACGCTTAACCCAGTAACCTCTTTCTATAAAATGGATTTTTTCAAGCTTAAAACCTAACCGTTCAAGTCTTTCAACAACATTTACGCCTTCAACATTCATAACGTTAACTCTGATTGCTTGTTTAGGTGCAACAGGTTTAAACTTCCAGCCAAGCATTTTGTAACGGTTCACAAAAAACTCCTTGTTAGACATATAAAAACAACAATGTGGAAAAACAATAAAAACTTGACGAAGACAAAGCGCCAAAACAAATAGCTACTCAACTTAAATTTGCAAACATAACACTTTTTAGGAAAAGAAAACAAGAAAATACCAGAACCCTAACAAAGCGGCCGTAGTCTAGCCTGGACTAGGACATCAGCCTGCCACGCTGACGACCCGGGTTCGAATCCCGGCGGCCGCACAATCACCAGTAACTATTGATTAATGGATTTTTGGCGGTTTCAATTGTCGTTAAACTGGATAGTCTTCCTCTGAAAGTTTTTTAACTTGGCGGTTCAATTGCATGGTGGGAGGTGTATTTGAGGTGCCTGTTGTTCATGTTTATGTTTGGGAAGGTTTCGGAAAAGATAAGGCTAAAAGGGTTATACAGGGGATAACGAAGGTGTTTGCAGATTTAGGTATTCCAGAAAACGCTGTTGAAACGATTTTGCATGAGGTCCCGAAGACGCATTGGGGCGTTGGAGGAGAAACAGCGTCGGAAAAGTTTAAGGATAAACCTTAATGATTAGCTGGAATGTTGAGTATTCTCTGCATCTTGTTCTTTGCTTCACACAAGTTTTTAGCTATTGCGTCTGGTTCCTGTTTGCTTTCGTAAAGTTTTTGGAGTGGATAAAACTGCGAAACAACATAAACGGTTTTCATACCCAGTGTCTTTGCGCCTTTTATGTCCTCATCTGGACTGTCTCCCACGTAAAGTGTTTCTTCAGCCTTCACTCCAAGCCGTTTTAAGGCTTCTTCGAAGATTTTCACGTGTGGTTTACGCCATCCAACAGCGTCTGAAACCAGCACTGCATTAAAGAAATTGTTTATTCCAACTTTTCTAAGCCCAGCGTATATAACGGGAGCATACGTGAAGTTGGAGATTAAACCTAGCTTATAATTCTCGGAAAATGTTTTCAATGTTTGCTTCACGCATTTTCTGAGCCTAAATGAGCCGACGTAGTCTTCAAAGAAAAGGTTTACAGCGGTTTTTATACGTGAGTCTTCGGGGCTTGTTTTAAACCCTAAAATGTTTAAAGCTTCTGAAATCCATATGGCGTTTGTTACTTCAACAAGTTGCTGATAGCGTATAGCACGGTATTTTTCGTGTGCTTGTGTATAAGCGTCCAAAAAGGCTTCGTGGCTAATTTTGAAGCCTGCGTCAACTATAGCCTTATACAGTTTCATTTTGGAAACTTCTAGGTTGTAACCTTTGACGTTCACCAATGTGCCTATGAAATCAAATATTATAGCTTTAATTGGAGGCAAAGCTCTGGATTTTCCCCTTTTTTAATGGATTTTTGATTCTTTTTTGCAATACTTATTCCAATATAATAAGATTTAGGTATAGGTCTAGTAATTTGAATAACGTGTTCGCCATGTCATTCAGAGATTACCTTCACGAAAAAGCGGAAGAGTCTCGGCATAACGAAACAACGGCATACTTGATTTTCCTAGCTGGAACCATTTTCTTTATCGGCGGTCTACTGGAATCATTGTTTATGTTTCAGTTTATTGGAAAAAGCCCAGAATGGTTCCTTTTCATACCATACTACACCGAGTCTCACACTGGAGCAGTTCTTGGCTTAGCACTGATAATATGTGGCTTAATCCTAGTTGTGTACGGAATATTGGCTGGCATAAACTATTCCCATGAAAGAGGCTGGTACCTCAGTGAATTGCAAAAGGCAAATTCGGTGGAAGAAGTTTTAATGTCAAAAAAACGCGTCACAAACGAGCCGAAACAAAAACCAAACAATAAAAAACCTTCCAAATAATCACGGAAACACTTTCAAGGCAATATCCGTCAGCCTTTTTGCGAAAACAGTGTTTACAAGCGCATTTGCATTTCCGAAGGCTTCTTCAACTTTTGGGTCGAATGGTATCTCGCCTAAGAAAGGCACATCTAACGCTTCCACATGTGTTTTCACAAAGTTGCTTTCCTTCATTTTCATGTTTTCAACAACGCCCACAAGCGGAACCTTTAACTCCAAAAGTAGTTTAAGCAATTTCTTGACTGTCTCAAAAGCTAACTGGGAAGGTGTGCTAACTACTAGGAACTCGATTTTTTTGACAAAACGAATCATGTCGAGGGTCGCATCACTTATGCCAGGCGGCATGTCCATAATAAGAAAATCCAGAGTTTCCCATCTGGTTATTGCAAAAAGCTCTATCAAAGCGTTTGATACATCAGCGCCCCTCAAAGGCAAGGCTTCCTCGCCGGAATAGTTAATTATCGAAACGTATTTTATGCCGTGAGCGTCGGCTGGAATCAAGCCCTTTTCCTCTTTTGGTTTAACATTTTGTATTCCTAGAATTATGTGGGTAGACGGACTTGTGAAGTCAACATCAAAAAGTCCAACACTGCGGTTCTTCTGCGATAGCGTAAGCGCAAGCGTAGATGCAATTAGACTTTTGCCCACTCCGCCCTTGCCGCTTGACACGGCGATTACTCGCTTCACCTTTTCTAACCGTTTGTCTATTATGCCGATTCGCGGGTCTGCCATTTATTTAACACCTCTTATGCTTTCAAGCCATACGCCTCTTCCACGTAAAATTTCGAAGTCTGGACTGCCACACCTTGGACATTTAATATACGCGTGTGCAGTTTCTGGAACAAAATGTATGGCTTCAGCCGAGTCCACATCAAGCTTGTCCTTGCTGAAAACCCACTGGTGTCCGCAAATTCTGCATTTTAGTTCAGCCTTGACTGTTTCTATGGTAAAAATTGCGTTTTTAAAAATGTCTTTCTTAAGTTCTGACAAGGCAAATTCGAGAATGTCAATCTCCACTTGCTGAAGCTCGCCAACTTTTATTTTAACTTCTATGACCTCTTTTAATCCTTCTTGCGTTGCAATCTTTGAAGCAGAAGAGATTATTGCTTCAGCTAAAGCCCACTCATGCATGGCAGAAACATCCACGTTATTCAATTTAAAAATATTGCAGAAAAATTAAATTAACTCTTTTCAATACGTGGTTTGTACGGCTTCAGAAATGGGCACAAGAAGCAAAGTCGCCATAGTTAAAGGGTTAAACCCTATTAATTCGACGATTAAAGCTCTGGATATGATAGAATCTGATTTGACCGCTGTTATTTCTGTTGAAAAACCGATTTTGATAAAACCGAATTATATTAACGCTAAACATCCGTCAACTGGAATCACGACAGACAGCCGTGTTGTTGAGGGGATAGTCAAGTTTCTGAAAGAACGCGGCAAAGACCACATTATCATCGGCGAGGGAAGCGGTTTCGCAGACACATTCGAAGCCTTCAAAGTTGCAGGAATAGACAAAATAGCCGAGAAATGGAACATTAAAATCGTAGACTTCAACAAAGACAGTTTCGTTGAAGCCTATCCGCCTAATCCGTTGACTCTCAAAAAAGTTAAAGTGGCGAAAACTGCACTTGAAAGCACCATAATAAGCGTCCCGAAGCTTAAACTCCACAGACTTGCCACCGTAACACTTGGAATAAAAAACATGATGGGCGCCCTAGCATCAAAAGGAACAATGCATAACGGACGGTTAAACAGCAACATCGCAGACTTGGCTTCTATGCTGAAACCTAGCCTAACAGTCATAGACGGCATAATAGCCGGAGAGGGACACGAAACCAGCGGAAACCCCGTTGAAATGAACTTGATTATCGCCGGCACAGACCCGGTGGCTGTTGACGCTGTAGGCGCGGCAGTTATGGGTGTTCAACCGAAAGAAGTTAAACACTTGGTTCTAGCGGAAAAAAAGGGACTTGGAACATGCAGCCTAGAAGAAATAGAGGTTGTTGGAGAGCAAATTGAAAAAGTTAAACGGAAGTTTCGAAGATCTATTACGTCAAAGATACTTGCACGTTTTTGAAAGTTAAACGGGAAAGCTTTTAACGTAGTTTTTTCGTCTAAAAGGAGTCTATGTCTGAAGAAGCCGAAGGTTTGCCAGAACCAAGCGGAATAAGCAAATACAGAGATAAAATCGTAGACGGGCCTATTATCCGTACGATTTTTTGGCTTGGAACTCCCCCACTCGTAAACCAGCTTGTGGTTGTAGCCTACAACGTGGCGGATTCGTATTGGCTGAGCAACTACAATGAAATCACCGTGGCCGTTCCACGACAGATGTGGCCAATTCTTATGCTTTTCCAAGCGCTTGCAAACGCTTTGACGGCAGCCAGCCTAAGCATTATCTCACAGTACATAGGCAGCAAATCCTACAAAGAGGCCAGTTTATCAGCCTCCCGCTTCTTTACATTAGCTTTTTTCTCCGGAGGAGCTCTAAGCATACTGCTCATCGCGCTTAGAAGCACGATTTTCACAAGTGCTGTATCAACACCGCCTGAAATCTTTGATGACGTGATGAAGTATTCTGGCGTCATAGCTTTCGACGTTTTCTTCAATTATATAGCTCTAACATACACCACAATTCTTCAGAGTGTCGGAGACACAAAAAGACCGGCAATAGTTAACGTCATATCCGTCGGAATTAACGTTTCCCTAGACCCATTCTTCGTCTTGGGCATAGGACCTTTTCCAAGGCTTGGAGTGGTCGGTGCAGCTTTAACAGACGTTATGGGAAAAATAATAGCGATAGTTGCCATGACCTACATTCTTAGGAAAAGCTATCCGGAGCTTAGGATAGGTTTCACGAAGAAAATAGACGCTGAATGGGCTCGTTTGGTTCTGCGGATAGGGTTGCCTATTCTGACTTTGGGACTGATGAACGGTTTTGCATTCTTGATGCAGCTTAAACTCGTTAACATGCTGGGCATTATAGCGGCTACCGCCTTCTCCATAGGCTTCGTTGTAATGGATATTGTGGATGCCGCACTTTGGGGCCTTAGCGGTGCACCAGCGATAATGATTGGGCAAAGTCTAGGAGCGGAAAAACCCAAAAGAGCGAAGGAAGTGGCCTTCAAGGCGGCCGTTTTGATATTCACGCTTATGATTGTCGGAGCTTTAGTCTGTTACCCGTTCAGAAGAAGTTTAGCAGATGTTTTTGCAGATGACCAGAAAATTTTAGATGAAACCGACGTTTTTCTCCAGACAATGTTGCCAACATTGCCATTTTTTGGACTTTTCGCAGTAACTTTATCAGTTGGGAGAGGGTCTGGACATACAAATTTTCCGACAGCTTTAGGAATTTTTAGACTTTGGGGAATCAGAATCGGGTTAGGGTACTTTCTGGCGTTTATGCTGGGTGTAGGCTCGTTGGGAGTTTGGCTCGCAATTGGAATAAGTAACATTGTCGGAGGCATAATCGCAATAGCTTGGATAAAATATGGAAAATGGGCGAAAGCAGTGGTTAAACAGAAACTCGAAATAACAGGAGAATAGAAGCCCACCTTATTTTGAAGTTTCCCTTGTCATTAACTGTTCCAAGTCTATTTCAAAGGCGGCTGTTGGATTTTCCAGTTCAAAGTTGTTTAAAACTTGTGGGTGGATTTCGCCTAAAAAGCCCACAGGTTTATCTCTAACTTGGATTGTGGCTGTTCGTCCAGATAGAAAGCTTGGGTGCTTCGCTTCTTTCACATGCCAATTTTTGATGCCAAGATTCATAAGCAACGCTTCGCAAACGGATTTTATTTCTGTAAAGTTTGCTGTTGAATGCGACGTGACAGCGGCCAAGTGGAGTCTTCTTTCACACATTGTTTCTAGGCGCTTGTTGATTTTGGCTATGTCTGAAACTTCGAAAAGCCTCTGCGGGAAGCTTTCATGTTTGTTTTCCGCCAAGTTTTTCATCAGTCCTGGAAGCAACATCTGCCGCATTATCGTATACTCTGCGGAAACCGGGTTGGCAAGTTTCACAGGGTTTTTCGGCGTAATGCGCATTAGTTCGTAGTGAATCCGCTCGTTTGTGAGTGTAAAGTTCATGACTTCCAAGAAGCCTAACCCACTCATTATTTGCCGCACTAAATCTGCAGTTTTATTTACTGGATGTTTTTCGCCGACTGTAACTGCGGCGGGAACAGTTGGTTTGAGATTGTAGTAGCCGTAGCCTATGGCAACCTCTTCAACGAGGTCTATCTCATGCAGCACATCAATTCTGTATGGTGGAACAGAAACTTCCAAAACGTCTTTTTCGATTGTTTTCGCGTCAAGTCGACATTTCCGCAGATATTTTACAGCTTCGTCAGCCGAGACTTTCAAGCCAAGCATTCTGTTTGCGTAGCTTAATCTAAGCCGTGCTTTTTCAGGTTCAAGGTTTGGCGAAATCATCGTGCAGTCAGGATATTTCACATAGACTTTCTCTATTGTTGCGCCCATGTCGGCTAGGGAGGTGGCTAAAACTTTGAGGCTTTTCTCAACCGCGTCATAGCTTGGGCCGGTAACGTCCAAAAACAGGTTTCTCGTGTTTTCATCCACTCTCGTCAGTTCACCGTTTATTATTGGAGGCATGGAAAGAACTTTGCCGTCACGGTCTACGAGCAGAGGGTAGCGCGGTGCCCAGTTCAAGAGGTGTTTGTATGCTATGCCTTTCTCATGCCTTTCCAAAATCTCCTTTAGAGTCATTTCTTCAGTTTTGCCCAAAGGCACAAACTTAACGCTTGGTGGTTCGACAGCCGTGTAAAGGAAAGGCGGTGTAACCGCGTCAATGTTGTGTATGCCTATTGAAGCCTTCCGCCTGTCGCGGCCTACTCCCCAATGCAAGTCTTCTTGCATCTCCATTAATTCGGCAACCGCGTCTTCGTCTAGTTTTATGTTGCGAACAACGGCGGCAAGCATGTAAGGTCTAACATCAGCAACAGCCTTATCAATTGTTAAAGTTATTTTTGGTTCTTCAGCGCTGTATTCTGGAAGCCCAGTTTCCAATTCAAGAAATCCTTTTAATGCGCGCGCAACGCCAGCGTAACTGCAGAAGTCTATGCGGTTCGGGTTATATTCGACTTTAACATAGTCTTTGCTCGTCTCCTCTATGTCAAAGCCTATCCACGGAAGCCACTTCACTAAATCCTCAACTGTTAAGGGTTTGCCTATGAACTTGGAAAACCTCTCCACCTTAAGCGTTATCACTGGCATAACGGTGTCCTCCTAAGCCATCCTAAATTATTGCCGTAAAGCATCCGAATATCATCTAAACCAAGCTCAATCATGGCTAGACGTTCAAGGCCTCCACCCCAAGCCAGAACTGGATACTTGATGCCCATAGGCGCCAGAACTTCAGGCCTGAACATGCCCATTCCGCACAGCTCCATCCAACGCTTAAGTTTGGGATGGTAAACCATGGCTTGAGCGGAAGGCTCCGTATAAGGGAAGTAGCACGGCCAAAACTCTATCTTCTCCAGCCCAAACTTTGTGTAGAATGTCTTAAGCGTCCCCATTAAGTCTCGCAAAGTCACTTTTCTATCGACGACTATGCCTTCAATCTGATGGAATTCAGCAATGTTTTTGTACGTGACCTGCTCGTTTCTATAAACTCTGTCGACAGAGAAAACCTTTATTGGCGGCTTCTTATGCGTTGCTAAGTATTTTATCGTCTCGGCTGTGGTGTGTGTCCTTAAAACAAGCCGTTTTGCTTCTTCACTGCTCCAAC
The DNA here is from genome assembly GCA_018396675.1 of Candidatus Bathyarchaeota archaeon. Classification (GTDB taxonomy): domain Archaea; phylum Thermoproteota; class Bathyarchaeia; order Bathyarchaeales; family Bathycorpusculaceae; genus JAGTQX01. Next base: position 155,123 of record JAGTQX010000003.1, read on the forward strand.
TGTAACCCCAACCCTTAGAGCCTGTAACCCAACCGTTTTCATGCGTTTTCGCAACCGCGTTCACAAGTTTTTCCTTCGGTAACCTTCCAGTTTTTGGATTAGCCAAATAAAACGTGTCCATCATTTCTCTGGCGGGATGATCCTGAGGCTGAAACAAAGCGTCAAAGTTCCAGAAGGCAGTTTCAACAACTGGTCCACGAATTTCTGTGAAGCCCATTTCGAGGAAAATTTCGCGTGCGCGACGAATTATCTGCTGAAGAGGATGTGCTTTGCCAGGATAAACTGCTGGGCCAGGAGCCGTGACGTCAAATTTTGTTAGTTTCACGTTTTTCCACTGTTTGGTTATTATGAGTTCGGGAGTGAGTTGGGTTATCTCCTCAACAATTTTGAAACCTTTTTTAATTGTTTTCCAGCCTTTTTCGGTCAGTTCAAGCTCGCGGGAGACTTTTTCTTCAATTTCTACAAGTTTCCGTTTTCTTAAAGAAGTCAGAGCTTCGTTGAACTGTTGGTCTAGCTGTTCAACGGCAACGACACCTTTCTCGTGGATTAGTGTTAAAAGTTTTTCGTCGCTGCCTGATTGCGGTTCCACGTTAACTTTTAAACAGCATCTTTGACCCTGTATTGAACCCCAATTCTTCTTTTTTAACCAGCCCAACGCTATAGGGACGAGACCAGCATCTAAATTGGATCTATGCGCTGCCTCTTCCACATCGGCTTCACCGCCAAGATTTAGCAGTGCACGAAGTAGGCGGCGTTCCGGCAAGCCAGACTCCGCGTAGTTTTCGCCTTCCCTGCTTAGCTTGGCGATGTTCCGTTTCTGTTCGTGGATTTTCACGTAATTTTCTGTTGAAAGTGTTAAGGTTGCACGCATAACCGCAGCATGTGCTAAGCCGCTTTTTTCAGCTATTTTTTCTATAGTGGCTTTTCCGCCAAGTTCATGGAGTGCCATTAAAGTTTTTCTTTCATTAGTGCGTAAGCTTGCCATTTTTCTCATTCCTCTTTGAACAGTGTTCCAAACTATTTAGGATGAGTCTGCGATGTTTAGATAAAAGCTTCTGGAAGGTTTTTAAGCTATGCCCTTGGCTGATGAAAAGCTTGATTTTTATTGAAATTGGTAGGGCATCACTTCACCAGCAACAGCGAAAAAGAAAACATAATAGTATTTATAGCTTATTCTTAAGGCGTATTCCACACAAAATTTAATACACTTTCAGTGAATTTTATAAGGAGCCAAAAGCTTAGGCGGCGCAAAGTTTGGTTGACGAAGATAAAAACGAGATGGTTGTAACACCGTGGGAAGTAAAGGGCAGAGTTGACTATGAACGTCTTATACGTGAGTTCGGAACGCAACCTCTAACCGAAGAACTGCTGCAAAAGGTAGCAAAACACACCGACGGGCTGCATCTTCAGCTTAGGCGAAAGCTCTTCTTTTCACATCGCGATTTGGACACTGTTTTGGACCTCTACGAAAAGGGAACAAAATTCGTTTTATACACGGGCAGAGGACCATCTGGCCCAGTTCACATCGGGCATCTTGTACCTTGGATTTTTACAAGACACTTGCAGGAAAAGTTTGACACTAGACTTTACTTCCAAATGACTGATGACGAAAAATTTGTCATAGACGACGAGTTGGAACTAGAGGAAACCAGAAAATTCGCCTACGAAAATGCTTTAGATTTAATCGCTTTGGGCTTTAAGCCAGAGAACACCTTCATAATCTATGACGTGCAAGACATTGACTTGCTTTATGACATAGCCTTGGAAGTGGCGAAACGCGTTACTTACTCGACTGCAAAGGCTACTTTTGGTTTCCAAGAAAGCACAAACATCGGCTGGGTTTTCTGGCCGGCAATTCAAGCAGTTCCATGCTTTATCCACGCGAAGCTAACTGGCGAAAATGTTCCAGCTTTGATTCCAGCAGCTATAGACCAAGACCCATACTGGCGCATAACGCGTGATGTGGCAGCTAAACTTGGCTATTATAAGCCAGCGCAAATTCACTGCCGTTTCTTGCCCGGTTTAGGTGTTGGCGGAAAAATGAGCGCTTCTGAACCTGAAACATCCATATTCACAGTAGACCCGCCTAACGTTGTTAAACGCAAAATTTGGAACGCTTTTACTGGCGGACGACCAACGGTTGAAGAGCAGAAGAAGCTTGGAGGCGATCCGAGCATATGCAGCGTTTTTCAATATTTTTATTTCTTGTTTGAGGAAGATGACAAGAAGCTGGCTGAAAGGGAGCTTAGATGTAGAAACGGCGAAATTCTATGCGGTGAGTGTAAAATAGAGTTGACTGAAAGAGTTAACAAATTCCTGTCAGAGCATCAGAAGAAGCGTGAAAAAGCGAGAAACATAATAGATAAGTTTCACATAAAACGCTAAAAGTGGGAGGAAAAATTATGGGCGTAAAAGAGGTTGTCGGAGTTAGCCCGTCAAACGCTTTAAGGCTGCTTCACCCCATGCACACTGTTCTTGTTTCATGTGTTGGCAAAAGCGGAAAACCGAACATCATCACTTTGGCTTGGGCTATGCCAACATCGATTAATCCGCCACTAGTAGCCATAAGCGTAGCACCGCGCAGACATTCACACAGCCTAATTGAAGAATCCAAAGAGTTCGTCGTAAATATTCCAACCATGGAAATTCTGAATGAGACCTTCTTATGCGGTTCAATAAGCGGAAGAGACCATGACAAGTTTAAAGAGGCAAATTTAACGCCTTCGCCAGCCAAAAAAGTGAAAACGCCAATAATAAAAGAATGCGTAGCTCATTTAGAATGTAAGCTTCACAGCCAATTCACCGCTGGAGACCACACAATATTCGTCGGCGAAATAGTTGAAGCCTACGCAAACAAAGACGCTTTCAATGACACATACAACATAAAAGAGGCCAAGATGATTTTCCATCTCGGCGGAAACGAATTTGCAACTTTAGAACCGAAGGTTCTAAAGCCGAAAACCTAGAATTGGTAGCTCTCTCCAGGCTTTAAAACAATAACCTTCACTTCGGAAGCTTTTTCGTTAACAAATTTTATAAATTCATCTGCGGACTGCGCCAAAACTGGAAACGTTCTGTAATGCATAGGAATAACCGCTTTAGGTTTAATGAGCTTAACCGCTTCAGCTGCTTCAAACGCGCCCATAGTGTAGTATCCGCCAATCGGCACAAGTGCCAAATCAGGCTTGTAGAGTTCTCCGATAAGGTGCATGTCTCCGAAAATTCCCGTGTCTCCAGCATGATACACCGTTTTGCCTTCGCCTTTAAGAATGACTCCTGTCGGAGCGCCTCTCTGTGAAGTGTGGAAAGCCTGAACCATATAAAGCCTCACATCCTTCACATCAACGTATCCGCCAATATTTAACCCGACCACGTTTTTTACTCCGTTTTCTCGTGCATAATTTCCAAGTTCGAAAGTTGAAACGAAAACAGCGCCTGTGTTTTTACAGATGTTGATGGCGTCGCCTAGGTGATCGCCGTGGTCGTGTGTAACGTAGACTATTTCGGCTTTGCGAATTTGGGAAGCCTTAGTGGGTGAGGTTGGGTTCTCATCAAGCCAAGGGTCAATCAAAACAGTTCTACCTGCAATTTCAATTTGGAACGCCGCGTGTCCAAACCAAGTTATTCTTGCCATTTGTACATCACGCTCTAAACTAAATCTTTAAACTCTAAATAATGGGTAATTTATAAAGGTTAAAAGACTTGTGAAGTGAAAAGGATTGAAAAGCCTAGACGAAGAAGCCTTCAAAAAACTTCGCTTGTCCGGAAAGATTCTCCGAGAAACACGTGAAGAAATTAAAAACTTTGTGCGAGAAAACATGCCAATAATAGAAGTTTGCGAAAAAGCCGAAGGGCTTATAAGAAGAAAAGGCGGAAAACCAGCTTTCCCATGCAATGTTTCAATAAACGAAGTAGCCGCACACTACACTTCGCCGCCAAACGACAAGAAAACAATACCAGAAGGTGCAATTGTAAAAGTGGACATAGGCGCGCATGTTGATGGCTACGTGACAGACACGGCCGTGAGCGTATGCTTCAACAGCGAACTAAAAGACATGGTGGAGACAGCTGAAAAGGCCCTAAAAAAAGCCATAGAAACAATTTATCCAGAAATGCCCACATCAAGGCTCGGCTCATTAATAGAACAGACAATAAAATCACATGGCTATAGGCCAGTTTCAAACCTAACTGGACATCAAGTTGGCAGATATCTAGTGCATGCTGGCACTTCGCTACCGAATGTGGCGCACATTTCTTTCACGAAAGTTAAGGTTGGAGAAGCTTATGCAATCGAACCATTCGTCACGGTTCAAAACGCTGCTGGAAAAGTTGAAAACAGCACAGAAGCCACAATCTTTCGTTTTCTTAAGCAGAAGCCAGTGAAAAACCCTCATGCAAAAAGGCTTCTGAAATACATTGAAGAAAACTTTAGGACGCTGCCGTTCACAGAGCGTTGGTTGCAGGGTGTGGTGCCAAAAGAAGCGTATAGGGACGCATTCCGCGAGCTTTTAACATCAAAAGCCATCATGAGCTATCCAGTGTTTATAGAAGCAAGTGGAAAACCAGTGGCGCAAGCTGAACACACGGTTTTAATCGTTGAAGATGGTTGTCTTGTCTTAACCTAATATGGGAAAGAGGTTTTTCCTTTTTCGCGGACTTCCCTGTATATGGCGGTTATGAGCATTTTCTCGTTGCATTTTTGGCATGGTTCAACTTCCTTGAAGATGTAGTCGCCGCGCTGGAACTCTCTTACGTTTTTGAAGCCGCATTTCTTGCATTCAATAGTCGTAGTTATTGGCGGAGTCTCGATCCTTAAACGCATCATGCGCTGCCGTGTTTGAAACAGCACGTAAGTGGAGAGAGCCACGCCTATGAAGCCTATAAACAGCAAATAAACAGCCACAACATCGTTTCCAATACTATAAGCTTGAACTGCAAGAACAAGAGCTGCAAGAGCCACAGCTAAAGTTACGAAGATTATCAGTAAAACAAATGATGAAACCTTGGTTGCAGCGGAAGACGAAGCAGATTTTTGACCCATCCTCATCATCCTCCTCATTTACTGTCCTATTCCTATAGTGTTGCCTATGCCCGCAATAATAACCTTGTCGCCTTCTTTAGTTCTTTCCAGCACTACCTGTTTAATCCGTTCAACAGCCTTATCAACGGAATCGAAGACTTCTTTACGCATCGGTGAAACTGCATCGCCAATATCTTCCTTAACTATAACCGCGTTAATTGGAATGCGATACTTTAGTATAGTCTCTTCAATTTTGAACTGGTCAACACCTGGACCGCCTATAGCTGCGCCGACGCCCTCAGCGACTTCGCCGATTTCTTCACCCTCAAGCTTCAAAGCGGCGTCAATCATGATGATGTTGGCTATTTTTCCCTCATTCTCCTCAATAATTGTTTTAATGGCGTCTCCAGGTTTTCCAACGTTTCCGCCTGGTCCTTCAGCCTTTATCACATATGCGGTTCTTCCTTCAAAAGGAACCGTAGCCACAACACAGTCTTTAGGTATTTTTCTCACAGGGTAACCATGCATAAGCTTGGCGGCAACAAGTGCGCCGACACCGTCACCTATTGGTTGGCCATACGCGAAGGCTTTAAGGGCGCTTGCGTAGGCTTCGGCTTCACGCATCACCATGGGCAAGATCATTTGTATCTGCATTATTATGTAGAGGCTCAAAGTTTTCTTTCCAAGCAGATAGTAATGGCGTATCACCTTGTAAATGTAGTTCAGCGCCATTGCAGCTTCAAGGGTGTTTTCCAAATTGTTTGCTTGAGTTTCGTCAGCGGCAGGCGCGATTAGTTTAACCTCATCTTTGAAGCGTGTGTCTCTAACGTCTAATATGTGCTCAAGTTTCCAAACGACACCAGCAGGGTCAAGGCTTTGCGGCGATATTGTAAAATATTCAAGGAAACGGTCAACTCTCACAGTCGGGTCTGTTTGTGGTTTGCCGATTTCTTTAATAGTTTCTATGGCAATTCGCCTGCCTTCATCGCGGATGTATTTTAGCTTGTAGAGTGAGCCTTCAACTTCTCTTAGCATTATGTAAAGCTGAATTCTTTGTCCATAGAATATTGAGATGAAAATGAAAGCGTAAATTACTAATGTTAAAATCTGTGAGAAAATGTCTCCTCCGGGAAGCTGAAAAAGCTGATTTTGTAAAGCGGTTAACATCGCCACTAGGTTCACAAACTCACCTTCCGAGAAACTAGCAAAAGCTTGGTTATAAATTTTAGCATATTCCAAGTAAAACGCGTTTGAAATATTAAATGTAATGCAAGTTTTTCAGTATCATGTTTACGCTTGCTACGATCAGCATGGTGGCGAAGACCAAACTTAAGCTTTTACTTGAAAGTTTCTTGCTTGCGTAGGCGCCGACTTGCGAGCCGATGACCGCGCCGATTCCAAGATAAACAGCATAAATAACGTTAACGTTTCCCTGTTGTATGTGGCTGGTCACGCCGGATATGGACGTGAAAATCATAATGAACATAGACGTGGGTATAGAAAAATGAATTGGAAAATCAAGCGCGTAACACATAACTGGCACGAGGACAACCCCGCCGCCTATGCCTAAAAGTCCAGAAGCAACTCCGCCTAAAAAGCTTAAACACAAACCTAAAAGCATTTTTCTCCAGTTTTTAATCAATTCTTTTTCGAAAACGGCGTCAACCGTACCGCAAGCCTTAACAGATCTCGAGGACAAAGCCTTGTAAACCATTTGCGCGGCAACAAAAATCAGGAAAACGCCAAAGATTACGCCCAGCCAAATTTTCACAACTGGGATCGCCGTAATAGTTGCTCCCGCATAGCTTCCAGGTGCTGTGGCGCAAGCCAAAATAAGTCCAGCTTTGACGTAAACACGGTTTTGCTTCAAATAGTTCACTGACGAAGCTATAGAAGTGATGATTATTGCGGCTAAACTCGTGCCAACTGCCGTTACAGTTTCAAAGCCGTAAATAAGCGTCAACAATGGCACAACAAATATTCCGCCTCCAACGCCAGTTAACGCAGCAGCTATGCTTATCAAAAAACCAAACAGTGGAAGCAACCATTCCCACATATTGGAGCCACCAGAGCCCAAACCGAAAGCTTAAGCTTAAAGAAGAAGAGACTGCGCGCATCTATTATTTAACATTTCCATCGCAAAAATTTGAAAACAAGAATGAAATGGGGTTGCCAGCTTCCCCGGCTTCGCGTGGCCGAAGACCGCACTACAACCGGGAACGGAGCGCGGTTTAACTTCCGAGTTCGGAATGGGATCGGGTGGGACCCGCGCCCTATGGCCGGCAAACCCCAGAATACACCTTAACTCTTTGCTCATTAACTTTTCGCTTTCTGTGACATTTTAGCCTAAAAAGAAAATAGGATGGTGAATACCAGTTTTATTTTTCTTTAACGATGGGCAACATTGATTTGATGGCTGTTATAACAGCGGCTGGAGCCGCAAAGGCTACGATGTAGTTTAGGATTGCTGTTGCCCAATAGTAAAGCAGTTCATGTATATTGCTTAACGGGCTCCAAACGTCTGTGGCGGCAGCAACAAGCAAGGCGATTGTTGCGATTAGGAAGGGTGTAACTTCCTTTTCTGTTATGCTTACTAAGCCAGTGATTATTCCCAGAATGAACAGAATTAATATGACCCATCCGTTAATGTCTCGAACTGTTTGGTCAGCCCAGTGGAGGTTTGCGCTATACGCCATGTAGCCGACAGCTAGTCCCATAACTATAGCTATGATGATAAACGCAATGTACACATATCTTGATATTTTTCCTGTTTCCATCCTTTATCACAGAGTTCAGTTAATTCATCCAACTTAATATAAAACTTGTGGTTAACGCGTGGTTGATAACGTTAAAGCCGTTAAAGAATGGAGAATAACGCATATATTTCTTGTCTCTTACGTAGAGATAGAGACGGGGCCGTAGTCTAGGCAGGTATGACGACGGGCTCCAGAACCCAACAGAACGGGTTTGCGGACCGCAGAAGGCGGAATGAAGAAGTTCTGGAGCGGTCAAAGGAAGAAACCCGTAGGAACAGCCAATTAACGGTTGTTCCGGGGAAAGGTCGTCGGTTCAAATCCGGCCGGCCCCACCAAAAACCATGTTGTGAAGTGGAGAACTTTTTAGAGTGCTTTTCCTCAACTCGTCAAGTATTCTTTAGTCAAGTTTCCTTTACCAGAAGTCTTTTGTTGTGGCTTTTTGCATCTTTTAATGAGGGTCAAAAATGGCTGAATTTGAAGAGGAAACGTACTCGTTAGTTTTCACTGCTTTAAAGCATCCAATCCGCCGCAAAATATTGAGGGTTCTTGCAGAAAGACCCCATAGCTTCACTGATATGCAAAAACTCTTCAATGTCACTAGCCCCTTTTTGACGTACCATCTTGACTCTCTAAAAGAGCTTGTCTTAAAGACAGAGAACGGTATGTACCGGCTCTCTAATATGGGTGAGGGGGCCGTCGCCTTGATGGAAAAGGTGGAGGAGACCCCAAGGACCACTCCGAGGGACACTATGTTGTCTAAGCGTAAACGAATTCCAAGCATGATTCAGCTTAGTCTAACAATTATAGCTATTGGATTAGTTCTCAGTGGCGGATATTTGATGTCAATCACAACAGCTGAATACCGTTACTCTCTGCCAACCGAGACAATAAGCTATGACACCGCAGAAATGGTTGACGGAAGCACCTTCACAACTCATATTACTACGCGGGTGCCGCCTCCTGAAGCATTGACGATTAACAAGATTGCCGTGCTCTATGTCAAGTTTCCGTCTATTGGCAACACTACTGGGGGAATGTATAACATCACTGTCAGGTACTTAGAGTTCTCCATAACTGAAGGCACGTACATTCTTGGACAGAGGAATTACACTGGGCAGTTCACATCTACTGGAATAGAAGGCGACTATATCTTTTCAGGGTTTGTTTCAGTGCCGTCCTCCATCGGACTTTCCATAAGTGAGCAACCAATACCGAAAGACATTGTGATCTCTGTTCTGACCAATAAGACTGCTCCCATAGAAGCTTCGCCCTTCATTGTTGAATCAGCAATGTATGGAAACAGGTTCACAGAAGAACAGCCTTATCGAACACTGGCATTAGCGTGCATTTTAGCAGGAACATTTATTCTTGGAGCGGCACTTATAACCTCAATCTCAATCCAAATTTACAAGCGTAAAAGTAAAGCTGGCGTGCATGCGTAATGATTTCAAGACCCTAAAGGTTTGTTAAATTGGACAGTTAAATCTTTCACACAAAAATATGTTGTTTGAGAACTTCAAAAGCATTTTGACATGAATAGATAATGATCAGCAATTGTAAAATTTAAACGTAAGTTTCCATCTATCCGGCCCCACATTTTCAAGCTATTCCAAAGCAACTTTTATGAATGATTTCGCAAAAACAAGCAATAACTTGCTTTTTCATATTAACCACTTAACATCAAAATTAGATAATAGTAGTTGTTTACATTTTAGCATTGGTATATTTAGAGACGCGATTTTCCAACTAATAAATGGCTTGAAACAGCTTTGGCGAATCCAACTACGCATCCATTTAGAGTAGTGATTAAATCGAAATTGGGCAAGCAGTGAAAATTTCGGTTAACGCAACCGATTCGGGAAGCGGAATTAAAGAAGTCATTCTGCAATACTCATTAAATAACGGAGCAAGCTGGACAAACGTAAATATGACTTATAACAGCACAAGCAACCTTTACGAAAGAATTATTCCGGTGCAATCCACTAATTTAACAGTAAAATACGCAGTTTACGCCAGCGATAATGTCGGCAACGGCGCGGTTAACAACAACTCGGGCCAGTACTACAGTTACTATGTGATTCCAGAATTCTTGCTAGTAATGCTGATAGCAATATTGGTTCTCTCATCGTTGCCAGTGGCTATTCTAAACAGAAAGCACAACAAAAAAACCCACTAAACTCTTTTTTATTGTAGTTACCATTCCAGTGCGGATAGAATAATAATTGTTATGGATACTTCATGAATTCTATAAACTCCTCAAGTGTACGCTCTTTAAGCGTGTAATTCGTTCTTCTTTCTTTGCCTATCGTTGAACAGGGCTGGTCACCATAATCATGGCCGGGATACACTTCAACAGCATCATCAAATTTCAGAATTTTGTCAAATAGGCTGGTGTACATTTCTCGCGGGTTTCCACCAGGCAAATCTGTTCTTCCACATTCACCTACAAACAGCGTGTCACCAGTAAACAGTTTACCATCTGCAAAAATGCATATGCTGTCTGGCGTGTGTCCGGGCGTGTGGATTACTTTAATGGTTATTTTCCCTAGCTTCAATGTGTCGCCGTCTTCTACACTTATTTGCTTACTGATCTTTGATAGTTTGTGAGCAACTATCTCCGCGTTGAAGCGTTCTTGCAGTTCCAGGTTACCGGCCGTGTGGTCTACATGCCCATGTGTATTTATTATGTATTTCAGCTTTAGACCTTGCTTTTCAAGAATTCTAGTTATGGCGTCTGCGTTGAAGCTTGGATCAACAACCGCTGCTTCTTTGGTTGTCTCGTCTGCTATGATGTAAGAGAAATTGTCCCCGCGGTACTTTATTTGCATAAAAAACATGTGCACGCACCTTCATTCCTCATCCTAACATAAGATGCTCGATCCTCATGCCCATTTTCGCGAGTTCTTCCAGATTCTCTACGCAGCCTATGCTGGCATCTATGTTTCGGTGTTTCGGATGAACCCACATGTAATCCGGCGCCAAATTAAATTGCAACGGAATCCGCGTGGAAACCCCATAATTCTCTAGATTTCTGATTAGGGCTTTTTTAGCGCAAGCAAACCGTATCGAAGCATAACTTTTGAGTAGTTCTCTTGCGCCGAAAGCACCTATGCCGTGCCACAGAGCAGCGTCTTCTGGCGAAGCAAGCGAGTAAAGGAAAAACTGTGGTGAAGAAGGGGTGACTTCGAAACTGTAGTTTGTTAATGCCTCGCCGTCGACTACAAATTCGTCCTCGGCTTTGGCTATACTTACGTCGTCTGGATCTATCGCGTTTGGGTAAAGTGACGTAGTTTGATAACTCACCCGCACGCTTTTTAGCTTTTCACCGTCAAAGTATATTCTGCCTCTAGCGGCACGTTTCGAACCATACCCTTCAGCAGAGTGCGGAACAGTTAAAAGTGTCGTGCGTTTCTTAATGCTTCTGCCCATGCAAGTGTATGCGTCTTCTATTGAATGATAATCTCTGTGCACTTCGCTTATGATGTGATGTAATAATCCTTGATTAGCCTCTTTCTGTAGCGTTTCAATTGGCATACGCAGTGAGTATAGGCACATGTTAATTCCAAAGAATTCTGAAAGCTTCTCCATCTGTATGTATTTCACAGCGTCAACCATGTCTACGTAACTTTTGTTGCCACTATTCTCCAGACACTGCGATATCAGAGTGATTTCGCCTTGCGATATCAATGTGCCATCATATTTCCGTACAAAGTTCTCGTCGATTTTCAACTCGTCTGTTTTAACGTAAGCAGACGGAAAAGCACTCTGTCCACTTGTAACAATCGATTCTTTAAGCGGGTTCATTGAATACCTGTCCGGCTCAGCATCGTCCGTGTTAAGAAGAAAAGCAACCACCAAGCCTTCGCTTGGATTGCAAAGCATTTCACATATTTCGTTAATATCCTCTTGTCTGATTTCGTTAAGTCCATATTGAAGAAAATAGTTCCCGCAGACTTCAAGCAGACGAGCTGCAATTATCCCTTGAACCTCTTCCACAGTTAACTGCGGGTTTGAGTATTCCACCGAGCTCCGCAAAAAGAAATGTTTTCCATCAAGCTTAACTTCATATTTTTTTCCATTTTTGAAATAGTAGAAATCGAAATTTCGCTTTTTGTTCGCCTCAAATGGAGATAGCGACTTAACTAAAGTTTCGATGCATTGCCGCGAATTTTTCAGGAAATCCTCAAGGATAACTTTAGCCAAGTTCAAAGAGGCCAAGCTTAACCTCTCTCTAGTGACTCTGCAATGTAAACGCAGTCTTTAAAGGCTAGTGGTTCATAAGACATTCTTACAACATCAAAACCTTCTATTAGTCCAGCATTTATAAGCATATCAACAAGCTTTTTTTCCTTTTTCGGCAAACAAACTGAAACCTCGCAGCCATCAAGTTTGTTTAAAACCGTATGCAAAAGAAGGGGTGCAACTAAGCTTTTTTCTCTTCTGCACACAAGGGGGCCTATTTCTGCGTACCAACCGTAAACTTTCGCCATAGCATAGCCTAAAATTTCCCCGTTGTCAACATAACAATAGCAAAGGTTTCCTTTTTGACTAGAAATTTTTTTCAGTAGTTTTCCGCGTGAGGCGCCAAAGTAGAATCTGTCGAAGTCTATTATTTTTTGCAAGTGGCTGCTGTCCGTTTTCTGTATGTAACTTGTTTCTTTTATCGGCAAAGCTTTCACCTTGCCGTTTAAAACCGTAAATTCGGAGTTGCGTTTGAAGCCGAGTTGCGTGTAGAAATTAACTGTCGCAGAGTAGGCGTATAAGCCGATGGTTCTCGCGCCTTTTTTTATTAGAAAATGCATTGCGTGTTTTAATAGTGTGCTTCCTGCGCCTTTTCCGCGGTGCTTTTCGTCAACGATGACATTGCCTATCCAGCCGACTTCGTCGAAGCTTATGGCTGTGGCTGCGCCGATTCTTTCTGAGTCATGGATGAGAACAAAGCATCCTTCTGGTTCTAGGTCAAGCATAAACTTGAAGTCTTGTTCGGTTAGATTCCAGTTCATGGTATCAGTTATCTGAACCGCAAATTCTATGTCTTCTACGCTCATTTGTTTCACACGGAACATAAAGCAATCACGTAAACGCGTTTTATCCAGAGCATGCAGTAGAGCATAAACTTTACTAGGATGAAACTGTGTGAAATGAAAGATAAGATGAGGAGGGCCTAAGCCATAACAGAACCGCAGTTGAAGGTGAAAATCCCGCGGAACGTTAAAATAACAACGCATCCTTTCACAAAGTTTTTCAAAGATTTTGAAAACGTTGATGCAGTAAAACAGATTTTTGGAGAAAAAACAAAAGAAGTTCTTAGCAACCTCCAAGTGGAGTTTGCAGGTTTTAGAGGTTACATGGGAGTAAGTGACATAGACGGCCACATGATAATTAGCGCATATTACTTAAACAATGGCGATTTGACGGACATTTACTTGGACATAATTCATGAACTTGTCCACGTGAAACAGTTTATGGAAGGAAAGGAACTGTTCGACGACAGATACAGCTATGTTGGTAGACCAACAGAAATTGAGGCTTACCGTCACGCGGTGGAAGAGGCGCGGAGGCTTGGTTTTGATGACGCGCGAATTTGCCAATACTTAAAAACAGAATGGATGAGTGAAAGGGAATTAAAAAAACTTGTAAAGGCACTTAACGTCGAATATGTGCCGCCTGATAAAAGATGAAAAGTTTTGGAAAGGCTCAATCTGCCAGATATTCAACTATATTATCATAGATATGTAAGGCGAAATAGTCTGACAGTCATTTAAGCTAGTTTTGGTGGCTTATTCTTCTGTTGCTCCTACGACTTCGGCTTCTGCGAATCGGCGGCTTATTCTCGTTATTTTTATTTTTACGTGGTCTCCTGGTTTTGTTTTCGGTATGAAGGTTACTAGTCCTTGTATTCGGGCTATTCCTTCGCCTCTTCTGCTTGTTTCGGTGATGTCTACTTCGTATTCTTTGCCTATTTCAACTGGTTTTGGTGGGAAGCGTCTTTCGCCTCGGAATTCTCTTCTTCCGCCGAATCTTCTTCTTTCTTCCATTAGTTTCACCTCGCTTATTTCGTTAAAAATTGGTGCTCCGCGTTTCACTCAACTGTGAGTTTTCCGTATTTTCCAACGTTCAGCTGGATTTCTCCTCTGAAGCTTGTCACGTAACCGTTTTCGACTTTAACTTTGTTGTTCACATTCACTTGGTTTATTTGGTCGTTCCAAAGTGTCAGTTTTATTGTGCCAGTTTCGTCGGCTATTATGGCAGTTGCAACCTTGTGTGTTGTATCGCTGAATCTTGAAAGCACTTCGCGTGGCGTGGATACTTCTACGACTTTGGCTTCTACGTTCACTCGCTTCATTCCGTTTCGCAGTTCATTAATTTTCACTTTTTATCCTCCATTTTATTGAATTCTCTCCGCGACGGCAAATTTTCCGCCAACCGATAGAATGCGCACTTTAACGCGTTCGCCTATTTTACTGTTTGGAACAAAAATAAGGTAGCCTTGGATTCGGGCTATACCGTCGCCTCTGCTTCCAATGTCATCTATAACAACTTCTAGTTCTTGGTTTTCTTTTACAGGCGTCATGTGAAACAATGGTTTGCCAGGGTTGAAGCGCCTGCTACTTCCAAATCTTCTTGGTTTTCTCTGGATGTTTTTTGTTTTTTCTGGTAGCCTTCTTGGCATATTATTTTTTCGTCCTTATCGCGGAACCAGCCTCTTAAAGCCACAGAACCCAAGTGCTTGTTTCAGCACCGAGTTTACGGCTAAAGGCCAGTTACAACACAAACACTATTCACGCATATAAATATTGCTGGATTCCTCTTCTATGTTTGATGCTTATTTGTGCTTTGGCTGAAAAAAGGTAAAATAGTGTTACGGTCACGTGTTATTTGCTATTACGTCGTGCGTGAAACATGCAAAAGAGGAGTAAAGCGTGCCAGAGCCAAAACCGAAGTCTTCAAAGCCGATAATCGAGTTGGCTGATGTTTACAAAGAATATATTGTTGGCACAGTATCAACAATGGCTTTGAAAGGCGTAAACTTCAAAGTGTATGAGGGTGAAGTTGTCGCTATAATGGGGCCTTCAGGCTCTGGTAAGACAACACTTCTTAACATGATAGGTCTTCTGGATAGACCGACTAAGGGCAACGTGTTCTTCGACGGAATTGATGTTTCAAAGCTTAATGATAATATTTTGGCAAACTTGCGGAACACTAAATTGGGCTTTGTCTTTCAAACTTTTAACCTTGTCAACAGGCTAAGCGTTTTTGAAAATATAGAGTTGCCTCTAATACCTAAGGGAATCCCACGCAGAGTGAGAGCAGAAATGGTTAAAGAAGCGTTGGCTAGGGCTGGCGGTGAGGAAAGTTGGCTTCGAAAGAAACCAAATCAGCTTTCCGGAGGACAACAACAACGCGTTGCCATCGCAAGAGCTATCGTTGGAAAACCCATCGTTGTGCTCGCCGACGAGCCTACAGGAAACTTGGACAGAGGTTCAGCAAAAATGGTTGTTGAGACATTTCTGAATCTGAACAAATCGGGACATACCATAATTGTTGTAACACACGACCCGGAAGTTGCTAACTGCACAGAAAAAATATATGTGATTAGAGACGGTGAGATTACAGGTGAGTTCGCGCCTAATAAGGCAGAGTCGCTTATAAATAAGTAATAAAATCCAAAATACTGGAGCGTTAAAAACATGATAAAAATTAAAAAAATTCTGACTCTTACACTAACATTCACGTTGCTTTTGCAAATTATTTTTCTAGTTCCACAGAAAATTTTAGGAGACGCTTCTCAAGATTTCAACATAGTTGACATTAACGTGTGGTCATCGGCCGGCACAGCCAAGATATATCCTGGCAGTAAACGCGTAGAATTAAAAGTTGAGACAGTTTATTTGAACGGCACCTCTGCTGAAAACGTGGTTGGCCACCTTAACATCACGTTTGATGGTTTTAGTTTCAGTTATGGAAGCAGTGCATATTCGCAGGCGCAACTGCTTAATGGAAGCATCGCCAAAGAGGTCAACCTAGGCACACATGTCACATTTGAATATTTACTTGACATTTCCGACGATTTGTCTCCAGGCTCTTATAATTTGATATTTAGCCTGAACATAACGTATGTGAAAGAAGCCTCATTAACTTACGAGGTTCACCAGAATGAATTAACAATTGAAGTTTCGCCTTACCCCCAAATCTCTTTAAGGGTTGTTGACGCTTATTTCTCGCCAGCCGCCTATCCAGGATCTGTTGACACGAGCCTTTACATGATACTGGAAAATAATGGCGATAGCACAATCAGGGCAGCGCATTTTAACATTACTCTTCCTGAGGGTTTCACTGTTAAAAATCCGCGGGCAAGCACTGGACTCGTTAACAAGGGAGACCGTTTCACTTTAACATTCACGGAAGTTTCTATACCATTAAACGTTCAAATAGAGGCATATAACGTGACTGTTTACGCTGACTTTAGTGCACAAACGGATGACAGCGTATCCTACAGCAATTCCACATCTTTTACTGTTCCAGTTATGGTGGAAAGCCCGCCTCCAGAAGAACCAATCATGGTGGCAAACGTGAACACACTATACAATGGAGAACCTGCTCCGCTGCTCCAATCTGCCAGAGGCGTTGTTTTGCGAGTTTACCTTATTAATAGGCTTCCAGACACCATAAGCACAATAATTGTAAATGCAATTCTTCCAGAAGAAATTACGGTTAGAGGGATTTCTGGAACATACATTAATGGGATGGGACCGGGCGGCACATGTTTTGTTGACTTAACAGTAGATGTTGACCCGGAAATGGAAATAGGAAGACACAATTGCTCGTTGAATGTAACCTACCTTAGAATAGCTTCTGGTTCTTCATTCCTTATGAGTCAAACTTTGCGGTTCCAGATAAATGTTGAAAGCCGCCATAGCATCATCGACGACAATTCAGCCATAGAAATTGTGGATGTAAGATGGTATGAAGGCTCCGTTGGACCCTACACTTATGGTGCTCACCTAATAGTTCTCGTAAGAAACGTTTACATCGACGGTCTCCATGGAGCTGTGCTTGAACTTGACCTGCCAGAAGGGATATACAACTCCGTAGACAACTCCAGCCGCGCTAAAGCCACACCATTATCAGTGCAGCTTCAACTATCACAACCGCTGCAAGCACAAGACCTTGCGGAGATTTTAAATGCCTTTTTGAACGCGCAGATAGCCAGTCCAGCACAGGTTTACGGCAGAGGAGACATCCTAACCTTCATGTTCAGCCTCAACTTGTTCGATATTGCTAATCAGACCTACACTTTTGAGGGACGCCTATACTACATTGACGCGTGGGGCGGCAATAGGGAAATCCAATTAACGGTTCCCGTGACGATGCTTGGAAGAACAGAGTACATCCAAATAATTATGGATAGCAGCATAAGCGTTAGAAGCAGATACGTTAACACTTCGTTGACGCTTATTAACTGCGGAAGCGCGCCAGTATATGACGCTTACATTGTGGTTTCTCCTTATCAAACAACGCCAATACTCATCGCTTCTCCAGCGGTAAACTACATTAAAAAGATAAGCCCGCAAGAAAGCTGCCAAATACCGTTAAATTTAGCATATAACCCACTTGGTTTCTACTCCCAAACCGGTGGAGCAGCTTCAATAACTTACGGGCCTGTACCTTTCATGGTTTCAATAATTTATAGGGATATAAGCGGCTACTCACGCACATTCAATAACTCCGTAACCGTAACCGTCGAGCCATTCATAGAACTCTCCATAAAAAACATCAGAGCAACAGGAAAAAACGCTTCCTCAACAGTAACGGGAATAATAATAAATTACGGATCCACTGTAGCCCGTTGCGTTGAGACACAACTGAAAATCGGCGAGACCGAACAGTCCTCTTTTATAGGTGACGTAGATCCAGGTTCAGAAATCGCCTTTAGAATTGACATTAACAAATACAACGAAACTGCTGTTTTGACGCTGAAATACCTTAACGCGTTTAACGAAGAGGAAACAAAAGAAATCAATGTGAGTATTACATTGCAGGAGGAAACGCCATCTACGACGCCAGAGACTGAGCAATGGCCATTAGAAAGGTGGATCATAGTTGCGGGCGTCATCGTATTCCTTGCGGTGTCAACTTTGATTATCTATAGAATGATGAAGAAAACTAAGCTGCAAACGAATCAATAAAAACAGCGAGGATGCGTAATTGCTCGCGGATTTTTTTAGACTTTCGCTAAAGGCTCTAAGCGAAAGAAGAACTAGGGCAGCTCTAACGATAATAGGCATAGCTATTGGTCCGTTGGTTCTCGTTATGATGAGTTCGGTTGTTGGAAGCTACTCAAACTACATAGAAGAAAGGATAACATCTCTGGGACAGAACGCCATTGCGGTGTTTCCCACAGAAAATTATCAACTTGACGAAGAAGACTTGAGTTATATCAGAACCATCAACACAATCAGCAGAGCAGAACCATTTTACAACACGCAGGGCATTTTAAAAAGAGGCTCAGAAGACCTTAAGGTGTCAATATTTGCTGTTGATTATGACTTACTTTTTGACGCTATAGGAAGCTTACAAATTAGAGAAGGTTCAGTTCCATCGGAATCCAACATAATCTATTCCATCATAGGCCGAAAAATAGCCTACAAGGATAACGAGAAGTACTTTGGTTTAGAAGACATCTTGACGGTCACAATACCAAAAATTGAAGGCGGGAAAATAACTGGAAAGAAAACTGTGAACGTGGTTGCAGGAGCCATCCTTGAAGAGTATGGCGGCGCCTTAATAGTTGATCCCGACTCAACGGTGTTCATGTGCCTCGAAGCAGGCAGAAGACTTTTAGGCTTAAACAAGTGGTCCGGAATACTTGTTTTGGTCAGCGACCCAGCAGACGTTAAGCCAACCGTTTCCGCTTTAAGACAACATTACGAGGAAAAGGTTCAGATAATCGCTTTCAGTTCAATAGCTGAAGCAATATCCAGCGTTACTGGGGCGATAAATTTCATTAACTTTTCAACTTCGCTTTCCGCCTTCGCCGTCGCTGTTGCCGGAGTAGCAGCCACAATGATAACTTCGGTGATGGAGCGCACGAGAGAGATAGGCGTAATGAAAGCCATCGGATACAAGAGTTCTCAAATACTGCTCATGATTCTTCTAGAGTCAATAGTGATGAGTCTTGTCGGCGGAACCGCTGGAATCTCCATGGGCGTGGCAGGCGCCTACGTGCTTTCATCACAAGGCTTCACAATCGGCGGGATAGGCGAAAGCGGACTTACACTACAATTAAACCCGTTGATAACCCCTGCGCTAATAATTCAAACATTGTCACTTACCATGCTGATAGGACTGATTGGCGGAGTGCTTCCAGCCTACAGAGCCTCCAAAATACCGCCAGTAGTAGCCCTAAGATACGAATAAAAAATGCAAAATTAGAAAGCCAAGAAACTTTCGACAAATATAGCGATGAAATATGCTATAAAGGCCATGAAGAAGCTAGTGAACCATGAAAGTTCTGTAACTGAACGAATAGCAAGCATGCAAAGTGCGACCGTCCATATTAAAACGCCTACTTGGACACAGGTGTAAACCAGGTTTACAACCCATATCTCATCCATAATCTGATTGTAGGCGCGTTCAAACTCGCCGGGCACTCCTCCCATTAATTTAAATGAATAATTTATTGTTGGAAGTGTTGAAAATGCGGCGGTGTTGATTAATGCTTGAACAAACATAGTTATTAGTGCGAATCCAACCAAGATTAAAGTGACGCGCCAAACCATTGTAGCCTTGAAAACCTTGGATAAGGCATAGATTATTCCACTAATGATAACCCATCTAACAAAAAACTGCATAAGCGAAGAAGCAGCGTAACCAGCAATGTAAGAGGCAACATCTTCCGCGTAAGGCTTATAGATACCGCCGAAAAACAAGCCGTCAATTAGAACTCGTATATTTGATGTTTGGTTCCACATGAACGTTAACATTAAACCCGTTATATTCGCCCAGTCGGCCGAGCCACCGTCGATTTGCCAGTCTCCATCCATTGCAAGAGGGATAGTTAAATTATTCCAAACGCTCGTTGTAGTGTTGGCAAATTCACCTGTTATGTCACGGTAAAAATTGGCTGAGGTAAACGCGGAATAAAGTCGCAGCGTGACGCTCTCTGGAGGAGTGCTTGGATTTGCCAATTTGACTCTTAAATAAAGAGTAGTGTAACCACCTTGGCTTGAACAGTTTATAGAGCCTATATCTTGCAGTTCCAGAGTTAATGTGTCGTTGTCATTCGCTGAAAAATCTATGCTTCTATTGCCGTAATAATTTCCAGCAATGTAATCGGTGAAATTCTCCGTTGGAGTAAATCCGTTAATGGATTGCCACTTGGTACTGTTTTCAGTCCACTCGTCCAAAAGAGTTGCGGAAGGCACCGTGTCCTCAATGTATGTTTTGGTTGCGAGAAAATAGGCGGAGCCTAAATTTGCAGCTACAAAAAGAACCAATATTAGTATTGGCCCAGTGTATTTTGGGTTTTGCGCAACTTCTTTGAGGGTTTCACGGGGCGCGTAAATAATTTTGAATATTCCGTACGCAAACAATAGCTTATGCTCCGTGCATATTTTGTTTAGGCTTGTTTATTAATGGTTCGCTACATTCCAAGTTTAAGCCGCCTATACGTCGTGTAGTCCACATACTCCAAGAACGGGTTTTCTGCGTGATACTTTACTGTTAATTTTTGGCGTTGCCGCTTCTCAATTATCTGACTAGTCGTCATGAAAGAGTAAGCGTCGCTACCAGCTCCGGAACCATAGCTTACAATTAAAATGCGCTCGTTTGGCTTCGCAATGTCAAGAACTGCCGCCAAACCCACTGGCGAAGAACCAGAATAGGTATTGCCGAATTTTGCCACCTGAAGCGAAGTCAAATACTGCTCTTCCTTGAAACCAAGCTCTTTAGCTATTCTCACTGGAAACTGGGGGTTAGGCTGATGCGCCACAAAATAGTTAATGTCGCTTGTCTGCAAGTTCAGCCTTTCCATAAGCCTTTTTGCAGCTTTACGGATATGCTTAAAGTATGCCGGGTCGCCCGTGAACCGTCCACCATGCATAGGGTATGGTTCACCGTCTCTCCGCCAGAAGTCAGGCGTGTCTGAAGTGCAAGAGTACCATCCTTCCAGTTCGGCTATAACATCATTTTTACCGAATACGTAGGCGCACCCGCCGAAACCAACAAAAAGGTCAAGCTCTCCGCCTGGAGAATCCCGTGGAGCGGCCTGTGAATTATCTGTGCCTATAACCATTGCGTAGGGAACACCTATTTTTGGATAGTTTACAAGCGACGCCGCATCCTTAAACATGCTTGTGGCGGCTTTGCACGCGAACTCCGTGTCTACAGCGTCAACACCTTGAACGTCTTCGTCTTCCTCACCGAGCCTCAAAACTTGAGCTACCTTAGAAGCAATGGGCTTAACAGCGTAAGGATTCGACTCTGAGCCTACGTAGATTTTTCCAACAAGAGAATTGTCAACGCCTGAATGGATTAATGCAAGTTTTCCAGCTTCCACAGCCGCGGTTATGGCATCTTCATCTATGAATGGAACGGCGCGCTCAATGTTGCCTTCTTTGATTCTGAATCTTGACGTGTACATGCCGTAGCCAACTATCCCAGGTGATGTGTACTCCTTGTTCGGTTTAACCACACGATAGTCTTGATGGGGATAATGCTCGTCAGCAAATGTGAAAGCTAAAGAGATTGTTGGAATTATTTCGCTTCTCTCAACAGAATAGCGTCTCCTAAACCTTGGAACGACTTCTCTGCCTTCAAGAGATGAAAAGTCAACGGTTTCACCGTTCTTTATTAGCTTATCAGTCAGTCTTCCAGGAACCCTTATTTTGCCTTCGTGAAAGGATACTACCCCGTAAATGTAGCTGCCAAGTTTTGTGAACTTGTTTGTCGGCTCGTTAACAAGCGTGCAGAGTTCAAGCCTACCCTTCTCGTAGAAGAAATCTATGTCCACCATTTTTCCGAAGCTTTTTCTGCCGCAGTTTCCGCAGTAATCCCTCAGTTCAAAGTATTCCTTTCCACAGATTTGGCAACGTCTTCCTCGGAGTCTGTCACCCAAGTAGGAAACACGTCTTTCTATTGGCTCACTGCTCATCTAGAACCCTCCTCCAAAAATGTGAACATAACTTTTTGTGCCAAAACCTTCAATCTCCAACACACATGCGTACCGTAGACCATTGTCAGGCTTGACTTGGCGCTCCCCAGCTTCGCCTATAAGCTGTTTAAAAACTTCGTAGATTTGGGCGCCGCCGGTTGCGCCAAGCGGGTTTCCGTCAGCTTTTAGTCCACCGTTCATGTTTACAAAAAGTTTCTTTTCACCTATCTTATAATATCCTTTGTAATCGTTGCAGCTTTCCAGAATTGTTTTCCAAGCGTTTCCACGTTCACAGAAGCCTAAATCCTCAAGTGAAACCATCTCCATAACCGTGGACTGGTCATAAAGCTCCAAAATCTGTATGTCCCAGAGGCTTATTCCAGCGGCTTTCAAAGCGTTCTCCATAGCCAAGCGACTTGCAAGAAAACCAGTCATCTCTTCACGTGAAGGATAAGTCAAGAAGTCAGTCGCCGAAGCGGAACCAAGCACGTAGACTGGCTTATCAGTCAACTTTTTGGCCGTTTCCTCATTAGCTAAAATTACAGCGGCAGCGCCGTCAGATATCGGTGCAAAATCGTAAAGCCCCAAAGGACGCCGTGCACTTTTTCTAGCCTCCAACACTTGCTCAACGGTTATTTTCCTCTGATACTGTGCATAATCGTTTTTCAAAGCGTTTAAATGATTTTTTACAGAAACCTGCGCTAAAGCCACGCTGAGCTTTTCAAGATTTTCACTGTTTAAACCGTACTTTTTAATGTACGCCCTAAGCATAAGTTCATGGTTTGCTTCAGGCGTACATCCCGCATAATAACTCCATGGGTCTTCCAATAACATTAAATCGTCTCGGATTTTGTCCCATCGGTCAGTCATCTTCTCTATTCCGCCGACCAGAACCAATTTGTATTTTCCAGCTTGAATGGCATTACACGCGTTGGAGAATGCTGAACTGAAAGAACGCACAACGTCCATTGGCACGTGCAGTTCCGTAAGCTCTGACAGGAAGCCTTCTTCCAGTCCAAGCTTGTTTGTTATCGGGAGAAAATAATCTGAAAGGTAACAAGCTTCCAAATCTCTGCGTTCGATCTCCACTTCTTCAGAAGCCTTAAGCCAAGCTTCTTCTATCAGCCTTTCAGGCTGCTTCTCGTAGTGTTCTCCAAACTTTGTTCTTCCAGCGGCAACTATAACAGGACGGTTTCCCATCTAACATGCACCTTCCTTTTTAGCAATTATCCCAGCAACAAAGACTTTTAAGCGTTTGCCAAAATAACCCCAAAAGACGAAAATTAACCAGAAAAAAACATTAATAATTCGGAGGGGAAAAACAGCCATGTTAGAGTTCAAGAAAACAGTTAAGTACGCGAAAATTTTGAACCCGCTGAAAAATTTTGAAGAGGATACTGTGGTCTTTGAGTATAGAACGGACCCGATTACCGGGAGAAACACTACGGTTATAAATGGAATGCTAAACTACATCAGCAAGTTTCTGGTTTCAGAAAAAGAGTTGCTTGGAGCTTTTGCCGAAAAAACGAGGATAAACTGTCCTTTCTGCCCAGAAAACGTGAAAACCAAAACGCCACTGTTCACCCCAGACTTTTTAAAGGAAGGCAGAATATTCGTCGGTGACGCGACGGTGATCCCAAACTTGCTTGGACACGCCGAAAAAAGCGTTCTAGTCATCTTAACGAAGGAGCATTATCTTCAGCTTAAAGACTTCAAGACGGAAACACTGCTTAACGGCTTTAAAGGAGCACTCACATATCTGAAAAGGCTGAAGGAAAAAGAACCTATTGTAAAGTTTCCAGTATTCATTTTCAATTATTTGCCGCCAGCAGGCTCATCAATATTCCATCCACACATGCAAGTTCTAGCCAGAGACCGCCCCTTCTACCTAACTCAGTTACTGCTGGAAAAAAGCAAAGCCTACTTTAAAAAATACGGTTCAAACGTTTGGACAGAACTTGTCTCAAACGAGAAAACACATGGAGAAAGATATCTTTACGGGAAAAACGGTGTAGAGTGGCTCGTGCCATTTGCGCCGTTAAGAGGATTAAACGAGGCCCAAGCAGTAGTTACGGGTAAGTCAAACTTTTTAGAAATGGAAGACGGGGAATGGCGGGAAATAGCTGAAGGAACCGTGAAGATTCTGAAATTCTATTATGAACAGGGATACACAAGTTTTAACATGGTGCTACTGTCTGGACCATTAGACACACACCTAGACTATTTCAACGTAAACTTGAGAATAATAAGCAGACCAGGAATGCAAGCCTCAAGCTTCACTGACGCTTGGGCACTGCCATACTTACTGTGGGATGGAGAAGCAGTTGAAAGCCCTGAACAACTCGCAAAAAAGCTGAGGGACCACATTGACTAAGAATTCTCGCACTAATCCCCTTCTATGTTTCACCGTAATTGTCCACTTTTATTTTCGTATCTAGAAAACTCGCATAGTGCTCCGGGCGGGATCGGCGCACAAATTTGCTAGCAAAAACATTTGCTTATTCTGATTTCTGATAGTATTCTCTAATGAGAAATTATTTTTATTACATGCTAGTTTATCTGGAGAGTAAGTGTTAAAATGTTGTGTGAGATTTTATATTCTGGAGAGGTTGTGAAAGGTAAATGACTCTCTTAACAGCAGAAGAGAAAGAATTGCTAACAAAAGCTGCCAGTTTAATGGATGAGCTATTGGAAACCCTCGAGGTTATGCAAGACAAGAAACTTGTTAAAGATTTGAAGATTGCCTTACGAGAGGTTGAAGAGGGCAAAACTAGACCACTTGATGAGCTTATAAGAGAGTTAAACCTTGAAAGCGAAATTTGAAATTCGATTCACACCGCGTTTCTTAAAGAACATCAAGGCTTTAGACAGAGAAATTCAAGTACGGATAATGCGAGAAATCAACATGCTAAAGACTAACCCTTACATAGGAAAGCCTTTACGCGGTGAGTGGAAAGGCGTTTTCTCCTTAAGAATAGGCGATTACAGAGTTCTTTATCAGATTAAGAAAAACGAAGTATTCTTGTTAGTTGTAGGTCATCGTAAACGTGTTTACTAAACCAATATTAAGCTTAAACGAGCACAAAATTACCGTATAATAACAACAGTCCATATTGGAAAATTTACTGATTTTCAGAGAATGTTTAAATTGGATTAAAGTGAATCATACATTAGAAGAAAATGGTTATTATTTTACATATTGCCAAACAAGAGCAATGGGAACAGGCAAAAGGAACAGGAGTTTATACCGGCGATACGTTTGAATCTGAAGGTTTTATACATTGCTCAACGCCCAAACAAATAATCAAAGTGGCAAATGCTCTTTTTCATGGTCAAAAAGGATTAGTGTTGCTTGTAATCGATTCAGATAAAGTCAAATCTAAAATCCTATACGAGGGTGTTGAAGGGAGCGAGCGTTATCCTCATATTTACGGTCCATTAAACATCGATGCTATTGTTAAAGTGTTGAAGTTTGAACCAAAGGAAGACGGCACATTCAAATTGCCATCTTTTCTCAAACATTAAAGTGAAAATCACCCATTTCCCACGGCGCAAATTAAGATTTTTTAATTAAAATAAGCCCAAAATGGGCGTAAATTTTAATGCTCCGGGCGGGATTCGGACCCGCGTCTCCGGCTCGAAAGGCCGGAATACTTGACCGGACTATACTACCGGAGCACATTTTAAGGCTGGCATCATGCAGAATATTTTTTCTTTCGTTTAAACGTTATTCTTTTAATGCTGTTTTTAAGCATTCTTTAAGCGGTGCCAGTATCACGTCTGCTTTGTTTAGCGTTGGAGCGTAGTGGGCTGTTTTTGCGGAGTTGGTCATTATTGTTTTTATTCCAAGCTTGTCTGTCCATGTGACTACAGCGCAGGTGTCGGTTATGATTTTTGCCCCGCTTGCCTCTATTTTACGCACATGCTCCTTTGACGTTTCTTTAACGTGGCACGAAGTGCAAACCCAGAATTCGGTGTTGTCTCTAACTTTTTTGTTAACGACAACATTTGCAATTTTTCGGATTTCGTTAACTGAACAATGTGGGCAGCCTACAAAGACTAGGTCAGGCTTTGGCTTGGATGAGGTGACAGTTGATAATTCCGCAATCGTTTCCATTACGTTTTTTGGTTCAACAGTAATTCTTTCAAGCTTTCCGGTTTTCGTGGCTCCATCTCTGTAATGGAACATGTTCACCATGCCTGCAGAGCCAAGTGCAGCGCCCAACTGTTTCAGGTCTTCAGCTGTCGGATTCTTTAAACCTTTTATGAGGGGAATCTTGTCTTCCAAAATTTTGCCTAAAAAGATTCCAAGCGCTCCATACTCGATTTCGTTTTTTGGAGGCTGCTCAACACGTACAAGAACATTTGGTTTACGGTTCAGAGCTCTGTGGATTCCGCAGTCAGGCGTTTTTCCAATGATTGCTGCCGCAAGCGCGCTTGGACCACCTTCACGATTTGTCCACGCGCCTAAAACGGAATTAGCGTAGACAACTGCTGATGATTCAGCCCAAGCGAGATGTGCGCCTTTTCTTGGAGCTTTAATGTAGTAAGGCGTGCATGTAAAAGACCGCATGAAGCCAAGTTCATCGAAAAATCCGCAAAGTTTCAGTTGCGTTCTGACAAGGTTTTCCGGCAGTCGCTTTCTCAAGTATTGCGGATCGAAGCTTTGAGGGTTCAACGTGGCTTCAACACTTATTTTTTCGCCAGAACTAGCCAAAGCTTCCAAGAAGTCTGTTGGCGCCTCACCTAAAGTCTTGTATGAAACTCCTGAAACGTGTGCTGATTCTATTGGAATCAGCTTTCTCGCGTCAAAAAGTTCGCCTAACTTAACGAGGATTCTCATGCAAACCTGCTTCGCCCAGCCGAATTCGCCGTCGTAGGCGCGCTCTTCTTCTTTGGTGAGGTACATGATGTTTAACCCTCCTTAATGGCTTCTAAAATTTTAACCAGCCCAGTGTAAGCGTCAACTTCGATAACATCGCCAGTTTTAATTTGGCTAACGTCAACTCGATCCACCATTGGAATGTTGGCTATAACCGCACCAACCACTATGACCGGATCAGCTTTGCGGTTAATTATCGCTTTTGGAGCGAAACCGTTTTTAAATAAGGCATAAAGCACGTAGCTGCCAACCGTTGAACCGTGTCCGTGTGGAAAACACAAAACTTTGCCTTTTATGCATTCGCCGTAAATGTCACTGCTTTTTTCAATTATTTTGCCAGTTGCCACATCCACGTCGCCTAGAAAACTTATGGGCTTAACGGAAACAAGCGCTTCAGCTTTGCATTTTCCTTCGACTATTCCACGTCCACACAGAACAGTCTGCCTTGTCATATGCATACACGCCTTCAATAAGATATTTTGGCAGATGAAGGAATCTCGCCGAGAATCTTCGATGCTGCCTCGCTGACTCTTCTCCTATTTTTTTCGTCGGTGTAGACTCGTAAAATGTTTATGAAACCTTTCAAAACATCAAAAATTCCTGATATTTCGCTTAGCCTTTTAGCCTCTTTTTTGCCGTCGTGTGCTCTGCCGAAAACTGGGATTTCCATGGGTTCCATTAACATTGAATGATGATAAGGCACGGATGGCACCGTAGGAACATCTATCATTATCGTTTCAGTTTCAACCTTGGCGTTTTTTGCAATTCTATCCCTTATCTGATTGCGAAATTCTTCAGCGCTGAAAATGTTTGAAACCGTTTTGTCCTTCACGTAAAAAGTTTGCTCGTAAGCGCATTTAAGCATCCTACGTCTCTCAAGATTCCTTATTATTTGGCTGGATTTCTTACAGTTTTTAAGCATGGTCCAAACAGTGTAGTCATCCATTGCTAAATATTCCTCCGGATTCTTGAAAGAGGACAAGCCGAGTTCTTCGTCTGCCTTTTCAAGCGCCGTGGCGAGCATTAT
The DNA here is from genome assembly GCA_018396675.1 of Candidatus Bathyarchaeota archaeon. GTDB lineage: Archaea > Thermoproteota > Bathyarchaeia > Bathyarchaeales > Bathycorpusculaceae > JAGTQX01. Next base: position 182,963 of record JAGTQX010000003.1, read on the forward strand.
CTGGGCAGCTCTTCCGACACGGTGAAAGTATATGCTTTTGAAGGATTCGATTCGTGCTATTATAAAAGATTCAAGTGTCGAGAGCGCTCCAATATCTACGGCTAGGTTGCCGTCTAAAACGTCGAACGTTTGAATTAGCCGGAAAACATCTACAAAACCGTACTCCGCACCAGTGTGGTATGTGTCTCTAACAACAAAATCCAGTTTGTCAACATCTATCGAGCTTTGTATTATTTGGTTAAGAAACGTTTTCCCGTTTTTGCGGAAACTGCCAACAGCAAGTTCAGCAACCTCTTCAGCCTTATATCCTAACGCACCTACCACGTCTTTCAGCTCGCTGTTTCGAATTATCCAATATGTCACATCTTCATGGTTTTTCTTAAGCTTCTTCGTGAGCAAATGCTCAAAAACATGTGAAAAGGGACCGTGTCCAACATCATGCAGCAAAGCCGCAAGGCGCACGCTTTCCGCTTCGTCTTCGCTAATTACCTGTGAAATGTTGGGGTTTTCGGCGACTTTGCCGGCTAAATACATAACGCCGAGAGAATGTTCAAAACGCGTGTGGTTCGCGCCTGGATAAACGTACTCCGCGCCGGCTAGTTGGCGAAGCCGTCGAAGTCTCTGAACCGGATAGGAATCGATGACTTCTTTTTCCGGCTCTGTTATGTAGACGTATCCATGCACTGGGTCTTTTATTTCGCCCCAATAGTTTTTAGGCATTGCAGATTCTCCATCAGCTTTTTAAACAGTTATTAATGCATGTTCAGCTTATAATGTCTAATGCTTGAGCTTGGAGGGGGAGTGTTGGGAAAACGCGGGTTCTTCATATGCCTTGAAGGACTTGACGGTTGCGGAAAGACAACGCAAGCGAAAGTTCTTGTGAGAAAGCTGAAGCGGATGGGCTACAATGCGAATTACACTGCAGAGCCTAGCCTTGGAAAAATTGGCAGATTCATAAGAAAATATTGTTTGCACGGCGACAAGCGTGTTTCAAGCATTGTTGAAGCACTACTTTTCGCCGCAGACCGATACGAACATGTAGAAAACGAGGTTATCCCCGCCATAAAATCGGGTAAAATTGTAGTTTCAGACCGTTACATGTACTCTTCACTGGCATATCAAGGAGCAACTGGGCTGAACTTGGATTGGATTCGGAGACTAAACGAGCATGCGTTACCGCCGGACTTGGCAATATTCATAGATGTTGACCCGAAAACTGTCATTCAAAGGTTAAAGCCTAAAAAGTCGGTTATGGAAAACCTTGAAACTCAACGCAAAGTGCGGGAAGTATACATGAAATTCGTTGACAACGGGGAGCTTATCAGGGTGAATGGAAACAAATCAAAGAGGGAAGTCGCAGACGAGGTTCTCTCCATAGTTTTAGATTCCTTAGAAGAATGCCGATAGGAATCGGTGAAGATTAAACGGGCTTTAACGCTTTTCTGGGGAAGGCACTGTTAATCTTGCTGACTATAAAATTAATGATGTCTTCTGGCGAAACATGCATCGGTCCCCTTTCGTGAAAAACATACGCTTCCATAAAATTAGGGTAGAACACGATTCGAAGAAGGAAATAGTCGAATTTTAATGGAGTTCGCCGTCCACTCTGTTCTTTGTAGTATCGCGTGGCGCAGAAAAAATCCAATGTTTGCAGTGTGATTTTTCTGACCTTCTCCAAAGCCTTCATTGCTTCTTCTTGATTGAGATAACTGAATGTGTCGCCGTCAGCTATCCCGAATTCAAACATGACGGAGCAGTTTGGCATTAAAGGTTCTGTAACCTCTTCTAGATTTAGTTTTTCACTGTTTAGTTTTTGAAGTGTTTGAATTATTGCCTGTTGAAGTTTTTTGTTCGAAACTGTTACAGCGAAACGCGCGGCTTTATGGACAGTTTCTGGAAAGCCTTCGTAAAAACCAAGCATGAGATTCGCCTATGAAACCTTATAGCCGTTTGGCTTTTCTCACTTTTTCCAAGTTTTCCAGCAGTCCAGAAAGGGCGGTGCCGAGTTTCTGAAGCTCTTCAACGTTTGTTTCATGCTGCATTTTCTCTTGAATTTCCTGAATCTTTGCTAACAGAGTTGCTTCTAATGTTTCAAGGTTTAGGGCGCTTGTTATTTTCGCCACTTCAGTTTCTTCCTTAACGATTATAACTTTCTTTTCGCATTTAGCGCACCATAAATCGCCGTTTTTTAGTCGGAAAAGCGGTGATGCACACGCTGGACACGCAAGCTCCGTAAGCGTGGAGCCTTGACGCAGTAAATCCGCCATACGCTTAATGTGTGGTTCATCAGTTGGTTTTGTGTTTTGATTTTGTGACATTGTTGCGCCTCCGAAAATAAGATAGGTATAAAAGCCTATATAACTTGATTATCTGAAAAATTATGCGTGGTGACCACTGTGGTGAGAAAAAAGAAACTTGAGGAGTATGAGGAGAGGATAAAGCAGGCTATGGCTGTTTTGACTGAAGTTTCTGAGGACACAACTACGCCGCGTAATATTAGAAGAGCCGCGAAAGATTCTATGGACGCGTTGCAGACAAACGAGTTCACGCCTGCGGTCAGAGCGTCAAACGCCATATCAATACTAGACGAGATTTTGCAGGATCCGAACATGCCGCCTTACACGCGAGTGAAACTCTGGAACGTTATGAGCATACTTGAAGCCATAAAAGACTAAACTGCCAAATGGGGTTAGGTGTTTGAAATGAAAGTTTTCCGTTATGACAAGGTTAAGGCGGAAGAAGCTAAAGAAGAGGGCGCTTCAAAACTTAAGGTTAGATGGCTTATTACGAAGGATATTGGTGCACCAAACTTTGCTATGAGGCTTTTTGAAATGGAGCCTGGAGGACACAGCCCGCTGCACAGTCATCCGTGGGAACATGAAGTCTTCATATTAGAAGGCGAAGGCATCGTCTTCGGCGCTGGCGAAGAAAAACGGTTTAAGGCTGGCGACGTTGTTTTTGTTCCGCCCAACGAAAAACACCAGTTCAGAAACAGTGGAAGTAAGACTGTTAAATTCTTATGCCTTGTTCCCCATCACACTAACCCTTAAATGGCGCCGCTTAAGTGCTTCTTTCGTTTTGGGATTCGCTAAAAATATATGCTGGTTGTTACATCTAGTTTTGGGCTTCAAGAGGTAAACGGCTTTGAAGTATGACGTAATAATAGTTGGAGCTGGTCCTGCGGGAATTTTTTCAGCCCTTGAAATAGTCGGCAAAGCAAACCTCAACATATTGATGCTTGATAAAGGTCCAAGCCTAGAACAGAGAAAATGTCCAGCAAGCCGCGGCTTCGGATGCGTAAGCTGTGAACCATGCGGGCTTTTATGTGGTTGGGGTGGAGCCGGCGCCTTCAGTGACGGAAAACTCACTTTATCAACAGATGTGGGCGGCTGGCTTAACCAGTACGTTTCTGAAAAAGAACTAAACGAACTGATAGATTACGTGGACAAAATCTACATAAAATTCGGCGCTCCGGACCGCATATACGGCGGCGATATAGAAAAAGTGGAGGAAATCGAAAGGAAAGCTTCACTAGCAGGGTTAAAACTTGTGCAACAAAAGATTAGGCACATGGGAACAGAACGCTGCGCCCAGACGCTTCGGAAAATGCGACAAGAACTGGAAAACAAAATTGAAATTAAAATGAGGAAAGACGTTAAGGGACTAATCGTAAAAAACAATGTTGTGGAAGGCGTCGAAACAGTTGATGGAGAAAAATTCTTTGGTAAATACGTCATCGTCGCACCTGGAAGAAGCGGCGCGGAATGGCTTCAAACAGAAGCCCAAGCATTAGGTTTAAAAACGCTTAACAATCCGGTTGATGTCGGAGTTAGGGTTGAAGTTATCGCCACAGTTATGGAAGAGTTAACGAATGTTCTTTACGAACCGAAGTTCATTTATTACTCCAAGTTTTTCGACGACCAGGTTAGGACTTTCTGCGTGGCGCCTTACGGAGAAGTAATATCTGAATCCTACAATGGCGTATTAACAGTCAACGGACAAAGCTACGCGGAGCGAAAAACAGAGAACACGAACTTTGCGATTCTGGTTAGAACATCCTTCACTGAACCATTCAAGGAACCAATAGCCTATGGAAAATACGTGGCGCGGCTTTCAAATCTTCTCAGCGGCGGCATACTTGTGCAGCGTTTAGGCGACCTAGAAGCTGGCAGACGCTCAACACCCGACAGAATCGCCAGAAGCGTAGTGACGCCAACTTTGAAAAACGCTACTCCAGGCGACTTAAGCTTTGTATTGCCGTACCGTTACCTTGCAAACATAAGGGAAATGCTTGAGGCCCTTGACAAGATAGCGCCGGGAATCCACTCGCGGGATACTCTTCTATATGGAGTGGAAGTGAAATTTTACTCTTCACGGTTAGAGTTAAGCAACTCGCTTGAAACAAGAATACGCAATCTATACACTATAGGAGACGGCGCCGGAGTAACAAGGGGACTTATCCAAGCATCAGCTTCAGGAGTCATTGTTGCAAAGGAAATTTTGAGGCGCGAAAAGCAGAAGGCTGCAGAAAATGTCAATAGTTAAGGAGTTAAGCTGCTCTTACTGCGGCGCGCCAATCCCTTTTAAGCCAGGCGATATGATAGCAACATGCAGATACTGCGGCTACACAGTAGTAATTGAAACTGGAAAAGCCTTCGTATTCGAGCATTCAATGTTACTAAACAAGTATGATCCAGCACGAATTGAAGAGTTGGCAAAAAGTTGGATGAGTTCAGGCTTTTTAAAACCGCCAGACTTGGCTAAAAAATCAAAAATCTTGGAGAAAACATTAATTTATTTGCCTTTCTGGGTTGTGTCCGTCGAGGCTGAAAGCTTTTACAAGGGCGTTTTTGAGCGTTTAAGCCCGCCAGTCGTTAAGGAAGGAAAAATAGTTAAAAAATATGATTGGCTTGTTCTTGCAAGGAAAGCCTCCGAGTTTCCAACAAAAGAGTACAATGTTCCTTTGGATGGAAAGATCCCGTATGATTTCAGAAGAGTTGAAGATTTCGCCAAAGTATTGAACAGTGAAATTGACAGAGATGAAGCCGTGGAAATAGCGAAGCAGGAAATTGTGGAGCACCACCATTTTTTGGTTCAGCAAGACATTGACCGCGTGATAGAAATTAAAAACGAGATAAAAATCAATCAAGCAGTTTACCTTCACGCGCCAGTATGGTTTATTAAATACGAGTATAAAGGTGGAAACTACAGCTTGTGGCTGGACGGTGCAACCGGAACAGTTATAAAAGGAGACATACCTCCAGCAAAATTCGGAATCTTTTAAGCGTGCAACCGCAGAATTATTGTTAGAAGTTTGGAGGCACGCGATGAGTGAAGAAATAATTGGACGCGGCACATGGTACGACAAAATGGCTCTGGAAATCATTGAGAGAGAACGGAAGCTTGGAAGAAGCCTAGACATGATAAGAACAGAAATGGGTCTGGGCGCATCAGGTTTTCCACACATCGGAAGTCTAGGCGACGCTGCACGCTCATATGCGGTGACACTTGCTTTGAGGGAGCAAGGCTACCGTTCAGAGCTTATAGCCTTCTGCGACGATAAAGACGGTTTACGCAAGGTTCCAGCGGGACTTCCCAAAGAACTAGAGAAATATTTAGGTTTTCCAGTTACAAGCATTCCAGACCCGTTTAAGTGCCACGATAGTTTTGGCAGACACATGAGTTCACTTCTGCTTGAAGCTTTAGACAAATGCGGCATAGAGTATCGTTACATGTCAGCAAAAGACACCTACGAGAAGGGAACATTAAACAAGGAGATACAAACGATACTTTTAAACGCGAAAAAAGTCGGCGAAATCGTCAAAGAAGAGGTTGGACAAGAACGGTACACTGAAGTTTTGCCTTACTTCCCAGTATGCGGAAACTGTGGAAGAATATACACCACTAAAGCTTTAGAGTATCTGCCAGACGAGAATAAGGTGCTTTACGTCTGCGAAGGAATGGAGATTAAGGGCAGATGGATTGAAGGATGCGGTCACAAAGGCGAAGTTGACGTGACAAAAGGCGAAGGCAAACTAAGCTGGAAAGGCGAATTCGCAGCAAGATGGAAAGCCCTCGACATAAGATTTGAGGCTTACGGAAAAGACATAGCGGACTCCGTCCGTGTCAACGACAGAATCAGCCGCGAAGTGCTGGGTTACGAGCCGCCGTCACACGCAAGATACGAAATGTTCCTTGATAAAAGCGGGAGAAAAATTTCAAAATCCACAGGAAATGTTTTCACGCCACAAGTCTGGTTCAAATACGGTTCACCGCAGTCGTTGCTTTTGCTTATGCTTAAAAGGTTCGTTGGAACCCGCACGTTAGACATCACAGACATACCGTCATACATGAACGAAATGGACTACTTGGAAGACTTGTATTTTGGAAAGAAGACAATTCCGGACAAAAAGGAACTTGCAAAGCTTAAAGGCTTATACGAGTATTGTTGGGTTCTGAAACCGCCGCAAAAACCAAGCATCCATGTGCCATACAACATGCTCACTTTCTTAGCTAAAATCGCGCCGAAAGACAAAGAAACAGAATTTATAACCGAAAAACTGCAAAGCTACGGCTACCTAACGAAAGGTCAACAGCCAGACGAAGACCTTAAAAGGCGAATAGAATACGCGTTAAACTGGGTTAGAGACTTCGAAGAAATCCGAGAAACGGCAATAACCTTAAAAACAGAAGAAAAAAACGCCACGGAAGAACTTGTCCAAACACTAAAAACCGAAGAAGAACCTGAAAAAATACAAAACGCAATATTCAACATAGCCAAAAAACACGGATTACAACCAGCAGAATTCTTTAAAAAATTATACACGATACTCATAGGAGCACCACAAGGTCCAAGACTAGGACCATACATAGCAGCCATGGGCAAACAAAACGTCATAGACGCACTACAAAGAACACTAAACCAGAATTAAAAACATCCAAAATACAGTAAAACCCTTTTATCTGCAACTCATTTATCACTGATACGGGCCCGTAGTCTAGGATGGATTAGGACGCTGGCCTGCGGAGCCGGAGATCCTGGGTTCAAATCCCAGCGGGCCCGCCATAATAGTCTGTCGCTTCTAAGGTTTGGAGCTTCTGTTAAGATTTTTCGATTAGACTTCCGGCGAAGCCTATGGCCCATAATAGTGTTGGGTAGGCTATCATTCGTTCCATTCCGCCACGATCTAAACCAAGGTAGATGCCCGCTCCAAAGAGAACAAGCGCTATAAGTGACATTAAACCCAAAATTACTGCAAAATGTGAGAGTGGAGGTTTTTGGATTTTGTATGACGTGATGGCGGATAGTGCGCCGAAAAGAAAAGTGATGAGGGAGACTATTGTGTGGATGATGCCGTATGTTTCTGGGAATATTCCCACGCCCATTGCACCGATTCCGCATAAAATCAAAAATGTCAAAAGCAGTTTGTATGGATACGTCTGCATTAGAAAGTAGACGCTGGCCACTATTGTCAAGCCGAGAATGAAGACTGAAGAGTTGAAGATTATGGCAACATCACCGACGCCCAAGTCGCTTATGAAGTTCCCTGAAACACTGTATCCCGGGTAAAGTGCTTCTGCAATCACCATGCAGATAATAAATTGGGTTGCACCTATGAATATTAATGCCCCAGCCGCTTTGCTTTTTAACTGCGTCATAGTTCCAAAATATGCTGTTGGCTTCATAAAAATTTTTGCACATAAAAGTGTGGTTATTGGAAGTTTTTGAGCAGTTCATCCACTGCTTTTCCAATGTTTTCGCCTATGTATCCGCCTTCAAGAACAAAAAACGTTGGCTTTTGGAATGCTGCCAAAATTTTCCCTATCTTTGCATAAGTATCTTCAGTAAGCCCAAGAGAGGCTAGGTCTCCAGCGTAAGCGTCAAAACCAGCTGAAACTGCTATAACCTCGATTTTTTCCATGTCAACTTTTTTAAGTGCTTCTTCAAGGGTTTTAAGGTAAACCGCCTCTCCGCAGTCAGGCGCAAGTGGAAAGTTTAAGCAGTTAGCTTCAGAATAATAGCCTGTTCCCGGATAGTGCGGATGCCGATGCAACGAGACGTAAACGATTTTTGGGTCGCCGAGAAAGATTTCCTGTGTTCCGTTTCCATGATGCCCATCAATGTCAAGAATAAGCGTTGGCTTGTCTAGGCGTTTAACGGCTACTGCAATGTTGTTTATGTAACAGAAACCTTTTGTGTAAGCGCCAAGCGCCACGCCGCATTTGCCCGCATGATGCCCCGGAGGACGCATTAACGAGAAACCGTTAGTTTTTGCTGCTAGTATTGCGCCTCCAGCGGAAAGCCTCGCATACTCGTAAATGTTCTCGTAAGCCGGAGTGTCAACGTCCTCTATAACACCGTCTTTAAGCATTTGCAGGTATGTTACATCATGAACTTTAAGAAGATCTTCTTCGGTTGCAGGTTGTGGCTCGAGAAACTCGTAGCCCTTCTCCTTTAGAATTTCATAGGCTTTTTTAACTCTCTGCGGGTTCTCAATGTGCCACGCGCCGTATTCTAAACATTTTTTGGAGAACACTATTTGCGGCTTCATAAAGTTCAAGCCTTCAAACGTTTAAAGAGCGCCATTTTAACGCTTAATTGCTATGCTATACTTACATATATTAGTGTTCACATTTACTGTTAGTTACATGAAAGGTTGAGAACTAATGATTTCGGCTGCTCCATTAACAGAACTCAAAAAAGAATGTGAAATACTGCTAAGAGAAGCTATTAAGAAAATTTCGCCAGAAACAATGCTCGAAACACTGGTTCTCGAGAAACCACCAGTCTGGGATTTTGGACAAATAGCCTCCTCAGCATGTTTTGAACTGGCTAAAAAACTCGGTGAAAAACCGCTTGCATTGGCGGAACGCGTAACTGAGGCGGTGGATAAGTCAAAGTTTTCTCTAGTTCAAAACGTGGTTGCCGCTGGTGGGGGATATATAAACTTTCATGTGAACTTCACCAATTTCTCGGCCCTCACAATAGATTCTGTTAGGCGAATGGATACTGCATACGGGCTTGTTAAGACGGATAAATCATTAGAAGTTATTGTCGAGCACACAAGCGTGAACCCGCTTCACCCAATCCATATAGGACAAGCAAGAAACCCCATGCTTGGAGACTCCATTGCCCGCCTACTCGCGGGAAGAGGACACAGTGTCTCGCGGCATTATTATGTGGATGATGTCGGCAGACAAACTGCAGTAATAGCCTACGGTTACGAGAAGCTTGGCAAGCCGAGACCAATAGAAAAACCAGACCACTTTATTGGAAAAATTTACACGATAACAAGCTGCATTGTTGAAATAAATAGGCTGAAAAAGGAGCTTGAGCTTGCGAAGCTTGTTTCGGCAGAAGAAGAAATCGCAAAAATAAATAGGGAACTTGATGATTGGACGGCAATCGCGTTTGAACTGAAAGAAAAATATCCAGAGCTGTTTGAGAAACTTCTCCAGAAAATAGGCGAAGACGAAAACCCAGAAAGCAGCATAAACGCGTTAAACAGGGCGTATGAGGCTGGAGATGAAAAGGCAAGACTTCTCATACGGGAAGTCAGCGAACTCTGTTTGGAAGGGTTTAAGGAAACGTTAAGCCGTATTGGAGTCTCATATGATTCGTGGGATTGGGAAAGCGATTTAGTCTGGAGTGGACTAGTTATAGAAGTTTTACAGAAACTGAAACAGACAAGGTACATTTCAGCGGTAGGCGGTGTTCTCGAGTTTGAAGCGGGAAAAGTTGTTGAAGACTTGGGTTTGAGGGAAAAGTTTGGATTAAGAAAAGATTACGAGGTTCCCTCTTTGACGCTTGTCAGAGCTGACGGCACAACGCTCTACACGACGAGAGATATAGCCTACACGCTATGGAAGTTCAGAAAGGCTAACCGATGCATAAACGTCATAGGAATGGAACAGTCACTGGCACAGACACAGTTGAAAATAGCTCTCTATGCTTTGGGTTACAGTGAACAAGCAGAAAACCTGACGCATTTTGCCTACAACCTTGTGACTTTGCCTGGTTATAAAATGTCAAGTAGAAGAGGACGCTACATAACTTTAGACGAAGTCATGAACGAAGCGGTGGAAAGAGCTTATCAAGAAGTTTCTAGGCGTTCGCCGCAGCTGGAAGAGGAGGAAAAACGCAAAGTCGCCGAGTTTGTGGGCATAGGCGCGGTTCGCTACGCACTCGTTGAAGTTGACCCGTTAAAACCAGTCGAATTCAACTGGGACCGCGTACTCAACTTCGAGAAAAACAGTGCACCATACATTCAGTATACGCATGCGAGAGCTTGCAGCATACTGCGGAAGGCTTCCAGAAAACCCGAAAAGGTTTCCTACGACTTGTTGAAAGCGAAACTTGAAAACGAAATCGTGTTTGCCTTGGCGGAGTTTCCAGAAGTTTTCGTTGAGGCTGCAGAGTTTCTGAAGCCTAACCTGATAGCGGATTACGCCAATAATTTAGCAGATAAGTTTAACACATTTTATAACGCGTTTCCAGTGTTGAAAGCCGAACCGCAAGAACTAAGTGACGCGAGGCTTGCTTTGGTTGACGCTGTTAGAACCGTTTTGAGGAACGCTTTAAACCTCATCGGTGTTTTTGCTCCTGAAAAAATGTAGCCTTTTTTAAGGCGCACTTCGCACTATCGCGGCCGCTGTGCTTGTTCCAATGCGGTTTGCTCCAGCTTTTATCATGGCTACTGCGTCATTGTAGGTTCTTATGCCTCCTGCAGCTTTGACACCCATGAATTTTCCGACGGTTCGCCGCATAAGCTGAACATCTTCGACTGTTGCTCCGACGCCGAACAATCCTGTTGATGTCTTAACGAAGTCTGCTCCAGCATCTTTGACGATTTTGCAAGCAGTTATTTTCTCTTCGGTTGTTAAAAGCGGGGTTTCAATGATCACTTTAACGATTATGTCTTTGGATATGCGTTTAACGTCAACAACAGCCGCTACATCAAGTTTGAAAAGTTCAAGGTCTCCAGATTTTAATGCGCCAAGATTGGCCACCATATCAAGTTCGCTTGCGCCGTCTTCAACCGCCTTAACTGCTTCCAAAGCTTTTATTTCCGGAAGCGCCACTCCGAAAGGAAAACCCACGGTTGAGCAGACTTTAACGCTTGTGCCTTTCACTAATGACGTTGCCAGTCCTACATATGTAGGGTTTACAACAACGCATCCAAACCCGAGTTGAACAGCCTCCAAACAAAGCCGTTTCACCTCATCTTTAGTTGCAGTTGCCTTAACAAGAGTGGAATCCAAAATTTTAGCCAGCTCTTCCTTTGAAACAGCCAACAACCGTAACCCTCATCTACCAAACTGCTACACTACACATTTATCAGTTTCTAACCAAAAAAATAACAAACCCAAACAAGGATAGCTCAAAATTCTGAAACAGTTCAAATGTCGTTGGAATTAAGATATTTTGGGACGACAACATTTAAACAATTTTAGAAGGTAGCAGAATTTTATTGACGGGCCCTGTGGGATTTAAACCCACGTTCTCCGGCTCCGAAGGCCGGCGCCTTGATCCGTACTGGGCTACGGGCCCTTTTTGTTAGGTGAACATAATATCGTGAATGGTTAAAAGTGTTCTGAAAACCTTAAAAATAATGATTGTTTTATAACAGTTTATTGGGCTGTTGTTGGGCCGGTAGCTCAGCTTGGTTGGAGCGTTCGGCTGATAACCGAAAGGTCGCCGGTTCAAATCCGGCCCGGCCCATTACGGTTTTGCTTGTTACTGGTAGAAAAGTGATTTATTATTAAACCCCAAAGATACAACTCTTTTAAGTTTGTGTCGCTCTCTCTTGTATCAGTATAATTATGCCAACAATAGCCATAAGTGCAAACAGAACTAGACCTAATGTTCTTTGGAATATTAGGTTTATCAACGCTCCAGAAACACCGAGGGCAATCATAGATAAAGCAAGTCCTTTTGACTTCCGCATCCGTTGTTCACTTCATACTTTTTCTATTCTACTTATTTACAAATCTTCTAATGGTTCTTGAATGGAGGATGGAAATTTTTTCTTTTACCAATTAGGTATCCGATGAATCCACCTATAGTTGGTGCTATGATTAGGTTGAAGATTATTGCTGGCCATGTTCCAATAAGGTTCGGTAATGATTCTAGCCCTAAAGCTTTGGTTGTGAGGCCTATGCAAAAAAGGGAAACGACTATGCCTAAACATGCTCCTAGTAGTACATATGCTATTTTGTTTAGTGTTAATCGACCCTTTTCTGAGAGTACTTCTGTTCTTATGTGCTGTAGCATGTAACAAAAACCTATTATGAGAAAAATAGTGATAGTGTTGCGAAGCAGAGCGTAAAAGTTGATGTAGCCAAGAAAGTATAGCATGCAATTTACCGCGCTGAGAATTACAAAACCTATGGCCATCTCAATCCAGAAGCGTCGCCACCACTCTGGCTTTCTACCTTTAGCAAACATTGTTTCCACTCCTCTTTACTTGATAAAAGAGTTCGCGGTTTATTATAATTGTCACGGACACCATCCGAGATATTCACAAACAGCAGCACAGCCAAGCGTCATGATGGGATCTGAATACGTCAATAGGTAAAGACAGATTGAACAAGCCAAGCCTACGGTGAAAAAGCATACAGCGATACAACCACCTCCTATAGCGGCGGTACATCCAAGTTGACATGCAAAGCAGCTCCAGAAGTCATCCATTAAAACTGCGAAAATTCGCAACGCTTCTGTGTCGTAGTCCTGTAATTGGTCTTTGACGAGTTTAGATAAGTGCTTAGCTTCTTTTTCCATAGTGTAGTAGCCTTCTGTAAGTTGTATCAGCATTTCATCTCCGCTTTTCTCGTAGGTTTTACCTACTTTTTTGGCGATTTTGCCTAGGATGGCGTATTGCTGCGATAAAGTAATGGAAGAATTGAACTCAACAAACTCCAGTGATACGAGTTCAGATTTGCCCGCAGGTGCATAATTCATGATCGTGAAGGAACTGTTGTAAGTTTCTGCGTCTTGAGGCGTGAGCGTTGTGTGTATGGTTAAGTTGTATTTCTCATGTTGAACAATGTAGCTTAGGCTGTAGAATTGTAAGGATATGTCTTCCACCGCTATTTCTGTTGAGATGAACTTAGCCGTTCTGTTGGTTTTAGTGCTTGCCTCGTTATAATTCCACAGCAAAGTTTGGGTGACGAGCACCTCATAAGCTGTATCATTGGCTTCGTATGTTACAAGCGTTACCGTGCGTACTTCATCCTGCTCAAGCGTTGTAACCGCAATGTTTAAGGGTGTATTAGTGCTCGGAGGTTCTTGGTCTTGAGAACAGGATTGACAAACACAAGATGAGCCACTGGTTTGATATAGAAGTATGGGCTCTATGTTTGCCGATATATGTTTGCCAACAACGTTCACCGTAACATAGTGATAAGTCGTGTATATCGGGTGGCCTGCTTCTATCCATGCGGTTATTCCGCCGAGCATGTTGTAGACTTTTGTGAAGCCGTTGCTGGCGAGAATTTGGCATGCTATCTGGCTTCTTGAACCAGCCTTACAGTAAACTATTATTGGATCGTTCATATGCTCTTGCAGTTCGCCTATTCTATCCTCAAGCTCGTAAACGGGTATAAGAACAGCACTATATAAATGCCCGAGATTGTATTCGCTCTGGTTTCTAACATCCAAAACAAGGCTTACAGTGCCTTTCTTTATCATTTTGTAAGCTGCATCAACGCTTATGTCCTCGTAAGCTCCAGCCCCAGGCGCTTCAGCAAAAGCTACAGGCACTGCAACAAAAGCAAGCAACAACACAGCCACAAGACCAACAGCAATCAACCTCTGGCCACGCATCTCCAAAACAGAACAGGCCTCCACCCATACACCTCCCTTTCAACTATAGAGGTGCAACCTTTGGTCCTAAAATTCTGTTTTTTTTCCGTATATAAAACTTTTGTAACCAAAAATTAAACAAAACAACCTATTCACGTTCTAGCATAATTTTTTGGATTGGATTCACTTAATTTTTTAATTGCATACGGCCCGGCCCATTATGGTGGTTTTGTTTTTGTGTTGTACGTTTATACGGAAAGGTTTATTAAATATTAAGATTCGGAATATGAATGGAGCTGCAGAACATGTCAAACAACATAACATCAGCAAGATACGGTGGAGAACAATATCTTATAAAAGAGAAGCATGATAGTTTAACGTGTGACGAGTGTGGAGAAACTTTTGCGAAGCCCGTTTTAGCTACCGTGTCATCTGGCGGTTCCTCAAAAACTTATTATGCTTGCCCACGTTGCCTTTCAAAAGTTGGAGACGTTAAAACTGCGAAAAGTGAGGAAAAAGAAGAAGCGTCTGTGGCGATTACGCGTAGAATAAATGAAAATGTGTCGGAAAAAGTAAAATGTGAACATTTCTTGGGGTATTTGCGGAAGCGTCCGAAAAACACGCCGATACCTGACGAGTGCTTGACATGTGACAGAATGATTGAGTGTTTAACCCAGTGAAGATGCTTTAATGCGGCTTTAGGTTTTTGGCGGGTAAGGTTAAAGTATTCGAGAGTTACATATGGCAGACTGAATGAGGTTGCCACTTGCTTCCGCTGAAGGATTTGAACCGTCCATGGAGAAAACCGCACGTAAACCGTATGCTGCTAATCATAAACATTGTTGTTTTTGCGGTTTATTGGTTGTCTGCGAATGGAATCTTGTTTTCGCAAAGGATTGCGGCGGTAATTGAGGATAGGTTTACGATGTTTCCTTTGTACGTCGTTCATGGGCAGAGGCTTTACACGTTGGTGACTTCAATGTTTATGCATGCAAGCTGGCTTCACCTTTTGGGAAACATGCTTTATCTTTACATTTTTGGCGATAATGTTGAGGATGTTTTTGGCCATTTGGGTTATCTTGTTTTTTACATTTTTTGCGGTTTAGCTGCAGCTTTCACACATATATTAAGCATATATTGGGGGCTGACGTTTCCAGCGGATTTAAGCGTCGGCGTTGTTGGTGCTTCTGGAGCAATTTCCGGTGTTTTGGGGGCATATTTTGTGCTTTACCCGAAAGCAAAAATTTTGACGCTTGTTACGTATTTTATATTGCCGATACCCGCGGTTATTCTTTTAGGCTTTTGGTTTTTGATGCAGTGGCTTTACGGGTTTTTTGATGTTTACAGTGGAGTTGCTTACTGGGCGCATATTGGCGGTTTCATAGCTGGAATGATTTTGGCATTAGCGTTTGGGCTTCAGAGAAAGAAGATGCGGGAAACACGGCTTCGCTTTTAAAAAACTTGGGGTCTGTCCGTCATGAGTTCCTCATCCGCATAATCAGACTGGGACGGCTACATCATCCCCCGCTAACATAACAGCGTCTCCAACAAATAAAGTTTTCAAACTCTCTGTTTTATGAAAAATAGACTATACCATTTTATCAACGATGTGACAACCAGCCTAAAACCTATAATGAAGAACCGATTTGATAATTCGCTAATAGCTGTAAAAGACTGACTTTAATGCTTTCAATTTTACTGTCCGCTGGAAACCTGTTTGACTTTTTTGTTTAGAGCTTTTATCGTGCCTGAAACTTTCAGGACGTGAACTGCGGCTGGTTTGGAGGCTATTTCTGTTATGGACGCCAACGCTGCTCTGACTTTTTCGGTTTCTGTGTGTGCCACGCGGATTATTGCAAGCCCACTCTGCTCATTATAGTCAATCAGTTTTAGACCTGATTTGCTTGCGCCGTATTCCCCGTAAAGCTGCATGATTGAACACCAAACTGCTTCCAAAAACTCCCTCGTGTCAAAAGTCTCGCTGGACTCGACCCTTAATGCCAGATAACGGCGTTTAGACTTTTTTAACAATCCTTACCACTTCTGATTACGCGAATTCCAGGCGCAACAAATTTTGAATCAAGTTTTTCCCTATTCCGTTTAACTATGCCTAATGGATTTTTGGAAACAGCCTCTATGGCTGAAGACTTGTCCAAATCGAAAAGAGAGGCAAAAGCAGCCATTTCTAAAGGTTTCCGCATGAGCATCTCATTCGCGGCACCACTTGAAATAACTAGCGGCACACGATAAGCCTTCGCCATGATTGTTTCAGCACGCAAAGCTGACAAAAGCCGAACCTTGTCCGGCCCTTTCAACGTTATTAACGGTTTAGCGTCAATTTCTAAAGCTGCTAGGCTGCTTGAAGCTAATTCAGATTCTGCCCTGTCAAAAAATCTTTTGCGAAAATCCGCTGAAGGAAAATTCAATAAGTCTACCCGCCGGTCTTTGGCTGCTTGCCGCGCAACATTTTTGGAATCGCATATTACGGCAATTATTTCAAACTTTCTTCTAAACTTTCTCAACATGCTGGTCAGTTCATCAGGCGTCTTGGGCTTCAAATCCAAGCGGGAGGCAAAGTCTACGGTTGCTTCATGGCAAAAATCCCGTAAACGTCGAATATAATCCTCATTTACGTTATATGGCAACGGCACTGCTATTAGGCTGTAGCCAAGCGCCGCAGCTTTCTTTACCATACGTCTTGTGTGTTCAACATCGCAGAGGTTTGGTTGAAGGTGAAGGTCTGCAAATTTTCTTTTCATGGGATTATCCCAAGGTTTCTGCAGGCTTCCCTTATCTCTTCGGGTTTTGACTTCTTAAAGTGGACGCGTAAATGTATCGGGTCGGCGGTGCAAAGCCTGAACTTGTTTAGGTATGCAGACTGCTTATCAAGTCTTATGTAAAAGCAGCCCTTTTCAATATGCTGTTCAATTTCGCTGCCCAAAATTTCTTTGTCTAGACTGCTCAGGTTCGAAGCCAACTTTTCAAAAAACTCTTTTATGCACTCTTTATCTTTGATTTTCGCTTCAAAGAGGATTATTGGATTTCCATGATGCCCAGTCAAGTTTGACTTCTGGAAAACGACGGTTTCAGAAACTTTGGCTGGCATAATATTGCGCACTGCAGACAGAACTTTCTCTTCGTCTTCAGTTGCATGGGCAAACACTCTCACATCTATGTGTGTTACTGGAATTTTAGAGGACAAAACGGCATCATCACGGGTATATCATTGTTTCTTTTCGCTTTTAGGTTTTCTTGTCTTCGCCTTAGATTTCGGAGGCTCTTTTGCAGCCGTTTTTGCTGCTTCTGCTAAAAACTCGTTCAAAGCTTTAACATTCTCGTCGTGAACGGTGCGCCTTCTAGGGTCTACTGAAACGCCAAGTTTAAGGGCTTTTTTTAAACTTAACTTGGCTGCCTTTAACTCTCCCATGCTGAAGCCTTTTCCAAAACGTTGTTTTCCGCCTTTTTTGATAACGAGTGGTTTCAGAGTGCTCATGGCTTTACTCTCCTGTCGCTGCTTTTCTGCTTGGTCTTGCTTTTTCTGCTCCGCGTCCTTTATTTCTCAAGCTTCTTACTTTTTTGCCTGCGCTGGTTAAGCCTCTGAAGACTCTTCTCTTGTGCTGTTTTTGGCATATCCAGTTTACGTCCTTGTCAGACTTTATTGCAGGATGATTTTTGTCAACCATCAAGACTTCGAACCATTTGAAACGTCCATCCTCGCCGACCCAGTAAGAGTTCAAAACTTCAAGATTTGGATACTTTTTGGCGGCGCGCTCTTCAGCAATTAGCCTAATGCTTTTCGCAGGCTTGTACTTTTTAACGCCCATACGCTTTGGTCTTCTTCCAGCTTTCGGCCGCTGTTTTCTTAATCCGCCGCGTCTAACGCGTACACGAACAACTATAAAGCCTTGTTTCGCTTTATAGCCAAGCTTTCTCGCCCGGTCCAAGCGCGTTGGCTTTTCAACACGTATTATCGCCGGCTGCTTGCGCCATTCTATTAGTCTTTGGCGCATTAACTCGTCTACGAAGGATTCTTCAGGTTTTTTCCAAGCTTCAGCAATATACTTGTACGCCATATTTTCACCTCACTTCTAGTTTACGGTTCAACCATACGGTTACATCCCAGCGGATTCATCCGCCTTCGGCTTTCAATGATTGCGCCAGCCAACAAAATAAACTTTTCCAAAAAGCGCGAGCCCTTCACATTGGCTTTTCCTCAAGCATCGCCTTCTTAACAATAAAATAGCCGCTTTGCCCTTTCCAAACTGTTTCGGCGTCAACTATTTTCAGTTTTTTTCTGAAAAACGGAGCGTCAACAACCAATGTTTCGTATTCGCCTCCTTCACCAACTAGCGAAACGCCAAACCGTTTATTCAACTCAACCAAAGCCTTAACAGCAGCATCGTCAATTTTTCGTCCAAGCCAGTCTCTCGAAAAACCATACGCGTAAACTCCAGCCACGATAACCTCAAATTTAAGGTTTAAAATTTCCTCAAGAATTTTTGCAGGGTTTTCTCCCCAAAGCGGAGACAAACATCTTAGGTTCAGCTGCTTGCAGATTTGCTCAATTCTCATCTTCTGATAGTTGGAGGCTATCGCCCCCGAAACCAAACCTTCAACATCAAGCTTTGCAATTAAGTGTTTCAAGTCCTCAACTTCGGCTTCCTTATCTCCGAAAGTTTCACCTTTCACAAGCGGGATTCCAACGGCGTCGGCGAACAAATCCATCAAGTGCATGTTGGGGTAGTGAAACATCCAACTGTCTTCTCGCACAGGAACCATGCTCACAAGATATTTCACAGTGCAACCCATTTTTAGTACTCTGTGAAGCGCGAGTGTGGAGTCTTTTCCGCCTGTAGCTAAAACTGCAACTTGCATAAAACCTACTCTACGAGTTTTGACCTTGCCTCCTCAAAAAGAGACACTGTCTCTAAACGCCAATTTTCGAATTTTTCCGGAGTTTTCGGATAATTCCCGTAATGCGCCTTAACTTCCCTCATCAAGTTGACTGTGATTCTCAGCCTGTTTAGGAATCGAATTCGTTTTAATCCTCTGAAAACGCGTTTGGCAGTCTCTGTAATGTTTAAGTGAAATTCCTCTCCTAAGCCAGCCTTTAAAACATCCTCTTCAGTTAATAGCTGGTACTTCATTCCATAGTTTAGGTCTTCATCCCTGCATGTTAAAAGCAGCATCCTAAAAACGTCAAGTCCAGCCTGCTTAGTCCCATAATCAGCCATATACCGCACATTGTAAGGCCATAACGCTTCCTTGCTTAAGTCGCCCTTTTCTAGCGCTTCAGCGATTGTTTTTCCAGCTAAATAGCCGCTAAGCATTGAAGGACCTATGCCGCCGCCGTGGATTGGATTAACCAAGCAAGCAGCGTCTCCGGTGATTATTACGCCGTTTCCGACCATGTTGTCCAATGGTCTACGTGTTGGGTCGTACCATGCGCCACCATCCAGCAACAGTGAACCGTCAAAAAGTGGATTAGTTAAAACGTGCCGATAGAACTGGTTTTTGGGATTTGGGAATTCGCCGTGCATACAAACGCCTAAACCAGCGTTAACTTTGGCGCTGCCCTTGTAGAAAAGCCAAGTGTATCCGCCGGGAGTCACTTTCTGGTTTAGGTAGATTTCGCAGTAATTCTTGCCCTTGACCTCTTGTTTAAGCTGTCTTATTTCTCTGTAGCAAGCCTCAACATCCTCGTTTGAAACTTCGTTTTCTATGCCCATTGCCTTTGGAAGTTTCCGCCTGACCACAGCCACAAAACCGCTTGCATCAACCACAGTTTTTCCTTCAAAGCGAATTTTCTCGCCTGTTCTCATGTTTTTTGCAGAAACCCCAGCTACGAAACCATTTTCGATTATTGGCTCCAAGCACTGAGTTAAATCATACAATACTGCACCTCTGTCAAGAGCCAACTTCAAAAGCCACTGTCCAAACAAACGCCTATTTAGCAAGTAACCAGAAAAATCCTCATGCTTAATTGTGAAAACCGTTTCCAAGTCTGGCGAGTAAATTTTAACTCCTTCAATTCTCGTTTCCAACTCGCCATGTTGAGGCGCGCCTAACCCAAGAGTTTTCAAATGATGCTCGCCTAAAGCGTCACCGCAAATTTTTTCACCTATTTCTTTCTGGCTTTTCCTTTCGATTAGGCAAACTTTCAAGCCAGCTTCAGCAGCGGTTTTTGCAGCTAGGCAACCGGCTGTTCCAGCACCAACAACGACTACGTCGTACTTCATTTAGCCTCACCTTGATTCAGTACATTCCAGCATTGTCGTATAAGTGAATTTTTACTTTATAAACGTTGAAGCAAGCGTGTTTGCAACTCCTCATTAATGAAGGTGTTTCAGTGGCAACGGAATCGCAGTTGTTTCTTTGGGCGTGCCAAAAACCATGCAGGTCAAAGTTTTTTCTATGCCCTTAACGGTTCGCAGTTTGTCCACCACGAACTTTCCGATGGCATCCACATCCCTATCTTTGACTTTAATTAGGATGTCCCAGTCTCCAGATATTATGTGGACTTCTTGAACTTCTGGAAACTTGGATATCTGTTCGGCTATTACTCTCTGCGATAGTGAAGTTTCTTCATTTTTGTTGCGGGTTCCATAGGATACGGATGCCAAAATGAAGGCGGTGACTCCGAAACCCAATTTTTTGTGATCTAAAATGGCGCGGTATTCCTTTATTATTTCTTGCTGTTCCATCCGTTTTATTTTTGCGAAAACTGTTGTTACTGGCGAGTTGATTTTTTTGGCTATTTCTTTGGCGGTCATTCTACAGTTTTTCTGCAGCAGATTCAGTATCGCCAAATCTTTTTCGTCAAGTTTGGAGTCCATGTGTAAAAAATACATAAAATCACGCTTAAATATTTATCTATTTGATAAAAATACGAAAAATTCAATAAAAAATTTAATAACATCGCACTGCACTTTAGATTCCCATGAGCAGCGAACTCCTCGAAAACCTAAAGAAAAGATACTTGACCATAAGAAACAACGGGTTAACCAATGTTTTAAAAATTCAGGATGAGACGATATCCGCCATCAGAACTTTCTTGAAAAAAGAGGGGTTCATCGAAATTCTAGCGCCAATAATCGGCCCAGCGACGGACCCAGGAATTAGAGGCGCCAAACAAGTTACAATTAATTATTATGGTGTTCCTTTCAAGCTTATGAGCAGTATGATACTTTACAAGCAGATGATTATCACTTCAATTCCAAAAGTTTTTGCGCTTTCACCAAATATCAGACTGGAACCATTAGAAACAGCGAAAACACGCCGCCACTTAACAGAGTTTAGGCAGATAGACCTCGAAGTAGCCCACGCGACATGCAAAGAAGTCATGGAACTCGGCGAAAGAATGCTCTGTCACGTGATAGACGAAGTGAAAAGCCGATGTCAAATGGAGCTTGGAGAGCGGCTCAAAAGCTTAAAAACTCCGCAGAGACCGTTCAAAAGATACACGTACGATGAAGCAATTGAAATTCTGAAAAACAAAGGCATAACCATCGAGCGTGATGGAGAAATCCCTTGGGACGCAGAAGAAGCCCTCTCAAGAGCCCACAGCGAACCGTTCTGGATAACAAACTACCCAATGACCGCAAGAGGCTTTTACTATATGGAAAAAGAGGACAACCCAGCCTTTCTGGAAGATTTCGACCTAATTTATCCAGAAGGTTTCGGGGAGGCAATTTCCGGAGGTCAAAGGGAGCACCGTTATGTTAAGCTTGTTGAAAGAATGAAAAAGAATGGAGAAAACATTTCAGAATATGGGTGGTACTTGGACATGGTACGGATGGGTATCCCGCCTTCCGCAGGATTTGGGATAGGTGTTGAAAGGCTCACGAGGTTTATTTGTGGATTGGAGAACATATGGGATGCTGTTCCATTTCCAAAAATCGCAGGGATACCATCGCCATAAATTTATCAGCTTGTCGTCATTTTATCAAAAGAAGAAATTAGGGCGAGCGTAAAAGTGCATCAACCTTAAAAGCTGAACGCTTAATATTGATTGAGGATTCATAATTGTTAATTATATTTAAGGCAGACTTTGGAAAACGTTTAGAATTAAAGAAGGCGTAAATGAATGATGAAAAAAGCTGCGGTTAAAAAAAGTGCGATGTACACTGTTGATTTAACGAAAATCGATGGTGATGGAGCTTTCCCATGCCCAAAATGCGGGGTTATAATCTCTCCAGACGATGAAACAGAGGAAGTCTACCAAATAATCGAGACGAAAGTTAAGGGAGACGACTTGGCAGAACTGATGATTTTGTGCAACAAATGCGGAAGTACGATAAAGCTTACAGGTTTTCTGCAGCAATCTGAAGGCTAAAAGATAAAGACAAGCCAGCTCACTTTTCTTCTTCAAATCTCTTACTTATAACTACAAAAACCAACCATAAGGTTATACCATAGAAAACTCCGTTGAAAACGGCACTTAAAATATAAGCATACTCGCTTGCAGATTTTCCGATCATCGCGCAGAATAGGTTCCCAGGAAATATTGGCGATGGGATAAGCAGCGACGCTACCAAAAAGATTGAAAAGAACACTATTAGGATGGATACGCCTTTCATTTTATACGCCTAGGCTTCATCGTCAAGGCATCTAGAATAGCAATATTTAATAAACTTTTCTGTACGCCAGTTCAACAAAAATACACAACGCTCAGCCTAAAACAACGGAAACGACAAAACAAAAACCACAACCAAAGCCGCCGCCAAAAGCTTACGTCCAAACGATAGAGTTGACACGTCATCCAATGGTCCAGGATGCCTCTGCATTGATAAAAGGAGAATAAACACAGCCATCAACCAAAAGCCGCCTACAATAAGCAACAGAATAGATATCATAGCTAAAATTGTTCTGACTTTATCTCCCACTATGGCCCTAGCGATATGTCCCCCGTCAAGCATAGCCACAGGCAAGAGATTAAGCGCAGTCACCAGCAATCCAACCCATCCTGCAAATTCAACTGGATGCATGTACAGCTGTCCTGAAGAAGGAATTTGAATAAGCCCTACATTTAGGAATAACCGCCAAATGAGAATCGCGATTAAAGGCGTCGGCAAGCTTGTGGCACCTTCAACAAGCGGCGCATTCACAGCCATTGTAGAGCCTATAGCAGTTGCAATAACTGCCATTATGAAACTTACTATTGGACCGCTTAATCCTATGTCAAATAAAACGTCTTTGTTAGGCGGAAGAGATTTTTGCAAAATAACCGCTCCGAATGTACCGAATCCGCCGAGATTTATTGGTGGTCCTGGAATGAAGTATGGTGGCGTAGCGTCTATACCGCTTTTGTTCGCGGTAAGTTTGTGTCCCATTTCGTGTAAGCCGAGAATCGCCATTATGGCTATAGTGAACATGAAACCTCCGATGATGGGGTCTATTGCTCCGCCTATACTTGCTAAGCCTTCTGCCAGCAGATAGCCAGTTGCAAAAGTTGTTCCAATTGTCGCAAAAAACAAAAGCCAGTTTATACGAGTGTTGCTTGGTTTAGATGGCGGTTTTGGAAAAATTTTAAGCACTAGTTTCCCATCAGACTTGCGTAGAAACGCTATAAAACCCATCGTCTCCAACTGTCTAAGCAATTTTAGAAAAGCTTGTTTTGTTTCTTGTGGTTGTTTCAAATAGAATGTTGGAACATCATGCTCTATTAGTGCATCGTCAAGTTGGAAGTGTTCCGAAACTAGCATTTTAAACTTTTCAAAGTCGGTTTGGCTTGGTTGTAGAAAGTTCTCGTTTGGCGTTTCGCTCATGGGTTTTGAATCATCTCATGTTAGGTTTGTTTTATTAAACGAGTGCTGGTAGAAAAGCTTATTGGAATTTCTTTTATTCGTGTTCGGATTCTGAACCTCTAAAAACTTTTTAATAATGGTCCAGAGACAAACGCTCCCAGAAAGAAAAAAATACAACTCCAGCAAAAGGCGATTCAAAGGTGAAAACACACGCTCCAGAAAACACGGATTCTTCCACAGCTATTCTGTTACCAACTTACTGTGAAGCAGAAAACATTGAAAAAATAATTAGCGTAATCGAAAAACTAGAGATAAAAACGAGAATAATTGTCATAGACGATTCCAGTCCTGATGGAACGGGAAGAATAGTAAAAGCACTGCAGCGAAAACATAAAAACATCACACTATTAACGAGATCGCTTAAATCAGGACTTGGAACAGCAATAACTTACGGTTTCCGCTATGTTGTGTCAAGTAAAAATCCTCCAGAGTACATAATCACGATGGATGCAGACTGTTCACATGACCCAAACGATATACCGAGACTATTACAGCATGCAAAAAGCGGTTATGATGTGGTTATTGGAAGCAGATACTGCCAAGGAGGAACAGTAAAAGGATGGCCGCTAACACGATTAGCGATAAGTAAAATCGCCAATAAATTAACGGCGAAACTTGTCTCTCTGCCAATAAGTGATTTTACAAGCGGTTTCAGATGTTATTCAAGAAGGTACATTGAGAGAATCTTGCCGAATCTTCACAGTCAAACATACGAAATACAAATCGAAACTCTTAGACAAGCACACATAAACAAGGCGAAAGTTGCTGAAACACCCATAACATTTACAAACCGAAAAAAGGGAAAATCAAAGCTTACAAAAACTGAGATAATGAGCTTCATTTTTTACGTGTTAAGAACAGCCATACGGAATTTCAGAATTGGCCATTTTAACTGCGCCTTTTTCGATGGTGAGTGAATGGATTTTGCTTTAGCATGCGACACAATGTTTGATGCTGAAGGATGCATAAGACCAGCGTTGTTTTTGGCTGAAACTTTAACAGTGGAAGGCTATAAGGTCTCGATAATCTCGCCGAACATGTCTGAAAACGTTGAACAATACTTGAAATCCATTGGGATAAAGCCCGTGAACTTGCGAGTAAAACTTTTCAGCAGAAACTTTGGACTTTCCATTTTGTGGCTTGAAACTTGGGCTCGTGAAGCCTTTTTAAAGCTGAATTCAAGACGAGCGGGTAACGCCTCATGCGTTTCAATTAATTTTTCGCATACGCTTAACGTGCCTTCTAAATTCTGGTATCTTCAAGGGCCCACTTTCGCGGCTTTAAAAGATATGGAACATGAGTTAACAAATGGATACAGGTACATCTACAAGGTTCTTAAGCCGTTTATAGAGCAGGCTGACCGTAGATTAGTTAGGAAGTTGGGTACAAACTCGTTTCGTGCAGTTGCTAACTCAAAATTCTGCGCTTCATTATATAATGAAATGGGAATAAAAGTTGAAGATGTAATTTATCCTCCAATAGATTGCAAAGTGTTCCGCCCGTCAACATCTAACCCTTCAGACGATTATGTTCTCACGTATTTTGGAAAAGAAACCATGTTCTCGGTTATTAAGGCAGTTGCGGATAAAGGGGTTAAAATTAAGGCTTTTGGGTCAAAGATACCTTTTATACCGAAAAGTGTTGTTAATCATCCGAATATCGAGTTTCTCGGCAGAATTTCTACGGAGCAGCTTGTTGACGCTTATTCAAACGCTTTGTTCACTTTATTCGTTTTTACACATGAACCTTTCGGGTATATACCAGTTGAAAGCATGGCTTGCGGCACACCAACCCTCACGTATGCATTTCAGGGACCAAGTGAATCTGTTGTGGACGGTTTTAATGGGTGGCTTGCAAAGGACAACAATGAAATAATAAGCAAAGCTGTAGAGCTTTGGAAAAAAGGGGTACCAAATCACATGAGATTGAACTGTTTAAGAACAGCTTCAGACTTTGATAGGAACACTTATGCTAGAAAGTGGTTTGAAATTTTGCAGAAACTAGAAACAGTTTAGTCTGTTTTCTTCAAAATTTTGTAAACTTCTTCAACTTCTTTGGCAACATCGCTCCATGAAAAACGTAGGGATTGCCTTGCGTTGTTGCTTAGTTGACGCCACAGTTCCAGATTTTGGTATAGTTTTTCAAAAGCTTTGCATATGGCCTCTGGCTTGCCATGGTCTACTATTAGACCGTTATAGTTGTGGCTTACAATTTCTTTTGTTGCTGCATTGTAAGGCGCGTTCGTCAATATTGCAGGTAGACCCATGCTTAAAGCTTCGGCTATGGATAACCCGTAAGACTCAAACTCGCTGGCCGAAACGAAAACCCAAGCATTTTTCAAATACGATATCAACTGTCTTCTCTCTTTTTGCGGAACTGGCTTGTGAATGTATATTCCGCCAGTTTTTTCTGACTCGTTTATTAAACGCGTGTAGAGTGGGCCGAAGCCGATAATGTGGAGTTCGGCATTGTTAACTTTTTTCTTGAAAAGTTTAAAAGCAGCCAACAACAGGTCTAATCTTTTTTGGGGCTCGAGGCGTCCAACATAGACTATTCGCCCAAATTGCGGTTCAAGTTTCGCCTCTAGGAACTCTTTGTCTATTCCGTTTGGGATCACGCGGATTTTCTCCTTTGAGATTTTGAACTTTTCTTGCAAGATTTTTTTTGCAAAATTTGAAACAGCTACGTGGTAATTGCCAATCTTTGAAACAGGATAAGCCAAAGCTTCACAAATTCTGCTTACTATTTTATTGTACGCGAAAGGCCACACGCTGTTCCATGAAACCACTACTGGAACTTCAGGCTTTGCTGCCTTGACAGCAAAAAATGGAATGAAAGGCCAAACGTCAACATCTATGATGTCGTATGAACGGGAAAAGAGCTTGAGGAAGACTGAAGAGCTGAAAAACGTTACTCTGTTCAGTTTGTTAAGCGGTGAAGGCAAAATGCGTGTGTCTGAATTGAATCTGTAAACGTTGAAACCGCATTTCTCATAATTATCAGACGGCTTTCCAAGCGTGAAAACGTCTATGGCGTGCTTTTTTGATAAATGTTCAGCTATTTTGTAATATCTTGTTCCGGAACCGCCAATATCAGGTGGGAAACGTTCAACTACAATGGCTATTCTCAATCAAGGTCCCAGTTGTGTGACTTCAATATAGTCAAGTGCAACGCTCATATTTTCCGTTTCGCACATTCCTCTGAATTCGAGCCTCTTTAAAGTGTCTATTTGAAAGTTGAGAGCGAACTCTTTCCATTGTCCTAGAGACCCAAAATCGCTGAAATTCAGTGTTTCAAAGTTTAGTGTTCCAGATGACCAAGTGTTTGTTACAGAGTTAAACTCTGAAAAAAACACGTCCAAGGTAACGTTTACGTTTTCTGACGCTGTTTTCATCTTGAAAGTTACATTGTAATTTCCAGCGTAGAGCCATACGTAAGGCCCATACCATATGATTCCAGGTTTGTGATCTGCGTTGTGGACGAGCACGTTGCCAGACTCGCTTGTTCCATCGAATCTAACGTAGGAGGTTGATGGCAACGTATACAGATCCTCGTATGTAAAGCGCTTATTGTATGGTTTGAAAATTTCATATATGCCACTGTATCCTTTTTCAAGCAGCAAAATCCCATCCGCGCAAACTTTAACTCCATATTTTCCAGTTTGCAGCACAATGCATAAAGCTTCAATTGGCGAGGTTGCCGTTGGTGTTGGACCATAAAAAACATGTGACGATTTCAAGTCTAACAGTATAAAATCAACTTCTGTTTCCATTGGCCATCCAAGGATGAATATTTTTTCTCTTTGGGCAAGGTGGGGTAGTATGTCGTTTTGTGTGGCAACAGAAGCGGTGGAAGGAATTAGGGCAAGTGCTTCATGTAGGGTTTTTGTGTGGTCTGTCATTTCAACTTTTCTTCTTGTTAATGCTGGGAGACCTATGGGGCTTACGGCAATTGATGACGCTAAACTTATGATAAGTATGATAGCCATGAGTTTCTTTTCAATCCCTAGATGGTTTTGGCATGTTGTGCTCTTTTTGAGCAGAGTTTTAGTTCCATATATTGCTGAGAGAAAGATTTGTCCGGCAATGAACCCAAAATATTGAAAGTATGGTTCATAGTAAGGAGAATATTCGGATATTAACGCAGCGAAAATCCATGGAAAAGCCAGTGAAAGTTCTAGCGGCGCCAGTATAGAGAGAAAGACCACCGGAGCAAAAATTAAGAAAACATAATATGCCTTCTCTATAGGGTTGACTATTGTTCCCAAGGTTTTGATGGGGTTTTTAACTATATTGTAAATAACTTCGGTCATGCTTGTTCCCCATTTATCCCAGTTTCCAGGAAGCCCGACAGCTTTCAATGGGTTGATGCTATGAAGTAGACTGAACGCAAAGAAAAGCCATAAAACGCTGATAATAATCAAAGAGGTAGGGAAAATTATCCTTTTTTCGATTTTGCGCTGTTTGTTTATGGCTTTTATGATGAAGTAGGCTCCGAGAAAAGCGGTTAGTATAGGTGCAAATTCTATTGTTGAGAGAACCAGTATTGAAAATATAAAGCCTCTAAACCAGTCGCCCTTATCGAAGTAATAGAAAGCCATCAAGAAGAAAACTGGAATAAATGCTTCAACATGAAAGTCGAAGCAGTTCATACCATGAAGGGCGGGATGTAAAAGAAAAGCTACTGCAAAGGTTAAACCCCAAAGTTTACTGTAGAGTTTGTCTTTTGCAATCCAATAAATTGGGAGCGCAGCCACGCCGATTACGAATGATTGCAGCACAAGAAGCGTTATGGGAGACTGATAGATGGCGTAAACTGGCACAACCAGTAAGAGCACTGGAGAAAAATGGGCGCCGAGGAAATTCAAGCTTGGATTTCTGATAGACTCGATTGTGTAGTAGAATGGTTTTCCAAGGTTGACGGTTGACCACAGTGCTTGAGTGAAAACGCCTAGATCCCAAGCGTAGGTTTTGAAGGCGTAATGCATGTAAATGGTGAAACCGGAGAAAATAAGCGTGTAAACACCTATTAAAACGAATATTAGCTTGTCAGCTTTGGTTTCTGCAAATGTTACAAAGTTTTTAAGCGTTGCGCCTAGAGTGTTCCACGTTTTCCTCAGCATTGCCCAGCCCTCTTTTTTGGGTTTATCCGCGTGTTCTTTGTTAATGCTGGCGTTTTTGTAAAAAGGGGAGATAAAAAGAGAAGGGATGTTGCGGGCGGTTTTACGGGTCGTGAATTCCGCCTTTATATTCACCGTTGTGTATCCAGAGTGTTTCGCTTATGGTGCCCAAACATTCGACTACACTGTAGTCGGTTGGTTTGTAGCCTTCATCGGTGCTTTCGTAGTCTATCTTCAGTATTATGCTTGTTAAGCCGTCTGGAGCTTCTTGCAGTTGGAATACGCCTTCTTCGTGGAACCATTTGCTTGCATAGAATGTGTCTCTTCCCCAGTGGCCCCATACGAGGAAGATCACTGTGCCGTTGATGTCCTTGTACGTGGATATCACAGCGTAGCCTGTTTCATTGCTGGAGCTGTACGCTTGCGTCTTTGCTATGTTCCAGCATGTCAGCGGGATTATGGCTTCTTCCCAGTACGAGTAGTCTGTGAACTCGTTTAGTCCAAATATTGCTTGTGCGAAGTCGTTTCCGTAGTAGGCTAGCAGGTTAGCTAATGGTCCGCCGACTCCGATCATGTTGCTGCTGGAGATTGGCCATTCGTCACCGGAAACTGTGCCTGCATAGCACCAGTCGTCTCTTAAAGCTGTGCGGTAGTCTGTTCCGCCATAGTAATAGTCTGCCCGAGCGTTACCTACACCTATTTTGCTTATTACATAGGGCATTTGGTTGTATGGCAATGGGTCGTACATGTCTGCGCCAGCCAAGCCTATTTCAACCTGCTTATTCTTAAAAGCAGCAGTTACGAGCGCCGCGCCGACAGAGTCAACGCTTGCCGCGTCCCTGCCTACCACTGTCCATTCATAGCGTCCTGGAATGTGCTCCAAATACAGATAGTCGTTTCCTGGATACGGCTCTAAAGTTATTTCAAGCGTTACATTGCATGTCTCTGTTTCTGAATCATAGGTTACTGTGACTGCGAACGTTATCCACGCGTCCGCATAGTCTATGTGAAGGTCTAGGTTATCTGGGCCCTCTACACGCCAAGACAAATCAACGCTGGAAAGAGTGATGCTTAAAGTGCCGTCGAATTCTTCCGGACCGAAGTCCAGATTCCATGTTCCCAAATGAGCTATGTCTTCTTTGAAAACTTTCACGTCGTAAACGAATGGGTTGAAGCTAAAGGTTCCTGTCCACTCGCCATCAGTGAGTTCACTGGTGTTTTGAATTGTTAAAGAACCATCCTCAAATCTAATTGTGTGGTTGGCGCCAAGCCAATCTTCGAATTCATAACCATTGTCTAAAGGCTCGTCTTCCAATATGTAGCTGTCTTCTGGCGCAACATTTGTCCAGCTGGCTATTTCGAAGTTTATCGTTCCATTGTATCCATAAACGGTGTCTGTGGAGTAGAGTATCTTGTAATGATGCGTGCTAATTAAGCCTGTTATGTGAGCGTAACCATCTTCGTCAACATAGAATGTGTAGTCATCTCTGGTTAGCACGGTGCCTGCAGTTAGGTCTTCAACTCTTTCAGAGAATGTGCAGTAGTCATCCCATTCTTCGTCACTTACGTCTATGACTGGTTTGTAGCTGGAAGTCCATGAAGTTGAACCATAATGATATTCTACCCACCTTGTAGTGTCCTTGTGTACTGCATCGTTCAAGTCCCACGGGTTAAAGATCTCATCAAGCTGGTACAAGACTTCCGTATCAAGAACATTTGTGTGTCCAGCGCCCATGCCGGCATCGTCACCGTTGTTGAGATCGGTTACTCCGTATACGCTGACTCCTCTGAATTGGTTATAATAGTAAACTCCACTGGTTTCGTTGGAGCCGCTTGAAGATGAAAGAACAAAATCCCATTCTCCAACAACAAGCGGAGATCTGAACGGTTCATAACTATAGGAGTCAACGTAGTGTGGATCATCTGCTGCAATTGCCCTGTACCATGTGGTGGTTGTTCCTCTTGCAGCGTCAATTGACCAGTCGCTTAGGCTAGGCCAGAAAGCATGCCAACCAACATAAGCCGCATCGTTTGAAATTATTTGGGCGACATCATATGTTCCGCTTGAGCCCGGTTCAGACCCGTGAGCGTTAACGGTCACACCATCGTAGACCACCCCTCTTGGAAGCGTTGGAAGACCTGTCCAAGCATCATCGTAGGCTGTGCTTTGTCCCTCGCTGACGGTATCTATGCTTCCAGCCGTTCCAGCTGTATAGAAGTGCGCGTAGCTGCTGTAGTCCACTGTTCCAGAAACACCAGTGGTGCCTAAGTCCCATTCTTCACGGTTGCTGAATTGAACCAGCAGTCCGTCGGGAATAATCACTTCGTCACCGCCGACATTTATTGTCAGGTCCGCGAGAATGAATTTGGCTTGTTCAATGAATTTGACATCTTTTAGCACAATTACCTCTTTCTTAA
Source organism: Candidatus Bathyarchaeota archaeon (assembly GCA_018396675.1). Lineage (GTDB taxonomy): Archaea > Thermoproteota > Bathyarchaeia > Bathyarchaeales > Bathycorpusculaceae > JAGTQX01. The sequence goes on from JAGTQX010000003.1 coordinate 214,110, forward strand.
CTTTGTTGAACATTATTGTTAAGACGACATCAACCAAGTGTAAGTTTTCGTCGAGATCTTCGTTCCAATCGTAAATGTGAGTCACAGAAGTGGCAACAAATAAGCGTGGGCCGTCGTATAGCACTTGTATTGGATCGGTTATGGCTGTTCCGTTGGTTTTTCTTCCACCGTTGACTAAACCTTCTATCGGAGTAAATCCGTTGAGTTCTTTGCCTTTATCATCAAAAGTTTCCTGATATTCGTATTGTGGTTGATATGGCGGATAAGTGTAGTCGTTGTCGACTCTTATCCAGTTCTTGCCATAGTCCGTTTTATCGGCGAAGAGTGCACCAGCCCAAACACACCGTTTACCCCAGTCCTGGTGCACATATCTGATGTCAATGTACCAACCGTTTATCCAAACTTTCTTCGGCAAAGCTGACACGATTGTTGAGCCGGCAACTGGCGCGAATGGATCGCGTGCACCGGCATATTCTAGGCCAACATTTGTGTTACTGTTTATTAGTTCGCCGAATTGTGAGAAGCCGAGTTTGATATTTTTTTGCTCGTATGGATATAACGCGTAAGTGTCAGTGGCGAGGACGCCGTTGGCGCCCATGTACCAGTCTGTTGGGTCTGCGGCTGCTACAGTTTTTACGAATAGTATTGGGGTGATTGTTGCTATTGCGATTATTGCGGTTGTTAGTAATACGAGTATTGTTTTCTTTTTCTCCATTTTTCATTCCTCTTTCGAGTCACGTATGGGATGGTTGGCACGTTTATTAAAAATTTTTTAGAGGTTCTGAATCAGAATTAGAACAACAACCAAAAAACGTTTCAGACAAAACATCCGTAAAACAAAAACCATCATTTCTTAAAAGAATCCAAACGCTGAGAAGCCCCGTTCTTACCGCCTAAAACAAAAACCTCGAAAAGCTCGAAACTTGCACCGCAATTTTTGCATTGGACATAAGCGCGGTCGCGTCTTACCCCTAACCAAAACCCTTCTTTAGAGCTGCATTTGGGACATACCCTAAATTTGCTTGCTGCCGTCTCAATCTCTTCTAAACGCAAAGAGTCTCCAATCTCCAAAAAGATAAGCTCATTCCAACAATTTATGAATTACTGTTTAAACCGCAATATTCTTTTACACGACTCTGACAAGCTTTAATGTACCACAAACCTAAAAGGCGGAACATAATGATTACGCAAATGTTCACAGTAGGCAAACTTTTCACAAACTGTTACGTGGTGGCATGCCAAGAAACAAAAGAAACCATAATCATTGACCCAGGCTTCGACAAAGCCAACGAAGCAGAAAAAATAGTCAAATTCATTACAGAAAACTCGCTGAAACTAAAATTTGTCGTAAACACCCACGGCCATCCAGACCACGTCTGCGGAAACGGAATTATAAAGGAGAACTTCAAAACGCCTATACTTATTCACGAAAAAGACGCTTTCATGCTTGGAAAACTAGGCAAAGTTCTCGCGAAACTTTTCGGATTCAACACCACCTCTCCGCCAGCCAATATCCTGCTCAAAGACGAGGACACAATAAAATTTGGAAAAATAACATTGACAGTAATGCATACTCCGGGACACAGTCCAGGAAGCATATGCCTTACTGGAGAAAATGAGGTCTTCACCGGCGACACGCTTTTCGCCGGTTCCATCGGGAGAACAGACTTGCCGCAAAGCTCGGAAAAAGACATGAAAAACTCGTTAGAGAAACTAAAGTGTCTCCCAAATCACTTTAAGGTTTATCCTGGACATGGGCCGACAACAACGGTTAGGGAGGAAAAAGAGAACAACCCGTTTCTAAACTTGGAATGGTTGTCATAAGGCGTTTCGGAACAAGTCTTCCTCTTTTGTTATGCTCAGCTCTTTTATGCTTGATTCTTCACAGAGGCTCACGACATTTTTTAATCCTTTAAATATGACCACTGGCGTTGCTTCCGTGGCTTGTCCCATAAGCAGTTCCGCCGCTGCAGCGATTTCATCGACAACCGCCACATTTTTAACCTTTAAAACGTACCCGAAGAGGTCTTTCATTCCTCTGTAATCTTTTAGCGGCTTGATACCTGAAACGCCTATGGCAAAGTTCACCTGTCCACGCCTAAAGGGGCGGCTGTAAGTATCACACATTATTAAAGCCACGTTTTTTCCAGTCAATCGCTTTATTTCCATGCAGCATTTCTGTGCTGAATCGTCGGGATTTTCAGGCAGTAAAGCAAGCGCATCGGAACCTTCAATGTTTGACTTATCTATTCCAGCGTTGATGCATACCAAGCCACGTATATCCTCCACAAGAAGAACTTCACGAGAAGCTTTCAAAATGTTGTTGGTTTCTCTTAAAACAAGTTCAACAACTTTTGGATTTTTCCCAGTTTCTTTCGCAATTTCTCTCGCTTTCTTGGAAGGAACAATATCCTTAAGCCTTACGATGCGTCCTTCAGCTTTTGAAAAAATTTTCTGGGCTGCAACAATTATGTCGCCATCTTCGATTTTTAAACCATTTTTCTCAGCGGTTTCGACGATAATTTTTGCTATATTATCTCCTGGCTTAATTAGTGGAAAGTTTTCAAGCGCTATCGCACTAAATCCTTTCAATCAATTACGCTCCTTGCTTGATGTTTCTTAAGTGATGTGCGTTTTCTTTGTTAAAACTATTGCTTTAGGCTCTCGATAATGGTGATTTTCAGGATGTATTTTCAAGTTTTATTTCGAATTCATAATGCTTAAACAAACCGTGGCGAAAGGATACTTTACGCGAACAAAATAAAACGGATGCATCCACATGAAAAGAAAGATTAAACTTTCAATCATATTGCTTACTCTAATTTTCAGCATTATATATTTCCCACTATACAGTATGTTTCCAACCGTTAAGGCAACCTATGTTGAAGGGCCAATCGACATTGACACTGTCTGGACTCTTGTGGACAGCCCGTTCGTTATTTCGGGGAACGTTACCATAAACGAAAATGTCACTTTAACGGTAGAGCCTGGAGTTGAAGTTAGATTCGGTGGAAAATTTTCAATAATAGTTAACGGCAGGCTCATAGCGAACGGAACGGAGAAAAAACCGATAACCTTCACATCAAACAAAGAGTCGCTTGAAATTGGAGATTGGGAAACCATTCTATTTAATGGAACAGGCCAACCTAAATCATGGCTAACTCACTGCGTAGTAGAATACGGAACATATGGCGTAACAACAATGGCGGGCAGTTCGCTGACGGTTTACAATAGTGTGTTACGTCTAAACAGCGAAAGCGGCATCCGCATATATGGAGACAGCGACGTAACAATGCAAAACAACACTATAACTCTAAACAAAGACGGCGTAACATTAGAGGGAACGTTCACATCACCAAGCGTAAAAATAGACAACAACCACATTACCTTAAACTGGCACAGCGGAATATTGTTAATGATGGATGAAGGCAATGCAGTTATATTAAACAACACGGTTTACGAAAATTACTGCGGATTCTATGTCGCAGCGAACGCAAGCACGCTGATAACACGTAACTACATCATCAGCAACAATATAGGGGTACTCTACGACTCCGATGCGGGAGACCATGAGGCGCACTTTAACAACATTGTAAACAACACGGTAGGCATGGATGTCACGAAGGACATCACCGAATACACTGTTGTAAACGCAACATACAATTATTGGGGACATGAAAGCGGCCCATACCACGAATCTTTGAACCCGCATGGAAAAGGCAACCCTGTGGACTGCAACGGGGTTGACATTAAATTCGTTTTCTTCTTATCCAAGCCTATAGACTACAATAATAGTTTGCCTACAGCGGTTCTGTGGGCTGATAAAACGTTAGTTGCGCCAGGTCAAACTGTAACTTTTGTCGGCTCAGACTCACAAGATGACGGGCGCGTGGACTGGTACTTCTACGACTTCGGCAATGGACATAACAGTAGTTGGACGACATTGACGCTTTTCTTTTATCATTACGACTCTGTGGGAGATTACACGGCACGTTTGATGGTGAAGGACGACTTCGGCAGTGCAAGCGACTATGCCTCGATGCCTGTGCATGTTCAAGACCTAACGCCTTTGGATGTCAGGTTGACTCTTAGCAACTCCACGGTTGATTACAATGAGGAAATCAAGATTACGGCTTATGTTTCGTTAGGCGGAAGTCCAGTTGAGAACGCGAATGTCACGTTGTTCTCTGTGAAAGGCGGAGTGTTTACACCCTCGTGGAATTTAACGGATTCTTCCGGCTATTTTGAGGCCGTATTCAAGGCGCCGAACGTCACAGAAGTGACTGACGTTAGAATCATGGCAAGAGCATCAAAAAGCGGTTACGCGGATGGGTCTGATTATCAATATGTTAAGGTTCTTCCACCACTAAACGTTCACATAGATGCCGATTATCAATCAATTCTTTCAGAGGACACAGCAAAGTTAACAGTTACTGTTACGGACGCTTTCGAAGCACCTGTGGAAAATGTTTCACTTAAATTGTCAACAACGTATGGTGACTTGTCTGAAACTGAAGCATTCACGGATCAAAATGGAACTGCAATATTAGAGTTCTATGCTCCAATGACACTGGAGAATTTAACAGCCACAATCAGCGTTGAAGCATGGAAGGAGGAATACGCGAAGGGTTACTGCGAATTTGCAATCAACATAAGGCCCAGAATACTTGTTATGGAAATCAGCGCTGAACCTATTACGGTATTGTCTGAAGAAACCGTACAAATAAAGGTGAACGTTTACTGCGAAGATGTCCCAGTTTCTGGCGTATTGGTTAGCGTTTCATCGGATAATGGTGGAAATTTCAGCGAGACAGAAAAAATAACAGGCTCAACGGGTGAGGCACTCTTTGTATTTGGTGCTCCTTTGGCAATCGAAGAGAAGACTGTGACGGTTAGTGTAAGCGCGACAAAAGAGGGGTATGTAAGCGTTGGTGGACAAATTGAAATAACAGTAATGCCCAAAGTGCTGGTTGTTCAAGTAACAGCTGAAAGAAACGCCACAATTTCGGAGGATGAGATAAGCGTCACTGTTCACGTAGAGTACGATGGCAAGCCAGTTCAGGAAGCGAACGTCACACTTTCAGCTGATGCTGGAGAATTTTCGGCCACGACAGCATACACGGATGCTTTTGGAAACGCAACCTTAATTTTTAAAGCGCCTCCAGTTGAAAACGAAACGCTGATTGTTATCATTGCGACGGCTTCGAAATATGGCTATGCCAGCAACAGCAGTTCATTACTGGTTACTGTTACGCCTGGAAACTTGACGGTTGACATTGCTGCAACATGGTACGCGGTGAGGCCGGAGAAATCTTCTGAAATCATGGTCTACGTGAAGTGTAATGATAAGCCAGTTGCAAATGCGGCTGTTGCAGTTAGTGTGAGTATTAGTCCGGAAGGCGCATATGTGATGTATCTTAATGCTACTTCAGCGTTGACGGATTCGGATGGTTATTGTGCATTTAATCTTTCAGCGCCAGCAACATCAAGAGTATTGAGTCTCACGGTTAGTGTGGAAGCGACAAAATATGGCTACGTTAGTGCGAGCAAGAGCTTAACGATAGAGGTTCTGCCAGAAGAAGGCGGGGGAATACCTTTGATGACTATTGTTTTGATACTTATTCCAGTGCTGTTGGCGGTTGTGTTCGTGGTGTTGGTCAAATTGGGTGTGATTTCGATTTCGATGGGTGAAGAGGAAAGTAGTGGTGGTAGTGGTAGCGTTTCGTAAGACGTAATATTTAATAACCAAAGTGTATAGATATATAACACAAGTACAGGAGAAAAACGCAATGGCGAAACTGCAGCTCAGACAGGAACTAGCCAAAATCAAAAAAATACGAATAAAACTTAACATTGGAAAACCCAAAAAACTTGCCATCCCACCACCTCCACCAAAACCAATACCAAAAGGCTTCAGAGTAGTTGACAGGTACCCACTTTATGAACCGTTCGCACACGTCGCCATAGTACAAAACCCAAAAACAGGCGAATACAAATATATACTTGACGAGCTACAACTTGACCCACTTGAAAGAGGCGTTTACAACCGTATTTTAGAGATTCTCCTCGCAGAAATAGAATCACCGAAAGATGAAATACTTGATCCCAGAAAATTCTTCGCAGAAGAAGCTAAAAAAATTGTTGACAAGTATAGGATAAGCCTAGGCTGGCTTCCAGACGTTTCATGGTACAAGATTCTTTATCACGCCGAAAGAGACCTCGTAGGCTTCGGCAGAATAGATCCCTTAATGCGAGACCCAAACATTGAAGATATTTCATGCGACGGAGTCAACAAACCAGTTTATATCTGGCACAGAAACTACGAAAGCATCGAAACAAACCTCGAATTCGAAAACGACGAAGAACTCGACAACATGGTCGTCAAACTTGTCCACATGGCTGGAAAACACGTAAGCTCAGCCTTCCCAATAGTTGACGCTTCTCTCCCAGGCAAACACAGACTTGCAGTCTGCTATAGACGAGAAGTTACACCTTTCGGCACGGCTTTCACGATTAGAAAGTTCAGAGAAGACCCATACTCGATAATAGACTTAATAAACATGGGAACATTTTCCGAGGAGATGGCAGCGTACTTCTGGATGTGTCTCGAAAACAGAGCGTCAGTCATGGTTCTCGGTGGAACCGCCGCTGGAAAAACAACAGCGCTAAACGCGTTGGCATGTCTAATTAAGCCAGGAAGCAAAATAATCACGATAGAGGAAACGGCGGAACTTAACCTTCCTCACGAAAACTGGGTCTCTTTGATTGCAAGGCAAAGTTATGGACTTGGCGGAAGCAGCGTCGGCGAAGTAACCCTTTTCGACCTTGTGAAAACGTCGATGAGACACCGTCCAGACATTCTGATAGTAGGTGAGGTTAGAGGACAAGAAGCCTACGTGCTCTTCCAGGCGCTGGCAACAGGACACGGTGGCATGTGCACCATGCACGCTGAAAACCTCGACTCTGCAATAAAACGTCTAACACAGAAGCCTATGGAAATAGCACCAGCATACATTCCACTAATGAACATTGTGCTGTCAGTCCAAAGGGTACACTTGATGAAGTCTGGAGAGAAAAAAGCCTACAGACGTGTAATGAACGTCAACGAAATCGCTGATTACGAGGATTATAGAGCTATTTTCAAATGGCACCCAGCGAAAGACGAGCATCTTCCATCACTTAACAAAAGCGTGATGCTTTCAGGAATTTCCGAACGGTTAGGCGTCAGCAAAAAAGACTTGACTGAAGAAATAGAAAGACGCAAACAGATTCTACAATGGATGCGTGGACGAAACATAAGAAGCTACAAGGATGTGGCTGCAATCATCGCCGAATACTACGCAAGGCCCAAACAGATTTATGAAAAAGTCATTGCAGGGGAGGAGGTTAAGGCGATTGCCGCTACTCAAGGTCCTTGAAGCGTGGTCCTTCCGTCTTTTCGGAAAACTAGCACCCTCCTTCCTAAAACACGTCTTTGAATTCAAAGACTATTTAGAGAGGGCTAAAATCAAAATCTATCCTGAAACGTACGTTTCGCTAATGTTTTTCCTCGCACTTTTAACAGCACCGATTCCGATAATAGCCATCATAATCGTCTACTTTTACGGGTTCATCCCAATAATCTTCCTTGTGCCTATGCCTGTCTACATCATGATAGGTTTTCTCTTAATACCATTGTCTAGGGCAAGCGAGAGAGCGGCAAACTTGGAAAGAGAAATGCCGTTCGCAGCCGCCTACATTAGCGTTATGGCTTCCGGCGGAATAGCGCCATACACGAGTTTTAAGCGATTAGCGGAAGTCGAGCTGATGCCATCAATGCGAAGCGAAGCAAGAGAAATTCTAAAAGATGTGGAAATATTTGGAATAGACCCGTTAACGGCTATAGAAAACGCCGCAAAGAAAAACCCGCTTGACATTTTCAAAGATTTCTTGGCTGGTTACGCTTCAACAGTGATAATAGGCGGAGACATTGGACACTTCCTTGAAAGAAAAGCGGAGGACATTTTCAAAACAAGAGCCATGCGTGTGAAAGCTGCAGCGGAAAGGCTTGGCATGTTATTGGAAACTTTCATAATTGTGATGGTTCTAATGTCGCTGTGCTTCTACATCCTCTTCAGCGTAGAATCCTTATACAGCGTCGGAGGCATTTCAATGTATTCGGGCATAATACTCTACACTTACCTGTTCACTCCAATGCTATCCTTGATGTTCATTTACTTAGCACATAGCATGCAGCCGAAAACCCCAGTTGTGGAAATGCGACCATACAAAGTTTTCGGAGTGTGTAGCATAATTGGCATATTCGTGTTGCTGTTGTTAACAAACTTTTTCGGTTACATGCAAATTCCATTCTTCAGCCAGCTTCAAACAGTAATAGACTTGCCAGTAGCCATAGCAATAGCCCTATTCATCGCAACAGCGCCAGCGGCCATAGTGTATCAAAGGTTAAACAGCAAGAAAACCAGCATGGAACAGGGAATAAACAGTTTCCTAAGAGACTTAACAGAAGTAAGGAAGACAGGCTTATCTCCGGAAAAATGCATTGAAAGCCTATCTAAACGTGATTACGGCGAGTTCAGCAAAGAACTGCGCAAGATAAGCTCCGAAATTTCATGGGGAGTGCCAATAAGCAAAGTGATTATGGACTTTGTGAAGCGAACAAAAAGCTGGATGGCTCAACTCATCATGTTCCTCCTCGTTGAAACAATAGATGTTGGTGGAGGAACAATAGCCATGATTGAATCACTTGCCAGATTCAACAATTTGACACAGGAGGTGGAAAAAGAGAAGAAGATGTCCGTTCGCCCATACATAATGATGCCATACTTCGCCGCCATTCTTCTCGTCGCAACAACAACTATGATGATAGGGTTCACGTCCGGCACGTTAGGCGTTGCTGGAACCGGCCAGCAAAAAGACTTGGGGCCCATGGTTACAACGTTCGTCACGTCAGCAATTTTTCACAGCTATTTGATAGGTGTAGTGGCGGGCAAAATAAGCGAGGAATCTGTGGCAGCCGGCTTTAAACATGCTTCGATACTGGTGGTGGTCGCTGCTTTAGCTGCTAAACTTGTGCCAATGTTCATCAAATTTGGATAGAGAGGGAGGCGAGGACGTGAAAATTAAGGTTATAATTCACACTAAGTTGCGAGGGAATAAGAAAGCTATTAGTCCAGCGGTTTCGACAGTCATACTAACGAGCGCTATTGTTGTGCTTCTGCTTGTTACGGTCGTGTTTGCAAATAATTTCTTAAACGCTAGGATGGCGGAGAACGAGTTTAGCGCCATGGAGCAGTTTATGCAAAGTGTTGGGCTTCAACTGGACGACGTGGCTTGGACTGCTGGACGTGTTCAGACTTTTCGTTACGCAAGCAGATTTGGTCAAATGGCATTCGAAAACAAATCTTTAACTTACAATGTTTACATCAATGGAGCTTTGTGGCAGAATTTTACGACGGGCATAATCATGTTTAAAATGCCTGTAGAATGGTATTCTCTTGGGAATAATCATTACAAAAGCATCTATCCACAGGATGGGAGGTTTATTCACTGGTCCGCTTCCGCACCGGTAGGCTATGTGTATGCAGTTGAAAGGTTGCCGATGGCTGATGGCGGTTTCATAAGAGTTGTCCTGGTACCTACGATTCGAGTGTTAAATTCAACCATGACTATTGGCAGTAACACATACACTTATCTCAGGTTTTATTTGCCGCAACTTTTCTCCAATGGCACACACAACTATCTTTCACAGTCGATAACATTCACTGGTGAACGCGTTTTGGTTAAAACTGCAACAAATGTTAACACGGTTAGAATAACTGTTTCTTTCCCGAACAGCACCAGACAAGGTGAACCCTATCTTAATGGGGGATTCTTCAATTTCGCCAAAGAAGAAGAAACTTTCAGCGTACAAGGCTCTATTATCGAGTTTTACACTGGTGAGGTGAAGGTTTCGTTAGGATTGCATGCTTAGGAGGATGCCGTAAATGCCGAACATAACTATTGAATATGTCATCTTGCTTCCGATTTTGATTCTTCAGATTATGCTTTTCCCGTTTGCAGTGAACATGCTTATGAACATTTGGGTTGATTCACGGAGAACACTGGCGCTTCAAGAAGTGGTTAGTCACATTGGAAGTTGTCTACAACAAATGTATTTCACCCTAAACCACAATTCGGTACCTACAGGAAAACTAACACAAACAGTGGATGTCCCACCGTTCATAGAAGGCTACCACTATGTAGGAAACGCAACGTTGAGACCGGTTTTGGATCCGGAGTTGGGTTCAAGCAAAGTTTTGCGGATGATGTTTAGGCTGGTTGGCACTGGAACAGTTGTGGAGACTTCGGTTATTCTTGGTCCAAGCGTAGAATGGAGAGAGTCAACTTTTGTGAGCAATTCAACAAGCGTGTGCATAACAGCTGAGAAATTTGCTAATGAAACCATCCTTTTGGCTTTTGGAGGAGGTTAAACCCCGAATGGCAGGCTCAACCATAGACCATTTAATCTCTTTGACGGTTTTTCTAGCGGCGCTGCTGCTGTTCATAAGCTTATTCAATAACATGCTTCAGACGGCAATACTATATCAGCGCCACAAGTATCTTGCAACAAAATGCAGCGACTTGCTGGATAACATGCTGTTAACGCCGGGAATTCCAGCGAACTGGAGCAAACTAAACGTTAACCCTGTTGGTTTTGGATTGCAAGATCCAGAATTCACGCAGTACCAGCTTAGTCCCTTTTCATTAATGCGATTGCAGTACTCTCCTGGAGAACCGATTTATTATCGTGGGACTAATCAATGGTATAGTAACATTACTTTGGAATTTGGCGATTTTCTTTTGGTGTCTTCTGCGAAAGCCTTGAATTATTCATATGTCGCAAAGCTTCTGGGGATAAACAATACTTACGGATTTCAACTAACATTAACTCCTATAGTAGATGTTAAAATAACGGAAACGCGTGCTGGCGAACCTTTAACCATTGATGTAATGGTGACCGGTAAGAGTTTTCCGCTTGCCAATGCTGAGGTAAGCTACTGTTTTTTGAAGGTTATTACACAAGGTTCACAGAGCCCACCTGCCTATCAAATTAGTTACGGGTCAGCTTACACTAATGAAAATGGCGTGGCAACATTGTCGTTTAGCGGTGTAAACTCTGGAGATGCTTACACACTAATAGCCTGTGCGCGTTTAAGTGGGCTAGTAGGAGTGGGGTTTCACCAACGGGTAACAGGATACCAAAATTATGTCATTCCTTTTGTTGAAAGCATTGAAGATGGACGAGTAATACTTGCTCATAGTTACGACGTGCACAACTTTGATTCACCGGAATCAGCAGTTTTCTTTAATGCGACATTCATCCACATGAGTGAAGATTTCACTTTTCACATAATGGAAAATTATCAGGAAATAGCGGGCAATGTTAACTATAGCAAATCTCAATATGCGAATATCACGCTTCCACTCGAACCAGGAATTCTTGTAGTCACATATCAGAGCAACAACGAGTACGGTGTTGTTCTTATGCCTTGGGGATTAAGCTCCATGGCTTTTCCAGTGATTTTCGGCGGTAATCCAGCGAACCAGGAATGGGTTGCCACCGACACTCGCCAAGTTCTTGTTGATAAAATTGCGTACGAGGCGAAGTTGGCCCTGTGGAGTTTGGAGGGTTATGGGGTGATTGGCTAGATGATGCGTACAATCGAAGTTATGCTTGTAATAATCATATTGTTTGGAGCTTTTTTGATCGCCTCCTTTTTTGCTGTTTTGCCTTCGCCGCGTGAAGTTTCGCCAGTAAACCTTAGGAGGTTGGCGTTGACGACGCTTCAGGTTTTGGATGTTAACTATAGCTTGAGTGAAATCGCGTTTGACGAAGAAAACGATGCTGCGTGGGGCGAGTTGCAGATTGCACTTTCTGCCTGTTTGCCGCCGAGCGTGGTTTACAATTTGACGGTTTACGAGGTTTCAAGCGGAGCTTCTTCGGAAGTTTACCGTTTTATAAGGTCGATTTCGAATGCTGAAAGTTTAGGCGTAGCTTCAGACGCTGCTTCGTATATGGTTGCTTCTTCGAATGTGACTTTTAGGTTTATTCCGGAAAAGATTGGTGAACACGGCGTAGGCGGAACACTATATATATTGAATTGCAGCGACGCTAGGGGATGGTGGATAACCGGCTACTCAGCCCACACTCTAGCCCAAGACTTGTACAACATGCTATCCAAATACTTTATAAAAACAGTAATGGTGCAAAACACAACACAACTTAAAACAATACTTGACGGCACAGCCCTAGAAGGCGAAACACTGCAAGGCGCAGTAGTGATAAACACTTTCGGAGAAGCCGTGCCCATTCCATCAAGCTACGCAACCAGCTACTACAAGGATTCGTATGCAGAATATTTCTACCAGTTAGGCAGACGCGTTAACCAGTATAACTGGACTTGGGTGAGCATCGTTGGCTGGCCATTCTATTACGTGACAAACACGGGATACTTCACCGTTCGTCTGACCATAACGGTTGGGGAATTTATGGAATGAAAATGGTTGCTGCAAAGGGGCTCACAGCGTTTCTTCGTGGATTGGATTACCCGCAATTTTCAACTTATACGACTCCGAGTGACAGCCAAACAGGTAATCCGGGAATTGTTTATTTAAGTCAGACTGCCTTGTATTACTGTAACTATTATGGTATTTATCCGTCGCCGTATCAAACTTCAACCAGAGCCTTATCGTCCTCAATATTGACGACGTATAACCTACCTGAATCACGTGTAATCTACATCCTTGACAAATTCGGCAGCTGGATACCAGGAGCAGTTTACAGACATGTTGCCGCAGGCGATAACAAGGTTACAGGCTCATTTTTTGCCTTAGGCTTAACAAGGACAACGGACATTAGGCTTACTGCTTTGGGTCTTCTATGCGCGTTTAAGCCTAGACTCTTTCCCATGGAGTATACGGCTACTAACGCTACGAGGCTTGTTGTTTTGCAGTTGGGACTGGTGGGAGGCGCATAGCAAGTGAACAGGAAAGGTCAATACTCGATTATTGCGGCTTTGCTTGTTGCTGTTATTCTCATAGCTACTGTAATAATGACTTATTCTGTTATACGCACCAGCACAGTGCAAGTTCAGCCGCAAGTGTTGAGCACTATAGATGAAACAAATTTTGCATTAAAGAAAATTTTAGGCTTCACAGTTGGCTATTACGCTTCAGCGTTACAGGTTACTGGGAACTCCACTTATGCAAAGGAAATAGCCATGAACTACACGCGCAGCGGTTTAGAGAGCATAGCCAAGATGCATCCGGAATTGGGAGCCTCATTCGAACTGGAAACAGTTGATTTAAGCGCGTACTGGTATTCAAAATACAGTTGGAGCACAGGAAGACTTGCCGTAAAATACAATTTAACGGGATTTGGACTGTCAGGAATGGAATACGAAACTTCATGCTCGTTAAAAGTTAACGTAACAAGCGTTTCAGAAACTCAAGCGCAGTTTAAAGTGACCGTAGACAATGACGATATACCGCTTCTTAATCTTGGGAAACAAAACTTCAAATTTTACCGATACATTGACAGCAACTCGTCATGGATAACTGCCAGCCCAAGCTATAGCACGAACATACAGGTTTCTTCGGACGGCATATACACGATTGACATGACGGATCCAGCTTTGTCTGAAATAGACCCATACTCGTACATTGTCCAAGTGGAAGACAACAGAGGCTTGATAGCCGTTGCTGCATCATTCAGCAGATACACGTGCGCATTAACATGGAACCCAAACGCAACTCTAATCGACCAAGAATCCTTCGAAGGCAGCTGGCCGCCAACTGGGTGGACGGCAACTGGAAACTGGAACAAAGAAGACAACCAAAAATATAATGGAAGTTATTCAGCGGATTTTGACGGCGCAGGTTCAGGCGCATCCGGAGACTTGACAACCAGCGACCTCAATTGCACAGATGCAGCTTCAGTTTACGTGGATTTCTGGTATATGGATGATGGATGCAGCGCGGGCGAATTTCTGCTTCAATATTATAATGGAACCGCTTGGATAACAGTTGCTGATTTGGGGTCAACCCTTCCTATAAACGAAAAACAGTGGCTTCACTATCAAGAAAGAGTCACGGACAGCCAATATTTCATATCGAACTTCAAAATTCGATGGGCCGCCGTCGGAATTGACAACCAAGAACACGCGTACGTGGATTATGTGACTGTTAAAAAAGAGCTTAACCTGTCAACACATAACGCAACGATAGTAATTGAACTGTTACAAAATGGTACAATGCGGTGGCTTGGACAAAGCCTTCAGTTGACAACACAAGCTAAACCTATACCGCCAATACCGGTAAGGTCGATACGCGTAAACCAGACCATAAACGGTGTAGACCAAGAAGTGCCTTTCCAAGTTGAGGATTGGGCTTCGGATTACATGATTCCGTTGGGCTTGGCTAACAAAGAAAGCATTTTCAGTGGCCGAAACATGCTGGTATTCCTTGCAAACCCGAACGTGACGAAAGTTACAATATGGTGGAACGGAAGCGACTCGGCAACCCAAACATCATGGGCATACACAAACCGCTACTTTAATGATGACACCAACACCAGAACTTTCAGCAATGGACTGCTCACAATTCAACTATCATCAACAGGTTTCACAATTACATCAACAACAGGAGACTTGACAACTACTGCAAATTTGCTACGCATAAATGGTAGGTATGATACTACAGACCCAGAGTGGTCTTACGCTATATACAACGGCGTAGTTCGAGACGTTATACACGGCGAATCAGAATATTCTGGCGGAGTCACTGGTTGCCCGAACTTTTACACGCATATAGTTTTAACCTTGCCAGCAAACGCCACATACTACACTTATCAGCAACGCCTAATATTTCTGGACTCAACAGGCAGACAGAGAACCATCACTGACATTTGCCCAGTAAGCGCAACCACTTCTATGACTGGAATTTTCGGTTATAACACCGCAGGCTCAAGTTACGTTAGCGTTAGCCAAAATTACATGTACGGCAGCCTCTTCACTTCCCCGTTATCCCCAGTGATTGCGAATAGCATATCTTTCCGCGGCAGAAGCGACTCGGGAACGGTTAATGTTAAATGTTTGATTGTAAGGCACAGCGACATGAAGATTATAGCAACGACAAGCGCCATATCTGTAAGTTCAACTGCTCAATGGTGGACAGCAACCTTCACGTCGTCACCAACATTGTCCCCGAATACAGAATACGTCCTAATGATAATACCAAGCGGCACAGTTAGGTTTTACTACGCTACTGGCTCAACTAATCAAGGACACTATACGTCGAACAGTTATTCTTCGCCGACGGATCCCACATACTCTGTGCATAACAATTACAGGTTCAGCATTTATTGCAGCTACACTTATGCTGTCACGGCGTTAACGGAAAACGGAACAGCAGACAACTACCCAATAGTTTCAACAAGTGAGGGCTTATTCTACAACATGTCCGGCGTCTGGCAACACCATTGGACACAAATTAACTTTACGGCAGACAAAGGGTTCGGAATAATATTCACAACCGAGGCAAACCAAATGCTTTACCGCTTTGACCAGATAGCTGGAAAACCCACTGGCGCCTTAAGCGTTTATGCTTCTGGAACATTTGAACTGCTTCCGATTGCCGAGGATCTTAACGCTCCAGTCAGTTTTACATACGCGTTGGATGTGTGCTGGTACGGTGCAGTGGTAAACTTCGGCACAACGCCAATTTACACAACGTCCGATAAAGGCATTCCGACTGGCTTATGGGTTGTCGTTGAGTATCCACCAGTGATAACTGTGAGCTCGGAGAGTTAAAGCGTGTGCATGAGAGTTTATTTGGAATGTGGATTTGGAGTTCATACAAGTTAAATAAGTAATCTTCAGATTTCATACACTAGTAAAAGGGTGACGCTATGAACGCCAAAACCGTGTTAAAATCTAGAAAGGGTATATCTCCCATACTCGCTACACTCTTGCTGATCGTAATCGCCGTAGCCGCCATAGTTGTAACATACGCGTGGATAATGACTTACATGAGCAGCGCTGGACAAAGCGCAGGTGTAATGCTTTACGACGCAAACGTGAGATTTTATGATGACAACGGAACTAAAAAGATAGATATTGACGTTGGAAACTCTGGAACAACCGACACGGAACTGCTCAAAATCTACGTGGGAACATCAACAGCAAACCTTCAAGACATGACAACAACGGCGCTTCAAATACCGCTTCCAGCAGGCGAAGTTAAAAGCCTAACATTAACATACAACTGGGAAAATGGAACAACATACTACTTCAAAATAGTTCCAAAAACCGGAACCGCAATAGAGTTTAACAAAAAGGCGCCTACTAGCTAATCTCCAACATTCTCCAATTCATCAAGCACATCAACTTTTGAGCTTTGAACCAATCAGCGTCTTGCCCGCATTTTTCAATTAGTGTTAAAAGCAGAGAATCGCCATAAGATACGCCATAAACGAAACGGTGATTTCAAGCATGCAGGAAACACAAGCGCTCATCGAGGCTGCAAAAGTGTGTTTGACGCTTATTTTCTTTATTTATGCTTCTTGGAGCGACCATAAAACCCGCGAGGTAAGCAACAACGTTTGGGTTCTTTTCGCGCCGCCAGCTTTCGCATTAACTTTCGCCGAGCTTTTCCTATTCGATTTTTCCGCCTTGCCATTTTTTGGCTTATGCTTCGGCTTAACTGCAGCCTTCGCGGTGATACTCTTTTATGCAGGAGGGTTTGGAGGCGCAGACGCAAAAGCGTTAATGTGCTTGGCTTTGGCGCTTCCATTTTACCCGCAAGAGCTTTTGGCGCCGCTTTCCAGTCAAGCTTCGCCGATAATGAATGTTTTTTTCCCATTAACAGTTTTCAGCAATTCTGTCTTGCTCGCGGCTTTAACCGCCATCTACCTTTTAATTCGTAACTTAACGTGGCGACGGAGAACAGGCAGAGCGCTTTTTGAAGGAGAACAGAACACAGAGGCGTTCAGCAAGAAACTGATTGTTCTAGTTACAGGGTACAAGGTTTCAGTAAAAAGGCTTAAGGAGAAATGGCACCTTTACCCGCTTGAAGACTTGGAGAAGAAAGAAAACGTCACTAAAAGAAAACTCGTATTAATGCCCAAAGACGAGGGCAGAAACGCCATAGTTGAAAGATTAGAGAATGCAGTGGAGAAAGGCGAAATCCAAGACTTGGTTTGGGCCACGCCGGGCTTGCCAATGCTCATATTCATGACTGCTGGGCTTGTCATCGCGTTGATTTACGGCGACGTTATATGGGCACTAATAAGTTTTCTAATGGGATAATGCAAAACCGCCAAAAAAGGTTAATTCTCGCTTGGGCGTAAGAAATAAGTGTTTGGACGAGTGTAAAGATTGCTTGAAGCGCATCTTGAAGAAGTTAAAGAGTTTTTGAGAAGCAGCAATGAGGACGTTAACATCGTGGTAATGCCAGACTTTTTCCTTGACAGATTCATAAGTCTAAACTGTAATCCAAGCGTCTTCTCAAGAATGGTTGCTGAAGTGGCCGAAAGAAAAGGCGGAAGCATCGACGGCATATCCCAAACAGATTTTAGAGGTGGAAATGCTGTGAACACTGCTTCAGCACTGGCAAGTCTAGACGCAAAAGTCACCATAATAGCATGCACAGACAGGCTTGGAGTAAAACTGCTTAAACTCTACGTGAAGTCACCGAAAATCAATCTTTCCCACGTGAAAATTCTGCAAAAGCCGTCAATAACAACAGCCTTGGAATTTAATACAAAAAATGGGAAAACCAACATCATGCTGAGAGATGTAGGCTCTTTATCAGATTTTGGGCCAGAAAACTTAAACAGCGCAGACTTTGAAGTCATCGAAAAAGCTGATTGTGTATGCGTTTTCAACTGGGCCGGAACAAGAAGATTCGGAACAGAACTAGCTCAAACAGTCTTTCACCACGCAAAAATGAAGGGAAAAGGCAAAACATACTATGACACGGCTGACCCAACCCCTAATAGGGAAAAAGCTACAAAGCTGATGCAGAAAGTCCTACAAGATAAAATAGTTGACATTTTAAGCCTAAACGAGAACGAGGCAGTGTTTTACGCTTCGCTTTTAGACGACGAAATTGGAAAAACTAAACAAAAACGAGGATTTGAGAATTTAGCAAGGCATTCCGCGAAACTTTTAGCTTCACGTTTATCAGCCAGAATTGACTTGCATACGACAAGCTTTTCGGCAACCTTCACAAAAAACAGTGAAACCATTGTTCCAGCCTTTCAAGTTCAAGCTTTAAGGGCGACTGGTGCAGGTGACTCTTGGAACGCAGGAAACATTTTGGGAAGTCTTTACAAACTGTCAGACGAGGCTAGGCTTACTTTGGCAAACGCCGTTGCCGCTTACTACATCTCAAACCCTGAAGGAAAACACCCCACAAGAAAAGAGCTTATCAGATTCTGTAACAAAATGAAAAAGAAACAGACAACCAAAACAGATAAAAATCAGATTAATTAAGAAGCATCTGTTCGGAGATGCAATTGTGCCATCGGAAATATTTGACGTAGATAAATTCGTTGAAATCAGCGAAAGAGCAGACTACTGTGCAGTGAAAAGGTTGAAAGATGCAGTTAAGCTGAAGCTTCGAACTTCGAGAAAACTTTACACTTTAAAAGTTGAGCCCGCAAAGGCCGAAGAAATCATAAAGAAACTACACTGTGAAATCCGCGAAATCTAAATTACAAAAACTATTCTGCATCCACGACAATTTTTGCCAAGCGCACCGAATCATCTAGGTTTCGCATAACAGTGTTTGCCACTGTAACCTTCACTCCAAGCGCTTCTATGCGCTTCTTCTGCTCTTTGTCAACTTCATCAATTATAAAGCGTTTAAGCATGTTCCCGTAAAACTTTGCCACACCATACGCTGACGACTCAAAACCTAGACTAGTCATAACTCTGTCAGCTGGTCCTTTAAGCGCTTTTCCTCCAACTATTGGGCTTACACCGATTATTGGCGCATCAACAGTTTCCAAGGTGTTCCTGATTTTTTTAATTGCAAGTATTGGCGCTATGCTCAAAATAGGGTTGCTTGGGCAAATGATGACACGTTCAGCTTGCCTTATTTCTTCGATTACGCCGTTTGTAGGTTCAGCCTTATCCGCTCCTTCGAAAATCACGCTAGCAACAGTGTCCATTGTTCCGCGTTTAACGAAATATTCCTGAAAATCTAAAAACAAGCCTTCTGCTGTTTGAATTTTTGTTTGCACCGGATTGTCGCTCATCGGCAAAACTTTAGTTTTAATCCCAAACATTCTGCAAAGCCGTTGTGTTGCCTGAGAAAGCTTCATGCCTTCTTTCAGCATTTTGGTTCGCGCAATGTGCACTGCCAAGTCTCTGTCGCCGATTTTAAACCAAGTTTCAAATCCAAGTTTCCCAAGCGTTTCAAGGCAGTTAAAAGTGTCATCTGCAATACCCCAGCCTTTCGTTTCGTCTACGACGCCAGCCAAAGTGTACATTATTATGTCGAGGTCAGGGCTTATGTGAAGCCCATAGAGGTCTATGTCGTCGCCAACATTGACAATTACCGTGAGGTTTTCTGATGGCAAAACTTTTGCTAGGCCACGTACAAGTTTTGCCGCGCCGACGCCGCCTCCAAGAGCAACAATTTTCTTCATAAGCTTACACGTAGCCAAACAGATTATAAGCGTTGAAGTTTCATCATTATCTAAATTTTTGAAGTCTTTTCAGCATTTCCTTGTCGCCTTCATAATCTCCAGCGCAAGTTGCAATTACACCGTCAACAAGCCCATCAAGCGTCGCCACGACTGATTCCACACGGTTCATAGTCGCCGCAATCGGCCAACCGATCATTTTTATCATCTCCGCGTTTTTGGATGTCCCAACAAGGAAATATGTATAGAGTGGCTTGTTTAAACGTCTGCATTCCTTGGCCAACTGCTCAAGTTTTGGGAAAGACTCATCTTCAAGTCTCATGAAGAACACGAAGTCCCACGGGTCTCTTGCACGTTTCGTTAGCTCTTCAATTGGACGGCGCGCTGTAAGCAAACATCCCAGTTTAAGGTTTTTCAAGCGTATCACTGTTCGCAGAAAATCCCGCGCTTCTTCCGAGGAGTTCAGCA
Organism: Candidatus Bathyarchaeota archaeon; assembly: GCA_018396675.1. Classification (GTDB taxonomy): domain Archaea; phylum Thermoproteota; class Bathyarchaeia; order Bathyarchaeales; family Bathycorpusculaceae; genus JAGTQX01. The sequence goes on from JAGTQX010000003.1 coordinate 234,271, forward strand.
TTTTTATTGGTTCACCATATTTTGGCATGTCACCCATGGTTAACACAAGGCCGTCAAGGCCTACAGCATCTGCAGCTAAAGCTAAGCCTCCAGCTTCAACTGAGCTTTTATAATTGAGTACAAATATTGGTATGACTGTCTTATCGGGATATTTGGTTTTTAGCACGCAACCAACAGCTGTGCCGCTTGGCGCGGGTATTCCAGCGGCACTGTCGGTTATGTTCCACCCGTCGACAAGGTCTTCGACTGCTTCGGCGAATTTTAGAAACTTGCGTGTAGGAACAAACTCGTGCAGTATTTTCATCGTATCATCTTGCACTAGTTATGGCGTGTTGGAGATTAAAATTTTGCATTTCGAAAAATTTTTGAATTTGCTTAACGGTGAAAAAACGAAATTATAAAGAGGCGCCTATCATATAACGCGTTTATGGTGCAACTTTAATGAGCATAATTCAGATAATTGGAGTCGAAGGCTTGCCAATCATAAAAGCTGGAGATAACCTAGCTGAATTCATATGCAAAGCCGCAGAAAAACAGGGAACGCCGATTCAGGATGGCGACGTGATAGTGGTTACGCATGTTGTTGTTTCCCGCGCTGAAGGGCGCATCGTGAACCTTGATGAAGTCACGCCGTCTCAATTCGCTAAAACAGTGGCGGAACTTTACGATAAAGACCCAGCGATGGTTGAAGTCGTCTTAAGAGAGGCAAAAAGCATTCGGCGCATGGCTGAAGGCAAGATAATCACGGAGACAAAGCATGGTTTTGTTTGTGCAAACTCTGGAGTTGACAAGTCAAACGTGCCTGGAGAAAGGATTGTGGCTTTGCTTCCTGAAAACCCTGATGTTTCCGCCGAGAAAATTAGGCTTGAAATAAAACGGTTGACAGGCTGTGACGTGGCAGTTATAATTTCTGACACGCACGGTCGCCCTTTGAGGGAAGGCGAAATAAACGTTGCCGTTGGAGTTTCAGGCATTAAACCGATTAGAGACCGTAGAGGCGAAAAGGACTTGTTTGGGTATGTTTTGCGTGTTAAGCAAACAGCCGTTGCGGATGAACTTTCTTCAGCGGCTGAACTTGTAATAGGACAAGCGGATGAGGGTGTTCCAGCAGCCATAATTCGAGGTTATAAGTTCATAAAGTCTGACGAGGCAAGAGCAACCGAGCTTGTAAGGCCAAGAGAAAAAGACTTGTTTCTCTAGAGGAAACCTAAAAATGACTGTGCTGGTTGGATAGGTGCCTTTGCAATTGCAGTAGCGATGCCGAAAACTTTTGTTTGGAACAGTGTATGAGACCTTTACACTTTTAGCGAAAAACTAAAAATTTAAAAGTGAGCTTTCGAAAAATAAACACTCTAAAATGTGGAGTTGAAAAATCGGTGATAAGGGAGAAAAGACAAACTCCGTTCTTTAAAGAGAAGCTTGAGCCGATAGAAGTTAGCGTTCCAAAAAAAATCTCGGAATTACTCGCAGAAATGGCTAAAACAGGTTTTCAAGGCAGAAAACTTGGCGAAATCGTCGAAGTCTGGGAAGAAATGCTTAAAGACGACGTTGTGGTGTTTTTTGGGTACGCCGGTTCAATGAGCACGACGGGACAGTGGAAAATTGTTAACTGGCTTATTGAACACCGTTTCATAGACGCCATAGTCTCAACTGGCGCAAATATTTCTGAAGACATTTTGGAGGCTATGGGAGGCACTTACTGGCAAGGACACCACATGGTTGATGATTACGCACTTTTGGAGCACAAAATAGACAGGTTCTACGATGTTTTCGCAGACGAGCTTGAGTATAGGCAGATGGAAAGTCTCATTGCAAGTTTCATGAAAAAGCTGAATCCAAACCGTAAATATTCTTCGGCGGATTTTCTGCACCTTTTTGGAAAAGAACTTTCGCAAATGGGAATAAAAAGCATAACAGCCACAGCCTACGAGAACAAGGTACCAGTTTTTTGCCCAGCTATAGTTGACAGCGGTTACGGCATCGCCTATCTATTGAACAGGAAACTTGACGCTAATTTTGACATAACCATCGACCAAATGAAAGATTTCGAGCAACTTGTGGACATAAAGGCTAAAGCAGCACCAAACAGTGCAGTGGTATATATAGGCGGTGGAGTGCCGAAAGACTTCATCCAGCTAACGTCTGTGGGCAGAAGTCTTACCGAGTCAAGGAAATACGAAAGATTTTACCCGCATAAATATGCCATTCAAATTACGGCAGACGCGCCTCATTGGGGTGGACTTTCAGGATGCACTTTTGAGGAAGCCATAAGCTGGGGTAAAGAGTCAAAAGAAGGAAGAAACGTTCAGTGTTACTGCGACGCCACAATAGCCCTACCCATAGTTGTCCATGCTTTAGCGGAGAAAATTGACAAAAGAGAGAAAATCCCAGACTTGTCTTGGATGTTTAAGGGTTTAGAATAGGCTTCGGCGTATGTTATGGAAAAAGTGAAAGACTTCGAAATTAAGAAGGGCAAAACCGCAGATGAAATCGTAAAGCAAATGAGGGAAAGCGGAGGGTTCACAGCCAAAAACCTCTCCGTCGGCGTTGACATACTCGAAGCGATGCTGAAGGACAAAGAAGCGCTCAAATTCCTCTCTTTTCCTGCATGCATCATCGCCACGGGAACAAGAGGCATAATAAGGGAAATGCTGAAACGAAAATGGTTCAGCCTAGTTGTTACAACATGCGGCACTTTAGACCATGATTTGGCAAGATGCTACCGCGATTATTACCAAGGCGACTTTTTCATGGACGACAGCCAACTGCACAAAAAAGGCATAAGCAGAATTGGAAACATCCTGGTGCCAAACGAGTCATACGGAGAAATCATCGAAGAAAAAATGATTCAGTTCTTGAACGAAATTTACTCTGAAGGAAAACGGGAGCTGGCAACTTATGAGCTTTGCTGGGAGATTGGAAAAAGACTGAACGAAAACTCCTTATTATATTGGTGTTGGAAAAACGGCATACCCGTAATCGTGCCTGGCATAACAGACGGTGCTGTCGGCTATCAACTGTGGCAGTTCAGCCAAGACCACGATTTGAAAGTGAACGTGTTAAAAGATGAGAAACTGTTAAGCGACACGGTTTGGTCGGCGAAAAAGTCCGGAGCTCTTATAGTTGGCGGAGGCATATCAAAACATCACGTTTTATGGTGGAATCTTTTCAAACGTGGACTGGATTATGCGGTTTACGTGACCACAGCTGTTGAGTATGACGGCAGCCTGTCAGGCGCAAGGCCTAGAGAAGCTGTTTCATGGGGGAAAATAAGGGAAAAAGCCAAGATGACGACGATAGAGGCAGACGCCACTGTCGTTTTGCCGTTAATTTTTGCTGCGCTTTTAGAGAGGGTAGGATAAGGGAAAATCGGTTTGCCAGAATTTGTTCCGCCAGTTGAAGCCTATCCGGGCAAGGTTGTTGAAGTTAAGCTTGGAGCAACAAAAAGCGAGGGCGGAACCCGCGGGAAAACCGTGATTATCGGCGGAGAAAAAACCCCGGCTTTTTACACTTTTGAAGGCGCCACGCCTCATCCGCCAGTTGTAGCCATCGACGTTTTTGACATGGAGGTTCCTCTTCCGAAAGCAGTTAAAATGCACGTCAAAGAGGTTATGGGCGACCCCGCGGCTTGGGCTAAACTGGCGGTTGAAAAATTCAGCGCGGACATTGTAACGGTTCACCTAATCAGCGTTGACCCACTCATAAAAGACGCTACGCCGAAAGAAGCGGTTAAAACCGTTGAGGAAGTCGCACAAGCAGTAAAAGTGCCATTAATAATTGGAGGATGCGGCGACCCTGTTAAGGACATGAATGTTTTTCAAGCGGTCGCTGAAGCCTTTGCCGGTGAAAGGTTCCTGATAAGCTCTATAACGCGTGATATGGATGTTGAAAGATGCGCGAAGTTCATCAAAAAGAATGGACATGTTGCCTTGTCTTTTACACCTATGGATTTGAATATGGCGAGGGAACTTAACCGCAGACTCTACAATCACTTGCCAAGAGAAGATATTGTTATGGACTTGACGACGGCGGCGCTTGGCTATGGTCTGGAATACGCTTTTACAACCATGGAGAGGGCGCGGCTAGAAGCCTTAACTGGTGACTTGGAACTGGCGCATCCGATGTCGTCTGGAACAACAAACGCTTGGGCAGCCAGAGAAGCATGGATGAAAATGGCTCCAGAATGGGAACCACGCGAGCTTCGTGGTCCACTATGGGAGGTTGTTACGGCTTTGACGCTTCTGTTGGCGGGCGTAGACTTGTTTATGATGATGCACCCTGCCGCAGTAAAGGCGGTGAATGATGTTGTACGCCAGTTAACGAAAACCAGCGTTGTGAACGTGAACGCTGAAAGGATTGCTGAATGGGTTTCCATGAAAGTTTATGGCGAAGACGGAGGCTAAACTAGGGTGAAAGAGTTAAGCCCTTTGGATGTCTACGGGCTTTTGCCTAAAACTAACTGTGGAGAATGCGGCGAAAGAAACTGCATGGCTTTCGCAGTTAAAGTGGTTAACCGTGAAGCCTCAATAGAAAAGTGCATGCCGCTTTCAAGCAGCGAATTCGCAGAAGCGTATAAACGTTTGAAGAAGATGCTTAAACCCGCCGTGAAAGAGGTTGTTATAGGCGTCGGAGAGAACGCGGTGAAAGTCGGCGGAAAACTTGTGATGTACCGCCACGAGCTTGCATACTTTAACCCGACAGCCATAGCAGTAGATGTAACCGACGAAATGCCAAAAAACATTGTTATAGAAAGGATAAAGAAAACAGAAGAGCTTCACTTTTGGTATATCGGACAAGTTCTGAAGCTTGACATGATTGCAGTCCGCTCCACATCAAATAACCCAGAAAAGTTCGCGACAACAACAAAAATGGTCGCTGAAAACACCAATTTGCCGCTGATACTCTGCTCGTTTAACCCGAAAGTCTTGGAGGCAGGCTTAAAGGCGGCATCAACAGCGAAGCCTCTAGTGTATGCCGCGACGAAAGACAATTGGGAGACAACAGCGAAGCTTGCAAAACGTTATGACTGCCCGCTTGCAGTCTTCGCGCCGAACAACTTAAAACTTTTAAGAAATCTAGTTGAAAGCCTTCTCAAAAACGACGTTGAAGACATCTTGCTGGACCCAGGAACAGTTCCAGGCGATGGGTTAGCTGATACGCTTAACAATTTTGCTATAATTCGAAGATGCGCATGCAAAAGAGGCGACGAGCTTTTTGGTTTTCCATTAATCGGCGTGCCTATGACTGTTTGGTTTGACAGCGCGGGAACAGCAGAGGAAATTGTGAAGTGGCGAGAGGCTTATTTAGCAGCTATGCTTATCGTGCGCTTCGCAGACATTCTCATAATGCATAGCCTAGACGGGTGGACGCTTCTGCCAAACATGATACTTCGGCAGAACATTTATACAGACCCGCGGAAGCCATCCGCCGTCCAGCCGGGTTTGAAGACCTTTGGCGCTCCAGACGAAAACTCACCCGTGATGTTCACGGCAAACTTTGCATTAACCTACTACACAGTAGCTTCAGACATTGAGTCCGCAAAAATAAACGCCTATTTGCTTGTGGTGGACACGACAGGAATAGCTGTGGACAGCGCGGTTGCTGGGAGAAAATTGACTGCTGAAAAAGTGGCTGAAGCATTAAAGAAGTCTGGAATAGAAAGCAGAGTGAAGCATAGAAAGTTGATAATCCCTGGGAAAGCGGCACGTTTAAGCCGCGAAATAGAAGAACTAACCAGATGGCAAGTCCTCATCGGACCGAAAGACTCGTCTGACATACCAAAATTCCTACAAGAAAAATGGCATACAAACTGAAAAGTTTATGGTCACTTACATCTTCAGTATCCGTTCCAGCGTCGGAAATGCTGCCTTAACTCTTTCGTGACGTTTTTTGGCGCTTATGCTGTGCGCCAGCATTATGAAAGCTTTAGGCTTGCTGAACGTCTCTGTTTCGCCATTCTCCCTTTTACGCACTACAATTATGCAGTTGTCAACTATGCAGTTCAAAACACATGCACCGCAGTAAACGCAAAGCTCTTCAACTATGCCAACTTCGCCTGTTCGCCAGAAAAGCGCGTTTGTCGGGCACGCCTTTATGCAGAGTTTGCATTCAACGCCTTTGCATGTTCGTTTGTCAATGGTTATATTGCCTTCAACGAAAAACTCTCTAACGCCAAATGACGCGAGAAGTTCATCCCTCTGTTTTTTCTTTATTTTCGAGGTAGTTGTAACCATGCTCTGCTTCTTTGGTTTCGGCATACCTTTTCCATCTTCGCCCCATACGCATAAGGACGCTGCCTTGTCAAAAATCGTATAACATCAACAAATTATAACTGTGTTTCTAAATGGTCAACCAGTAAACGAGAAAACCTAAACCCAAACCCAAAAATGTTGGAAAAGGAAGCCCGGGAAAAATTCCGCCACGTTCAAGCATTCTAAACGCCAAGAAACACCCCAACAAGACGCCGATAACAGAGGCAAAACAAGCGAAAACGCCAAAGTTCAAGAACATGTGCCCCGCGAGCATGGAATAAAACGTTAAATCGCCTAAACCCATTTGAATATCACGGAAAGAGAAGCTTAAACCGCGAAACTTGTCAAGACCAACACGCGCGATTTTGCCAACTGGACCACGATAAACGGCAAAAGCATCGTAAACGGCCAAAAAACACAAAATTAGAACCGTGCTTAAAGTTGGGATAGACGCGCCTAGAAACGTGCCTAAGCCGCCTCCAACCAAGAGAACCACAAAGTCGGCAGCTTTGTTTCGTGTTTTAAAAATCGTGTATACGGCTAAAATGGTTAGCGCAGCCGACAACGTAATCAGTAGTTCTAGCGATTGCAGGTTAACAAGCATAAAAACTGCAAACAAGTAGATAAGCGAAAGCATAAAAACAGCGGTAGTCAAAGCAAAGCCAGTTACAAAAACAATGAGCTTAAGACTCCGCTTTTTCAAAAGAAAAAACAACAGGAAAGCGCCAGCGCCGACTAAAACGACAAAATAAAACGCGTTGCCAACCGAACCGACTGGTTCTTCAGGAAAAGGTGTGACACGATAAAGCTCTATCGGCGATATTGCTAAAAGAAACGCGCAGACAATGCCGAAAACTAGACTGGCTAATACTGGCGCAAGATGGATAAGCTCTGCCTTGAAATGTTGATTCAACATTTTTCACCAAAGGCTTCCATAAACGTCTGAACCTTCACATAGCACTTGTTACAGAATAAACTTTTCTTCCTGTCAGTTTCGAAAATGGAATTGGAAAAATACATAACACAGAACGGGTTAACGCAATGCTCCAAACCCAAAGTGTGCCCAAGCTCATGCACAGCCTCTTTCGTGCTTCTATCCACAAAAACTTCCATGTTGCAAGGCAAACCATAAAACTCGGGTTTAAGCCTCCATAAAGATATTAAAGCAGCCTTACCTGGACAATCTGCTTCTCCGAAAACAAAGTTTAAGCCGGGAACAAAAATGTCAACGTCAACGACGCCTAAAACACGGTTTAGAGTTCTCGCCTTTTCTGCATAGCTACGTATGGCATTCAAGAGAATGTCTGAGCAGTATTGGCTCCGCAGTTTGTCAAACGCTTCTTCAGGCACAGCTAACCGTTTTGGCGTCAGGTTGAATTCAGCCTCTGGAAAAGTTATCCTCAAATTTTCGCAAACCCTTTCCAGCACGTTTGAATCCACTTTTCCAACGCGTAAAATTCCAACTTTCATTCTGCTACACTAAACCTTAAACGTGTCTCCCGGCTTCGGAGCAGCCGCCTCCAACCCAGCCTCTTCTTTCACCCATTTTGCAAGAAGGTCACAGTTTCCCTCGGCGCCGTGAACCACGTATACCTTTGCTTTGCCATCAATCTTTCTGACGGCCTCCTTAAGCTCTTTAGCGCCGCAATGCGAGGAAAAGTCGAAATGTTTAACGTTTGCCTTAATCTTACGCATTTTCCCATCAATAACACACATGCCCTTCTCCAAAAGCTCCCGTCCCGGCGTGCCCGGAATCTGATAACTGACAAGGAAAACAGCGTTGTTCGCTTTTTTCCCAACCTTTGAAATGTAGAACATGGCTGGTCCACCTTTAAGCATTCCAGCCGGCGACACTATAACGCACGGCATTTTAGTCGCTTTTCTGCGGTCCCGCCAGCCTTCAACCCAATTAACAGAATGCACGGCGTCCATGAAAAGTTTCGGGTCTCTCAAAAACCGTGCATAGTTCATCATCACTCGGCTTGCTTCCCGCGCCATTCCGTCAAGATACACTGGATGCTCAAAGTGGTGAGCTGCAAGAATGCAAATGATTTCTTGAGATCGCCCAATGCTGAAGGCGGGCACAAGCACAGTGCCTCCTTTTTCCACTACGTCAGTAACATCCTCCACGAAGCGTTTTTCGAGTTCCATACGTTCTGGATGGTCTTCGTTGGCGTAAGTGCTTTCAATTATCACGGCATCCAAGTCGCCGTAATCCATTTTTGCGCCTTCCAGAAGTCTCGTGTCCAGAATGTTGAAGTCTCCAGTGTAAAGGATTCTTCGCCCATCAGCCTCAATAAGCACTTGGGCGCTTCCTGGAATGTGTCCAGCATTGTGAAGTTCAAGCGTCATGTCGCCTATTGTTTCTTTAACTCCAAAATCCACGTGTTTAACGCTTCGCATCATGGCGCGCAGTTCAAGATACTCGTATGGAAGATAATAGCTTGAAAGGTGAATAAAGTCTGAAATTAGGAGTTGGCTTAATTCCGCTGTCAGCTTGTTTGCGTAAACTGGCTTTTTTCCTTGAATAAAGAACACTGGAACTGCTCCTGAATGGTCAAGGTGGCTGTGTCCTAAAATTATGGCATCAACATCTTTTGGGGGAACATGCATCGGAAAACCTGGCTCATGGTTCAGCATCACACCATAGTCTAACAAAACCTGCGTCTTTTCAGTTTTAACAGCTATTGCGGCTCTGCCAACTTCACGGGTTGCGCCCAGAAATTTTATCTCGAGTGAACTCATCTCTTTTCAACCATTAACGCAGTAAACATTCGCTCAGCTCTTTTAAAAATGTATTGACGTTTCCGAACGGACAACCCTCAAACGACCACCTTTAATCGCTTTTAAAACATCATCTAAATCAGCCGAGGCTTGAACCTCATTGTAAACTGTCAAAAGTTCATCAACTCTGTGAGCGTCACTTCCAGCCACACCCGGTAAACCTAACGTTTTAGCCAGCTTTTCAGCTAAAGCATTAATCTGACGGGAGCAGCTGCCGTTCAAAACTTCAACAGCGTCAACAGGGTATTTACCCACCAAGTCGCCTAAACCGAACTCTCTATAGGGATGCGCGGCAACGACCAAACCGCCCCTTTCCCGTGCAAAATCAATAACACTTTCAACAGTCCAAGGCTGCGGTGGAACCTCCACAACACCTAGAAGAACAATATCACCATTAACCGTTCCAACTTCAACACCTGGAATAACTAGAATATCCGGGTACACGTGGGCTAATTCCCGCACTTTGTAATAGCCCTTAACTGTGTTGTGATCGGTTACTGCAGCAGCCTTTACGCGTAAATCAGAATGAAGCCTATCAACTAGAACCTTGGGTTGTATAGAAGAATCAAGCGAATATGTTGTGTGAACATGCAAATCAACGTAGATCAACGCAACCGCCTAACCTAGCCATTCTGCAGCTTTTTTACTAAAAACCTTTGCAACTCCTCAATTAACTCTTCATTTGAGTTGAAATATTTGAACATAACGCCTTTAATTTTACAAGCCGTTCTACAAGCGTTTCGAACGCTTGTACCCCAATTTTCAACATCGCCGACAAGTAAGACAAGCTTGTAATTGTTCCTGTTTATGTATTCCGCTACTTGAGTAGCCACATAATCTGCGGTTTCCCTGTCCGGTGGAAGAACAGTTTCATGTTGAGAAAGAGGATAAACTTCATCAAGCTCTATTGGGACTATGCCAAAGGGCGCCTCATAAAAGCAAAAATGAATTCGGCACTGATGCTCTACAGAAAAGCTTCGAATAATTTTAATCAGCTTTTTATATTCACCAGACCTGTGAAAAGGTTTTGCGCTGGTTTGCGGAAGCAGAACGAGAACATCCACTTCTTTTGGAGGCACGTATCTTTCATTCAACCTAATCCTATGTCGAACAACTTCTGGGCGGCATAAGCCGACAGAGTTAAAGAAAAAGAGGCCGCTGCGTTTCACAGCTGGGCTGTGTTTTTCAATGAAAGCTGCATACTTTTCCAGTTTTTTTAAAGCTTGTAAAAGGGTGGGATGCCCATGTGCACGCAGTTCCAGATGCTCCCAAAGTCTGCCATCCCTTATTGCTTGTTTTATTCGCTTGATTTCTGAAAGACAAACATAGAGGTTATGTTCTGCCAGGAACACTTGTCTTTCTTTTTGCGGCATTTCCGTAACTTCTTTCGGAGTTTTGTTTGAACATTTTGGACATGAACATGGAAAATAGTTAAGCTCTTCAAGTCTCGCGGTTCCAGTTTCGGTCATGTAACGATTTTCACGTGCATAAAGCGCGTAGGCAGCAGAATCGAAAAGGTCGCATCCAAGTGCCACGGCCAAAGAAAACATGAACGGATGGCCAGCCCCGAAAAGGTGGAATGGACGTTCAATTGGAAGGTTCATTTTTGCGGCGAAAATCATGTCCACTAAAACGTCGAAACGGTAGTTTTCCATAACTTCTGTTGGGCTGCCTAGCGCGTGTATGTCAAATGGAAGTTTACCCATTTCGGATGCGGATTTAGCCACAAGTTCCAGATAGCGCCCGCCTTGAACAGGTCCAACCCAGAGGATGTCTTCACGCTTTTTTATTTTGAACAGTTTCTTGGCTCTTTTCAGCGTTTCTTTAACCGTTTTTTCTGCGTATTCATTTGAGCATTTCCATCCAGTCGGCCAATCAAGTATTGTGGCTATGTCCGTGTCTATCTGCTCTTGGTAATCCACAATTTCTTCGGGAGTGACTTCGACGTCACCATATACGAGTATTTGGTATGCACCAGAATCAGTCATTATAGCTCCTTTAAAGTCAAGAAAACCATGTAAACCTTTTTCCTTCGGCAAATCTTTAAAGCGTTTCTTAAGTATGTAAGCATTCGTTATCAGCGCCTCGAAGCCAAAATCCTCTAGGATTTTTTTAGGCGGAATCGGCTGCACGGCTGGGTTTATAACTGGAAAAAGAAGCGGTGTCTCCACTGTGCCGCTTTTTGTTCGCAGCTTCCCAATTCGCGCAAGCAAGTCTTTATCTTTAACCTCGAAGTTCATCAAAGTTCTAAACAAAATCAGTTAAACACATTTATAAAATGTAAAGTCCAAAAAAGGCAAGCTGCAAGCTTATTATTAACACTTGCATTTTTTATTACTGCGCAAGAGGAGAAACCGATGGCGCTAACGATTCAGATTGAAGAAAAACCAAAACTCAATAATCCAGTTCTAATTGAGGGATTACCAGGAATAGGTTTCGTGGCAAACATAGTGGCTTTGCACTTAATCCACGAGTTAGAGGCGAAACCCTTCGCCAAAATTTTCTCGAACTCGTTTCAAGACCTAGCGGTAACAACAGAAAACGGTGGAACCCGCTCACCAATAAACGAGTTGTACTACTACAAAGGCAAAGGCGGAAGTCGAGACTTAATTATATGGTACGGCAACACTCAAGCCTTAACAACCTTTGGGCAATACGAATTGTGCGGACGCGTATTGGACATTGTTGAAGAACTCGAATGCCGCTTCCTCATAACCGTCGGAGGATTTAAACAGGAAGAGGTTAAAGATGTTCCGGGAATCTATTGCGCGGCTTCAGACACGGAAACCCTTAAAGAAGCATTGAATCTCGGCGCAAAAGTAATGGTTGGCAACATTTTCGGCGTTGCCGGAATCCTAATAGGGCTTGGAAGTCTCAGAGGGTTCAAGGGCTTTTCGCTGCTTGTTGAAACGCTGGGAACTTATCCAGACGCGAACGCGGCGCGTTACGCGATGACGACGCTGAATAAACATTTGAACCTCAATGTTGACTTGTCAAGGCTTGATGTTGCGGCTGAAAAAACCACGAAGATTTTAGAGTCATTCGGATGGATTAGAGCAGCTAAAGAAGAAAAGAAAAGGGAAGAACAGTTCCGCTGGTTTGTTTAGCCCTTAATTTCGCTAACAAATTGTTCGTAAACTTTTTGGACTCTTTCAGCAGCTGGACCGGAGCCTTCAACAACACCTTTTTCGGTTACTTTAACTTTGTCCATAACCCAGATGAAACCTTTATCTTCATACAATTTAACCATGGTTGGGAAAACTCTTTCAAGTCGGTCGGCTAACGCTTTCAAATCGAAGGGTTTCTCCACGCTTAATATTTGGGCAACCACGTTTCCGTTTAGAAAAACTCTGTGAAGTTTTTTGCCTTCTTCGTTTTTTGCGTCTGCCAAACATATGCTTAAATTGTCTGGGTTAATGCCTACCAGAGTCCCACTGTAAGTTTTGCCTGCGGTAGTCATTACAATAACCGTTTTGTCAACCAGAGCTGAAACCTCTGTGAAGAATTTCCTCTGCGCTACTGACAATGCTTCATCCTCCTCTGGAATACATCATTATGTGAACAGATATTTTAGGATTTAAACTGCACAAGCGTTATTAAGCGTATGCTCTTGAATACTTTTGGATGATTGTGAATGGCGCAGGTTGACAGAGAGCGGGATGCACTATACGCGAGGCTTCGCGCCATAGAATCCGACCTTGCAAGCGCTTCCTCAGCAATAAGCGAAGTGGAAAACAAGTTAGCCTACATTGACAGCGCCATGGCTTCGCTTCCAAGCAGGCTTGCAACTGTCCGCGGTCGCGGTTACGCGGCGATGGGACATCTTGAAAAAAGCATAGAGATTCTAAATAAAAAATGGATGGAGGCTTCTCCAGCAATCAAACAAAGTTTCTACAGCAACGTTCAACCTTTAACGGCGCAGATTCGCTCGCTTCAATCTGAAGCCCAAAGGCTTAGAGCGGGAACGGGAATAGGCATCGGGGGTGTTGGTCTCGGATGGGCTTCGGCGGGTAGGCTTGCAGCGGAAGCCTCAACTCTAAGGGCGCGAGTTGCTTCTGAAACATCCAGAATTGGTGCTTCGCTGAATGAATTTTTGGGAAGCATAAACGCCATAGATAGAGATTTGAAAATTGCCGAGAAAACAGTGGAACTTTTCTCTTTCGCGTGTTTTCCGCTGAAGCCTGAAGAAAGCCCAGTTCTCGCCATCGAAGGAAAAATCATGACGAAGGACAAATGCGAAGGGACATTATACTTTACAAACCAAAGGTTCATTTTTGAAGGGAAAAAGGAAGTTGTTCTCGAAAAAAAGCTTTTCATAGCGACGAAAAAGAAGACAGAACGCACTGTGCTAATAGAACAGCCCATAGGTGCTTTACAGGAAATCTCGAAAGGAAGAGTTGGGTTAATCGCTTGGACAGGCGTTTACATACGTTTTAAACCAGAACGCAGACTTGAGGAAACACCCTTCGATGTTAAAGACTGGGAAGCCGACGTGATAACAAGATTTTTCCAATATATTATAGGCGGAGAAGCCGACAGAGACATAGCGGCGATAAAAGGCACAACAGTGAAAGAGGCCCCAACAATACAGGTTGTCCGCTGTCCACACTGTGGAGCACCCTACACAAAAGAAATCTACAAGGGACAAACATCAGTGCAGTGCGAATACTGCGGAACATCAATAATAATAAAATAACCAAAAAATAAACTAGCCCAGTTTTCTTTCTTCCAAGCTCTGTTTCAGGAACACTGCGGTGTCGGACGGCAAATCACGGTGAACAACAACATTTGGCCCAATCCAACAGTTGTTTCCAATTTTTACGCCCGGCATAAAAAGCGCGTTTATCCCTGTTTTAACGTTGTCGCCTAAAATTGCACCAAGTTTTCTTCTGCCACTGTCAACAAGCTTACCTTTAACCATCACCTTCACTGTTCCAGCGTCAAAACGGTAATTAGCCGTTATAGTTCCAGCACCAAGATTGCAGTTTTCGCCGATTATGCTGTCGCCAACATAGGACAAATGCCCAACATGCACGCCGTCCATGAGTATGCTGTTTTTTATTTCACACGCGTTTCCAACGCGCACTTTTCTGCCGATGCTCGTGAATGGGCGTATATAACAGTTAGGCCCTACGTCACTGTTCTCACCTATGTATGCAGGCCCTTCAATGTAGGCTCCGGAGCGTATACGCGCGGTCTCAGCAACCGTTACAGGCCCAATTATATGCGCGCCTTCTTCTATCCAGCCAAGCGTTTTATGTTCCATCCGAGCCAGCATCCAACTGTTTGCTTCAAGCAAATCCCAAGGTTTACCAACATCAAACCAGTCGCTTTGTGAAATTTCAACGGCGAAAACAGGTTTTCCTTCTTCAGCCAAAAGAGTAATAGCGTCTGTGATTTCCCATTCGCCTCTCGAAGAAGCAATTATCTTTTTTGCCTTCTCGAAAATTTCTGTTGAAAAAACATAAAGTCCCGCATTAGCCAAGTTTGTAGGTGCTTCTCCGCGACTTGGCTTTTCAACAATCCGCCTTAAGCGTCCTTCAGCATCAAGCTCCACTATGCCATAGTTTTCTGGATAATCAACGGGAACAACAGCCATAGAAGCCGCTGGCTTCTTTGCGAAATGCAAGTCTAAAACTTTTTTTAGGGCTTCGGGCGTGAAGAGTAAATCTCCGTAAACAAGCAAGAAATCCTCGCCCACATAGGGCTCAACAACGCTAACTGCGTTTCCAGTTCCTAAAACGGACGGTTGCGTTACGTACTCTATTTTTAGCCCAAGCTTTTCTCCAGAGCCTAAAAATTTGCGGATAGAATCAGCCATATAATGAACTACGATTATAACATCGCTTATTCCACATGTTTTAACGGTTTCTAAACAGTGCTCGAGTATCGGTTTTCCGCCGACGCTTAACAAATGTTTAGGCCGAGTTGAAGTTAATGGTTGAAGTCTAATGCCTTCTCCAGCAGCCAAAACCACAGCTTTCATTTCACATAACCCTCCACAACCTTCTCCACCAAGCTTGCAGCCTTTTCCATTATTTTGTTGGCAACTTTTAAAGATTCACCCTCCACTGTTAAACGGATAAGCGGTTCAGTGCCTGAAGCCCTAACCAAAACCCACCCATCATCAAGAACCAAACGCGCGCCATCAACCTCAGAAAACTCTTTATATTTAGGAAAAGAGGCTTGCAAAAGCTTCCCAGCTTTTTTGACAACCGCATGTTTCTCTATGCTTTTGCATGGAACATTTTTTCTAACAACATTGTAAGCGGGAACTTCTGCGATAAATTCTGAAAGACTTCTGTTTTCGTCTTCTAACGCCTTCAGCAAAAGCGCCGACGAGAGCATCCCATCTGGACAATAATGATGCTGCGGATGTATCCATGCTCCGCAAGGTTCTCCGCCAAAAACAGCGTCAAATTTTTTAACTGCTTCAGCAACGTAAACGTCTCCGACTCTTGTTCTAACAACTTTACCACCGTAAGACTCCACCATTTTCTCAATGCACATCGAAGCCTCAACATTTGTAACAACAGTTTCGCCACGCTTCTTCCTCATAATATACGCAGCATAAGCGGCTAAAACCCTGTCAAAATCCACAAAACCGCCTTTCTCATCGATAAAAGCAGCTCTGTCACCGTCGCCATCATAGGCTATTCCAACATCCGCCTTCAAAGCTTTCACAATTCTGGCCAAAGGCATAAGCGACTCCGCGTTAGGCTCTGAACTACGCGCCGGAAAGAAACCGTCAGGCTGAGCATTCACAGCAATAACATCACAGTTTAGGCTCTTGAAAACTGCCGGCGCCAAGCGGCTGGTTGCGCCGCATCCAGGATCAACTGCCACGCGCCATTTCTTTTTTAGCCGCACACTTTTTTGAACCATTTCCAAGTACACGCCGCCTTCGTCGCCATGTTCAGCCTTGCTTACGTCTTGCCATCTCGCCAGCTTGAAGTTGCTCTCTTTAATGATTTTTTCAATTTCGCCTTGGCTTTTCTCGTTGTACGCCATGCCGCTGCCGTCGAAAACTTTTATCCCGTTATATTGTGGGGGATTATGCGAAGCCGTAATCATGACACCAGCATCAGCGCCAAGCCTACCTGTCAGATACGCCAGAACCGGCGTCGGCAAAACATCGAAACAGCAGACTTTGGCTCCACACGCCAACAAGCCGGAAACCAAAGCGTTTTCCAGCATCAAACCAGAAGTCCGCGTGTCCCTAGCAACAAAAACCCTCCCAGCCTTATTGAAAGTGCCGACAGCCATGCCAACTCGAACAGCCAAAGTAGGAGTCAAATCCGCATTAACTAGACCGCGCAGTCCAGAACTGCCAAACAGCTTCGCCATACTCATCCTCCAAACATTCTGTGAATAAATGACTAACACGACTTAAATAATTTGAGCAGAAAAACAAGTAGGCTGGACTATACGCAACTGAAAATTAATATTACGTGTCAACAATAATCTTCATGATGGAACGATGGATGCGGCAGAAGCAGCAGCCTTCGTTTTTCTGATAGCATTAACAATCATGGCGGTCATCCTTTGGCTTAGACAGTGGAGGCATCTGATTAGGGCAAGGATGAAAAGCAAAGTTGGAATCATGACGTTCAAGGATGCCTTAGCATTCATAATCATGTGTTCCGCTCTATTAACGGGCAGCATAGGTGCCTTATGGATATACTTCGAAGGCTGGCAAGACTTGCCACGGATTCTCCTAATATGCGTGAGCTTCGGACTGCTGATGGGAGTCACCGCAGCATCAATTTTTTACTTAATAAACAGAGCAACCCGCGCATGATGAAAACAGATTCTCCTCGAGAAAGCATGCAAAATTGCTAATAAAACGCTTGACAACGTTAACGTAAACAACTCATATGACAAACGTAAGTGGGCCGGACCGGATTTGAACCGGTGACCTTCCGCACGTCAAGCGGATGTCCTAACCGAGCTAGACTACCGGCCCATCGAAATAGTCTACTTACATTTCCCATATATAGCCACTTCGGCTAAAGATTTAAGGGCTAAAAGAATGTTAGGAAATAACGTTTAAGCCGGGATGGCGGAGTGGATAACGCGCAGGCCTTGAGAGCCTGTGGCCCTTCTGGGCCGCGTGGGTTCAAATCCCACTCCCGGCGCCATGACCTGCGTTTAGCCTTGGGGGCGAATTGTTTTATGCGATGTTCGAATTGTGGGAAATGTTGCGAAAATACTGAAATGGAGCTTTCAAGCGAAGATGTTGAAAGGTTGATGGCGGTTGGCTATAGCACAAAGGAGTTCGTGATTGTACGCGGTGGTGTGCCCCGTCTGAGAAACGTTGATGGGTGGTGTTATTTTTATAGTCGCGCGGATAAGAAATGCCGTGTTTATGAAAAAAGACCGCTTGGATGCCGTGTTTATCCGGTTGTTTACGTGGAAGGCGAGGGCTTCGCAATAGATGAATTATGCCCTATGGGCTATACGGTTTCGGAGAAAGAATTAAAAAGGAAAATGCAGACGCTAAAGAAATTGTTGGAGAAAATAGACAAAGAACGGGAAATGCGTCTCTCTGAAAAACAAGAATAAGCATAGCCGACTGTTTTAGCGTTTTATGGTTACTACGGTTTTCATTTGTCTGCGTTCTTCTTCGACTCTGACAACCTTCACTTTTAGACTTTTAAGAAACTCTTTTGCCGCTATTCGGGCTTCTCTTCTTGTCGGGTACGCATCCTTTAATTCAATCCAAGGCAAAGTTTCGTCAATTTTTATCCAAACCGCGTACAACTCTTTTTCACCAACTGCTGAGGTAGTGGGAATTTAGAGGATTAGTAATTAAAACGGTTATGAATTTGAAATATGAATTGCAGCTGTGTGAAAAATTAATTAAGGCGATTATCCACCACTTTAAAGGTTTGGGAGCGAAACAAGAAGTGGAGTCTGAGGGCGCTGTTGAAGCGGCTCTGTTGAAGGAGTGCCCATGGATGGAAAAGAGCAGGGAAAACCTAGAAGGCGAAGATGATGAAGCTAGCCAACAGCATAGACAAGTGCGGAAACAACAATCGTCAACCGCCCAGACTGAGCCCTAAAAGTTTCTATTTAGATTCAAGAACAAAACAAATTCGGCTTCTGGTGTGCTGCACAACTTTTTTGGGAATTCTTTGTTCAACATTTCACGTGGGAGACAGGCAATGATGTCAAGTATAAAGCTCAATTTTAATGCAGCAGTAAAACAGTCATTGATTGCTTACACGTTTAACATTGTTGGCATAGTTGCAGGAACATTAATTGCGTATTATTCTGGGCTTTTTGAAAAAGCACCATGGGCGGTTGTAATTTATCCACCCATCTTAAGCGCTAGAGGAGTTATCGGCGGCTTGTTTTGTGGAAGATTAAGCACAGCTTTACATCTTGGAACAATTAAGCCACGTTTTTTCGGGAATACGAGAAGCTTCCAAATGCTTTTCCAAGCGATTGTAGTTATAACGTTTGAAGCAAGCATTATGATGAGTTTAATTGCGGCGCTTTTCAGAGGAATCTACCAGGGAATATACGTCGGGGACGTTTTGAACCTCATAAACGTGTTTATGGCGACTATGACTTTGGCTTTAATTGTTATTTCCCCGTTAACGTTAACTGTTTCCTTCCTTTCTTTTAAACACGGTTTAGACCCGGACATAATCTTGTATCCCGTTGAATCCACAGTGGCAGACCTTCTTATAACCTGCATATATGTTTCTGTGCTTAACCTCCACATTGCCCATAGTTTCTCTTGGCTTGTGCTGGCCATGCCAAGCCTAGCCTTACTGACGATAACGATATTCCTTTTGATGAGAGGTATGCGAAAACCAGAATTTATCCAAACTTTGAAGGAGTCTTTTTTGACGCTTGTTTTAGTCTCATTCATAGTTAACATTGCCGGCGCCACTTTAGGCAAAGTTGACGAGCTGATACGTGGAAAGCAAGAACTTTACGGAAACTATCCGGTCTACGTCGTTTATCCAGCACTAATAGACACAATAGGTGATGTGGGGGCAACAGTAGGCTCAACAGCAACCACGAAACTTGCGCTTGGCACATTAAAACCATCATTCTCATCCATAAAACACCATTCAACGGAAATTTACGGCGCTTGGACAGCCTCCCTAATCATGTATTTCATATATGCAGTTTTGGCCTTGATTATTCAGGGATCTCTGCAACCAGTGAACCTATTAAAGTTTACAATTCTGCTGTTCACAGCTAACGTGCTTGCAGCGGCATTAATAATAATAATTTCTTATTCAGTCGCAATTCTGACTTATCATAGAGGTTTAGATCCAGATAATTTTGAGATTCCCATTGAGAGCTCTCTTGCAGATAGCATAACGACTATTTCTCTGCTTGCCTCATTGATTCTGTGGGCGGGAATCTTGGCCGTTTAGGATAAGGGTTAAAATATTTGTTATTTCAATATTTGCGTGGAGAGCCAAAAACGCTATGCCTCCATTCGAAAAAATTGAGTACAAGCCTATACCAGCCAGAGAACTTCTCCGCGAAATAAAAGACCTCTCTGAACTCATGATTGACTTGGCCTATTCAGCCGCCCTATTCAACGACAGAGACTTGGCGGAAGATGTCCTAGAACTTGAGAAACGAATAGACACGTTGGCTTATCACTTGGAGATGGTAACAATGATTGCCGCAAGAGACGCGAAAGACGCTGAAGCGCTTGTTGGCATTTCGAAAGTAGCATCTGCAGCAGACAAAATCTCGGATGCGGCGGCAGACATAGCGGCAATCGTAACACAGAATATAGGAGTCCATCCAATCGTAAGTGAAATCTTCGAAAAAGTTGAAGAACACTTAGCAAAAGCCAAAGTGCATCCAACCTCGATACTTGTCGGAAAGGAAATAGGTGAGCTTAAATTAGCCCCAAGAATGGGCGCCGACATAATTGCCATCTTGAGAGAAAAAGATTGGATAATAAATCCGAAAGAAAACGAGAAAATCAAGGCGGACGATGTTCTAATTTTCCGCGGCGTCAGTGAAGGATTAAAAGAGCTCAAGGAATTATGCGAAGGAACTTTGAAAAAACTGGAGGATTAGGTGTGAGCATACCCAAGAAAAACGAGGAAAAATTCAAAGAAATAATGGAGCGCTTCGTTGAGCTAAAAGACACCTCAGAGTTAATGATTGACCTGGCCTATTCATCTTTACTGTTAAACAATAAAGATTTGGCGGAAGAAGTTCAAAAACTTGAAGAGTACGTGGATAAACTGCACACGGAATTTGAGTTGATGGTGCTTTCAAGTGGATTCAAAAAAGAGGAAACCAAAGGCCTTCTCGGGCTGATAAGGCTCGGC
The DNA here is from genome assembly GCA_018396675.1 of Candidatus Bathyarchaeota archaeon. Taxonomy (GTDB): domain Archaea; phylum Thermoproteota; class Bathyarchaeia; order Bathyarchaeales; family Bathycorpusculaceae; genus JAGTQX01. The sequence goes on from JAGTQX010000003.1 coordinate 254,627, forward strand.
GTCGTAACAGAAAAAATTTCCGATGCCGCCGCGCAGATAGCGGAAGTAGTTTTAAGAGAGATAGAACCTCACCCGATTCTGAAACTTGCAATAGAAGAAGCACAAGAGACAATAACCTATACTCCTGTAACTGAAAACTCTCCACTAGCAAACAAAACTCTGCGTGATGCTAGAATACCAGAGGAAACAGGAATGTGGATTCTAGCCATAAAAAGGGGAAACAAATGCATAAGACCAAAACCTGACACACAAATTCAAGTTGGCGATGTCCTAATTGCTTCAGGCTACGCGGAAGGTGAAGAAGACCTCAAAAAACTTGCATCTCCATAAAACTCCTATTTCCAAACTGAAAATGGTAGTTTGGATAAGTATTTTGGATTCATCAACACTATAAGCTCGGAATCCAATTCTAATTTAAAGGAGGATTGTCTACGCGAAAGAAAAGGGAAGACCATGCAGAAAATCAAGGTGACGCTTACACTTGCCAAAATCCCTTATGCAGAAAAACTTTCGCAAGCCCAATAAAAGTGGAGAACGTAAGCTCAAAACCTCATGTAACCTACGAAGCCTGCCCTTACTGCCTAACACAAATAGTTGTGGAAGAAACAGTGCCTGTTCCAAAAGAGCAAAAGACAACACCAGCTAAAGGAAAAATTGAAGCTCAGATAGAAACAGAACAGCTTGAAAAAATCAAAAAGCCAGAGCAACAATTAAACGATGCGGACGAGACGAAAGGTTGCAAGCACTATTTTGGGTATTTAAGTAAACGTTCAACAAAAGAGGGAACCCCAGAAGAGTGCATGCTCTGCGAGAAAGTAGTACAATGCATGCTGAAAAGCGTATCTGAGTAGGTTGGTTGCCGATGATACACACACGACCTTTTAAACTTGTAAAAAGCACTTAAGCATGGTTAGGAGACGCTATAATTGTCAGCAGCAGCCTTGCAAAAAAGGACCCCGGGTGTTGTGACACAGACAACTCCGCAGGTTAAGAAGTTGAACGCCGAATCAGTTACAGCCATAGCTACAGGTTTCCTTAAAAGAATAGGGCATAAGGGAGGTTTAAAACCTAAAAGAGTTTCGCTTGAAGAAGGAGTTTACTTAGTTGAAGTGGAAATGAAAAAATTAAGCGCAATTATCCGCGTTGACGCTGAAACACAAGAAATAGCGGCGTATGAGATTCAGTCAAAAGGAGAAGAAACATCGTTTATTTCGATTTCTCCGAAAGCACTGCTTGTTATTGTTGGCATAGCTGCAGCCATAAACGTCGCATTTCATTTTGTCTTTGGAATGCTTGGTTTGTAAGCTCTATTTTTCGCTTTTGCCTTTCTTTTCTGGTTTCTTTTCCTCTTTAGGCTCTGTTTCTTCCTTGGCGGCTTCAGCTGTTTCCTCTTTCTTCTCTTCCTCTATTTCGCTTGTGATTTCTTCTATAGGTTTCGGCGGAGGCGTAGTAGCCATTGTCCAACCAATCCACGCGCCTATACCCATAACGGCGATAAATGCTACAAATACTGGTATCGCAATCAGCGTGAAAGAAAGCCCCCAGTCAAACGGGTTTCCACCGAAATAAAACAGCCCGACAGTGTATAATATGCCTATAATTACGCACACCGCAAATATTATTCCACCAATTGTTTGATCTTTACTGACCATTCAGATTCCACCATTTTCAAGCCAATGTTTTATTTCGTTATACTTTAAAAACTTTACCGTAATTTTCGTTATGTAGTTCCCATCTCCCATGTTGACAAGTACTTTTTCTGCTCCTCTGTCAGCGTGTCTATTTTTATGCCCATGGCTTCCAGTTTTAACTTTGCCACCATCTCGTCAATTTCTTTTGGCACAGCGTAAACTTTAGGCGGCATTTTTTTAGTTTTAACAAGATATTCAACGCTTAAGGCTTGATTTGCAAATGACATGTCCATAACTTCAGACGGGTGCCCTTCAGCCGCGGCAAGATTCACAAGTCTGCCTTCAGCTAGAACATACAGTCTTCTGCCGTCTTTCAACGTGTATTCTTCGAGGTTCGGCCTCACGGTTCTTTTTGAAACAGCAAGCTCCTCAAGGTCTTTTAGGCTTATTTCCACGTTAAAGTGGCCGCTGTTGGCAAGCACCGCGCCGTCTTTCATCTTTTGCATATGCTCTTTTCTTATCACACTTGTGTCGCCGGTTGCGGTCACAAAGATGTCACCGACATTTGCCGCTTCGGCTATTGGCATCACGTTAAATCCGTCCATAACTGCTTCAAGAGCGCGTAGAGGATTAACTTCGGTGACTGTCACATTCGCGCCCATCCCACGTGCCTTTAACGCAATGCCTCTTCCACACCAGCCGTAACCACAAACAACAAAGTTTTTCCCAGCAAACAGAAGGTTTGTAGCCCTTAGGATGCCATCTAGTGTACTTTGGCCAGTTCCGTAGCGGTTATCGAAGAGGTATTTTGTGTAAGCATCGTTAACGGCGATTATGGCGTATTTCAAAGCGCCGGTTTTTTCCATTGATTTCAGCCTTAAAACGCCTGTTGTTGTCTCTTCTGTTCCGCCTTTAACGTCTTGTATAATTTCGGTTCGTTTACCGTGAATGGTGCTTACAAGGTCTGCGCCGTCATCTAAAGTTATCATTGGCTTGCAGTCTAACGTCTTTTCGATGCACCAGTAATATTCTTCGGTTGTTTGTCCACGCCACGCATAAACGCGAACCCCCATCTTAGCCAACGCCGCCGCAACATCGTCCTGTGTGGAAAGCGGGTTTGAACCACATAATGCAACTTCTGCTCCACCAGCCAGCAAGGCATCCACCAAAACGGCTGTCTCTTTTGTAACATGCAAGCATGCGCCGATTTTCACGCCGTTTAAGGGTTTCTCTTCGCTGAACCTCTTTTTTATTTGATTTAAAACTGGCATGTGCCTCGAAGCCCATTCTATTTGCAGAAAGCCTTTCTCAGCTAAAAACTCATCCTTAACTTTAAAACTTTCCAACGAATTCACTTCCCCATCCAAATTTTACAACTACTCTATTTAACGTTACGCTCAAGCCGCTCCAAAAGGCGACTTTTCGCTTTTTCCGCCATTTCCATAACCTCTTCAACATTTAAAGTGTTCAATTGCCGATTTTCCATTACCATTTCGCCGTTTATTATAACTGTTTCAACATCCGCTGCGTTTGCTGCATAAACCAAATGGCTTACCTCATTGTAAACTGGACAAAGATGCGGTTTCGCAAAGTTGACTATGGCTATGTCCGCTTTCTTGCCAACTTCTATTGAGCCTATGCAATTATTCCAAGACAAAGCTTCCGCGCCGCCCAAGGTCGCCATACGCAAAACTTGCTGTGCATTCATCAGCGTCGGGTTTCGGTTAACGCCCTTATGCAGTATGGCTGCGGTTTTCATCACTTCAAACATGTCTGCAGAATTGTTAGAGCATGGACTGTCCGTGCCTAGAGAAACCGTCACGTCTTGCTCCAGCATTTTTGGAACAGGACTTACGCCGGAAGCAAGTTTAAGATTTGAAATTGGGTTATGGGAAACCTTGACCTGTTTATCCCGCATAACAGTGATGTCTTTTTCTTTTAATGCCACACAATGTGCCGCAATAACATGTTCATCTAAAACGCTTAAAGAATCAAGATAATCCATGATGCCTCCTTTCAAATCAACATTGAAGGCTTTTTTAATCTTATCAGGCTCATCACTTGTTTCAGCAACATGAATATGCCAAATTACAGGTGCTTCCTTTGAGCCGTACTTCTCGTTAAGTTCCGCGCACACCACCTTGAGTTCTTTCATGTATTCTGGATCAACAGTGTAAGGTGCATGCGGATCAACACTTACACGAATAAGTCCACCAGACTTACCGTGCCAGTTTTTGGCTAAATTCTCCAACATTTTCTTGTCATCTTCTTTTCGCCATGAAAAACAAACGTGACCGACAACTCCTCTTAAGCCAGCGTCAGCAAAAGCCTTCGCCTCATTTTCTTCCGGCATGTAATGGTACATGGTGTTAACCGTTGTCGTGCCACCCATAATGGATTCTACCGCTGTAAGTAGAGCGCCTACATAGATGTCGTTGGCAGTCATGTGCTCTTCTATGGGCCAAATCCACTTTTCAAGCCATTCTCGCAGAGGTAAATCGTCAGCGTATCCTCTTAAAAGGCTCATGGCAGCGTGTTGATGCGTGTTAACAAGACCAGGGATTACAACTTTGCCTTTCGCGTTTACTTTTTCATATCCATCGCCGTGTCTTCGCAAAATTTCTCTAGTTTTTCCAACATCGATTATTGTTCCGTTCTCAATTACCACTGCGCCTTCGCGAATTATCTCGCCATCTCGCATTGTTATTATGGTTCCATCGTGAATGATAATGTTCATAACGTTAACCTTTTTTCGTGTTGTTAAGGCGAGTAGCTATAAACAAGGTTATGCCCGCTGTTAGGAATATTGCTTCAAAGAATTCGTGATGCAACATGTCGCCGATGTCGAAGGGACGTTGCCAAAAAATGATGTGATGAATTATCAGTGAGACTCCCAAAAGAATAAAGAATAAACCTATCACATCTGCCTTTTTCATGCCTTCACACCCGTGTCTGATTCACTTTGAGTTTGACGTTTTCTACGGCTTTTAAATTTTCCTTCTCCTTAAAAAAGCATTTTTCGCTAGACTTATAACAAGTTTTAGACCTTATGTTACCTTGCGCCAGAGAGGGAAAGTTTTTGGCTTGCACAAAATTTCGAGTAATAAAGCCTGAAATCCGCGTGTTAGGAATCGATGATGGAATGTTTAAACCGCACACGAAAGGCCTTGTTCCAGTCGTCGGCGTCGTTTTTCGCGGCGGATACTGGCTTGATGGTGTGATGCATACGCGAGTCAGGGTTGACGGTTTTGAGGCTACAAACAAAATCGCTTTGATGATAACAAATTCACCTCACTACAAACAGTTGAGAGTTATAATGCTTGACGGAATAACCTTCGCAGGCTTCAACATTATAGACATAAAAGAGCTTAACGCTAAAACAAGTCTTCCAGTTATAGCGGTGACAAGGGAAAAACCGGATTTCAACAAAATCCATGAAGCCTTAAAAAACCTTAAAAGAAGCGAGGAACGATGGAAAGCTATTCTAAACGCTGGAGAAACAATTGAAGTACCAGTTAGAGGCGAGAAAGAGAAAATTTACATGCAGATATCTGGGATATGCGAATATGACGCAAGGAGAATTTTGGAATTAACTTCTACACGGAGCAACGTGCCAGAAGCACTGCGTGTGGCACATTTGATTGCATCCGGCCTTAGCAAAGCTGAGTTTAAATCGTAATTGTAACGAGAAAAAGTTTAAAAGGCACCGCGACATGGGAAAACAAACAGAAAACCGGAGCAGGAAACAATGGAATTTTGTCCAAAATGTGGAACCCGACTTGTGCCAAAGAAGGGAAAATCCGGAAAAAAGGAAACTCTAGTTCTTGCTTGCCCAAAATGCGGATATAAGAAACATATGGAATGTGAAAAGGCAACACCAAAAGTTGCAAAACTTATACAGCATAACCCACAACAAACTGTAGCAGTCATAAGCAAAGAGGAACAAAAACTGCGAACACTCCCCACAGTCAGGATTGAATGCCCAAAATGTGGAAACAATCTGGCATACGTTTGGCAGGTGCAAACAAGAGGAGCAGACGAGTCATCAACCCAATTCCTACGCTGCACGAAATGCGGCTACACATTCAGAGAATACAGCTAAAAAAGAATACGCCTCTTCTAAAATGCACACATAATTTAGCGTCATATTTAAGTGCATAAAGTTTTATAACAATAGAACATCACCATTAGAAAGGGAACAGAATGTTCAAGCTTAAAGTTTCAGACGCCAAACTCCTAAGAGACATGGCGACAGCCATATCAATCCTCGTTGACGAAGCCACATTCCAAATAACCCCAGAAAGCCTAAAACTACGCGCCATGGACCCGTCACGGGTAGCCATGGTAGACTTCGAATGGCCTAAAACAGTTTTCGAGGAATACATGTGTAATCAACCAACAAAAATGTGCATAAACATAAGTGAACTGCTAAAACTTCTCAGAAGAGTCGGCAAAGATGAAGCTGTGGAGCTTGCCCTTGACGAAAAAACAGGACGTCTACAGGTGAAAATAACTGGAAAGTACACTCGAAACTTCACGATGCCAACACTCGAAGCCTCTGAAGAAGAAGTGCCAACGCCGAAAATAACGTTCAACGTTAGGGCTAAAGCAACAACTGAAGGATTACGCCAAGCCATAGAAGACGCTGAACTAGTAAGCGACCATGTGCGCATAGAAGCAGACAACGAAAAACTCGTCTTCCAGGCAACCGGCGACTTAATGGGTGCAACCATAGAAATAAAGAAAGGAAGCGATGCACTATTAGACTTGGAAGCAAAAGAAACTTCAAAAGCCACCTTCAGCTTAAGCTACCTCTCCGAAATAATTAAGGCTGCATCAGCAACATCCGACATTGCAACTCTTGAATTCTCATCAGACATGCCGATAAAAATAGACTTCCAGCAATCAAAAGATGGAAAACTGACTTTCTACTTGGCGCCAAGAATCGAAACAGCATAGTGCAAAAAATGCAGAAATCAACGTTAAAATTCACCAAAAATGACTTAGCAAAATATCCTTTTCTAAAAGAAGCAGCAGAATACGTGAAAAGCCTAGACTTAAAAGTAGAGGACTTAACAAGCACAGATTACGCCAGAATTCTTGAACGTGCAGAAGAAAGAATTGAAGAAGCAATTTTGTACACGATTGTAAGCAGAAAGCTCCAAAACGAAGAAATAGAAATCTTATCCTTTCCAACAGCAATAATGATTGCAGCAGCCACAAAAAACGCATTCATAAAAAGACGATACGCCTTAGCAGAAGCAAAACAGACGTACAACGACCTAAAACTAGAGCCAAAAGAAAAAATTTTGGCAATCACACAAAACTTTCAATGGAACATTGCGCCAAATATAGGAGAGTCAGAAGCAGCATACGAGTTTAAACTTCACTTTACTGATTATCTAAAAAACACGGCAAACTTGCGCGAGAAAAAATGGAAACTTGTAAACAGATTAATGACCAATGGAAATGTTTACTTAACAAGAAACGAAACTGCTAGGCTACTAAGCGAAGAAGTTAAGAGACATATAGAAAAACGCTTAGACATAAAAGAACTCCCAAGACTCCCGGAAAAAATAATGGAGAAAGCCGAAAAACTTAACGGTCTAACGCTTGAGAAAATAGGCAAAGCCGAAATTGAAGGCATCCCTAAAACAATAATCAAAGAGGCTTTTCCACCATGCATAAAAGCGCTATACGATTCAGCAGCATCAGGACGACACCTATCACACATAGGAAGGTTCACATTAACATCCTTCCTTGTGAATATAGGAATGCCAACGGAAAACATAATTGAACAATTCAAGGGATTCTCAGACTTTAACGAGCGTTTAACACGCTATCAAGTAGAACACATAGCTGGCGAAAGAGGCTCCAGAACACGCTACAAACCACCAAACTGCCAAACTTTAAAGACACACGGAGTCTGCATAAGCCAAAATGACCTATGCAAGACGATAAGGCACCCACTGGAACATTACAGAAAAAGTATAAGACGCTAACCCAACCTAATAAATCATTCCAACAGACTTGGAAACAAGTAGAATTTAAATAATAAATGCTAGGAATTAGTAATGCCTTATAAGGCGAATATCAATGAAAAATTCTAAAAAAAGCTGCTGCCCAGCAAGTTCAAAAACCGATGAAGAGGCAAAAACAGTTAACGATGATATTTTTCATGTAACAATAGAAGGAAACTTGAACATAAATTCTGAAATTGGATTGATTTTACCAACATATTGCGAAGCAACAAACATTGAAAAAATAATACGGGAAATCGAAAAGCTAAACCTAAAAACATCTATTCTTGTAATAGACGATTCCAGCCCAGACGGAACAAGCGAAATTGTAAGGAAAATGCAAAAAGAATACGACAACATTCTGCTTGCAGTTAGACCCAAAAAAATGGGTCTTGGAACGGCAATAACAGACGGCTTCAGAATATTCATGTCATTGAGAAACCCGCCTAAATACGTGGTGACTATGGATGCTGACCATTCACATGACCCAAAAGAAATTCCTAAATTGATTTCGCCAATAAAGCAGGGCTATCACCTATGCATCGGAAGCCGCTACCGTCGCGGTAGCATAATAAAAAATTGGGGAATCATGAGAAGAGCCATAAGCAAAATTGCAAACCTCACAGCAAAATTTGTAATCGGTGCGAAAATATCCGATTACACAAGCGGAATGCGTTGCTACTCCATGGGTTTGATAAAAAGCATGATAAATGAATTGCACAGCAGAACATACGAGATACAGATAGAAACGATAAGACAGGCACACTTACGGAAATTCAAAATAACAGAAATCCCTGTAACATTCACCAACAGAAAAAAAGGAAAATCAAAACTTTCAATAAACGAAATAACCGATTTCATTTCATACACACTTTCAATAAACAAAAAACCAAAATGGCAAAAATAGGAAACGTTTCATAAACATTAAAACTGTAAAAATCAATCCAGTATTACATGGTTGGTAATAGGAGAATGTTAGATTCTCTTGAAAGAACAAGCATCATCGAAAAAATTGAAGAGACACTGTCGCGTAAGGTATTATGGACAGATTTAAGCACTTTAATTACAATTTTGATGGTCTGTTCATATGCACTTTCCTTTTCGTGCTTCACCATTATGAAGCATAATGCGTTCAGAACGTATGCTTGGGATCTAGGCATATTCAATCAAGCATTTTGGACAACTGTAAAATATGGTAAGCTTTTTTATAATACACCTGAAATATTTATTAATCCTTCTGGAAGTTTCCTAGGGACACATTTCAGTCCAATCCTTTTCCTCATATTGCCAATTTACGCCATTTATCCTGCACCAGAAACACTTCTTGTTATTCAATCGCTTATATTGGCCCTAGGTGCGGTTCCACTTTACAAGTTGAGCATGCACGTTTTGAAGAACAGGATAGCGTCCCTAACATTTGTTTTGGCATATTTGCTCTATCCGCCGCTCCAAGGGGTAAACTGGTTTGATTTTCATGTTCAAGCTTTTTTACCACTTTTCTTTTTGTCAAGCATTTATTTTCTGGAAAAAAAGAACTGGAAAATGTACTTCGTTTTCATAATTCTCGCCTTAGCATGCGAAGAACATGCCGCTTTTATTGTGATTTTTATTGGACTTTTTATCGCTTTACGAAACAGAATACATTTGAAAGAAGCTCTGAAAACTAAAAATTTCAGAGATACTGTCTTCTTAACTGCAACAGCTACAGCAATGCTCGCAATAATTTGGTATTTTACAACATTATGGATACGGGAAACATTTTTTCCAGTGAACACAACGTTCATTTCAGTGTTTAAAGCATCAGCAAACTGGAGTATTCTCGGCGCACCGGATCCAATTTTGATCCCAGCATATATAATTCTGTATCCTCAAAGGGCTATTGCCGCCCTTCAATACGAGTTTTTAATAAAAATTGGATACATTGTCATATTGTTTTGCCCTCTTGCCTTTTTTTCATTTCACAAAGTTGAATTTCTCCTTCCAACATTGCCGTGGTTTGTTTATTCGCTTTTCTCTAATTATCAATCGTATTATGTCATTTATGATCAATATCCCGCCTATGTTGCAGCCTTTATATTTATTTCTGCATTGTATTCACTTTCTGGTTTAAGTTTGACGAAGGCCAAGACACGCAGGCTAATAGCGATTTTTTTGTGCAGTTTAGTGTCGTTTTCGGTCGCATCTCCCACAAGTTCTATTGTGAGTACTTTTTACGACACTGGGATAAGACCGCCGACATGTCATGAACAGTTTATACAGGAAGTTTTGTCTTACGTTCCCGCCAACGCATCAATAATAACGCAAAATAATATTTTTGTTCATGTTTCAGACAGAATTGACGCTTATGTTGTTCCAATAGATATTTTGTGGAACAAGAAAAACGAGGAATGTGAAAAATTCGTAAATGATGTTTTGGAAAATGTGGATTACGTGTTAGTCGACATAAAGTCTGATGGGTCTGCCGCTATGAAACTGTTTAGCGTCTTGAATAAAAGAGCAGATTTTAAAGTTTTAGTTTCAGCAGATGGTGTTGTTCTCTTCAAGAAAAACTATGAGGGAAACGCGTTAATGCTTGCACCATATAATTTCACCTATTTCAGCAGCGACCTTAATCTTTACGCAGGCGAGATAGTCACAGAATTAAATGCAACAGACTTGGGCATACTACATTTTAACGGTTCACTGGGAGGAGCGCCACTTTCATGGAGCAGCCCACGTACCCTTCTACCGCCAGGCAACTACATCATATCATTGAAAATGAAAATCAACGGCACAAGTGAACTATTTACGCTAGAATTATGCTCGAATAATGGTCAAAGTGTTTTGAAGTCCGAGATTTTTTCTGAAATTGACATTACACCTAATTCTTGGATGAATTACACGCTTCAATTCAGCACAGAAAAACCGCTTGTGGACTTTGAGATTAGAGCAGTGAACATCACTAGAAGTGCTGATTTTTATCTTTACTGCATTGAAGTGAAACAAACATCTTAACAGTTAAAGAATGGTTAAACATTTAAGTTGCACATCGAAAAGTAAAAACCGTCACAAAATAACACCATTAAAATGAGGACGTGAAAGTTCCGAATGAAAATTGCACTTTGCCACTTATCTTTAAACTTCTTGGGAGGAGAAGAACACCTTTGTTTATCATTTATTAAAGCGCTTAAATGGCAAGGTCACAATGTTGCGCTTTTTACTGTTGAGAAAACAAATTGGGACATCGTGAGCAAAGTTTTCGGCAATGTTACACGACCCGATGAAGAAGCGTTTATTACAGAGTTTCCAGTGCACGACGCCTTTAAGAGAACTTTTGTGCCTATGCTTTCCTATTTAGGATATCTTGAAGGATTGTTTAGGCTTATTTCCAAGAGAAAATACGATGTTATAATAAACACGTATGGGGATATGTTCAACTCTATTGCTGACATAGCCTATGTTCATTTTCCAATAATTGCAACATTGGAATACCAGCAGACACCAGCTTTCACGTCAGCTGTCCAATGGAAAGTGTACACGCAAGCGTATAGAATTATGAGTTGTTTCATAAACGGCATTAGGCCAAGCATGCTTTTAGCAAACTCGAAATTCACACAACAAGCAATAAGGAAGTATTTACATAGAGACTCGCTGCTTCTGCATCCGCCAGTTGAAGTACAAAACTATTTGAGTGAAAATTCAAAAAGGAAAAATTACGTGATAACAGTTTCAAAATTCACCCCAAAAAGGCGTCTCCACAAAATTCCGTTAATAGCGCAACGAACACACAACGCGAAATTTATCATATCTGGCATCGCAGACCAGTATTCATTTGAAACTATTCGAAACCTTCACAAACTCATAAAAACCTGCAATGTTAAAGACCGCGTAACAATAATACCGAACGCGCCACGTTCAACACTCATCAAGCTACTGCAAACTGCAAAAGTGTACTTGCACGCCATGCCATTCGAACACTTTGGCATATCAATAATCGAAGCAATGGCGGCAGGCTGCGTTCCATTAGTTCACAGGTCTGGGGGGCCATGGATAGACATACTAGATCAACAACAGGGCAAAAACGGTTTTTCATACGCAACAATTGAAGAAGCTGCACAAACTATTGACCACGTGATGCATGAAGAAAAATTATACAAAACCGTTTCCAGCAATGCGCAAAAACGCGCAGCGCATTATGATATAAGGATCTTTGAAAAAAGAGTAAACACGCTAATCAAATCGTTTAAAGCAAATAGTTAAAAACTTAATCTAAACAAATAGGCGAAATCAGTTGTTGCACTCAAAATGGTGAACAAACGTTGAAGCCCCCAAAGCCGCCGTTAATATCTATAATTGTACCAACATTAAACGAGGAAAAATACATAAGGCTACTAATCACGTCTATTAAACAGCAAAGATCTGCAAATTTTGAGATTTTGATAGTAGACGGCGGTAGCAGGGACAAAACTCTGGAGATAGCCAAAAAAGACGGTGCCAAAGTTTTCAAGTTCCCAGGGTACGGCGAGTTTATCTCAAGAAATATTGGAGCAAAAGAAGCAGAAGGCAAGTATTTGCTATTCACTTGTGCTGACATAATGTTTCCGGAAGACTTGCTACAAAAAATAACAGAAGAATTTCGAAAGAATCCAATGCTTATAGCATTAACTGGACCAGGACATCCTTATGATGCGCCAGTGTTCGGTAAAGTGGAATACGTAATCTACAATGCTGTTCGTTTCATTCTTGCAAAAATGCCAAAGCCATTGAAACGATTCTCAACAAGCACCAACTTTCTAGTGGTGCGCAAGGACTATTTTGAGAAAACAGGAGGCTTTGCGGTTAATGACATAAACGCGGATGGACTTATGGGCAGAACGTTGTTGAACATGGGCGAAGTGAAGTTTTCATGGAGAACTTGCTTTTATCTCTCGGCAAGACGAATGAAGAAAATGGGCTTTTGGAATTTTAATAAACATTACCTGTACGCTTTTGAGAATATTTTCTTTGGCCTTTCTAACACGCCTCTGCTTAATGCTATAAAAGGACTTTCAAAAAGAAAACATGGAAAAATGCATGAAGCGACATAATAGCTTTTAGCTTTTGGCTATGACGGCCTCTTCCCTGCACATCATTTCTATCCACTTGTATGTTCTGCTTAAGCCTTCTTCAAGGGAAACTTGCGGCTCCCAGCCCAGAACTTTTCGAGCAACAGTAATGTCAGCGTTTCTGCCCCTTACTCCTTGGGGAGCTGAAAGGTCGTACAACTTTGTTATTTTTTTTCCTGATATTTTTATTATTATGTCTGCAAGTTCGTTGATTGTTACAAGTCTGTCAGAGCCTATGTTAACAGGCTTATCGTAATCAGAATCCATCAGCATGATTGTGCCTCGCACTGCATCATCAATGTAGCAGTAGCTTCGTGTTTGTTTTCCATCGCCCCATATGGTTATTTTTCCAAGATTTGATGCTTCCGCCACTTTTCGGCACAGTGCAGCTATGGATTTTTCTCTTCCGCCTTTATAGGTTCCTTCTGGGCCGTAAACGTTGTGATAACGCACTATTCTGATCGACATTTGATAATCGCGTTGATATGCTTCGCAAAGCTTTTCGGTGTAGAGTTTTTCCCAGCCATAAAAACTGTCTGGTGCAGCGGGATACGCATCTTCCTCCTTGAGCCCCTTAACATCAGAGTCTTTTTGCAGAAATGTGGGGTACACGCAGGCTGAACTGCTGAATAGATACCTTTTGACTTTGTTCCGTCTTGAAGCCTCAAGCATGTAAATGTTTATCAAAGTGTTGTCATGCATTATTTCGGCGCCTACATTAGTTATGTAGCCAATTCCACCCATGTTTGCAGCTAAATTGTAGACGTAGTCCATTCCTTTTGTGGCCATTAGACAATTTTCAAAACTTCTTAAGTCCAGCTGAACTTTTTCGCTGTAATACTTCTCCTTTATGTAATTGTCAAACTTTACGTCCACAACGCGGATAAAGTGACCTTGACGATAAAGTTCTCTCGCCAAATGGCTTCCGATGAAACCTCCACCGCCTGTTACCAATATGCGACTCAACACAGCGTCCTCTCAAATTTTAAACTCGTTGTTTTTAGGTAGTAGTTAAATAGCGCATAAAACTCTTTCCAAAAATTTTGACGAAGTTCGTATATTATTAAAGAATTATCTTTTAGAAACAGGCCATCAGCACATAGTTTTTAGGTCTGTATGAAATTATTGAGAATCGGGTGGCAAGAGAAGAGAAGCGATGAACCAGAAATCTCAAAGTTTTATTCAGGAAATGTTCAACGAATTTTACAGGCAAGAGTACACTCCAAAAGCGTTATCCACCATAGAAAAACGTGAATTTGGTTTCATCTCACCTGAAGGCTTCATGATTCGCCATAAAAGCTTCAAGAACGTAGACGAACTAAAGAGTTATTTAGAAAACTTGACTCCAACTGACGCTTATTATTCTTGCGCATATTACGAGAACCCGGAAGCGGAAATGGACAAAAAAGGATGGATTGGCGCAGATTTAATATTCGATGTCGACGCGGATCATATACCGACCAACTGCGACAAAGTGCATGACGAATGGAAATGCGGCAATTGCGGGTTTTCAGGAAAAGGCGTAACGCCTGAAAAATGTCCCATATGCAACGGTGAAAAGTTTAGCGCAACCTCATGGCCATGTGAAGCATGCTTGGAATCGGCTAAAGTGGAAACGATAAAGCTTTTGGATATGTTGATGAACGACTTCGGCTTTTCAGATAAAGAAATTCACACATTCTTTTCAGGACATCGCGGCTATCATGTTCAAATCGAAAGAGAAAACGTGAGAACCCTAGACGCCGTCGCTAGAAAGGAAATCGTTGATTATGTAACATGCCTAGGGTTAGAGATTCTGTCAAATTCTTACAAAAACAAAAAAATCGGAACTCGTGTATACAGAAACTTGAAACTTGATGATTTTGGTTGGAATAGGCGGATAAAAGAAGGGACAATAAAATTTATTCTTGAAAGCAATGAAGAGGAATTGACAAAAATTAATTTGAAGAAGAATGTTGCCAAGGAAATTATTCAGAACAAAGAAACAGTAATAAAAAATTTAAAAATCGGAACATTGCGAAGCGTAAGGGGAGTGGGCGTTGAAACATGGAGAAAACTAATGGAGCATGTTGCAATAATGCAATCTGCAAAAATTGACACTGTAGTTACAACCGATATACATCGCTTAATTAGAATGCCGGAAACCTTGCATGGTAAAACAGGTTTCAGAAAAGTTGAGTTTCCTCCATCGAAAATTGACAGTTTTGACCCTTTTAAAGAAGCAATATCATTTAAAAGGAAAACGGCAACGGTTTTTGTTTCATCTGCCCCGAGATTTAGGCTGGATGAGGAAGTGTTTGGACCCTACAAGAATCAAAGGGTAACGTTGCCTGCAGCCGCAGCTATTCTATTAATATGCAAAGGTAAGGCGGAGGTTGCAGAGTAAAATGTATATGGAAATTTACGAAGTTTGGCAAAAAGAGATGATGGAACCGGAACTTGTGAAACTTTCGGATGATTTTTACTCTCGCATAGTCGATTATTTGAGGGAAATAAGAAGAGAAAGTCGGATGATTGATAAAAAAACAGTGAAGGCTTACTTGTTACGGAGGGAATCTGATAACGTTAAACGTATGGTTCGTGAACTGGCACTGACACGTTGCAAAAAATTGTTAAAAAAAATAGCAAGTGGCGAAAAAATACCAGTTGCATTATTAGCAGCAGACGAAAAGAAACTTTGTGCAAATATTTCATCATTTGCGGAAGCATACAGAGACTTTGTTAGAGTTCTCGTCCAAGGTCATTCTTTAAATCTCAATTCTGAGAAAAGAAAAAATGTGGTTTTACGGTTTTTAAAAGATGTTCCAGCGGTTATTGGCTCCGACCTCAAAACCTACGGTCCTTTTAAGGTTGAAGATGTTGCATCGTTACCCAGCGATAACGCTGATGCGCTAGTTAAAAGGGGCTTTGCTGAAAAAATTTCTTTCATCTAAATGGTTAATTTGGCTCTGTAACTTGCGATGTTTCTCTTTTCTTATTCTTCAATTTTTTCCATAAAGTGTCTAATGCGATTATTATTAGTGGATAAGCCATAATCCATGTAATAGAATAGAGCGGGCCGTAATAGTCATGGAAACGCGTCCATTGAGCAGATCCCACACCATAGTTTAGCCCTGTAATCAAAATTGTAACTATTCTTAAAACATTTATAAAGTAGGTTATGACGGCGCCAATTATGAAACAGCCAATTAATTGTTTTCGTGAGAAGCCACTGTTTTTTAAGAACAATAGAACCGCAACTGAATATATTATGAGGCTATCGATTCCGGAACATGGCCAAGCTATGCCTATTGACGGCATGCCATTAACTTTCAAAGAAGGAATAATACCGTAAGTGGAGCTATTTATCACCGTTACGGTTGTTTCGTACCCCATCAGGTTTAAGACGTTTGCTGCAAAGTGCGCTGTTGTTGGCACGATTATTTGAAATGGGGTGAATCGCCCGTATGGGTACAGATTATCTATGGTGTATATGAAGCCGATGATTCCCAAGAAGAACGTTGAGAGAGCGTATTTGGATAAGTCATAGACGCTATACTCTGTGATGATAATCGCAGACAACATTATGGTAAAAACCAGATATTCAATTGCGAGAGGCATCATTTCAACAAAGGATATTGTGCTTCCTAGATTGTTTCTAAAATAGTCCATGCTTAAGGAGTTCAAACCGAGATAGTTAGCCGCAACCACGTAAATCGTTGGAAGAGCCAATACTATTGGGAATAGCACTGTTCTAAAGGATTTCAGTTGCCATTTGCTTGTTTTAAACTTGTCCCAGCTTGACAAGGTTTCCAAAAAAAGGAGCCAAATAAAAAATAGATAGTATGTTCTGCCCTTCCATGTAATTTCAAAAGAGCCTGGGTAAAGATAATACAAAATTATGAAGGGAACAGCAAAAGCAAGTATTGGTGCGAGTCTCTTTGAAATCAAAATTGTTTTTGCAACAAAAGATTTGGTCAGATTGCGCACGTTTTCTCCCATCTTATGTGAATTTGCGTTGTTTACACTTCTTATGAAGAAAGTGCCAATTTAAATGTTGTTCATAATGGCTTGAAACATTGAAGGCGCTAACCGCCACAGTGATTGTTAAGGCAAAGGGGCATTGTAAATCTTAAATAGCATTTTGTCGTAGAACATTGTCAATTGTTGAGGGATAAGATGAAGGAAAAAGATGGCTTCATAAGCGCATTTTTAGTTTTTGGCTTTGTAATGTTAGTTGTTGGTTTTTTGGCTGGAATTTTGGCAATATCACTAGTTAATTCAGAACTAGATTCAGGCGTGCTTATTCTGGTTTTTTCGGTAGGCTTTTTAGTTGGAATGTTGGCCGTAGCCTTGGTGTTAACGGTAATAAGGCTAAACGAATTGAGAAAGACCGCTTAGGATTTACTGGAAAAGTATAAGTGTGCGTACGTTTTCTTATGGGAAGCTGAGAGTGATGCAAATGAACGTTCCAAAGGAAATTAGAACCTATTGCCCACGATGTAAGACTTATCAAGTACATAGTGTTTCGCTTTATAAGGCTGGCAAGCGCAGAGCTCTAGCTAAAGGCGAACGTCACCACGAACGCGAAAAGAAGGGTTACGGTGGACAGAAGTACCCATTACAACACAAGTTTGCAAAGACGACTAAGAAGCAGACTTTGAAGTTGAAATGTAAAGTTTGTGGCTATACTCGGCATAAGAAGGGCATTAGATTAAGGAAACTTGTTATTGCCTAATCTGTGGAGGTGCACCTTATGGTTGAGTGGGAGAAGCTTATTCCAAGTCCTAGAAGCGCTTTCATAAGGGTTAAATGTCAAAAATGTGGCAACGAACAGATAGTCTTCAGTCATGCAGTAAACAAGGTTAACTGTAACGTTTGCGGTGCTGAGCTCGCAGAACCTTCAGGCGGCAAAGCAGTAATCAAAGGCGAGATTGTCGCGGTTTTTGAGTGAGAGATGAATATTTTATGGCTTTTAAGAAGCAAGAGTGGCCTGAAGTTGGCGACTTGGTTATTGGCACCGTTGAGACTGTTACTGATTATGGTGCCTACGTTAGGCTTGACGAGTTTGACAAGAAGGGACTCCTACACATTTCCGAGGTTTCTTCTTCTTGGATTAGAAATATACGAGACTTTGTTAGAGAAGGCCAAAAGATTGTTTTGAAAGTTTTACGTGTTGATGTTGAAAAAGGACACATAGATCTGTCGCTCCGAAGAGTGACTAAAAGGGAAAAAATAGAGAAGATGCTTTCATGGAAAAGGGAGCGAAAGGCTGAGGCGCTTCTGAGAAGCGTAGCCGAGAAGATTGGCTTATCAGTTGAAGAAGTTTACGAGAAAGCTGGAGCGATTGTTGAAAAAGAATATGGACTTTATGAAGGATTTGAGAAAGCGGCAAAAGACGGCGCAGAAGTTCTAACAAAAGTGGGCATATCAAGGGAGTTGGCAGAAGTTTTCGCTGAAGTTGCCAGAGAAAGAATACGTTTGCCAATGGTTAAAGTCAGCGGCATAGTTGAACTCCGCTGTCTGAAACCTGACGGAGTAAAAGTTATCAAGGAAGCTTTTTTAAACGCCAAGAAAACTGAGAAGACGCGAGAAGCGAAGGTTAGGTTTTATGTTATGGCGGCGCCTAAATACTGCATTGAGGTTTTAGCTGAGAACTACAAGCATGCAGAAGCGACCTTGCAGAGAGTTGCAGAAAGCGTTGTTTCAAACGTTATTAAGGCTGGTGGGCAAGGAACATTTAGAAGGGAAAAGTAGTGGCTTGGCTTCTGAGAAAATGCAAAAAATGCGGAAAATACACGTTGAAAACGGATAAGTGTCCATACTGCGGCGATGCATTAAGAGTGCCGCATCCTCCGAAGTTTTCTCCAGACGACAAATACCTTAGATATAGAATGGCTTTAAAGAGGGAGGCGTAACGTTGAAGGAGACATCCATTAAAGAACTCGCTAAGATTGAACTTAAAAATCCAATAATGATTGAGGGACTGCCCGGGCTTGGACTTGTTGGAAAGATTGCTACACGTTACTTGATTAAGCAGTTGAAAGCCCGGAAATTTGCATATTTGTACTCACCGCATTTCCCATATTTTGTGCTGGTAAACAAGAAGGGAAGCGTAAGGCTTTTGCGCGGTACATTCTATTTCTGGAAAAACGAGAAAGGAGAGAACGACTTAATTTTGTTCACTGGAGACAGCCAAGCGCAAACAATTGAGGGACAATACGAGATTTCGAACGTCATACTAGACTTCGCTCAGAGAAACAACGTCAAGCTTATCGTAACGATAGGTGGCTACAGAGTGGAAGCAAAAGATAAGCCTAAGGTTATAGCTGCAGCCACAAACTCGATTCTTCTTGACCGCGCCATCAAAGCGGAAGCCTTGACAAGCCCTATGGGAAGCCCAATCGTCGGCACCGCAGGATTGATTCTAGGTTTAGCACCGTTCAGAAAGATGGACGCCCTTTGCCTTCTAGGCGAAACACGCGGGTATCTGCCAGACCCGAAGGCGGCTAAAAGCGTTTTAGAGGTTTTGCTGAAATTTTTGAACATAAATGTTGATTTATCTGGTTTAAATGACGAAATCGCCAAAGCAGAAAACATGGTCGCCAGGTTACAAAAAATAGAAGAAAAAAGGGCGTTACAAGCTGAGGAAATAAGAAAAGAAGAAGATAAGAAAATCACTTACATTTCCTAAAACTTTCATCCAGAATCATCGCGCGACGTTATTTAAATAAAAAACTTGATTTTTGATATTTAATTCCGATTTTTTAAAATAATTCAAAATTACGGTCAATTGTTTGAATAAAAATTGTTAGATTGCTTCTTTTATGTGACGTGCAAACGGTATTAATTTTCTTTTCCATTTAAAATGCTCAATAAACTCAAGATGGGATAAACTATGTTGGCGCGTTTGTCAAAAAAGAAGATGGGCTTAAGCACAGTGGTAACAACCCTCATAATACTTGTAGTGTCAGTGCTTTTAGCATCTGTTGTTACATTCTATGCCATAAACGTCGCCACAACCAGAGTTCAAGAAGAATCACTGCTACTTACAAAACAACACATATGGTATAACGCAACCGGAGACTGGTCCGTCGCAGCGCTACTGATATTGAACACTGGCGGAAGAGACGTGGTAATAGACAAGATTTCAGTAAGAGGACAAGAATGCCAATGGGAAAATGTGCGCTTCTGGAAGACATCTGGCATAACTGTGTCAGCCGATTTGAACGTGACAAGCGTTCCTGTAGCAGAAATGACTGACGATATGTGGAGGGAGACGTTCGGATACCTTGGCGACACCGAAACATTTGAGACAGCCACTGCTGACTTGACTTTAAGGTCAGGTTGGGTTCTAGTGGTATACATTCATAACCCAGACAGCATATCATCCAACGACGTTGGCAGAACAATAGGCATGACTGTGTTCACAGTAAATGCACAGTATTACGTGGAAGTTAACGTTGAAGCTTGCGGTTAGCCATTCATAACTTGGATAGACTACATCAGCCCTATGTCCTCTTCAAGTAACCCTCTCTAGGTTCATAAATTGTTCCTTCGCGTTGCAGCTGTCCTATCAAACGTTCTGCCTCATTTCTTGGAATTTTATATTCTGCTTCTAACCTATTCAATAAGGCGATTTTTTCAACAAGCCCAGTCTCTCTTTCCATTTCCGTTAACAGTGAAAGCACCGCTTGCAGCTTATCCCGCAGGCTTTTCGGTTTTCCAGTCATTATTATGTCGATGTCAAACTTGTAAGATGAGAGGTCTATTCCAACTTCTTCTAGGGATTTTTTCATAATGTTTATGGCTGCTTCGGCGTCTTCTGCCAGAACTTCTTTTCGTAGACAAGCGCGTGCTCTGGCTTCAGCTAGTCTTATGAGCGATTCGAGCTGTCGGGCGGTTATAGCCACAGGAGAGCCTTCTGTTTCGCTGACTGAACGCATAGCCAGATAAAAATCCTTTAAGCGTTGCAATGCGTCGTTTGTTAAAACGGGTTTTATTCCTTTGGCGTAGCTTATGTATTTGCGTAGAAGTTCAAGCGGTATAGGTGGCTCGGTTGGAGTTAAACCTTTTTTGTGAATTTCAAGGATGTGCTCTGACATTTTGCCGTCAACTTCTTTGTTGGGGACGTCTCTCAACACGAATATCAGGTCAAATCTTGAAAGGATAGTCACGGGCAACGAAATGTTTTCAGCAACAGTGCGATGCGGTTCATATCTTCCCAACGACGGGTTTGCAGCTGCAAGGATGGCGGTTCTAGCATTAAGAGTTGCTACAATACCGCCTTTCGCCACAGAAACCGTGTGCTGTTCCATAGCTTCATGTATGGCAACGCGGTCTTCGGGACGCATCTTATCCATCTCATCGATGCATGCAACACCTTTATCTGCAAGCACCAAAGCCCCAGCTTCAAGACTCATCCCACCGCCTTTTTCGCGTAGAACAGCCGCTGTTAAGCCAGCCGCAGTTGTCCCTCTTCCAGAAGTGTAAAGTCCACGTGGAGCCAGTCTGGCTACATACTGCAGAAGTTGCGATTTGGCTGTTCCAGGGTCACCAACCAAGAGAACGTTAAGCTCGCCTCGCACGGTTATGTCTGAAAGAGTTTTGGGAACGCCGCCGAAAAGGAGATACATTATTGCCTCTTTTATGTACTCATATCCATAGATTGACGGCGCAATTGAGTTTATTATCTTTCTATGTATCCATGGGTCTCTTGCAAGCTCCAAGATCTGCTTTTCTTCTTCCGGAGAAGGCATAGTTGCCTCTGGTTCCTTTCCTAAAACCTCGATTGAGTTAGCATCCACATGCAAAATGAAAGTTCGAAGTTTACCAGCTCTAGGCATCGTCGGCGCAATCGCACGCACTACACCGACAATTGAAACGTGGTCACCTGGACGCGCAACATCAACTATCTCGCTTCCAACAAGCTTGACACGTAAAGTGCGTGGAAGTTGCCCCGGCGGAAGGTCTTCTGGACGTTCTTGAACGCGGAGGTCTTGCGAATCTATGAAAGTTGACTCTTCCTGTATGAAATCGAATGGCCCCTTCCTCCTGCATGATGGGTCAGCGCATGCGAATGGCGCTTTAAGGAATGGCCCTGTTTGGTCCACATAGGTGACGTTGCCACATCCTCGGCATTTAAAGGCAGCTCTTAAAACCATTGGGCGAACTGGCGTTGAACGCACAACTATGCCTTCAACCATCACCAGTTTTCCGATGTGCGCAGCGCCGAGTCTTCGCAGTGGAGTCGGTTCAATCAGCTTAACTATTCTAACGATTATTTTTTGTTTTTCCGCATATTCTGGAGCTTCTATCTCAAGCTGGTTTTGCGCCGCGTTTTCCGCATGCGCCAAATATTCTTCTGGTTTTTCCAAAAGTTTGTCCGCAAGCCTATGGTCGAAAGTCAGAACATCATCAAAATCAACAATTAAGGATGTTTTTCCAGAAACTGCCAATTGTGAGATTTTTTGGCGATATTTCTCCGTTTTAAAAAGTTCCAAAAATCGTTCCTGTGGGTCTATTACCTCTAGTTCTTCAGTCATTTTTCTTCATCCCCACACTCTAACAGTTCAGCTTTCCACGTATTGAGAAGTTTGTAAAGTTGCTCGTAGAGAAGACGTTCCTCCACAGTAAAATTTCGCAGAATTTGCTCGGTCTGAGCAGGTGCAGAGGCGATTGAAACAATTTTCTTTAATCTTAAGTTTAAGACGTCCAACGCCAACTGCCTCGCCTTTTCAAAATCCTTTATCTTCTCCGGATGCTTAGCTGCTTCAGATTTTAGTTCTGCAAGAAGCCTACAAAGTTTTGGATAAAAGTCTCTGGGAAGTTCAGAAATTTGTCCAGTGGTTTGAACACGTTCTTTCCAGTGGATTTTGTGAAGTCTGGCCAAGTCGAATGTTTCTTCATCTCTGAAACGGGCGACTCCGAATTTTTGAAGTTCAAGTGCCACCCAGTATGGCACTTCGTAATCGTTTCCTTCCTCAAAAGGGCCTATGGTTAACCCGGCCAGTTTGATTTCGGGACAATTGCGGTTGGCGATTATCTTCGCTGGCGAATTCTCGAAGACGAAGTCTAGAGCCTTGATTTTGCCTGCTACGCCCACCTGCAAACTGTCTCCGTTCTCCTCTTCAGTTGATTCTACTCTCATTAACCGAGATATAAAAAGTGTAGTCTAAAAAATGCGATACAAATGTTTAGATTTTTGTTTTCAAACTAGAGACTTAATGCCTATAGTCCAGCTTAATTCGTGTGCACCGACAAAAATCTCTGATAGTGAAGCGGTAAATTTGAATGTTTAATATTTTGAGTTTTAACCGTAAGGCTTAATAATAGAGTAAAAAGTATGTCATCTCACTTTACAAATGTAAAGGTGAAGATGTATGTCAAACGCCGAGAAAGGAAGCTTATATGAAGAAGCCTTGAAAACATTAAGAGAAGCAGCAGCCATACTGAAGTTAGAGCCAGAAATAGTTGACGCAATAGCCAACCCAGAACAAGCATTAATCGTTTCAATACCAATAAAAATGGATAATGGAAAAGTAAAAACGTTCACTGGCTACCGTGTTCACCACAGCACGGCTCGAGGCCCAGCAAAAGGCGGCATTAGATACCATCCAAATGTTTGCCTAGATGAAGTTAAATCCTTAGCATTCTGGATGAGCATAAAGAACGCGGTTGTCGGCATTCCATACGGCGGCGGAAAAGGCGGAATAGCATGTAATCCAAAAGAAATGTCACAAGGTGAACTTGAACGACTGACAAGAGGATACTCGGCTGCAATAGCAAGATTCGTCGGCTCGGACATCGACATTCCAGCGCCAGACGTAGGAACAAACGCCCAAATCATGGGATGGTTTGCAGACGAATACTACAAAATCGCCGGAAAACACGAGCCGGGAGTCATAACCTCAAAACCTTTGTCAATCGGCGGTTCCCTTGGAAGAGTGACGGCAACTGGTCGCGGAGGTTTCTTTGTTACAGTTGAAGCTGCAAAAGCATTCAATATACCGCTTAAAGGTGCACGCGTTTCCATTCAGGGTTACGGAAACGTTGCCCAGCCAATAGCCCAGTATCTCCATGAACTTGGATGCAAAATTGTGGCAGTAAGCGACTCTGTCGGAGGCGTCTACAACCCTGAAGGCATGGACCCACTGAAACTTGTTGAATACAAAGAAAAAACACGCAGCGTAAAGGGTTTTCCAGAAAGCAAAGAAATAAGCACAAATGACCCACTTACCGTTGACTGCGACATACTTGTACCATCAGCCTTAGAAAACCAAATAACAAAGGAGAACGCCGACAAAATCAAGGCGAAAATTATAGTGGAATTAGCAAACGGACCTACAACGCCAGAAGCTGACAAAATATTGCAAGAGAAAGGAGTAATCGTGTTGCCTGACGTTTTAGCAAACGCTGGAGGAGTCACCGTCAGCTATTTTGAATGGGTTCAAAACCGCATGGGGTACTACTGGACAGAGGAAGAAGTTGATGAAAAACTGAAACATGTCATGACAAAAGCTTTCAAAGAAGTTTACGAAATCGCCAAACAGTACAAAATAAATCTGCGCACCGCAGCATACACGTTGGCGGTAAAGAAAATCTTCGAAGCAATGCAAGCCTTGGGGCGCATCTAAAATCTCCCTCTTTTGTTCACCTATATTTTTAAACAAGACATAACAGCTCTTATAACGTTTATAATCAATTCCAAGCTTTTGCTGAACCAAACAATTATTTATTAACAGTTACCTCATTATGAAAGCTAGGAGGTTATAGACTTGAGTTTTGAAATGTGGGCCGAAAAATACAGGCCTAAAACACTAGATGACATGGTAAATCAGAAAGAGATAGTGGAACGGTTGAAAAGTTTCGTAAAATCAAGAAATGTGCCCCATTGCATTTTTGCCGGACCGCCTGGAACGGGAAAGACAACAGCAGCGTTATGCCTTGCACGAGACCTTTACGGCGAGGCTTACCGCGAACACATTATGGAGTTGAACGCCAGCGACGAAAGAGGAATAGACGTTGTCCGTGAGACGGTGAAAACATTTGCCAGAGTGCGCTCCATAGGCGAAGTCCCATTCAAAATAATGATTTTGGATGAGGCAGATAACATGACAGCGGACGCTCAACAAGCCTTGAGGCGAACGATGGAGCGTTACACAGAAACGTGCCGATTCATATTATGTGCAAACTATAGCGGAAAAATAATAGAGCCGATACAGTCCCGTTGCGCACCTTTTCGCTTTACACACTTGCCGCGAGAAGAACATGACAAATATTTGCAGTACATAGCCCAAAAAGAAGGACTAAAACTGTTAGACGACGGAGTAAACGCCATTTACGAAGTTTGCAGCGGAGACCTACGACGAGCAATAAACACGCTTCAGGCTGCTGCTTCTCTTGGCAAACCAATTGACGCAAAAACCGTGTATTCCATCGCAGGAAAGGCTAACCCTGCAGACGTACAGAAGATGATTGAAACGGCAATGAAAGGCAACTTTTTAGAAGCAAGAAAACAGCTCCGCGACATGATTCAAAAATATGGCGTTGCTGGAAGTGACATAATCCGCCAAATACATACAGAAATCTTTCGAACAGAAGTACCAGAACCATGGAAAATAAAACTAGCTGACATAGTAGGAGAAATAGACTATAGGCTTGTTGAAGGCGCAGACGAGGAAGTTCAATTAAGTGCACTGCTAGCTAGACTTGTCGAGGCAGCCCATGAAATGAAAGACGCAAAAAAGGTGTAAAAAGTGTATTTTCCATGGACTGAAAAGTATAAACCGAAAACTTTGAAAGAAGTTGTGGGAAACCCGGATGCTATACAAAAGTTTGTTGAATGGGTAAAATCATGGGATAAAGGCGTTCCAAAAAAGAGGGCAGCCTTCATTTATGGGCCGCCTGGCACGGGGAAGACGGTTACCGTCGAGGCTTTGGCGAATGATTTGAAAATGGAGCTTGTGGAGAAAAACGCTAGTGATTATCGAACAGAAGAAGCTGTGAAGCGCTTCGCTGGTTTAGCCTCGCAGTACGGTTCACTGTTTGGCACGAAAAGAATTATTCTTTTTGACGAGCTTGACGGTTTGACTGGAACAGCGGATAAAGGCGGAGTTAAAGCGATAACGGACATAATAAAGACGGCGCAATGTCCAATCGTGCTTGTCGCCAACAACGCTTATGACCCCAGATTCATTAACATCCGCAACAACTGCTTACTAATAGAGTTTAAGAAACCGTCGCCAACTGAAGTTCTGAAACATTTGAAGGGTATATGCCAAAAAGAGGGAATAGCCGCCGAAGAAAACGCGTTAAAATTTATAGCTCAACGTTCAGAAGGTGACATACGCTCAGCAGTAAACGATTTGCAAGCCTTGGCACAGGGCAAAAAACGTTTAACGTATGATGACGTTTCCTGGCTAGGCTACAGAGACCGGCAAGAAACAATTTTTACTGTTATGCGGATGATTCTGTACGGAAAAACATGCGAAGGCGCGAAACGCGCAGTGGATATGGCAGACGTCGATGTTGACATGCTTTTTGAATGGATTTACGAGAATGCTCCGGCTCATTTGACAGACCCACATGATTTGGCGAGAGCAATGGATGCGCTTTCAATGGCCGATGTTTACCGTGGAAGAATACGCAACACACAGGACTGGAGCCTCATGCGGTATGTAGTCGACTTCATGACGGCGGGAGTAGCCATGGCAAGAGTAAACACCAAAACTTCCGGGTGGACACCATTTCATTTTCCAGAACGCATACAAGCGCTCTCACGAACCAGAGAAGAGCGTGCAATGCAACTGGAAATCGGACGGAAACTGAAACGGAGATGTCACATTTCAGCAAAGAGAGCCTCAAAGGAGGTTCTTCCATACTTGCGAATAATATTCAAGAATAACGCTGAAATGGCGGCTGGACTGTCAAAATGGCTTGATCTAAATATGGAAATGATTGAATATTTGGCGGGAAGCAAGGAAAAAACTGAAGCAATAAGCAGGTTGTTAGGCTAAAGGTTTAGTGGATTTTGCTTCCTTCACAAATGTCCTTTTCCGGCTGCAATGCCACAACGTTGCCATTTTCGTCCTCAGCTGCCAAAATCATGCATTGTGATTCAACGCCCATAAACTTTCTCCTCTGAAGATTTAAAATGAAGGCAAATTTTTTGCCCACAAGATCTTCTGGCTTATACCATTGTAAGAGCCCAGCGACCGCTTGTCTTTTTTCTGTTCCGAAATCCACAATCATCCTTATTAGGTTCCGTGAACCTGGAATTTGATTTGCTTCCAAAACTTTTCCGATTCGCATGTCTAGCTTCTGAAACTCTTCAAATGTTATTTCCATGTTTCGGCACCTTGTAAATTTCGTGTTTGCAAATGCTTTTAAGTTTTGTGTGCGGTTCTTTTCCGTTTTATTCTTTCAAGCGCCTTTGCCACGCCTTCCCAACCTTCGACCGTCTTCGAACAAATTATTTCGAAAGCTTCCTTCGAGGTTAAGCCATGCGGTTCTTCGCCGACAGCTTTTCTACACAAATATGAAGCCGCGTTAAGAACCTCACCGTTTAAACGCGAATCCATCAAATCTGCCAAGTGACAAATCAAAGCCTCAACAGTGTGCGGTCTTATTGGACCGTAATCACCGTGATGCGCTGAAACCACGTGAATCACCTCTAACGGGAAATCTCTCCGAACGAGTTCTGCAACAACAAGAGATAAATGATCCATATAATCAGCCAAACTTGATGAACCGTAGCTTCCGTTTTCATTAACAACATATGTTGCCGGCTTGAAAACGTCGTGAAGTAAAACACCAGCAATAACTATGTCACGATTAACTTTTCCATGATAAACCTTTTCAACAGAACTGCACATTGCCAAAGCTAAATTAGCCGTGGACACCACATGTTCAACATAGCCGCCGGGATAACAGTGATGATGCGACAAGCCAGCAGGCGAAACATCAAGCGGCAAACCTGAATACACCTTTCCGCCAACCTCGAAAACAGGATTCTCGAGAAACTCTATCACTTTTCGCCTAAGCTCGCCGTCCCGAATTCTGTTGGCTAAAGCCTTAAGCCTATAATTTAGCAATTTTTGCACACACCCATATGCATGAACAGTTCACGTCTATTTTACGTTTCAGCATTATTATATTTTCACAATTGGAACAAATGCGGCAAAAACGCTTTTTAATGCAAAGTTTGGATTCTCCTTTTCGCGGCAGCCGCCAATTGGTGAGCTTTTTTTATTGGTTGGGGAATACGGCTGAACTGTGTACAATGTTTAACGATTTTGATGGCGGTTTCAAGTGAAACCATATGTCCAACGCTGACAAAAACTGGTTTGCTTTCAGGTATAGTTTTAACCATAGCCCCAATAATTTCGCCGTTATGCTTCAAATAGGCAAAATCTTTTTTGGCAGAATATTCAATTTCGCCGACAAGTTTGCTTTTTGCGACACCTATAGTTGGTTTGTCTAAAACAACTCCAAGATGGCTTGCAAAGCCACATCGGTACGGATGTGCAAAACCCTGTCCATCAACAAGAAATAAGTCTGGTTGTTTTTTCAACTTTTTAATGCACATCAAAACTGGCGGCAGTTCCCTGAACGAAAGAAGCGTTGGCAAATAGGGCATAGTTGTTCTAGATATCGCCGTTTGTGCTTCAATCAAGCTTAACTTATCATAATCTAGAACAGCAACTGCACCTATAGACAAATTTTTTACGTATGCGACATCAACTCCGGCGACGCAGCAGATTTTCTCTGGCAACCTATCTTCAAAAATTATCTTTTTGGCCAATTGTAACTGCGATTTGTGCGCTTTTTCAATTGAAAAATTTAGCAAGTTTGCTGCTGAAGGGTTCATCTATTTTTCCTTTTTGGACAAATGCAAACTTTTTTCCAATTTTTCGAAACGCTTCATGTATTTTTCAAGCGACTGTCTACGCACTTCATGAGTTACGTCTCCACGTGTTGTTTCAATTATTTTTCTTGCAATGTCGCATTTTCTTCGAAGCCCAGGAACCAGCATGTAGGCTTCATCCATAGCCATTAATTCAGTGTAAATCTCATCCATTATATGTAAGCACTCTTCGCTTTTCCTAGCGTCTCCTTCTCGCAAAGCATCAAGCGCCAAGCGTCTATACTCGCCTATAACATCAGCCAAACCAAGCACATAATCTATGGAAGGCACACCTATCTCTTCAGGTGTGACAAACCGTGACTCTTTAATCAAAGTTAGGAAAATGTTCGCCTCAGAATATTCCTGAAGAGCTGTACTGTATAAACCGCTGTGAATTATTTCGGGATATTCCCTTGCAAGCGCGTTAAGCTCTGATATGGTTGCGGCAGCCTTCCCAAGAAGTTTTCTAGCGTCTTGAAACCTTTTCTGGTGTATTAGAAGTATTGCCTGTTTAGAAACACTTGTCATTTTTCGCATATCAGCTTGAGCTTTCTCACGTACTTTATCTTTTTCTCTAAGCTCTTTTCTAATCTTTTTTAAAACAGTTTTTAATGAGGACATCTTTCAACACTCGTTTATTTAGAAGTGATGCGAACAACTATTTTATTGTTGCCCGAAAAGAATTGGGGGCTTGAGATGGCGCCAATTCTGCTTATGGTGGACTTTAGCTGTTTTGCTGTGTTTCTTGCTGAACCCATCGCTCTATTATTAGCTTGTCGTCTCCGAGTCTGAAGCTGACTTTCACAAATATAGAGTCTGAGCCTTTAAACGGGAACATGCTGTCTTCAGCTAAGTCTTTTGGCAGATATATGAGGAACTTGCCATCTTTCCGCCTGAACAGTCGACCTCGTCCCTCGCTAACCATGATTGCACCTCAACTGGATGTTTTGAATTGCAATGAATAAAATGGTGCGCTATTTAACCTTTACTCCCACCGTTGTAAGAGTAGACCACTAACCAGTTGAAAACCGTATAGGTTTTTCAAGCCTACTGAGCAGCACAACGCGGCTTTCTTCTGACTCGTCAACCAGTTTATACCCAGTTTCTCTTGCAAGTTGCAATGCGAAATCGCGAATTTCATTATGGCTCGGCATGTGTTCATAACCCAAACGCAGTCTGGAAAAGCCTACATGCATGAAAGCTTTGGGCTCGACATAAGTTGGATTAGTCTTCTCTATGAGTTTGGCATAATCCTTAACATTTATCATGTTTAGCCCACGCACGGCGGTTATGCGAAAAACCGTTGGGCAATGGAAACTAGGCAGAAGCGCCAATGTTTCGTTAAGCTTTTCCCACGCGTCTGGAATAATTGGACGACAAACTTTACGGTAAGCCTCCTTATTCGGAGCACAAACAGAAATATAAAGCTGAGTTGGCTCGTGACTCAAGTTAGCCAAAGCCGAGGGAACCGTTCCATTGGATACCAAGAACGTTGTAAAACCCCTTTTATGGAAGCCATGTATAAGCTCGCTTAAAGAGTCGTAAAGCGTAGGTTCACCAGTTAAACTTATCGCAGCGTGCCTCGGCCTTAAAGCTTCTTTAAATTTTTGAGGGTCTGCCTTGGGGTTTCCCTTGTAACCGCTCAAGATTTCAAGCTGTGCTTTTATGCTATGCTCAACTATTTCTTCTGGGGAATCCCACTTTGGCAGTTTAGCTTCTGCCCATTTGATTTGAAGGTCGCCGCTTTGGGCTCGCCAACAGAAAAGACATTGTTGTGTACAGTAGAAAAGCGCAGGGGTCATTTGAATACACTGGTGCGTCTTTATTCCAAAAAACTTCTGTTTATAACACGGCCTATTATTGACTAACGATTCGTATAACCACTTACATCTTTTAACGGCTGAATGCCTTCCGACAATGTGGTACTTGTGCTTCTTTAGGGCGTTAATCAGCGCTTCTGGGACAAGACTCATTGTTTTTTACCACTTAAGGACTCACATTCTAAATGAAAAGACGTTTTTATAAAAAGATATGCATCTCTCATCTTCATTGCTCAAAACAATATTCGATATTTGGAAAATCTGAACGAAGCTTAGCAACTTCTTTTTTTATTTTTTCCGGGCTTTCTCGGTCTAGAACGACTCTTTTAATAAGTTCAGCAATTTTCGCCATTTCCGCTTCTTTCATTCCACGCCGTGTGACCTCGCATGTTCCAAGTCTTATGACACAGTCAACAATTATGCTTGCTTCTTGAAGTTTTTCAGCTACCTTTCTGCCTCGCTTGTAATCTCCAAAGTCAAGAATCACTTGATGGGATTGAGTGAAACCAAAGTCTGAGCATTTAACTGGAAAACCATAATCGTGCAAGTTTTCTGCTAAAGCCTTAGAGTTTTGAATAACTTGTTTCGCGTAACTTTTGCCAAAATTTTTCGTTTCAGCTAACGCTAAAGTTAATGCGGCTATACGGTTCCAGTGAGCATTATCAACAAAACGTGGGTATATTCTATCCTTCAAAATTTCGCCATGTTCTTTGTCAGCCAAGATTATTCCGCCTTGAGGACCAAACAAAGACTTATGCGTTGAACCAAAAAGTGCACAAGCACCTTCCCTCAACGGATCTTGGAACTGTCCACCAGCTATAAGTCCCATCACATGCGAACCGTCAAAACCGACAAGTGCGCCGTTTTCATAAGCAACGGTGGCTAATTCTTTGACTGGATGCGGGAAAAGGATTAGGCTCGCGCCAAAAATAACAATTTTGGGCTTTACGTGCTTAATAGCGTCTTCTGCTTTTTCAACATCAACACTCATTCTCTCATTTGAAAAAGGCAGCGGAACCGCCTTTAAGCCTAAAAGTCCAGCTAAACCATCATTCCACAATCCCGGATAGCCGCCGTTCTCTGGAGAAACACACATCAACACATCACCGGGCTTTGTGAAACAAGCCAGAAAAATAGTGTCAGCAATGTGACCTGAAAGCGGACGCAAGTCAGCAACTTCAGCACCAAAAACGCTTTTCGCCAGTTCCTCGCCATACTGTTCAATCTCATCCAAGAAACGGGTACCCATGTAGAAGCGATCTCTTGCAGTATAACGGTGTCCAAGCTCTGAAGCAAGAAGACTGCGCACGGTTGGACTCATGATGTTTTCAGAGGGAATAAGGTTCAAGCATTCTTTCCCACGCCACTGCTCATGTGAATTAACTAAGCTTAAGATTTCGTCAATCAACCGTATACGCTCCGGCACATACAAGCAGTGCATTTTAATGATTTAAATGATTCCTTGAAAACGTCCAAAATTCAGGGGTCAATATCCCCTTTATAGTTAAGGAGGAAAAAGGTAAAGTTTAAAATGTTCGCTTTATAGTAAATGTTTCACATCCAAAGCAAAAACACAAGAACGGAGAGTAACACGTTTGAAGAAAAAAGCACTTGTAACCGCGTTAATAGTTTTGTTAACTCTAATGGTTTTCTCGCAGATAATTTCTTTAAATGTAAACGCTATAGACGTGAAAATAACTTCTATTTCACCTTCCACGCGAACTGGAAAAGTTGGAGATAACGTGACAATTGTTGGAACAATAAACACGACAAACGGAGCATATCATGTTTGGTTTGGCAGTGAACTAATTGTAAATGGAACTGCTTCGGAAAATGATGTGAACTGTTCATTCATGGTCCCAACGCTTCCAAATGGAAACTACACGATAACTCTGCAAGACATCACTGCAAACGCTAATGCCACATCATGGTTCTTGATACAAACCGCCTATTACATTAAGGTAACTGAAATCACAGACTTTGGACAACTCCAAGAAGGAGAAACCGTCAACATTTCAATAAGCATAACCGGAGGAGAAGCCAATACGGTTTACAAGGCAAATGTAACAGTTGAAACGCCGAACGCTAGCGAGACATACTCGAAAATTGTTTCATTAACAAACACGACAGACACCGGCATAGCAAATGCGACATTAATGTATCCAAGTGATTTCGGAAACGACGCACATACGAATTACACCGGAACATATACTGTTTACTTTAACAGTACTCTGTCATCACAAACATTTTTTGTAGGAATAACAGATCTTAAGGAGTATCATAGAGGAGAGCAGATAAGGATAAGAGCAGTTGGCTATTCAGAATTCACGAACGTAAACATAACAGTAAAATCTGGAAACAACATCATTGACGAATTTTCCGTCAACGTTACAGACGGAATTGTCACCGCAAACTGGACTGTGCCGAACAGTGTAACTGTTGGAAACTACAGTTTAAGCATCACTCCAGTTCCAACGTCGAAAAAAGTCAATGACACACAGACATTTGAGGTTCCAGGATTTAAAGCTATGATTTTTCCACGCAACCTTGCCAGCGAGATAGTCTCCAATGTTCTTTTAAAGATTTATGATAAAGAAGCAAACCAGACTTACGAAATCACAAGCGAAAATGGGACCGCAAAAATTCAGCTCGAAACTGGGGAATATAATTCCACAGCCTACTTCAAGAAAGTTAAGGTTGGGGAAATTCCAACGTTCAATGTGACTGGAGAATTGGAGTTAAACATCACTTGCCAACTTACAAACTTGAAAATAACTGTAGTTAGCGAACAGAATGCTGTTTTAAAAATTCCATTTGCGTCTTTAAACGTGACCTACGCATATACTACAGAATTGAATGGCGAAGAAAACAAGAACGAAACTACCAGTGCACAAACAGACATTACTGGAACCGCCATGTTAAGTTCTTTTCTCTTAAACGCTTCTTACACTGTGAACGCTTCCCGCTACGGCCAAGTTTTTAACCAAAACAATAACACTTTATCCAGTTTGGAACCGCTTGCATGGAATGACATAGTGATAATGTGTCCAGAGAAAACACTATATGTAAACGTTATAGACGCAAACAGTCAACCAATAGCAAACGCGAAAGTGGAAGCTACAGAGCTTATGGGCGGCTTACGTTATTCGGATTACACAACACAAAATGGAAACGTAACATTAAACTGCATCATCGGAGTTTACCGTGTTAAAGTTTATTATAACGGAGTATTTTTGAATGAAGGAACAGTTGAATTATTTGACGAAAACACAACGACAATACGCTGCAGTCTTTACAACTTGCCAATATTCATTAAGGTAGTTGACTATTTCGGCCAACCTATTCCAAAAGTAAATGTCGTTTTAGAAAGAAACGGAGTTCAAATTGGTTCGAAGCTCACAGAAGCAGACGGCATAGCAGAGTTCACGGAAATTGGAGGAGAACTGACAATAAAAGTTTATTTAGCAAACCAAGATCAGCCAATAGCAGCCTTCAAATGTTCCATTCTTGAAGCTAGAAACGAAGCGAACCCGCTAACGGTTAAAATCGGAAGTTACATTGTTTTAGCGGGCTTTTTAGTTGAAACCGCTCAATTTACAACAATTATTTTGATTGTTGCCGCGCTAGTGCTTTTTGCCGTGATAGAAATTGTTAGAAGAAGACGTTTTAAAAAAGTGGAGACTGAAGCTGAAGCGTGAATATGAAGCCTTACGGGAAAAACTTTATATCAATTTTAAGAGCAGAATTATCAGAGAAGAGCAAATGCACGAATGGTTTTGTAAAGGCTTAAAAGGATCGTGTCTGCATTGGCGCAAGTAAAAATGTGTTCTCCCACATGTGAACTGTTCAAATGTGGCAAAAACGCTGCTGTTTTCCGCAGAGACGGAGTATGGTGCAGATGGACAGAGGACATGTGCAACGTAGCAAACTGCTCATATGCACTATGCGTTAAGAGACGATTGCTCCCGAGAGGGATATGCGGCGAAACCGTGAAACGAAAAACAACCGAGAAACAGCCAGAAGAAGTCGTTAGACCAGCAATAAAACTTCGAGGAAGAGCCCTCCGAAAAATAGGAGAAAAAGAACTCTTCTAAAAACTTGGACACGCACTGAACAACCATTTAAAACAAAAAAGGCTACTACCGCGCTGAAAACGCACAATGTTTACTTAGCCGGAACCCGCTTAACAACAGGCGGCCTTATTTTTTTGAGGACCCTGTACCCGCAGACAGTGCATTTAACTTCTCCGCCACGGATTTCAAGTTCCTCTGTTGAAACTTTGGCGCCGCATCTTAAGCATTCGTAAACTACTCCGGTTGTTATTTTTTCCATGGTCTACCTCTTCTACAAATGAGAACTGTTTGCTTTTAAGCGTTTCTTAACACTATACCTAATTGTGACGCGCAGTGAAGAAACTTAAAGAGATACTTTCAAAAACGCTTTCCCCGGAAGAAATATCCTACATTTACGGTTCCTATGACATTGTTGGGGATATAGCAATTATACGCGTGACCGAAAATTCGAAAAAATACAGCCAAAGAATAGCTGAAACCATAATGCGTGTTCATAAAAACGTTAAAACGGTGCTTGCACAAACAAGCCCTGTTCTTGGGGATTTCAGGCTTAGAAAGCTTGAACATTTGGCTGGCGAAAAGAAAACCGTAACAGTTCACAAGGAGTCCGGATGTTTGTTTACTGTTGATGTGGAAAAATGCTATTTTTCGCCTAGGCTTTTCTATGAAAGAAAGCGAATTGCAGAACTGGTTAAAAATAAAGAAACCATTGTGAACATGTTTGCTGGAGTAGGATGTTTCTCGATAGTTATTGCCAAGAACTCAAATGTAAACAAAATTTACTCGATAGACTTGAATCCAACGGCCGTACAATACATGCAGGAAAACATTAGAATTAATAGGGTTTATGGAAAGGTGGTCGCGTTAGAAGGAGATGCAAAAGAAATAGTTCAGAAAAGTCTTTGCGCGATTGCAGATAGGGTTCTCATGCCATTACCAGAAAAAGCTTTAGAGTACTTGCCATACGCTTTAATCGCCTTAAAAAACAGCGGTGGTTGGATACATTACTATGCTTTTGAACATGCAACAAAAGAAGAAAATCCAATTGAAAAAGGCAAAGCGAAAGTTGCAGAAAGACTGGAAACCTTAAACACAAATTTCGAAATACAATTTGGACGCGTAGTCAGAGCAACCGGCCCAAACTGGTATCAAATTGTTTTAGACATCAGTGTTAAGAAATGATTGGGAAATTTAATAAGCGCTTATATATTCTATGTTAAAAGAGGAACATATATGAAGAGAAAGTTAATGGAGTTGCTTGCCTGCCCAATCGATAAGCACCACCCTCTAGAACTCTATGTTTTCGAGGAAAAAAGTGAGATAGTTGAAGGCATAATTGTGTGTCCAAAATGTTTACGTTGGTACCCGATTCGCGAAGAGATCCCGGAGATGCTTCCAGACGAATTGCGCAAGGAAAATGAGGACTTACCATTCTTAAAAAAATGGAAAGAGAAAATTCCGGAAAAAATTATTTTAGAAGGGAAACCTTTCAACCTTAAAAAGTAGCACTTTTACATCAGCAGCTTAACAAGTTTGCCTGTTTTCGAAGATTTTAGTGCGGCCTCGGCGATTTTAAGAGCTTTTAAACCATCAACGCCAGTTACCAGTGGTTTTTCCTTCCCGAAAATACATCTTATGAAATGTTGAAGCTCAAGCTTAAGCGGTTCCTGCCATATTATCCTCGGTTGAACGGTTTCTTTTGCATCTTCTATTGTCAACTCCTGTGTGATGTAGTCAAGTTTTACTATGGCTTCGCTTCCGGTAACGATTAAAACCCGTGTTTTATACGGAGTCAACCAGTTGGATTCAATAAAAGCGTTTTTTCCCTTCTCAAACGTTAGCATAATGTGTGCATAATCTTCGAATTTTTTGTGTTTCATGTTGCCGGTTTTCGCATAAACAGCCACGGGATCGCTATTGAATAGGTATCGCATCATGTCTATGTCGTGGATTGCCAAGTCTTTTACGACGCCGACATCGCCTATTCGCTCTGGCCACTGAGAAACCCTTTTTGCAGTTGCACAGACAAGTTCGCCTATTTCCCTGTTTTCCACAGCCTTCTTGATGTACTGGATGCCCGGAATGAAGCGCATGAGAAAGCCGACAGTTAGGGTTAATCCTTCTTTTTCTGCTGTTTTGATTAAAACTTCTGCTTGCTTTGAGTTAGCCGCCATAGGTTTTTCAACTAGAACATGTTTTCCGGCTTTTAAAGCCTTTAAAGCCTCTTTTGCAAGCGACGTTGACCATGTGCAAATACTTACAGCTTCAATGTCTCTTCTTTTTAGCATTCTCCCAATGTTCGTGTAGGCTTCGGCGCCGAATTGAGATGCGGTTTTCTTCGCTCTTTCAGCGTTAATGTCGCAGACGGCGACAAGCTTTGTTTCCTCTAACTCGTTGAAGACTCGCGCATGGTTTTTTCCCCAGAAACCAGTGCCAACAACGGCTACTCCGAGTTTACTCATTTTTCAACACTCCTCTTCCAAAGCCACGATATATGAAACCTTCTGCTTCAACCTTTGAAGGATCCAAAACTCCCTCAAAATCGACAAAACCAGTAGGCATACGCGTTAAAAGTTTGATTCGCCTCAAATTCAGACGTTTAAACTGATCATGCCCTGTAAATATCACAATACAGTCGGCTCCCTCTACAGATTCAGCCAAACTTTTCTTAAAAATCGCCTTTTCCATCTCTGAAGGAGGTTTACCCAAAAAATATGGGTCGTAAAATGTTATTTTGGCACCCTTAAGCGAAAGATCCTTTTCAAGTTTTATGATACAGCTTTTAGGAACATCCATGGCATTTGGCGTTTGCGACACTCCAAGTATGGAGATTTTCGCTCTTCTCAAAGCTTTTCCACAATTTTTAAGTACGTCTCGAATTAAGTTTAGTGCGTGTCGCGAAAATTCTTCATTTACATCTAACGCGGCAGTTGAAACTCGAAGTTTTACGTTCAAGTTTTCAGCTTCATTCAGCAACAACTGGCATTCGTCACAACCACTCTCACAAAACAATGTCTGCCGCCCTAATTCACTATCAACGGTAGCGCTAAAAAGATTTTGCACTGCCAAGTAATCTACGCCGGTTTTATCGCAGAAAACAGCGAATTCTCGAGCTAATGCTCGTTGAGTATATCTATGTACTGTTTCGAAGAGCACTGCAGCTTCTGCGGCTTTTAAGTTTAAAGTTTTAACAATTTCCGATTTCGTTATTGACCCCAAAATATTTGATGCAAAGTCTAAACTTTTTTTGTCAATCGCCGCAACAATCCGCTTGCATGAAGGTAATGTTTTCAATGTTTGTCTTTCCTGAAATGGAACTGGACTATACGCCAAATAGAAGCCCGTGCCAGCCTTTAATCCAGAAGCGTTCTCCAATACGTTTTTGAGAAACCCTTCGGTTGCGCCTATCCCAACGGTACTCACAATAAGGATTAATGTTTCTCTTCGCATGTTTGAACTTAGATTTTTCAACACTCGTTCTATGACCGAATAGTCAGCATCATTTCTTTTGTTAACGGTAGCTGGCACAGCAATCACCAGAACACCGCTTTGAGCTGCAACAGCCTTGAAATCGTTTAAAGGTTTCAGTTTTCCGGTTTCCAAGTTTTTCCGGAGAAGAGGTTCTATTTCATGTTTCAAAAAGTTGGTTTTACCCTTCGAGATACGCTCTATTGCTGCTTGGTCAGTGTCGACACAAAATACTTTAAAACCAGCCTCTGCAAGCAAGCATGCGTGGAGAACACCAACACGGTTGCAGCCAACTATGCCAATAGTGAGATTTCCAAAACGATTATTTTGCATTTCCAAAGTTTTCGTACATTCTGGCGATGCCATTCGACCTTCTCCATACCTAGTGAAGCCCAGCTTTAGCTTTTTAGACCGCTGATTAGCCTTTTAAGTTTTAAACTGTATTCTTGAACGAGGTTACTTGCTCTTTCTTTTGTTTTGGCTTCTGCGTAAAGTCTGTAGATTGGTTCAGTTCCGCTTGGCCTCATTAAAATTGAGCTTTTGTCGTCGAACCATATTTTAACTCCGTCGATTGTGCTTACATTCAGCCCCTTCACTTGTTCAACAAGTTTTTTCAAGGCTTTATCTTTAAGCTCGCTTGGGCATTCCACACTACTCTTTTCAATGTGGTATTTGGGCAGTTGACCGAGCAGAGTGGAAAGGGACGCGTTTGTTTCAGCCATTATGCCTAAGATTAGGGCTGTTGCCATTGCTCCATCTCTAACCGCTTGATGCGGACCGTAGAAGATTCCGCCATTTTCTTCACCGCCAAGTTTTGCTTTCAGTTTTTTCATTGTTTGTGAAACTGTCACACTTCCAACTTTTGTCCAAACAATTTCTCCACCATAATCGTCCGCAATATCCTTAACAAGAGTTGAAGAACTAATCGGAGAGACTATTTTTTCACCGGGATTCTTAATCAAAAAATGTTTTTCGACAAGTGCAAATGTTTTGTCTCCCCAGTGAATTTCGCCTTTCTCATCTACAAATATTGAACGATCAGCGTCACCGTCAAAAGCGACACCCAAGTCTGCGCCAACAGCCCTAACAGTCAACGCTAAATTTGCGAGGTTTTCTGGGCGAGGTTCTGGTAGTCTTCCAGGAAAAGTTCCATCAATGTTCGCGTTTATTGTTGTAACTTTGCATCCCATGTCCCTGAGAAGTTTGGGTGCGGTGAGTGCCGCAACACTGTTTGCAGCGTCAACAACAACATGATAACGTTTGCGAATTATTTCAGATACATCAACATGTTTTTTGATGGCCTCTACATATTCGTCGATGATTCCGGTGAGCATCTGCAGGGTGCCTATCCTGTTCCATTCGGCATAGAGTATTTTTTTATCAAAAAAAATGTCTTCAATCGCTATTTCTTGTTCGCGTGAAATTTCTATGCCGTCATTCCAGACTACTTTTATTCCGTTGTATTCTGGCGGGTTGTGAGACGCTGTTATTATTACCGCACCGTCTGTTTTGTGCTTCTTCACAGCGTATTGCAGTGTTGGTGTTGGCGCCATGCCAGGAAATAGGACATTGCAGCCTGTCGCTGTTAATCCGGCAATCACAGCCTTTGCAAGCATGGGACTGCTTATTCTTGCGTCGTAGCCAACTATTAGGGTTCCATGGTTAAAGTATGTTCCTATGGCGCTGCCGATGTCTGTCGCCATTTCTACGGTCAAATCCTTGTTGGTTACTCCTCGAATCCCGTTTGTTCCGAAAAGTCGTCTATTGCTTAACACACTCATACGCTCTCCATTTTCACATAACGCATCTTGATGCTGTTATATTTTCAGAAACTTCTTTTGCTGGACAGACTGAAACGCCTTTCGCTAAAAAGATATTATCACGTATAACTGCGTAATCACCTATCACACAGTTTTCTTCAATTTTAACATTTTTGCCTATTACTGCCTTTTCGCCGATTACAACTCCGCTAATTGAAGCATAATCAGCTATGGAAGCTTCAGGAAATATCACAGAATTTTCTACATGCACGTGTTTTCCAATTTTGACATTCCGTCCCAAAACCACATGAGGACCAATAATTGAAAATTTGCCAATATGTGGACGGCCTTCAATAATTACGGGTTCCCTGATGTTTTCGTTGCTACCTACAATTTTTTTCTCAAAAAAATGTGAATCAAGCAAAACGCGGTTTAGCTTCAGATAGTCTTCCACTCTGCCTATGTCAGTCCATAAACCACTAAAAACATAGCCGTAAAGTCCACCCTCTTCAGCAAGCCTCGTAAAAATTTCTCTCTCCATGGAGACCTTTCGTCCTTTCGGGATATACCTAAAAATTTCAGGACTTAAAACATAAACCCCAGCATTTATCAAATTTGTCGGTGCTTTTCCTAGAGGCGGTTTCTCGATGAATTTTTTGATTCGTCCGTTTTCTGTGAGTTCTGCAACTCCGAACCTGCTTGGGTCATCAACTCTGCAGAGAGCTATCGTCGCAACAGCTTTTTTCTCCTTATGGAATTTTGCGATTTCAGAGTAATCCAAGCTCGTGAAGATGTCACCATTGACAACAAGAAAGTCTTCGGCGCCAATGAACTTTTCAGCTTTTTTGACTGGTCCGCCGGTTCCCAACGGTTTCTTGGGCGGGTCACATGAATAAACAATTTTGAGTTCGCCAGCATCAACATTGAAACTTTTTATTTGAAAGCGTGTTTGACGGCTGACAGCCATTATAATATATTTTACGCCGCTTTTCGCGAGTTTTTCGAAAGTCCACTGCAACAGAGGCTTGTTAAGTATTGGAAATAGGCTTTTAGGTCTTGTACAGCTCAGTGGTCTGAGCCTTGTTCCGAATCCTCCGGCAAGAATTACTGCCTTCAAAAGAGCCTCATTCTCCTCTAAAGTTTCAAGAGTTGCAAGTTTATATTCAAATGCTTCCTAATAAAACAGTTTCGTGGAAAAAACAAGAGATGAAAACTAGTCGTATGCAGAAATGGGTTATTCCCATTCTATTGTTGCCGGCGGCTTATGGGTCACATCATAAACGACACGGACAACTTCAGGAATTTCGTTGGTTATTCTTGTGGAAATTTTCTCTAAAATCTTATAGGGAATTCTCGCAAAACTTGCGGTCATAGCTTCACGACTCTCCACAACTCTAACAGCAACAACATAACCATAAGCCCGTGCGTCCCCCTTAACGCCGGTGGCTTTAGTATCTGTCAAAACAGCAAAATACTGCCATAATTTGTCTTTAAATCCGGTTTTGTCTATTTCTTCGCGCACAATTTTGTCGGCTTTCCTAACAATTTCAACCTTTTCCTTGGTTACTTCACCGATAATCCTCACAGCTAATCCCGGACCTGGAAACGGTTGTCTAAAAACAATTTCTTTTGGCAATCCAAGCATTTGAGCCGCCTTTCTAACTTCGTCTTTGTAAAGGTCACGCAGTGGCTCAACAATTTTCTTGAACTTCATTTTTGTAGGCAATCCCGCCACGTTATGATGCGTTTTAATTTTATCTGAAAACTTTCTGAAACCAGACTCAATTCTGTCTGGATAAATTGTTCCCTGAATCAGATATTCCGCGCCTGCTCTTTCCGCCACTTCTTCGAAAACGTGTATAAACTCCTCGCCTATAATCTTCCTTTTTTTCTCGGGATCCGCTACGCCTTTAAGTCTTTCAAGAAAACGCTCTTGCGCTTTGACTATTATCAAGTTCAGTTTAAATTTTCGGAAAGTGTTTTCAACGAATTCCGGCTCGTTTTCCCGCATAAACCCGTGGTCAACGAAAACCGCTGTTAGTCTGTCGCCAACGGCTTTGGCGGCTACTGCTGTGGCTACGCTTGAGTCTATGCCTCCGCTTAGAGCGATTATGGCCTTGCCAGCATCAACTTCCATTCGTACTTCTTCAACCATTCTTTCTATTACATCTTCCATTTTCCAGTTTGCGGTGCATCCACATACTTCGAAGATAAAATTTCGAATCATCCGCATGCCATTCACAGTGTGCACAACTTCGGGATGCCACTGCAAACCGTAAATTGGCTTTGTTTTATGTTTAAATGCGGCGACTGGACAGCTTTGAGTGCGCGCTAAAACTTCGAACTCTGATGGCAAAGAAAACACTGTGTCACTGTGACTCATCCAAACCCTTTCTTTTCTTCCTAAATTTTTGAGGACGCCGATTGGTTTGTCTATGGTTACATGGGCATATCCGTATTCTCTCCGCTTAGCGGGCTTAACTGTTCCTCCGAAAATTTGTGCTATAAGCTGATGCCCATAACATAAACCGAGAACTGGCACGCCCAAATCAAAAATGTATGTATTAGGTTTCGGTGCATTCTCGTCGAAAACGCTTGCTGGACCGCCGGATAGGATTATTCCTTTAAGGTTAATTTTTTCGTCTAGAGCTTTTATTTCTTCGATTTTTATGTCGTGTGGAACAATTTCTGAATAGACACCGTTTTCTCTTACACGTCTTCCGATAAGGTGGCAGTACTGTCCACCAAAGTCTAACACAAGTATGGTGTCATACTTCATTGCTTATACGCACGCTTAATGATTTCAGACATAAAAGTGGACATGGTGATTTAAGGTTTGTTAGGCGTAAATGTACTTCTGCAGCTCCCAATTTGTTACCTCATTTTTGTCTTTTGGAACATGCGGCTCGTACTCCCGCCATTCCTGCATCTTAAGCTCCAAATATTTCTCAGCGATACCTCTTCCCAAAGCTTTAAAGCATATTTCATCGCTTTTCCACTCTTCAAGAGCCTCCTTAAGCGAGCCGGGCAAAACTTTGATTCCAAGCTCTTTCCGTTTTGCTTCGCTTAAATGATAAACGTTAACATTAACCGGGTCGCTGGGCTCAATTTTCCTTTTGATACCATCAAGACCGGCTTCGAATATGACGGCGTAAGCCAAGTAAGGGTTGCATAGCGGGTCTGGACAGCGAAACTCTATTCTGGCTTCGTTTTCTTTTCCTGGAAAGTACTCGGGCACTCTTATTAGGGCTGAACGGTTTTTCTTACTCCATGTGACATAAACCGGAGCTTCATAGCCGGGCACAAGCCGCTTATAGCTGTTCACTGTTGGCGCTACAATTGCGCATAAGGCTCTTGCATGTTCAAGAATGCCACCAACGAAGTAACGGCATTTTTGCGAAAGGTAAGCATAGCCATTTTTATCGTAAAACAGATTTTTGCCAGTTT
Organism: Candidatus Bathyarchaeota archaeon; assembly: GCA_018396675.1. Classification (GTDB taxonomy): domain Archaea; phylum Thermoproteota; class Bathyarchaeia; order Bathyarchaeales; family Bathycorpusculaceae; genus JAGTQX01. Next base: position 297,816 of record JAGTQX010000003.1, read on the forward strand.
TTGAGCTGAAAAGTCCAAGGTGAACGTGCATGCCGCTTCCAGGTTTTCCATGCCATGGTTTAGGCATAAAAGTGGCTATCCAACCGTATTTTCTGTCTGCAATTGCTTTGGCTGCAAACTTGTATCTCATTATGTTGTCTGATGTTGTTGCTGGGTCGGAGTATCGGAATGTCAACTCATTTTGAGCCGCACCAACTTCGTGATGTTGCCGTTCAACTTCTATACCCATCGTGAAAAGCGCGTTTGTTAAATCCATCCTAAAAGTTTCGGTGACGTCTCTGCCAGGTGTAATATCAAAATATCTTTGCTTGTCTATCAAATGGTTTTCGACAGGCTGAAAAGCGCCGTCCGCTGTTTTATGTGCAAGATAAAACTCAAGCTCCGCAGCGGCTGTTGGCTCGTATCCCTCGTTTCTCAACCTCTCCAAAGTTTTTTGGCAGAGGTATCTGGGGTCGCCATCAAAGGGTTTACCATCAGGTGTGTACAGGCCACATATGAAGCTTACAACGCTCTTGTCATAGAAATAGTAGGGACAGACTGTGAAGGTGGCGATGTCCGGTTTCATAATCATGTCGCTTTCTTCTATGCCGACTCCGCCAATTAGAGATGAACCGTCAAAACCGACGCCTTCAGCTATGACGTTTTCCGCTTCTTCGGCTGGAACTGTTCTTCCTTTAAAAAAGCCAAGCAAATCAGTAAAATGCAACAAGACATGGTCTGCGTTTTTCAGCAGTTTGAAGCAGAGTTCAACGTTTGAGTTAGTTTTATGCAACGCGTTTCTCACATTGTTTCCTCGCGTGGTTATTTTTTATGTCAGAATAGGGTTTGATTGTAAATATATAAGGTTTTTTCACAAAAAATACGACAAATGTTAAATATAGTAGCGTTTAATTATACATTTGTTGAATTAGTTATGGAGCGCGCATGAAATGAAAGATTCACGTGTACGGAATCCGACATCTAAAGGAAAAGCGGGGACAAAAACAGCTAAACAAGAGGAGACCAAAAGCGAGATTGACGAGAAAATACTGAAAGCTTTAACTTTGGACGCTCGGTTGTCTTCAAGGCAGTTGGCGAGGCAATGCAACATATCGACAAGCACGGCTTTATCTAGGGTGAAAAGGCTTGAGGAAAAGGGCATAATAAAAGGTTACACGGCGCTGGTGGACCATGAAAAACTGGGATACACGCTAACCGTCGTAAGCGAAATAACAGTTTCGAAAGGTCGACTTCTAGAAGTGGAGAACGAAATTGCAAAACTACCAAACGTCTGCTGCGTCTACGACGTGACAGGCTTAATAGACGCCGTGATAATCGCCAAATTCAAAAACAGGGAAGAACTAAGCAAATTCGCAAAACGTTTGCTAGCAATGCCATACGTGGAAAGAACAAACACACACGTGGTATTAACAACCATAAAAGAAGATTTCAGACTAATATAAAACCAATAGCCTAACACGAAAAGGAAGATTTAATTCCGACAATAAAAATAAAGAAAAAACACAGCATGCCAAAGCGGGGGTTGCCAAGCCTGGCCAAAGGCGCAGCCCTGAGGAGAAAAACGCCAAAAAATCGCAGAACGGCTGTCCCATAGGGGTTCGTGGGTTCAAATCCCACCCCCCGCACTAAATCTCGCTTGGCGGTTTAAAACTGTCAGCTTCTACAGTCGCTTCTAAGCTCCTTTCTTGTTGGAAAATCAAAAGCGGAGTTTGTTTGGGGCAATTTACCAAAATGTCAAGGCGTAGGTAATATTTCTAGATGTTCCAGATAGAAGATTGTGTTGAGGTTTTCTGCTTGTTCGCAGTGGACAATTACTTTAGCGGAATAATCTGTGGCGTTTATGTTTTGGTAAGTTGATTCCAGATGATAGCTTCCCACAGGAACAGCCATCAAAGCTGATTCGCCTTCCTTTATCTCTTCTATAAATTCAGTTGTTGTCCACTCGAAAGGTCTATAGGAAGAATTTGAGCTTGGCGGTTTAAGGAAGTAGAATGTTACGATGACATTTTTTGCTGTTGCTGTTCCATTATTTCGAATTTCAATAAGCGTATAAGTATAGGATACATAGAAATCAGCCAACTCAAAGGATGATTTGCCTTGTTGCTCACTGTTATTAATGATTAAGTTGTACATGGGTTGTGTAAGACTAATAGTGAGAGCGATCGTGCTTAAGATAACAGCAATTACAGATAAGTTTGGTCTAGTTTTCATCCATTTAGGTAGTGTTAGTTTCGTTAACTTCACAAAGACTAATGCATAAATGATGTCGATGACAATGACAGCTGAAAATAAATAGCTGTAAGCCTCAGAAACCGAAGGTACCGAATCGATAAAAAAACCGAAATTTTGACCACCAGCAACAAAATTCAGAAACCCAAGATATAGTGTTAAAACAGTTATTACAATAGCAACCAAAATTGCATATGTTTGTTTGACCTTGAACAAAAGCAAATAAGTGAAGACCATTGCAGGGACATAGAATATTAAAGCTCCCAAGGCTCCAAACGGCCAGCCTAAAGGATTCTGCTCAGCGGCAACTCCTAGAACATCAATGGCATAGTAAGTGCTACCGATGTCAAATACCCAACAAGCAAATGAAACGCCATACGTAGAAATCAGAATTTGCCTTAACCTATGCAAACGGTTCACGTTTTTCTTTCCTGTTTTCCAGTTCCAACCCTCATAGGCTACAATTGAAATAGGAATGATTAAAATCAGAAGAAAAATCAAAGCCGCCAAGGTCTTTCCCAACACAAAAAATGTGATGATATTCAAAATCCAAATAATGACTGTCATCACGAGAAAACCATTAGCAAAATCGCTTAATGAACTCATAGTGTCACCTAATTCAATCCGTCTCCGCCCTTAGTGCCTAATTAAAAACTGTGTGTCCCTACGTGCTATGCACGGCATTCGTTAAGCAAACAGAAACGTCTAAACTTCAACAGAACTTGACAGTTTTAAACGACAGTATAAACCTAACCCCCGCACTGAATCGCAATTGAAGGTTTAGAACTGCCAATAAGTCTAAATCACCTTCTCATGCGGCAGTATACTGAGCATAAGTCATTAATTGCACTTCTGTTGAAAGCATTTTTATGTGGTCACAAAAAGAAACTGCTGAGCTCACGACAATAAAGGCGTATTTTTAACAAAAGCGGGCCCGCGGGGATTTGAACCCCGGTTCTCCGGCTCCGGAGGCTTACGCACACACTATAGCGTGAAGTGTGTTCGGCGCCTTAATCCATACTGGGCTACGGGCCCACGCAATAAGTAAGATTTTGTCCGAATTAATGATTATTGTCTCTTTTTAGGTTTCTATGAATTCCTCGTTTATCCACCAAGCTTTTTTCTTGCCTATTTTCTCGCCTGGATAATAAGTTATTATTGATTTGCCGAGTTGTTTTTGTGAAGTTTTTTCTATTTTTCTTAGTCTGTTTAGGATTAGCCACCTGTTTGTTTTAAGGTATTCTGCCAGTTCAGGTGTGGTTGCGCCTTTGTAATGTATCAGATAGTCTATTATTTTGTGGTCTAGTTCATCGGTGCAGAAGGCGTGTAAATCAATTTTTCCTTTGTCATAGGCGAGTAGTTCCAAATCTGCAAGGTATTTTCTCATTTGGGAGAACTCGGCTTCAAGTTTTTCTAGTCGCTGTTCCATTTCGAGGAGCTTGTCGGGTTTTGGTGTTTTTTGAAGCTTTTCTATTATGGCGTCTCTTATGAAGTTGCTTCTTTCACCTTCTGGAACTCGCAGAACCATTTCTTTGTACACTTCGTCGGGTATTTTTACGGAAATAACCCTCAATTCGTTCATGAACGTCATCCACACAGTTTCTATGTTGACTATTTTCTATTTCTTTCGGAAATCTTTTAAACGCTAAAGTTTCAACTCTAAAACGGGTTTCAACTAGAAGGGGTATAGATGCCCAAAAAAACCACAATTTCACTCATAAAATGTGATGTGGGCTCCCTAGCTGGACACCATGTCGTTCCTAAACCGCTCCTTGACGTAGGAGAAAAAAACCTTAAAGTAGCTAAAGAGAATGGGTTGATAAACAGCTATTACGTTTTCAATGTTGGGGACGATTTACAACTTCTCATGGTGCATGAAAAAGGCGAATCAAACTCTGAAATTCACCAACTTGCATGGAACACTTTCCAAGAAGCGGCAAACAAAGCCATGAAACTGAAGCTTTACGGGGCTGGGCAAGACTTGCTAAAAAACGCGTTCAGCGGCAACATACGAGGACTGGGACCAGGAGTTGCCGAAATGGAAATTGAAGAAAGAAAATCAGACCCAATAGTAGTCTTCGCAGCCGACAAAACCTCCGCTGGAAGCTTCAACCTGCCATTATTCCGAATATTCGCCGACCCAATGAACACAGCAGGCCTCATAATTGACCCGGAGATGGCTGGAGGCTTCAAATTCGAGGTTGTAGACGCCCAAGAAGGAAAAAAAGTTGTTCTAAAATGTCCAGAAGAAATGTACGAACTCATCGCCCTGATTGGAACCGTGGAACGTTACATAGTTTCAAGGGTTTGGCGCGCCAGAGACGACTTATTGTGCGCTTCAAGCAGTGTGACACGGCTGTCATTAATTGCTGGTAAATACGTTGGAAAAGACGACCCAGTCATGATTGTACGTGGACAACATGGGCTTCCCGCAGTCGGGGAAATACTTGCACCATTCATGCACAGCTATCTTGTAGCAGGATGGATGCGCGGAAGCCACTGGGGTCCAATAATGCCAGTAGGATTAAAAGATGCCAGATGTACGCTTTTCGATGGTCCGCCGAGGATGGTAGCGTTGGGACTCCAAATATCTAATGGCGGGATAGCATGTGATGATGAAGGAAAACCTATGATAGCAGACTTGTTTGCGGACCCGGCGTTTGACTTGTCAAGAAAGGAAACACTGAAATGTGCTTCCATGCTTAGGCGCATGGGCGAGTTTGAACCAGCACGTTTAAGCGTTGAATCTATGGAATACACAACATTGCCGCAGGTTATCGCGAAGCTCAAGGAGAGATTCCAGCCAATCTAGGCTGATGACAATTGTTGCCTTATTAGAGCCAGCTCTTCACATCGGTTTTTAACGACTTCGTAGAGCTTTCTCCGAAGCTCCTCTCCAGACAGTTCAAGTTCTTTGATAAAAGCTGTTTTTCTGCTGAGCTCTGCGTCTCCTAACCCGGTGAACCATGCTTCAAAGTCACCTCTGTTCAAATGAAACTCTATTGAGGTTACGTCAACCTTCTGAATTTTGTCACAGAAATCTCTCAAGCCGGCAGCGTAAATGTTAAGCGGCTTTCCGATGTCTGCGTAGAAATGAAAGGATTTTTCCACTGGCACATAAGCCAAAATTTGTTTGGCTTTCTCGCCGTCAACTGTTGGCAAGCCGAGAACTTCCCGTCCCTTTACAGTTATGACATAATAGCCCTTTTTGACGGTTTCAACATAGCCTTTTTTGGCGAGGCCGATTACATGCATCATAACAGTTGGAAAGCCAAGCCCAACCTCATCCGCCACTTCTACTGGTTTGACAGGCTTGTTAAGCATCCAGATGGTTTCCAGAATTAGCCTCTTCACAGGTGATAAACTCAAGTTTAGCGCCACCTCAAAAACTATATATTGTGAGTTTGAGTTTTTCAGACTTTCGCTCACCTAGGGTTACAGCTTCTGTTGAAACAGTGCCGTGAACCATTATTTTAACCGTTTGAAACGTGCACTCGCAGAAGATGTTTAAACACAGCACATAAAACGGATAACCTCGTAACCAGCGCATCTCTCCGAAAACATAAATAGGAGCCGTTAAACTACATTAGCCTACAACAGTCTATAAAATGGGAAACTATCATGAAAATGGCTGTGCTTGTCTACGAGTATCCGCCGAAAATTGTTGGTGGCTTAGGAACATACGCCGCGGAAATCACCCGAAAGTTCGTCTTAATGGACCACGATGTCACAGTTTTCACCATGAACGACGATGAAGGCAGCTTACCGACACGCGAGATTTGGCGCGGCATAGAAATTCACCGACCACTCCACATCGACATTTCAGATTCCCTGCCAGATGTGGTGGCTGAAGACGTTAGAAAATGGGGCAGAGGAATCCAACTTTTCTCAAAAATTCTGGTTTACAATTACTTGAGTGCTTCAAAACTTGTTAACGAGTTGATGGGAAAAGAAGGGTTCAAATATGACCTTGTGATTGCTCACGACTGGCTTTCAGTTATCGCTGGTATAACCATAAAAAGGGAGACTGGACTACCATTAGTTTTTCATGTTCACTCAACAGAGAAGGGCAGAACTCTTGGAAACGGTTCTGAAGTTGTAAGCAACATTGAACTTCGCGGCGCGCAAGCAGCAAACATGATTGTGACGGTTTCATATGCCATGAAAGACGAGTTGATAAAACTTGGTTTTCCACGTGAAAAAATCGAAGTGTGTCATAATGGTGTCGACCCGCAAAAGTATAATCCCGACGACATTAACCAAGAACAAATAGCGAAAATCAGAGAATTTTATGGCATAAAACCAGAAGACTCGATGATTCTCTTCATCGGAAGACTGGTGGGCGTTAAAGGCGTTGACAAACTAATAATGGCTATGCCGCACATACTGCATAAAATCCCAAACGCGAAACTTGTCATTCTCGGTTTAGGCGACTTGCAAGATTACCTAGTTAACCTTGTTAGAACAATGAAGCTTCAAGACTTCGTCAAATTTAATTTTGAATTCGTGCCAGAAGAAGAACGCATACTTCACTACGCGGCATGCGATGTTGCAGTTTTCCCAAGTCTATACGAGCCTTTTGGAATAGTTGCCTTAGAAGCAATGAGTATGGAACGCCCAGTAGTAGTCGGCGCAGCCGGAGTAAGTGGAATGCGTGAAATAGTAATACCATGCGGTGAGGAACAGTGCGGCTTCCACATAAACCCAAGCAACCCCGCTGACATAGCATGGGGAGTTACAAGCGCTTTAGAAAGCCCTGAAAAAAAGAAATGGTTAGGAAAAAATGGAAGACGCCGAGTGTTAAGCGAGTTCACATGGGATAGAATAGCCGAAAAAACACTTCAACTCTATGAAAAAGTGATTAAACGTTAACCACAAATACAGGCAAGAACTCGGTGAAAAATAGGCTTGAAAGCTTCTACAAGCCTTAAAAAGAAAGTGGCAAGAGAAGCCGCCGCCCTATTATATTTTGGAATTGAAAAAGAGTATAAACAAGCAAAAACTAGAGCCGCAAAAACTTTAGGCGTAAACTTTCTGCCGTCAAATCTTGAAGTGGCTGTTGAATTTGATAAGCTCGCTGAAGAAAATGAAGGCTCTGGCCGTCAGGAACGTTTAGTTCAAATGCGTAAAAAAGCGTTAGAAATGATGAAACTTCTTGCAGAATACAATCCTAAACTGGTTGGAAGTGTTTGGCGTGGAACAATACACCGTGAAAGCGATACAGATATAACGCTTTATTGCAACGATCCACAGGAAGTATTGGAAAAACTAAGGCAGAATAAACTAAGGGTTATTGAAAGCGAATGGGTGGCCGTAACAAAAAAGGGAAAAAGAAAAAAAGCTTTCCGTATAATTGTGGAATTGCCCTCAAATGAAAAAATTGAGTTAACAGTTCGAGAAACAGAAGAAGCAAGTATAAAGGAGCGCTGCGAAATTTACGGAGACACAATTTCTGGATTAAGCATCCAAGATTTGGAAAAACTGCTTTCAGAAAATCCAACCAAACGTTTTATCCCGATTTAAACGCTTTTCCACTTTACTACATTTAAATATGTGGCTGGCAATACATGAAATAGACAAAACTAACTGAAGGCACTAAAGTGGAGTTTGACAAAGAAACCTTCAAAAAAATGTTTCCAAATCTAGCTAGAGAACTTGAATCCGGAGAAAACAAAGTCTGCATGAACTCCGTGCGGACAGACGCGAAAGCCGGAGAAAAAATCGCCTCAAAACAGTTTACACATTACGATCCAGACGTAATCGACTTCATAAGACGTTGTGACACAGAGGAGCAGGCTGAAGAAATAATAAATTACATGGAAAAAAGAGGCGAAATAACAAAGGATTATGCCAACAAGCTGAGAAAACAGCTCAAAGATAAAGGCGTCAGAAGCTTTGGTCCAAAGAAGGAGGAGAACTATTACCTGAAACACGGTGGAATACTAAAGTAAGACCTTCAATTTTACTTATAATCTCTTGTTTTATAGTGTTTTTCTAGGTTTCCAAATATGAAAGCGCATCTGCAAAAAGTGCATTAGTTTCTAAAAGTAAATAAGTAGGTCTTCTGATATTAAAAGGACAGATTTCAAAATCCAGCGGAGGAACCTCGGTTGAAAAAAGGAGCAAAGATGTTTACCATCTTGACAGCCGCCGTGTTAATTCTCGGATTAACTGCATTATGCGTGAGAACCGTGAAGTCTGAAACAGCATACAACGTAGAGTGGGTTAACCACAGAGTGGAAGTCTTATACGACGGCTACATATTCGTGAATGATACAATAAAAATAAACGGTGAAACGCCGAACAGTTTCATGATAGGTTTTCCATACGAATACGGTGATTATGTTATCCGCTGCATAGCTTACGACCCGTCCAATCAGTCGCAGAAATATCGTGTGACTACTAATGTGCCGTTAGAGGAAGGACGCATGGGTTTTTATGGGATTAACGTAAGCCTTAACCCTCAACCTACGAATGGCATTTTTACTGTTGGGTTTGTACTCTTGAACAGCCTAATTGAGCAGAACTCTGGAAACACTAGTCTTTTCACTTTGAATTTTCCAGCATATCCAAGCCTAACAGTGAACGCGTCGGCATGTAACGCTTCTGTCATTTTGCCTCGAACAGCAGAATACCTCAGCGGCACGATTGAAAACTTTGATTACGCAGAAAACAAAGAATTGGAATCTTTTGCTTACCAGCCGGCGAACGTGACCTTCCGATTAACCACTGGCGAAATACAGCTTTTCACTGTGGAAGAGTTCAAGCGTGAAATTAGCGTGAGCAGCACTGGAGAAGTTGAAATTTCCGACAATTATTATGTAAAAAGCCGAGCGCGTAATAGGATCACCAGTCTTAAAGTTGCTGTTCTGCCAAACGCGTCAAATTTGGTGGTTGAAGATGAATTTGGAAGAAAAGGTAGCTCACCAACGCTGAGTGACACCGAAAAGAACCTTTACAACGTGACTTTGCCGATGGCGCTTGAAGCTGGAGGAGCAACAAGATTTATTGTGAAGTACTCTCTCCCGAGCAGTATATACGCTTGCCAAAGTGAAAACGGTGGTACAGAATTAAGTTTTGAACCGTTCAAGAACATAAATTATTATATTGAAAACGCGTGGATAACATTCAGTTTTCCGGAGGGAGCTAGAGTAGTTGATATTTCAACTAACACGCTTTATGAGGTGACGAAGGGAGTATTCCAAGAAACTTTTACTGCGCGCACACAAAACGTCTTATTTTTAGATGATGTAACAATCAAAATAGTGTATGCCTTTAATCCTTTGTGGTTGTCTCTTCGCCCGACGCTTTGGGTCTGGGCATTGGCGACATTTGGATGCGTCATTGCACTAGTTTGGAAGAGACCGAAAGCGCCGACACCAGTGCAGGTTACTGTGCCCACTACAACGTCTAGGTTTAGTCCAGAGATGATCAAGTCCTTCGTTGATGCTTACGAAGAAAGGAGAAAGATAGCTTCAGACATGAAATCTTTAGAAAATGCGGTGAATAGGGGGAGAATCCCGAGGCAAAGATACAAGGTGCAAAGGAAAACTTTGGAAACTCGCCTTGGCACAGTGTCAAAAAATCTGGATGATTTGAGGTTGAGGTTGCGAGCAGTGGGCGGGCGATATATGGATTTGATGCATCAGCTTGAGGTTGCAGAGACCGAGCTCAAGGAAGTTGAAGCTAACGTCAAAAGTATAGAAGCACGCCACAAAAGAGGAGAATTGACCCTTGAAGCCTATCGTAAGCTTCTCTCCGATTACGAGCGGAGAAAAGAAAAGGCTGAAACAACTATCAACGGAATTTTAGTGAGACTACGTGAAGAAATTCGCTAGCACACCTAAACACTTTTATTTCACCAGTTAAATCTGAAGGAAATCTGGTTGAAGGAGGAAAATGGAGATGGTGAAAATAGTTGTTGACAACCACAAGTGCACCGGATGCGGAACATGCGTTGACACATGCCCGGTTGGCGTCTACGAAATAAAAGACGGAAAATCCGTCCCAGTAAAAGTCGAAGAGTGTCTTGTCTGCAGAGCATGCGAAGCACAATGCCCAGAAGGCGCAATTCAAGTAATCGAATAACACGCACCATTTCCTTTTTATTCTTTCAAGCAATCTTGAAAGAGCCTATCCAAAAACTGTTTTAGGGAGAGTTTCTCGCGTTTCGCCAGTTTTTTTATGGCTTTACTGACTCCTGTGGCATACTGAATAGCCTTTTTGGGTCTATATGCGATCTGCGGTGGTAAGCCCATTTTTTCAGCAGTTTTTCTTAAAACAGCTTTACGGAGCAAATCGTTTCTCGACTCTATTTTAAGATTTAACGGGAGCTTCATTGCAAAATTTACAAGCGGATAAGTGGCGAAAGGCAACCGAAGTTCCACATTGTTAAAGCTGCAGATTTTGCTGTCCCTTTCAAAATTGGCTTCATGCATTCTTGAAACATCATATATGATTGCTTTTTCCGCTAAGGATTCGCCATAACGCGAATATAATGTTAGGTAACGTTTGTAGCCTCCGAAAAGTTCGTCTGCGCCTTGCCCAGAAGACAGCATATTTAAGCCTAATTCGCTTGCTTTTTCAGCAGCCCAAAAAAGGGGAACGCCGATGCTGACGTTTAATGGTTCTGCGTTCTCTGTTGCCAATAAAACAGCGGGAATTGTTTGCTTCAAGTCTTCTTCGCTATAGGTATAAGTGTGCAATGGCAAGTCAAGCATAGTTGCTGCTTCTTTAGCTTGTAATGTTTCAGCTTGATTTTCTAGGCTCACGTGAATTAGGCACGTTTTAACTCCGGCTTTTTTGGCTAAAAACGCGGTTAGGCTGCTGTCTAAACCGCCAGAGAAAGCCACGGCAACCGTTTTTAAACCTGAAAACCTCTGTTTAGCCGACTCTTCTAAAAGCAGTTTTAGGTTTTTAACCGCTTCATCCATGGTTACGCAGCGTTTGCAGTGATTTTTTGCAGGTTTAATTGTTGTTGTTTTTACGCCTTTTTCACCGACAACAAAAATGTGCCTCGGCGGGAAAGAAAACGTTTTATTGATGCCGATTTTCCATAATGCTTTGCGTTCGGACGCCACGGCAAACGTATCTTTGTTTTCGCCGTAATAAAGTGGGTATAAACCTAATGAATCTCTTCCCACGATTAGTTGTTTTGGTTTGGCTATGGCAAAGGCGAAGCTTCCGTCAGAAACGCACATTAAAGCATTCACGCCAGCTTCTACATCGTCTTCAATCGCGTTTACCACCGATTCGATATCAGAGAATTCTTGAGGCTGGTAAATTCTTCCGTCGAAAACTAGTGCGGTGCTTTCCAGCATTATAGGTTGCGGTTTATCGTCAGCCAAAATTTTTGTAAAAACGTGTCCCACAGCGGTTTGGGATTCAAGCTCTTGTATCCGCAACTTTTCCGGTTCAGCTTTCAAGTCTATGCTAGTTGGTGTTGCCAGTCCAAAAGTGTCGGCGCCCTTTTGCTTTAATGTTTTAAGCATGATGGCTGCTTTTCTTGTTGCTTGTCCGCCTTTTTTGTCGAAAACAGCTACAATCGACCGCATTTCTTGTGAACCTTGCCGCCGGCAAATTTTGATTGACACTAGTAAAGCATTAATCTTTAATCAGTCTATCTGTTTCGGGGGATGAATATTTGCCAATACTTCCCATCGACACTGGACGTTATGGCACGCCGGAAATGCGCAGAATTTTTGAGGAAGAATCGCGTGTCCAAAAAATGTTGGATGTAGAAGCTGCACTAGCCTGGGCGCACGCTGAAGTTGGCAATATCCCACGAGAAGACGCTGAAAAAATCATGGCTGCGGCTTCTTTGAAACATGTTAAACTATCACGGATAAAAGAAATTGAACGTGAAATAAAACATGATGTTGCCGCACTTGTAAGAGCTTTAGCTGAGGAAAGCGGCTCAAGCGGTGCTTACGTGCATCTTGGCGCCACAAGCTACGACATTGTGGATACCACCAACGCTCTTCAGTTGAAAGAGGCTTTAGACGTAATTGAAAATAAGCTGAACGATTTCGAGAAGATTCTGATGGAAAAAGCGTTAAAGTATAAAGAAACCTTGATGATTGGGCGAACGCACGGACAACACGCTTTACCCATAACTTTGGGTTTCAAGTTTGCCGTTTGGATGCGGGAAATCTCACGGCACATCGAAAGGATTAGGCAGTGCCGCGAACGCGCAATAGTTGGCAAAATGAGCGGAGCCGTCGGCACTCAAGCTGGACTTGGTGAACATGCCACGCGTATACAGGAGCTTGTGATGCAAAAGCTTGGAATTAAAGCAGCAGACATCTCCACGCAGATCGTGCAAAGAGACCGTCACGCTGAACTTGTCTGTTTGTTAGCGCTTATTGCTTCGAGTCTCGAAAACTTTGCAATTGAAATCCGTGAACTGCAACGACCAGAAATAGGCGAGCTCTTCGAACCCTTCGAAGCTGAAAAGCAGGTGGGCAGTTCAACAATGCCTCATAAGCAAAACCCGGAAACATGTGAAAGAATATGCGGTTTGGCAAGAATAATTCGAAGCTTAACAATTCCAGCATTAGAAAACGTTGTGACTTGGCATGAAAGAGACTTAACACAGTCTTCTGCTGAACGCTTCACAATACCCGAAGCATGCATACTGACAGACTACATATTGTTTCTAATGAACAACATTGTCGCTAACATACGCGTAGACGAAGAGCGAATGCTGAAAAATACAGAGCTTACTCAAGGACGAGCAATGTCAGAAGCCGTGATGATAGCGTTAACAAAGAAAGGTGTAAGCCGACAGGAGGCCCATGAACTATTAAGAAAATTAACAATTAAAAGCCAGACGGAAAACAAGCATTTCAAGGAGGTTCTTTTAGAAGACAAGCTTGTGCGTAGCAAACTGAGCGAGAAAGAAATTGCGGAAGCATTAAAGCCTAAAAACTATTTGGGAACAGCCAAAAAGCAAGTGGTTCGCATGGTTAAAAAAACCATGAAAGAACGAAAAGCTAGAGGATTAGTCTAGTATTCTGTTAGGGCTTTTTGTTTCCACTCATTATTTTTTTCAAGTTTCGTCCATGTTTCCTTTTTCACGTAACCGCCAACCTGTTCTTTGATTTTCTTTGCCAATTTAGCGCCTATCAACGGTAAATTCATCAAGTTTTCAATTTGTGCATGTTTTATGTCTTCTATTGTTTTGTATCCAGCGTTGTAAAGTATGCGTCCACGAACCCTTCCCACGCCTTCAAGCTTGACTATCGGTAAAAGTTCCTTTTTAACGCCTTTTTCCACTCTTTCCATCAGTTCTAAAGTTAACGGTTGCAGTTCTTTGTTGCCGAAAAGCGTGGCTAACTCGTTGGTTGCATACAACAGCCACTTCGCGTTTTCAATTGTTCGGTAAAGGTCGCCTGGCTGAACTCGGAAACGTTCCATTATCTCATCTTCGCTTGCCTCTTCAATCCAAGCCTTCAAAACCATAGCCGTTTTCACTTCGCCAAGAAACTCCTCGTAGTTAACGCGGTCTTCCCACTCGTCTGGCGCGGGCATCATAAACTCGTCCTTGTGTTCCTCCATGAAAACCGCTATCTTTTCCAACTCGCTTGCGTAAGGGCGAAGCATTGGACGCATGTCCGGCGTGTGGGAAATCAATTGAAGCAAGCTCAAGTCAGTTAGAAAACTGGGTCTATGTCTAAACGCGTTGCGAATTACAACCGCTGAAACTGGGTCTATGTATAGCTCGCTTACCCGTTTTCCAAACCGCGTTGCGTATATGCTGTTTCCACTTACGTCAATCATTTCCTCGTCGTAAAGGTATTTGAGGATTTTAGCAATAACCGATTTTATCGCCACAATATCGTATTGGTGAGCGTAAAAAGTTCTGCCGAAAAACTCGTAAATTCCAGCTTCAGTATGAGCATAATCAGCAGCAACCGTCGCCAACACGTGTGAACGCAAAATCCGTTCAACAGCCAGTCTAGACCATATGCGTTCAGGCTTGGCGAGAACATAGCTTTCCATTAAATAGTCGGCTTCATCTCCTGTTCTTGCAATAAGAATAGCCTCGCCGATTTTGTCATATTTTGGTCTCCCAGCACGTCCACACATCTGCTTGTATTCCAAAACGCTTATCGGATAATAGCCGTATCCAGGCTCGTACCTTCTATAATCCTGAATTATCACAGTTCTAGCTGGAAGATTCACGCCGAAAGCCAACGTTGGCGTAGCCGTCAGAACCTTAATTTTTCCATCGCGAAACGCGTCTTCAACAATTTTCCTGTGTCCACCGCCTAAACCAGCGTGATGAAAAGCCACTCCAGACTTAACAAGCTCCGCTAATAATTCGCTTATTCTTGTTTTTTCACCAGCCGCCATTATTCTTTCAGCTTCTCGCTCCAAAGCCCTCCGAATCGGTTTAGACAGAACCTCGCAGATTTTTGCGGCGGCCTTTTTAGCAACTATAACCGCGTTTTTTCGAGTGGACGCAAAAATTAGCGCTTGTCCACCGGATTTCACGGTGTTTAATGCGAGGTTTATGACGGGGTTCTTTGTTTCCTTCTCTATTTTTTTTGCGTCTCCGTCCTTAAACTGGATTTCAGGGTGTAGGAGAATCCCTTCTTTTAGGGTTATTGGACGCCATTCAGTAGTCACGTAATCTGCTTTAAGCCAGCCTGCAATTTCATCAACATTGTTGATTGTTGCGCTTAAAGCCAAAACTTGAATGTCTGGGCTTGTCTGCATAAGCCGCGCTAAAACAACCTCAAGGGTTGGGCCTCGCTCTGCATCATTCAGCAGGTGCACTTCATCCGCGACGACTAGGCTGATTTCGTCCATCCACTTGGCTTTATGCCTCAAAAGCGAGTCTATTTTCTCGTTTGTGGCAACAATTATATCGTAACGTTCAAGCCACGGGTCCGAACTATCAAAATCGCCTGTGGATATGCCAACACTTACTCTTTTTCCGTCACTCTTCGTTATAACAGAATACTTTTTGAACTCCTCAAACTTTTCACTCGCCAAAGCCCTTAAAGGCGTTAAATAGACAACTTTTCCGCCCCTTTCCAAAACATGCTTAAGTGCACAAACCTCGGCAATCAAAGTTTTGCCAGAAGCCGTTGGACTTGCCAAAACAAGATTTCTCCCTTCTAATGCTCCGGCTTTTACAGCTTCTTCTTGCGGTGGGTAAAGCTCAACTATGCCAGATTTAATGAGCACTTCCTTTACGGGCTCTGGGATTGGCAATTCTGTTATTTTCACTTGGACACGCCTTTACGGTTTTCACTGCAAAATAGAAGAAACAGCAATTTAAAACATTACGTGAAAAATAAGTTTTAGCCACAACAAAGACCATTAAACGAGCCAAATGACTTTTCTATAAGCGGAAGCCTATAAGATGTTGAAGCATAAAAAGGTTCGAAAGTTATGATTGAAAATGTTAAAGAGCTTTTAAAAGCTCATGAAGGCATAATACGCGAAGTCTACCTAGACATTGAAAACTCGAGCATGGTGCCGAAAGAAATTGTTGAAGCCATGCTGCCGTACTTTAACCAGCGCGCTTATGGCAACCCAACCTTAACGCACAAGCCAGGATGGGAAGCCTTCGAAACAATAATGGAATCCGCCCAAAAAATAGCCAATTTCATCGGCTGCAAAACCCTTGAAGAGGTTAATTTTACGCCAGGCGAAACCGAAGCCAACAACTTGGCAATTCTCGGAACAGCACTCCAAATGAAGGAAAAAGGCAAAAAAATTGTAATATCAGAAATCGAGCCTTTAAGCGTCATGCATGTGGCGGAAATGCTCACTAAACACGGTTTCTCAGTGACAAAAGTTCCAGTAAACAGTGAAGGCTTCATAAACCTTGAAAAGCTGAAGGAAACAGTGGACTCTGAAACAGTTATTGCCAGTTTTTCCATGGTAAACCATGAAATAGGAACCATTCAACCGATAAAAGAAGCGGTGGAAATAGTCAAAGACAAAAACCAAGAGGCAATTTTCCACACGGACGCATCAGACGCTTACGGAAAAATCAAGCTTGACGTACAAAAACTCGATGCAGATTTGGTAACGATAAGCAGCTACAAAATCCTTGGACCGCGCGGAGTAGGCGCACTATACGTGAAAGAAGACACAAAAATAGAAAGGATAATTGAAGGCCAAATTGGAACGCAAAAACTCTGGCCTGGAATCGAAAATACGCCGTTAATTGTCGGTTTCGCAAAAGCCTCCGAGCTTGCATTCCAAAATTTTGAAGACAACGTAAACCACATGAGAAGACTTAGGGACATGCTCATCAACGGGATATTTGAAAAAATCTCGGATGTACGCCTCAACGGGCCGAAAAACGAGAAAAGAGCCCCGGACAATGTTAACATAAGCTTTTTGAGATGCGAAGGCGAAGCATTAACAATAGAATTAAGCCTCAGCGGCGTGTACGTGTCAAGCGGAAGCGCATGCACACGAAGACTACTTCAGCCGAGCCACGTCCTCATAGCAATTGGCAGAATATTTGAAGAAGCACACGGGAGCATACTCATGAAAGTGACACGCTACCACAAAGACGAAGACATAAACCACGTTTTAGAAGTAATGCCTAAAGCCGTTGAAAGGCTTAGAGGGATAACAGGCTCAACAGGAGTTGGATAAAATGTCACGTGCACCGTTACCTTACAGCCAAAAAATCCTTGACCTTTTCAGAAACCCAAAAAACCTTGGAAAAATGGAAGACGCCACAGTTTCAGCGGTGGCTGGAAACCCTGCATGCGGAGACATGATAACTTTTTACTTGAAAATAAACGACCAAGACGTAATCGAAAAGGCGTCTTTTGAAAGCTATGGATGCGCAGCCAACATCGCCACATCAAGCATTGTAACGGAAAAAGTTAAAGGAATGAAGCTTGAAGACGCGTGGAAAATCACGTGGAAAAGCATCGCCGAAGAGATAGGTGGGCTTCCAGCCGTGAAATTTCACTGTGGCATATTAGCTGTCGGCGCTTTGAGACGCGCAATAAGAACATACTACAAAAACAAGCAAGCAACACCAGAATGGTTGCCTAAAGACCAAACGTTCGAAGAGAAACAAGCCCTTGAAGAAGAGGAATTGGCGAAAATCCTCTCTAAAAAAATGAAGATGGCAGAGGAAAAGTGATGTTTGACCCTTACAAGATAAGGGAAGATTTCCCAATTTTAAAACGTGAAATAAACGGTCATCAACTGATTTACTTTGACAATGCAGCAACATCTCAAAAACCAAGACAAGTCATCGAAGCCATAAAAGAATTCTATGAAAAACATAACGCAAATGTTCACCGAGCAGTGCACACGCTTTCGCAAGAAGCAAGCGAACTATACGAAAAAGCACACGAAGAAACCGCCAAATTCATCAACGCAAACAGCATGGAAGAGATAATTTTCCTCAGAGGCACAACAGAAGCAATAAACCTTGTCGCTTACTCCTGGGGACTTAGAAACCTGAAAAGAGAAGACGAAGTTTTAGTCACGCTTATGGAGCACCACAGCAACATTGTTCCATGGGAAATTTTGGCGAAAATAAAAGGGTTCAAAGTGAAATACGTGGACATAAACGATGACGGGACACTAAATCATGACGCCCTAGAAAATGCCATATCAAAAAAAACCAAAATCATATGCATAACACATGTCTCAAACGTAACCGGAACCATAAACGACATAAAACGTGCAGCAAAAACCGCGCATGAACACAACGCGTTAATACTTGTTGATGGTGCCCAATCGGCCCCACACTTGCCAGTAGACGTTAAAGACTTGGATGTTGATTTTTTCACGTTTTCTGGACATAAAATGCTGGCACCCACAGGCATTGGTGCACTGTACGCAAAGCGTGAGATACTCGTGAAAATGGAGCCGTTCCACGGCGGCGGGGAAATGATAAAAGAAGTTGCATTCAACCCGATAAAAAGAGCAAGCGTAATCTCTTGGAATGAGCTGCCATGGAAGTTTGAAGCTGGCACACCAAACATTTGCGGTGGCGTAGGCTTGATGGCCGCGATAAAGTATCTTGAAACGTTAGGAATGGAGAACGTGGAGGCCCATGAATGCCGCTTAACAGAGTATGCAATTAAACGTTTACATGAATGCCGTAAAGTCACGGTTTACGGTCCGGAAAATGCTTCAAAAAGATGCGGAATAATACCTTTCAATGTTGAGGGGTTCAGTTCTCACGATATCGCGTTATTCTTGGATAATTATGGTATAATGATAAGAAGCGGTTTCCATTGCGCCCAACCTCTGCATCAAAGACTGAAATTGCCGTCATCAGCAAGAGCGAGCTTCTACATTTACAACACAAAAGAGGAAATTGACAAGTTTATCGAAGCCCTAAAGGAGATTGAAAAGTCTTAATGGTCATAGTTGACAATTACGTTTCAAGAATAGAGGAAACATGCGGGGAAGAAAAAAACTTTATTGTAATTCTAAAATACGAGCGAAAAGATGAGGCTATAAAGAAAATTTTGCAAAAAGCAAAAATGGAGAAGTCAGTTGCGTCCGTAATCTTTGACCTTAACTTTAAAGGATTCGCTATACGTGCTTACGCAAATGGAAAAATAATTTTCAAAAACTTGAGAGACAAAAACGTGCTTATGGATGTCTTATCTGAACTCTTAACAGAATAGGTTATATTTCAGCGAACACTTTAGCGATTTTTTGTAACTCTTTTGTGACTGACGTGAGGAATTTCACTCGTTTTTCAACCTTTGACCTTTGCGCGTTCAGTAAAGTTTCAAGCTTCGCCACTACATCATCTACGATTGCGACTACAACATCATGATTGCGTTGCTCCGTCAAATCGAGGGTTTCAACTTCCCCGTTTTTGTTCACAAGTATTAGCCGCCCGTGTCTATCCAAAAAAGCCTTTATCGCTCTAGTTTGGTAAATTTTTGGAAGCGAGGAAACTGCTACCTCGAGCACTTCACAGAACGGTTTTAAAACGGTGGCCAAAGTGTTGAAGAACTCGTTAACTAATGTGCCTTCTTCCTTGGCTAGTTCAAACATTTGTCCGACGTTTTCTTGGATGCCCTTAAGGCGCTCTATTGCAGTTTCGCCTTTTGAAGCTTTATCTTCAATTGGTGTTGCGGTAATGATTGCTTGTGGTTCGATTGTTTGACTGGTTTCAGTTTCGCCTTCTGTCAACATAATCACCGCTACATTTGTGCTATCTTGCTATTGTAGTGTTGATAATAGCTTTAGTCTGTAGTGAGGAGCGACATACATTTTAAACCAAAACTAATATTGTATATTAAGACATCATAATGTTTTTATCAACCGCAAACAACGTATCTAACAGAGGGAGAGAATGAAACAAGAAGCCAAACAGCTCTCAGGCTTCGGCTACGGGACAGATTCAATAAAAACAACCGGAAAGTATGGAGTCAAAACAGAATCATTCTCGCTCAAAAAAGGAAACGCGAAAATAACAGTCGGCATAACCAAACGAAAAGAAATGTCCCGCTCTCCCCTCTACAACAAATATGACATATCAAAATACGACCTACATCCAGGATACGAGTTCCCAGAATTTCTACAAAGTCTAATACCGATTGGAACACCAGAATATGTTGACAGCGGACAAAGATACGTCGAACGAATTGTACGCGCACTGTACTACTTTAAACAATGTGCACTCATAGGACCTTCTGGAACCGGAAAAACACATATAACCTATCTGGTCGCCGAATTGACAGGCTTACCAGTTTGGGAAGTCAACTGCGGATTACAAACATCCTCATACGACCTCATTGGAAGATTCATCGGTTTAGGAAAAGAAAACTGGGTTGACGGCCAAGTAACTAGCTGGCTAAGATACGGCGGTCTGCTTTACCTCGACGAAGCAAACATGATGAAACAAGACGTGGCTACAAGACTGAACCCGGTACTAGACACAAGAGGACACTTGGTATTGAACGAGAAAGACAATGAAATCGTGGTTCGCCACCCATACGCGTACCTAATAATTAGCATGAACCCGTTCTCCGCGGAGTTCGCTGGAACAAAGCCTCTGAACGCGGCGTTCAGACGAAGGATGAGCGTCTGGATAAACTTTGACTACGAAAGCGTAGGAGAAAAAATTTCGCAAAAAGAAGTGGAACTTCTAATAAAAAGGTCACAGATAGACGAAGACACAGCATACAAAATCATCAGAGTCGGCGCCGAAATGAGAAGACAATACAAAGCTGGAGACTTGCCCTACGGCCCATCAATAGGCGACCTTATTCACTGGGCGGTTTTGATAAAAGACGGTTCAGACCCAGTGTCCGCAGCAGAAGAAACGATAGTGGCCCTAACCAGCGACAGCGTTGAAGTCCAAGCTGACGTTAGAAGACTAGTAGAGTCAGTTTTCAAAGCCTAACCTAAAAAATGGTGAGCCTCTTGGGCTTCCAAGAGTACGCGTGGGCGCTCTTCTTTGAAAAAGACTTCCTCAAAACAAAAGTTTTAGTTACGCCCAAATATCAATTTCCTAAGCTTATACGCAGAAACGAAAGTTTTGACGTTATACTGCCAGAACCAATTTTTAACACCAACATGGATGGAGAAGAAACACTGCATTTTGCAGGTTACATATTCCCTTCTGACGACTTAGGGAAAAGACAGTTAGCAAGCGTTTTCAGAGCAGCTGTTTTTCATTTAGGAGCGCATGTCGCCACATCACATTTTGAAGACTATGACGAGTGGAGAAGAAATAAAGACAGTCGACTTGCAAAATTCGCGATTTCTTTGGTGGAAGACGTAATAGCCAACGCCTACATTTCAGCATGGTACCCAGACAAGCTTGTAGACCTAGCCTTGGCAAACACCTTGGCTTTCACGAAAATGCGCCCAGCAAAAAAGATACAAAATCCTGCAACAAGACTAATGGCCGAACTTTTAGCAAAAGTCCACATAGGCGCTTTAGAACCACAGTTAGAAACTGAAAAAGACATTTTGGCAAGCCTTTCAGAAGCCTTAAAACAATTCAAAGAAAACGTGCTGCTCTCATTCACAGACGAAAGTATAAAATTGAAAGATGAAAAACTAAAGCTCGCCGACCGAATATATAATGCAGTGGAAGAAAGCGGGCCAGTAACCGAGTCACCAAGTCTACCACACACCGAAGAACTTGGCAAAACATCACTTTTTCCACAGCGTAAAATAGTCAACTTTGACGTCTCTTCAGACCACAACTTTAAAAATTGTCTGGAATTTCTAGGTGGATCTATCTCCACAATTGAAGACGCGGATCAAACATGGAAGAAAGTCGCAGAAAACGAGGCTATTCAAGTATACGAGTCCCTAAAACGACAAAAGGAGAAAGAAGAGAAAACGCTTTCCCGTTATCAAAATTTGACGATGTTAACGAGGTTCAAGTCTGTTGAGTTTCCAGAAAGAGACTACACAGAATTTTTGAGGATAAAGTCCAGATGCAAAAGTGAAGCACACAGACTTATAGAGAGTCTACTCGTAGCAAGAGATGCAATTGATGAAGATCCTAGAAAAATGTATGGAGTATTAGATTTGCAAGACGTAATACAGGTCATAGCAAGCAAAAACCCACGAATGGACGTGTTCATGCTAGATGAAAACATAAGCAAAAGTTACTCTTGGATAATACTCTTAGATGCAAGCAGAAGTATGGAAATAGTGAAAGACTTCGCACTTGAAATCTTCTTAATTCTCGCGGAAACAGCAAACGAACTGCTCCTTGACGCTGCCTCATGGGCAATGTACGCCTTCAACGACCGTTTCTTTGTGATAAAAGATTTAAAAGAACGCTACAACGTTAACGTAAAATCTCGTATGGGTGGAATAGACTTCGCTGGTCTCTCATACTTGCCAGACGCCCTAAACATAGCTGGACAAATCATCAAAACACGCACTGAAAACTTGAGGCTAATAACCCTAATATCAGACGGGTGGCCTTACGGCTATCCAAACATAAACATAGCATTAACTGAAGCTCTGAATACACTGCAAAATGGAAAAATCGATGTTGTTGGAATCGGCGTACAAACGCAAAAAATGGATGCTCTATTCAAAAATCACTGTGCCGTCTACACACACCGTGATTTAACAAAAAAATTCGCAAATACTTATATGGAATTAAGCAGAATCGCAATTGAATCCTAGAAAAACATTGATTGATACTGCTTATGGAACTTTGTTAGCTTCAAAATACTTACTATATCAGCACCTAAAGGTTTTTGTGTGAAAGGATCAAAAAATTTAACGTCAATAAGATATTGATTTCATTAATACATCTCATTCTAGAGTGTATTCCCTTGAAAATTCCGCAACAAACTCGAACTTTTCTTCTTTATTAGCTACATCCTTTCTAGACTTGAGCAAGATTTTTTCGGGGACACCATCATGAATGTAGACTGCGTAAAGCAGTTCTTTTCCAAGTCCATACCGTTCCAATTCAATGATGGATGCTTTTGCTTTCTCCAATTTTTCAATTTTGGTTTTCAATTCTTCAATTGCTTCAAACAGTATTTCTGCTTCACCAAATTCCTCGGTGCACAGCATAATGTCCTTGAATTGAACCCAACCGCTGGTTGTGACTGTTTTTTCTTCTTTCTTTTCTCGTTTTCCTCCAGTCTTCAAAACTTTTTGTAACTCGGCCGTTTTTTTAGCCCACTCTGGATTTTTTGCCAAATCAGGCTTTCTTAAGAGTACACCTAACCATTGACTGTAATCCTCAAGCAGAGACTTGTGTTGATTTATCTGCGACTCTACGCTTTCCCGCATTTCCTTAAGTGAATAGAAGGTTCTAATTTCAGTTAAATAATCCAAATTTGACATCGCCGTCTACTAAACTTCTTTATTAAGACTAGAGTCCTTGTCTTTTGCGGCTTTTTCCTCGCCGAGAGACTTAACAACATTCGCGAGCTCTGTTTTTAGTTTTTCGAAGAAAGAAATTCTGGAACGTACCCTTCGTTTATTTCTTGTTATTACCTTCGCTAATATGGGAATGACATCCCACAAGACGGCAATTATTACTTCTGGTTGGTAATCAGCCAAAAAAGCTGCGGATTCTTGTCCTTTTTCGGTGAAAATTATTAGTTGTCCATGCTCGTTTAAAACTAGTTTTCTAGCATTCTTTTCCAGCGGGATATCCTGTGGTGGAATATCGAAAGAAATGTGAAGACTATTTAATACGGACTTTAGTGATACGCAAAGGTCAGCGATTAGCTTTTTTTCTTCAAGTAAATAATTGTTCAGTTGCACGGCTTCTTGGCTTATAGTTTTCATGAATTCCTCCATCTTCTGCATTTCAAAACTGAAATCTTCATCTTTCTTTTCTACAGTATCTTCAGAAAAAGACAACACATGAGAGTCTTCTGCTATTTCCTCTTCACTTTGCGTTTCTCCAGAAGCATATCTCGCCTTGTCTACTTCCATTAAGTCATCTCCTTTTCTAAACACTAATCAAATGTCGAATCATATGACTAATCTTCCAAAAATAATAGAGTTAGTATGTTACGAATTTTACACACAATAAGCATTGGATTAAAAACGGTATTTTTAACAAAACTAATATTGATTTCAAATTCATATTTTGAATTCAAAAGTATAAAATATAATTCTAATCGAATTCTGTTTCAGACTCGAATAATAACGTTAGGATGATTAAAATGAAATTATTAGTCGAAAAGCCTCAAAACATAATGAGACTATATGACGAAAGCACTGGACTGTGGAGATTCGTAAAAACAGACAATGCACCATCAAAATCGTTGGAAATAATAGAGAAAACCCTTCACAGACTAGGATTATCAAAGAATGAGACAAAAGTTTACATTTACATTGCCAGAACCGGTGAACACAAAGCAAGCGAAATTTCTGAGGCTTTGTCGCTTCATCGAACTGAAACTTACAGAATATTGAGGGATCTGGAGAAAAAAGGCTTAATATCATCTGTTTTCGAAAAACCTTTAAGATTTATTGCTACGCCATTCGAAAAAGCCTTAGATATTCTCATAGAAACAAGAAAAATGAAAATAGACCTTCTAGAAAAAAGAAAAGAAAGCCTAGTAGACATCTGGCTTTCGCTTCCAAAATCCGAAACAGTAAGCACACCAAAGGAAGTGTTCCAAATACTAGAAGGAGAAGAACAAATAAACTTAAAGGCAGACGAAATCCTCAGCAACGCTGAAAAAGAAATCCTAGTCTTCGCATCAGAACAAGAAATCCCAAACTTTTACCACTCAGGCCTTCTAGACAAACTTGAAAAATTATCAATCCAAGACGACGTAAACATACAACTGTTGACCAATTATTCGCCGAAAAGCTGCTTTTTCATTAAAAAAATGAAACTGAAGAAAACCAAATACTCAATTTCAAACACTAACGAGTTGCCAACTTTTATTCTAACAGACGACAAGCAGCTATTGTTGTTAATAAGGAAAAACAATGGCAACAACGGGAAAAAACGGTTAGCAGCCTTATGGACAAACTATGATGCCTTCATCAAAGTGTTAAAAACGCTTTTTAACGAATTATGGGATAACGAGGCTTAAGGCGCAAATTTTCTTATTTCTTGCAAAACGTCTCTTATCAAAATTCTTGTTTCTTTATCTATAAGCGTGAGCAGGGCGAGATAGAATACTCCGCCGATAACCGTTACGCCGATAATTTGGTACACTCTAGTTGGATACAGTGTTTCTCGTAAAACATAGAGGAGAATACCCATCATGGCGGAGGAAAAAACACATTTTACAATGTTAACCCAAGGAATGGTTATTTTGACCATTTTACGAACCAAAACATAGAGTATTAGGAACATGGCGAAACGTGCCACAGAGTTAATTACAGCCACAGAAACTGCTGATTGGATTGGTTGGTTTTGCGTGTAAAAGGTTGTCACGTAAAATGTCAACGGGATGGTTATCGCCGAGTGAATGTATGGCAATGAGAAGGCTATGAAGAGTCGGCTCCTTAACAGTTTTTTGAATGAAATTTTTGCTTCTTCATCAAATCTTTCAAAACCGTAAAGCACGAAACTGAAAAGTGATGACAATGTCACAGTTAACGCGTCGAGAGCCAAAACAATTAGTATCAACCATGCTTCGCTATATTCCTCGTTAAGAATTGACAAGTACATTTTAGGCATCACTAAAACACCAACAGTCATGGGGATTGCAAACATCAAAACAGTTTTAAGCGAGGTTGTAATTTCTTGGCTACTTTTTTCAGCTAAAAGTTTCGGGTAAAGCGCAAAAGCCAGAAAAGTTGAATAAGCGATTATGTTTGCTATTTGTGCTGCTGCACCATAGTATCCACGCGCGTTTTCTCCACCATAAGTGAAGAGCATTATAAATACGAAGTTTGCTATTTGATTTCCTAAAACATTGTACATGTTCGCAATTGAACCTTTTAACCACTCTTTAACATATGCCCAATTAACTTGCTCTTTTAATTCTCCAGCAAGCAGTTTTAGGTAAAAAAACAATTGTACAGCAACAGCCACAGTTATGCTTATTATGGCTCCTTCCAATGGTCTTTGAAAATTAACTATTATAACGTAGCCGATGGCTACCTTGCATATTTCTTCTATTAACAGTCCATAACCCAGTGTTTGCGGTTTTTTGGCACGCAAACAGGCTTCGAAAGCATTAAGCACATGCAACTCTATTATTTGGAATGATACAAGCATATACAATGGTAGGTGTTCCTGCACACCTAGTGCTGACACGATTAACGGGACGAGAGGGATGTATACCAAGGTTGCGGTTATCGAAATTGCAAAATTTGCTAATATGCCTGTTTTTGCAGCGCCTTTTTCGTTTCTCGCAGCAAAACGCATAATCCAGAATGGAAGTATTCCTGCAAGTATCGTGAAATAAGCAAATATGTCGTTTATGTTAAACCAAACTCCGTACTCTTGTGTTGTGGTTGAGCGGGCTATCATGTACTGGAAAGCTAAACCAGTTGCTACGCTGAGAAGTTTAGCGACAAAAATGATAAAACCAGAATATTGAACCCGAATTTCGTTTTTAGCCAAACATTCACCTTAACAGTTCAAGAATTACATTTCTAATTATATGAAATATTTAACACTAGCTCGAAGAGTACCCGATTTAAAAAAATAATAATTTCAGCGAAGGTTAAATCACAAAAATGCCAAATTGCAGAAATAATAGAAACGCTATTCTTTCATACTAGCACTTGCATTTTGTCTAAGGATGAAGAAAAAGTGTAATAGATCAATGTTTTTTACCGTATAGGTAACCCCGCAGTACATGCGGTCTTCGCAGTAAAATTGCGTGCGCCAATGTTTTTATAAAACTATAATTCGTTTTAGCTCGGACATAGCCTGATAGGAACTGCCTTCCAGGAGGATCTGTGGGGTTTCTCAAATGCAATACTGTTAGTTCACATTTGTTAAAGTTTTCTTTGCGAATTACACCGTCCCATTCTTCCCATAGTTCCGAAGGAAATTCAGCTTTTTTTAGATCCCGCTT
>JAGTQX010000015.1 GCA_018396675.1 Candidatus Bathyarchaeota archaeon
TATAAGTTGTTTGGCTAGTTTTTGGTTCAGACCGTATTCTCGCATTAGCCTTTGAAGTTTCTGTTCGGGAAGTTCTGGTAGGCATTGCCTAACACGGTTTAAAAGGTCTTCGGTTACACGTAAAGGCGGGATGTCCGTTTCAGGATACATACGCGCGGCTCCAGGTCTAGGCCTCATGTAGCGTGTTGTTCCATCAGGGTGTGCAGCCCGGGTTTCTTCAGGCACTCCTTTTAAGGCTTCGCGCGCCCTTTCTAGAACAGCCTTTAACGCGTCTTGGGCGTTTTCCTGAGCGTCTGCAACGAAGACTACAGCGTCGTGCTCTTTGGCTTGTGTCGCCTTCCGTAGAGCTTCTACTTCTTGAATGGTTATCCCGTATGCTGGAAGCTCGTCAGTGTGGAATATGCCGCCGACGCGTCCCCAGAATTTGGCACGATCAGACATTTCAGTTCCTAGGCGTATGCCAGGTATAAGTTCATGCTTAAGTAAGCCCTTAAATTTTGGAAGTTTTACGGCTAGGATTTTCTGGTTTTTGTCCAAAGCCTTACGCAGGACTTTGCAGGCTGTGTGCTGGAACACTGCTGTAACGTCGAAAATTTCCTCTTTTATTTCCTCTTCGTTTACGCCTATTTTCCGCAGTTCCTCGCTTATGCATATGAGGTTTAGCTGTCTCTGAACCTCATATTCCACAACTAGCGGGATGAGTTCAAGTTCCTGCACGCCTTTTATTTCCGTTAAGGCTCCGCCAGCTATCGAAACATTTAAGTCTTGTCTTATTGTGCCCAGTCCACGTTTAACGCGTCCAGTGGCGCGCAGGATTTTGCCTATCGCCAAGGCTACTTCGCCAGCTTCTTTCGGAGTGTTTATGACTGGCGCTGTGGTTATCTCAATTAACGGTATGCCAAGCCGGTCTATTCTATAGCGTATAAGCGTTCCTTCTTCGCCTGTTTTGCGTGCAGCATCTTCTTCTAGGCTTAAGTGCTGGATTGGCACGGTTTTTTCGCCTACTTGTATTGCTCCGTTTAGGGCGATTATGCATGTACGCTGGAAACCTGTCGTGTTGGAGCCGTCTATGACTGTTTTGCGCATGACGTGAATTTCGTCGACTGGCGTGGCGTTCATCATAAGTGCCGTTGTTAAAACAATTTCGACGGCTTCCATGCTTAATGGGTGCGGTGGTTCCTCATCCATTTCAACTAGACAAGCCGTTTGCTTATCCGCCTCGTATAGGATTTTTACGCCTTTTTGGAATTCGAAGTATGCCGCAGGGTCTGTTTGACCTAGTTCGCTTTGTGTTGGCCTCAAACGTCTCAAAAACGTTATTTCAGGCTCTTCTTTGAACAGTTCAGGTTTACAAGCGCAGAAAAGCTTAGTTGAAGTGTCCAGTTGCTGGTGTATTTCCAATCCGACTTTTAACCCGACTTTTCCGTAATCTGTTTCCAAAGTTTTTCGCCTCTTTTTATTGTGGGCTTGTTTCTTCGTATGGTGTGCGTTGTGAAAGCTCTCCAGCGATGTTTGTTTTCAATAGGCGTTTTGCTTCTTCAGTGTCGCTTGTTTGGCCAAGAATCCACATGAGTTTAACCGTGGCTGTTTCGGCCAGCATGTCTTCCAGCGGAATCACGCCTAAAGCTTGCAGGTCGCGGCCAGTATCGTAAACGTTCATGTTTACGCGCCCCCAAAGGCATTGTGAAGCCATAGCCACGATCACGTTTTTTTCCACAGCTTCTTTTACAGCGTTAAAACAGTATTTTCCCACATGACCTAATCCTGTTCCTTCCAGAACTATGGCTTTATATCCATTTTCAACGTGCCAATTTATCACGGCAGGATTAAGGCCTGGATAAAATTTGATTAGGGCAACTTTCTCGTTGAAGTTTGGCTTGACAATCGGTTTTCTCGCTGGGTCACGTTTACGGTAATCTTCAGTGAGCATAGTTAAGTTATTGTTTTCTACTTTGGCTATTGGCTGCGCGTTTACAGATTTGAAAGCGTCTCTGCGGCTGGTGTGACACTTGCGCACACGCGTACCACGGTGAATGGCTATTGATGTGTCTGAAACTGTTTCATGCATAGCTACGGCGACTTCGGCAAACGGCGATTTAGCCGCCGCCAAAACTGCACCTGAAAGGTTTAAAGCGGCATCCGAGCTTGGACGGTCAGCTGAACGCTGTGAACCAACAACGATTACGGGCACTGGAAGATTTTGAAGTGCGAAGCTTAGTGCTGCAGCCGAATACCCAATTGTGTCGGTTCCGTGAGCTATGACTACGCCGTCTACGCCTTTTTCTATCTTTTTTACAGCAGCCTTAGCCATCTCCATCCAGTGAGTTGGCGTAATGTTTTCGCTGAGAACGCTGGAAAGGATTTGCGCGTCTATACGGGCAACATTCGCCAACTCTGGAATTACGCTGTAAAGGTCGCTTGCCGACAAGGCTGGACGAACAGCACCAGTGCGATAATCCACACGGCTGGCAATTGTGCCGCCAGTGCTGATTATGGCAACTTTTGGCAACGCAGGATTCTGTTCAGGCAAGGGCGGAGCCACAAAAGCCGGCTTTTCACCCTTACCAACTTTCTCTATGCACGTTTCAGGGGTTATTTGCACCCCAATATTGTAGCCGCTCCGCAACTTGATAACCACATGCTTGTCATCGCCATACTCGGAACGCGGAATAAGAATACCCTCATATGTTTGGTTTCCTTTTGTTATGCGAATTAAATCGCCAATTTCTGCTTCAATTTTTTTAAGCGTTTCAAGCGCGAGGCCTTTATATCCTGAAAGCTCCTCATTTCCGCTCATGCCCTGATTCTCCTTCTTTCTTGAAGCCTCTTAATATTGGTGTTTAAGAGTTTAATAATATTGTTTCGTACTCAAGGAGGTTTATTGGTGAGCCAGCTGTTTAGTCCAGTTTCGAATGGCTTGCAAGTCTCTTGTGTCGTATATTCCAGGTTTTGTCTCTTTAATTCCCGCTGATTCCAGCTGCTTTTTTAATGGCTGCATAACTTTTCTTGACCACCAAGGCATTTTATTAAAGTTGTAGACTCCTCCGAAGAGGCCTAGGGCTACGGGTTTTAAGCCATATTTGGCGGCTTTTTCCTCAAGATACTTCCTTTTTGCCTTTTGAGGCGCCTTGGTTTTTTCATCTTCCTTTTCGGTTAAAGGTTGTGCACTTCCGCAGCAAACAAATAACGCTAGCTTTTTCGCTCTCAATTCTTTTTGAAAATCTTTTAGAAATTTTTCAGCTTCTCCCGTCCACTTGTGGATTTGGATTCCACTGCCCACTATGACAAGCTGGTAATCACTTATATCCCTAATCCTTTCCTCTTTAACGTTGGCCACCTTTACCTGGAATCCTTCGCTTTGCAAAACATCCGCGATGTCCTTTGCTGTGCTTTCCGCGGCTCCATATCGGGTTCCATAAACAATTAAAGCTTTAACCATGAACTGGACGCCCTAGTGCTTTGCTTTGCAACGTTAAGCCCGTATAACAAGAAGCAATTTTTCTAAAAGCAGACCTCATTTTAACACCTTATATCTCTTGTTTTTCAACATATTTAAGGATATGGCATTATTCTGACTTTATAGAAACATTATATAAGCTGCAACGCCATAACAAACCAAGTGTTGAAGGACAAATTTATGGTTGAAGAAAGAGGCTTCTCCGCGAATGGTTTGCCATATGTCCGTTTTGGAAACGGCTCGCACGTTCTAGTGGTTTTTGATGGACTTAGCTTTGAAAACAAGGCGCCTTCAAGGTTAAACCTTAAACTCTACCGCAACAGCTTTGGACTCATCGCTCAAGCGTACTCAGTCTATCTTATAACAAGAAAACCCGGATTGCCAAGAGGATATTCCACTCGAGACATGGCATAAGACTATGCAGTTATGGTAAAAGAGGAGTTTAAGGCGCCAATAGACGTTATGGGGATATCCACAGGAGGAACGATCGCCCAATACTTTGCATTGAACAATCCCCAGCTTGTCAGTCGTTTAGTCCTCGCCATGACGGGGTACTGCCTAAGCGATGATGGTAAAAAATTGCAGCGACAAGTAGGCGAGTTTGCACGCCTAGGCAAGTGGACAGCTGCCTATTCCACCATGATGAAGGGTGTTTACCCCAAGAATGGTCTTCGCAAAAACTTAAATTGATGATTTGGCTGTTCGGGGCTTTTTTGAAACCAGAAGACTCCTCAGATTTGCTGGTAACGTTAGAGGCTGAAGACAAACACTGTCTCAAAGGTATGTTGGCTGAAATAAAAGCGCCTACGCTTGTTATAGGCGGAGAAGACGACTACTTTTATCCATTGCGTGAAACAGCTCTAGGAATACTAGACGCTCAGTTGATACTCTACAAGGGATTTGGACACAACGCCCTGTTCGACAACAAAAAGCAATTCCAAAAAGATGCTCTAAAATTCCTAAGAAGCTAGGGTTTCAGCAACTTTGACATGTATGGTCCGTCGTATGTGTATCCGAAGCGCATGTAGTATTGTTTTGTGCCTAACGCACTTATTACAAGGATTTTTTTGAAGCTGTATTCTTGGCTTGTTATGCGTTCCGCTTCGCTTAGTAAGACTGCGCCGTAGCCTTTGTGTTGCCATGCCTTCGGCGTGTGTTTGCCTACGGGTACGAGTGGGCCGTAAACGTGGAGTTCGCGGATTATGCTGCACTGTTCCGCCGTTATTTCTGGTCTGTGCGCCTTTTCTGACGGAATGCGTAAGCGTAGATAGCCTATAAGCACGTCGTTTTCCTTGTCTTCGGCTGATATGAAGATTTCCTGGCCTTCAGACGCCTCATAACGTGTTACGCTTACCTCAACTTTCTCCGCGTTTGGTTTTACACCGTCTGCTAAAAGCCTATGGCCAACTTCGCGGCACCTTATGCACCGACACCTTAAGCCCTGCTCTTTCAGTTTTTGTTGAACTAGCTGGCGTAGATTGCTCCGCCTAACGCCTGCCACTATTAAAGGCGCGGGAATATCGCGTTGCACGCGCATTATGCGAACCCAAGGCGGAACCATCTTTTTAACTTCAACAATTAGGCGGGCGGCTTCTTCATTCGTGTAAGGCCTATACTCGCCCCGCACATACCATTCATAGACTTTTGTGTCCTTCAGAACTAGGCAAGGGTAAATCTTAATCATATCCGGCCTAAAGGCGGGATTTGTGAAAATTTCTTTGAAAGCTTCCATATCCTTCTCCATGCTTGAGCCAGGCAGCCCAGGCATCATGTGATAAACAATTTTTAACCCAGCGTCTTTTAGTATGCGCGTAGCCTCAACCACGTCGCGAACTGTGTGTTTTCTGCCCACGAGATGGTAAATCTCATCGCTTGGGTTTTGAACACCGAGTTCCACGCGGGTTACGCCCATGTCTAGCATGCGGTTGACCTGTTCTTGTTTAGCCCAGTCCGGCCGCGTCTCCACTGTTATGCCCACATTGCGGATTTGACTTGTCTCCGCCTTCTGTTTCGCCTCTTCAAGGCTGGCGGAATCAACGCCGTTTAACGCGTCTAAACATCGTTTAACAAACCATTCTTGATAAGCGTCGGGCGTGGCTGGAAAAGTTCCACCCATAACGATTAGCTCAACTTTGTCAACTCTGTGCCCAATAGCCTCTAACTGTTCAATGCGGCTTCTAACCTGCAGATATGGGTCAAAAGTGTTCTGTAAACCGCGCATTGCAGCAGGTTCAAAACCTGTGTAGCTTTGAGGCACGCCAAACGGTGGACCGCCTGGGCAGTAGGCGCATGGTGCAAGTTGCGGACAAGGATAAGGCTGTGTCATAACGGCGACTACGGTGACGCCTGAAACCGTCCGCGTGGCTTTTCTGCGCAAAACAAGCAATAGTTTACGTTTTTCTTCAGGCGTTAAGGCGGCGATTATTTCGGGGTTTGAAGGAATCCTTTTAAGACGGTGTTTGGCGGCAACCATAAGTTTAACATGGTTGACATCATCTGGGCTCGGCGAAGAAAACCGCATCAACGCTTCAATTATTTCTCTAGCAACGCTATTTATGTCAACGCTCAAGTTAAAGCAACCATTGAGAAATATCGTGGAAGAGGCAAATAAACCAAACGAGAAAGCCTAACCGTGGTTGCTAATGCGTTAATGACGCATGTAAACAATTCGCCCATCCACAATAGTCATCTCAACAGTCAAGTCCTTAATCTTGTCGAGCGGAACTTCAAACAGGTCATCTGACAAAATTGTCAAATCCGCGAATTTCCCAACTTCAATTGTTCCTCGTTTATCCTCGTCAAAGGAAGCGTAAGCCGCATTAACAGTGTAAGTTTTCAAAGCTTCTTCCACCGTTAAGCGTTCTTCCATTAAAAATTTTCGCGCGGTAGCAGCCCAAACTCCCAAAATTGGGCTGATAGGCTCCACTGGACAGTCAGAGCCGGAAACGACAGTGACGCCCTCATTAATCAGCGTCTTGAACGGGTAAACCCAACGGGCTCTTTTCACGCCTACACGTTCAACAACCCAGAAATCCGAAACCACAAAATGAGGTTGAACGGACGCTATTAAGCCTAAACGTTTCATCTGCCTAATCAGCCTCGGGTTCAGCACGGAGCAATGTTCAATCCTATGCCTACTTCTTTGGTTTTTATGCGGAAATTTTTGGAACGTTTTGGAAAATGCTTTCAAGACGGTTTCTAAGGCTCTGTCGCCTATTGCGTGAACTGCAACTTGCAAACCAGCCTGGTGCGCCTTTGAAACAAGCCGATTAAGTGTTTTCTGCGAACATGTCAATATGCCCTTTGTTTCCGGTTTGTCAGCATATGCCTCTTTAAGGGCTGCTGTGCGTGCCCCAAGCGAGCCGTCCGCGAAAATTTTCACAAAACCAATTTTCAGCATACCGTCTCCAAAACCCGAAGTCAAACCAAGTCTAGCGAGTTCGTCTAAAAATTTTGCTGGGACTCCGAGGCAGACTCTTAATGGCAGTTTTCCTTCGTTGTGCAGTTTTTGTAGTGCGCGGATTTCTTCTGCAGAGTCAACAATCCAGTGAACGCATGTTAACCCGTTCTCAACAGCTTTTTCGCATGCTTGCATGCAAATCCTTTCCATTTCTGTCATGCTTGGTTTCGGCACAACTCGCCAGACCAGTTCCATTGCATTTTCTCTCAAAATCCCATTCGGCTCGCGTTTCGCCTCATCCACATCTATGATTTTGTTGTCGAACACTATTTCTTTTGTTATTCCAGCTAATTCCAAAGCTCTCGTGTTGGCTACGCCTAAATGCCCACATACTCTAACAAGGAAAACGGGCTTATCTGGAACGGCAGCATCTAAATCCCAACGTGTCGGATAACGTTTTTCAGAAAACCTTTCATGGTCCCATCTGCCGCCCAGAATCCAGTTTTTTTCAGGATTTTTTGCCACATACTCACGTAGCTTATTTTTAATCTCTTCTATTGAGCCGACGTTTCTCAAGTCTAAAGTCTGCAAGTGCTGTCCAAAACTAGTCATGTGCACATGGCAATCAACAAGTCCGGGAATGACTGTTTTCCCAGCTGCGTCTATGACCTTTGTCTCGTGGTTGACGAATTTGCGAATTTCACTGTTTGAGCCGACCGCCTCTATCTTGCCGTTTCTTATAGCTAAAGCTTCGGCTCTTGGCTGTTTAGGATTTAATGTGAAGATGTTAGCGTTTAGGATAACAGTGTCAGCGCCTAACATAACAACAAAATAACGATCCATAGAGAATAAAAAGTTTAAGCTGCCTTTGCAGCTTCAAGACATTTTAAACCCAGTTTTGTCCTGGCTTACGCTGCAGAACAACCCGTTTCTCGTAGTTACGCTTATTTCTAAACTTTGGCGAAGGACTCTTCTTTGGCATAGGCTGAATTTTAGGAGTTTGAGACCTGACCTTACCAGCTTTCGAAAGCGAACCATGCGTAGGCAATTCTATGCACCTCAAAAAGGCTATTAGGCGAACAGTAACTCTTAAACCTTTCCCGAACAAAAACCAAAACGGGGCAGGGGTTGCCGAGCCTGGTCAAAGGCGCAGGCTTCAGGAGCCTGTCGCGTAGGCGTTCGTGGGTTCAAATCCCACCCCCTGCACTTTAATCTCACCTGAGGTGAAGGAAAATGGTTCCGAGTAAGGCAGAAAAAGTTTTGAGAAAAATTGAAGATGAGGCAAGAATGGGACGGTTGCCCCATCCTATTGTAGGGAACAGAGGCAAAATTCTAGTAGAAGTCATTCGTGAAAACAAACCTAGACGCGTTTTAGAGATTGGAACGCTTGTTGGGTACTCGGCAATTTTGATGGGAAAGGAGTTAAGCAGTGATGCTCACTTAATCACTGTTGAGAAAGATGATAATAGTGCAAAAATAGCGAGAGAGAACATAAGAAAGGCGGAAATACCGCCAACCGTGGAATTGATAGTCGGCGATGCGCTCGAGATTATCCCGAAACTAGAGGGTACGTTTGATCTTGTCTTTATAGACGCTGAAAAAAGTGAGTACCTAAAATATTTACAACTAGTTGAGAACAAACTCCATAAGGGAAGCGTCGTAGTCGCAGACAATGCAGAAAACGCGCCAGACTATTTAGATTATGTGAGGTGTTCAGGAAAATATACAAGTAAACATATACCGGCAGGCGCTGGCGGCGTTGAAGTAAGCGTCAAGTTGTAAAACATCCCTTCAGCGCAACAAAAATTTAATTAATACTCTGCATCAAACCGCAAAGTCCGACGGTTGTTTCACATGGATTACTCGACAGTTTTAAACGACAGCATAAAACTATTTCTCTGCACTCGAGTTCGTGCTGATTTATAGCGCACTCAAAGCTCTATTTTTAGCCTACTAATGATGTTATGCTTAAAAAAGCCTCCTCAACAACAATTAGAGCGGAATGGCGGGATGCACGTTAATCCTCTAAAAAGTTCCCGCAAATGTTTTTAACTTTTTTAATGATAGAACTGTTGTTAAACGAATGTGACGGAAGGCCTTGGATGTCAGCGGACAAATTGGTTGTCGGCGTGGTTGGGATGCCAGGGGCTGGAAAATCGGTTGTTGTTAATGCTGCGAAGGCTATGGGCTATGGCATTGTTGTTATGGGCGACGAGGTTCGCGAAGAAGCAAAACGAAAGGGATTAGAGCCTACTCCTGAAAACGTTGGACTTGTTATGCTTGATTTGCGACGTTTAGAAGGCGAAGCCGCCATAGCGAAGAGGTGTATCCCGAAAATTTGGGAAAAACCAGAAAACAAGGTTATTGTAGACGGTGTACGAAGCCTAGCAGAGGTTGAGGAGTTTAAGAAGAGTTTTCCAAAATTTGTTATGGTGGCTGTGCATGCTTCGCCAGAAGCAAGGTTTAACCGGCTTTTTTATAGGCGGAGAAGCGATGACCCTAAAGACTGGCAGATTTTTCATGAAAGAGATTTGCGTGAGTTGAGTGTCGGATTGGGAAATGCTATAGCCATGGCTGAGTATATGTTAGTTAACGAGGAACGGTTGGATGTTGCGAAAAGAAAGGCTGTGGAGATATTAAGAAAGGTTGAAGAGAAATGGATGAGATAGAGGTTCAAGTTGAGGTTGAGATAAATCCGACGGAATCAGAGGAGAAAGTGAAAAGAGCCGTGGAAAATATGTTCGGCAACATACATGCACAAATAAAGCCGCTTGCAAAGGGAAATCTTCTGACGGCGGAGGCAAAAGGGCTGGAGGCGTTGACGAAACTTTACAATCTGTTACGCAGAGAACGTATCCGCGACGCCGCAAGAGGTGCCTTATTTGAAGGGTTAAGCGGAAACACTGTAAACCTTTATTTGAACAAGCAAGTCGCCTTTGTGGGACACGTTTCTTTTTCGAAGGCTGTTTCAGAGTCACCGCTTGGACCGATAAAAGTGCAGATTAAATGCGTTAACCCGAGGCAACTGATTGATTGGCTTGCCCCAAAAACAGGTTAATGGTGGTTGTTATGAGTTTTGATTTAGGAAAAGTTTACAGTTACATTGACGAGCAAGCTGAAGCTTTTGTTAAGGACCTTGTTAAGCTTGTTAAACAGCCAAGTGTTTCAGCGAAAGGTGAAGGAATAGTTGAATGCGCCAAGCTTGTTGAAGAAATGATGCGTGATGCTGGGCTTTCAACGAAAATCCTCACTGGACAAAAAGGAAACCCTGTCGTTTACGGTGAAGTGAAATCAAAAAGTTCACGCAAAACTTTGCTGTTTTACGATCATTATGACGTGCAACCTCCAGAACCGCTTGAAAAATGGAAGTACGACCCTTTCAGCGGAAAGATAGCTGAAGGAAAAATTTATGGGAGAGGCGTTACCGATAACAAGGGCAATTTTGTTTCAAGGCTTAAGGCGGTTCACGGCTTTCTGGAGGTTTTTGGTGATTTGCCAGTTAATGTGAAGTTTTTTGTTGAAGGAGAAGAGGAAATCGGCAGCCCAAACCTTGAACCAATAGTTAAAGCTCATAAATGCCTTCTTTCGGCGGATGCAGCTATATGGGAATTCGGTGGAACAGATAGGCATGGGAGACCAGAGCTTTATCTAGGCTTAAAAGGCGTTCTATCTGTGGAGTTAAGAGCCAAAGGCGCACTTAAGGATGTTCACTCTGCTAATGCTCCTTTGATACCTAACCCTGCATGGCGTTTGGTCTGGGCGTTAAATGCGTTGAAAAGCAAAGATGAAAAAATTTTGATAAAAGACTTTTACGAGAATGTTCGCTCTTCTCTTCCTGAAGAAACTGAATGTTTGAAGAATATTCCGTTTGAGGATGAAGAGATGAGAAAGGAGTTAGGCATTAAATATTTTTTGAAAGGCGTGTCTGGTCTTGAAGCTTTAAAAGCATTGCTTTTCCAACCGACATGCACGATTAACGGTTTGATTTCTGGGTACACTGGAAAAGGTTCGAAGACTGTTCTGCCACATGAGGCTATGGTAAAGCTGGATTTCAGACTTGTTCCAGATCAGAAGCCAGAAGAAATTTTTGAGAAGCTTGTTTGTCACCTAAAAACCTGCGGGTTTGAAGATTTAGAGATAATAAAGTATGGCTCCACAGAGCCTGCCAAAACGCCTATCAACGACCCGTTTGTTGTTTTGGTTGCTGAAGCTGCTGAGAAGGTGTATGGCAAAAAGGCGGTCATTTATCCGCTTAGTGCTGGTTCTGGCCCAATGCATTTGTTCCGCAACTTTCTAGGCTATCCAATTGTTTCCGCTGGATGTGGAGGCCCAGAATCGAATACACATGCACCTAATGAAAACTTGGAGATTGAAGGCTTCATTAAAGGCACCAAGTTTATTGCTACTTTGATTAGCGATTTCGCCGAATAAGCTTGGTGCATTGTTTGTCTGTTAAGGCAACTGTAACCAGTAAAGGCGCTGTAATCTTGGGCAAAAGCGTGGCATGTGACGCTTTCGACGATTTAAGACCTTTAAGGGTTGTTACACACGCGCACGCCGACCACATGATTGGCTTGCAGCACAGCCTAAGAAAATGCGAGAAAGTCCTTATGACGAAGGCTACTAAGGATTTGATAGACGTTATGAAGAGTCCGCTTTTCCTAATGAGTGGATACGTGGAGACGCTTGATTATGGAAAAACTATGCGTTACAGCGAAGAAACTGTGACTTTTTTTCCTGCAGATCATATTTTGGGCGCGGCGCAAGTGCTTGTTGAAGACGCGGAAGGGACTAGAATTGTTTATACTGGAGATTTTCGAATTGATGGGACGCCGGTTTTGGAGGCTGATGTGCTTGTTATTGAGGCTACTTATGGGAGTCCGTCGTGTCGTCGCCGTTTTGATAAGGATGTTAAGGACTTGCTGGTTTCGGTTGTTGAGGATGGATTGAAGCGTGGCTTGGTTTATGTTTTTGGTTATTATGGTAAGCTTCAGGAAGCTATGGAGATTCTTCACGGGGCGGGTTTGCGTGTTCCATTTGTTATGCCTGAAAGGGTTTTTCATGTTTCGAAAATCTGCGAGAGGTATGGTATGCGTTTGGGGCGGCTGATGAGGCTTGAAGAAAGAGAGGCTATGGAGATGCTTTCGCGGAACGCGCCTTGCATTATCTTTCACCATATGGGATCGAGGGGTAAAGTTGGGCTTGGCCGTTTTTGTGTTTATGTTAGTGGCTGGGAGTTTGATGAGCCCTGTCGTGAAATCGCTGATAAAGAGTACGTTATAGCCTTAAGTGATCATTCAGATTTTGATGGTTTGATGGAGTATGTAAGGCGTTCTAGGCCGAAGCTTGTGATTACGGATAATTTTCGCGTGGGTTACGCGCAAACTTTGGCGAGGCATATCCAAAGGCAGTTTAATGTTTCGGCTTTGGCGCTTCCTGAGAGGTAATGTTGGCTCCAAGTGTTTGTATTAAGTATTACTACACAAGATTTATTTTCTATCGCGCCACTTTATATTAATGAATTCGGATACGGATTCAGAATTCGTATGACTTAAATAAGAAGAAATAAGACCTTTCGGATGCGGTACCGAAATGCCCTCCCCACTACAACCAGAATTCTTCGCCTTGATAGGCATAGATCTGTTTCTAGCAATGAGCCTACTAACATGTCTCTTGGATCGGCATTTCCCTTGGCAACTTCCCTACGTGTATCAGTTGGCGGCACTGGCGGGTTTCGGGCATCTCCTAGTAAGCCGAGAATTTATGCTGGCTTTCGGCGACTACATGCGTTTCTGGTACAGTCTCATATACTTGGCAATAGCCCTAGCAAACATCGTCGCCGTAAACGTCTACTTGGGTATAATCAAAAAACTTGCAAACTATGCTAAAATTTTCATGGCGGCAGTCACGCTTCCAACGCTCACATTAGCGGTGTTCTTCATATCGAACTATGCGGAAATAGCGACGCATCCACTTGTCATGGTTCCACAATTCGGGTGGGAAACAACCTTCGTGGGCATAGTAGCCTTCGACACACTTGTTGTGGGGCTGGGCACGTATCTGTTCTTCAAACCAAAATGGTGGTACATCGCCATAGGCGCGGGCACAGCAATAATTGGCGCAGCCGCATATGCCTATTACCGTCCTTCATGGGGAGAGGCAGCCTTTGTAGCTTCAGCCGCAACCCTAGCAATAGCCTGCGCCATAGTCCTAGTCGTCGGAGCCTACATACTCGTGAAAATCTGGATGGAAACCCTGAAAGAAAGAAGAAAAAGGAAGGAGGTGAAATGACACATGAAACCAAACTACAAAAAAATACTGAAACTAACAACGCTAGTAATAACATCACTGCTGATAGCAACAGTCAGTGCAGAGGTCTACAACAACTTGTTCCTAACTGCCAGTGTAGGCGTTGAAGGATTGAATCTGGTTTGGGATAAAACTGGGATAGACTCTGGTGTCTTAGCTGACATCTCTGGAGCAACTTGCACACTTTCTGGCCTGAATGCACCCAAAGGAGGCAGTCGTACATACTCCAAGGCTATAGGAATAAACGCTACAGCCACTACCACTTTTGGCATAGAAGTCGTGAGTGTCACAGGAGATGGCACAAGCAATCTGGATTACATCTTCATCGAAATTTATGATGGAAGTAACAATCTTAAAGGCAATCTAACAGTCTGGAACGAGGGTGCGAAAGGAAACACACCAGTACAAAATCTTTCTATTAATGCAAATGAAGCTTGGAGGCTTGAATGGCATATCGCTTGGAAAACCACCGCAGCTGAAAGTGACAGCGTAACAGTATCATTGAAAGTAACTACACCATCTCCATAATTTTCTTTTTCTCCTTTTTAACCCACCTTTTTCAATTTAGTTTTGCAACAAACATTGCAAGCCTAAAAATTAAGATTCAACGCCTACCGCACTTTGCAAATGCATAGAGCTATAAATAGCAGCTGAGGTTACTGCTATAAAAAGTGTCAATATCAATAATCCTAGTGCTACCTCTTTCTTATGGTTCTCCGCGAAATATTTAATGCGCTTTATTACATGGTAGAAGATTCGTAAGAGATTCAAATTCTACCCTGTTTTATTTTGGCGCATCCCACGTGTCTAAAAGTTTATGAACCTAAAATTCATATTTTCACTTCACACGGTGCATTTACTCGTAGGCCATAAAACTCAAAGTACATCACTAAAGTTTAAAAGGTGATTAGGTATTTCTGTTAATTCAAGCTGTGGAAATGCATGAAGTGATATGAATGAGTAAATCATCTTTGGTTTCGGGTTTTTATAAGCTTAGCCCAAAAGAGCGTTTGGCTTTTGTTAAGGAGTTTGCTGGTTTAACTGATGAAGAAACCGCTTTGTTACAGAACACGGGAAGTCTACCTTTAGATTTGGCTGATCGCATGATAGAGAACGTTGTAGGTGCCGTCCCAATACCACTAGGCATAGCCGTAAACTTTCTCATAAACAAGCGTGATTATCTGATTCCAATGGCTATTGAAGAACCTTCCGTTGTCGCCGCCGCAAGTTACGCGGCTAAAATGGCACGGGACGGTGGAGGCTTTTACGCTAGTAGCACACCGCCAATAATGATTGGGCAAGTTCAAGCCGTAGGCATAAAAGACCCTTATGCGGCTAGAATGCGCATATTACACGCGAAGGACGAAATTTTAAAGAAAGCTAACGACCAAGACCCAATGCTTGTTTCTGTGGGCGGCGGAGCAAAGGACTTGGAAGCAAAAGTAATTCACACGACGCATGGGCCGATGGTTATAACCGAGTTGCATGTGGACTGCCGCGACGCAATGGGCGCAAACGCCGTGAACACTATGTGCGAAGCCATTGCACCCCTAATAGAACGCTTAACAGGCGGACGGGTGTATCTGCGTATAATCTCGAATTTGGCTGTTAAACGCCTAGCCAGAGCATGGTGCATAGTGCCAAAAGAAGCCGTGGGAGGCGAAGAAGTCGTCGACGGCATAGTGAACGCTTCCGCTTTTGCAGCCGCAGACCCATACAGAGCGGCAACGCACAATAAGGGTATAATGAACGGCATAATAGCCGTAATAATCGCCACTTGCAACGACCACCGCGCCATCGAGGCTGGGGCACACGCGTACGCGGCTAGAAACGGTCAATACACCACGCTTTCAACATGGGAGAAAAACGCGGACGGCGACTTGGTAGGCTCAATAGAACTGCCCATGGCCGTCGGCCTAATAGGCGGAGCAGTACGCACGCATCCCATAGCGAAAATCTGCCTAAAAATCCTAGGCGTAAAAACAGCCAATGAGTTCGCAGAAGTCCTAGCCGCCGTAGGTCTAGCTCAAAACCTAGGCGCATTACGCGCATTAGCACATGAAGGCATACAACGCGGACACATGTCACTGCACGCCAGAAACATTGCAGTCGCCGCTGGCGCAACAGGCGAATTAATCGACCTAGTTGCTGAAAAAATGGTTGAAGAACGCAAAATCAGAATGGACAGAGCCAAAGAACTTATAGAACAGTACAAAACAACCGGGAAAATCTAAAAGAAACACATCACCATTTTAGAAGCGGCGAAAAAGGAATGAAAATAATCGTTGGGCCAGCATCTAAAGAGTTAGGCGCTCGGGTAGCTGAACTGTTAAATGTTGAAGCCGTATCTGTGTTTGCTAAAACGTTTCCAGACGGTGAATCCTACATTAGGCTTGACGGCAATGTGGAAAACGACGAGGCAGTGATAATTCAAACAACAAGCCCGCCGCAAGACACTAGGCTGATACAGTTAGCGCTAATCGCCGACGCAGCAAAAAGAAACAACGCGAAGCAGATAACAGCCGTTGTGCCTTACCTCGCTTACGCGCGCCAAGATAAGGTTTTCCTAAAAGGCGAGCCAGTAAGCGTAGAAACCGTCGCCAAGATGCTCCAAGCAGCCGGCATAACACGCCTAATAACAGTCAACGTTCACCAAGAAAAAGCCCTACAAAGGTTCCCGTTCCCAGCAAAAAACCTTTCAGCCATCAGCCTATTAGCCGAACACTTCAAACGCATAGGCCTAAAAGGAGCCTTCGCACTTGCACCAGACATCGGCGCAACCTACATAGCCGAACAAGCAAAGATTATTTTAGGCGGTGAATGCGGCTACCTAGAAAAACACAGAGACCGCTACACTGGACAGGTAAGCATGAAAAAGGGCAGTTTCAACGTAAAAGGCAAGCCGGTTATAATTTTCGACGACATAATCAGCACCGGCGGCACAATAATCGCAGCCTCAAAAATCCTAAATGAACTAGGCGCAAGCGAAGTTTACGCTGCATGTGTGCATCCAATTCTAGTGGGCGAAGCGGAAAAACACATCCATGAAGCCGGGGTCAAAGAAGTCGTTGGAACAGACAGCGTTCCATGCAGCGCAAGCAAAGTTTCACTGGCGCCACTAATATGTGCAGAGTTAAAGGAGCTTCAACGTGGCTAAACTTTTCTTCCTTTTTTCAGGCGAACATGAAACACTGCCAGCGTCTGAACTTAAAGCCATACTTGAAGCAGAAGGCCACAATTACAATGTTTTGGAACTGCTTGACCAAGTTTTAAGAATCGAAGCGGACGAGAAATGCGTCGAAGCAATCAAAAAACGGGCAGCCCTCACAAGACTCTGCGGCTTGGAACTTTTCACATGCAACGCCGAACCAAACCAGGCAGTAAAAGCGATACGCGCCACGAGCCTAGACGAGTTTTTAGGCGACGGTGAAAACTACGTGGTGCGCATAAAACACGTTAAGAACCACGCTCCAGAAATCAACGGGATGACTCTCGAAAGGCAAATTGGCGAAGCAATATTTAACATAACGAAAACCGCAAAAGTGGAGCTGCGAAATCCAAAGAAAACCTTCATTGGAATCTTAACAGACAAAAAACTTGTTTTCGGGTTAAAACTTGCAGAAATCCCGCCGAAACCCTTCATGGAAAGACGCCCAAAAAAGAAACCATTTTTTCACCCATCAGCCATGATGCCGAAGCTGGCAAGATGTATGGTTAACTTGGCCAAACCTAAAGCCGGAGACCTCGTGTTCGACCCGTTCTGCGGAACCGGAAGCATACTAGTCGAAGCCGCGCTAATTGGATGCCGCGTTTTAGGCGCTGACTTGCAGAGGCGCATGATTAGAGGTTGCCTAAAAAACTTCACTCATTTCAGTGTTAAACCCGAAGGCTTAATAATGGCTGACGCCAGAAACCCGCCGCTGAAGGCTGTGGACTGTGTGGTGGCCGACCCGCCTTATGGAAGAAGCGCAACCACTTTTAAGCGCTCCACTAAACAGATAACTGAACAGTGCCTAAAGGCGGTTCACGGCATGCTAGCTAAAGGGAAACGCGTGTGCATGGCGGCTCCAAAAGCAATATGCATAAGCCAAATAGGTGCAGATTTAGGCTATAAACATGTGGAATCACACTTCGTTTATGTGCACCGAAGCTTAACAAGAGAAATCGCCATATTCGAAAAGGTGTAACCTTCATGAGTATGCAAGTAATTTTCCTCGGCACCGCTGGAAGCATCCCAACGCCGAAAAGAGGACTGCCGTCAATTCTCATAAAACGCGAAGGTGAACAAATAATGTTTGACTGCGGCGAAGGCGTGCAAAGACAGATGATAATGAGCGGCGCGGGGTTCCATAAAAAAATGAAAATTTTCATAACACACATGCACGGCGACCACGTGTTAGGCTTGCCTGGACTCGTGCAAACAATGGCACTGCTTGACCGCGAAAAAAAACTTGAAGTTTATGGGCCGCCGGGAATCCTAAAATTTATGGAAGCCATAAGCGAAACTGTGCAGTTCAGTTTGACATTTCCATTAGAAATCCACGAAGTCATCATGGACGGCGTCATCTGTGAAGAAGAGGATTATACTGTTGAAGCCTTACGGACAAACCATGTAATCCAAAGCTTCGCCTACGCTTTAGTGGAAAAACCCAGACCTGGAAAATTTTATCCAGAAAAAGCCAAGGCATTAGGCGTGCCTGAAGGACCGTTATGGAGTAAACTACAACGAGGAGAAACAGTTAAGCTAAAAAACGCGCAAGTCATAAAGCCGGAAGATGTTATGGGCCCACCTCGACCTGGAAGAAAGATAGTTTATACAGGCGACACTAGACCGTTTGCAGCTTTAGCAAAGTTTGCGGCTAACGCCAACCTTCTGGTTCACGATGCAACTTTAGATGATGCGATGGCTGAGCGAGCGGAAGAAGACGGGCACTCAACACCAAGTCAAGCAGCAAAAATAGCAAAGAAAGCCAAAGTTGAGAAACTTGTTTTAACGCATATAAGCGCCAGATACGATGACACTTCCGCAT
Source organism: Candidatus Bathyarchaeota archaeon (assembly GCA_018396675.1). Taxonomy (GTDB): domain Archaea; phylum Thermoproteota; class Bathyarchaeia; order Bathyarchaeales; family Bathycorpusculaceae; genus JAGTQX01. The sequence continues at coordinate 18,197 of JAGTQX010000015.1, forward strand.
TTTTAGAGCAAGCACGGAAAATTTTTAGGAATACGTTTGTGGCTGAAGATTTTATGAAGCTTGAGATTCCACTTTCAACTAACTAACCCTTTCAACTTCTGCACACTTTCTTTAATATGCTCCACAGATTCAACAACAACCATTCCACAGTATCTGTTTTCTTTCAACAGTTTGGCGAACTTCGCCCAGTTAACCGTGCCATAACCTATTCCCAAGTGCTGGTCACCAGTCCCATCGTTATCATGCACATGTATGTGCACAATTCTGTCTTGAAAAGTATTTAGGAACCTTTCTGTTTGCCCGTTCAAGTTTGAATGCCCAACATCCAACACTAAACCTACATCAACATCGATTTCTTTGTAAAACTTTTGGAAGTCGTCCACACTTTTCATTAGGAACGGGTAAGGCTCTGGAACATTTTCCACCGCAATCCGTACATCATAATCCTTAGCCATTTTGTAAAGTATGTGCGCAGTCTTACAGTTTTGTTTCCAATCTGCTTGTGGATAGAACATGCTTATGCCAGTTTTTAATCCTGGATGGAAAACCCACATATAGGCTTCTAACATGCGTGAAAGTTTTATTGATTTTTCAAGCCGTTTTAGCATAGCCTTCAGCATGTGATGTGATGGAGAAGCTATGTTTATGTCTGCAAATGGTGCGTGAACTGAAAACTTGATGTCGTAAGACGCTCCAGTCTCCTTTAGAGCCATGACTCTTTTCTTGTTTAAAGTGTGAAAGCCGTCATCAACAATTTCTATGTTTTTGACTTCCGCTTCTACGATGTGTTTAGCCATGTTTTTGAATGGCTCGCTTAAACAGTAGAGCATCGAAAGTCCAATTTCGAGTTTATTCAAGGTTTATTCCCAGCTTATCCAAGTGTGTTTTTTATCTTTTTCGGGTTATTACTGTTTTGATTCAGTTTTGGAACCAGCGTTATTTATGATTCATACTTTTGATTCACACAAGTTAAATGGCACGTCCTTTGAAGTTTTTGGGTGGAGAACCACGCGTATACAAAACTTTGCGTTGACGGTGATTGCAACTGTGAAGATGGATTCGGCACGTATTCTTAACGAGTCGGATTCGGTGTTTCGCAGTTTAGTAGACGACGCCTTTGTGGGCATTGCCATCGTAGATTTGAAAGGCAGAATTGTTTATGCAAATAAAGCCTTAAGCAAACTTTCCGGCTTTTCAAACGAAGAGTTATTGGGGCGACCGTTTAAAGACTTTATACAATTTTCTGACCTTAAAAAAGTGGTTCAACTGTTCCTAAAAAGAAGCGTTGATCCCTTAGAACTTCGCGCCATCAGCAAGAACGGTCAAGTTCTTCAACTTCGGAGCAAACCCTCAAAACTGGTTATCAACGGGAAAACCGTCGGGTTCCACGCGGTGATAGTGGACATTTCAGATTTTAAAGAAATGGAAAAAAGATTGGCGGAAGCCAACAAAAGACTCGAGGCAATCTTGGAAGGCGCAATTGAAGGAATAATTGTCGTCGATCCAGATGAAAATTTAACATTTGCAAACAGGGCTTTCGCCGAAATTGTTGGATATACAGAAAAAGAACTTGTTGGAATGAACCTTCGCAAACTTATAGATGTTGAAGGTCTAAAAAAAATCTTGACAGAAACAGAAACGCGGAAAAAGGGCAAAGTGAGCCGTTATAAGTTGACTTTGTATCGTAAAAACGGTGAACCGCGTATCGTTCAAGTTTCCGCTTCACCCTTGTGGAATCCTAACGGGGATTACGCGGGTGCAATTTCAATAATTATGGATGTTACAGAACAAATAAGAATGGAGGAAACCCTTCGAGAATCTGAAGAACGCCTCAGAAAACTAATAGAAAACGCTCCCGATGCCATCTACATAAACGATTTAGACGGCAACTTCATTGACGGCAACAAGCAAGCGGAACTTTTAATAGGCTACAAAAAAGAGGAGCTTATAGGCAAAAACCTTTTTGAAGTTATACTCTACAGCGAAAAGTACGCTGAAAAAGTCAAAGAGGCTATGGCTAAAAATAAAAAAGGAGAAAAATTCGGACCAGAGGAATTTGAACTGGTTAGAAAAGACGGCAGCCACGTGTTTGTGGAAATATCCTCTTTCCCCGTCATGCGAGGAGGCAAAGTTGAAGTCATTGGCATAGCAAGGGACATAACAAGACGCAAAGAAATGGAAGAAAACTTAAGGGAATACATGGAACGCTTAGAAGAAAAAGTGGAAGAAAAAACACGGGAACTTCGGCAAGCACAAGAACAACTCATAAAGGCGGAGAGGCTTGCAGCTATAGGGCAAGTTGCAGCGATGGTTGGCCACGATTTGCGTAACCCGTTGACAAGCATTGCCGGTGTCGCATACTATTTGAAGAGGAAGTTTGGTGCTGAAGTGGACAAATCAACGAATGAGATGCTTGACGTTCTCGAGGCAGATGTTCAACACGCTAACGCAATAATAACTGATCTTTTGGATTACACACGTGAGATCAAGTTAGAACTTGCGGATGTTAATTTGAAAGCGCTAATAAGTGAAACTTTGTCGGTTCTTAAAATCCCTGAAAACATTGAAGTGATTGACTTAACTGAAGATGCTACCTTAAAAGTGGACGGAAACAAACTTACTAGAGTTTTCGCTAACATAATTAAAAATGCGTGTGACGCAATGCCGAATGGTGGCAAAATAACGATAGAAAGCAGTAAGACCAACGGATTCTTGAATGTTTCTTTCTCGGATACTGGTGTTGGAATGCCGAAAGAGGTTCTGGAAAAGTTGTGGCTACCCTTCTTCACCACAAAATCACGAGGTTTAGGACTAGGCTTACCCATATGTAAACGTATCGTGGAGGCTCATGGAGGCAGGATTATTGTTGAAAGCGAAGTTGGAAAAGGTTCAACATTTAAAGTAACATTGCCAATGTCGCCAGTTAATCAAGAAAGCGACAAATCAAAAATAGCGCCATTAGCCAGCATGCCAGAACCATTAGTGCAGAAACCAATCGACAAACATGATCGCTAAATTTGTGTGTTTTCTTTTGAATTAGTTTCGGATTATGAATTTAGAGTTAATAAAGTATATATGCCCTCTGGGGGCCATAATCAGTGCCTACCAAAGGTGGTCAACTTGTCCCCAGCCTGCGAATCAATGCAGAATGAGGCGTACGAGTTGATTGAAAATAATCATTTCACTCCACTGAATGTTGGAAGAATAATAATCTTCAACGATAATCAGAAAATTTACGGTTTAGCCATTGAATCCACAATTGAAATTGGCAATTTTCGGAAGTTAACTGAACTAGCAGACAGCATGGGCATTGTAATCCGTTACATCCAGTTTTCAATGGAAGAAAACCGCAAGCCAACAGTCACAGCGATAGTTTTTCTAGACTTTTCAAACGCAAAAGTAACGCCTGAAGAAGCTGTAAAGGCTGTTCTCAAAAACTACAGTTTCGTGAAAAAGGCAAAGTTGATAAAACCCCGCGTGAAAGGCGTGGTTTTTGACAATTACTTTTTCCCATTAATCGTGGCCGATGAGAGAGCAGTAATATTCAGACGGTCAGTGTACGAGGCGTTGTTTAACGGTGTCAGAGAGAAATTTGGCTCAGCTGGAGAAGCCATGCTTTATTATCAAGGTTTCAGCATAGGCTTTGAAATTTATGAAAAATATATGAAAACTGCAAAATCCGAGAAAGTTGAAGATTTGGTTGAAGTTGCCAAAGCCATAAACATGACGCTTGGCTGGGGGGCGGTAAAAGAAACAGAAATAGACGTTAAAAAGGGGAAAGCGAAACTGCGCATCTACCAGAGTTTCGAATGTGAATTGGCAAAGAACGCTAAAAAGCCGTACAGCCAATTTTACAGAGGAGCAATCGCAGGGGTATTCACGCGATTCTTCGGAAAAGACGTTAACGTCCAAGAGACAAAATGCATAGCAATGGGCGATCCATACTGCGAATTCTTAATAAAAACATCTTAAAACTTTATATGTTTTACATACGTAAAATTTCTATTCCACAACGTTAAGGGGCGCATTGGCGCCTATGGCTGGCGAAGGGAAAGGAAAAGTCGTTGATAGAGGAAGCAAGTATAGTAAAATCTTCATTTACATATCAAAGGAGGTCGCTTCGGACACAAGTTTTCCATTTGAAGCAGGTGAAGACGTAATAGTGAAAATTGATGGAAAAAGACTCATTATAGAGAAACTGCAGAAAAAATGACATTTTAGCATTCAAAAACGCGGTTTAGGCATCTGGCGTGTCTAACGTACAAAGCGAACTGAAACTTTATACCCTCTAAACTGATTATTCTAAACTGGGAAATTTATGACAGATGAAAAAGACATAGTCGAGTTCATCAGAAATCGTAAAGGTGAAGCCTCTCTCAGCGAAATTGCAGAAGGATTAGGCGTTCCAAAGTATGGACCAAATTCGGCTTATGCACTCTTGCAAGCGCTCAAAAGCAAGGGCGTTGTTGAACGCCGCGGCGAGTTATGGGCGTTGGTTGTCGAGGAAACGAAACCGGCACAAAAGCCTTCTGAAAAAGCCGCGGAGCCGCAAAAAGAAGCAGAAGAATTGAAGGCATCAGAACCGTCAAAGCCAGAAACTGCAACTGTTACTCCGGACGTTGAACAACTTATTAGAGCCATGGCGCAGACGCTTGCCGAGGCCATGAAAAGCGCTAGGGTTCCGGCAGACGAGTGGGAGCTCGCAACAAAACCTATGAGCACGAAAATCGAGGAGACAGAAGAACATGGAAAGTTTAACGCTCTGGTTCTGAGACCAGACGAGGCTGTCGAAGCCAAGAAGCCTCTGATTGGTTTTCCAACGGGCACTTTTATTGACCAGCTATTTTTGACTCCTGACGGGGAAAGCTTGGATGGCATCCCCATATGTGGACAATTCGCCATTACAGGTTTGCCGGGGGCGGGAAAATCTATACTTGTTGAAGAAATAGCCGTGAAGGTTGCAGCTTCAGGCCGTAAGGTGCTTTACGCAACGGCTGAAGACACTTGGAAAAGCGCCACGCCACGTTTTGACTTACAGTCTAGGTTGAAACAGAAAGCGGACATTTTGGGTTTAGATTGGAATTTAATCCGTGAAAACCTTTTTGTGCTTGACACTGTGGCTTATCCGGAGCTACGCGACTGGAACACTTTTGCCGAAACATACCGTTACGTCGCGGAGAAAGAGAAAATCGAATTGGCAATTATAGATTCGGTTACTGTGCTTGAATCCTATCGTGGAGCACTAAAATACCGTGTAATGGAGCTAGCCCGCTACAACCAAGTTCATGGAATAACAGCGCTTTACGTGAACCAGCGCAGTTCAGAAGTTTGGGACAGCTACGACATGGCGGGTGGTATCGGCTTAGCCCACAACCTAGACGGGACAATAATAGTGGATTATGGACGCGTCTACTGGTATGACCAACAGGTGGATTTAGGCGTTGACAGAGGCGAATTCGTCCGCATAGTCCGCGTGCTAGACTGCCGCATGTGCAATTTTGAAAGACGAAGAGTAAAAGTGGACATAACAAAGGATGGCTTCCTAAGAGCCACAGAAGAATTATCAAACACTGGCGAAACCGAAAAGAAGCAGTGAAATATCACATGTCAACGGTTAAACCGCCAACAATTAAAGAACTCATAGAAGTTTACGGCTCTGCAAAAGAGGCCGTCATCCGCCTAATCGAGGCAGGATTCACTCCAGAACAGATTGAATGGCGCACCGGCTTGCCCTACTATCTCGTAAGGCTGTATATGGAAGGAGATGAACCTAAAAAGGACATGCTTTTTTCAAAGATTGTTGAGGTTTACGAGCGCCTAGCCGTACTTCGTGGAAAGAAGGGCAAAGAAACCGAACTGACGAAGTTCTTCAAAAATCCGGAATTACCACTTGAAACCAAAGTGCGCTTCGCATTGGGGATAATAACCGACGAAAGCCTAAAGGTTGGGCCTGGTTTAATTGAAAGAAGCATAAGCATAGCCACCGGCGTTTCGGTAGGCGACGTTAGGAAACTGCTGGTTGATTACGGAGAACACGGTGAAGTGGTATATTTGCTCAAAAAGCCTTCAGAGCCTAGGCTATGCGTAAACGAAGTTTACAAAGCCATAAAGCTTCTGCCGAAACTAAAAAGCATAAGAGAGCGTGAACTTTACATTTCCAGCTTACTGAAATCAAGCACACCGCAAGAAGCAAAATATGTTATTAGACTTCTTTTAGGTGATTTAAAGCTTGGCTATTACGCAAACACTGTTGCGAGAGCGGCAGCCAACGCCTACCGTGTCCCGCCAGAACTAATACAAAACGCATGCGCAATAATGGGAATAGCTGAAGGAATAAGCATGGCTTCCGAAGGGACGCTGAAACTTGCAGAAATTAAAATGCGGCCGGGGCAGTTCATCAAGCCTCAACTAGCCCACTTATACGAGCCGGATAAGGTTGTTTACCCCGCCAGAGCAGAATACAAACTTGACGGAAGCCGTCTCCAAATCCACAAGTGGGGCACCCAAACTTGGCTTTTCTCAAGGCGGGGTGTGGAAAAGGCGCAGACGTTGCCCGAAGTCTTGCATATAGCTGAAAAATTCAATGCGCAAAGCTGCATTGTCGACGGTGAAGTTATAGCTGTTGACGAAACTGGAAAACCGTTGCCCTTTCAAGTCATGCTAGAAAGAACTGTGCCGAGAAAGCTTACGCCCGAAGAACTTGAGGAAAAACGGCGCCAGGTTAGAGTTACATTTAAAGCTTTTGACATATTGTATTTAAACGGGCAAGAGCTTACTGGTTTGCCGCTTCGCGAGAGACGAAAATACCTTTTGGAAATCGTTCCATTCGAATACGTTGTTGAAGGCGAAGACTGCCAAAACGAGGTTGAGCTGATGCGCTTCTATGAGGAAGCTCTGAAAAGAAAGTTTGAAGGTATAGTTGTCAAAGATTTAAGTGCGCCCTACGAGATTGGGCAACGCAGCTATACATGGCTTAAACTGAAACCGGAGCGCGACACAATAGACTGCACAATAGTTAAGGCTTTATACGGAAAAGGGAGACGCGCGGGACTGTACTCGTCATTTCTTCTAGCGGTGCGTGACCCAAAGGAAAAAAGGCTTTACACAATCGGGAAGGTGTCAAACCTTCCAGAACAAGTAATGGATGCGCTTCGAACAGTCATTGAAAGGACGAAGACAAGCGAAGATGAAGAAGGCGTTTACGTAAAGCCGACAATAGTTGTGGAAGCAACATACCAAGAAATTCAGGAAACAGACGAATACACAAGCGGATACGCCTTAAGAGTGCCGAAAATTGTCCGCTTCAGAACAGATAAGACAATAGAGGAAATAGACACTGTCGAAAAACTTGGGAAACTCTATGAGTTACAGTATGAACGTTATCCAACGGAGCCAATTTGAACGTTAAACGGGATTATGGCTTAGTTAGGTTTCTCGCCATTTCGCTTTGAAAACCACAAGCAGAATTGAAACAATCATCATTGCCAAAAGGACAAGCCAACGAATCATGATGATTTCCAGCGTCAAAGACGAAAGTCCAGAGTAAGCCCTAATCAGTCCAGCAGCGTTGGATGTTGGAAACAAAACAGCTATCCAGCTTATTCCGCCAAGCATTTCTTCTGGGTAGTAGACTGGTGGAATGAAAATCAAGCCCAACCCGAGAATGTTAGACACGTTACTTAGAGTGTAAGCGCTTGTCTTTTTTAAGTATGTGGATATGACAAAGCCTATGCTGCTTAAAACAGCCCAGCACATGAGCAAAGCCACAATTGTCCACCCCAGCGATTGAAGAGGCAGAAAGCCGAATCCCAGGGCGATAGCCAAGAAGAAGACTATTCCTGGCGCTGAAAAAATTAGTGGAGCCATTGCTGCACCGAGCATGTATGAAAGCGGGTGGACGGGCATGGCTACAATCATTTCCCTTACTTTTATGTATCTGTCCCATGTGATGTCTTGGATTGCTGACACTATGCCTATGAAGCCTACTGTTGAAATCATTGCTCCTATAAACCCGTAGCTTATTTCGCCGCCGAAAATCATTAAAAAGAAGAGCGGTACCGCGCTTATTAAGCCAATCATCATCAACATCAACGGTTGCCTTTTTAGGTCTGGAATGGACTTTAAGGCAGCAATCACAAAAGCGTCTTTAATCATTTTTTTGATTTTCGTTTTCTTCTCCTCCAACAAGTTTAACAAACACGTCTTCAAGCGTTATTGGTGATGCTTCAGCCTTTAAACCAGCTTTTAGGCTCTTCCGCACAAGTTCTATGGCTTCGTCTCCGTCTTTAACGTAAATTATCCGCTTGTTGCCAAACCTTACTGAAGAATTGCTGTTAAACATTTTATCTAAGGAGTTTAAGTTGCCCTCCACGACGACTCTGAATTTTTCTTTGACTGAACTTTTGATTTCTTCGACGGTTCCCTGAGATATTAATTCGCCTTTGCTGATTATGGCTAGTCTGTCGGAGACCATTTCAGCCTCTTCCATAATGTGCGTCGTCAAGAGAATTGTTTTGCCTTGTTCAACCATTTCCCTTAAAACAGTCCAAACTTTTCTGCGCGCCATCGCATCTAATCCACTTGTGGGTTCGTCAAGCATCAAAACATCCGCGTCTGAAGCTAGAACCGACGCAATTATGGCTCTTTTTTTCTCTCCGCCTGAAAGCGCTGCGCATGTGCGGTTTCGTAAACTCCACAGTTCGACAGCTTTTAGGGCTTTTTCTGCGGTTTCTGTCGCTTTCTGTTTAGTCATGCCGCGTAATAGCGAGAAATAGTAACAGTATTCCCATGGCGTAAAATTGCCATAAGTAGCAACATCTTGTGGTACAACGGCTATGTGTTCTCGCACTTTTTCGGCTTGGTCTAAAGCGTTGAATCCTAAAACGTAGGCTTCGCCGCTTGTCGGCAGAAGTTGTGTTGAAATAATCCGCAGAAAAGTTGTTTTTCCCGCGCCATTTGGGCCCAACAAAGTGAAAAGTTCGCCTTTTTTAATTTCTATGTTGACGCCTTTCAAAGCGTTCACGGGTTCTTTGCCATGGTATATTTTTGCAAGGTCTACGGTTTTCACGGCGTCCATTTTCTCAGCCATTTAAGGCGGGTATTTAACTATGTCTGCGGAACCAGTTGTTAAGGATTATGTGCAAAAGTGGTCAGAGAATTGGTCCCTACTTTTTAGCCTCATAGAAAAGTTCGTGTTGAAGCAAAATTCTGGTTGAAACTCATGTTTGCTGTACTCTTGTTTTGTTCGCCTCGTATTCCAATAGCTATTTCTATGAACTCTCTTAGCGTGTGGTTGGCGAATTCCCATGTTGGTCTTCCGTAAGTTAAGCCTGTGCATGTTGAATCTGCATAAATGTAAAGTGTTTTTCCGCCGAATGGGTACCGTGATTCTTTTGCGTTTCCGTATTTTGGGTTGGTTAGGATTTTGAATGGCCAAAGTTTGCATGCTGCTGGTTTCATGTGTTGCAGTCCACACAAGTGCATGTTGTAGAACTTGTATAGGAATATGCATGAGCCATCGCTTTTTCTTTTTAGGTAGAACTTGTTTAGGCTTGAGGCGGTTGTTTCGACGCCGTAGTTTTTAATTATGTTAATCCATTCTTGGAAGTTTATGACGACGCTGTAGGCTTTGCAGCATAAACCACACGTGTTGCATGTCCAATCTGCTAAACGTTGCCATGGAACAAACAGCATAGGCTTTCCGACGCTTTAGCAGTTTTCTGCACTGTAATTTCGTGTTTTAAAGCCTAGATTAAAAGTTTGTTTTTGGCTCTTATTTATTACAAAATGTTTTTAGTTTTTCCACGATTTCTTTCGGTATTTGTGTAGCTTTCAATGTTTGTTTGTTAGTTGCTACTGCGACCACATAGCCGTTTGCCAACAGCTCCTTTGTTTCATTTTTATAAATTTTGAAGCCGTACTTCACTGCTTTTTCCTTTATTTCTTCCACTGTGAGCTCTATTTCAAGTAGGTCGTTGAATTTTGCAGGTTTTCGGTATTGGCAAAAGGCTTCAACACGTGGTATAATTATTTCCTTGTCTCCAAGCTGGTCAATTAAGCCTATATGCATATAGAATTCTTCTTCGGCTCTTTCAAAGAATCTGAAAAAATTTGAGAAGTGAACTATCTGCGCAGCGTCCGTGTCTGCCCATGAAACCCTATACAGTGTTTTGAAAGATTGCGGCATTATTTTTCCACGGCTTAAAGTGTTTTGATCCGCCTAGCCTTTACGGTATAGGTAAATGGTGTGTGACGGGTATCCAAGTTTTGGGTTTTCGCAGAAATTCTCAATTTTAGCTGGCTTCCAGCCTACAATTTCGTAGTCGTGGGAGACTATGCGCACTCCCTTTTTCAGTTCAGCTTCAAGTTTAGGCTTTATTTTCTCGTTAGCGCTTGTCGTCAAGTATAAGAAGATAACGTCGGCCGATGTCAAGTCAACGTTGAACATGTCGCCGTTAACTATGGTTACTCTATCCTGCAAGCCTTCATCATAAATTGTGCTTAAGGCTTTTTTGGCAAGGTCTTCTCTTAACTCGACTCCGACGGCTCTGGCGCCAAACTCTTTAGCGGCCATTACAACAGTTCTGCCGTCTCCAGCGCCAAGGTCAAAGAAAACCTCGCCGGGTTTCAACTGTGCTAACGTTAGCATGTGGCGGACGACTGGAAGCGGGGTTGGAACATAAGGGGCTATAAACAGTGGGCATGCCTCCAATTGGTAAACCAATATTTTTGTTCTCTTAAAAATTTTCCTAGTTTACGCCACGTAGGTTTCTCTCTTCGGCGTAGGTCTTCTGGATTCTCCGCATTTCATGGCGCTTTGTGCGCACAGTTCCAAGTATTTCTCCTCGTCTCCGGTGCTTATGGCTTCGGCTGCTTTTCGGCAAAGTTCACTGGGTTCGTTGCATCCTTCTTCTTTGCACAAGCCTGCTATAAAGAGGCAGATTTCCTGAACATCTTTCGGTTCGAGAACAGCCCTATTAGTGCGGATTAACAGACAGAGTTCTCTTGCCAAGACGCAGTTCTTAACGTATTTTACTCTGTTTAAAACTTCTTCGCGGAGTTTTTTTCGGCTTATTTCCAAGCTTTTTATCTCCCGCATAAATTGTTGAAGCAATTAATGTTTACCCACATTAACGTGACCTCACATTTAAAAGTTGTTATAACGTTTGCCTAGCTACCAGAATCTTTTGCTTATGGCTTTGCGTTCCGCTTCAAGCACAGATTCGTAAAATTTATCGTTAAGCGTAGATTCTTTTTCAAGAACTTCTTTAACGTCGGATGGTTGAACTTTCCTAGCGCAAAGTGCCACAACTGCAGCTTTTCCATACTTCTCTATTAGATGCGCTGTTTGCAATGCTTGTTTTTGTAGTCGCTCTTCACTTTTCGTTAGTTTTTCACCTTTCTTTTCTATTAATGGCAAAAGTTTCTCTTCTTCAACTTTCAGAAGTCCAAGCGCTTCGGAACCGCATTTTGGGCAACGAGGTTTTGCTGGCAAGTCCTTGACGCGTATCATGTCCGCGTAGCTCCAACAGTTCGTGCAGATGAAGCTGCATGTTTCATTCAGCAACCTAGCTTTGGCTGATTCAACGAGTACAGCACGCATTCTTTCAGGCGGAATCAAGTCTGTTTTCATGCTGACACGTTCAATGCCTACACGTGCAACAGGCGTCGCGTTTCCGCCAGTTTCCACTTTTTCCACGCGTATTTCGCCGTTTCGGATTCTCTCTAAAACATGCACAAGTTTTTCTAAGTCCAAGTCTTTTGTGAAAACTTCCTTTAAGGCTTCTTCGAATATTGGGGTTCCCTCGAAACTTTTCATAAGCCTCTGGAGACTCACGTTGCTGAAGTCAGCCCACCTTTCTAAAGCTCCGAAACGTCTTGCAACGTGAATCATCCGCCTCTTAAAAAGCCCAGTCTTCACAGTAGCCCTCCTTAACGTGTCCCTAACGGAGTGTTCACTCATTGAAGCCATCTCATTAAACAAGGCAACAAGCTGCTCCGCGTTTGCTGCTCCCATGGTTTGTACAAATATGCGGTAGGGGTCATGTTGAACAACAACTGCATAACCGACTTTTTCGGAGAGCAACTGTCCAATAAGCTGGGCTAAAGCCCTGTTCGTAAGAGAACCGAAGTAAACGTGAACTATGACGAATTCTTCCCAATCTTCGACAATAATTCGTTTATCCGTCGGAACAGGCACTCCAGAAGCAACATGCTCAACTGTTTCAGCCAAAGCACCCAAAATCGTATCTTTATCCGCCGGATACCGCTCACTCAACTTGACTGCAACCTCTTCATGCGACAAACCCTTTTGCATATGCTCTTCAACGAAACCTCTTATGCTGCCGACTTCCTGCGCCACTTCGAAAGGCACTGGGATCTCCTCGCCTATCCAGCTTGGTATAGCCCCTGTTGGGTCGTCAACGGCCTTCACGTAAACCTTGTCTTCTGAAATGTGGAGAATCCGCCACGGGCTTCCACGGATTATGAATTTTGTTCCAGGCTTGCCATACTCCGCCATGAAAGCTTCGTCCAAGACGCCTACTGCTGAATCTGTTGCCTCGTCAATTACAAGATACTGTTTCTCTTCAGGTATCATTGACAAGTTGTCGAAGTAATATTCGAAAAGCGCCTTTGTTCTCCGCGGCTTCAAAACAACTTTGTCTTCGAAGGAAACCCAAGCTAATCGCGGAAAACGCTGGTGCATGTATCTGAGGATTTTCTCGATGTCTTCCATCGTCAAATCAGCATAAGGATAAGCGTTCCTAAACATTTCCAAAATCTCGCCGAATTCAAGCCTTTTCTGTTTTAAGAGTAAGCCAGCTATCTGATGAGCAAGGACATCATAGGGCTTCGGCGGAATTTCAACAGGCTCCAAATCCTCTTTTACAGCGCGTCTTGCTATGACTAAAGCCTCAAGCGTGTCATCCGAATCCATCGTGACGATTATCCCTTCAGCTATGTGTCCAATCCGATGTCCGCTTCGCCCGACACGCTGAATAAGCCGTGTAACTTGCCTAGGGCTCATGTATTGAATGACAAGGTCAATTCTGCCAACATCTATGCCCAATTCTAAACTGCTTGTGCAAACAAGCCCTTTCAACTCGCCGTTTTTTAAGCCTCTTTCAGCGGCTATGCGTGACGGCTTCGCCAAAGAACCGTGATGTATGGAGACGGGAAAATCTATGTCCCAAACTTTGAAGCGACTTGCCAAAACCTCCGAAATGGCCCGCGTGTTAGTGAAAAGCAAAACAGACTTACGCTTGCTAATGTAATCGCGGATTATCCTAAGCCTCGCAGCCACTTCGGGATGCGTGTAAAGCTGCCCAGCAAGCCTAAAATCATCCGTGTCCGGCTTTGGATAAACTATTTTTAGATGCATTTTCCGCGCGACTGGAACATGAACAATTTCCACGTGACGACCGTTTCCGACAAGAAACTGTGCAACCTTCTCGGGACTGCCAATCGTCGCGGACAAACCTATCATCTGAAAATCTTTTCCAATCATAGCCCTGAGCCTTTCCAACGCAAGGGCAAGTTGGCTTCCCCGTTTGCTATCAGCCATTTCATGCACTTCATCAATTATGACCCAGCGCACCTGCTGCAAGTGTTGCCTCATAATCCAGCCGATTAAAATCGCCTGCAGAGTTTCCGGAGTAGTTATCAAAATGTCCGGTGGGCTTCGCGCTTGTCTTGCGCGTTCCTTTGTCTCAGTGTCACCGTGTCTAACCGCCAATTTCACGTCTAAGTTGTTGCACCACCATTCAAGCCTCTCAAGCATGTCACGGTTCAAAGCCCTCAAAGGCGTAATGTAAAGAGCCTTTATTCCCGGAGTTTGAGGCTCCTGCAAAAGCATGCTTAAAACCGGCAGAAAAGCAGCTTCAGTTTTACCCGTAGCCGTAGGCGAAATAAGCAGAACGTTTTTTCCCTCAAGAATCAACGGAATAGTCTTTTCCTGTGGCTCCGTCGGTTTCAAGAATCCCCTCTGCTCAATCAGCCTACGAATAGGCTTGACAAGAAGGTCAAAAACGTTTTCGGAAGATTCCCTCAAATTCTTCTTAACCCCAAACGCGCTGATAGGAATAGCATAAACCCAAAGGTAAAAGCATTTTGCACGCGCAAAACATTAAAAAACACGTAACAGTTATCATGGAAAGATCGATTCAAAACGGAAAAGAGGGCATAGCCATGAATGAAGTTATAACAGTTATAAAAAATAGAAGAAGCGTAAGACATTTTAAAACAGAACAGATACGCGATTCTGAACTGCAAGAAATATTGGAATGTGCTTTGCTTGCGCCTAACGCGCGGAACCAGCAGAAATGGCATTTTACAGTAATCCAAAACAAAAATATAATCAACAAAATGATAAACACCATGAAAGAGAACATGTTACGTTCAGGAATAGAATTTTTGGCGGAGAGAGCAAAAGACCCAAATTTTAATCCCTTCGGAAACGCTCCAACAGTTATTCTGATCACGGCGGATAAAACTGCCCGTTTCTCCGAAATTGACTGTGCTTTAGCCGCTGAAAACATCATGATAGCAGCCGAATCGCTCGGCCTAGGTTCACATATAATGACTTCTACAGAATTCTTGTTCACGTTGGAAAAGGGCAAAGAACTGAAACGGGAGTTAGGCGTTCCAGAAGGTTACGAGCATGTCTGTGTAATAGCTTTAGGATACAAGGATGAAAATCCACCAGCAAAACCAAGAATCAAAGACGTAATCAACTACATAAAATAAGTTCAACCATTAAAACAGCAACACAAACATTTTCTGATTAAACATTTCTTGTTTCTTTTTTGCGTAAAATTCCAACAATGGGGAATTTCTTGAAAACATCTTCACCGTGAGGTGCTTGTTGCAATGCCGCTGTCAAATCTGCACCAGCCTCATGGAGAACTTGATGTTTCCCATTTTTCCATAGAAAACTGGATGAGACATCGAACACTTTTCCCTTGTAAGCTATATAAGCTGGTTTTCCATTTTTACCGTTATATTCGGCAAGCTCTTTTTCTGTAAACTCCTTCATACCTATCCTTTCCTTTTTTCTAAGCGAATATAAATTCAAGTAACATCATTACAATGAAACCTGCAACAAGGCCGAAGGTTGCTTGTCTTTCAAAACCTTTTCTGTGGCTTTCCGGTATAATCTCGTCGCTGACCACGAAGAGCATGGCTCCAGCGGCAAAGGCAAGTGCCCAAGGCAAAATTGAATGAAAAACAGATACAAGCGCAACGCCTAACACTCCTCCAATTGGTTCAACTAAGCCGGTTAATGTGCTATATCCAAGAGACTTTCGCTTGCTGTATCCTTCCCTTAACATGGGCAACGCTACTGCTAATCCTTCTGGCATGTTTTGAAGCCCAATAGCCATGGCAATCACAAATCCCGCCGCTACGTCTCCGGTTCCAAAACTTACTCCAACTGCTAAGCCTTCAGGAAAATTGTGGATGGTGATCGCTAAGGTGAAAAGCCAAACTCGTGAGAGCCTTGAGGAAGGGCCTTCCGTGCCTAATGTTGGATGAAAATGGGGAATAAACCGATCCGCCAGATGCAACGCAACAGCACCTAATATGATTCCGAGAACTGCAACCCATATACCGCCAGAGTCTATGGCTGGAATTAGAAGACTGAAGAATGTTGCGGCAAGCATTACTCCAGCAGAAAACCCAAGCATCACGTCCAACAATCTGTCTGAAACATTTCTTGTGAACAAAACTGGCAAAGCTCCAATGCCAGTGGCTAAGCCCGCGATTAAACTAGCTGCTGAACCAAGCCAAATGGTTTCTAAGCTCATATCTAACAATTGACTTAACAGCTAAATAATATTTTTTTTAAAAAAAAGAGCAGAGAAAAAAGAGCGTCTTAAACCATCTATTTCAGAAATTTTGAAACAAATGGTGAAGTTTCGCCTCTGCGCATAAAGTGTCCAGATGGGCCTTCCCCCAAAAATTCGGAGAACCAAGACTCATGCTCAATTTCTTCGTTGAGAATAGCCAAAGCTAAGTCATATGTTCGGTGATCTTTTCCAGAAGTCATATTGCAAATATGCGTATACCCTCTTACAGCGCATCTTTCTGCTTCGACTAATACTTTTAAGATTTCTTTAACATTTGTCGGATCTTCAGGTAGTTTAGCTGGCGGACATGCCGACATGTCATGGAAAATCTTCATGTCTTCAGGTAACTTGCCGCCCAACTCATATATGCGTGGAACAATCGCCTCAAAATGGTTGCGATCTTCAATACGGGCAGCTTCCGCAATTTCTTTTATTCCTTCTCCTTCAAGTCCGATAAGGTTGCATCGCAGAATCGTGTAATAGTAGTATGTTGTAAGCTCAGCTGCCGCATTTTTCACAAGCAATTCAACAAGTTGATCAACATTTATTCCAGCCTTCTCCACCATCTCCCGTGCCACTCTTGCCATTTTATCACCTCCTCTAAAAACATATTTTTATATTAAATAATGGGCCTCAGCATATTTAAATTGCAATTAAACAACAAAATGCTTTGGTCAAAAAATCTGCTTCCTTCTACTTTAGCGGACTCGTGTTTTGCTTTCAGAACTTTATTTATGAAGTGCTCATTCCGAATCTATCAGCTAACAGTGGTTTTCATGTTCTTCTCTGCGAAATCACAATTGATAAAGCTAATGCAATCAGTATTATTATGGCGCTTATCTCTGTGGCTGCAACAATATTTTGGTTTCCGTTTTGCTTCGCAGCGATACCTAGCAAGGCCCAAATAATTACAAGCCCGTAGGCTACGTCTCTTCTTGTGGTTATTACAAGCGATGTGATTACTAGAACGGCGACGACCATCAGGAAAGCCCATGTTTCAGGGTTTACTCCGAAACCGTCCCATCCAACTGAAACCAGCGCAACGGCAACGTTTGCAATTGTGGCAATAGTTATCCAACCCAAGTAAACACTAAAAGGAATTTGCACGGCAATTTTATCGCGCAAAGAGACCGCTGACTTGCCTATTTTGAGGCGAAGATAAATGGCTATCAGAGACGCGAGAAGCAAAAACATCAAAACAACAGACAAAAGCAAATATTCAAACTGCCAGAGGAAAAGCCACGCAACATTCAGTAAACAGCTTAGAACAAAAATCCAGCCGATTTTCTCGCGGAACTCACTCGTTTTTTGGTTTGGTAAAGCTTGGAAGATTATGAAAACTCCCAGCAAAATGTAGATAATGCCCCAAATCGAGAAAACGTAACCAGCTGGAGTAACGAACGTCGGGTAAGCGTCGGAAATTTCAGCGGTTAACTTACCACCAATTACAGTTGTACTTCCAGCCAGACCATTAACTATGATTACCAAAACAAAGGCAGCTACATTAGCCCATCTCAATAACGCAGAATTAGCCTTCAACACTAACAGCCTCTATGATTTGTATGCATTTCCAAATATAAAAGGCGTCTCGTGCTAAATTAATTGTTTTGATATGCTTTGTTTAGAATTTTGCCCTCTATTTCTTCCTCGTTTATCTTAAAAGTGTCCGGTTCATCACGCTTCAATATAGCCTTCAAAGCTTCTGGGGAAAGCTCCCTAACAAGTCGCAGAATCTCTTTTCTGGCAGCCTCAAAATGTCTTGCCAATAAAGCCTTGTCCCTATACATTACACCGGCAAGGGGACATATCTTCTCCATCTTCAAGTACCATTCGATTTTTCCAGTCTGCCTGTTTATGTCGAAGGTTACTGGTCCTGCAACGCATGTTTCAGGCTTAACAGGGTGAACGAGGCATTTTCGCGTGTTTTTATCATAGAATATGCAGTGTCCATCCGCATTCTCTTTTGGAAAAGTGTATTCTGCATGTACAAATGGTTCTTCAACGTGGATGCCATGCGTCTTTAGATAATCCTCAATAATTCTTTCACGGTTCACGGTTATTGGCGGCTTGGCGTCCCAACAACAATTAAATCTTATTTTGCAGTGGCCACACACATCGAAGAAGTTTTTCTGCCTTTCCTTCACATTCGCCAAGTTTTTTACTCTTCCCCCTAAAAGAATGGCTCATTATCTTTTAGGCTCTTTAAGAGTTTCGAATAAACAGTCAATACCGCTTCATCAAAATCTGTTTTTTGCATTCGCGCTTCGATTTTTGCCCTAATCGTTTCGGATAGGCTTCCATGTTCTATGCGTTTTTTTATGAACGGGAGGTATGTTTTCTCTTCCGTGGTGGCATTATCCCAAGCGACCTGCAAGAAATAGTTGCACACGTCTCTGGCCGTCGGTCCATGTGGGTGCAACACGTTCGCGTTAAGTCCATACTTTATGATCGCTCTAAAGTCTTCAGTCAACGTTCCCGTTGGCGAGAGTTGACTTCCACCGTTTTTTATTAATCCTCCAAGTAGAGCTCTTATGAAGCAGCTTAAGGCTACGTCCATCTTCACGCATTCCTGCTCGTCCATAACGCGGATCTCTACGGCTTTCCTCTCAAACCGTATTATCACGCCTCTAGAGTTAATCCACTCTTTGTCGAGGATGCACTTGTCTGCTCCTGCCTTTGCTAAATCCAAAGAATATTTTTCGATGATACTTTTCTTGTATTGTCTAAATGATTGGATGTATTCGGGCACGACGTTTCCAGTTATAGACGGTACCTCTTTTTGGTTTTCCATGTAAAAACGAAGCCTATTATCCACGTATTCGCCGAAATGCCCCTCGTAAACTGGCGAAGAAGCTGAAATCGCTGGAAGATAAGCGCAAACGTTTGCAAGCAAATTATGTAGTCTAACACCGTCACGTTCGTCAGCGTATGGAAGGTTAAGCTGAAAGCTTTGAATGTTAAGCCAACCGTGCTGTTTAAGGTTAAAGATTCTGCTGAAAGCCTCGTAAATCTGCCTATGTCGATGCGGCCAAACAGCCGTTTCATCCAGCCTCAAAGTTGGATGCATCCCAGTTCCAAGAAGGCTAGCATTATACCGTTTTTCCAAAAAGTCACCAAGCCTTAAGACGGCTTCATGCATTTTTTCTTCAAAGTCTTTCGGCGATTTGAAAGGATTGTTCGGTTTAACCTCTAAAACGTGAAGCTGAAGCTCTTTTCCGAATGTGAAGTTGTCAAGTTCAACAAAGTTCACGATTCGCCCATGAAAATCCTTTATTACTTTGTCAACTATTGGCAACGCTTTCAAATTTTCGTCAACTATTGAGAATTCATGTTCTGGTCCAAGAACCTCTAGGGTTCGGTACGTAAAGACATGCCTCTTTAATGGAATTTCTGCAACCAACCGAAATATAAACTTTGTAGTCTAAGGTTTTTGGCGATTTTTATCTTCACTTTTCAACGGGGTTTTCGGAAGACGTAGATTGCCCAGCCTAGTGTTTCCCTACGCCACTTAAGATAGGCTTCCTTCTCTCTGGTAATCCGCTTTAAAAGCTCTGGAGTGTCCGGGTCTTCTGGATGATTCCTCGCGAAATCGTCTGTTGCCCACCATTGGAGGCTTTCATAGTGGTCCCAATCGTCTTCGTTGGCTACAATTGTGTATAGGCAACTTAAGCCTTGGTCTTCGCCGAGTCTAACATTGTCTAAATGAGTTCCATAATCGTCTTTTTTAATGTCTTCAGTTTTCAAATCTTCCTCGCATGGTTCTTTTTGCCAAAATGGTTCACCGATAACTATCAAGCCATCACTTTTCGTGGCTTCTTTCAGCGCTTTCAATGTTCCTTTGTATCCGTTGAAAATCCAAGATGCGCCGATGCACATGGTTAAATCGAAAAGCTCGTTGTTTTTTAACATAAATTCGGCGCCGTCCATTTCCACAAACTTGAGTTTTGCGCTAGAAACACGATTTTGGTGTTTTTCTATGCATTCTTGTATGCAGTATGGAGATATGTCAACGCCAACGCCAGATACACCATATAATTCTGCTAGTCTAACAAGAAGTTCTCCTTTACCGCAGGCAATATCTAGAACGCGTTCTCCTTTTTTGGGTTTCAGAAGTTGGCAGAGCCTTTCAAGCTTTTCTACACTTATCGGGTTGCACACCAAATGCCTTTGGTGTGTTATAGCGTAGTATTTCCATTTATCCATGACGCACATGTTCGTTAAGCTTGTTATAAATCTATGCCTAATTATTTTCATTTTGGTGGCGGATAATTTTCAGCATCATAGTTAATTTTAAATATGTAAATGGTATTAGCTGATTTTTGTTGTCTGGTGCTCTGTGCGTGTTGGTCGTCTCAAACATCGACCTTAAAACTAACGTGGCTGTAACAAAACCATCGGCTTTCCTCAAGTCTTCAGTTAGGGATTGCATTCTAAATGTTAACAACGATTATCGCTACATGAAGCTTGGGTATTATGTTTCGCTTCACGCTGAAATCCTTGGAAATAAGGTTGTTCCAACAACAGAAAACGCCGTGGACGCTTATAGGCTACCGATTCTGCTTGTGAGAGCATCAAAAAACAATGTGCCTACAATGCCCTACATTGTTACTGACTCGGTAAAACAGATAATGGCCGAGTTTAAGTTCCCGATTGTTGTGTTTGCGGTTAACCCGTTCTCGTTTGAGGGTTATTATGTTGCCAAAAACAGAAGTGCGCTCTACAGGGTCGTTAAAAGTTTAAGCATGAATTACCGGTATGCAGTTTGTGCTCAACCCTTAAATGGCGAGATGGTGTCATGTAAATCCTTCTTTGGAAGAAGCAACATTGAAGATGCTAGTATAGGCGAAATTGCCGAAAAAGTCTACAAAACCTTTAATATTCCAATCTGTAAACTGCATATTCAATATGTTGATGGAAAAGCTCACCTATGCAGTCTACAACCCTTAGAAATGGAGGAAATTTCACCTTCGGACTTGAATGAAATTTCTAAAACAGTTTCTCGGTTTTCCGAGAAAGGCGGGTTTGATTGACAAGAATAGCTTGTTTTGTTGAAAAATACAATTTCTCATATTCTGAAGAAGCTGGAGCTCTGCAAAACTTTAAACGCGCAGCCGAAAGCATGGGACACGAGTTCAATTTTATGTTCAGAAATGGGCTTTCAGAAATTCCAAAATACGACGCCGTTTTCATAAGGGCCACGACAGACCCGCTTTACACAGCTTACGTGGTCTCCAAAACCGCGTGGGAGCTTGGCTTAAAGGTAGTTGATGATCCAGAATCGATAAGAGTCTGCGCCAACAAAGTTCACCAGTATAGGCTTTTTGAGAAGTATGATGTTCCGCGTATTCCAACGCTTTTCCTGAACAAAGAAGAATTTCATCATAGAACGATTGAGGAAATTTTTGAGCTGTTTGGAAAGCCTATCGTCCTAAAAGCGCCTTACACGAGCTTCTCAAAATATGTGGAAAAGGTAGCGTGTGAGACGAGTTTCCGCGATGTCGCCAAACGGTTCTTCAGAAGGTCAGATTTCATTGTGGTGCAGAAGTTTATGCCTTCGCGCTTTGACTGGAGAGTCGGCGTTTTAAACAACCAAGTACTCTACGTGTGCAAGTACATGATGCCGAAGGGCAAATGGAAGCACGGTGTAAAACGTAGGGGAAAACCAAGCTTCATCTGGGGCAGAACGGTTTCGCTGAAACGTGACAATGCGCCGCAAAGGTTGAAGGAGGTTGCTCTAAAAGCGTGCAGCGTTGTTGGAAAAGGACTTTACGGCGTGGACATTAAAGAGGTTAACGGCGACTATGTTGTTGTTGAAGTTAATGACAACCCGAGCATTTACAGTGGCTATGAAGACTACAGGAATAAGGACATATACGAAAAAATCATAAAATACCTAACGGAGTAGCTTAAAAGAAAATAATGCAGTATATAAGAAATAAAGTTAATCCGATTATTCCTAAAATTATCCCCATCTTTTTAGAGTCTCTGCCAGACTTGACATGTTTCATTCCCTCGTGTGCAATGGCAGGGTTTATTCCCGCTCCCCTCACATATCTATATTCAGAAAATGGAAGAATAGTCACAAACCCAACGCTAAGCAGAACGAAAATGCCGATTATGAAAGCCCATCGCATGCTTTCTAGCAAAGGCTTATCCATGAAGCCGGCGTAAAGCAGTGCTCCCAACATTATAATTGCTAGAGTAAAAGCTAAAGCAATCAAGTAAAGCTTGAAAAACTCTTTGAGCGCTGCCTTTGCAACCATTTTTCGGCCATTTATATCTGCGTTTTCCGCACATTTAAGGGTTTTTAGTCAAACAACCCAGCGATACTGTTGTGCATAGTTCACATTTTTCAATGTCAAATGTTGGATCTAGAGTTTTATGCATATCGCATAAAAGTCGTTTTGCACGTGCAGCCTTGCATATTTCACAAAATTTCAAGATGAAATCTTTATGTGACATGTCGCCCGTTGCCAAAGAATCCGCTAGATCTTCTATTAATTTTTTAATTTCCTTATCTTTTTCTAAGTTTATGGCTTTTCCGCGTATTTTATGGTTGTAGAGGCTTATGGCGGGTTGGCTTACGCCTAAAAGCTTCGCTATTTCAACTTGTTTAAAGCCATGTTTTGTCATGAGTTGTTTGGCTAATGCTGCTCTTGTTGGCGGGAGTAGACTTTTTACGGCAACTTCACATGGCAGTAGCATGCATGTTCTCTCCGTGTAGTATTTGGGAGAAAGGCATAAATATACTTTATTACAATTGTAATAATCAGGTGTATAACACTTGGAAAGAAACACGCTTAAAATGGCGGAAAACATTTACTGGGTTGGCGCACGAGACTGGAACCGCAGACTTTTTGACGCTTTAATAACGCTTCCGAAAGGAACATCCTACAACGCTTACTTGGTATTAGGTGAGAAAGAAAAAACTCTAATAGACACTGTCAATCCGGGTTTCGAAAAGGAGCTTGAAGAAAAAATCCGAAGCATAACGAAACTCGAAGAAATAGACTACGTAATAATGAACCATGCTGAGCCAGATCATGCAGGCGCAATACCTTATATTATGAAAATCGCAGCGAAAGCCAAACTGGTAACCACTGTGAAAGGCGCTAAAATGGCTCAAACATATTACCACATTCCGCAAGAAAGGATAAAACCCGTAACGGATAACGAAACTTTAAACCTTGGCGGAAAAACCTTACGCTTTACAGAAGCGCCGATGCTTCATTGGCCGGAAACAATGTTCACGTATGTTGAAGAGGATAAAATTCTGTTTCCATGCGACTTTTTTGGCTCACATTTGGCTGGAGGCGTTTACAGCGACGAAGTTGAGGACTTACTTATTCACGCCCAAAGATATTGGGGTGAAATAATGATGCCTTTTAGGCCTATGGCGCAAAAAGCGCTTGAAAAACTGAAGGATCTAGAAATTAGAATGATAGCGCCAAGTCACGGTCCAATTCACAGAAAACCGGAAATCATTTTAAACGCTTATAAGAAGTGGGCGAACGGTGAAACAAGGCGAAAAGTCACTATAGCTTATGTTAGTATGTGGAACAGCACCGAAGTAATGGTTAGGCAGATGGCTGAAACATTAGCAGCTGAAGGCATTGAGCTTGCATTTCACAATTTAGCCAGCGCGGACATTGGCGATTTAGCCAAAGACCTTGTAGACTCCAGAGCAATCGTTTTGGGCACGCCGACAGTTTTAGGCGGAGCACACCCACTTGCTGTTTACGCTACATATCTCTTCAAAGCTTTACGTCCGCCAACAAAATTCGCGGTGCTGTTAAGCTCTTACGGTTGGGGTGGAGGCGCAATAAAACAGATTCAGGAAACACTTGGGCAGCTTCAAATTGAAATTGTCGGTGTCTTGGACATAAACGGTCCGCCGACATATGATAACTTGAAACAAATAGTTGAAATTGGAAAGACGCTGGCGGGAAAGGTTAAGGAGAAACCCTAAACATGGGTGGAAAAACCGATGAAGAAAAGAAAAAAGCGTTGAAAGAAGTTATTAGGCAACTGCATGCTGGCGTTTCTCCCGATCATGTTAAAGAACAGTTTAGGCATTTTCTCGAGGGAGTAAGCTCGCTGGAAATAGCCAAAATCGAGCAGGAACTTATAAACGAAGGCATGCCGCGAGAGGAAATCCAAAGACTTTGCGACATCCACTTGGCGGTATTTAAAGAAGAGTTGCAAAAGCAAGACACGAAAATAGCTGCGGAAAACCCCGTTAACATTCTCATGGAAGAACACAAGATGCTTCAGCAAATTATAGGGCAACTTGAAGTTTTAGCCGAAAAAGTGCAGAAAGCCGAAAACATAAATGAAGTAAATAGCGAGCTTGCACAGTTGAAACATATTGCAGAAGAACTTCTGGAAGCTGAAAAGCACTATTTGCGTGAAGAAAACGTGTTGTTTCCCATTTTGGAAAAACACGAGATAACCGAACCGCCAGCAATAATGTGGATGGAGCACAACCAGCTTAGAGAAAAGAAGAAACAATTAAAAAGCTTGATGGAGGGTTCCTTGAACACAAGCTTTCCAGAATTTAAGAGACAATTAGCCGAGCTTGCTAACTACATAAGCAACACTCTTTCAAGCCACATTTTCAAAGAAAACAACATACTTTTCCCGTCAGCCTTGCGTGTTGTCTCAGAACAGGAATGGGCTGGCGTTAGGAGGGATTTTGACGAGATTGGATACTGCTGCTTTACACCCGAACATTTAATAACATTAAAAGCTGGAAAAGATGAAAAAATGGAACTGGAGGAAAGGCACATGCCAGAAGAAGGTGTATTACGGTTCGAAACAGGTTCTCTTTCGAAAGAAGAACTTGAAGCCATTTTGAACACGCTTCCAGTAGACATAACCTTCGTGGACAAAGATGACGCAGTGAAGTACTTCAACAAAGCCGAGAAACGCATTTTTGTGCGGACAAAGGCGATTATAGGGAGGAAGGTGCAACTTTGTCATCCGCAAAAAAGCATCCACATAGTAAACAGAATTATAGAGGCATTCAAAAAGGGCGAAAAGAATGTTGCTGAGTTCTGGATTCAGGCTGGCGGACGCTTGGTTCACATCAGATACTTCGCAGTTAGAGACAATAAAGGCAATTACTTGGGAACTATGGAAGTGACCCAAGACATAACAGACTTAAAGAAAATTGAAGGCGAAAAACGGCTTCTAGACTGGAAAGGCTAAACATTGAAGACTGTCTTGTTTGTTTGTGTTGAGAACAGTTTCAGAAGCCAAATTGCCGAAGCCTACTTCAACAGGTATGCGCCTGAAGGCTGGATGGCAGTGAGCGCAGGCATAAAACTTGCGGAACAAGTGCACCCTAACGCTGTTAAACTGATGCATGAAGAAGGGATAGACATAAGCCATAAAAAACCGCAAATCATGACAAGAGAACTTCAGGAAAAAGCGGACATAGCTATAATAGTTTGCAGCGGCTCCTTATGCCCAGTGGTTTACACAAAAAATGTTGAAGAATGGAACATGCCGGATCCCGCCAAAATGCCGCTGGAAGAAGCTAGAAAAATTCGAGAGGCTATAAAAGCGAAGGTTTTAGACCTTATCGAAAGGCTTTCGAAAGAACAGTTGCCACAGTAACCTATAGGATGTATTCAGGGCGCCGCGCGGCAAGAAGCACATGTTCCAAGAATGTTTCTTCTGGAACTGCACCGACAAACTCTATTTTCTCGTTTATGACCGTTTTCGGAACGCCCATAACTGCGTATTTTTGTCCAAGGTGTGGAAACTCGCTAACGTCAATAACATCGGCTTTAATTAAATCGTTTTCCAATGCGAACTTGTAAGCGAGGCTTGCAACCGACGGGCAGTATGGACAAGTTAAAGTCACAAAAACTTGAATGTGCGCTGGCACGGTTATGCTTCGAAGTTTCGCTCGGGTCTCCTCGGAAACATCCGCTTTCCCACGCGAAGCAATGGTTATGGCTTCTAAAAGCGTTTCAAACTCATAGCCATATGGCAAGCCGTAAAATCTTAATCCATAATCTTTTGCGCCGACCACCGCTACAGCTGGGACCTTGTCAACACCGTAAGCTTTAGCTTTTTCAGAATCAGCCAAAAAATCGTAAACCTCAACGCTTATTTTATCGCTTAACGCTGCCAGTTCTTGGATTAAAGTTCTCGTTTGCGCACAGTAAGGGCACTCCAATTCTTGTGTGAAAACGATAAGCCTCACAGGAGCCTCAAGCTTTCCAGTAAACTCGTCCTGCAAATGTTTCTTATGTTCTTGCGGAATCATCACCATCACGCCATTAGGCAATATGTTATTTATCGTTTGATTTTTATCTCAATTTCCTTCCAGTCGCTTTTAACGCCGCGCAATGCGGTGACAGCTCCGATGATGGTTCCGCTGAGGATTTTAACTACAAACTCGTTTAAGGCAATTTCTTTTCCATCAACAACAAGTTTCAAATCCAACAATCTCACCCGACATTACATTTTATAGCGCAATTGGTAAAAGTCTTTTGCATTTCTTATTTTTCGCAAATTTTATAGCCAATTACGTTTATATTATAATTCTGCGTTTTAGCTAGACAAAATGGGTTTACGATGGGTCGTCAGCGTAGAGGTGAAGTTCAGATTCTGACTGAGATTCTATCCTTATCTATTAAGGGCGCTAAAGCAACTCACCTAATGTATAAGGCTAATTTGAGTTACTCCACACTTAGAAGGTATTTGTCCGCCGCCTTAAAGCAAGGCTTAATCAGCAAAGTCTGCGAAGATGATGGTTCGGTTATCTATCATATTACGGATAAGGGTAAGCTTTTGCTTGAAAAACTTAAGGAAGTTAAGTATTCAATGCAGCGTTAGCCAACGTCGCATATGGCTATTTCTTTCCTTTTGGCGCCCAGTCTATACTTTAATGTCAAATCGTTCTCAGTGTAGTTTCCGATCATGATGTCCTCTATTTTTATTTCAGCGTATTTTGGAAGTATTACCTCGCCGGTTGCCGCTTTTTCTTCCTCTATTTTTCTGTTGACCTCGATTAACCATCTTGGTAATGTTACTTTTCCAGTCTTGGAATCATAATTCAGTATTTTATGTTGGCTAAGTTGGCTTAAGATGACGTGCAGTTTTTCTTCTGGAATTCGCGTTTCTTTGGCTAGCTGCTTGATGCTTTTTGATTTCTGCTCCTCGAGAATTGTAAGAAGGTCTGCTGTGGTTAGCATAAAGTTAAATATGACGCGGTTTCTTTTAAATGGTTGGGAATTTTTTGTCTATTTCAATTTTATGTTTGTTGTAGAACAATAGACGTTTGTTCTAGACAATTAGCCTAGATTATTCATACTCACCAATTTAAATAGAGGCGTTACGCTTTAAAAATGGGAAACTGGGGGAGAAAGGAAGGAAAACGCCACGCTGAAATCAAAAGTTTTCCTATCCGCTTCCAATCAGGAAGGGATCATTCAAGTGGAGCCTTTAGCTGATAGAAAAGAATTCGTTGAAGACCTTAAAAAGCAGTGGAAAACATTGTGGCGGGAGCGAGTAGACGACAGAGTAAGAGCCGAAGCCATAGCTGACAAAAACTACGATTTACTGTTCGTTGAAAGAGGCACAGTGATTTTTGCAACCAGAAAATTCAAAATGCTAAGCCTAAGGGAAATCCTACAGTTGCACGGTGTAATAGATGTTGAAAGAGCGATAGGGCCTCATCCTTCAGTTGGCGGCTGGGGCAAATTCATAAAAACCACGATTGTGCCTCAGCAACGTTCCAGAAACGGAAAACGGGTAAGACGATATTTTGAGTTTGAAGAAAAGGAGAAGCAGCAGCTCAAGAAGGGCGGGCGTGGCTGGCTTCACATAGTATAAGTCCATAAGCGCATATAATAGGGCATTCTTTCGCTTTTGCTTGTTCACGTTTTTAGGTTTTGTATGAGGGATTGTTTTGGGCAACTATAGAGGACGGTTTGACATAATAGCGGATATTCTGCGGGTTGTCAGCGGCAACAATGGTGCAAAGAAAACGCAAATAATGTACGGCGCCAATCTAAGCTACAAGGTTTTAACAAAATATTTAGACGATGTCTTGGAAGCTTGCCTAATCCGTTTTGAAAAAAATAAGCGATGCTACATGCTTACAGCTAAGGGAAGAGAGTTTCTCAACCATTACCGTGAATATTCAAAACGTAACCGCCATTTGGAGCGCCAACTTGAAACCGTTCACGCAAAAAAGAAACTTCTAGAAGAAATGGTGAAAATCTAATGAAGAACAAGAAATGCGCGGCTTGCATTTCCATCACACTCATAACATTAACGTTTTTGTTGTTTGCTCCTGTTTTCGGCAGTCAAAGTGAGGAGGCAGAAGCACGAATTAAAGAGGCAGAAAACATGGTTTTGGACTGTTACGGGGCTGTTGTCGAAGCGGAAAAGGCCAGTGCAAACGTCAGTGACATGTTAACAACGCTTAACAATGCAAGCTGGTCCTTAGCGTTAGCAAAACATGCATATGCAATTGGAGAGTATGATTCAGCTTTAGAGTACGCTAACCAAACCCTAAGAACACTGCAAGGATTTATCGGTGAAGCAAAAAATCTGCAAGAAAATGCTGAAAAAACGCGGTATTTTGATTTTATGATTAATTTTGTCGGTTCAGCTGTCGGCGCGGTAGCGATTGTTGCAGGCGGCTATGTCTCTTGGTTTTTCATTAAAAAACGCGGCCGAATCGTGGAGGCTTAAACAAGTTGCGTATCGCCGAATACGGTCTTCTTTACTGGACGGTTGTTGGCATAGCAGCGCTGCTTGTGATTTCGCCGTTTTTAAGCCGTGTCTTGGTTTATCCGCGAACAGAGTTTTTCACGGAACTATGGATTTTAGACGCGGATCGCCGAACTGAAAATTACCCGTTCAACATTACAAGCGGTGAAACCTATAAGATTCATTTAGGCGTAGGCAACCGTTTAGGCTACTGCGCTTACTACATGGTGCAAGTTAAGTTCCGAAACCAGACACAACCAGCACCAACAAGCTTCGGCCCAATAGAAGACCGACTTCCAAGCAGTCTACCGTCGCTTTTCAACATAACCACATTTGTGGCTGACGAACAAATCTTAGAAATTCCAGTGACATTCTCTTTCAGCTACGAATGGGATGAGCAACTCTTAAAAGTCAAGTTTTCAAGCCTAAGGCTAAACAATGCTTGGTTAAACATGAGCGATTACACAATCTCTTGGGACGAGCAAAAGAAAACATTCCAAGGATTTCTATTCTTCGAACTGTGGCTATATAATAGCACAGTGAATGATTTTCAATATCACAGACGCTTTGTCGGGCTATGGCTCAACATGACGTACTAAATTTGCCAATCGTGATGGCATTGATGCACATTCTATCTTTGTTATTTGCTTTGCTCCTATCGATTTTTTTAGGCAGTTACCTAACATATTTTGCATATCTTTGGAAACATGCGAAAGCTCCGTGGAATTTACAATTTGATAGAAATTTTCAGCCGAAAATAACGATTCTAGTTCCAGTCCACAATGAGGAAAAAACCATAGAATCAAAGTTAGAGAACATAAAAAGCATAGACTATCCGAAGGAGAAAATGGAGGTCATAGTTGTCGACGACGCCTCCGAAGACAAAACTTTGGAGGAAGCCAAGAGTTTCATGGAAAACAACTCGGATATTAATCTACGTATTATTCGGCAGAATGTGCATGCGGGCAAGTCTGCAGCGTTAAATAAAGCTTTAGAATTTTGCACGACAGATATTGTTGTAGTTTCGGATGCGGATACGTTTTGGCCTTCTGAAATTTTACAGAAAACACTGCCCTACCTGTCAGATCCGAAAGTTGGAGCAGTTACCGGTAGAGGCGTAAACCGTAACGCGTTCCAGTCTTGGGTTACAAAAGGCGAGAATTTTTATCTGCGTTTAACTTCTTTGCTGAGGCTTGGAGAGTCTAAAATTCACTCTACAATTAGGTTTGAAGGGGGTTTTTGTGCGTATAAAAGAAGCGCTTTTAAATGGTTTGATTACGAAACTGGTTCGGATGATTCTGGCACAGCGCTTGAGACTGTTCAGAACGGTTTTAGGGCGATTATGGCCCCCGAAGCGGTTTTCTACACGGATTTTCCCACGAAATTCCAAGAAAAATTCAAGGTTAAAGTGCGACGTGCCAATCAATTGATCAGTCTCTGGTTTAAGTGCTTTAAGCTTATGGTTGGTGGAAAGCTTCGTCTTCCAAAAAGAATTGCTATTCCTGAAATAATGCTGTTCATTATTGACCCTCTTATTTTCTTGGCTTTGAGCGCCACTACTGTTATCGCGTTGGCTTTGTTTCCTTTATCATTTTTTTCAATAACTCTTACACTTTTAATAGTTGGCTTTTTAGTCTTTGCTAGGCATGCTTTTGTTGAATTGGTGCTGGATAACTTTATTCTCTCTTATGCGTTAGTGACTTTCCTTGCTGGGCGACGATACGTTGCATGGGGCAAACCCGATTAGAAATGTTGAAAGAAGGGGAGGGGGGTACATGATTAAAGTTGGGGTCATCGGGCTTGGGCGAATGGGCATGCTTCATTTAATGAATGCGACAAAGATTGAAGGTGTTAAGGTTGTGGCAGCAGCGGATTCCTCAAAAAAAGCACTTAAAAAAGCAGAAATTCTCGGCGTCAAGGAGTTGTTTGAGGATTACCATAAACTTTTGAATACTTCTTCCGATATTGATGCCGTTATTATATCGTTGCCCAATTTTCTGCATCCAGAAAGCATCCGGTTAGCCTTAGAGGAAGGGTTGAATGTTTTTGTTGAGAAGCCTTTAGCGAACACGGTTGAAGAATGTGAAGAAATTGCTAAGCTTGTGAGAAAAAGCGGTCGCAGACTAATGGTGGGGCATTGCCTTCGTTTCTTGGGAGTAATTGAAAAGATGAAGGGCAGTCTAGACAAGGGAATCATTGGAAGGCTTGAGGTTGCTACGCTTGAGGAAGTGATTAACGGCCCGTTTGCTCATCCGCGTGTTCCTGCTCCAGTGTCTGATTGGTGGTTTGACCCGAAAAAGTCTGGTGGCGGCGCTCTTCTCGACATTGGTTATCATATGATTGATTTGTTCAGGTTTTTTGCCGGTGACGCTGAGGTTGTTTTTTCTTCTTTGGATCATAAATTTAGCCTCCCAGTTGAAGATGGCGCCATACTTGTACTCCATTCTGACGAGAGCGCCGCAAAGGGCATAGTCAACAGTGGATGGTATCAGCAGACAATTTTTCCAAAATACAATTTTAGGGCGATTCTTCACGGCAACGCCGGTTTCCTTTCAAGTGACTATATGGTGCCGCGCAACTTGTATTCGCACGCTGCCAAAGAAGGCGTTAAAAACCTCTTCAGGAAGGTTGTTGGAAAGAAAGTTAGGTATCTGTCTTACACGTATTATTATGAAGCGTTCTACCGAGAGCTGGAACATTTTTTCGACTGTATTAAAAAAGATGTTGACCCTCTGGTTTCTGTTGAAGACGGGTTAAACACCGTGAAACTGATTAGGCAAGCATATGCTTTGGCCGATGAAAGTTCTTGCAAAAAGTGAAGCCTATGGAGAACATTGTTGCTCTGGTGCGTGCGCGTAGATCAGCAGAAGAGTTTAGGAATTCAGTTTCAGAAGCGTTGAAGCTAATAGATTTTGAGCCTAACACCCGCGTTAAGTGCGTCGCCATAAAGCCTAACCTATGTTATTATTGGGATGCCGATACAGGGTATACTACTGACCCGGCAGTTGTAGCTGGGATAGTAGATTGGATTCGAGAAAAATGCGGTGAAAATGTCAATATCAAGGTTGTGGAAGCTGACGCTTCGGCTATGCGCACGAAATACGCTTTTCCAGTGCTTGGCTATGAAAAGTTAGCCAAAGAAAAGAAAGTTGAACTTCTCAACCTTTCAGAAGACGTTTTGGTTGATAAGACCGTTAAGGTTAACGGCCGCGAGATCTCTTTTAAGGTTCCACGAATCTTGCTTGACTCTGACTTGTTCATTAATGTGCCCAAACTTAAAATCATGAAAATTGTTAAAATTACATGCGCGATGAAAAACATTTTCGGCTGCATAGGCACTCCCAGAAAAGTAGTTTACCATAAATTTTTAGACGAGGCGATAGTGGGCATAAACAAAATTCTTCATCCGCATTTAACAATAGTTGACGGAATAGTGGCGTTGGGGCGTCACCCGCTAAAATTGGGTTTACTGATGGCTGGCACTGACCCGTTCGCAGTTGACTGGGTGGCCTCGCAAATAATGGGCTACAAACCTTCCAGCGTCAAATTTTTGAAAATCGCCGTGAAGGAAGGGCTTGGAAATCCTAACAACATAACTTTGCGAGGCGAAAGAGTGTCGGAATTTGCCAAAATTTTTCCAAAAGAAGGCATGATATCAACAGGTTTTCTTTGGTCCCTACAATTTTGGCTTTTAAAAACTTACCGAAGACTCGTCGGCGATGTCATCCCACCAGTGCTAGAGGAGTAGTCACCTAAGTGGACTTGAAATGCTATTGCTTGCCGGCTTAATTAAACTGTTTATTTTCTAATTTTACTAGATTGAGGTCAGTTAATGCGGATCTGTATTTTGAGCTCATTTGAGGATTCGTTATCAAGAAACACGGGATACTCTGTCCGCATATATAATTTATCAAGGGGACTCGCAAAGCTTGGAAATGAGGTTCATGTTATCATTCCTGGGTTCATTACAAACACTGAAAAAGTTAGCCAATTTCTTGTCCACAAATTTAGCGGCTTATTGCCCAAAAAAATGTTGCTCTTTTTAGCTAAATTGTTGGGAATAGCAAAACCTACCGCACTTTACTTTTATGATCCATTTTTTGTCTTTCGAATTCGTAAACTGATCCGTG
>JAGTQX010000012.1:0-58849 GCA_018396675.1 Candidatus Bathyarchaeota archaeon
CCGAGCAGGAGCACTAGTTCAGCTTGTCGGCGAAGAGTTTTTCACGCTTTTGGAAGCTTTGGTTAAGGAAGGGGTCACTGTTAAGCCTCATGACCGCGTCTATGTCGGAAAGGACGCACGTGAGGAAATCACATACATTATTGGGCGTATAGGTTATGAGGAGCTGACAGCAGCCGCGAAAATGGAGCTTCCAGCAGTCATAAGCCGCATTGTGCTTAACCGCGAAAAATGGTTTGTTCACTTTTTCAACACAGCACAAGCTATCACCCCAAGAATGCATGCGCTTGAACTTATTCCTGGCATAGGAAAGAAATACATGTGGCAAGTAATTAACGAACGTGAAAGGAAACCCTTTGAAAGCTTTGAAGACTTGCAGAAACGCACTGAGGTGCCGAATCCTGTGAAACTGCTTACGAAGAGGATTTTAGAGGAGTTGTCTGGCGAAAGTAAATATCGTCTTTTCACTCGGGTTCACTGAACCCAAGGCGGGTTTAAGGCTTTCATGAGTTTGCTTGACGAAACGAAGTATCTACTTCGAAGATATCGAATCTTTCCGAAAAAGCGTTTGGGACAACATTTCATGATTAACGCTTCACTTTTTCAGTTCATGGCTGAACTCGCGACGCTCACCCGCAAAGACATTTCGTTGGACATCGGCGCTGGTTTAGGTTTCTTAACGCGTTTTCTTGCAGAACGTTGTCAAAAGGTTCTGGCTGTTGAGGTTGATTCAAAACTCGTAAAGGTTCTACGGGAACGCCTAAAAGACTTGTCAAATGTGGAGATTATTGAAGGAGACATTTTCAAGGTTCGCATACCCGCATTCGACAAAGTTGTTTCAATACCCTCTTACCATGCATCTTCTATGCTGATGCAGTGGCTTTTCAACAAAAATTTCAACTGTGCCGTTCTTGTTTTTCAAAAGGAGTTCGCGAATCGTCTCGTGGCTCCTATTGGAAGCAAAGATTACGGGTGGCTGTCTGTTTTGGTGTATTACAGTTTTGAAGTTGAGCTTTTTGACGATGTGCCCAAATGGATGTTTTACCCACAGCCAAAAGTTGACTCCATAATAGTGCGCTTAAAACCAAGAAAACCCCCACCGTTCCACATAAAAGACAAAGCGCTGTTTATGCATTTTGTGCAAAGGCTTTGCACACAACGAAATAGAAAAGTCAGAAACGCCGTCAAAACTTTCATTAAAACATATTCAGCGGCTGCGAAGATTATTAATTCGGCTGACACTCTCCCATTTCACGACAGACGTGTCAGAGAACTAGCTCCAGAAGACTTCGGTGAATTGGCAAATGCGTTGGCAAACTAAAAAAGTATTCTTCAACAATTATGTTTTCCATGTCTGGCCAGAAGTATATGAACCTGCCGAAGACTCTTTTCTTTTCGCCGAAAACCTAAACATGAAAAACGGCGAAAACGTTCTTGACATGGGAACTGGATGCGGTATTCTGGGAATAGTCGCCGCAGATAAAGCCTCAAGAGTCGTTGCCGTTGACATAAACCCATACGCAGTGCTGTGCGCGAAAAGAAACGCGAAACTGAACAATGTTGCGGAAAAAATGTGTTTCATTCAAGGCGATCTTTTTACACCGATAAAAAATGACGAAAGATTTGATCTTATCCTCTTTAATGCTCCTTATTTGCCTTCTGAACCATGCGAGTGTGAAACTTGGCTTGGACGGGCATGGGCCGGCGGAGCAGACGGCAGAACAATCATAGATAGGTTCATATGCGAGTTTCCTAGATACTTGAAAACAAGTGGACACGCCTTACTTATGCAATCGACACTTGCAGATGTAGATAAAACTTTAGAGTTTCTGCATGAAAAGGGATTAAAGGCAACAGTTATCGCAGAGTGTAACCTTCCACTTTTTGAAACACTAACACTTATTCAAATAAGACTTTAAAAGACGAAACCAGCGTTACAGTTTTGTTTGGAAAAATATATAACTTTAAGGCTTCACTATTGCTAGAAAACATTGCGGATGTGAACATTGGCATGTGTATAATTGGAAAGGACAAGTTGAAAGAGCTCATAGAGAATTACAAATGCATATACCCATACGACTATAACCTCCTCGATGGAGACGGCTATATCCTAACAGTTAAAGATGAGACAACACTGCATTACCTTGAACATAAAAACTTAATCTCATACGAAATAGTCTTCACACCACCAAATTATGTAGCACATTTGACGGCTAAAAGCAAATATGGGCGAATGGGTCTCTCTTTTCTGAACGCGGCGAAGGTTCACAGTGGTTTCATAGGCAGACTTGCCTTGGAAATTGTAAACTTGAGCAATGACCGCTGTCCAATAACGATTAAACGCGGAGATCCATTTATGCATATAGAATTTATAACAAGGGAAGGCGCACCGTCGCCTTACATGGGAGAATACCAGTTCCAGTATCTCACAGATGAAGAAATCAAAATGTACATTCCAATGCTGAAACAACTGTTCCCAGATTATGATGAACTTGCCAAAGTTTGGCTTAAAAACAAGCGATTGCCTCCTTAACCAGCATTCAGTTTCTTAAAATGGATTCTGGATTCATAACCCTAATCAAGCGTTATGGTTAACAAATTGCTTAAATATCGCCTTTGTGTATGCTGAAGAGGATGCACTATGCGCGCGCGCAACTACCGAGAAGTTAAGGGACAACCGTATACTAGAAGAGAGTTTGTTAAAGGTTTTCCACAACCGAAAATAACAAAGTTCACCATGGGCGACCCTAACGCCAAATTCGAGTACGAAGCCAGACTAGTAGCCTTGGAACGAGCACAAATTAGGCATAACTCGTTGGAAGCCGCCAGAGTAGCTACAAACCGCCTCTTAATGGAAAAACTATCAAACAATTACTATTTACAAGTGCTCCCATATCCCCACGTTATTCTTAGGGAAAACAAAATGATTTTTGGTGCTCATGCTGACCGTCTGCAGGATGGAATGCGCCGAGCCTTTGGAAAACCAATTGGAACAGCGGCGCGTGTGGAGCCTAACCAGACAATTATAACTGTTCGAGTAAACGCAAACGGCGTCGAGTTGGCAAAAGAGGCTCTTAAACGCGGAGCAGCCAAACTTCCGACACCATGCCGTGTAATTATCGAAAAATTGCAGGTTGAGGAGGCTGAAACACACAATGACTGAAAAACGGGATTTAGTGCTATGGTTTGAAAACCTCAGAAAAACAGACATCCCGCTTGTCGGCGGAAAAAACGCCAATCTAGGAGAGATGACAAGTGCCGGTGTGCCCGTGCCTCAAGGCTTTGCTATAACGGCTTATGCATACAAACGATTTATTGAAGAAACTGGTATAGCTGAAAAAATTTATCAGATTATACGAGAAACCGTTACAGATCCTAATGATCCAAAACAATATGAGGTAGCTTCAAAGAAAATCCGTGCTTTAATAGAGTCTACATCCATGCCGAAGGACATAGACAAAGCTATACGTTCCGCGTACAAAGAGCTTTGCCGAAAAACAAAGACGGATGACGTTTTTGTTGCTGTTAGATCAAGCGCCACTGCAGAGGACTTGCCAGACGCGTCTTTCGCTGGACAACAGGAAACTTACTTGAATGTTAAGGGTGAAGATGAAGTTATCGAGAAAACTGTTAAATGTTGGTCAAGCCTTTTCACGCCAAGAGCCATTTTTTATCGTACGCAAAAAGGCTTTGCTCACGAACGGGTTCTGATAAGCGTTGGCGTCCAGAGGATGGTTAACGCGAAAGCTGCCGGTGTCATGTTTACTTTAAATCCTGTTACTGGAGACCCAAATCAGCTGGTTATCGAAGGCAATTTTGGACTTGGTGAGTCCGTCGTTTCTGGAGCGGTTACCCCCGACGAATTCGTTGTTGACAAGCTAACTATGAAGATTGTTGAAAGGCGTATAGCTACAAAAACGGTTATGTACACGCGAGACCCGAAAACTGGCAAGACGATACATGCGGAAGTGCCAGCTGAAAAACAGAATCAACCATGCATAAACGACAAAGAAGTTATTAAATTGGCAGAACTTGCGAAAGCCATTGAACAACATTATGGAAAGCCACAAGACATTGAATGGTCTATTGATAGTGAACTAGAATTCCCAGAAAACATTTTCATAGTACAATCCAGACCAGAAACTGTCTGGAGCATGAAAGCCGCTGAAACTCCGGAAAAACAGGTTGAGTCTGGTGTGCCAATTTCTGCGGAAGAAGTTAAAGTTGTTGTTAAAGGTATACCTGCTGGAAAAAGGGGGATAGGTGCCGGAGTTGCAAAGGTTGTTTTGAATCCTGAAGAAGCCGCCAAAGTGATGCGTAAAGGCGACGTTTTGGTTACCGACATGACCAATCCAGACTATGTCCCGTTCATGAAGCTTGCAGGTGCTATTGTAACAGACAAGGGCGGTGTAACCTGCCATGCCGCTATTGTCAGTCGCGAACTTGGAATACCTTGCGTTGTTGGAACCGAGACTGCTACAAAACTTATGGTTAGCGGAAAAGAGTACACTGTTGACGCAAAAAGCGGAGTTGTTTACGAAGGTATCGTGCAAGCCATGACTGAACGTTCACCAGCATCTGGAACCGTTTCAACAGCGCCAACAGCTTTTGTGAGCGGCACGTTCCAGTCTGCTCCGGTGACGGCGACAAAAATCTACATGAATCTTGGTGTCCCAGAGAAAATAGAGGACTACAAAGACTTGCCATTTGAAGGCATCGGGCTTATGCGCATCGAGTTTATACTGGCCAGCTACATAGGTGAACATCCGCTTTACTTGGTAGAAACTGGACAAGGGCAAAAGTTCGTTGACAAACTTGCTGAAGGCATGGCGACAGTTGCCAGAGCTATACAACCGCGTCCGGTTGTAGTGCGATTCAGCGACTTCAAAACAAACGAGTATCGAGAGCTGAAGGGCGGCGAAAAATACGAGATTGTTGAAGCTAACCCAATGCTAGGTTGGCGAGGCTGCAGCCGCTACATCAGCCCATGGTATGAAAAAGCTTTCCGTTTAGAATGCCAAGCTGTCAAAAAGTGCCGCGAAGAATGGGGACTCAAAAACGTCTGGGTTATGCTTCCAGTTGTGCGCACTGTTTGGGAAGCCAAAAAATGTTTGCAAATAATGAAGGAGGAAGGTCTAGAAAGAACGAAGGACTTTAAGGTTTGGTTTATGGCTGAAACACCTTCAATAGCCATACTTGCTGATGAATTTTCAAAACTCTGCGATGGCTTCTCCATAGGCTCAAATGACATGACACAAGGTATACTAATGATTGACAGGGACTCTGAACGTTTGGGGCAAATGGGCTACTTCGACGAAAGAGACCCTGCCGTAAAAAGGATAATCTCCCACCTAATTAA
Source organism: Candidatus Bathyarchaeota archaeon (assembly GCA_018396675.1). GTDB lineage: Archaea > Thermoproteota > Bathyarchaeia > Bathyarchaeales > Bathycorpusculaceae > JAGTQX01. The sequence continues at coordinate 5,357 of JAGTQX010000012.1, forward strand.
AGTGGCACATGAAAACGGATGCACAGTCTCCATTTGCGGTGAAGGACCATCAAACCTTCCAGACTTCGCAGAATTTCTGGTGAGATCTGGAATAGACAGCATATCCGTTAACGCGGATGCTGTTATAGCCACAAAGAAGCTTGTCGCCAGCATCGAACAAAAGATAATTCTTGAAAGACTCGCTGAACTGCACGAGAGAGCTTTGGGGCGCCCAATTAAACGCCCAAAAGAAGATTGGGAATGGACCCCTGAATGGGATGAAACCCTAAAATAGCCTCTGACTAAAACCTTTGAATTTTCACCGTTATCCTTGTTTTATATTAAACGTGGGTGTTTTATCTTGAAATCGTTTGATTTTGAAGAGGAACGAGTTAAACAAGAAATCATTAAACACGGAGCAAAACGCGTCTTGATACAGCTTCCAGATGGGCTTAAAGAAGAAGGACCGAGACTTGCGCGGATTGCTGAGAAGACTGGCGCTTTACCTATTGTTTCTGCTGACCCATGTTATGGCGCATGTGATTTAGCGACGGTTGAAGCTGAAAGTCTAGACGCAGACGTAATCGTTCATTATGGACATGCAAAGCTTTTGAAGTATGAGAAGGTGCCAACAGTTTACATAGAGGCTCGAGCCACACTAGATGTTTCTGAAACAGTCAAAAACGCATTGTCTCTAATAGAAAATTGGCGTAAAATAGGTTTAGCGACATCCATACAGCATGTGCAAACACTGGATGAAGCCAAAGAAATTCTAATCCGTGCTGGAAAAACTGTTATGGTCGGAGATGCCGGACATCTGCACTATCCCGGGCAAGTTATAGGATGCGACTACAGCAATGTAAAATCCGTAGCAGACGATGTTGAAGGTTTCCTGTTTATAGGCGGTGGACGCTTCCACGCATTAGGTGTTGCACTTTCAACCTCAAAACCGACAATACTTGCCGACCCATACGAAAAACGCGCATACGCCATAAACGAGGAAGCGCAAAAAATCAAAAAACAGCGATGGGCAAGCATCCAAGAGGCGCAGAAAGCCAAAACGTTCGCTGTTCTGCTAGGACTTAAACCTGGACAGAAAAGATTAGAAGATGCTTTACACATCAAGGAGAAACTTGAAAAAATCGGAAAAGACGCTTACATATTTGCTGTTAGGGAAATAACCCCCGAAACGATTATGAATTTTCCAACAGTTGATGCGTATGTAAACACTGCGTGTCCCCGCGTATCCTTGGACGATGCTTCAAGGTTCCGCAAGCCAATGCTGACGCTGAACGAAGCGCGTGTATTAACCGGTGAATTCACGTGGAACGAACTTTGCAAGATTGGATTCTTATAGCTGTGGAAAGGTTTATTGAGGCGTTTTTATTATTGGGTAACCCCTGTAATAGTATATCGGTGAATCAATTTGCAGTCTCAGAAACGAGATAGTGGACAATTCGTTTTACCGGGCGAACCATTAGGCGTTATTGAAGAGTTTATTCCAGACGCGGGCACATACGTTCGCGACGGCGTTATCTATTCAAAAGTTGTTGGGCGCTCGCTTATCGACTTTCTTAACAGACGTGTTTCGGTATTCCCGCTGGTTCATGGCGCCAGAGCTCCAAAAGTCGGAAGCATTGTTATGGGGCAAGTTTCTGGTGTTCAGCCACAGATGGCTACGGTGCGTATTTTCAAAATCGGCAAGAAGATGCTTTCCGGTTTTTTCAGCGGTGTTTTGCATGTTTCTGATGTGCATTTAAGATTTGTGGACTCCATGTTTGATGTCTGCAAGCCAGGAGATATAATTCGTGCAAAAGTCATAAGCGAAACTAACAGAACTTACCATTTAACCACTAAAGATAAAAGCTTAGGCGTCGTTTACGCTTTTTGTTCTCAATGTGGTAATGTGCTGGAGCAGAGGGCTCGAGACTTGCAATGTCCAAGGTGCGGGAAAGTTGAAAAGCGTAAAACAACAATAGATTATGGAAAAGGTATGGTCTAAAGAAAGGTGGAATTTGTAAATGAAGGTTAACGTTTTAAAAAGGAACGGGAATGAACTCAAAATAGAAGTTGAAGGAGCAGGACACACACTTTGCAACTTATTGCAAAAGAGGCTTTTAGAAGACGAAAATGTGGAATTAGCTGGCTATGATGTTCCACACCCGCTTGCGTCAAACCCAATAATTTATGTGCGCACAAAAGGCAGAGTAAAACCAGAGGAGGCGTTCCTAACCGCCATAGAAAAATCCCGCGAAATGAACAAAGCCTTTATCAAAGAATTGAAAAAAGCTCTTAAAATGTGATTCTGTCCAACACTGTTAAAAGCAGACAAGCGAATCCTTCAATAAAGTTTTCCGCTTCGCGCAATATCTTCACGCATTCCTCAATTGTTACGCTTTTATGAAGCCAAGCATAAACTATTAAAGCTTCAGCTGCATCAGCAAGCATGTGGCTTGTGACCCTAGAAGGCATATGTGTCCTCAGCCCAGCTTTTTTAAGGGCTTCTGAAAGTGTGCTTCCCCTAACCTTTGCTCCAAAAGGTTGCCCTTTCTTCTCCGACAAAGCTAGAGAATACACAAAATTTACATATGCATCGCCTAAAGATGCCAGCTTATGATCTAAAAGCACGTCCGTTAAGCCTTTATGAGTTTCTGCAAAAGAGAAAATTTTATTTTCAATTTTCTTCACTGTTCATTTCACCTAAGGGAGTTTCTTTATCGGTTTTGTTGCAGTTTATATTTAAGCACCACCTATATGCATATGCGATTGAAGGTGTTAAAAAATGGTTAAAAAAGAGGATTTAGCTGCTGGGCGCTTGAGTTTTTCTGAAGAGAAACTTCGAAACTACCTTTCCAATTTGTATGGTTGTGATGTTGAGGTACGCAGCGTGTGGAGACTTGGAGAAGAAAAAGTTGAAGGCGAAAAGGATTTGAAAGGTTTCGGTTACGGTTTTCCATACATCGTCGAGTTTCGCGTTAACGGCGAATTTAAACGGGTTGTTTTAGAAACCATGCGATCTGAAGGTTTTGGGCACGATTTCCCTTCTGACCGTGCCCAAATACTGCTTTGGCAACATTCAGCTTTCAACAAACTTCCTAAACACGTACGTTCAATTGATGTTGGCGCTTTTACCAATGACGATGGAGAATTGAAATCTTTAGGGAGTTGCGGCGAATTCTTCCTTTTAACAGACTATGTGGAAGGTAAACTTTACCATTTTGATTTGGACCAGATTAAGGCAACTGGTAAAATGAGCGATTTAGATGAGAAACGCTGTTTGGCGCTGTCTGACTATCTTGTTCAAATTCACAGTTTAAAGCATGAAGCGCCATGGCTTTACGTGCGAAGAGCAAGAGAACTTATCGGTCACGGAGAATGCATTATGGGATTGCTTGACAGTTATCCACCAGAGGTTGACTATATCCGCGAGTCTGACTTGATCGATATCGAAAGAGACTGTGTTGTTTGGCGTTGGCGCCTTAAACGAATGGCTCACAGGCTTAGCCAAGTTCACGGCGACTTTCACCCTTGGAACATATTATTCCGAGAAGGCGTAGATTTTACAGTTCTAGACCGTAGCAGAGGCGAGTGGGGCGAACCCGCAGACGACGTGACAGCAATGACGATAAACTACATTTTCTACTCGCTACAGAAGTATGGCGAACTGGCCGGGGTTTTCGATCGGTTGTATAGGCTTTTTTGGGAAAACTATTTGCAGAAAACAAACGACTGGGAAATTTTGGAAGTTGTACAACCATTCTACGCTTGGCGTGGACTAGTTGTGGCCTCTCCGATTTGGTATCCAAACTTGACACTAGAAGTCCGCGAGAAACTGTTCAACTTTGTACGTAACATTTTGCGTTGTGGCAAATTCGATTTTAATGACGTGAACAATTACATAAAACCAAGCTAGGGAATGCCCAAAAGCTAAATATTTCTAAAGCCAAAAGCACAATTGCTAAGGTGGTACACTTTTTGAACGAATTTTCAACAAAAGAAATCCAAAAGATGTTGAAACAGATGGGTTACTCTGAAAGGGCTGTTAAAGAGATTCTGAAATTTTACGTTAACAAATAACCTTAAGGCGGATTGCCACCTGAAGGGTATCTACGTTCTGGTAATTGCAATTAGAAAAAACATAACTGTTAAGATTGGTGCCTTAGGAGCAATTTCTTTCAGAAAGGGGTTTTATGCTTACGTCGGCTCTGCACAGAACAATCTTGCAAAACGTTTAAACAGACACTTTAGAAAAGATGCGAAACGAATACGTTGGCACATTGATTATCTGCTTGCTAAAGATGCTGTCAGCATCGTTAAAATTTTTTCAAAAGAAGCTGGCAAAACAGAAGAATGCTTAACTGCACAGAGGCTAAGCGAGTTTGGTTTTCCTATTAAGGGATTTGGATGTTCGGATTGTGATTGTCAAAGTCATCTTTTATTGTTAAATGATTATGGCTTGCTGGAAAAGACTTGTGTCGAGTTGGGGTTTGTTAATTTTCATCTTGCCAGTGAATCGCTGCATTGAGAGACATCTGAAACTTGGAGGATTTCACGTTTCTTTATTATCTCTTTGAATTCAACATATTCTCCGCCGACAATTTTCAGTCTAGCGTTAACCTTCTTGTTTTCGATTTCCACAACGTTATACGAGTTGAGGAAAAAGCCTCGCAGTTTCTCGCATGATACGCTTCCAGCGTGAACAACCTGCATTTTCTCTATTTTCCACCTCCATGGTCGATGACGGTGACCACACAAGACAAGATTAACTTCAGATTTTACCAAACTTCTCAGCACATCACCTGCGTCAATTATGGTAATTTGGTCTGCGCCTGTGTCTGGTACTGGTATTATGTGGTGGTGTATAGCAACAATTTTCACTTTATCCTTATAATGTTCAAGAGTGTTTTCCAACCATAGATTTTGTCTGTGCCCTACTTCGCCGTCGTCTCTGTCTGGACGCGCACTGCTTAGCACTATTATGACGGCTTCGTCGACTTCTGTAACTTGGTTAAATGGGAAGAATTGTTTGAAAAGCAGATAACCAGTGGAACGGTAATCGTGGTTTCCACTTATGTAAATAACTTTTTCAGCCTTTAACCTTTTGAACTCGTTTGCCGCCATTTTGAACTCGGAAAGAATGCCATTCTCCGTTATGTCGCCAGTTATAACCACAGCATCTGGCTTCATGTCGTTAATCTCGTCGATGGCCGCACGGAAGTTACCATCATTAAACATAGGACCACAATGAATGTCTGAGATCTGAACAATAAGCATAGCATCACCATTTTTTCGAACTGGAAGTTAAGCAATAGTTAATAAACATTACGCAGATAATGGTTTAAATGGCTTTCCACACTTAAAACTGTTTGGAAGCGGCTTAAACTTGCGCGATGGCTGGTGTGTCTGGATTACTGGATTACCAGGAAGCGGCAAATCCGTTGTATCCGAGGCTCTAATTAAATTTTTAATTCAGAAAGGAATCCGTGCACAAGTTCTGTCCTCGGACGCTTTGCGTAAGATTTTAACGCCTAAACCAACTTACTCTCTTGAAGAACGTGACATAGTTTACGCGACGCTTGTTTACGTTGCAGAGCTTCTAACACGCAACGGTGTAAACGTTGTGATTGACGCTACCGGCAACTTGAGACGTTACAGAGAAAACGCTAGAAACAAAATCCAAAACTTTGTTGAAGCCTACTTGGTGTGTCCTCTGGAAGTCTGCATGGAACGCGAATCAAGAAGATTGGAAACTCGCCAAGCTCCAAGACAAATATACACAAAAGCCTTGGAAGGAAAAGCGCCAACTGTGCCTGGCGTGGGACAACCATATGAACCGCCGACAAACCCTGAAATAACCATAGACACGACACGGTGCACGCCAGAACAAGCTGCATACAAAATATTAGAATTCTTGCTTGAGAAGTGGTGCGCCAACGCTTAGAGGAGAAGCATCCATTTATAGTGAACTTTGTAAGCGTAAAATTGACATAGCTGGAAAACATCCATAATGTTTATAACCTAAATGTTTCATTCCTAGAAGACACGAAGCGGGAAAGCAATGGGTCATAGAAAACATAGTGCTCCGAGACATGGTTCGCTTGCTTATTTGCCTAGGAAACGTGCCAAAAGTATATTGGCGCGGATACGCTATTGGCCTAAAATAAAGGCTGAAACTCCTAGGCTTTTAGGATTTGTCGGTTACAAGGCTGGAATGACCTACGCCATGATGATTGAAGACCGAAAGCGGTCTCCAAATTTTGGAAAAGAAGTAATTCGTCCCGTAACAGTATTGGAAACTCCTCCACTGCTTATATGCGGAATAAAAGCCTACACGAAAACACCTTACGGTCTTCGAACATTGTCAGAAGCTTGGATTGCAGATCCGCCGAATGAGCTTGAACGGGTCTTCACGCTTCCAGAAAAATTTGACACAGAAGAGAACCTGAAAAAGATAGAGACAAATCTTGACAAAGTGTCAAACATACGTGTAATAACTATAACCCAACCCAAACAAGCAAGTGTGCCTAAGAAGAAGCCAGACGTTACAGAAATAGAGATAGGCGGCGGTACCATACAACAGCAATTTGAGTACGCAAAAGGTCTTCTTGGGAAAACCGTGAATCCTGCTGAGGCATTTAAAGAAGGACAACACGTTGATGTGATATCCGTCACGACTGGAAAAGGATTTCAAGGGCCGGTAAAACGTTTTGGAGTAAAAATCCTTCAGCACAAAGGAAGAAAAACAAAAAGAGGAATAGCTACCCTAGGGCCATGGAACCCTCACCATGTTATGTACACTGTCGCCCGCGCCGGACAAATGGGTTTCCATCAAAGAACAGAATATAATAAACGTGTTCTAAAGATCGGAAAAGATGGAAAGGAAATAACGCCAAAAGGCGGTTTTATACGATACGGCGTGATCCGCGGACCCTATCTGCTCATCGAAGGAAGTGTGCCAGGACCCGAAAAACGTCCTGTTAAACTACGTTATCCTGCGCGTCCGCCAAGACAAGCACCAGAAGAACCTCCACAAATCACATATGTCTCTCTTGAATCACCACAGGGAAAATAGAAACGGTGAAAACCCATGGCTAAAACAGTGAAAGTCTTCAACCTCGACGGAAAACCCGTTGAAAAAATAACATTGCCACCAATTTTTGAAACGCCTATAAGACCCGACGTTATAAAACGTGCAGTACTATCCATACAATCGACGCGGTTCCAACCAAAAGGCCGCGATCCTATGGCTGGAAAAAGAACATCCGCTGAATCAAGAGGCGTAGGACTAGGCATAGCAAGAATTCCAAGAACAAAAGGTCCAGCAGGCAGAGGTGCTTTTGCTCCTGGAACGGTAAGTGGAAGAGTTGCCCATCCTCCAGTTCCAGAGAAAAAAATTGTTAAAAGAATTCCGAAGAAGGAGAAACGTTTAGCGCTGTTTTCTGCAATAGCTGCAACAGCTTCAAAAGAAATGGTTATTGCACGCGGACACGCAATCGAAGGTGTTCCGCAAATTCCCCTCATTGTTACAGATGAAATTGAAGACTTGAAAAAGGTAAAGGAAGTTGAAGAAGCCCTAATAAAACTTGGTGTTTTGGCCGACCTTTACAGAGTCAAAGAAAGCGTAAAGATTAGGGCTGGAAAAGGAAAACTACGTGGAAGAAAAAGGAAACAAGCTGTTGGTCCGCTTCTTGTTTTGGCTGAAGACAAAGGCTTAGGTAAAACTGCGAGAAACATACCTGGCTTGGAAATAGTTCATGTTAAAAATTTGAATGCTGAGGTTCTTGCACCTGGCACGCATCCTGGAAGGCTGACGATTTGGACGATGGGTGCTATCCGAACTCTTGAGAAGCTTTATTGTGGGGGCGAGTTAGCCTAATGGATCCGTATGGTGTGATTTTGTACCCGCTGATGACCGAGTCTGCAAGCCTAATGGTTGAGAGAGAAAACAAACTTGTGTTTATAGTGAACTTCGCGGCAACAAAGGATGAAGTAAAAAGAGCTGTCGAAGAACTTTATGAAGTCAAAGTGGCGAAAGTAAACATTGTTATTACCCCGAAGGGGGAAAAGAAAGCTTTCGTCAAACTAGCTCCAGAACATAAAGCAACAGATGTCGCAATTAAACTTGGCATACTGTAAGCAATCGAGGGTGAATTGTTTTGGGAAAAAGAATTCGTGTTCAAAGAAGGGGGCGCGGCGGTTCACAATTTAAAGCCGCAACCCATAAAAGAGTAGCGCCAGCCTGTTACCCGGCAATAACCGCAACTGGTGACATTTCTGAGATCGCGGTGAACGGCGTCGTCGAAGAAATAGTTCATGATCCTGGGCGAGGAACACCTCTGGCATTTGTGCGTTTTGAAAACGGTGATAATTGTTACCTTGTAATTCCAGAAGGCATTTATCTTGGACAACAAATACAAATGGGCGGAAAAGCACAAGTTGAAATTGGAAACATTCTTCCACTTGGAAATGTTCCCGAAGGCACCATGGTCTGCAATATAGAGCTTAAGCCTGGAGACGGCGGCAAAATTGCAAAATCATCCGGAACTTACGCAACTGTTGTGGCGCACACTGCTGATGGTACCATGATCAAGTTACCATCTGGAAAGACAAGATACATAAGCGACCGTTGCAGAGCCACGATAGGTGTCGTTTCTGGAGCGGGCAGAACAGAGAAGCCATTTCTTAAAGCTGGACCAAAATTCCACCTAATGAAGGCAAAGGGACACAAATACCCGAGAACCCGGGGACGGGCTATGGTGGCTGCGGTTCACCCGTACGGAAGCAGCAAAAGAAGTGCAAGAAAAGTTACAACAGTTTCGCATGGCGCTCCGCCAGGCAAAAAGGTTGGGCTCATTGCTGCAAGAGGTGCTGGAGGAAAAAGAAAGAGGGTGACTGGAAACGAGTGACTCTCTCGGAAAAGTTTATAGCCTTTACACATGTTGATATGAGGTGTTGATTAAAAATGCCGAAGGAATTCACTTATCGCGGTTTGACTCTTGAGCAGCTCCAGAGTATATCAATGGATGAGTTTATCACGTTGCTTCCATCGCGACAGAGAAGAAGCCTCCGAAGAGGTTTATCCCCTGAACAGAGAGCTTTTCTTGAAAATGTGCGAAAAGCAAAGGAAGCAATGCGGAAAGGTGGCAGCTTGATAATAAAGACACATGAACGCGATATGGTGATATTGCCAGAAATGGTAGGATTAACGATTCAAGTTTATAATGGCAAAGAGTTCGTTCCAGTCGAAATAAAACCCGAGATGATTGGACACTACCTTGGCGAGTTCGCAGTGACAAACAAACCCGTTAAACATGGGACTCCAGGTATAGGTGCGTCACGCTCCTCAATGTATGTTCCACTGAAATAGTCATTAGACGTTTCTGTTCCAGTTGACGATTTGCCACCAGCGATTTCCAGTAAGTCTAACCTAATCCTAGGCTGTATAGTCTACTCCGGAAGGTTTCTTTTCTGCAGGTTCTTTGGCTTGTGGAATTTGCGGCAGTGGAATTGGCGGCGGAATGTTTAATGTTCTAGAAATAATCACGCTCTCAACGAAAACCACGTTTGAAATGGATTGGATCAACACTGGAGCCGGAGGCTTCTTATCCTTATACTCCAAATAAATTTTCTCCAACTCGTCCTTATTTCCTGTCACATAAGCTCTTCCTTTAAGGCTTATCTGAGCAACTGAAGGATTATAGTTGACTGTTAAGACGAAGGGCACTTCAAGCAAGTCGTCAGCCTTTTTTTCAACTTCAACAAGGTTCAAATTAGTGTTTATCTGAATTGGCGGGACTGGTTTACGGATGTCCCAGAAACGTTCTCCAGAAACATTTGTTATAACAACATTTACCCTAATCATGTGAGTCCTCACAGTTTATGAGCATGCCGTATGATTTAAGTTTGTTTGTACCTTGTGAAACCGCAGTGTCCACAAGAATATCTGTCGCCGTGGTCCGCCATGAAATATCCTGGACCGCAGCGTTCACATATGGGTCGCAATCTAACTACTTTGCCATTTTCAACTTTGTAACGCGTGAAAACGCCCTTTTCTTCTCTTTTGCGTTTTTCTCTTTTTCCTTTCTTTGCTTTGGACTCTTTTGGAGCTTCTTCTGGTGCTGCTTTTTCAGCTTCTTCCTTTTCTGACGTTTTTTCTTTTTCCTTTTTTTCTGACATTATTCTTTTCCTTCCTCTTTCGGCTTCTCAGGCGGTATGTTCCTATTCACGATGTACTCGGGTTCAATAAGTTTTGCTTGTTCAAGGGAATCATAAACATTTGCCGTTCCAACAGCTTTACGTGTTCCAGTTTTGGTTTCAAACTTTTTAATGAAAACTAGGTTTGCATCTGTTTTCAGTATTTTTGCGATTGCGTTTTTAACTTCCATTCTCGGCGGCGTACTTCCAGTTTTGTCATGTCCCACTTGGAAGACGATTTCTTTTCGCTTCAGAAGCGGATTCTCGTTTTCCGTCAATATTTCAACTTCCATAGTTTTTCCCTGTAGTGTTTGACTTGATATTAGGTTCTCTTTATTTAGTCTTTCGCAGTCGTTTCCATGACTTCTAGAATTTTCGCCACCTCGATTTTTTTCTGTTTCGTGGCTCGAACCACAACAACTCCTTCGTGCGGTTGCCCGTAAATAATCAATGCGTTTTCAGGCGCGTAAAGAATGGCTATCAACGTTAAAAGATCTTCTTCGCCGTCAACAACTATTTTTACCCGCTTGTTATTTTTGAAAGCTTCTTTTATGGCGTTTAGTGCTTCTAGAGTTATCGTTCCCGGTGGGTTCTTGACATGTTTCTCTTCGTTCACATTCAACATGGCTGATATAGGTTCTATTTTAGCGCGCATAGCTTTGTTGTCAACGATTAAAAGATGTGGAAGAACGTGGTTTTCTACGAGGTTTTTTGAAACGATATCGCCAACGGATACTATACATGGTTGTTTTTCGTTTTCGATTATTGTCTTCAAAATTTTCGCTGTCTCGTCAAAAGTGCCGCGGATTAAGTCTCCTAAAGGCTTTTTTAATTTTTTTCGGAGATTTAAAGGTAAAACATACGCAATGCTCATCTATCTGACCTTTAAGGCGTAGCGTCCCTTTTCCTTTATGTTCATTGCCTTGGCAATTATCGAGTCTTCTGGGTCAAATATTATTACTATTCCGCTGTAATCATCGCTAAGAGTTGGTGTCCTGCATTTTGGGCAAATGTTTCCAACTGCTATCGTGTGGCATGTGGAACAAGCCTTTTCACTCATTCTCTTCACTCTTCTGTAGTTTTTCTTTTTTCTTCTCTGCAGCTGACTCTTTTGTTTTCTTCAAGTCTTCCCCTATCCATTCAAGTTTGCCGAGGAACGGTTGCCTTGCGGTTACACCTATTTTGGCCGAGCTGCCAGCCCTTCCAAGAGAGACCGCGGTTATTCTAACGCGTACATGATCTCCTGTTGAGAGTTTTCTGTTTGTTTCTTTGCCCAGTAAGACGCCTTGTTTTTCGTCGTAGGATATAAAGTCGTCCATTAATTGTGAAACATGAAGTAACGCGTCTATTGGTCCCACGCGGATGAATGCTCCGAAGTCGGCGATTTCAACAACTTCTCCTTCGACAACCTCTTGCAATATCGGGTAAAACGTCAGAAGTGAGAATGTTACCTTATGGTAGGCGGCACCGTCTCCTGGGATTATTTTTCCGATTGGGCTTACTTTCACGTTTGTTGCCGCTATTACATAGCCTAATACTTCATCAACAACTCCTTCATATTTCGCTTTAACCTGTTGGTATCCAACATCATCTAACGGTTTGCCGAAAGTTTCTGGAGGAATTCTAATGGTGTCCTCCATTGTTATAAGCCTAAACAAGGGCTATATCCTCCCATCAATTTCAAGACGTGACCTTTGTCTCACATAAATAACTGGCACACTTATATTTCTTAACCTCTTCCTAAGCTCTCTGTCATTGGTGAAAACTGGACATTTCCATTCGCCGGCTATTCGGACGATTGCGTCGTCAGGTGAGCTGTCAAATAATTCGTCCACCTCCACTATTTCGCATTTTTGCGCGATTGTTAAAGCGTATGCTGCTTCTTTTCGCCTTTTAGGCGAACCATTTTCTGCAAGTCTTTCAAGTTCACGTTTTACCGGGGAAAGTATGATGGGTTTAAAGTTTCGTTTCAACAAAGTTTTCAACTCTTCAAGTACATCCATTTTAAATTTTAACGAAGCAAACAGTGCGTTTGAGTCCAGAATCACTCTTAAGTGCTCCTTCTTTGCAGCAGGTTCTTCTAACATTTTATTATTCCGTAGCCTATTAATCTCCATCTTCCAGCAATCTTTCTGCTGATGGCGACTCTTGAGCCAGTTAAGACGCACACTGGCCGCATAAGCTTAATTGTTACATCTTCATTTTTCACTGAAATAACCTTTCCAACAGTTATTGCAGCACCAATGTGAAGCAGTAACGTTTCGTCTTTGCTTATGCTTTCAACTTTTGCAAGTTCTTTCGTTCCAACAGCACGCTCAAGCACAAAAGTTTCCATTTTTAGCTCTGTCAAAGTAGGCGGAAGCATGCCCTTTTTTCCGACAATATTCCCAGTCAAACCATCCGCTTTAGAAAGCGCGGGGTCTAAAAGGGTTCCGACGCCGACTAACCCGCCGCAGTGTGCTTCCTTCACGTTTTTTCCGCCTGCATGCAAGCTGACGATTTCGCTCCAAAGCGTTTTATAAACCGTTTTGCCGCCTTCCTCCACTGTTATCCCCGGACGAAGCTCTATTTCATCTTTGACTGCAAATTTTCCCTGCAAAATTGTTCCGCCAATTATTCCGCCTTCAAGTTTTTCTATTGGAGTCCCCGGCTTGTTAACATCAAAAGAACGGACAACGTACATTAAAGGCGGTTTAGTTTCGTCTCTCTTCGGAGTTGGAATAAACTCTTCCATTGCTTGTATTAACGCGTCAGTGTTTATGGCGCGTTGTGCCGAAACGGGGATTATGGGCGCGTTTTCAGCAACAGTCCCCTTAACAAAGTTTTTGATCTCCTCATAGCTTTTTCGCGCCCTTTCCTCACTAACTATATCAATCTTATTCTGGACAATTATTATATTTCTTATCCCGATTATTTCAGCCGCAGCCAAGTGCTCCCTAGTCTGAGGTTGAGGACAAGGCTCGTCGGCTGCAATCACTAAAATTGCGCCGTCCATTATCGCGGCTCCAGAAAGCATGGTAGCCATAAGTGCTTCATGGCCTGGGGCGTCGACAAAGCTTACGGCTCTGATAAAAGTTGTTTCTGAACCGCAGTGTGGACAAACTGGTTCTCTTGAATAATTTTTGGGCGGTTCGCATTTTGGGCACTTGTAGATTGGCATGTCAGCGTAACCGAGCTTTATTGTTATGCCTCGTTTCAACTCTTCACTGTGTCTAGATGCCCAAACCCCCGTCAAGGCTTGCACTAGAGTTGTTTTACCATGGTCAACATGCCCTATGGTGCCGATGTTTATTTCCGGCTGCCGCGGCAGACTCACTTGCTTTTCCTCGCTCATTCCTTCTATTATCCCTTTTGTGAGAGTAATTATTGAAGGATGTTACTGTGCAAGTTAATAAACATTAAGCATGATTATGTATAGAATTTAATTTCTAAAAATTGCTGTGATAGGAAATTTATGAATTTCAAGCTTCTTGTTTTTCTTGTGCAGGTTTTTCCTTCTTTTTCTCTTCTTCCATCTTCTTTTCTTTAGGTTTTTCAGTTATCTTCATGTTAATCTGCAGGATTTCGTCGGTTATCACGTTGCCGCGGACTCTTTTTCGTCTTCTTTCTCCCTCGTTTTTAGGGTTGAACCCTACCCCGCCGCTTAGTACTACGCTTCTTCGCACTCCGCCGTGGACATCTGGTCTCATTGGAAACCCGTCTTTGTCTGAACCGCCTGTTATCTGTGCTTTGTATCCTGGCAAACCCAATATTGAACCGTCTACTATGTCGCCTATTTTTTTCCCAATTAGTGGAGCAGCGCTGGCATCTTCTAACTCCACTGTTTTTGACTTTCCCTCTTCCGGGTCTGAAACTATTATTTTGAATTTAGCCATTGTTATGCTTCCTACAGAGATTATGAAAATTTAATCTCTAACTATTAAGGGTTATGAAAATCCTTATAAAATTTGATTTTTAAAGGATAAAGGTTTTAACCCGGTGCATATGTGGTTTTCAGCTTATGTGGCGGTTTGGGTTTCTATCCCATGAAATTGCGTTTGGTCTGCTTTCAGTTTTTCTTCCTCTTTACATCGTAAGCATTGGCGGCTCTCTGCTTGATGTTGGAGTTATGACTTCTGCCGCGCTTTTCTTGGCTATTCCCGCATCTTTCTTTTGGGGCTACATTTGCGACAAAACGAAAAGTTACAAGCGTTATATTCTCATCTCATTTCTGTCATCTTCTATTCTACTCTTTCTCCTCACATACGTGAACAGTGTAAATCTAATTATACTCCTCTACGTAGTTATGGCTGTTTTCCATGTTGCACATGAACCGCCAAAAAACGTGTTAATTGTTGAGCTTTACTCCAGAGAAGAATGGGAAAAATCCTTTGCGTTTTACGAAGGAATAACCGAGATAGGCTGGCTACTTGGGCTGATTTTGGGAACTTTTGTGTCGTTGTTTGGTCTTGCAGCAAGAACAACATTATTAATGTGCAGTGGGTTAAACTTTCTGGCATTCATACTTTCCTTGCTTTTGGTTGAAGACCCAATTTTGGTTTTTGAAAGAGGTTTAGTTAATATTGAAAAAAACGTAGACTTTACATACAAAGGGATACTCGTAGCCTCAAAAGTTCTAGAAGGTTTTTCAGTTCACAAAGCCCTTAAAAGAGAAAATCTTGCAGCGTTCTGTTGCGGTTTGGTTTTATTCTCATTTGCAACAAGTACCTTGTTTACACCTTTGCCAATTTTCCTCTCAAGCAATCTTGGTTTTTCTACAAGCTTCGTGTTTACCATTTATGTTTTAAATTCAAGCGCTGGAGCTGTAGGGTATTTCTTGGCAAGCAGAAAACTGGGGCGAGAAGAAGAGAAAAGGCGTCTGCAAAGGATTGTTTTCTTCAGAGGTTTGCTCGTGTTACTCTTAGCCGTCTTCGTCATGCTTGGTTTGCAAACAGCATTTTTAACTGCTTCCATATTGGCTCTGATGGGCTTTGCTTACGCTTTATACCACATATATGTTCTATCTTTGTCGATGGAGCTTATACCCGCTGGAAAAGCTGGTTTATTTGACGTGTTTGTGGGTTTGGGAGGTGCGGCTGGTGCCTTTATAGGACCTTTCTTTGCTCAAATATTTGGCTTCATACCTGTTTTCACTATTGCATGCATCTTTTTCTTTTCAGCTTATTTAGCCTTCAGAATTTTCTCTTGAAAATGCTGTCAGAACCAGACACACATGTTTTGGTTATTCTACATGGACTCTGTATACGTCTATGTCTTCTCGCATTTCAGGCGTTAACTCAAGGAACTCTCTAACCGACCTTTCAATATCCCTTGACTGTGTTACATATCGTCCGACGACAATTATGTCTGCGCCTTTTTCCAAAGCCTCTTTTGCAGTTTCTGGAATTATTCCGCCAGCTACGGCAATCAGAAACTTTTTATCCTTAAATGTTTGCTTAAGCTCTTGAATTGGTTCTAAACCTATTGTCTTGCCTGTTTCTTGGTCTATACCCCTGTGAATTATGACAATGTCTGGGAAATCCTTTAACGCTTTAAGTTTCTTAACTGGATCTTCGACATTCAGCATGTCAACAGCCGCGTATATGCCCAGCCTTTTCGCTTCATAGATAAACGAGTCAAGAGTTTCTGCTGGCGCAAGTCCGGCGGCTATTACACCGTCCGCTGTTTCCTCGTAAGCAATGTCAACTTCAACTTTTCCGACATCCAGCGTTTTTAAGTCTGCTATGACGAACACGTCTTTGGCTACTTCTCGAATGTCGCTAATCACTTTTGTTCCATACCGTTTTATTAAAGGCGTTCCAGCCTCAAGTATTATCCTATCGCTTCTAGGAATCTGAGCTATAACCTTCTTTGTTCTTTCAATATCTGGGGCGTCAAGCGAAATTTGCAGGTATGGTGGTCTCCAGAGACGCGGCACTTTGTAACCCATCATTGGATGCTTCGCGCGATCTTTGTCATAAAAAACTTTTTCCAGTGTCGGATACTTTGCAATAGCCCTTTTTAAGGCCATTTTTGTGGCACTGTAATTGTAATGGTAAATTTTCCGGTAATCGCTTGCCTTTGGATGGACAAAGACGCTGCAAACAACAACCCAATCGTCAACTTTTTCCTTTGGAATTATTCCCTCCTCAACAGCGTCCGCAATAGCCTTAGCAACAGCAGCTTGCGCCGGACCAAAAATCTTGTTTGCGTCATCCAAATTTTTCACAGTCACTTTTGGCACGAGCAAAGTGTGTGGTTTAGGTGGAAGATTAGGCCTTATGACCGCTAAAAGTGGCGTGTGACCCATTGAAAGGTGCGCCAAACCATTTGCAAACGCTTCTCCAACCGGGCCGTCCTTGTTACCCATCAAAAGGTCTATATGTGCAACTTCATTTCCCTCTCCGACAAGAGCCTCACCAATAAGGTATGCACATTCGTCAGAAGGCTGTCTATGATCCGACACTTTTCCAGACAAAAAATCATTAACAACTTCTTCAAAGTCGACATTGAACTCTTTAAGCCAAGAATATAACGTATCTCTATGAACTCCCAAAATTTTTGCTGTGCCAGAAATCGTCGGTTTCGCGGATCTACCCGACAAAACACTTCGAGCTTCCACTTCCTTTTTAACAGCATCCGTCAATATCTTGACGAATTCTTCTCGCGTTTCGGGCTTTTTCACGTCTTTTTCCGACATTTCATTAACACTCGAGAGAGTATCTGTTTTAAGAGCTATTTAAATTTGTCGGAAACTCATTTCAAAACGTCTAAACGTCTATCTTTTCCGACAAATTTTAGAGGTTATTTAGCATATAACCATGCATAATCTGCTGGATAACGCAATAAAGTGTAGATTGTTTGTGCTCATTTTTCGGCTATTTTTGGATGAACTAATTGATTGCAATAGGGACAGTGAACTAGTGCTTTGTCTCCTGTTGATTTCCACTTCTTTTTGCAGAAGGGACATTGATAACAAACAGTTTTTCCTGGCACTACAAGCCATTGCCGACTCAAAAGCCAAAGTATTACTCCTAAAATTAACATTATATCGCCGAAAGCTACAAGGTATATGAGTTTAAACGTGACTACGTTGATGATGACAATTTCTTCTATCCAAAGAAGTGATAAAAACGTGGAAAAGGGATCTGCGCTTGAAAAAACTTGGGAAGATGTTTTCCATAGTGTTGTTAAAAGTGCAAGTATTCCTATTATGCAGAATGTCAGACTAAGCATGTACAGTGGTTTTTGTTTACGGAGAACTCTCTTCATTTGTTTTCTTACCTTGTTTATTGCTGTGTAATTGTTTCGGCAATTCTTGTTTCAAGTTCTGAATATTGCCTTCGGGCTTCTGTTTTAAGTGTGTCAATTTCTAGATGAAGTCTTGTTTTTGACTCTGGCGCCAAGTCTTTTGATTTTGTTATTTCTTCCTCCATTTTTAGTATTTCACGTTCGGTGTCGTGTTTCATTTCCTTGGTTTTCTTCAGCAGATCCACTTTAGCCTTTTCGATTTTTTCAAACTGGTTTTTTATGTCCTTTGCTTTTTTGCTTAGCTTCTCTTTTATCTTATCCAGTTTTTCTTTGTATTCTCTTTCAGAAGGGCCTCCCATTTCTAGGCACCGTCACTTCGTCTTTCATCTTAATACTTAATAAATTTTGTTGTTTAGCAATAAGTACACGCTCAAAATTCTGGTGCGGCCGCCGGGATTTGAACCCGGGTCACCGGCTCGGGAGGCCGAAGTCCTACCAAGCTAGACTACGGCCGCAACAAAAAGAAGATATCTAGCTTAAACTTTTATTCATTACTCCATATCTACTACGCTTAAAGGAGAAATATGGATGAAGACAGCCAAACAAGGTGTGTATTTTTGGCAGGGAAGCGAAGCATGCGCCGAAGCCGCAATATTGGCTGGTTGTCGTTTCTTTGCCGGATACCCAATAACACCTGCTTCTGAAATCGCGGAACACCTGGCCAAACGCTTGCCACAAGTAGACGGCATAGCAATTCAGATGGAGGATGAAATCGCCTCAATAGGCGCGGTTATCGGCGCAAGCTGGACTGGAGCAAAAGCTATGACCGCAACTTCTGGACCTGGCTTTAGCCTAATGCAAGAGAGCATAGGATACGCGTTCATGACGGAAACTCCTCTCGTAATAGTTGATGTGCAAAGAGCTGGACCAAGTACTGGACAAGCCACAAAATGTGGACAAGGTGACGTCATGCAGTCTCGTTGGGGCACTCACGGCGATTATTCTGCAATAGTGCTTTCACCAAACTCCGTGCAAGAAATGTTCGATTTAACAGTTAAAGCCTTCAATTTAGCTGAAGAATATCGAACTCCCGTCATATTATTATCAGACGAAGTTACCGCGCACATGCGCGAACAAGTTGCAGTGCCATCGATAGAACAAATCGAAATAGTTAACCGTAAAAGGCCGAAGCCCAGCGACAAAGCGTTTTTTGGACTTACAGAAGTGCCGCCGATGCCAGCAGTCGGCGAAGGCTTCAACGTAGCCGTTACAGGGTCAACACATGACGAGTATGGTATACGCTCAACAGCCGATCCGTTAGTGCACAAAAGACTTGTAGAGAGGCTCAACAACAAAATACAAAATCACGCTGAAGAAATAGCCCACGTAGAATCCTACAACACTGAAAACTGCAAAATAGGCATAGTCGCCTACGGTTGCACATCCCGCGCAATATATGAAGCAGTTGAATATGCAGAGACAAAAGGCATAAAAACCGGGTACGTTAGGCTCAAAACAATTTGGCCTTTCCCCGAAAAACCTATTAAAAAGTTGGCTGAATCAGCCGAAAAAATACTTGTTCCAGAGATGAATCTTCGCCAAATATTCCACGAAGTTAAAAAAGTCGCCGAAGGAACCGCTAAAATTATTCCAATTAACAAAATTGGCGGTGGAGAACTAATAACGCCAGAAGAGCTTTTGGACATAATCATAAAGGAGGCTGAATGAAAATGAATGAAACCTTTTCAGTTAAAAAATACTTACGAAACTTAAAACTGCCTTTTTGTCCAGGCTGCGGCGCTTTCACTGTGATGAATGCCTTTTTGAAGGCTGTTCATGAACTTGGCTATGAAGATCTCAGCAGTTTTGTTTTTTGCAGTGGAATCGGCTGTTCAGCTTGGATTCCCTCACCATACTTTATTGCCGATTCAATTCACACTCTTCATGGTAGAAGCATCCCGGTAGCCACCGGCGTAAAACTTATGCGTCCAAGCTTAAACGTGGTAGTTTTCGGTGGCGACGGAGATATCGTTGGGATAGGTCTCAGCCATTTTATCCACGCAGCTCGAAGAAACCTCGACATCCTCGTAATCATGGTTAATAACATGGTTTACGGAATGACTGGAGGGCAAGTTGCGCCAACAACACCGTTCAAGGCAAAAACCACCACTACGCCATATGGAAATTTTGAACAACCATTAGACGCGGCAAACTTGGCTGTAGTTGCAGGAGCCAACTATGTGGCACGTTGGACGACCGCCCACCAAAATGAATTAAAGGAAGCAATAAAAAAGGCGTTGTGCCTCAACGGTTTCCGGTTTATAGAAGCCATAAGCCAATGTCCAACAGCCTTCGGAAGGAGAGTAGGCTTCAAAGACGCCGGAGAGATGGTCAAATGGTTCAAAGAAAAAGCTATACCTATCGAACAAGCCAAAAAATTAGGCGAAGAAGACCTAACACAAAAAATAATTCTAGGCGAATTTATTCAAAGAAAGCGGCAAACCTTAACCGAAACAGTTTACAGCGCAATCAAGGAGGCATCAAACGTTGAAGAAAATTGAAATAAGAATAAGCGGACTCGGAGGACAAGGCGTAGTATTAACCGGCCAAATCTTGGGCAAAGCGGCAGTGTACGAAGGCAAAAACGTTGTACAAACACAAAGCTACGGTGCAGAAGCAAGAGGAACAACCGCAAAAAGCGAAGTAATCATCTCCGAAAACAAAATAGGCTTTCCAATAGTCAGAAAATGCGACATACTAATCGCAATGAGTCAAGAAGCCTTGGAAAAAAACCTAAAAGACCTAAAAGAAAACGGAATCTTACTAATCGATAACAGCATAATAAAAATCGTTCCAAAAACAAACGCAAAAATTTATGCCGTGCCAGCAACAGAAATAGCGGAAAAAAACTTCGGACAAAAACTCTACGCAAACATGGTAATCCTCGGAGCTTTAACACAGATAACAAATTTGGTTAAAGAAAAATTCATGGAAAAAGCAATCAAAGACTCTCTACCTGGAAAATCAACCTCTATAAATTTGCAAGCGTACAAAAAGGGCATAGAATCGGTTCCCACATTTAACCCTCGCTAAGTTTAACGCTACGCTCGTGCACTTTTTTGGATAAGTAGATGGTCATGACAATAAGAACTGCAGTTACAGCGGCAAACATATACATTAGGCTCTCTAAATTCTGCTTTTGCTCTTTATATGCCGAATTCGTTTCACCAAATTCTACTTGGAGCTCATTATAACTCTTCAAAAGGTCGCAAAGTGTCTCGTTTAGCGCATGCAATGTCTCATTTAATGCATAAAGCTGTTCACGAATTACGTCATTACCAACATTTAGAGCTATTAAAGTTTCATTCAAAATCAAGTATTCTTTAAGCAAATTGGAATACGAACCGTTTAAATTATCAAATTTATTTATCAAATTCAAATATTCTGCGACTAATTGATAATAAAGATCAAGCAGCTCAGAATACACTATTTTAACAGAACAGTTTTTTGGGTATGTTAGATAAATGCAAATTTTCTTTTCATCAGTGATGTTAAGCAATGAAACATAAACTTCTTCGTCATTAATTAAAATGGTGCTCACATTTTCCATCAGGTCCCTAGGAATGAAAATTCTGCTAAAACCTGCGGAATCATTGCTTACCGCGTTAAAGAATATTGTTTTGGTTTTTAATTCCGCAACATTTGTAAAAGTTAAATTGGTAATCGTTGAGTTGGAGATTATAGTGATGTAATCAATGTTTTCTTTAAAATATACCGTAAAAACGTGAAAAGCTCCCATTAAAGGATAATGATCTCTGTCAGTCTCCGTGACGTTATAAGGGATATCTCCTATGCCGTCCGCGTTTAGGTCATACCCCTTATAATCACTCCAATAATTTCCTTCATTGTTATAAAACCATATGTTAGTTACACGTTCAGTGTATACTTGATAATTATTCTGCTCAAAATTGTTATGATAAAAAACGTTATCATTGCTGTATAAAAAAATATAGGCGCCAAAGAAGTTACTTGAGATGGTGTTCTCATATATCATATTGCTAAAGGAATAGTAAATATCAATCCCATCAGTGTTTTTACTGATTTCGTTTCTATAAATGAAATTTCCTCCTGAATAAAGAAGTTGAATAGCAATATAATTTGCGCATATTACATTCTCGTAAATATAATTCCCGCTACAAGAGAACATTTGAATTCCCATTTGAGTATTCATTATTCTATTGTTGCTGATGGTGATGTTTCCTGCACGCTCTATGAATACCCCGCAACCCATAGAAAGACTACTGTTTCGCACGGTAAATCCGCTAATTTTCACATTACCAGTTTCTATTGAAATAACGTTTCCCGCCATGTTTCCATCAATAATTGTGTGCTCTCTGTCTTCTCCGATAAGCGTGATGCTTTTGTTTACCAGTATATTTTCATAATATTCTCCTCTGCGCACAAATACTATGTCTCCTATATCCGCGCTATTTATTGCTTCTTGAATGCTGTCAAAACCATCGTCACCAACAATTAATGTTCTTGGACTGGCTTTTACAGTTAATTCATATCCTCTACAAGTCCACATGGCCGAATATAAACATAAAATCATCAAAAACGAAATGAAATGGCTCTTAGTCATTTGTATTCCCACTTTTAAAATTATGTCAAATACCTATTAAACATTTAAGTCATCAAATTTTGTCACTTTCTGCCAGTATTTTTCCAAATACAACAGAGCTTAAGGCTGCTATCAAAAGTGATATCACGAAAATTATCGGGTTGACGCTGGATTGTAATAGATTCCAAACAATAGCAATATAAGCAAGAAAAATTGTTAAAGCTAAAACAAAAAGTTTCATTTTAATTGCGCTCTTATGGCCTTTTGCTTTTTTTTGCGTAGCCAAAATTGATTTTAACTTTTCTTTTGTTTGCCGTATTTGTTCATCAGTTGCAAATAGGATTTGATTTTTGTCACTGTCAAGAAATTTAAAACTCGAGAGGGCGTATCTCTGCAGTTCCCAAGGCTTGTTTTTTGATAAAATTAATACCACGCCACTTTTTTCCATTTTTTTAAGTATTGTTTGGATTTTGCGAATAAGCTGAATATCGCTTATTTTTTCTTCGCCATACATCTTTTTTATTAAATCTTTTACGTTTGGAAAGCACAATTGTAGCTGGAAAATTGCAATGGTTCTTGAAAGTTCATATTGATATTCTCCCTCCCTCAAACGTACGCTGACTTTTTTGTAATCTGAATTTAGGGCTTCTTCTAAGATCTGCAGTTCAAAATCGTTTGACTCGTCTATTTCCACTATAACCACTTCAACTTTTTCAATTGAAATAATATACACATAAACATATATGAAGTTCATTCTTTTAAACGTCTTCTATCTGTTTTCAACCGGATCCATAGAAAAAATCAATATTCCTTTAAAGTTGCACAGCATTATAGCGGGTTTACGATTTGAAAGCATGTCCATACATACAAGTTATGTGTAGTTATGGCATACCTAATTTTGGCAAGAAATATCGAGGTTCATTTGAGACTATAGCCTTAATACTAGAATTTGCAAGTAATGAGGTAAGTCGTTTTTCTATTGCACGCCATTTAAATACGAATTACTTTCACTTGGACAGATACCTAAGTTTTCTTATCAAAACGGGTTTTATCGAAATTAAGTTTTGTGGAAAGAGAATTTTATACAAGACTTCTGAAAAAGGTTTCGAGTTCTTAAGACTTTACCGCATTCTGTTAGGAATGATTGCGTTCCCTTCCCAAGAGAGCATGAGCGGAGTTTCTAAGAGTGCCCCCAAACTGATAAGTGGTGATGTAAGCGAGGAAAGGCATGTGGAATAATCGCCTATTTACGTTTTCTCCCTTCTCCTTTCGGCTTAAGGAGTTGTTCCACATGCCCCTTAAATCATTTCTACTCAGTTTTCTGCTGAAGGTTTAAAAGGCTTTATTACGACCAGTAAGTAAGTGAGGGGTTGTTGCTTGCCTCGAAGATATACTTATGCTAGCAGTGGTGTTAATAGGGAGTTGAGGGCTAAAGCGAAGAGAAATCTGCGTTTGTTATTTAAGACTTACAATTTTAGTCGTTATGGTAAGTTGATTAGGCTTCCTTATGGTAACGTTTTTCCTTTTCGTGGCGGCTGCTGTTTAGATCTTGTTATTGAGGGTGTCGGTACTAAGGTTCTTGTTGCACAGCTTGCCGACAAATATGACACCATTGGTGTTGATGGTGTGGCCATGGCTGTTAACGATGTCATTCGTTCCGGAGCAAAGCCTTTGGCTGTAGCAGATAATATTCATGCGCAAGTTTCTGATCCTGTCTTGGTTAGAGAGTGGATGAAGGGGGTTGTTCAAGGCGCTGTTGAGGCTGAATGTGTTGTGCCGAGCGGCGAGATTGGCGACGTAGCTGAGTTAATCTATGGCTTAGTTGAAGGAAAGGGTTTTGACATGGTTTTCGCGGCAATCGGCGAAGTTTCCACAGATAAAATAATCGCTGGAAGAGATATTAAGCCTGGCGATATTGTTGTTGGCTTGCGCAGTTCCGGTGTTCACAGTAATGGCATAACTTTGGCGAGGAAAGTTTTGTTTAAACATTGGGGTGGTAAATATGATCCTTTTGAGGTTCCAGAACCTTTGGAAAGGGAAGTGGTTTATGAAGTTTTGGAGCCTACGAAGATTTATGTTAAGCCTTTTTTGAGCGTTGCGGACGATGTTAAAGTGAAAGGCGCTGTGCATATTACTGGTGACGCTTATCTTAAGTTTGAGCGTTTAGCACTTTTTTCGAAGGGAATAGGCTTTGAATTTAATAATTTTAAGCCTCAACCAATCTTTGAACTAATTCAGAAGACTGCTTTAGAGCTTGGCGGCAGAATCTCTGATGAGGAGATGTTTAAGACCTTTAACATGGGCTGGGGCTTTGCAATCATAATCGACAAGTCGGATAGAGACAGCGCAATTGATTCTCTGGAAAGGGCTGGTGTGCACGCTGAAGAAATCGGCTGCGTTAAAAGCTTCAAAGGAGTAAAGGTCATCTACAAGGGCAAAAAGATTATTCTCAAGTAGCTTTTGCTTTTTTGCTGGTGAAAGCGTTTAAATCTCTTTTAAGTCAAAGATTACCACATGAAGTATCATTTAAAAGTTGAAGTTGGTTTAAAGCCGGGACACAGTGATCCTGAAGGCGAGACCACCTCGCGTTTACTTAGGGAGCTTGGGTATAAGGTTGATAGAGTGAATGTGAGCAAAGTTTACAATGTGATTCTGGAGGCTAGTTCGCGGCAAGAAGCTTTGACAAAGGCTGAGGAAATGTGTAAAAGGCTTTTGGCTAATCCCACGAAAGACAATTACATTATTATTGTTGAGGAAGAGAAATGAGCGTAGGCCTGTACATCCGCAGAAAGACGAGCTTCGCGCTTTTCGAAGTAAACCTTTTGGAAGCTTCTAATCAGCAACTTTTAGATGTGAGCCGCGAGCTCGGGTTGGGTTTAAACCTTCAAGAGATGAAAGCTGTACAGAATTATTTTATGATGAAACAGCGAAACCCTACCGATGTTGAGCTTCAAACAATAGGGCAAACATGGTCTGAACATTGTTTTCATAAAACTTTCAAAGGCTTAATAGACTTTGATGGAAAGAAAATCGATAGCCTCTTCAAAACTTATCTTTTTAGAGCGACAAGGGAAATCAACCCGAAGTGGTGCTTTTCAGTTTTTGAGGATAACGCCGGCATAATACACTTTGACAATGGTTACGGCGTGGCTGTTAAGGTTGAAACTCATAATCATCCTTCAGCAATAGAGCCTTTTGGCGGCGCAGCAACAGGGGTCGGCGGCGTAATCCGTGATATTTTAGGCGTTTGGGCAGATCCCATTGCATGTATGGATGTTTTGGGCTTCGGCCCGCTTGAGTATCCCTACGAGGCGCTTCCATCTGGCGTGAAGCATCCGAAATATGTTTACATGGGTGTTGTGGCTGGCATTGGCAATTACGGCAATAATATGGGCATTCCTACAATAAACGGCGCCATATATTTCGATGAAAGCTATGTTGGGAACGTTGTGGTTTATTGCGGATGTGTGGGACTTCTTCCGCTTGATAAGTTCAGGAAAAACGTGAAACCGGGAGACATTATTGTGTTGGCTGGTGGGAAAACTGGGCGCGATGGTATACACGGTGTAACTTTTGCTTCAGCGGAGCTTACTGAGAAATCCGAGGAAATCTCGCGACCGGCTGTTCAAATTGCTAACCCTATTGAAGAAGAGAAACTGAAAAGGGCTGTAATTGCCATCAGAGATCTTGAGTTGGCGTCAGCAATAACTGATCTTGGCGGTGGCGGCTTGTCATCTGCCATCGGCGAAACCGCTAAAAAGTTTAATTGTGGCGCGGTTGTCGAGTTGGATAAGGTTCCTTTGAAGTATTTGGATTTGGCTCCATGGGAAATTTACGTTTCCGAGTCGCAAGAAAGAATGCTTTTGGCGGTTCCTCCAGAAAACCTTAACAAAGTTTTAGAAATTTTTCAAGGCGAAGATGTTGATGCGACGGCCATCGGTAAATACACTGAAGACAAAATCCTGCAAATATTTTATATGAATGAGAAGGTTGCGGAAATAGATGTTCCATTCCTCTTTGAACCGCCACGGATTGTACGTACAGCAAAGTTTGTTTCTTCAAAGTTTGAGGAGCCAGCTTTTCCAGAGCCAACGAATATGACTGAAGTGCTTTTACAACTTTTATCTTCACCTAACATCGCAAGTAGAGAAAAAGTGGTGAGAACTTATGATCATGAAGTGAAGGGCAACACTGTTCTCAAGCCACTGCATGGCAAGTTCGGCGGACCTAACGATGCTGCTGTGCTTAAACCTTTGAAGAATTCTTGGAAGGGTTTAGTGATCTCCTGTGGAATGAACCCGAATTATGGGAAGATTGACACGTACTGGATGGCTGCATCCGCCATCGACGAGGCGATACGAAATAATGTGGCCGTCGGCGGCAGAAGGATAGCGCTTCTTGATAATTTCACTTGGGGAAATCCTGAAAAACCTGAAAGACTTGGTGGTCTTGTCAGAGCGTGTGAAGCCTGCTACCGTTTTGCAAAGGTCTTCAAGACGCCTTTCATATCTGGGAAAGACAGTCTCTACAATGAATCTCCGCTTGGTCCGGTGACGCCGACGCTGCTAATAACTGCTATAGGAGTTATCCCTGACATACGTGCATCGATATCCGTTGATGTTAAAGCGCCCAATGATAACATATACATTGTTGGAAAAACGTACCGTGAACTTGGCGGTTCAGAATATTATAAGCTTAAAGGCCTTATTGGAAACTCTGTGCCAAGAGTGCGACCGAAACAAGCAAAAAAATCCTTCCAAACGATCACAAAAGCGATTGATTTAGGGCTTGTTTGTGCTTGTCATGATTTATCTGAAGGCGGTTTGGCTGTGGCTGCTGCAGAAATGGCTTTTTCCGGCGGTTACGGCGTTGAACTCGACTTGCGTGCTGTTCCGACGGACGGTTTAGGTAGAAACGATTTTGTGCTCTTTTCGGAGTCTAACAGTCGATTTCTCGTTGAAGTGCCGGAAAAATGTGAAAAAGACTTCGAAACAGTGATGCAGAGGACTTTTTATGCGAAGATTGGAAAAGTTACGAAGGTTCCAAAATTGTGCATTCGCGGGTTAAGCGGCGAAGTTATTGTCGATGTTGCAGTCAGTAAACTGTTAAGTTCATGGAAGAATTTTCCGCGAGGTGAAGTCTAACGTGAAACGCGAAGAAATACGCGTTTGCATTTTGCGAGTTGGCGGAACAAACTGCGACGCTGAAACTCAAACAGCGTTTGAAGCTTTAAATGTTCAAGCTGAAGTTTTACACGTTAACGAAGTTGTTAAGCGTCGAAGTTTGTTAGATTATGATGCACTGGTTTTTCCAGGCGGCTTCTCTTTCGGCGATTACGTGCGTGCTGGCGCCATTTGGGCGAAATGGATACTTGTGAAACTTGGAAAAGAACTAAAGGCATTCGTTGAAGAAGGTCGCCCAATACTTGGAATTTGCAATGGTTTTCAAGTTCTTGTTGAGGCAGGTTTGCTTCCAGCTTTTGAGGGAATAGCCCAGTATCCAGAAGCGGCGTTAGCCACGAACCATCCACCAGGATACAATTGCCGCTGGATCTACATTAAACATGAAAACAGTGGAAAATGTATATTCACACGCAAAATTCCAAAAGGGAAAGTTTTGCACATGCCTGTTGCTCATTCTGAAGGTAGATTTCTTTTGCCGAAGGAAAAAGAGCAACGTGACCTAGCAAAGCTTTACGAAAACGACCAACTAGTGTTTAGATACTGCACATCTGATGGGAAATATGCTGATGGCAAGTTCCCAATAAACCCAAACGGTTCTTTTCACGACATAGTTGGCATATGCAACCCGGAAGGCACAGTGTTCGGTTTAATGCCACATCCGGAGAGAGCCTTCTTCTGGTGGCAGCAGCCAGATTGGACTAGTCAGATGTTGATGCCACACCACGGCGATGGCAAACTAATCTTCGAAAGTCTTATCGATTATCTAGAAAAAAAGTTTTAAATCTTTAATTCGCGGAAGCCCAGCGCGAGCACCCATCTGTGTTATGCATCGCGAAGCTACAAAGTTACCAAGCATTCCACATTCTTTCAAGCTTTTTCCGCTGATTAAACCATAGAGGAATCCAGCACAGAAAGCATCTCCAGCACCTGTGGTGTCAACAACAGGCACTTTAAAAGCCTCTATATGATGGTTTTCGTTTCCGTCTGTAACGTAACAGCCTTTGCCGCCAAGCTTAATCGCCGCAATTCTAGCGCCTGCATCAAGCAGTTTGTTAGCGCCAGAAGCATAGTCTTCTTCTCCTGTCAGCATTTTAAGTTCCTTTGCGTTTGGCATCACAACAAAACTTCTTTTTAACAGTGGGTTCAACTGTTTAATACCTTTTCTAGCGTATAGTTCGCCTGGGTCTAAACTGATTTTCACGTTTTTTGGGAGTTCTTCAACAAGTTTTTTCTGTGTTTCAAAGGATTTTTCTCCAACGAATGATGTTAGATGTATAAACTCGGTTTTTGAAGAGTAATCAACACTTATTTCTTCAAATTCTATTGTGTCATTTACCCCAGGGTCTACATATAGTGCTCTCTCGCCTTTTTTGTCGACAAAACCCATGACGGTGCCGCTTCTTCCACTTTTTGCACGGATAATGCCTTCTGTGCTTACGCTTTCTTTGTGGAAATCCTTTATGAGCAGTTTTCCTTCTCTGTCATTGGCTACTTTTCCGATGAAGCCAACTTTGCAGCCTAGCCTTGCCAGCCCAACTATGGTGTTTGCTGCTGAACCTCCACATGCTTCTTGGCAATCGGTTATAATGCCTTCCTCTTCTGGTCCGGCTATCTTGTTTACCTTGTAGAGTTTGTCCACGTTCAAAGCGCCGAAGCCTATAACATCAAAACGTTTCATGTGAACAACTCACGCAAGTAAATTTTGTAATCGCCCAATTTTCCGCTATAATTTCCCGCCGAAATTTTCTTCACGCCTTTAACTTTCAATGCGGCTTCTATTCCTGCTTTCATAGCCTTTTTAACAACTTCAAGTGAGACGCCGTTGATTACTATTTCTGGAATGTAGTTTACGTCTTCCGGAACCTTTGACTCTTTTCCTAAACGCTTCTTCAAAGATGGACAATATAGATGATTTGTTGTCGGTCCTATCCATGGAAAACGTGTTTCAGGCTTCGAGCCGGCTGAGCATATGCCAAAGGGGGTTATAACACCGTCAATTTTGTGTATTGCTTCCAAAGCTTTTGTTCCAGCTTCTTTAACGGCTTCTTTTGTTTGACACATTATCCAGAAGTTTGCTCCCATGATTCCATATGCGTAGCCTAGAAAATGTTCAATTATGAAGTCTGGAACCATTATTGGGACGACTATTATTTCGCGGTCGTTACGTTTTTCTATCCATTCGTAGCCGTCTCCGCAGTGGCCCACACGTTCCATCATGTCAATCTTGCCGACGGGGTTTGGCACTGCGTCAAAAACCGATGTAAAGGGTTTCACAAGTATGTCTTGCCTTATTCTATAAGAGAGTTCAATCTCGAATTTTTTGAGGGATTCAGAAAATGGCTTCTTTGGGTCTAATCCTCCCCAGAACTGGAGTATTACGCCTTTACGCTTGTCTGGGGTTTCTTTTTCGCTTAGCCACTTTTCTATTCCGCCTTCAACTCGTCCGATAACTATTGAGGGTGTTGCGGTTGCATGTTCAGCCGCTTCCCGCAGGGTTTCCTCGTCCTCGGCGGTTACTATTACTCGGCAGTAGAATCCTTCAAAAGCTTCCGCGTAAGTGTCTTCTACACGTGTTTCTTTAACCAAGCCTTAGCCTCCAAGTTTTGATTAGCGGAGTTATTCTATTTGTTGATTTCCGCTATTAAATCTTCAACCTTAATGCTGGCTAAGGACAACTGGAAATCGTCTTTATAGTTTGGAATAAGGGTTTGGTAAAGATGGTAAAATGTGCCGTTTGCAATTATACATGTTGAGCCTGCCGGCAATATGCTGTATTGTTCGTCTTTGAACCAGTTTTTCTTCACTAGTTTCCAATACAAGAAATCCTCTGAAAAATACAAATCATAACCAATCCCGTCGTGAATTCCAAGCAACATGTACCATCTGGAATCTAAACGAAACAGTGCCGGATTTTCAAGTTCGCCCGTCACAGCGGTTTTCACGTAGCTCCAAGCTGTTCCAAGAGTTTCAGCCTTAACTAGATGCACTTCGTATCGTGCGGCTGAAATCAGCATATAATACGTGTTTCCTATGTTGACGATGTAGGGGTCCCAGCCGAAGTGTGGCGCCAAAACTTCTGGCGATTCTTCTATTGTCAAATATCCAACGTCGGTGAATGTTGCTGGGTTTCTTATGTTTGTTCCAACAGCTAGTCCAAGCCTTGCAAGAATGGTGCTCCTGTTAACTGTGTTTTCCCAGTCGCTGTAGTAAAGGTAGAATTTTGAATCTTCTGGATTGTAGATGCAGTATGGCGCTATTTTTCCTTTCATCTGCAAAGGCATATACCCAATGCAAGTGTAGGAATTAAAATCTCTAGTTTTCAGAATCCCAGTAAGCATCGCATTATCTGTTCTGAAAATTGATGCCACAATATAGTAGAAGCCTTCCTCGTCTTGAAAAGCTGTATGATTCGGGTATCTAACAAATTCAGGGTCTTTTATGCTTCCATCTTCTGGAATGTTTGGGTTTATAACACCATGATAAACCCACTTTGTTTGTTCGCGTAAATAGTCACCCTGTTTGATTATTAAAAAGTATGCTTCGTAAACCAATGCAATTCCAAGAATTACTACGGTTATCCAAAATGTAATTTCACGTTTTTTCCGCGAAGCCAAACTTTATCCCAGTTTTCCTACAGCTTCGCCTCTTACATTCTTACGGAAAACAGTGCTTTCCCTTATTATTCTTTCCATGTTTTCTGGTTTTATAACCTCAACTTGAGGAAGCCTATTGCCATAAGCTTCTAAAAATCTGCTTTTAAGTTCCGTGTTTATTTTAAGTGTCTTTAGTATGTTGAAGTTCCAAGCGTTTGCCAGTTCTATCACGCTTTTTTTGCCAAATCTGCTGAAGACTTCTGCTAGCACTGCGGTGACCAGTGTCTTTTCTGCCATTACAGCAATTTCCGCCTCTCTTACGGCGTATTCGTTACCATTAAAAGCTATTGTTAATCCTCCGCCACGGCGAACTGTTTTGAAAGCCTCAACGTCCGTTATGCTATCGCCTACGTAAACCACATCTGCTAGGCGCATGCCCAACCGTTCAGTTATACACTTTACTGCTTCTGCTTTCTCTTGTCCCCCAACAGGGTTAACCTCGCTGAGTATTTTCCCGATTTCCATTTTAGGTATTTCATTCCAGAAAATTTCGTCAAGCCGCCGTATGGTTCGTTGATACATCTCTGGAAAGTCTTTGATGGATTTTGCGCCGTGTGGAATCTCAATTACTGGCATTCCGGCTATTTCTTCAGCTAATCTCCTAAGCCTTTCTTTTTCCATCTGGCTAAGCTGGTGCTCGTCAATTTTCACTCTTGTGCAATACGTGTTCTCGTATGGAAATTTTATCACGTGGCATAATGATTTGATGTAATGTTCGTAGCTTGTGCTCACAATGAAAGCTTGGGCTGTTTTTCTGACAAACTTTAAAGTTTCCTTCACGTTCGGCATTAAAACAAGTGTCTTTGCTGAAAAAAGCCGCATTCTTCTGTCAGTAACGCCGTAGGCCTTAAGAAACGGAAGTATAAGCTTTAAGGTGTTTCCCGCCTTGTAACCAGGCTTTTTTAGTATGTCCGCGAGCACATCGTCATATTTGCTAACTACTGTAAATAGGTGGTCTCCGTGTGGCACATAATGAGTCGTCAACTCAAAGGCGTTATCATTTTTGGAAATTGGCCCTTCGCAGTCTGAAATGAAGACTTTTTTCATCTGCGTTTTCTGAGTGCCTCCATGTGACGTATGCTCTTTGTTATGTGTTCTTTTGAGGCTATGTCTGTTCTATGCCAGAGTGCACCGCCTTTTATTGCGTTGACGCCTTCTAACGAAATTTTTCTGGCGGTGTCTATGCTCTCGCCTACACCGACGACACATACCGCCCTCGATTTTAAAGCGTAGACCTCGTTTCCACGTAACTCCATAGAAGCCGGGTAAACGCGAATTTTTTCACCGTATTTCTTGCTTAAATCATAGGCCTTCGTCAAATCCACCGGTTTGTCTATCTCCGCCTTATTAACTCGCTCCGGAAAAGCTTCTGCATAGCCACCGTAGTTCGGAGGCACTTTATACGTTACAACAGTAGCCGCCTTCTCTAATTCAACGCGGGTCAAGTTTCCCTCAATCATTTTAAAGCATACATCAACGAAATCCTCCTTCAAAATCGGTAATACATTCATTATTTCGGGGTCGCCTGGACGACTGTTGTTTTCAAGAATTTTCGGCTCTTTTCCAGTGTGCATAAAAGCCACATAGAACGGTATGCCTCTCAAGGCTTGATTGTCCGAAGTTTTCAACTTCTCAAAAATTTTGTTAACAATTACAATTTCTTTTTCTCTGTCGAGCTTTGTCATAAAAGGTAAAACTTCGCCTACGTCCTTGTATGAGCCCATGCCGCCAGTGTTCGGTCCTCTGTCTTCATCAAATGCGCGTTTGTAGTCTCTTGTTTCTGGAAGCGGTACCAAATGTTTGCCGTCGCAGAAGGCTTGGAAGCTGGACTCTTCTCCTTCAATTTTTTCTTCAACTATGACTTCGCCGTATCGGAGGGCGTCCCAGAAATGCTCGAATAGTTGTTCTCGTGTTGTAAAGTGGTCCCCCCAAACGCCTACGCCTTTCCCAGCAGCGGGCTTATCTGGTTTTACGACAGCCTTATTTTCAAGTTCATCAAGCCACTTGTAAAGAGCCTTTTTCGCTTCTTCCATTGTCCTGTAGTCTTTGGAGTTGAAAATTCTAAAACGCGGGTTCACTTCAGGGACTGATTCTTGAAAAAGCAGTCGCTGCTGAACTTTACTTGCTTCTATGGCATATTTTTTCGTTGGGCAAATCATCGGTATGCCAACGCGTTTCTCTATGACATCGCGGATGCCATCTATTATTGGTTTTTCTGGTCCAACTATGCCAAAGTCTATTTTATCCTTGTTTGCTTCTGCAAACTTGCAAATTTCTTCGACGTTTAAATCTGATATTACAGCGTGTTTTGAGGCGTTTTTCACGTTGAACGGGTTGCGCTGTTTGTCAGCAACATAAACTTCTACATTATAGTTTGTACTTCGTTTTAAAGCGTCAACAATCGCTGTTTCTCGTGCACCGTAAGAGATTACAAGCACACCGACCGTTTCCACCATTTTTGCGCGCTCCTTCCAAGTTAAAAAGAATACAAATGTTTCTAATCTATTTTATCTGCTAAACGTTTTCAGCAAGTTCGGGAATCTCGTAGAACCTTCTATTCTCCTCGTGACCTTCCAAGAACTTTCTCTTCATTTCATCAGCTATTTTCTGAGCCAGAGGCGTTGGGTACTCTCCCGTCACGCATGCTAGACATAACTCGTCTCTCCTAAATCCAGTCGCCTTAACTAAACCATCTATTGACTGGTAGCACACTGCATCTGCGCCTATAAGTTTAGCTATTTCTTCTGGCGTGTGTTTTGCGCCTATAAGCTGGTGGTATGTTGCCATGTCTATACCGTAAAAACATGGACCAATTATGCGTGGAAAAGTTACGAACATGTAAACTTTTTTCGCGCCCATTCTGCGAAGTTTTTCTATGGTGACCCGCGTTGTGTCTCCGCGAACTATGCTGTCATCTATAACTATGACTCTTTTACCGTTAACTTTGGAAGCTAAAACGTTAATTTTTTTGTCTATAGTGTCCTGACGTTCTTTGTCAAGCAGTATGAAGGCGCGTTCCGTCACATAACGATGTCTTCTAGTTGCTCTTTCCCATCTTAAACCAGACTCGTCATGTACTCCGAAAGCCGCGTCGTCACCAGTTTCTGGCATGGAAATAATTATGTCCGCATTCCCAACAACATCTGGGTTTTCTTTAACAAGGTTTCTTCCGAACTCTTCGCGAACTTCATAAACGTATTTGCTGTCGAAAATTGAGTCTGGTCTGGCGAAATAGGCGAACTCAAAAGCGCAGAAGGCTTTCCGCTCGTTTGTAAGTTTTTTCCTCTCGAAACCTTTTTCAGAAACGGCTATAAACTCGCCGGGTTCAAGTTCAAAACTTCTCTGAATTCTATTTATGTCCAAGCCGACGGTTTCAGAAGAGAAAGCATAAAGTTTCCTTTCTTCGTTTTGTCCAGCACATAAAGGTCTTATCCCATGAGGGTCTTTGAAGGCGAAAAACTTTCCATCTTTTGTTATTCCAGCAACTGAAAAAGCTCCTTCGATTTCATGCATGCAAGCCTCTACAGCATCTTCTAGACGCTTTCCATTTACCAATTCAATCAAAAGTTTGTAGCAAATAAGATTAGCGTCACATTCATAGGTGAACTTCGGGAACTCTTTTCTGATCTCTTTAACGAGCTTAATCGTATTTACGACATTGCCATTAAAGGAAACAGCCAGTTTTAACCCATTTTTTGATGCTGTAACGGGCTGCGTGTCCTTTAGAAGAGATTTTTCGTCCGCCTTCCCAGAAGTTGTGTATCTGACGTTTCCGATTCCTATACATCCAGGTAGACGCCCAAACCACTCTTGAATAGCACTGGCTTTTATTTTTGGCACAAGATCCAGGCTTCTGTGAGCATAAAATTTCCCTTCGTTATATGTGAGGAAACCGTGTGACTGGTGTCCTCTATGATTTTGCGCTCTCAAACCCCAATATATGTATGGAAATATGGGATGCTTTGCGAAGCTTATCGCACCGAAGACTCCGCACGCAATCTTAAGCTGTTCTCCCATGTCCAACGATAAAGATGTGGTTATTTATCAACTTTTATGACACATTTAAATAAAAACGTCATAAATCAAAAATGACGCTTTGAAGCCAAATTCCGCTTTTCGCGATGTATAGTTAAGGTGTAAGCCTGAATCTGTCCCTCGGATAAAGTGTGACTTCTCTTATGTTCCTTTTGCCAGTCAACATCATTGTAAGTCTCTCTAAACCAATAGCCCAGCCGGCGTGTGGCGGCATGCCATAATCAAACGTTTGTAAATGATGCTTGAAAGATTCCGGATTCAAGCCTTTCTCTTTCAACCGCTCTATTAAAAGCTCTTTTGAGGCTATTCTTGTTCCGCCTGAAGAAAGCTCTATCCATCGCCACATTAGATCAAACCCTTCACAGAGTTCAGGGTTGTCATCTCTTGGCTTTATGTAAAACGCTTTAGAGTGTGTGGGCCAGTCGGTTATAAAGTAGAAGTATGGGTGAACCTTGCCAAGTGTTCTGAAGGCAGGTGTGGGTATATCTTCCCCCCATGGGATTTCAACGCCTTCGTTTTTCAAGTCTTCCAGAACCTTCGTGTAAGTTAAACGTTTGAACGGGACTTCAGGAACCTCTAACCTATGCTTTAAAGTTGCCAATTCTCTTCGGCATTTTTCTTTAACAACTTTGCATGCATGCTGCATTAGCTGCTCCAACAACTGCATCACGTCTTCAGCCGTGGCAAAAGCCTGTTCAATGTCGATTGAAACGAACTCGCTTAGGTGCCTACGCGTGTGTGACTCTTCAGCTCTAAAAAACGGGCCTATCTCAAAAACTTTTTCTAGACTCATGACAAGCTGTTCCTTATACAGTTGGGGGCTCTGCGCAAGAAAGGCTTTTGTTTCAAAATAATTCACTGGAAAAAGTGCTGCACCGCCTTCAGTGGCTGAAGCAATTATGCGCGGCGTGTGTACTTCTATAAAACCTTTTTCGAAGAGAAAGCTTCTAATCGCTTCTACGGCTGCGTGTTGAATCTTGAAAACTGCAATGTTTTCTTCACGGCAAAGGTCTAACGCACGAGCGTCCAACCGAACCTCCAGGTTTGCTGGCACTTTTCCAGTAATATCCATTGGCAGTTGAGGCGAAGCTGTGCTAAAGATTTTAATTTCTTTCGGTATTACTTCGACGCCTCTTGGAGTAATTTCTGTTTTCTGCACAGTGCCTTTCACGCCGATGCTGAACCTTTTCTGCAATGCATCCGACTTCGACAGTACTTCGCCGCTGACCTTTTTCCGCGGAACAGTAATTTGAACGGTTCCTTCCCTATCCTGCAATATTATAAAACGTATGCCGCCCAAATCTCTAATTTCTTGAACCCATCCAAAAAGTGTAACCTCTTGCCCGTCAAGCTCTGGTTTAACATCCACAGTGTGGTGGGTTCTACGCCAATTTCCAATTGAATCTATCTTCATTGGTTCACATCCGTCAAGAGTTAATCCGCGAACTCCACACGCAATGTCATGTTGCGAACTTTACGGGCAATCTCCTTTAAAGCCTTTACATCAAAAGGCGGCTGTCTACCGCCTTTCTTTCTCAAAATAACCCGAGTTTCAGTTGAGCCATCCGGTAACCAAATAGTATTAATCGTAACTATGCTTAATGGTGCGAACAAATCTTCCAAAAACTTTCTATCGTCAACTCCATGCTCCAGAACGCGTACAAATTTTCCAGTTTTTTCTCCCAAAGCCTTGATGATTTTTCCTCCATAACCCAAAAGACGAGGGACATCACTTTTGCCCACGATTATGGCCAAAGTTTTGCCAGAGTCAACAGCCTTGTGAAAATAAATGTTCTGAATAGATGGATAAGTCTCTTCTAAAGATAGAAGCAGACGGGCAATCTTCAAATCAAGTTCTGTCACTTCGCCAGATTTTACCTTTTCCGAACATTTCTGGCATAGTATTCCGCTTTTTAGACAGAAACTGCATAATACTGTTTTCACTTGACAAGGTACCCTCCACAAATAAAGGAGGGGCGGCGGAGCTTTGAACTTTTTTGTTGAAATTTTTCTATCGTTCGAGTGTTATCTCGATTGTGCTGACGTTTGTGGGCGTGCCACCCTCTTCTCTGGGTGCCACTTGCTCTGTTCCGATGCCTACTTTCTTAATTTTAACGTCTGGTAGGAATCGGCGTCTAACGACTTCGACTACGTCAACTGCTCGGCTTATGGATCTCCCTCTGGCTTTAACATTTACTTCTTTTGCTCCGCCGTGGAAGAGGGTTATGCAAGCCAGTACATAGTTCATTACTGGCTTTCTCCCGATCAACACTGAATTGCTTTCTGACATTTTGTACCGCCTCACTCCTTGTTCTCACATTTTCTGTGGCTTCATAACCATTTTTTTCGATAAATAAATATGTTGCGGTTTTAAATTCTAGTGGAGAATTCTAATGTTTGCATAGATGTTTGTTTTTGCTAAAAACTTGCTAAATGTTTAAATAAAACATACTATTGTAAAGTCTAAACTCAATAGACACTGGAAGATCACGGCTTTGGAAGCGTTAACTAAACGCTCAATTCAACTGTTAAAAATGTTATACGAAAAGGGAAAATCAACAAGCTTGTACTCTCTTCATGCCAAACAAAGTGATTTGGCCAAAGAGCTGGGTGTAAGCAGACAAGCGTTAAACCTTCACTTGAAAAGACTTCGCGAATTAAACTTTATACGAACAGGCAGAGGTTTCATAGACGTTACAGAAAAAGGGTTAAACGCTCTTGGGTACTCGTCAACGCCAGCATTTGTATTTCTAAAAGTTTCTCCGGGAAAACGAATCGAAGTTTATGAAAAAATCAAGGAACTCGCCTTGCAGAAAGCTTTTAGGGTTGCTGGAGATGTGGACGCCGTACTTGTTGTTGATAGAGACAAGCTTAATGATGTTTTAAGGAAATTATCCGCAGTTGAAGGCGTAAAAGATACAAAATCCTACGTGGCGATAGAACCCATAAAATAAGGAGGAAACGTGATGAAGCTTCTGGAATATGAAGCCAAAAAAATACTGATAAAATATGGAATCCCGACACCTAAGGGTGGATTTGCAACAAGCGCAATACAAGCTCGTGAAATAGCCTCAAGCTTGAAACCACCATTCGCCGTCAAAGCTCAAGTTCCAGTTGCTGGTAGAGGAAAAGCCGGCGGAATCCTTCTCGTAAACTCAGTTGACGAAGTGGAGAAAGCTGCAGAAAAACTTCTAAATATGCAGATAAAGGGGATTCCGGTGCGAAGTCTATGGATTGAAGAGAAAATCAACGTTAAAAAGGAACTTTACTTCGGCATAACAGTGGATAGGCTTAACAAAAGTTATGTTGTAATCGCATCATCTGAAGGCGGAATGGAAATAGAAACCGTCGCAGCGAAAACTCCGGAAAAAGTCATACGTTTTCCAATAAATCCACGACTGGGATTCCGTGCTTACCATGCAAGACAAATAGCAAAAAAGATAGGATACAGTGGAAACCAGATTTCAACACTTGGCAACATCTTTTACAGTTTATACTTAGCTGGAATGGAATGTGACGCTGAACTGATTGAAATGAACCCGATTGTTGAAACCCAAGAAGGAAACTTCATTGCGGTAGATGCACGCATAATAATTGACGATAACGCACTATTCCGCCACTCAGAATACAAAGGAAGAATTGTTGAGGGCGAACTGTCACCGCAAGAGATAGAAGCGGTAAAAAACGATTTAGCCTACGTCAAACTTGACGGAAATATCGGCGTCATAGGTAACGGTGCAGGCCTAGTGATGGCTACGTTAGATGCGATACAACTTTACGGTGGAAAACCGGCAAACTTCCTAGACATAGGTGGCGGAGCACCATCAGATAAGATGGCAACTGCCATAAAAATAGTTCTTTCAGACCCAAATGTTGAAGCGCTCTTCATAAATATTCTTGGTGGAATAACACGCTGTGACGAAGTTGCAAAAGGTCTACTAGAAGCCAGAGAAAAACTCGGAATAAACAAACCCTTCGTCATAAGACTCGTCGGGACTAATGAGGAAGAGGGAAAAAGAATTCTCACAGAGGCTGGAATACATGTTTTGGACAGCATGGAAGAAGCAGCCCAACGAGTAACAGAAATAATCAAGAGTAAAAGGTGAAAACGATATGGGAATAATAGTTAACAAAAACACAAGGGCAATAGTTCAAGGGATAACAGGCGCGCAGGGAAGCTTTCACACAAAACTTATGTTAGAATATGGCACAAAAATAGTCGCAGGAGTCACACCTGGAAAAGGCGGAACAAAAATACACGATGTGCCAGTGTACGACACAGTTGAAGAAGCCGTAAAAGAGAGCATGGCAAACGCCTCCATAATCTTTGTCCCAGCACCTTTCGCTGCAGACGCAGCACTCGAAGCCTTAGAAAATGGAATAAAAACCGTCGTTATAATAACCGAGCACATACCAATAAAAGATGCAATAAACGTTATGGCTTATGCTGGACAGGTTGGTGCGACAATAGTTGGACCAAACACTCCAGGAATAATAACGCCTGGCGAATGCAAGCTTGGAATAATGCCGTCACACATTTTCAAATCTGGAGTTGTGGGCATGGTTTCACGAAGTGGAACACTAACTTACGAGATAGCCGCTGGCTTAACCCGAAAACAACTTGGTCAATCCACTTGTGTGGGACTTGGAGGAGACCCGATAGTAGGGCTAAACTTCATTGATGTTCTCAAATTCTTTGAAAGTGACCAGCAGACTAGGGCAGTAGCTCTTATAGGAGAAATTGGCGGTAACTTAGAAGAACTTGCTGCAGAATACATAATAAAATCGAATTATCCAAAGCCAGTAGTTGCCTTCATAGCCGGGCGCTCTGCACCACCAGGAAAACGTATGGGACACGCCGGAGCTATAATAATGGGTAAAGCTGGAACCGCCGAGAGCAAAATTGAAGCGTTTCAAAAAGCGGGAGTTGAAGTTGCCGAGAAACCAAGCGATGTGGCCGTGCTACTGGAGAAGCTTATCAAACATTAAATAACGTCTTTGACATTATAGCAAAAAGTATATTTGGACGCATATTTAGTGTGTTGTAACTGCAAAAGAGGTAAAAATGAATGCCCATAATGGACCCGTTCAAGAAAACTTTGGCTCAACAGCGAAGACTTTACGTAAAAATCTGCAGAGAATGTGGTGCAAGAAACGCCACCTCAGCCGTTAAATGCAGAAAGTGCCGCAGCAAGAATCTTCGATGGAAAAAACGCGAAATAGTGAAATAGCATATTAGATTCTAAAGTGTTTGTAACAATGTTTCAAAGTTAAAAAGCGTGTTCGCACAACCATTTTTTAGAAGTGGAATCGCCTGACCCGCAACTTTCATTTGGTCCAGTATCTCTCCAGCTAACTTTAGCTCCTCGCCGCAAGCAACTCCGATAACGCCTTCGTATTGTTTAAGTCTCAAAATTTTTGAGACACACGAACCTCCTGGAAGAATAAAAACATCATAGCCTTTTTTTTCCGCGATTGATGTTGCCCTGTTTATTAGGCAGTCCGGCGAGCAATGAGCACAAACGTAAGATGGAATATTCGATTCAAATTTTGCCATGCAACGATTGTCCATGTACTTCCTAGAACAATGAGGCAAAAATAACGCCCGAGTTTTTGTTTTTAGAAATTTTTCTCTCTCCAAAAGGTTTTTTGCTTCAACAGCCACAAGATCTTCTAAAAGGTGAACGGCGTCAGCTAAATTTAAACCAGTTGCCTCTTGAATTTTAAATTTTCTGATGATGTCTTGCACGGCATCGGCGACTTTTTTATGCATTTCTTTTTCATAGCTTATTCTAGCAACTTCTTTGAAAAAGAATCGCGGTATCCTCGAAAGGTCAAACGTAAACTTGTAAGGCATGCTTTACACGATAGATAAACAAACCTTTAAAATTAACTCTTTTATTTTATTAGTTGACTTTAAAAACTGAGTAAGCACAGTGAAAAGGAGGCAAAATTAATGGGTTTACTAGACATATTTAAGAAGAAAAAGAAGGGAGAAGAAAAAACTGGTGCAAAAACTCAAGAGGCGTCAGCACAAACAACCAGTCTAGAACAATTCTGTGGCGACGACAAAGAAACCTACGAGGCTTTAGTTGAAACAATGTTTCTTGACCCACGCAAAATAGGTGTTTCAATGAAAGAGGCAGCGGAAAACGCAAAAAACTACGAAAAAGGAAAGGATTTGACGAGAGCAAAAGTGTGGTATCGTATCGCCGGAGGACTAGCAATTTATGAGGGAAATGTGGAAAAAGTTGTAGAATATTTCAGTAAATGCGAGAAACTATCCCCTGAATCCAGTTATCCAATTTTGAAGAATCCGGAAAAAGCTGTGGCTAAAGCACAGGAATACTATAAACAGTTTTTACAATCCTAGAAATTTGATGGTTTCGCTGCTGCGTTGCGCTTCCTTTATTTTTCTTTTTCTTCCACATAACCAAGTAGTTCTCTCAGCGATTTTACTTCCTCTCGGAGCATGTTGACTTCGCTTTCAAGTGCGCTGACCCTTGATTCTGCTGCCTTTTTCAGTTTTTCAATTTCAATCATTAAATTTGTTCGTTCAGTTTCGAGAGTTTTTATTTTTTCCCGTAGGTTTTTTAAGGTCTGCATAAGCTCTCCCTTTATAACTTTAATTCT
Organism: Candidatus Bathyarchaeota archaeon; assembly: GCA_018396675.1. Taxonomy (GTDB): domain Archaea; phylum Thermoproteota; class Bathyarchaeia; order Bathyarchaeales; family Bathycorpusculaceae; genus JAGTQX01. The sequence continues at coordinate 46,885 of JAGTQX010000012.1, forward strand.
CTCAACCATGTTTTTAATGCTTACTGTCTCTTCCGATTTTGCTTCTTCCACTATTGCTCTAAACTTGGCTTCGCAGTTTGGGCATTCAAAAATTCCCATGAGTTTAGGTGTGCCTTCTTCGGGTTTGCGAGGAGAAATTGTCCACGTTTTAACTAGGGTTGCCGTTTCACTTCCACATTTTGGGCATTTCACCAACATTAAACCCTTATTACAATAATGTTTTCGAGGCTAAAATGTGTTTTGTAGCGGCATATAGTAAAAAGGAAAATAAAAAGGGTGTTGCGTTGTAATGAAAAGAAAATGGGCGTTTTATGGTTTTAGAGGCTTATGTTAAACATCAATCTTTCGACAAGTTCCTTGTAGCGATTTCGGATGGTGACTTCTGTGACTTGAGCTATTTCGGCTATTTCTCTCTGCGTCTTTCTTTCCCCAGTTAAAACTGAAGCTATGTAACTTGCCGCAGCCGCTATGCCTGTTGGACCGCGTCCAGAAGTAAGCTTTAAGTCTTTTGCGGCTGCCAGAATCTTATGGGCTATCTCCTCAACTTTGCCCTGCATTGTTAATTGGTTTGAAAATTTTGTTATGTATTGGCTTGGTTTCAGCGGCGGGATGAAATAATTTAGTTCTTTTATTAGGAAACGGTAGCTTCTGCCAACTTCTTTCTTGTTCACGTTTGAGGCTTGTGCTATCTCTTCTAGCGTTCTCGGCAGTCCGCACTGTCTACAAGCCAGATAAATTGCTGCTGATGTCACTCCTTGAATGGATCTTCCGCGTATGAGTCTTTCTTTCACTGCTTTTCTGTAAATTAGCGAAGCGGTTTCTAGAATATTCTTGGGCAAGTTTAGGTTATTAGATATTTTTGTTATTTCAGATAATGCAAATGCGAGATTGCGTTCAGTGGCGTCTGACACTCTGATGCGGCGTTGCCATTTCCTTAACCTATAAACTTGAGCCTTCTGTCCAGGAGACAAGCCTTTACCGTAAATGTCTCTGTCATGCCAATCGATCATTGTTGATAATCCTTTATCGTGGATAGTGTAGGTTAACGGTGCACCAACCCTAGTTCTCTTTGCTCTTTGTTCATCGTCAAAAGCTCTCCATTCTGGGCCTCTGTCAGCTATTTTTGCAGCTATAACGTAACCACAATCCATGCATACAAGTTCTGCGCACTCGTAATCGCGCATAAGCCTCGTACTGCCACATTCTGGGCAAGCTTGTATTTTCGTCTGTTGCGTATGCAAAGCGGTTTCGACATCACCGCTTTCTCCATCATCCATCTTAAGTTTTCTCCTTTCTCTTTTTCGAGGGGAGAACATACAGCGTCTTGTTTATCAAAACTTCGGGTTTGGAAATTTTCGGTTTAACGGATGCATACGGCGAAGTAACAGGTCCGAAAATGTCAAAGACTTCGCCTATTGTCTTCAAATTTTCGTCAATTACGGTTTCGCCGATTTTCGGAGTGTTTTCAACTTTAACTATGATATTTTTCGCTGAACTGATGTGAAGCACTTGACCTAGCCTAATCAACCTTTTATATTCCCCTCGAAAAACAAAAGGTTTCAACGAGAAATGTTATTTAAACCTTTCTACGTTGCTTTGTGTAGAGAACAGTTTCGCCCGATTTCAGTCGAAACATTCATAAATAGGTGTTGTTGATAAAGACTGTGCATTTGAGGGTGAGGCTTATGTCCAAACCATTTTACGTAAAATTCGAAGTTCCAAAAGAAGTCGCAGATGCGGCCTATGAAGCCCTTCAAATAGCCGCAAAAACAGGAACCGTTAGGAAGGGCACAAACGAAACTACAAAATCTATTGAAAGAGGGCAAGCAAAGCTTGTTGTCATAGCTGAGGATGTTGACCCCCCAGAAGTTGTAGCACATTTGCCACTTCTATGCGAAGAAAGAAAAATACCATACATCTATGTTCCAAGCAAAGACAAACTAGGAAACGCTGTTGGAATTGATGTTCACGCGGCATCTGCTTGCATAGTTAACGAAGGAGACGCTGTAGGATTAGTCAAAGAGATAGTTAAGAGACTTGAACAAATTGGGAAAGGCGCCAAGTAATGAGTAAAGAAAAAGAGAAGGAAGCATCAACAGCGGCTGCAACCGCAGAAGAAGAGTTAACACCCGCTGAGGTAATCCAAGTTATTGGACGGACTGGCGTTACTGGCGAAATCGCGCAAGTCAGAGTTCGCATTTTAGAAGGCAAAGATAGGGGACGCATAATAACACGCAACGTTAAGGGGCCAGTACGTGTACAAGACATCTTGATGCTTAGGGAAACTGAAAGGGAAGCAAAGAAAATTACAAGGTAGGGTGTAAACGGTAAAATTAATTGGAGGCGACGCCTTTGCCGAAACCTAGAAAATGTTCATTCTGCGGCAACGATTTTCCACAAGGGACAGGTATGATGTACATTAAGAACGACGGTTCCATCTTCTGGTTCTGTTCAAGCAAATGCAGAAAAAACTCTTTAAAACTTAAAAGAGACGCGCGTAAACTCAAATGGACCGCCTACTACGGTAAAGAAGAAAAAGGCAAAGCCTAAAATCTCAACATACATTTTTCATAATTTTGATTTTTTTGCATGGTTAAGATCTTTCAGAAAGGAGAAATAATCCTCTACTTTCGATTACCTACCAGTTTTTCCCATAGAGGTTTGTTGTGGATGCATCCGATGTCCGGCGCTTTCACATTTCCGTTGAAGTAGCTGTATGCTCTTGCGCGGCATCCTCCGCATATGTACTTTTCTGGGCATTTTCCACATCCGACCTCTTTGCCGTTTACAACATAGCTTTCCATGTCTTCTCTTATGCGAAGCTTCCACAGTAACGGGTTGTTATCCCATATCTCTTCAAAATTGTCCTTTAACATGTTGCCCAAAACGGTGTTTTTGTTGGTTGGAAAGAACACGCATGGTTTAACATCACCATTCGGCTCTATCGCGCAATATAAACGTCCGGCTCCGCATCCGCCGAGGAAGTTTGCAACGTTTTCAACGCCCTTTTTCGCCGCGTAATGTGCTTCAACCATGAATTTTTGGCCGAGGTTCTGCGATAGCTCTTTTGTTACGCTTGCATATTGGGGGCATGTACTGAAAAACCTGTCCACTTTTATGTTTGATTTTCCAGTTTTCAATTCCTCTTCTTTGGCTTGCAAATAAAGGCTGATTATCTCTTTGCCTATCGCATTCAAGACATGGAGGCGTTCGTCAGGGGTCAAATCTAACTCCACATGCTCCTTTGCTCTTCCGGTTGGAATATAGTTGAAATGCATGAATCTGACGCCTAACTCTTTAGCCAACTGCAGAATTTTCTCTGTTTCTGCGAGATTATCCCTATGTATGACTGTTGCGATGCAAGTGTCTATGCCCTCCTCCACACAGTTTTTGACGCCTTGAATCGCTCGTTCAAAGGCGCCTGGTATTCCTCTAAAATCGTCATGCACGTTTGACGAAGCACCGTCAATACTTATTTCCACGTAGTCTACGCCCGCATCTTTGACTTTCTTGGCGTTGTCCTTCGTCAACAAGGTTCCATTTGAGGCTATGCTTATGTATGGAATACGTTTTTTAGCGTAGGTTGCCAGTTCAAAAAAATCTTTCCGGGCAAGCGGTTCTCCTCCGCTAAAGGAAAGCGCTGGCAACCCTACACCCGCAACTTTTGAAAGTTTATCTATAACCATTTCCGCCTCGTCTGTTGTTAACTCTGGAAGTTTTCCGCCTCCAGCATCCTCATAACAATGCTTACATCGCAAATTACATTTGTAAGTGAGATTCCAGACAATTTCAAAGGGGCCTGCCGGCACAAAAGGCACACGTATCCCATATTTTTCTATGCCTTTCATCATTAATCCAAAGCCTTTGAACCAAGCCCCGCCATACTCGTCTTTTATGAATTGTTTTTTCATGAAATTTTTGTCAGCTTTTAAAAGTCGGCTTCCAACTTCATAGAAAGGTTTGGCAATGTTTCGGCTTATGTGCTGGCATGTGGAGCAGAGAGAAACGGGCTCTCCCAAGAAATCTTTTAATGAATTCAGAAGCAAGCTTCCGTCTTGCGGGCATTCTGTGTCGAAACGACTAATAAAGCCCTTGAGAAGAGGATTAACAGTTATTGAGAACAAAGCGTTTTCTACTGCGTCCACATGCATAATGGTCCCCTTTCTCGAAACTTATGTATACTTACCGCAAGCTCTTTATAATTTTCTCTAAAATTTATCACAAACATATATATCGTTTATTGATATGTTTCAAACATCGAAGTAACCGATTTATTAAGACATGCGATATTGTCCTCTAATAAAGGGATACAACATGAACACAAAGAAAATAAAAAAACAGATAAAAATCGACCTTCTAGAGATGTCTGATTCCGAAAGAGCCGACATTATCAAAAAAATCAAGGAAAACCTAAGGCAAAACATAAACGAAGCAAAACTGTTAGGTTACCTACTCCAATGTGAGACAGTAACCATAAACGGTCATATGGTTGCCTCATCCGAAGATACCCTTAATGGACTTTCAATGACCATGGTAAAATAGACTTGTAAAATCCAATAGAAGATGTTTCCATAAGACTCTTATACAAATTCCGCAAATATTTATTTTGCAAAAATTGAGTGGAAAGGAGAGTTTTCAAAAATGATAAGCACAACCTATAACTTTAGACGTGTTTCCAATCTGCAAGGTATCTTGCTTTCAGCAATTTTGGCAATCTCGATCTTGGCAACTGTCGCGCCTACGGCTTTTAACTCTGCAAATGGAGTAACGCCAGATGCTATTCAAAAAATAACCAAAGATGTAGTTGAAACGTTGCAAAATTCAGTCACGGAACAAGTGAACGTTATAATTCAAACAACAGACAACGCTGAAGCTGCGGCTGTTGTTGAAGAGCTCGGCGGACAAGTTTCAATAACATACAAAAGCATTGAAGCTTTAGCTGCCTCCATACCTGCACGCAGTCTTTTGAAACTTGCTTCCAACAGTTATATACTGAAAATATTCAAGGATGCTATTCGAGAAATATGCTATAGCGGCGCGATGACCGAGAATCTAAAATACGCAATCCCATTTGATCCAGTGACAGGTGAACCAGTTCTTGCAGATGAAATTTCAGGCATTGAAGTTGAGCCAATAGCAATAGACGAAATAGCATCTGCTGAACCTGGAATCTACACAAACGCCGAGTTAACCGGTGCTAGCTCCGTTTGGGGAGAAACTGCTGGTCAAGGCAGCACTGTTGTTATAATTGACACTGGAGTTTGGTCAGCGTCCCCTCTGCTCTCTGGAAATGTGATTGGCGGAGTTGACATAAGCGCAGATGTTGGAACACCATACGAAGGATGGAACCTTACGACGAATCACTATCACGGAACCGCATGTGCCCATTTACTCGCTGCTCATGCTCTATTGAGATTTAGACCAGGGCATCCATGGGGCGAGGCAATTTACAATTATGACCCGACAGGGACTTGGAAAGACGCAAGCGGCTACATCTACACCTATTGTTATGGAATAGCACCAGCCGCATCAATATATGCCATAAAAGTGTTTCCACATGATGGTTCTGGAGCACCAACATCCACAATAATGCAAGCAATAGACATAGCAATACAAATGAAAGCCAGTGGAGTATTAGACGTAGACGTTATCAGCATGAGCCTAGGCGGAGGAATAGGCGCTGACGGCGAAGATCCAGAAGACCTGCTGGTTGACGCCGCAACCGGAACAGGAATAACTGTTGTGGCGGCTGCAGGAAACGAGGGTCCCTCCCAATTGAGGGTGGCTTCACCTGGAAGCGCAAAAACCGCGATAACTGTAGGTGCAGCCATGGATCCGATACATGAATGGGTGTTCGGCGACATATACTTCTATTCTTACTATGGACAGCCGGCTGGAAACGGATTAGGCTATGATCTATGGTATCCTCACGACTACATGTCTATAGTTGACTTCAGCAGTAGAGGTCCATCAGCTGATGGAAGATTGAAGCCCGAAGTTGTCGCAACAGGTTCATGGTGTTTCTTAGGTGTTTTTGCGGATGGGTATATAAGAATCGGTGGTGGTACGTCATATTCAACGCCTCAAGTTGCTGGAGTCGCTGCATTACTCAACTCTTATATAGAAGCAAATGGTTTGTCCTACGGACCCAAGGAAATCAAACAAGCCGTAATTGATGGTGCTGTGCCAATTCCAGGCTTCACCAGTTACGAACAAGGCGCAGGCTATGTTAACGCATTAAACGCATTAAACGTGATAAAGTCTGGCACTTTTGGGAAACTTCCCACAACATGGTCTCATCATATTGGCGATCTATGGTTCCCACCAATAGATATAACGTGCCTACGCAATGGGAAGGCAACATTCTACAATATATTGCTTGAACCGGCAAAGTATCAATATTTCGCTTTCTGGGTTTCAAGCGAGGTTGACTCAATAAAGATCACGTTATCAGACGTGGTTCTAGCAGATCCAGAAGAACAAAACCCACTATGGGGCGACGCAGGAATAATATACCTAAGCACCGCTGAGAGAGGCGGATCAGACAGCTACCTGATCTACGGCTTATATTTCAATGGCGACGGTGAGGTTCTCGTGACCTCAGATGCACCGTTTGAATCAGGCGTAATTAGACTTGCTCTCGCAGGAGACTTTTCAAGTTACAACCAGGTAATTGTTGGAAAAATGACAATTGAGGTAACAGAAGTTTGGGCTTCAAGCGTCGACAAAAATGTTATACTATACAACAACGGTGTTCCAACAACCGCTCAAGTGGAAGTCTATCCAGGAAAAATTGAAGGCTACTATGGAACGATTAAACAAGGCGAGACAGATGTATACACCTTTAACATAAAGGATGCGAATGGATTTGCATTCGTGTTCCTCTACTGGTACCGAGACTGGTCTATGTGGGCGACAAGCGACTTGGACCTAATAATAATTAACCCAGATGGTTCGCTAAATGTTGATGGTGCAACCCTAGCATCACCAGAAGTAGCAACGTTAGCCGTTGGGCCTGGAGAATACACGATACTCATAGATGGATACCAAGTCTACTTCGGCAAAACTGAATACTATTATCTCGAAATAGTGTATTTTGCAGACACAACTCCAATATGGACATCACCACTGATAAACCTGAAATGCATGGCAACCGTCAAATCGCCAAAATATGGAGTAGCCGTAGTCTGGCTGTACAACACCGACTTTGACACGTGGTACATTGGCGGATTTGCAAACCTCGCAAAAACGTCAAGAGGATGCAAAAGTCTCTTCTCAATTTAGATATTTCAACCTTTCCCTTCTTTTTCTGTTTTCTAGAAATCTTTTGTAATAGCGGGGGGTCGACTTTCAAGAGGCCAAGACTTGTCCTCTTTTTGAACGACCGATCTCTGGGTTATGAGCCCAGCGGGTTAATCCTGGCTACCCCACCCCGCTGATTGTATGGTGAACCGAAAACTCTCTTAAATCTTTTTAGGATATTTGGAAAGCTTTATTATTGCATCTTGGCATTATCGAGCGTGGTTGGTTGTTATGGATCGGCCGTATTTCCATGAGATTTTCGCTCCGGTGCTTGAGAATCCGATTTTTGTTCAAGGGCTGCCTGGTTTTGGGAATGTTGGGAAGATTGCTGCACATCTTTTGATAAAGTTTTGCGGAGCAAAGCCTTTCGCTGAGTTTTATGCGCCTTATTTTCCTGATTATGTTTCTGTTGATTCTGGTGGTGTTTGTCGTTTGCCAAAATATGAGTTCTACGCTGCGCCTATGGAACGAAACGATTTTATAATAATGACTGGTGACACGCAACCGTCGTTTGAGGATGTTGTTGCGCATTATGAAATATGTAGCGAAATATTGGACTCTGTAGTGAAGCATGGTTGCAGTCTAGTCATAACGATGGGTGGTGTGCCGACTGCTGAAAATAATGCGCAGGTTTATGTCGCGGCTACATCACCTAGACTTGCTATGGAGTTTATGGAGAAAGGCGCTAAACTATACGTTAAGGGGCGGGTGGTTGGTGCTACTGGTTTGCTGCTTGGGATGGCTAAGGAACGGGGATTAGACGGTGTATGCTTGCTTGGAGCAACTACAGGGTTTAAGGCTGACCGTGGAGCCGGGTTTTCGGTTTTCAAGTTTCTTATGAAGGCGCTTGGGAACGAGATGAAGGAAGGGTTATAAGGAAAATGTTAATTCTATGAAATGCTGTAAGCTGTAGAAAAAGGGCGGTAAACTTGGGCGAGAAAAAATCGTTTGGATTTGATTTGGGTTCTAAATTTTGGAGAACGTTCCTTACGTTGTTTTCTGTTTTGTTAATATTTGGCGGACCAACTTATGCTGTTCTCGTTTTCTGGAAGGTTCTGGATTTGGATTATGCGTTTTCTATGATTTTAAGTTTCGTTTTGTTCATAATTGGCTTGGTTTTGCTTCTTTACTTAATAAGTAAAAAGGTTATTTCTTGAACGGCTTTGCCTCAGATACCCCAGGGAGCATCATCAATTCAGCAGTGAAGCTCTTCATCGGCAATAATGAATAGTTGAGAAAGGATGTTAAAAAGGGTTCGGTTGTGTGGTCTTTCTGTTTTGGAGCAAAGCATATAAGATATGCTAAAAGATATACTATTTATGCAGAAAGATAAGGAGAAAATAGAGGAAATTCTAAAAAAGGACGAAGCTGCAAGAAGAACGACAATAATTCTCGAAAAAGAAGAACGGGAATTTATTGACAAACTGATTAGTGAAGGAAAGGAGCCTGGCATTAAGCCTCTGATTTCTAAAATGCTTGACGTTTACAGAAGCATGATGATCTATGATTGGCGTTTTCCAGGCGAATACTATTGTGGAATAAGTCGCATAGCCTTCATAAACATAGAACTCTTGAACATTCTGATTCAAAATATTCCGGAAGAAAAATGGCGGGAAATTGGTCGAAAAATGGGCGAAGCGGCGAAAGTTTCAATGGAAGCAACCCTCGGCATCCAAACGACAAATCAAGAAAAATGGCTTGAAGTCTTTAAACGGCTACGCATTCAAGGTTTCGGCGACTTCTATCTAAAAGACAAGTATATACTGATAAAAGCGCCTTTCATAAGCGAAACCGAAATATGGGCTGGTTTTCTGGAAGGTTTACTCAATGTAGAATTAGACATTAAGACATCTACGCCCCCGTTTGTTTTCGAGATTACACCTCAACTAAATAAGTAACCCAAAATTCGCACTTTAGGGCTGAAACGTTTAAATTAGTTGTTAGTTTTCGTATAAAATAGCTGATGCGATTTGAGAGAAATCCATTGTTGGACTGTTGAGGGTTTATACGCTTTAGAGGGATGAGCATGCATGAAGCCATGCTTTATGAGAAACTTGAAAACAAGAAGGTTAAATGCAATCTATGCGGTAGAAGATGCATCATAAAGGATGGCGGCACAGGTTTCTGTCTTGTGAGAAAGAATGAAGGCGGCGTCTTGCAATCGCTTGTTTATGGAAAAGCTATCTCCGCCTGCGTAGATCCTATAGGCAAGAAACCGCTCTCACATTTTAATCCCGGCGCGTCCGTAATGTCCATCGCAACCATGGGCTGTAACTTTCGCTGCCAATTCTGTGACAACTGGATGATAAGCCAAGAAAAAAACATCGCCGGAAGAGATTTTCCTCCAGAAGAAGTAGTTAAAGCTACAATGGATAATGGTTGTCAAGGAATAAGCTACACTTATACAGAGCCAACAATATTTTTTGAGTATGCTTATGAAACTGCAAAGCTTGCGCGTCAAGTTGGCTTTTTTAACACTTTCGTCACTAATGGATACATGACGCCAGAAGCTGTTAAAACCATTGCACCATACTTGGACGCTGCAACTGTAGACTTTAAGGGTGGCGGCGACCCGGACTTTTACAAAAGCTTCTCTTCTGTTCCATCCGTCGAGCCTATTTATGTGGCTTTGAAGGAGATGAAACGCAGCGGCATACACATCGAAATCACCAACCTTGTCGTGCCCAAAATTGGCGATTCAATAGACCGCGTAAGAGATCTTGCCATGTGGATAAGAGATATGCTTGGTGAAGACACTCCTTTCCACCTTTTACGTTTCCATCCAGACTATCAGCTTACGAATGTTCAGTCAACGCCAGTGGAGACCTTGGAAAAAGCTTACGCGGCAGCTAAAAGCACTGGTTTAAACTACGTTTACATAGGGAATGTTCCAGGGCATCCAGCTGAAAATACTTATTGCCCGAACTGCAACGAGCTTTTAATTAAACGGTTCAGTTTTGAAATAACAAAATGGAATTTGACCAAGGACATGCGTTGCCCAGTGTGCGGGCGTGAAATTCCAATTAAGGGAAAATTACATGCGAGCGGTTACTCATACCCCTACGCGCTCTTCTGAAATTTGAAAACAGAAAAGACACATTTTTATCCAGAAGGTTTGTTGCATAATATCTAGAGAGTAGAAATGTGGCGTTATCTCCGACCAGACTCCATGGCAGTTTTGAACGACGACGCAGTCAAACGAAGTTTGGCCAGATACTTCAACGTAATGCAAGGCGAAAAACCCGCGAAATTCCAAATAGCCAAAAAAATTTTTGCCAACTTTAACAAGGATGATTCGCTGGAAACGCTTTGGCAAAGACACTCTTCTTTGACACGCGACTTTTACAAACTTGAAAAAGAAATTGACACTGAACAAAAAAATTTGGAAGACATACCTCAACCGTCAAAATCTTACTTAGACCTTAAAATCGAGATTGCAAGACGGATTCTTGAAGAATGCCATTTTTGTGTTAGAAAATGTGGTGTTAATAGGCTTAATGGCCATTTGGGATTCTGTAAATGTGGAACAGAATTAACGGTTTCAAGCATATTTGAGCACATGGGCGAAGAACCGGAGCTAGTTCCATCTGGAACAATATTCGCAATGGGGTGCACAATGCGGTGCAAACACTGCCAAAATTGGACAATATCGCAGTGGGTAGATAAAGGCGAAGTTTACCCGCTGGAAAAACTGGCTAAAGAAGTCGAAGCCCTACATAAAAACGGATGCAGAAACGCAAACCTTGTTGGCGGAGAACCAACTCCATGGCTGAAGCAGTGGCTTGAAACATTCAAACATGTGAATGTGAACATTCCAGTGGTTTGGAACTCAAACGCTTACTATAGCCAGGAAACAGCACGGCTTTTAGCCGGGTTCGCTGATGTTTATCTCTTAGATTTCAAGTATGGACCAGGTGAATGTGCTACGCAGATTTCAGAGGCGCCTGATTATTGGAAAGTTTGCACACAGAATCATCTAACTGCAAATGAATACGGTGAACTAATAATACGCGTCTTGGTATTGCCAAATCACTTGGAATGTTGCACAAAGCCGATACTTGAATGGATAGCTGAAAACCTTGGCGGAGAGACGCGTGTAAACGTTATGTTTCAGTACAGACCTGAATGGCGCGCGTACGAAGTTCCAGAATTGCGGCGGAGATTAACTAGGGAAGAGATGGAAGCGGCAATAAAATTAGCGAAAGATGCTGGGTTAACTAACTTCATAACATAAACCCGAAACTTATCGAAAGCTATTTCTTAAAGTCCACACCTTTCTAGAGGCAGACAGTGATTAAGATGCCATATTGTCCAGAATGCGGAGGAGAAATGCTCTACATAATAGCCACCAAACACTATGTCTGTCAAAGCTGTGGACTTTCAGTCACACAACAGGAACTGATTGAGTTAAAGGAAAAACTCAGGTCTCCAAATGAAGGCGAGGAAGACGAGAAAGAAAAACGGCGAAAAGAATACTTGAAATGGTGGCTTAGCAAGAAAAAATAGCCGCTTTTAAAAACTAAATACGCCCTTTTATTAGCGCATATTATTTTGAGTATTCTCGTCTAGGTTAACCGAGAAATAGTATGCTCTGAGGGTCACCGGTTAGCTAATTTTTGATTATTGAGCTCTACCGTTATTCTTGGCTTTCTTTCCAATTTTC
>JAGTQX010000012.1:58858-294318 GCA_018396675.1 Candidatus Bathyarchaeota archaeon
CAGGAACTGATTGAGTTAAAGGAAAAACTCAGGTCTCCAAATGAAGGCGAGGAAGACGAGAAAGAAAAACGGCGAAAAGAATACTTGAAATGGTGGCTTAGCAAGAAAAAATAGTTGAAATCTGCAGAAAGTAAACCCTTTTTCATAGTTTACATCATCTATTTGCGCTTTCTGAAGAACATTAAGCCGTCTTTTATGCATACATATTCGAAGCCAACTTCTAGCAACGCTTTAATTTCTTCTGGAGTCTGTGCGACTTTAACGTGAAACTCTTCTGGGGCGTTTTCAAATATTGCTTGTTCAATGTTGATGTATATTTCTGTGCTTTTGAGGCTTTTATGGCCTAACACTCGTTTAACATGCCATGGATCTTTGGTTTTATGGTATTCCATGGTTCCTTTCCAATGGCGAAGTATGTGATAATGGATTTGTAGAAGTCTAGGATTTTGAAGTTTAAAAGCGGCTTTTTTCCTTGCTTTACGAAGGCTTTCAATGTAGGAGTTCTTTTTAGCTTTTCCACCGAAGATTTTTATGTCTTCTTTAGGCAGTTTACTCAGCATGTTTAACAGTTTGTCGCTTATTTTGAGTATTCTCGAGTTGCTTCCTTTCTCTGCTTCAATCCTTACAACTTTGCGTTCAGAATCTATGTCTGTCCATTTAAGTTCTAGAGCTTCGCTAAGTCTAGCCCCTGTCTCTTTTAATATTTGAAGCAGAGCAGCGGTTCTTTTAGAACTACACGCTATTAAATCGTCAATTTCCCTTTCCAAGGGAATGAATGGGATTTTCTGCATGGGTTTATAGTTTGGCGGTTCCCATGGGATGTTCATGTATTTTGCGAAACTTTTATACGCGTCAACCATTACCCGTTTGGTTCCAGTTGAACATTCATAAGTTGCTATAGCTTCTTTCACTTTTTCAGGGTTAAGCAGGTCAACGCCTTTTTCTGCTAGAAGCTTCAACACTGATGTGCGTGTTTGAATGGTTGACTCTGTTTTTCCGTTTCGTTTCAGCCACCACATGAATTCAACAAGTTTTCCTTTGACGTCGGCTTTGTCTGTCGTAACTGATGTGGCTCCCGCATTAAGCCCGCTTGTCGTTTTCCCATCTACTTCAGCCAAAGCAATCGCCTTGGCCGCCGAGTTTTTCGCTTGGCTCCTATAGCCCTCAGCGCCTACTCGGCACTTCTCATTATGCCCCTCATGGGTTTTTAAATTCTTGCTTCCATGTTGCCTTTCAGCTTTAGGCCAGGAGAAGCGTAAACCGCAATCCCTGCATAGGTAGCGTTGAACGGTTTGACCGTCAGCTAAATAGCGCAGCCCATCCCTGTAAAGCCTTTTTGAACTGCATTCTGGACATTTAAGGCTTAAATCTACGACGGATAAGCCTATGTCCGTCGTAACGGGTTTTTCCGTTTGGCCTATTGCGGGAGCCTCATCCATAAAGTTTTAAACACCTTTTCAAATTTTAGGCGGCCTTCCAGGCATCATTTTAGGTCTGCTTTTATCAGGCTTATAGTGGGCTAGGCGTTTAAGTTCGAGGAAAAGGCGGATGTCTATCCATAATCTGTCGTTATGTTTGAGGTAATACATTATCTTGTTTACGGTTGGGTTTCGCCTTCGCGTCTGAATAAACTGTTCTATGGCTTCCAGCTCTTTAGGGGTGAAAATATAGGTTCTCAAGTTTTGTTAAACCTCTCCGCAGAATTTTTCGCTAAATTCCAACTGTTGGAATTTCTAGCCCCCTATTTTTCACCTAAAATTTGCCTTGCTTTTTCCAAGGTTTTCTCAGCTTGTCGTCGTGCTTTAACCCTTCCAAGCGTTTGAAGCTTCATGTTTACACGGTTAAGGTTGTCCAAGGCTTGAAGCAGTAGCATGGCGTCTTTATGATTTCCAGCCTTCTGCAGCCTTTCCAATACTTTTGTAACTTTTTTTATGGCGTCAGCTGTCAATGAACACATTTTGGCATATTCATAGGCGGAAAATGAGGGTTTTTCGCTTTCGCCTTCCATTTTATATGCGCTCTTTTATGCCCTAAATCAGTTGCCATGGGGCAATCATAGCCTTCCATTTACGGGCTCAGAGCTTGCCAACATCATCATTTTCATCACTCTCTATGTTGTAGCTAAATAACGCTGCCTCATGGAAACTTGTTTCAGCTTCTCTTGAACCTTTAGTTTTGCCATGTTTTTCGGGTTTATCAGGCTGTTTTGAAGCTGTAACAGTGTTTGCAGGGCTTGGTTTAAGGTTAAAGCTGCTATTTTAATGTTGTAGTTATTCAGATGTGCTAAGCCCTTTTCCACTTGTGAGATTGCGGTTGCAAGCTGTGTGGAGACTTCTCGTTTTCTCATTTTCATCGCCCCCTATGTTGTGGGTATAAGTGTGCGGCTTAACTCCCGGACGTCCTTCAAGGCTTTGCGGCGTTCCTCTTCCTTGTCTCGGTTTAATTCAGCTTTCAACTCGTTGAAAAGTTTTTGAACTTCAGCCAAAATAGCCTGTCTTTCCCGTAAATATTCTTCCTCCCGCCTTCTCCTCTCCTCTTCTGCAAGCTGTTGCATGTATACTTCAATGGCTAAAATTACCATTTGAAACATTAAAACACCGACTATAGATGGAACTCCAGCCATTGTAAGGAAATAAGTCATCATTGAAAGGCTACGATACATTGCGCTGGTGGATCTGCCACGAGCGAGTGCTAACGCTGCTCCAAGCGTAGTCCGAGTCATTCTCGCTGAAGGCCAGTAGAGGAACCCAGCTTCTCCGGCCTCTCCAGCTTCAACACCTTCAGCCTCTGTGCCTTCAGCTATTTTTAAAAGTTGGCAGCGACAGTTAGGATGTTGATTAACGCTACATGTGTCGCCGGTGAGGCTTAAATTTGGGAAAAGCGATAATGCTTCTTCCCATGTGAAAATCATCCCGTCATATTGAACGCAGCCTAAACAAGTTCGCTCGTCAACTACAGCCATGTATTGCCATAAACTGGATTTGCCTGGTTTTTCAACTTCCTCACCTAGTAATGCCTCTCCAGCCGTTTCTTCAACCATTACTTATCATCTCTTTTCACAGTTCTAGGAATTTCTGAGGGCGGCTTGGGCGTAGGTATCTCATTTTTTGCGGGCTCAATATAACCGCCTGTCTGAGGCCCGCCCATAACGGGCGAAGCACCAGCAACTTTAGCCGGCTTGAAACGTCGGCTGTCAGGGCTTGATGGAATTTTATCTTCAGCCATTTTACTCACCTCTTTTCAGTTTGTTTGGCTTCGTTAGTTCCATGTCAACATGATGTATCGGAGTTTTTGTTGGACTTATGGAATATGTGCCGGGCTGTCGAACCATCGGCTCGCCTTCAGTGTGCGGCTTATCCATGTCGAAGGAGGCCCAGGGTCTTTGCTTATCCTTCCCCATTTTTTCACCTCCCTTCAAATTTTAAACGTTCAATTCTAACTTGAATTGTGTTTGAGCAGTGGGGACATGAGACGGGATGGCTGTCTCCAACAAGACGGTAGATGTTGCGAAACTCATTCTCGTTTTGACATGAGAGTATATTCTGGAATAAGCCGACATTTCTCATATCCCATTTGAACTCTGTTTGACATTTTGGACATTTTATTGTCAGTTCTGAACCGTCAGCGTCTATCAAGCCTTCGAAGTAAAAAATGATGTTTTTATCATAGACTTCTTTTTTCTCGTAAATTTTCTTAGCCTTCTCCGATAAATCTTGAACTTCCCTGCTTAATGTTTCTATGCCCGTTTTAAGCTTGTTTACGGCTGTTTGCCATTCCTTAAGCTCTGCTTGATAATTAAACTGCAAAGTTTTCTCCAGAAAAAACTTTACAACGGCTAAGTCAACGTTTTTGAATTCTAGCTTCTCTAACGCCCGTTTCAGCTCCTCGATTTCGGCTTGTCTTTTTGAAAGTTCACTTTCTAAAGAGTTGATTTGCTGCTGAAGTTCAGCCTGCCTTTTCTGGAAGAGTTCCTCAAGTTTCCTCCGTTTTTCAACCTCTAAATGTCGAATTTCCTCCATTCCTCTGCCTCCTACAATAACCCCTTCGCCCTTAGCCTTTCCTCGAATTCTCTCTGAAGCTGCTTGTCTATCCAATATAACCTCAGCCGATAGGATGGCAATTCGATTTTAGGCAGCTTCTCCGCTAAAAACGCCAACAACTCCGCGGCTATTTTTTCTTGGTATGGTTGAAGCCGCCATTTAGCCTGCATTAAAGCTTCAAACTCCATGCGCTCACGCTCTTCCTGTTTTCGCTGTATCTGCTCGATTTTTTTATCCGTCAAAATTTACCGTCACCTCACTTTCATTTTTCGGGTTTGCGGGGCTGAAGGCAAACGCCTTACAACCCATTCGCAAATTTAAGCAAGAAAAAATGTGATTTATAGGAAACCTCATTTTTTCAACCCTCCGGTGTTGAAATGGCAAAAACGTTTATGGGAGCTTCTGAACGTTTCTACACATGGAAAAACATGCCCCTTGACCGTTAGCAAATCTAGAATTTGATTAAGGACAATTTCCAAATCGTTTTTTATAATTGTGAAGCTGGCCCAGTCGTCGGTTACTCCGAAAAACTGCTTGAAAATTTTTTTGTTGGCTTTATGTTCTAAAATGTAGCTGGTTACGAAACGCCATAAAGCCCTTTGGCCCTGGGCTGTCAACCTGTAAGGCGTTTCGCATAAATATATATTGATATCCGCGTATCGTAACCCTTTACGGACTTTTATAATTTTTCTAAATTGTTGAGTTAATTTTACATTGAAGTCTGGAAGATCAAAACATGACAGGTCTCCATGACAGCTTTCGCATGAGTTAGGCGGTATGGGCTTACCTGTGCCTATACAGCCGGGAACTGTAGAATCCCTTGTTAGGCTGGATTCTTTCCGCATTTTTCCGAAATGTTCAAGGGCTTTAATCCGGGCTAAGAACCATGTTAGAGGACCTCTAACTTTAATTTCGGTTCCGTCTGGAAACGTTAGATTCATAGGTAGGTTGCGGTTACACTTTCGCGTAAACTCGACGGCTTTCCAAGCCCAAACATTAGGAATTTTAGCGGTTAGCCCGACCCAACGCAGCATTCCAAGACGTATTCCAGGCTTACGTTCACCTTCGCCTTCAGCTCTCTCAGAGGACTCCTCAATTATTGCCTCTTCTTCGGTAGGGGCTTCAACTCTTTCAAGCGGATGGCTGTCATCAAGTTCAATGATTTTGATTCGTTTTAGGGTGACAGGTTGAACAGGTTGGACAGGTCTATAGGTGAGGGGCAACTCTACAAAACGTTTACCATGACTTTTAATGATTTTAAGTCCAAGTCTTGTTTTAGCAATTCGGGACAACTTTTGGTTTAAACTTTTAAGTTCATTCTCATCCGGGTTCGGATCATCAAAGATTGTTTTAGCAATTTTAATTAGAGGCACGCGGATAACAGTCTTTTCATCCTCTTTCCTCAAATATGGTTGAAACGTTTCCTTGTCTTGTTCCCCGAAACTAAACAAAGTTTTCTCCCGGGGGCTCACCAATACACCTGTCTCACCTGTCTGACCTGTCACCCAGTCCAGGATTTTAGAAAGCGCCTCGTTGAATTGTTCTTCAAGTTGCCAGTCTGGATCTGACGCTTTAATTTGGGCTTCAAGCTCTTGTGCTAGCTCGTTTATCGCTTCTTTGAATCCTAGGTTCAACAAAATCAATGGTGCCAAAACCTCTTTAATCCGGCTGCTTGAAACATTAAGCTCAGCCTCGATTTCTGGGGTTTCAAGGGATTCAACTTTGGTTTTTAACTCATTATACTTGCGAAAACGCCATAAAATCAGCTTATTGCGAAGGGCTTGAGCTTCCACCAAAAACTTTTTATCACGATACAAGGGCATCGGCTTACTTTTCTCGCGGGCAATAAAGGTGAGGCATCTGGATTCTAAAGCTTTATCGCGAAATTCCTCTCGCGTGGCTAGAAGCTTAGGACCAAACACGTTGTAGCTTATGGTTTTCTGCGGGTTTATGTCGTCAGCCCTAGTATAATGGCCGAGCCGCCTGTCATAGCCAATGTTTAAGATTTTCACAATAAACGCGTAGAGGCTTGACTTATCAAAGTCAGCCTCGTCTATTAGAGCTGTTCCACGCCAAAGGTTAATGCGTCTTACTATAGCCTTGTCCGTGTCACATCCGGCCAATATTATGGGCCGATAACATATTGAGCCAACCGTGTCAAGCCAAGCGGACTTTCCACGTCCATAAGGGCCTAAAGCCCTACGGTAGGGGAGCCGTGGCAGCAAATCATAAACGTAAGTTAGGAAGACATAGAGGGCGTCAAGTTTACGCTCAAACTCGTTTGGGCTTTCATGCCATTTATTCAAAAAGTCTATGACTTCTTGGAATAGTTTTTCTTCACTTTCATACTCCTCAACCATGCTAGGCAGAAGTGTTAAGCAGTTCTTTACGTCTGGGTTTTTAATGGGCTTGTAAATGCAGTCTTCAAGCTCTATTTGCTCCATTTGCTCCGTTAAGCCCGTTTTTGGATCGTAAACTAGAAAGGAAACATCCTTACCGTCGAATGCTTCCTCAATTAAGCGGCCGTCTGGCAATTCAGCCGATGGAGTCCTAATGATTTTCTTATGGCCTTTTTGAATGGGACATTCAGCCTCTTTACAGTTAGCTTTTAGCAGCGGATCGTCGCAACCATAGATGTAGCCGTGGGTTTCAGCAGACTTTAAAATCGCCTCAACTTCTCTGTTTGGCAAAGGCGGCCGGTTACGACTATTCCAAGCTTTTAACTTATCAAAAGCCTTAGTCCTACTGACCCCCTTGAAATTGAGTAAATAAGAGGCAAGCCGAATGGCCGTTTCGTTTCTAAGCCCTTCCGCAGCACCCTGAATTAAAGCCTTTATACATGGTGGATCAGACCCCTTATAACCCTCTATGGGTTTTTCGCGATTAAACCAGCCTTCAACTTCAACTTTGACACCAACTCTGCGGAGAGTATCATAAAAGACAACTTCAAGATTAGCTACTTCTGTAAGGTTATTGTCGTTCAACCGCCTGTAGCCTGCACTAGGCACCATAATGCAAAGTTTGCCTTCACCTAAAAGCTCCAGGCCGCAAATGTTATGATAGGCGCTGATTGACTTCGGTTTTTCTCTAGCCCAATATATATAATGTAGCCCCTTGCTTGGAGTCTCTTCTATTTGGGTTACTGGCATGTTTTTGAGGGCTTGCTTCCCTTTTTCTATAGCCTCTTGGCAAACATTCTTTACATCAAAATCTACAGCCCCAAAATATAAGCCGTTTTTGGCTTTTGAACCGCAGATTATAGCGAATCCATCCGCCTCACCCCATGGAAACCCGTTAAAGTCTTGCTCGGTTTGAGGCTCCGTCTGCCATCGGCCCCATTCAACAAGCGGCTGCTTGCCTTTCAAAGGAACAACCGGAAGCCCTAAAGTCCAATAGTCTCTTGCAGCTTCGATAACATCATTCATCAACACACCCTCTCATTTTTCTCTACCAGTATATTCCAAAAAACGGCGAAAACCGTGTTGAAATGTGGCGTGCAACCTTTTCAAATTTTTCCCTCCCTCTGCAGCTTGACAAGCCTTCTATCCATCCGTGATAAATCGCCAAGCAAAGGCTCAGCGAACCACATGTGTTTCTCTTTGAAGTCGTTCCAGCAGCCACACTTTTTACATCTAGCCCGAAACCTGCCCCGATGTAACTCATAATCAAACATTTGCGGGTCATCATTTCCACATTTACATTTTAAAATGCCAAGCCAGTTGTATTTTTGCGTCAAGCGGAATGTTAGCCAAGCCTCTCTGAGAAGCTTATAACTCCATAAAGGCAAGTCTTTCTCGTTCAACGTCTTCTTTTTTGGTCTTCCCGGCCCAGGCGCTGTGCCTTTAATGAATCGGCCGCGTTCATCGCGTAACGTCAATGTCAGAAGCATCATACACCATTCCCACAAGGCCGAATCCGTCAGCATACACCTTTCTCAAAAGGCCTAATCTTTCAAACTCATTTCTCAATGCGTATCTTATGAAGTCATGGCGTGTTAGGCCTAGCTTTTCACTACAGTGATCGAGTAGTTGTACTTCATGGCGGTTTAACAAGATGCTAATTTTACTGTTTCTTTTGGTTTTCACTTAACTATCACCTAATTTACTGTTAGTCTATTTCTTGACTTTTGGTGTAATTCTAGACTAAACTTTTATAAAAATGTTTTGCCTTAGACTATTAGTCAAGGGATCGATTTGAACAACCAGAAAAACAAAAAGAGCGATCATGAATTTACAGAACTAACAATAACCTTCTTTGACCCTCGTTTACCATTAATTAACTTTGGAGCCGGTTTATATTATCGGCTTATAACCTTTTTCTGCATAAAAAAGGAAACTACATGGCGAGAGCTGGAAAAAATATTCGTAAAGAACCCTAAATTTAAGACAACTAAGCAGACATTAAACGAAAAATTAAATCGTCTAATTAAAATGGGTTGGATTGTGAAAACTAAGGACGAAACTGGAAGGACTGTTTATAGGCTAAATCGGGAAATAGACATTGGAAGACTTTTAAATGTGCTTAAACAAATAACAGCACTTCTTAGTATAGTTGGTGATGAGTTTTTAAGACTTGTAAAAGCTTTAGAAATTAATGACATTGAAACATATTTTACATACCTTTCAAGTGAAATTGCGAAATTAATTGATTCAAACTTGGATACTGATACTCTAAAGAACCTTCAGCTTATAGTTGAAGAGTATGTTAAAAATATAATGCAACTTTCCGAAAAGATTAAAGAAGTTCGTTCAATGAAAGCGGCAGAATTATACTCTGCAGTAGAATTTGAAACAATTATAGCCAATTGTATGGAAAGCGTTGAAAAGACCAGCTTAGCCTTGAGGAGAGCTATTGATTTGCATAGAGCGGCCAAACTTTTAAGCGACCAAGAGGCCCTCAGACTGTTTGATAAAATTATGGAAGCTGAACAGAAATTACGCTAAATATGGCCCTCGTTAACGGCTTCCTTCATACCAAGATTCTAAATTTTCGAGGAGTTTTTGGGTGATGGGGCTGCTATGGTTTAATGTCACTAGGTAGCCGCGTTTTCCAAAACGTGAAACTAAAACGATTCCGGCGGCTTGGAGCTTTCCGACAATCTGCCTAACTCTATCATAGTCGTTTACGCCTATGGCTCGTGCGATTTGGCCTAGTGAGCCGCTGCCACAGCTTAAATACCGTATAACCTTCACCATCTTCGAGTTTTGCAGATAATAGCTTAAATCACGTTTTTCAATTTCGTAAAAACTTTGATGTTCCAAAAACTTTTTCAAAGCGTAACAAGCCGCCTCTTCAGCACTGTTTAAACGTTTAAACCTGGCAAAACGCTCCAGACACGCGTATAATTCTGGCGGCAAGCGGATAATATAGACGCCTTCACTCCGGTTTAACAAAACCTTCAGCCCTGCTGAAACTCTTTAAGAAAATCTTCAAAATATCGGCTTTTTCCAACGACGGACAACCCTCTAAGCCCATAATGCTAAAACCTTCGTAGCCTTGCAGTAGTGGGCTTCAAACTCGACGCTTGAAGCTTTTCCAGCCAGAAGCTGGTTAATTTTACGACGAATTTCCTCTAAGGCTCCGACAAAAGCCAAATTCGCATAGTTGATAGGATAAAAACGCTTACCCCTAAGAGGCTTCCAATATAACAGCCAACTTTTTTTCCCTCGTTTAATTAGAACCTTCACAGCCCAGTCACCTCGAGAAGGCTTAGCTGAACCGTTTTCGGCTCTTCCAAAACATGGCCTTCATATACGCGCGGCAACTTGTAACCTGTCGAGTTTTGTAAGTCGAAGCGGATAACGAAGCCTCGATGACGAACTGTAAATCCCCAGCCATGGTTAAGTTCAACCTGAACCCTATAGGCGGTTTTAACCTTCTCTACAAATTTTTTATCATTCATTAAACTATCAGCTGTGGGCTCAACAGCCGCGAAAGTTATCTTGCCAAGGCGGATATGTTTGCGGCCCCTAACAGTTACCAGATCATTCATTTTCATCTTACTCCTTTATTGCTTTTGAGTAATAAACAAGTAAGAAGAAATATTTAAATATTTCGCTTTCGTTAGAAATTAGTTAGAAACAGGTGAGAAAATGGTAAAACGCATCATGGTAACATTAGACGACGAACAATACGAAATCCTCAAAAAAATCAAGGGTTTTGGAACAAAAGACGCAGAGAAAATCCGAAACATTATAATCGCCTACTTAGCAGAAAAATCCTACATTAAAACAGCCCAAGAATAGCATTTTTACGCTTTTAGCCTAGCTAAGTTGTGTAAAAATGTCTAGTCATGTCCATGCCCTTGTTTCAGTCGAGGGTATCCTCACTATCACCCCATTTAGGGAAGCTCAGTTTTCCACAGCCTCTCATCATAACAACGTCGCAATCTCACCAAAAACTAGGATACCAAGCGGTCAAAACAATTTTATGAACCCTTTAAACGAATCACATAGAAAAAGAGGGAAGATGCGGGAGAATTCGCCATGTGTTTTTGTAGCAAGAAAAAATAGCCGCTTTTAAAAACTAAATACGCCCTTTTATTAGCGCATATTATTTTGAGTATTCTCGTCTAGGTTAACCGAGAAATAGTATGCTCTGAGGGTCACCCGGTTAGCTAATTTTTGATTATTGAGCTCTACCGTTATTCTTGGCTTTCTTTCCAATTTTCCTTCGGGTTCTTTCATTTTTATCAACTCCTCCTTGGTTCTAATGTTCACGTGCTTATATTCATGAGGTTATCGACCAATTGGCGCGCGTAATAGGGTGCCATGTTCAAGTGGCTTAGCGAATAGCATAAAAGGTAAGTTTCTCTCTTTTTTTGCAGAGGGTAAATGGAGATAAACATGAGTGTGCAGATGGAAATAATATGCATTGGCAACGAACTTTTGATAGGCAAAACATTGAACACAAACGCTCAATGGCTTGCAAAACGCGCAACCACGCTTGGGGTTGCCGTTAAGAGGATAACGGTTGTAGGCGATGACGTTGAAGAAATAGCAAACGCTCTACGCGAGGCACTACAGCGGAAACCTCGCTTTATAATAACCACTGGCGGATTAGGTCCAACCTTTGACGATAAAACCTTAGAAGGAATAGCAAAAGCCCTAAGATTCAAACTCGAACTTAACAATAAAGCCTTGCAAATGGTTAAGCAGAAATATGACGCATACGTTAAAGCTGGCAGAATAGACTCTGCAGAGTTAACACCCCCCAGAGTCAAAATGGCAAAACTTCCAGAAGGAGCAGAACCTTTACCAAACCCTGTGGGCACAGCGCCAGGAGTGCAAATAAAGGTTGACAATACCGACATAATCGTGTTGCCAGGGGTTCCTTCGGAAATGGAAGCGATTTTCGACGGCTACGTTGCGACAATGCTGAAAAAAGAGTCCAAAGGGCTAATGTTTTTCGAGGCTAGCATTTATGCAGACAACATTGTTGAGTCAACTTTGGCTCCGTTAATTGACAAGACGATGCATGACAACCCTTACGTTTACATAAAATCACATCCAAGAGGCGCAGAGAAAAAGCCCCATATTGAAATTCACATGTCTACAACGACGAAGAACCCTAAAGCTGCGAAAGACCGCCTTGGAAAAGCCATAATCCAACTTTCAGAACTAATAAAACAGAAAGGCGGCAAAGTCAAACTTAAAGAATAAGCTTTAACGAAAATTTTATTCCGTTTTAACCTGTCTGATTATTAGGTTGCGATGAGGGGAGGCTAGACGCTGATACATGATGATTGAAAATCCGGGTTTCCAGAGCAACCGAACCTCAAAATTGTTTTTAACTATGAATTGACGGTTCATAAACGCCATAAAACTGTACGACAGCAATCTCCTAGAGCAAAATGAGGCAGAAAATTTCCAGCATATATGTGACAATCTTGATTCTGTCGGCTTTTTTATTTTTGGTTCCGCAAGGTTTCTCAGCAAGCTACACGCGCTCTTACGCTCTTTTGGACAGACCAGACGGTTCCATACAATACATGCTTAATGTCGTCGTTTCTCAGTCGCTTTACGATTACTATCGTGAAGCCAGCCATAGGCAGGTTTCAGTTGAAGATTTCGCCAAGTTTGTTACTCCATATGCTTTAAGGCCGATTGCTGATAGGCTTCGTGAAATATACGGTGGTGATGATGAAAAATTTGCAAACGGTGCCTTAATGCTTGTGCACCAGATACCATATAACGTCACTTTGCCAATTAAATATCCCGTGGAAACAATTGTTGAAAACAAGGGTGACTGCGACTTATTCAGTTATATTGCTGCTTCAATAATAAAGGCCGGCGGAGTCGATGTTGTTCTTCTACTTTACGAGGATAAAGCGCACATGAACATTGGCGTTAATCTTCCACAAAATCCGCAGTATGCCCGAACTCCAGTCTCTTACGTGACCGTAGACGGCGTGAAATATTACATAGCTGAATGCACGGCTGGCACGGAAGACTGGAGAGAAAGCTGGAGAGTTGGAGAATGCCCTTTGGAACTGAGGCAAGAGCGTCCCCAAGTGATCTCTTTGGAAAATTGTGAGCAAGTTGCTCCTGGACAAGTGTCTGCGAGCTATAAAACTTTGGCATCTTCCACCATATCGTTAAATGTATCTCCGTTTTTTGTTATTCAGGGAAGCACCGTAACGCTTTCGGGGCAAATTTCACCAAATCTGCAGAATAAAACGGTGACAATCTACGTCAGAGTTGGCGGCTACTCATGGAACATTTTGGGAACAACAACAACGGATGCGTCTGGAAGTTTCACGTATTTATGGCGTGTAAATGAGGCAAGCATATACCAGATTCGCGCAAGCTGGTCAGGAGATGACGATTATGCTGGAGCAGATAGCCAAACAATAAGCCTAACAGCATTCTCGACATTCTTCATTGTTCTTCTAGCGGGTGCAGTGATTCTAGTATTTGTGGGTATTGTGATCTTTCTAATGTCGACGCAAAAGAATTACGGAGTTGAAGAACCACAACCACCGCAGATTCTATCTTAACAGAAAAAGCTTTACCCTTTAACTCATTTTTTGTTTCTACAACAATTCGGTCTCTAAAAGAGGTAAAAGATATGTTCATTGTATTCATTATCGGAACAGCTGGATCTGGAAAGTCTCTATTTACAGCAGCTTTCAGCGAATGGCTCAAAATGTCAAAACAAGATGTTTCCATAGTGAATATGGACCCGGGCGCTCTTGCGCTCCCCTATGCTCCCGACGTTGACGCCCGAGATTATGTAAACGTTGAAGCGCTTATGGACGAGTATGGTTTAGGACCCAACGGCGCCTTGATTATGGCTGCTGATTTACTTGCAGACGAAATCGAAAACATTTCAAGGGAAGTTGAAAATCTGAAATCTGACATTGTTTTAGTTGACACTCCGGGACAGATGGAATTGTTTGCTTTTAGGGCAAGTGGACCATACATAGCAAGCGAACTTACACGCGAACCAAAAGCGATAGTCTACCTTTTCGACTCGGTATTTTCGTTAAACCCGCTGAACTACGTGTCAAACTTGTTTCTCTCAGCAGCTGTTTACAACCGCTTTTTGCTACCTCAACTTCACGTGCTTTCAAAATGTGATTTGCTAACGAAAGAAGACACTGACAAAATTGTCGACTGGTCAGCTAACCCGAAGGCTTTGGAAGATGCTATTGAACATAAGCTTGAGGGGACGAAGCGTCTTTTAAGCAGAAACATGATGAAAGCAATATATCAGCTTGGACTCAAGTTCCTCCTTATACCAATCTCGGCGAAAACAAACGAGGGCTTTGTAAATTTTAACACAGCCTTAGAGAGAATCCTTGCCGGAGGAGATAAATACACTTATTGATGACAGTCTTTTATTAGAGTCAATGCTGCAGCAAGCACTCCATACTCAGCCAAATCCAACCTATCTGAACCGCAGATTACAACGACATCGTTCTCTTCAAGCCGCATAAGCCCAGTAATTTGTTTTGCCGCGTTTGGAAAATCTCTCAATAAGTTATCGCTTACCGACGGAATCATGAGCTGTCCATTTTTTAAAACTATTGTTGTGGCGCCTTCTGCTCCGACTTTCACTGCAGCGTCACGTTGTTCCATTCCTGATTTAACGTTATGTCCACAGTTTTTGGCTAACATTGCAAAATTATATTTTGCGTGGGTTAGCTCGTTTGTTTCTATCGAAAACTTTCTAAAAACCTTACTGTAATCTCGCCAAAAGTCTAAACCTCTAGAAGTAAGTGCGCAGCCGGTTTTTGATGTTGAAAGCAATCCAGCCTCTTTCAGTCTGCTGATTAAGGTACGCACTGCACCTTCTCCAATGCCAAGTTCTTTTGCAAGCTTGTTTCGACCTACATGTTTTTCGGCAAGAAGTTCAATAGCTCTAAGCATGTGCAGAGCCGAAAACGTTGCAGCCGGTCCTGGAGCTTTTTCTTTAACGATTTTCTCTAAAAATTGTTTAACTTTATTTGGCATAACGGCTTCACAATAATACCTTGAACTTTCGGTTAATAAAATTATTCAGTTGCTTAAAACGAAGGCTTTAGTGTGTTTTTGTCTACTATTTTCTGGTGTAATATTCTCTGACTACACCTGCTGTTAAAGCGACAAGCCCTAATGCCAACATGTAAAGCATCGGATAGATGAAGATTGAAAGCATAGACTCATATGTTATTGCGGATGGCAACATTGGGGAGAAGAACACCGCAATCCACGTTATTATGAAGGCTGTGATGCATCCCATACCCAAGCCCACAGAAAGTCCATGTATAAAGCTGCTGCTGTTTTCTTGATTTTCTATTTTTTGTTTCTTTTCTGTTTTTTCTTCTTTATGTTCCGTTTCCGCTTCAGTTGTATTCTGTTCCTCTTCTACAAATTCTGGTTCTGCCATTTGATCTTCGTTTATTTGCGTTTCCTCTAGTTCTTCCTGTTCATTTTCCATGATGGTTCGCCCTTCTTGTGATTTGTTGTGAATGAATTAATAAAATTATTCAATTCTAGATTATTATTCAGAATAAGAATTCAGAATATAGACATTTTTATTTTGATAAAAGTTTAGGCGTTAATTTTTCTATAGCGTTTTTAAGTTTGTTCCATTCGTCCAGATTTCTGACGTTGAACTTGTGTTTTCTTTTCCAGTTGCCGTTTCGTTTTTGCCAAAGGTATAGTCCTATGGCTCGTTTACCGAAAGATTCAAAGACAACTATGGCTTCCCACCATTTTTCGCTTTTAAAAATTGTGACATAGTCAACAACCTTGTAGAATTCTGATATAGGCAGTTTTTCGCTTGCTTCAGCCATTCCTAACACCATTGCAATTGTTATTTAGGTTTCAGCAAATTGATATCTTTCCTTTGGCGAGATCCATGCAGAAGTTGTTTATGTTTTCCAGTTCATAGTCTAAAACTGCTGCTACCTTGTTTTTCACTTTGTCTAGCGAACTGTTTTCCTTCATAACCACTTGAGCCGCGGCTATCGCCGGCTGGTCTATTGGGCGTCCGATTTCGCTTAAAAGCCAAATGTAAACTTCTTCAAGCTCGGGCACTTCTGCGTGAATGTGCTGCGCGACTTTGAAGGTTAAGATGTTATAGATTTTTCCAACGTGGCTCACTGGATTTTTGCCTGCTGCTGCTTCCGAGCAGAACGGCCTATTCAACGATATTAAGCCGTTGACGCGGTTTCCTCTGCCGACTTGTCCGGAGTCGCCGCTGTCTGCGCTTGTGCCTAAAACTGTTAGGTATAAGCCTTCTATACCTCTGCCGCGTACATCCAAGGTGTTTAATTGAATATTTATGTTTTCAAAATCCGTGTTTGCTCTGACGAACTTGTCTATTTCTTCTAAAATCTTTGCTTTCTTGTCGAAATAGTCCTCTTCGCTGTTTATGTAGCGGTCTACAAAAGCCATTGCTACAGTTAGGTTCAAGTTGCTGTTGTTTCTGGAACCCATAACCTTTATGTCTTCGCCTGATTCTGGAAAACGTTGCTTGAACTCTTTGGAGTTTAGGAATTGCTCTGTTTTTAAAACAATTTTTTCTGTTTTAGTCATCGGCGCGTAACCCACGGCTGCCGAAGTATCGTTGGCGCCTAACACGTTTCCCTTCCGTTTGAAAATGTCCACGAGACCGGCTGAACCGGGCTTCAATTCAACTTGGTATTTCACATGTTTTTCCGGGTCAACGAAGCGCATGTTCTTTTTGAACCATTCTTTTGCGACGTTTACAGCGATTTGGTCTACATCTATTTTTATGCCGTTAAATTCCGTTGTTGCTCTATCGCCGAAAACAAGAAGCATCGGTTGCTTAACAGAGCCACCGCCAAATTTGAATTCGGATTCACCGGCGACCAGCAGGGACTTGTCAACGTTATGATGTAGTATCGTGCCTGTTTTTTCTATGTATTCTCTGCTTAGGCGAAGTGAGATTTGCTCCATTATTGAGTCGCAAATGTAATCTGGATGCCCTAGGCCTTTTCTTTCCACGATTTCTATTCTTTGCGCTTCTAGTGGTGTCTGTTTTAACCTTTCAACTATTATGTTTCGCATTTTGTGCCCTCGATTTCTCCCATGTGAAGTTTCAGTTGTATGTGGGAAATTAAATATATACTTTGCTGTATCAATTTTATATTTGAAAATAACTGGTGGTTATATTGACGATAACGGGCGCGACAATAAAAAGGTTAAGAATCGAAGCGAAACTAACCCAGAAAAAATTAGCAGAGCTTGTCGGTGTCTCGCAAGCACACATAGCAAAAATAGAACAGGGAAAAGTTGACCCTAGGCTTTCAACGGTTAACAAGATTCTGCAAGTTCTAACGGAAAGCAAAGAAAAGAAATGCAAGGATATAATGACTAGAGGTGTTATTTTTGCGAAGCCAGAAGATAACATTCTTAAAATAAGCGAGATAATGGTGCGCCACGCTATATCGCAAATGCCAGTAATAAACGGACGAAAGGTTGTGGGCACCATAACCGAGGAAAACATAATACAACGGTTAGGTTCAAACATCGCTGAAGAAAAAGTTGAAAGAATCATGGATCCACCGTTGCCTATAGTTTCAGAGGATGCAAATTTGAGCACGGTGCGTCCGTTGCTTGAAAGGCGTCAAGGTGTCTTGGTTGTTAGAGGTAAAAAAATTGTTGGAATAATAACGCGTTCAGACATTTTAAAAACAATAGGGTGAAAGGCGTATGTCCTTTAAAGAGTTTAACCAGCATGCGAATAAAGTGATTGCGTTAATTGAGAAAGAAGCGCCAAGTGAAGCTATAATAGTTCATCATGATGATGCTGATGGATTGTGCTCTGCTGCGGTAATGCTGAAAGCCCTAGAACGTGAAGGAATAAACGCCAAAACATTCTGCCTAGAAAAGGTCTACATGGAAGTAATCGCGGATCTGCATTCAAAGGAATCACAGACAATTTTTTATGTTGACATCGGCTCGTCGCATGCAGACGCCATATCTGAATTTAATAAGGGACGAAACCTAACGGTGATACTTGACCATCACGATCCGAAACCGCCAAAAGACCCGAAAGTTTTAGATTTGAATCTTGAAAATTTTGGTTTTAAAGGTGAAACAGACTTTTCTGGAGCGACATGCTGTTATCTTTTTGCGAAGGCATTAAACGAAGAGAACATTGATTTGAGTTATCTGGCTCTGGTTGGCAGTTCAGAGATTCCAGAAGGCTTCAAATCAATAAACGCCATGGTTGTTGAAGAAGCAATAAAAGCTGGCGTAGTTCATAAGAAAGGTAAAACTTTCGAGATTCCAAAACTGGGAGTTAAAGTTGACTCCTTATTTTCTAGTCTTCAAATTTTAGGCGCTGTAGGCTATTATGAGGGCGGTCCAGATTTGGGAATCAAAGCTTGTTTAGAAGGAATTGACGCGGCAGTGGACGAGAAAATAGCCGTTCTTGAAGAGAGGCGAAAGGAAGCTAATCGACGACTTCTCGGGAGGCTTTACCGTGAGAGGCTTAAAGAGACCGCGCATATTCAATGGTTTGACGCTGAAGACATGTACGCTGGAATGGGAACAAAAGTCATTGGACAATTCTGCTCATTCCTTTCATATCAAACTCGCCTAATAAAGCCCGACAAATACCTTTTAGGCTTTGTTAACGTTCCGCAAGAAATCCCAAAGTGGGGAAAACTAAAAGAAACCTACGTGAAAGCTTCGGTCAGAGTTCCCAGACCAATGCAGAAAATGATTGATAATGGAAAGCTTCCTGGCGCAGTGAACCTTTTGGATAAAGCAACTAAAGAATTTGGAATAGCTGATGGGCATCAATATGCTGCAAACGCTGTGCTGCATGCAAACAAGAAAATGGAACTTTTGAATAGAGCTGAAAAACTGCTGCAATAGACTATTCAAAATCCCGCTTTTAGAGGATTGCGCGGCTTCATCACTTCTCTAAGGAAAACTGTGGCATAGGAACCCCGCTGAAGCGTGAAACTGACTGTCAACATATTTTTCGACTCGTTCATTTCATCTTTCGATATTTCTTTTACAGAAAAGTTTCTTAATGGTGTTAAAGCGGTGCGCATTTCCCCTTTTAGGCTTAACTCTGGCATCCCCACTATTTTGAAATCCTTTAATGTAACGTTTTCTTCTTCAAATATTTGTTTTTCAATTTCCCCTTGAACGCCTTCCGAAAAGTGCTGTCTAAATCCAGCAAGTGGAACGGCTAGAAACATTCTTCCAGATTTTATTGCATCGTTGATTTCAGATAATGATTCCTGACTTGCAGTCTTGTATGCTTGAGTGTTCGGTAGCCCTGAAATTTCGGCACGTACAACATAGTCTCCAACTTCTGCTCTATCCAGTGAAAGCCCGTAGAGTATCCTTCTGCTTAGTATTCTGTTAAATAGAAAGGATTGGTATGCTTGCGGGAAAAGTATGCACAGTTTCTTTGGCAGTTGTTTGAAGGCTCCGATGAAATCGTCTGGGTTACTTGCTAGATGCTTAAGCATTAGATGTTCATAACGTAGCTTTTTTGGAAAAATTTTCAAGGCTTTTTTGAAATCTTGAGTGCGCCATAGTTCTTCGCGTGCTTTTCTGGACTCTGGATGTTCATGCGGACTTGGCTTTGCTAAAAAAAGCATTGCAGCTTTACGGAAGTTTCTTTTAACGATTGCTTCTCCGACGAGGTGAGTTATTGGACGTGTAGTGCCGAAACGCTGATGCCCAAAAAAGTTTGGAACACCACCATGGGCGTCAATTTCTTCGACAATTTCAGTTAATCTTTGCCTTATGACTGTTTTTGGGTGGGTTATTTTGCGTACATTAACTCTAAAAGAGTTTCCAAGCAGGTAATACGCCGAAAGTTTGTTTCTGAAATATCTTACTGGACGAATTTCTACATCTTTCAATTTGATTTTTTTGACGTCCTCTGGTTTGGCACCTTCAATTGTTATGTGTTGTGCAGTTAAGGCGTTTGCATCCTTTATGCCTGCGATATGAATCTGCTGAAGGCTTATGCCTAACTGCCATGCAACAGTTCTTACGGCTTGAAAAGTGTCCCAGTTCCGCTTAACCATAACACATAACAAGTAACGATGCACAGGAGAAGGTGCTTCGACAGCTTGCATTTCTTTTGTGGGCGGAGTGATTTCTGCTTTTGAACCGTCTACAAGCGTTTCTTCAACAATGAAATCTTCTGGACATTGCCTTATTGCTCCGCTAATTCCGGGTGAATGCGTGGCATAAACCTCAATGCCAATTAGTTTCTCAAGTCTAGAAACCCGCAACCCTTAAGCCTCAACACTCTTTTTTTATAAAAGCGGCAATTTTCCAGTTAACTTGTCAATTTTTTCCGCTGGTGCTGGTCCTATTCCTAGGCATGTTGTTGTTCCAGGAGGAATTTCAGTTAATCCTCGGTCGATTATTAATGCGCATGGTAAAGCCAACTCTTTTGCCTGTTTTTCCAGCGCCAATAGTTCTTTTTCGTTTTTAACCTTTACAACTACCTTGCATTGGCCTTCTTTAACCCACTCGTTAAGCCAATCTTTATTGCGCTTACGGGCTTCTTCGGCTGCGGATACTGCAGCATGCCCAGCCTGCGCTGCAATTTTTCCTTTACTCATTTTTAAATCGGAACGGAAGGCAATCACTTGTTTGTAACGGAATTCGCTCACAACTTCTCCATCCGGTCTTAAACAGTTTATTTTTCAAATTGTTAGATTTTAACTTGTTGCTTAAGATACGCAATTAACAGGTAGGCGAGTGACGCTATAGTCTTTGGGCTTTGCAGTGCATTAAGAAGCGTTTTTCCTTGGAAATCTATCTCCTCAAGATTTTTAATGGCGTTTTCAACATGAAGTTTGCGGCAGAGGCGTACAAATTCGTCGAGCTTCTCATCGGACATTTTATCCAAAACTCTTCTAATCTTAAGCATGATTTTCATATCGAAACCTAAAAGCTTCGTGAAACGTTGTTGGTAGGTGCTTAAAAACTGTGCTGAAGTGTTGTTGTTTTTTATGGCTTTTGAAACAACATCAGCTGCGATTGTGGCGCAGTTCAAACCGAATATTACTCCGCCGCCTGTTGTTGGCTTAACTTGTGATGCTGCGTCTCCGACGGTTATGAAACCATTTGAATATGTCTCCGGAATTGGTCCGCCTAAAGATATTGTGTGGTAGATTTCTCTGAGAATTTTTGCTTCTTGCAGTTTTCGTGAAGCAATCGGATGTTTTTGCATGAACTTTTGTAGAAGCATTTTCGGGTTTCCAGTTTTTGTACCTAAACCCACTTTTGCTTGTCCTTGACCTTTTGGAATGATCCAAGCGTAAAATCCAGGCGCGTATTTCCTTCCTAGAAACACCTCAACCGTGTCATTCTCAATGTCTTTGACGTTTTCAACTTCGGCGTTTACGCCATAGACGAATTTGCCTTTGGCTGGTGGCGCTAATCCTGCTTGTCTCAAAATTTTTGATGCTGTGCCTTCAGCGTCTAGAACTGCTTTGCCTAGAAACTTGGTTTTATGGTTCCTTTTTGCTACTACGCCTTTCACGTAGCCATTATCTGTTATAAGCATTTCAGCACGAGTGCCTAAACAGTAATGTGCGCCGGCTTTTTCAGCTAACTGCGCGATATGCTTGTCGAACAGGGAACGGTTGACAGTGCATGTCACTGGCGCAGTGAATCTTAACGGGAGTTCAATGCCGCTTGGCGAGTAAATCTTTGCTCCGGAAAAAACGTTTTCAACAATTTTTCCCGGTAGGGGGTAAAATCCTAAATTTTTTAGGCTGTTGATGCTTAAGTGTCCCGCGCAGTGGCATGGAACGCCAATTTCATTATGTTCCTCCAGAACCGTCACGTTGACGCTTTTTTTTACCAGGTTCCATGCACTGTAGGAACCGCATGGTCCGCCTCCAATGATTATGACGTCTGAAAAATTTTCCATTTATTAGCACGTTGAAAAGCTTTTTCGCCTATCAGCGTTTCTATGTTATAAGTTCAACTCTTTTTTTGCCGCGAACAAGTGATGTTGTACGTATTTTTCCGGCAATTTCCAATCGCAGAAGCATTTCGTTAAAATCTTTGAATCCCAAGTCTTTGTATTCTTCGCTTAAAAGTTCAAAAAGCTCTGTGTCTGTCATTGCGCCTTTCTTTTTCAGTGTCTCCAATATCAAATAGTGGGCGGGATGAGTTTTCCAAAGTTTGACTGGCATGGTTCTTCTCCTACGTGACTGGCGTTGTTGGCTTCTGTACTTGCCGCACTTGCTGCATGAAACCTTTATACCATTTCTCCATGTCCGGTGTTATGGATGGTCCTATTCGTTTTAATGCTTCTTCAAAATCTTTCATTGTGACCTCTTTTGAGTTTATGTCTCTTCTTAAGGCTTGCATTGCGGCTTCTCTGCATAATGCTTCAATATCTGCGCCTGAATAGTTCTTTGTTATTGCCGCCAAGTTTTCAAGAGTCACATCTTTTGCTAATGGCATGTTCTTCGTGTATATTTTGAATATTTGAAGGCGGCTTTTCTCGTCTGGTTCAGGCACGTATATCAATCTGTCAAATCTTCCGGGGCGCAGCACCGCGGGGTCCACTATGTCTGGTCTGTTGGTTGCCGCTATCACAACAATGTCCTCTAGCGTAACTATGCCGTCCATCTCTGTTAGAAGTTGGCTTATCACGCGTTCGGTTACGCCGCTGTCTGCGAACCCCAGTCCACGTCGTGGCACAAGCGAGTCTATCTCGTCAAAGAATATAACTGCTGGAGCAGCCATTCGTGCTTTTCTGAAAACTTCTCTTATGGCTTTTTCAGACTCTCCAACCCATTTTGAAAAGACTTCAGGGCCCTTTATGGTTATGAAGTTTGCTTCGCTTTCCGTTGCTACTGCTCTTGCTAGTAGTGTTTTTCCGCATCCTGGCGGTCCGTAAAGCAGTATGCCCTTAGGTGGTTTTATTCCCATTCTCTTGAAGATTTCAGGGTTCTTCATGGGCCATTCAACAGCCTCTTTAAGCTCCTGTTTAACCTCTTCAAGTCCGCCTATGTCTTCCCAATGTACTGTCGGCACTTCAACGTAGACTTCACGCATGGCTGTCGGCGTAACTTCCTTGTAAGCGTTCAAAAAATCTTCCATTTTAACTTCCATTTTTTCAAGGACTTCTGGCGGTATGCGTTCTTCCTCAAGATTTATTTGTGGAAGATATCGCCTTAAGGCTTTCATGGCTGTTTCTCTGCAGAGCGCCGCCAAATCCGCGCCAGTGTAACCGTGGGTCATTTCAGCCAGTTTCTTAAGGTCCACATCCTCAGCCAACGGCATTCCACGTGTGTGAATTTGGAGAATCTCGTATCTTCCCTGCTTATCTGGCACTCCGATTTCGATTTCTCTGTCAAATCTTCCGGGTCTTCGAAGCGCCGGGTCCAAGGCGCTTGGTCTGTTTGTTGCGCCTATAACTATTACGTTTCCTCTTCCCGACAAGCCGTCCATCAAAGCTAGAAGCTGTGCTACTACGCGCCTTTCAACTTCGCCTGTGACTTCCTCTCGTTTCGGAGCTATCGCGTCTAACTCGTCAATAAATATTATGCTTGGAGCGTTCTGCTGGGCTTGTTGGAATATCTCTCTCAGCCTCGCTTCTGATTCGCCATAGAACTTGCTCATTATTTCCGGCCCGTTTATGGAGAAGAAATTGGCTTCCGACTCGTTCGCTACTGCTCTTGCTAGTAGTGTTTTTCCGCATCCTGGCGGTCCATGGAGAAGCACTCCTTTTGGCGGTTCTATTCCAAGTCTCTGGAAAAGTTCCGGGTGCCTTAGCGGGAGTTCAACCATTTCCCTTACTCTTTGGATTTCTTCATGTAGTCCGCCTATGTCCTCGTATGTTGTTCGTGGAACACCTTTACCTTCCGGCGCTGGTTCACTCAAAATTGTAAGTTTTGTTTCCGCTGTAACCTTCACGATGCCGTGTGGACGCGTTTTTGTCACTACGAATGGTATAGCGTGTCCCAACATCATGACAAGTGTGGTGTCGCCTTCAACAAGTGTTCTTTCCATTAAACGGTTTTTAACAAAATTTGTAAAGTCTTCATCAACGTTTAACCGCATATCCACGGGCGCAAGAGTAACGTTTAAGGCTTCTTTGACTTTTGCCGGCTTTACGATTACGTACTCGTTTATGGCTACACCCGCGTTTTTGCGTGTAAAACCGTCTATACGTATTATGTCGCGGTTTTGGTCTTCGCTGTAGGCTGGCCATGCTATTGCGGAAGTTGACCTTTTACCCACTATTTCTATCACGTCACCCGCGCTTATGCCGAGCCTCTGCATAGTTCTCTGGTCTACGCGGGCTATTCCTCTTCCCACATCTCGCTGTCTTGCATCTCCAACACGAAGTTGAACTTCACTCACCTAAAACCCTTCCATAAACTGGCTGTCATGTTTCGAAACACATTTAATTACTATATAAAGGTTTAAGCTTATCTGCTTGTTCTCCTAACCATTAACGTTTGAACTTGGCTTATTTCGCTTATCTGCTCAAATCTTTTCTCCAACTCGTCAAGCACGCCAGTCTTGTCCTCTGGAATTTTTATTGCGCATATCAACGCGTTTAAACCGAACGCTATAGGCTCTTCACCGTATCCATATACCGTGGCGAATTCCGGCAAAGATGCCTCAATTTTCTTTTTCAATTCGTCAAATTTGACGGTTATGTCTGTCGGAAATATTTTATATGAAATTATGACACTTCCCATCGACTTCCCTCCAAATTAATTCTATGGTCCAACAAAACCGCATTTTGGACACTTATACGGTCTTCCAAACTTTCGACACTTCGTACATCGCCTTATAATGATCTCCCCACAGTTTGGACACTGGAACTTTGTGGCTTCTGCTCCAGGCGGAACCGGTTTGCCACAACTCGTGCATGTAGCCAAAGTTATTGTGGACGCTTTTTCAGTCATTATTATTCCTCGGCAAGGTAATGGTTTTAATTGCTAAGCTTCCTTATATCTTCTATGGTTTTTTTATTCAAGCTTTTAGCATATCGGCTATAACGCAAAAAACGTTATGTGCAAAGCTTTTTATTGTCTAGACTTGTGCTTTTACACTGGGCGCGTAAAAGTTTGGGCGTTAATCTTCGAGATTTGGTTCCAAAAATCACCGTTAAGCTTGAAGATTTGAATGGAAAATCTATTGCGATAGATGCCTACAACGCGCTTTACCAGTTTCTGGCGATAATTCGCCAGCCGGACGGCACTCCTTTGAAGGACAGTAGCGGTCGAATAACAAGCCACCTAAGCGGACTGCTTTACAGAACAAGCAACCTTGTAGAGTTGGGAATAAAACCCATCTATGTTTTTGATGGTGTTCCACCAACCCTTAAAGAAGTTGAGATTAAAAGGCGTGTGAAAGCAAAGGAGGAAGCCTTAATAAAATATGAGCAAGCATTGAAAGAAGGCAAAATCGAAGAGGCTCGAATGTACGCGCAGGCAACTTCTCGGCTTAAAGACTACATGGCTGATGATAGCAAACACCTTTTGGACTTGATGGGTGTTCCGTGGATTCAGGCTCCAAGCGAAGGCGAGGCTCAAGCAGCCCACATTGTTAAACGTGGAGACGCAGACTATTGTGCAAGCCAAGATTACGACAGCCTCCTTTTCGGCGCGCCAAAACTTGTGCGAAACGTTACAATTTCTGGAAGGCGAAAGCTTCCCGGAAAAAACGTTTACATTGAAGTAGAGCCTGAAATCGTTGAGCTTGAACAAATCTTAAAAGAATGCGGAATAACCTACGAGCAGCTAGTCGATGTGGGTATCCTTGTTGGAACGGATTTTAACCCTGAAGGCGTGAAGGGCTTGGGACCTAAAACCGCTTTAAAGCTGATTAAAGAACATGGAAGCCTAGAAAATGCTTTACCTTACCTTAAAGACGCCGAGTTTCCAGTTGATCCTAAAAAAATTAGGGAGATTTTTCTTAATCCAAAAGTTACGGACAATTACCGAATAGAGTGGAAAGAACCCGATGTGGAAGGCGTCATAAATTTCATTTGCCGTGAAAGAGATTTCTCCGAAGACCGCGTTAGAAAAGCGCTGGAAAAAATGCAGAAGGGCACCCTTAAACTTAAAGGGAAAACGACATTAGAAAAGTGGTTCGGATAGCCTTAACCCTTATTAGACTATTCCAGTTAAACCGTAGATTCAGAGACGCAAGGGAGAAGGATCAAATGAGTGAAAAAACGCCAAGCCTACCTGAGCCTTTCAGAATAAAAATGGTTGAACGGATAAAACTTCATCCGCGCGAAACTAGGGAGAAACTCATCCGAGAAGCCGGCTATAATGTTTTCATGCTTAAGTCTGAAGATGTCTTCATAGACCTTCTAACAGACAGTGGAACCTCAGCTATGAGCGATGAACAGTGGGCTGGAATGATAAAGACTAGGCAAGCGTACGCTGGAAGCGAAAGCTACTACTCATTGGAAAAGGCGGTGAAGGACATTTTCGGCTTCAAATACCTTATTCCAGTGCATCAAGGGAGAGCCGCCGAAAACATACTCTTTTCCACATTGGTTTCTCCGGGTTGTTATGTTCCAAACAACATGCACTTTGACACAACCGAGGCTAATGTACTCCTTAGAGGCGGAGTTCCAGTCAACCTGGTTGTCGAAGACGCTTATGACACACGGAAAATCTCGCCTTTTAAAGGCAACATGGATGTTGAAAAGCTTGAAAGCTTCATAAAAGAGAAAACTCCCGCAAAGATTCCATTAATAATGGTTACAATAACAAATAACAGTGCCGGCGGTCAACCAGTCTCCATGCAGAACATAAGAGAAGCCAGCGCAATTGCCAGAAAATACGGAATCCCATTTTTTATAGACGCTTGCCGATTTGCCGAAAACTGTTTTTTCATTAAAATGCGAGAGGAAGGCTATCAGAATAAGAGCATAAAGGAGATTGCGCGAGAAATTTTTTCGTACGCAGACGGCTGCACTTTCAGCGGTAAGAAGGAGGCGCTTACAAACATTGGCGGAATATTGTGCACAAACATTGAGGAGCTTTACGAGAAACTAAGAAACTTGGCAATAACAATTGAAGGCTTCATAACATATGGTGGATTGGCATGCCGAGAGCTTGAAGCAATGGCTGTAGGCTTGTATGAGGCAATAGATGAAGAATATCAAGCATATAGGCATCGTCAAATAGAATTTTTAGCAAAGTTGTTGCGGGATGGCGGCGTGCCGATAGTTGAACCTCCTGGCGGGCATGCTGTTTATGTTGACGCGAAAAGGTTCCTGCCTCATATACCGCCGGAACAGTTTCCAGGACAAGCGTTGGTTGTTCAGCTTTACATCGAGGCGGGAGTCAGAGCCGTGGAATTGGGCAGTTCATGTTTCGGAAAGTTTGACGAGTCAACTGGGAGATTTATCCCCGCCCGCATGGAACTTGTGCGGCTTTCGATTCCAAGGAGAATGTATACTGACAATCATTTGAGGTACGTTGCTGAAAATATTGTAAGATTGTATGAGAAGAGGGAGCATATAAAAGGTTTAAAGCGTGTTTATGCGCCTAAACTGTTGGGACATTTCACGGCGAAATTCGAACCGTTAAGTTGAAAATTAGATTTTGTGTCCATAACGTCCGGTTAAGGGTACAAAAGCGACACCGCCGAGGTTTTCACGCATAATTTTACCATCAGACCCCTTTGTTACTCTTATTAAGCTTTGGAACAAGTGTGCGCTTCCAATTGGAATCAGCATTATCCCGCCGTCCTTCAATTGTTCAATAAGAGGTTTCGGAACATCTGGAGCTGCCGCTGTCACGAGAATCCTGTCGTATGGCGCCTTTTCCGGGTAACCCATTGAACCGTCAGCGCATATTATTGTTACGCGGTCTCCGTATCCTGCTTTCATGATGTTTCTCCTTGC
The DNA here is from genome assembly GCA_018396675.1 of Candidatus Bathyarchaeota archaeon. Taxonomy (GTDB): domain Archaea; phylum Thermoproteota; class Bathyarchaeia; order Bathyarchaeales; family Bathycorpusculaceae; genus JAGTQX01. The sequence continues at coordinate 86,245 of JAGTQX010000012.1, forward strand.
GAAATCAGCTAGGCCCTCAATTATTTCCACCGTGTAAACGTGGCCCCATTCGCTTCTAGGCGTGCCGCTTGGCGCTACTATTTCGGCTATTGTGGCCGCGTGCCATCCCGAACCAGCTCCGACTTCCAACACTTTGTGGCCTACTTCCAATTGTAGGGCTTCATTCATTATTGCAACCATGTTTCGCCTAGCTCAGCAGCGATGCTGAAGCTATGTGGCGCCGAAACAGTTTGCCCGAAACCAATTGGAAGCGGCGTGTCCGCGGCGCAGTAAGACTGCATGTCTTCTGGCAGAAACTTTGCTCGGGACACTGAACGCATTGCCTTAATCACTTTTGGGGAACGGAGAATCCCTTCTTTTGTCAAGTTATCGATTAGTTTTTCCCAATCTTTTTCCAATTAGACGCACCGAGTTAATTAGCGTGGAACAAACATTTAACACATTTGTATCATTGAGCTGAAAATGAGGTCTCTATTTCACGGTTACAGATTTCGCTAGGTTTCTCGGCTTGTCCGGGTCGTACCCCCTCTCCAAAGCCATGTAATACGCCAAAAGCTGCAGTGGAATAACAAAAGGTATTGGCGACAAAACGTCTGGGACTCCTTTAGGTATTTCAACATAATCATCAGCAAGTCTCTTCACTTCTTCGTCGCCTTCTTCTATCACGGCTATTATTGTTGCTCCTCTGGCTTTCATTTCCATAATGTTCCCTATAACCGTCTTATGTGTCTCATCTTTTGGACATATGAAAATCACTGGAAAGCCTTGTTCAACTAGGCTTATTGGCCCATGTTTGCTTTCTCCTGCTGGGAAAGCTATTGAAGGAACGTAGGCTATTTCCATAAGTTTAAGTCTGCCCTCGTAGGCTGTTGCGGTGCTTATTCCACGTCCAAGAAAGAAAAAGACTTTTGCATCCCTGTATTTTTTCGCAATGTCCTTAACTTTTTCCTCCTGATTCTTAACTACTGCCTCAACGATTTCTGGCAACTTCTTTAATTTAGCCTCTATAAAGTCCATTTCATCCTGCGACACTTTTCCTCTTTTCTTTGCAAGTCTTAACGCGAGTTGGGCGAGGACTGCGAGTTGTGAAGTGAAAGTTTTTGTTGCGGCGACGCCGATTTCTGGACCGGATTGTTGGCTTATGTAAACTCGCGAAACTCGTGTTAGGGTTGAACCGATCACGTTTGTCAAGCCTAGAATTGTGGCTGCTCTTTGACGTGCGGCGTTAACTGCTGCCAAAGTGTCTGCTGTTTCACCGGATTGACTTACCGCCAAGATTGTGCTGTCAATATTCACCGATTTGCCATGTTGTTCAACGAATTCTGAGGCGATAACCGGGTACGTTACCAAGAATGCAAGTTTAGAAAACATGTATGAAGCTGCCAAACACGCGTGGTAGGATGTTCCGCAAGCAACCAGAAACACTTCGCGTGCACGGTCAAGAAATGTGGTCATCAAATCCAAGTAATGCTCCTGAAGTCTCAACGTGTTGCGTAAGCATACTGGCTGTTCATGAATTTCCTTCAACATGAAATGCGGATAGCCATGTTTAACAGCCATTTCCGGTGTCCAATCTATAATTTTTGGTTCGCGCATCACGAGGCTTGAAGTTGCAATTTTTCTGATTTCAATTCCTTCCAATGAAAGCGTTACAAGTTCGCCGTCTTCAATTATGACCGCTTTATTGGTTAATGGTAGAAAGGCTGGGATGTCAGAGGCACAATATAGCGCGTTTTCCCCCAATCCAACGACAAGCGGACTTTCATTTCTTGCACAAATTATTTTGTCCGGTTCTTTTGGGGAAATCACCGCAATCGCGTATGAGCCTTCAATCCTTCGCAGAGTTTCAATAACTACTTCTGCTAGGCTTAAAGAAGGATTATTTTTCAGATTTTCCTCAATAAGGTGGGCTATTACCTCGGTGTCTGTTCTGGACTGGAAAACGTGTCCTTTTCCTTCCAACTCAAGCTTCAATTCCGCGAAATTTTCAACAATCCCATTGTGGACGACTGCAATTTGTCCTTCACAGTCAACGTGAGGATGCGCGTTTACCATTAATGGGGCTCCATGTGTAGCCCATCTTGTGTGTCCAATGCCGATGTTTCCTGGTAAATCATCGAGGTTGCGAATTTTGTGAACCTCGTCTATTTTTCCGCTATCCTTCTTTATGTGCAGCTTTCCTTCATGGATTGTTGCTTCGCCTACCGAGTCGTATCCGCGGTATTCCAATCGTTTTAATGATTGGTGTATTAATGGCGCAGCGGCGCCTTCTTTAATTATGCATCCGAAAATTCCGCACATTTTTAGTCCTCTCTGTTTTGCATTTTTGTGTAGCCGTATTTAGGTATCTTCTTTCTTAATAAACATTTTTAAGAGAATTTTTTCACTTCTAAAGAATTCTTTTCTGTGTTTTTCATGTTTGTTTGAGCTTGTCTTCGAATATTTTTATGCTATTATTAATAAAAATTTTATATTAGTCTCTTACCTAAACGTCTTCCTAGCCAATTCCGCTCCTGCAACCATGTTTTTCAATTTTGCGAAGCTGACTTCCCAAGTTCTGGTTCTTAAACCACAATCGGTGCTCACGTAAATTCTGCTAGGGTCACCAACTAAATTTACGGCGTGCAGTATCCTATCCCTCACAAGCTCTGGCGGCTCAACGAAGTCTGTGTGAACATCGATAACTCCCAAACCGTATTTGCCACAGAAACCATAATCTTCAAAAAGCTTTAGCTCTCTATAGCCCGTTCGGTTTTCTCCAATTCCCGTTTGCCTGCTGTCCCTGTTCGCGAATTCAAGCGCAAGCTGACTACAATTCCGCAGTTGGCTCGCGTATTTCGCCAAAACCTCATAGTCGCTATAGCAGTTGTGAAGGCTAAAAGTGCAATTAAAACCTTTAACAGTCTCGTTGAAGGCCTCCACAAACAACTGCATCTCTTCTTCTGACGGGTTTGTCGTCGCAGCCGGCTCGTCTATCTGAATCCATTTTGCTCCAGCACCAATCAGTCTACCTATTTCTGGTTTAACAATTTCATGTATCAAGTCAAATAGAAACTCTCTCCTTGCTGCAGCTTTTCTTTGTTTAAAATCTTTTATTTTATCGCATAATTTTTTCTCGTAATACTCATTGAATGTCCAGTCTACAATAGTGTAAGGTCCAGTGAATGGTACCTTCACCTCTCTTTCCGTATTATTTTTCGTAAAAATGAACTCTTCAACGTAGATGGGTTTAATGTATTTTGGCTTGCTTATACACGCAGCCTTGTTAAAATATCTGTAGTTAAAAGACTTGACAGACCCAAGAAATTTGAAGCCCTCAATATTTCTTATTATGTGTTCATACATTTCGGAACGCCACTGTTCACCATCAAAAACCACATCCAATCCTGCCTTTTCAAAAAAGCGTATAGCATATCGTGCAGACCACTCGAGTAGTTCTTTTTTTTCGGCGGTGGTTTTTTCTCGATTTTTCAAAATCTTGATCAGTTCAGTTATTTTCTCTATTCCTAGTTTTCGTCCCCATCTTTCTGCTTCTGCTATTTCCTCTTCTGAAAGCGGTTCGTTTTTGTAGCCTTTGATGCGCCATGCTGGCTTGGCGAGGCTTCCTATTTCCTGTGTTGGAAAAAGTTCATCCATGAATATTCAACTCGGCTTTAAGGCGTTTCGCTACATTACCTGCAACCATTAATTTTTCTTCTGCTCTTTCCCACGGCAGAAAGTCCAAGTCACAGTTTGGGCAAATGAAAATGTCACGTTTTTCTAAAAGGTAAACCTGTCCAATTAACTCTTTGGCAACATTAACAAGTTCATTTTCATCTTCAACCAGCGAATTGCGAGCATCAACAAGTCCTAAAGCAATACCCTTACCAAACTTGTACTCTTTCAGTTTTTCAAACTTTGTCTCGTAGAGGTCTATTCCCAAATCTGTAACTGGAAAATCTAGGGCTTCTGGCAATATTTGAGAAAAGTCTCCGAAAAATGTTTGGAGACACGTCCGAACCGCTGTTCCTCTAATAGCAGTTTCAAGTGCGTCTCTAACAGCGATGAGTGTGTCCTTGGAAATAGGCCTTTTAAAAGGGTTGTAAACAAGCGCTGGGTCACTTAGTTGAATGTAGCTGAAGCCTTTTTTCGTAAGAGTTTTTATTTCCGCTTTTAGAATCTCGGCAAACTTAAACATTAACTCCGTGTCGTTTCTGTAGAATCTGTTTTCCGCCAACTTTGCGAAAGTGTAAGGCGCCGGCAGAATCGCTTTCCATAACACGTTCTTCGGCAAACATTCAAAACACACAATTTCTGCGGTAATGTCCTTCTCTCGTCGTATCTCCTCTACAACTACTGGTTTTCTGTAAAACGTGTTGTTGCTGAACCATCTAGCAAGCGCTCCCACTCTTACGCCATGCAGTTTTTCTGTGAAAGGCCTCAAAAGGTCTTGCCACTTAAGCATGCCGTCCGTAACATAACTGAAATTTGCAGAAATTTGGGCTTGTACAATTTTTAGCGTCGCTTTATGGAAGATTTTTTCCAAATTTTCATCGTTAATTTTTCTTCTTTCGTATGCTCTTGTTGCCTCAACAAGTTCTTTCGGTCTTGGAAATACTCCAGTTGCATAGCAGCCTATCATTTGTCGTCCTTCTGTTGTGCTTGTGTATGTACCATAATAAAAATTTTAATAATAGAGCAGCTTTATGCTTATTGAAAACAATGAACAAAAAACTGTTACTCCACGACGACGGCAAAACACAAAAAATTAAGGAAATTCAGATATTCGAAAATCCCCAGAAACTTAAACTGATTCTGAACAATTTAAGCTGGAAAATTCTACTCATGCTTTCTGAAAAGGAAATGTACCCGCTACAGATAGCCAAAGAACTGGGAATCCACGAACAGAAAGTTTACTATCACATAAGAAAACTCATCAAAGCCGGCGCCGTGATAATTGCACGACAAGAAGAGAAAAAAGGCGCAATAGCCAAATATTATAAGGCGGCTTCGCCGGCTTTTGGGATTGAACTGCCACAAGGATATAAAAAAGTAGAAAGGCTTCTGAGGACTGAAGCTGATGAACTGATCCAAAAATTCTTCAGAGAATTTGTGCAACCAGACGGGTATTTTGATGGGAAAATAGTCGTTGGCAGTCCTACGCCTCATGGACCTTTCAAAACAAGCGCAAGAGATGGACATTATGCTTCACATTTAGCGTTCTTTCTTGGCCAATTTACCAAAATGCCTAGTGACTTTGCCATAAAACTTGATGTGGATGTTAAAGCTGAAAAAGATGAGAAAAACAATATGGTTCTAGTCGGTGGACCTGGCACAAATCTTCTTACGCAGGAATTGAACACTTATTTGCCTATAAAGTTTAATATGCAACCGTCCGAGCAAGGTTTCCTATTCGGTGGATTAGCATCATCAAGAACTGGGCAAGTTTATACTGATGATAATGTTGGGCTTGTGGCAAAAATAATTAATCCATGGGACGTTAGCAAACGGATTATAGTTTTGGCTGGAAACAAGGCTGTCGGCACCAAAGCGTGTGTTTTGGCATTAACAAACTTTTGTAAAAGAACACTGGAAAAGTACAAGGGCGAAGACACATTTGCAGCGGTTATACAAGGCTTTGACTTGAATGGCGACGGGAAAGTGGACTCGATAGAAGTTTTGGAGTAAACGCTTGTCATTAACTTAAATGGGTGTTGACGCTGATGCAAATAACCGAGTGCATAACTGCTTTTGGTCATCGGAACATAAGAGCCACGCACCGAACCACGCTTGAGATAACAAAGGAAAAAACTTTGTCCTTAAGAGGCGACTGCATCATTGCAGTTTCAGCAGATAGGGGATTACTTGACTTCAAACCAGAATTTAAGACGCTTCTCTGCAGAAACAACGCAAGGCTAACCATAATAATTGATGTGGACGAAGTAACTGAAACCGTCGAAGCTTACGGTAGTCAAAAATTGGCTCTTGCGCATCCTACAGACTTGGTTGTAAGAAAAAGCGAATACATTTGCGAGAGAACGCTTGCAATAAAAGCAAACAAAGCTGCATTTGACCTGTCAAGAAAGCTTGCAGAGAAACTTCGAGACCCAAAACAGAAAGTGAAAATAATATTGACAGTCAAAGTTTAGCTAACCCATGCGTCAAGAACGGCTTGCCACTTGTAAGGTGCTGTTTCACGGACAAGCCTTGAAAAGACGATTCTGTTGACTCTTCTCTTAAACTTTTCAATTTCTTTCGTAAATTGAAGCTTCAAATTTTCTAGTCCCTCTTTGCCGTTAACGAAACTGTAAAAGTGTATGATGCCACCGTCAGGCTTTATTGCTTCGCACGCAGCATCCACGAAATCTAAAGCTTTTTCTGGCAGATTCATAACCACACGGTCTGCTAACCCGTGAAGTTGTTGTTTAACGACTTGCCTCGCATCTCCAATTATTGGATGGACTTTCCGCTCAACCCTGTTAAGCTTAATGTTCCTTTCTAGAAAGGCAACTGCGTCTGGATTTATGTCCACCGCGTAAACTTTAACATTCTTGTGTTTTTTGGCGATTAAAATCGAGAAAGGGCCAACTCCAGCAAACATGTCAATGACGGTTTCACTCTCATTAACCATTGACGCTACACGTAAGTGTTCGTTGGAAAGTCGCGGAGAAAAATATGCACGTGTTAAGTCAACATGAAATTTGCATCCGTGTTCCTTGTGAACAGTTTCAGTTTTGTTCACGCCAGCAATTAGGCTGAATTCTCTTATGCGGTATTCGCCTTTAACGGCTCCAGCTTTAGCCAGAACCGTTTGCACATTTTTATATGTTCGCAATATTGCATTGCCGATTTCTGTTTTGTAAGGCTCCAGTTCTGGGGGAATTTCAATTATGGCTATGTCGCCAACAAAGTCTATTGCGCGTGGCAAGCTTGCCAATAAACTTGGCGGGAGCCTATCTTCCAGAAACTCCTTGAATTTTTTTGGATATGTTTTACGCTCTTGGAAATTATACGTGGAAATTTCGAGGCTTTCTATTTGCTGATTAAGCCTTTGCGTTTCGTTTTGCGACGGATTTCGCGTCAGAGGAACATAAATGTGGTCTTCATCCCTTTGAATTTTAAGTTCTTCGTCGATTATCCCTAGACTGTAGGCTAGAGCTATGGTTTTCTCACCATTGATTTTGTGAACTTTAAGGCAAGGCGTCTTTCTAGGCATTGAACCACTGATAACGGCTAATGGCTACTCTATTATTTTGAAGAAATCCCTTTCAGTTATTATCCCGATAAGCTTTGTGTTTTCAACAACTGGAAGCGCGCCTAGATTTTTCTCATCCATCACTTTTGCTGCTTGCCCAACATCCATTTCTGGACTTACTGTAACAACATCTCTCGCGGCTATTTTGAGTGCCGGCGTATTCAATACTTGGGTTATTGTTCCAGACTGCAAGTTTTTGAAGACTTCACCTGAACCGAAGAAACGTAAAATATCCATGGCGGTTATTATGCCTACCACCTTGCTGTCTGAAATTATTGGGAGTCTCCTAAAACCTTGCATAATCATTGTTCTTTCTGTTTCAAAAATTGTGGTTGTAATTAAAGCCGTGACAACATTTTTTGTCATTAGCTCAGAGACTTTTACGCCGCTTAACCTTTCGGCGAACATGCGGGCTATGTCTCTTTCAGTTATTATCGCTCTCACGCGGTTCTCGCTGTCAACAACTGGTAAGCCGCCGACATTTTGCTCTTTCATCAACTGTATTGCTTCGCCTATTTTTGCCGTGGTATTAACATGGAAAACTTTCTGTGTCATCACGATTTTTATCGGCTCGTTTATGGCTTTGAAAATGTTTCCTGCGAATTTCTGCTGTATTATTTCGAATTTTTTTCCTCCGCCGAGATAGTCGATTATGTCTGTGGCGGTTACTATCCCTGCCAGTTTTTTTGTTCCAGGGTCGGCGATTGGGATTCTGCGGAATCCTTCATTTGCCATTATTTTTATTGCGTCGTGTATGGGCGTTGTAGGTGCCATTGTGACAACTGGACTCTTCGCTATGTGAAGTATTTCGCCTTCGCGTTTCCGTGTCGAGGAATCCTTTAACGAAACTGGGCCTTTCCCTCTTAACGTTCTTCTGAAAGTTTCTCTGCTCAAAATATTTCGCCTTCCTATTTGGCGATTAGCCTTGTTATATCTTCACGGTCTACTATGCCTATTAGCTTTCCGTCTTCGTCCACAACAGGGATTCTTCCAATATCTTTTGAAACCATTATCTTCGCAACTCTTATGGCTTTTATCGACGGTTGCACCGCTATCACGTTTGTTTTCATTATTGCCGAAATTTTTGTTGAAGCGCGGTGTCTCCCCTTATGCGATTCGAATGTTGGCATAAGCGCTCCGCTTTCAAGAAAGTCTCTTTGTGTAACTATGCCAACAAGTCTATTCTTGGCATCGACAACGGGTAAACCGGCTAGAGACTTGTTTTGCATCAAACGCCAAACATTGTCCACTTCGTCTTCTAAACTGCATGACAAAACTTTTTTTGACATTATCTCCGAAACTTGTTTAGTAAGTTTTTCTGGGCTTGTCTTGATTACGTTTTCTATAAAGTTTTCTAAGCCTAAAACTCCCTTCAACTGTTTTTCCGTTTTAGAATTCACAACTGGTATGCACCATTCATCTATGCGAATCATTTCCTTAACTGTCTGGAAGGCATCGTCTTCCAGTGTAGCCGTGTGTTTTGGGTTTGACATTATGCCTTTAACCTTTATTGGCGACACGGATGAGGAGATGGTCATGACTGAACCGCGAGAAACAATTCCCAAAAGTTTTCCTTCTCTATTTACAACTGGCAGAATCCTTAAGGAAAAGTCCCGTATAACTGCGCGGGCTTTGGTTGCAAGCTCGTCCTCGTAAATAAAAGGGTGTTTTTCATTTGTTATTTCCTTTACAAGCAAAAATTTCCCCTTTTCCCCTTCTCTTTATTCACTTTCTAACTCGGCTCTGCAGTCTTCACAGAGAAATTCTCCATCTTCTTCTTGAAGATTGTCCGACCATCCGCCGCAATGGTCGCAGTATCCAGCTAATGATGACTCTTCTTCGGTTGTTGTCTGCGCCATGTTTTCGCCTTCTATTAAGGCTTTTTCCTGTATTGTTTCTATCAGTTCTGGCATCACACCTAGAATGTCTTTGCTTGAGAGGATTCCAATAAGCTGTCCTTTGTAGATGACTCCAAGCCTCCTGATTTTCAGTCTACTCATTTTTCTGGCAGCTTCACTTATCGTTTCGCTAGGTTCCACCGTTATCAACGGCGAAGTCATAACTTCATTAGCCTTCAAAGCGTCTGGTTTCAAGTTCTTTGCAAGCACTCTTGTTATTAAATCTCTTTCAGTTATTATTCCAATAGGTTTTCCTTCTTTGTTTGTTACTATTATGCAGCCCAACTCGTGTTTATCCATAAGTTCTGCAACGTGATTTGCTGTTGTGTCTTCATCCACAGTTATCACTGGGCTGCTCATAACGTCTCTAACCAGCATCTTCGACCTTAACCCAATTTCAGCCATTACCTTCAACCACTGTAACGCCATTTTTAAACGGTAGTTTCGACGCGTCCAATCAACTCAAAATTAAGAAGAGACATTTAAAACTTGTCATGTTCTCGGAAAACACACGTTTACCGTAAAGAGGGAAGCTTATTAGCATGTGCAGCAAATATTCTGTTCTATCTAATGAGGCAAAACACATGTTGAAAACAAACCTTGAGAAGCTTGTAAAAATTTCAGTTTTCGGCGAAGTTGCAAGCCCCGTCTATGGAAGAGGCATATACAACATTTCCGCTGAAGGAGTTCCAATGGTTCTGCCAGGAGTAGGCGGAATCACCTACAACGTTAGAGTTGGCGACCCCGCGTGCGGTTGGGAAGCCGACCATGTTGAGCCCGGCGTCAGCATAGAGAACAAGGAGAACGATCCACGTTTTGGGCAAGGCGCAAACACTGCCTTAAATGTGCTTTCATGCGTTGGAAATGAGGCTGTTGTAGTTTCTGGAGAAGCTAAAGGCGTGAAGGGCGTCGTAACTGGCAAGCATGGTGGAATAGAACATGTGCTTGTTGACTTTCAACCAGAAACGCTTGAAAAACTAATGCTCGGCGACAAAGTTCTGGTTAAGGCTTTCGGCGTAGGCTTAAAAATTCTGGATTTTCCAAGCATCCGAGTCATGAACATGGATCCCCGCTTTTTAGAGGCTTTGAACCCAAAGCCTGTTGGCGACAAATTAGAAGTGCCAGTTACGCATGTTGTTCCTGCGGCGATTATGGGATCTGGGCTTGGCGCAAACCAAACTTATTCTGGCGATTATGATATACAACTTTTTGATGAAGCTACACGGAAAGAGTATGGACTTGACGATTTAAGGCTCGGCGACTTGGTGGCGATACTTGACGCTGACCATTCTTATGGACGGATTTTCCGTAAAGGCGCTATTTCAGTGGGCATAGTCGTGCATACCAACTGTGTTACTTCTGGGCATGGACCAGGCGTCACGACGCTTTTCACGTCTTCTGACGGGAAAATCACACCTAGAATTGATTCCAGTGCTAACATTGCTTTTCTTTTGAAGTTACGGACAGATATATAAACAAGAGCGGCAATATTCAGTAGTGTTAGGCGTTTAATTGAGATGTTGGTTATGCCTTACAAGAGAAAAAGTCGTGGACGTTCAAAGGGTTCTAAAGGTAGAAGTGGCTTTGTTCAGTGTGCAAATTGCGGCGAGCTTGTGCCACGAGATAAAGCCAAAAAAGTTACGCGCAGGCTTTCTTTGGTTGACCCTACATTGGCTAAGGAACTTCGCCAAAAAGGCGCATACATTTCTGCACCTGTAGACACCAAATATTATTGCGTCTCTTGCGCGGTGCATTATGGCATTGTGAAAGTTAGAGCCAAAAATGAACGTCGGTCGCGTTTTAGAAAATTCTAAAAACTTAGTTTTTCTCTTTTTCCTTTAACATTTTATATGCGTATATACTTCTTTGCGCCACCGTCACGTTTGTGAGGACTGCAAGCAGTATTATTCCAGCTTCCAAAGCGTTTGCCAAAAAGATTTCTGCGATGCTTGCGGCTGCGAGTATGATTATGCGTTCAGCTCTTTCGGCTATGCCTATGCTCTCCATTTTTATGTCTGCTGCTTCAGCTCTGGCGCGTGCATAGCTTACGAGTAAAGAGCCTATTAGAGCGGCAAGTCCCCATGGAGCAGTGCATAATGCGCCGAGAATTATGCCCGTGTATATTGCCGAATCCGCGTATCTGTCTAAAAGCGAGTCTAGGAAGCCTCCGAAGAATGTTGTTTTTTGGCACAGTCTCGCGATGGCTCCGTCCAGCATGTCGCAGTAGCCTGAAAGCAGAAGCAGAACCACTGCGAGTGAAAGGTTTTGTCTTCCACCAGCGTAGGCTATGGCTGATAGAAAAGCAAGCAGTATTCCCGCGGCGCTTATGGCGTTCGGCGTAAGCCCTATTCGGTTTGCTGCTTTTGCCTGCGCTTTTATGGCTGATTGCACTTTAGCCTTGAGTTTCGTAAGCATACGCGTCTGCTGTTTCTGTATGATAATTCTTATTTAAGAATTGAGTGTAAATGATTCAATAAAGGAAGTGGTTTAGGGTTTGATAAACGTGAATTCGGTTAAGGTCGGCGACGGCGTATGTTTAGGCGTTAAGATTGAGCTTCCAGATTCTCCACCACTCTTGCTAATTGTGGCGGAGAAGGGCTTCGTTATGTGCGGCTTTCTAAATATTGAAGCGGCAGAACGTTTAGGCGTAGCCGCCGCCATGGTCAGCGGAGTAAAGACATTTGAAGATGTTTTGAACGCTGAAGTTAAGGCCGTCACATCTAAAGCTAAGAGTTTAGGCGTACAGCTAGGAACACGTGGTTCAGAAGCCCTAAAACGAATGCTATAAAACGCCCAGTTTTTCTCATGCTAAAGTGAAAAATGTTGCTGGAGTGACGTTTTTTGTCTAAAGCCGTGGTTCTTGAAACTGTAGCTTCTGAAGTTAGAGCTTGCACTAAATGCAGTCTCTGGAAAACTCGCAAAAACGCTGTTCCAGGTGAAGGAAGCCCAGACGCTAAAGTGTTTTTTGTTGGTGAGGCGCCTGGTTACTGGGAAGATGTCAAAGGTGAACCGTTTGTTGGCGCTGCTGGAAAATTCTTGGATACGCTTTTCGCCGAAGCCGGCGTTTCTAGAAGCCAAGTCTTCATTGGAAATGTTTTGAAGTGTCGTCCGCCAAATAATCGCGCACCATCACCAGCCGAGATTGAGATCTGTACACCTTTTTTGGATAGGCAGATAGCCGCCATAAAACCGAAATTAATAGTTACGCTTGGAAACTATTCGACAGCCTACATATTTGCCAAAGCCATGCTGCCTTTCAACGGAATAACAAACGCGAGAGGAAAATTTTACCAAGCTAACGTTCTAGGCTTGGCTGTAACTCTCTTTCCAACATTGCATCCTGCAGCTGGGCTTTACAGTGCACGGTACAAGCAGCTGCTCTTTGAGGATTTTAGGTTGCTTAAGGCGAAAATTCTGGATTTAGGATTAGCCATTTAGCTTCAGCTTTTGGTTGCTTTTAGCTCTTTCAATAGTTCTTCTGCATTTTTGTAGATTTTTGCTGGCAGTTCCGCCAGTAACTCGGCAAGTCTAACCTGTTTGTCTTCCTCAATCTCAACAAGCCTCCAGCCAATCTTTTTAACCAACATACCTTTAGACGCTGGATAACGGGTTTTTTCAACAACTTTTTTCACTGACTCCAAACCTACCGAATCCGTTATCTTCGGAAATTCTCCTTTTTCAAGGTATTGAATGAAACGTAATCCGTCCTCGAACATGGAAAGATTGTTGAAGAGCACATAGACCGTTTTGCCTTTTCTTTCAAAGATTTTCACAATTTCGCTTAACCTTCGCAGTTCATCGTCACTGTACTGGTAATAATACAACGTTTTGCCCAAGCCATGCAGCCTAAAATAAACTGTTTGGCTTGTGTAGGCTGGCAAAATCTGAAGCGGGTCTGTCACGTGCACAATATCAAAATTGCTTAACAGAGCACCAAGCTTATCATAGACTTCTGGTTTATACCAATCTGGTCCACGGGTTTCCCAAACAAGAGTCAAACCCTCACGGTTAATGGTTCTAAAGAATTTTTCAGCCTCGTCAAGCTTATCTGGACGGAAAGAGCCCGGCGTCTGTATCAGCAGTATTTTTGCTTTTAGAATTTTGCAGATTTGCTTCATTTGTTCAAAAGCCTTCACGCAAGCCTCGTCTGGCTTCATTTTTGATTTGTGGCTTATGTCTTGGTGGGCTTTAACTGTGAACTCGAAGTTTTCAGGGGCTTTTTCACGCCATCCTTCAACAGTTTCCAGTCTGGGATACTCGTAGAATGTGGTATTTACTTCTACGAGGTTGTACTTTTCAAAATAACGTTTCATGGATGTCGGAAAACCGCAACATCCAACTCGAATCACGAATTTTTCAGCCCCCACGGTTTTAGGTGCTTACTTTTGGTGGTGGGCGAACGGCTTTTCCGAGTTTTCTGTGTAATGCTATGCGGTAAAGTTTCCTTAATGACTTTACAAGTTGCTCAGTGCTTGGCAGAGTCGAATAGATTAAAGGGATTCGGTCATACTCCGCTAAGCGGATAGAATACTCGTCTGGTTTGGCGCCATGGAAAACAACAACTTTCGGTTTCAAACTGCTCATCCTTACAAGCATCATGGGCGTGTTCTCGTTTCCAATGTTCGTGAAAACAAGCGCTCTCTCGGTTGTGGCTCCGAATAACTGTGAATACTCCAAACCAGAAAGCGTCTCAATCGTCTTCTTGCTGTCAACAACCGTGTATCCGAGAACATCTTTCACGTTTAGGCTTGAACACGCTACGAGTTCGCCTTTGATGGCTTTGCAAAGGTATTCAACGCGAACTGGGATTGGAAACTCGCGCAAATCCAGAACAGCCATGCTTGGCGAGCTCGTAAGTTTAGCGAACTCGCGGATAAAACGGCTTCCACGTTCCTCATCAATTTTCAGCAGAGCCCAAACAAACCTGCGCACAAACTTTGTGCCTGGGCTTTTTCGCCTGCCGCTTTCATAGTCGCTTATAACCGAAGCCGAAAGCATCATCTTGTCAGAAAGCGTTGTCTGCGAAACCGCGAAAAGTTCACGCCACTTACGCATTGTGGCGCCCGGTTTGTTTGAAAGTATAATTTCGCCGGCGATTCTTCGCGCTAGAACTTCGCGGACACTTGGAGATACGGACATGTAGATGCTTCCCTTTTTAGTTCGACAAGTCTCTCCCTAGAAACATGCTTGTATAAAACTGTACCGCTTTAATGTGGGTGTATGCATAAAAAAGAAAGGAAAGAGGATGGGTTAAAGGATTGACTCTTTGTTTAATGGGAACGCTGTTGTGGCTCTGATGTCATCTGTGCCCAAAACGAACTGCGTGACTCTGTTTAGCCCGATGCCGCAACCAGAATGCAACGTTCTGTACTCCTTGTAGAAGTTGAGGTACCAGTCAAAGTCTTCTATGGTTCCGCCTTTTGCAACCAACTGTTTAAACATTGTTGAATTTATCAGCCGCTCGTAAAGTTTTTCATACCTGTATTCTCTTTCAGCCGCTCCAACCGCCTCTCCACTCATTGGCAGAAGCAAGTCGGCGCTGTTTACAATTGCTGGGTTTTCGTCGTTTTCACGCATGTTAAAGAACTTTATAGCCTTTGGAAAGTGTGTGACAAATAGCGGTTTGTTTCCTATCATTTGCAGCAGCGCTTTTTCGTGGTGGCTTTTCAAGTCGTCGCCCCATTTAACGCCATACGAGGACAATAGTCCAACAGCTTCCGTGTAGGTTATCTTGTCGAAAGGTTTCTTGACTTTCTTAAGTCTTGACGTGTCCACATTCAAAAACTGCAGTTCCTTTTCTCTTTCTTCGAGAACACAGTCAACCATCGAGCATATTACGCCTTCAATGTGTCCAAGCAGTTCCTTGAAGTCTCCTGCAAACTCTAACTCGACTAGGGTAAACTCTGCTAAGTGACGCTCGTCAGCTGCTGGTTCAGCCCTAAAGCTTGGTCCGATGCACCATACTTTGCCTAGAAACGGCGTTAAAACTTCCAAGTAAAGCTGTGCAGTTTGGCTGAGGTAACGCATTCGCCCGAAATAGTCCACTTCAAACATGGTGGCTATGTTTTCGCATGCTCCCGTTGCCTTCGTCAAATGTGGCACAACAACTTCAACGAATCCGTGCTCTTCAAAGTATCTTCGTGCTCCTTTTAGAAGACTTGACTCTATTTTGACAACTGCGCTCAACTCTGTCGTAGAAAGCAACTTATATCTGTCCTTGGTGGTTTTGAGAACGTTAAGCCCTTGTTCTCCATTTTTTCCTGAGCTTTTTTCAATCTCACTAAGTTGGGTCTCCACGACCCACACCGAGCATTCCAAAATCTAGCTTATAAACTTTTTTTACATGCTTTTTGAAAAGTTGGGCTACACTATGAATATGAGAAAAATTCCAAGTACAACCATTACAGAGCCTACCGCAATTTTCGTGGTGACTTTTTCACGGAGAAAAGCTATTCCCATTAATGTTGAGAATAGTGGTGTTGTTGAGGATATTGGCACTGCTTGAGCCTCTGGAATGTAGAGGAAACTTAAGGTTAAGAGGAACCATCCCAGTCCAATGGCAATTAAGCCTCCAGTCAACAATGTAACCGCAGTTTTCGCCTTCACTTTTAAAAAGTCAAGTTTTCTTTTGCTTATAAACGCGTAAACTAGCAGAGAAATTGCTACTGCTGTGATTCTAATTGCATTTATGGCGTAGGCTTGTTCAAAACTCGTGGTCTCTTGCACAGCTAAATTCACTAATGATATGCTTATGGACCATGCGATGGCGGTTGAAATCGCAAAAATTACGCCTTTAACCCGAAGTTTACTGTCTTTGTCTTCAACATTTTTATCTGGCTTTTCTATGCTTAAAAGCCAAATCCCAAAAACAATTGCAAAAACGCCTAAGACAACCTGAAAGGTTATGGTTTCACCAACAATAAGGGAAGCCCAAACAAGACTAAAAAGAGGGTAAGTGCACGTTATGGGAACAGCCCGCGAAACACCGAGAATTTTTAAGCTAATCATGTAAAGAGTGTCTCCTAATCCCATGCCGACCACACCGCTTACACACGCCATAACAAGCACTTGAAGCGGCAAGGCTGTCATAACCCAAAATTTTCCAACAAAAACAAACGCTAATGTGAGTGCCAGACTTGTTTCGAGACATCGCACTGTATTCGCCGACAAGGGTTCACTGTCTGCCAAAGCTCTCTTATAAAGAACCGCTGAAAAAACCCAGCATATGGCGGCTCCCAAAGCTGCAGATTCGCCGATCATTAGCAATCCATCTTCGTTAAGGCTTGTCTATGAAGAGGAAGCCTTAAGTTGTTAAATATTTAACCGTTTCCAATAATACGGGCTGATGTAAAATGCAACCGTTTACGGTTTACTGGTGTGCAGAAGTCTCCAATAAATTTCCAGAACTTGCCATTTGTGTAGGTGCAATAGATAATGTTTCGGTTGAGAAGGAAAACCTGAAAATCAAAGAACTTAAAAGTGCCTTGTACTCAGAAGCAAAAGCCAAGTATGCCGTTGAGGATTTGAAGGAAAACCCGACAGTAAGAGCTTACAGAGATTTTTACTGGAAACTCGGCATAGACCCGACAAAAACACGGCCTTCCGGTGAAGCACTATTGAGAAGGGTTTTGCGCGGTGAGGAGCTTCCAACAATTTTGACAGCGGTTGACGCCTACAATTTGGCTTCAATGAAAACAATAATTCCAATAAGCGGCTTTGATGGGCAAACTTTAAGTCCACCGTTTAACGTGCGGTTCGCAGAAAACGGAGAAACTTTCACTGGAATAGGCATGGAAAAACCCGCCTCTCTGACGAACAACATGCTTGTTTTGGCTGACACAAAAAACGTCTTGTGCATTTACCCACACAGAGACGCGGAACAGACAAAAATTACGCTAAAAACCAAAAACATACTTCTCGTCGGATACGGCGCGCCTGGAATAACTAAAAAGCAGCTTGAAGATGCAGTTTCAACAGCCCTAGAATTTATCAAAATCGTCTGCGGCGGAGAAACTAGCACAGTAAAAGTTTTTAGCGCCACGCCCAATTTGGTCTAGGGTGTTTGCAGATATGACTTTTCGTGTCAGAATTGAAGAAGCAGTTAAAAAAAATTGTTCCAACATTGTTCTAGCATTAGATTTTCCATTTGAAAATCCAGCAAATCGGCAAACGCTATGCACTAGGGCGGAACGTGTTTTAGATGCAGTTTATCCGTACATCTGCGCAGTAAAGATAAACCATCACCTATTTTTGCCGCTTGGCGTTTTCGACGCTTTACAAAAAGTCTTAAAGAAAGTGCATGAAAAAGGTCTTGTGGCAATCGCTGATGCTAAAATAAACGATATAGGCTCAACAAACCAAGTGATTGCAGAATATTATTTTGCCGCCGGCTTTGACGCTGTTATAGCGAATCCATTCGTCGGATGGGAAGAAGGCTTACAACCCGTATTCGAAACTGCTGGAAAATATCATGGCGGCGTGATTTTGCTTGTCTATATGAGCCACAAGGGAGCAAGCGAAGGTTACGGGCAAACAGTCGCAGATTCCGAAACTGGGCAAAAACAACCACAATACGTTTTGTTTGCACGTAAAGCGTTAAAATGGGGTGCTGACGGCGTCGTTGTTGGCGCAACATACCCAGATAAAATAAGAAAGGTTCGTGAAGTGCTCGGCGGGAAAATCCCAATTTATTCTCCTGGAATAGGTCCTCAAGGCGGCGTGATAGCATCCGCGTTAGAGTCTGGAGCGCAGTATCTTATTGTGGGACGAGCGATAACTGCTGCAGAAAACCCTGCTGAATCTGCCAAAGAAATTAGAAACATGGCTAAAGCATACTTGAACAAGCTTTAGATGGCGACTTATTTTTCGCGTCTTTCCCAAAGCTCTTTTTTAAGCATGTCTCTAACGGCGGATCTGATTGCGGCGCTTCTGCTTGGGTACATGTTCGCCCTTACAAGTTCATCTAATCCTTCTAGGTAAGCCTCTGGTAACAGCACGGTTACGAGTTTCATGTATTCTCCCCCTTAAACATGTCATGCTTATAACATGCTACAAATATAAGATTTTAACTTTGAGGCAAGTTCAACGCACGAACTTTTCTTCAACCGCTTGGAGTTCCTTCATCACGTTCTGGAAAGTTTTAGGCACATCTTCTATGTGGATGGCGCGACGACGGATTCCTTCTTGAACAGTGCCGGCGGCTATGAGTAAGCTGCCAAGTATGTCGCTTACTGCTGGCTCTGGGAAAACTATTAAGGCTAAACCAAGTTTAATCAGCCAAGGCTTCTGGCCGTTTTTCCAAAGCTTTTTTGTTGTCTTTGTTTCCTTTACGGTTTCTCTCATAGACTGCAAAAAGTCGGCATAACTTTCGTTCAGCTCGTTTAATGCACTAGCCAAAGCTTTAATCTCATCCGTCTTCATGGGCGTTGTCTCCGTCTGTGAAACTATAAGAAAGTGCACATCATAGAAAAACTTTAACAGCTAATATTAGGTCTCCGCGCGTTTTTTCGGGCTGACTTAAGTGACATTTTTTAAATATCTTCTTCAACATTTCACTGTCAAAGTTCTTGTTTTGCACTTGATAAGTGAAAGTTTTGTAACGCTGAAATGGTTTTCACTACCAAAAATATTATTTCTGAAGTTTATAACAAATGTTTCCAAAATATGTCGAGGTGCTGGTGGGCTCGTTGGATGAACATTATGGTTTCATTTTGCTTTCTGATGAAAAATGGTGGAATAGGCTTTGTGAACGTGGCAGAAACGGCAATAGCACGCACGCTTTTGTGCGGCGAAGCCTTGTTGGACCAGTTGAGGCTCAAAAACTGCTTTTTTACGTTAAGCGTCCATCCATGCAGATTAAGGGCGTAGCTGACTTCTTGGAGCGGGTCGCTGGAGATTACAAAGAGCTTTGGAGCAAATACGGCGATGAAACATGTTTAAAATCTTTTGATGATTATCTTCAGTTTCTCAACGGAAGACAGAAAGTAACTTTTGTAAGGTTTACAAATTTTTGCGAACTTGATGTTCCCGTGTCGATGAAGACGATAAAACAAGTTTTGGGCGTTTCAATTATACCAAGAGGCGGAAAATACATAAGTCGTGAAGTGTTAAACCAGTTACTCGTTTAGGAGCTGATTGGCATGGAATCTTTCGACGTTAAAAAATTTGTTGAAGCGCAAATTGAAGCTATACGAAAAAACATCGGTAACGAAAAAGCCCTTGTGGCAGTTTCAGGTGGAGTTGATAGTACAACATGTGCAGTTTTAACGCGCAAAGCCATCGGCGAAAACCTTGTCTGCGTAATCTTGGATGATGCTTTCATGCGGGAAGGCGAGCCTGAAAAAGTTGCGGAAATCCTTTCCAGAGAACCCTTCAAAATAAACATCAAAATAGTGAACGTGCGTGACCGTTTCTTGGATGCCATGAAAGGTTTGCGGGACGCTGAAGATAAACGGAAAAGGTTTCGTGAAACATTCTACACAGTTTTAGGTGAAACCGCGAAAAAGGAAAACTGCCGCATTTTAGTGCAAGGTACAATCCGCGCAGACATTGTAGAAACTGTTGGCGGAGTGAAGACACAACATAACGTCCTAGAACAACTAGGCATAAACCCAATGGAAAAATTCGGTTTTAAGGTTGTTGAACCGTTGCTGACGCTTTACAAAGAGCAAGTGAGAATGGTTGCTAGGTACTTGGGGCTTCCGCCGGAAATTTCCGAAAGGCAACCCTTCCCCGGACCAGGCTTGTCGGTTCGTGTTGTGGGCGAAATTCGTCAAGACAAGCTTGAGAGTCTCAAAAAGGCAACAACGATAGTTGAAAACAAGCTTGCTGAACACAAACCAAGTCAGTATTTCGCTGCAATAATCGATAATGAGAAATCTCCGTCCGAGCCGTCATTGACGCATACGCAGGAAACTGTGGCGCGTTTTCTTAATGTGCCTTCGAGGAATGTCCACGTGAAGATTTTCGCGGATAAGGCTACTGGCGTTAAAAGTGGTGAAAGGCGCTACGGCAAAATAGTGGGCGTCAAAGTTGAAACCGCAAACGGTAAGGTTTATGAGTCGTCGGTTCCAAAACTTGTTTCCATACAAGCTAAAATAACCAGCGAAAACCCAGCGATTACAAGGGTTCTCTATGCAGTTAGAGACTTGCCTGAAAAGAAACCCTACGTCGTAAGCGTAAGAGCTGTTCAAACCAAAGATTTCCTGACAGCACAAGTCTCGGAGATACCATGGAAAACTCTTGACGAGGCTGCCGAGGAGATTCTTGAGAAATGCCCAAACGTTTCAACGGTTTACTATGATGTCACACCTAAACCGCCAGCAACCATAGAGATGGAGTAAAATTTTTATGCCTCTTTTTTATCCGGTTCTCTGACTCTAAATATGACTATGAGCAAGGCAATGATGTTCAAAGGAATACACAGCAAGAAGGGTGATGTGAAGCCGATGTTTTCGTATAATACGCCTCCTGCCAAAGATCCCAGCGCCCCTGCCAAAATGTAAAGAGAGCCTATGCTTCCCAAAATTCTGCCTCTTTTTTCTTTTGGAACTATGTCTGCCTGTAATGCTGATGTCGCTGAACCGAAAAGAACCGAAGCGATAGCAAATAAAACGTAAATTATTGCGAATATTGGAAAACTATGCGAGATAATAAAAAGTGCGGATGCTGGTATGAACACCATGTAGGACAAGATAACTGCCTTTTTTCTGCCAAAAATGTCTATGGCTTTTCCCAAAAACAGTCCAACAACAAGCATTGTTGCCAAGTTAATCGTGTTAACCGCTCCCCATTCGACATCGCTTAATCCAACCACGTTAAGAACGTAAAGAGAGCCGAAGCGATAAAAGAATGGGTCTGTAAAAGCAATTATTAACGAAGAGGCAAGAAGAAAGCCCAAGGTTCTCGGCATAAGTTTCCACGAATCAAAAATTTCTCTCAGCGAGTTTTTAAACGTCAATTTAAGCTCTTTTAAGTTTATGGCCTTCGTCTCTGCCAAAGTTTCTTTTAGGAATGCATGCCGCAAGAACGCTGCAGTTAAACCAGTGACAAGTAATAAGCAATAGATTATGCGCATTCCAGGGTCTATAGAATATCGATTAACTATTGTTCCAGCAATTATTGGCGAAAAAATTGATGGCAGAAAAGGCAATACTCTGAAAGCCGCGTATCCGACGCCACGTTTTTCTGGAGTTAACGAGTCTGCCTCAATTGCCTCTAGTGCTGGTTGATAAATTAGGCATAAATTTGTGGCAACCACTCCAAAGATGTAAAAAATCCAGTTCGGAGCAAAAACAAAAAATATGTTTGATAGAGCAACGCCATAGGTCATAGTCACGATTATCTGTCTTCTTCCATGCTTGTCTGCAATGTAGCTTCCAGGGATTCTGACAATAAACAGCATAATTGAGCCAATGGCGCCTATGGCTCCAATTACAAAAGGTGATGCTCCAAGACTTTCAATGAACGGCGACTCAAAAGGCGATGACAACGCATAGCCAAAGTTAAAAAAAGCATAGCTTAATAGAAGCACTAGAAAATTTCCCCGAATAAATGATAATTCGCTTTTTATTTTCCGCAGCAATAATGTTCGCCTTTTAAGGGGAATTATAGTAAAATCTGAACCGTCGCTTAAAAGGTTAAAGCCCTAAATAGTTGTGTGTGTTTTCTTATGTCGATGTATATGTTCCGTGTTAGAGTAAACAAAATTGAGTCTATCCGCGACATTGACGGCAACCTTGGAAAACGCATCGAGCTTGTTGAAGAACGCCCGGTTCCCCAGTTCGCTATTAGACCTCAAACTGAAGAGGCGAAGGTTGTGCAGGAGGTTTTTCAAGCATTGCAGCAGCAGATTCCAATGTTTCCAGCGAGGGCGCAGTTTGCAGTACCGAAAATAATTCTTTTCTTAACAGAGCAGGAATATGAGAGCCTAGGCATAACGTTTGACGTTAACCAAGTTTATGAGATAACACTGGAAAATCAAGCGATAAAATTTAGGAAAACCGCATAATCTCTTTTCTGATTTTCTTCAAAGCCGAATATTTAGGGTGAAAAGATAGGACAAACATCATGCTTCGTAATGCTTTGCAAACTTGTTCTGCGTCGTGTTCGTCTTCTCGGCTGCAGTAGAGTGGAACTGGTTCTTCGGCACCATCCTTATAGTAAACGTATATTGGCGCTTCTCCGCCTTTGAGAGAGACAATCTCCATATCCAATTTTAACTTTCTAGCGGTTTTCTCAACGGCAGCACTTACCGATTTTAGTCTGCTTCTGCAAGAGGCTAAATTTGAAGCGTAAACTAAAAGTTTTCCACGGTTAGCTTCCAGCACGCTTAACCCTCCGAAAAGTGAATCTTGGCAAGTTGGCTTTTAAAACAAGTGTCGAATCGACAAAAACGCACTCTGGAGAGAGTTAAGTTAAAGTGAACGCTCATAAACGCTAAATTACGCCAAAAACGCATAGCCCTCTAGTGGGGCGTGTAGACTAATGAATGTTAGGGCGCATGTGTTTGTTAACGGTCGCGTTCAAGGAGTCTTTTTCAGGTATGAAACGAGGCGTGAAGCCAGAAAACACGGCGTTAAGGGTTGGGTGCGTAATCTTTCAGACGGCAGAGTCGAAGCAGTGTTCGAAGGCGAAGAAGAAACTGTTAAAAAGCTCATCGATTTCTGTAAAAGTGGACCGCCGGGTGCTAAAGTTGTTAAAGTTGATGTTAAGTGGGAGGATTACGCTGGAGAGTTTAAGGATTTCGAAATAAGGTATTAAGGCTAAAGTCGCTTTTTTGGAACACGGAAATGCGAATCTTTTCCAGCGCTTACGTAGTCGCCTCCTGCTCCACGTGCTATTTGGGCTATTTTCGCAAAGTTTTCAGCGCCCAGGTACTGGCGCGGTTTAATCATGACGTAGTCGCCTTTATCCTCGAAGTTTAGGAGGTTTTCCAATTCTTCTGGAAACATCATTTTGACATCTTCGATTCCTATCCGTTTTTCCTCTTCTGGTGCTTCCCGTGATGGTGTAGGCGCTGTTTGTGGTGGCGCGGCAAGTTTTGCGACTGCAAGCGACTTCAAAGATGTGGAGACCATTCGAAGGTCTTCCGCAATGTTGTTTAAAACTACGAGTAATTCGTCAACTTTCTCTGCGAGTTTTTCGATTCTCTCCCTTTCTTCACTCATGGTGATTTTACGCTCTCCTATTCAAATCATTAATACCTATCTAGCCGTATTTATTAATTGTCCGCTGAACCTTTAACATTATAAAAACAAGCGGAGCCTGTTTGCATTTGATTGAAATTGACGGAAGCCAAAAAAGCGGAAGCGGCACAATACTTAGGCTTTCAGTGGCCCTAGCTTCAATACTTGGACAACCGTTGCATCTTTATAATATTCGGCAGAACAGACCGCAGCCGGGCTTGAGACCGCAACATTTAGAAGCTGTTTTAACGGCGGCGAAATTATGCGACGCTCAACTTGAGGGCGTCACAGTGAATTCCCGTGAGCTTTGGTTCAATCCAAATGAGGTTAAAGGCGGCGTTTTCGAGGCTGAAATTGGCACGGCTGGTAGCATTCCGATGCTTTTGATGACGGTTCTGCCTATCTGCATCTTTGCGAAGAACACCGTTCAATTGCATGTTTCAAAGGGCGGAACAGATGTTTTGCACTCGCCAACAATAAATTATATGCGTAACGTGTTTCTTCCAGTCTTAAAACGTATGGGCGTGAACAGTTCCATAAAAGTTCACAAATATGGTTATTACCCTAAAGGCTTAGGCGAAGTTACGCTTACAGTTGAGCCATGCAAGGTGCTTCAGCCACTACGCCTAGAAGAGTTTGGCGTGTTGAAAGCTGTTAGAGGCGTGTCAGTGTGCACTTTTCTGGCGGATAGGAAGGTTGCTGAACGGCAAGCAGCAGCTGCTAAGAGTCACCTTGCGGAACGTGGAATCATAGCCTCCATCCAAATAATTAACGACCAGTCAAACCCCGTTCAAAAGGGAAGCTCGCTTGTTTTGTGGGCTGAAACTGACGAGGGCATTTTGTTGGGTGCTGACGCGATTGGCGAGCTTAAAAAGGCAAGCGAAGCGGTTGGGAAAGAGGCCGCCGAAAAACTTTACGCTGAAGTTTCTGCAGAGGCAACGGTTGACGTGCATTTGGCTGACATGCTTGTGCCATACGTGGCGTTAGCGAAGGGTTCATCCGTCTACCTTACAAGGATGGTTTCAGACCATTTGGAGACCAACATTTGGCTTGCCGAAACTCTTCTTGGAGTCAAATTCAAAACCATGAAGATTAATGGGCTTTACAGAGTGGAAAAGGTTGGCTGAACTGTTTGAAGGCTAAAGTTAGGGGAATATACGCAACCGCCTTAACGCGGCTGCTTCTGGAAAACGGTTTCCAAATAGTCCAATCTTCACAAGCCATAAAAACGCGTTTCAATATTCCGGAAAACAACGCGCCGCCGGACATTAAAATAAAGGATAGATACGACCTTCAAGGGATAGTTGCTCTAGGCACAGCTGAAGCGGTAAACGTTTTCCAGCGTATTATCCATGCTTCGCTTGAGGATGCTGTAACCCGAAAATGGGATGCAAGCGTTGACGGCATATACAAGGGCAAAATAGTAGGCGAAAACGATGAGGCTGTTCATGTTCAAATTGGAAACGATTTGGTCGGCGTGCTTTTAAAACAAGAGATTCAAAAAGGAAGCCAAGACGAGTTAATTGTCCAAGTTGAAAGGCTGCGGATAGGCAGAAAGAACCCTGCCTTAACAACGCAGATAAAAATTGTCGGAGAATACGCCATACTCACGCGGAATGGCAGAGTGGGTGTAAGCCTAAAAATCCGCGACTTAAACGTGCGGGCGCAACTTTACGCTTTGGGGAAAAGTCTAGCGCCGAATGGTTGGGGAATAATCTGGCGTGAACCAGCCGCCAACAAGCCGAAAGAAACTTTGGAAAACGAAATTGTAAAACTTGCCGAAAAAGTAGATAGTTTAGATGATAAAGCGGCGTCTGCAAGCGCTCCCGCTCTTCTTGTTGAAGGGTTACATTTTATGAACGTCGAGTTTCCGCACGCTTCTAAAAATGGTTTAGACATGTTGAGGGCGTCTGTAACGCCGACAATTAACGGGCATCATTTCTACAAAAGTTGCGGTGGCAAGGTTTCCGCAGCGTTGGAGATGGCTGAAAAACTCTTGGAAAAAGGCCAAAGCCGTGATGAAGTGGAAGAACTTTTCAAAACACAAATTCGATATGAGTTCCCAGAAGAAGGTTCAACTGTTGATGTGGAACACGTTAAGCTTGGCGGCGCAGTCTTTCACCTTGGGCAAGCAACGATAGAAGCCTTAAACAACGGTGAGATAAAGTATACGCGAGAAATAAAGGCTGACGGTTTCTACGACGGTTTAGGCACAGCTAAAGAGGCTGGCGACAAAGCCGTAAGCGAAACAAGACTTGGAGAATGGCAGATAACTACAAAATACTTCTCTAAAAACGGGGAATGGAAAGGAACATATGTAAACCTTAACACGCCGGTGGAGCTTTATCCGCAGTCTTTGCGTTACGTGGATTTGGAAATTGACATTTGCGTAAATTCAAAGGGTGAAGTGAAGGTTTTAGATGTGGAGAAGCTTGAGAAAGCTCTGACAAAAGGTGTAATAAGCGGAAAACTTTTTGAGAAGATAAAAGCTGAAGCCGACAAAATTCTAAATCGCCTTCCAACTGCATAAGCGAGAAACAAGCTATTTTTATTTAGTATCCAAACTTATCTAGCATTGGAGAAAACAGAGTTGGTTGTTGACACGGTTCTTAAAAATTTGAAAGCTTATCTGGGAAACGACGTGATGGAATGCTGCCTAGCAATAGAAGACGGCAGAATTTTCAAAATCGGGAAAGAATCAAACATGCCGAAAGCCAACGCCGAAATCAACCTTAACGGGCTTCTGGTTCTGCCTGGCTTAATTGATGTTCACGTGCATTTGAGAGATGAAGGTAAAGCCTACAAAGAGGACTTTTACAGCGGAACGGCAGCTGCGGCGGCTGGCGGAATAACAACGGTTTTGGACATGCCTAACAATGCTCCAGTAACTATGAGTGTTGAAACTCTGCGAAGTCGAATGGAGAAAGCTGAGAAAGATAGTTTAATTGTCGTCGGTTTCTATTCCGCTTTCCCCGATGACATTAAAAAAATCCCAGAAATAATGCGCGAAGGCGCATTTGCCTTTAAACTTTTCCTAAACGAGCAGATAGGCGGATTAAACATTGATGACGACCGCGCATTAACGGAAGCCTTCCAAACTGTTGCATCAAAGATTCCAGTTGCAGTTCACGCTGAAGACAGATCCATTGTGAAAAATGCAGAGAAAGTGTTCAAGCAAAAAGGACAAAACGACATAGCTGCCTTTCTTGAGGCGCATTCTGAAAAAGCTGAAGTTAAAGCCATAAAACGCATAATAGCCATCGCCAGAAAAACAGGCGCACACGTGCATGTTTGCCACGTGAGCACTGCAAACGTTTTGAGAATGGTGGCTGATGCCAAAAAGTCTGGGTTGTCCTTAACGTGTGAAGTGACACCGCATCATCTGTTTTTGTCCAGTGAAGATTTGAAACGTTTGGGCACTTTAGCTTTGACTGTGCCTCCGTTAAGAGAAAGAAACCATGCAGAGTCTCTCTGGGAAGGCGTTAAAAACGGTGTTGTCGACGCCATTGCTTCAGATCATGCGCCACACACGATTGAAGAGAAGGAGGCAAGCGTCGTCTGGGACGTTAAGGTTGGTGTGCCGGGACTTGAGACCACGTTGCCGCTTTTGCTCACGGAAGTTAATGCTGGAAGAATCGGTTTGGCTGATGTGGTCAGACTTATGGCTGAAAACCCCGCGAAAATTTTCAACCTTAAAGGTAGAGGAAGCCTAAAGGAGGGAAACAAGGCTGATCTGGTGGTTGTCGGCTTGAAAAGGAGGCACAGACTGGACGCGTCACGTTTCCATTCAAAAGCGAAATATTCCCCGTTTGACGGCAAACTTGTTAAGGGCAAGCCTGTGAAAACTTTTGTAGGCGGAAGACTTGTTATGGATGAAGGCGAAATAGTTGCCAAAGCTGGATGCGGCGAAATAATTAAGGGTGGAGCTTGAAAAGGCGTGAAATTCATAGCAGATGGAATGCTGGGAAAACTTACACGTTGGCTTAGAATGCTTGGGCACAACGTAAAGTACTCGAACAAGCTTGACGATGCACAGCTAATCACGATAGCAAAAAAGGAACAGCGAATACTTCTGACGAGAGATTTGGAACTTTACCAGCAAGCCACAGCAAAAGGAGTGCAAGCCTTCTACGTTGACGGACAAACAGAAGCTGAAAAACTTGCGAAACTCGCCCAAAAACTGGACATAAGCCTGGACATAGACATGGCAACATCACGGTGTCCAAAATGCAACGCTCGAGTAAAACCCGTACCAAAAGAGAAGGTAGCCGACAAAGTTGAAGAAAGCACTTTCACATGCTATCACGAGTTCTGGGAATGCCCAAAATGCGGACAAGTATACTGGCAAGGTGCCCACTGGACAAGAATAAGGAAAACATTGGAAGAAGCCAAAAACTCAAAAAATTTCAAAAGTTAACATTTTTTTAGCTAACAATGGAAACTGCACAAAAAATTAATTAATTTGTAAAATAGCAAATGGGAATTAGAGGAAAAGTTGTTAATGGGAAAACCTGAACATGAGTTATCAATCGGGGAAATTTTAGAATTGGCATTTAATCTTTACACTAAAAATTTCCTCGTGTTCTTTTTTCCAATACTTATTATGATGGTGTTTTCCGGAATCGTAAGCGCTGTTGTCGCAAGCTTTGTTAACGAAGCATTATCCAACATGCCAATGTATGGAACTCTGCCGGAAGTTTTAGACTGGCTTACTAATTTCCTGCAAACTTTTATTCCGATAGCATTAGCTGCTACCCTTCTATCGTGGATTATAAGCGCGACTACGCAAGGAATCTGTGTCAAATGCGCCGCAGATTTAATAGAAAAAGGCCGTGCAAGCCTCGGAGAAGCTGTCAATTTCACAATTTACAAAATTTTTACACTGATAATAGCGGTGATTGTTACGAATTTATTAATTGTGTTGGGCTGCTTAGCGCTTATAATTCCTGGAATACTGTTGGCTATAATGTTTTACCTCGTTATTCCAGTGATTGTGGTGGAGGATATTGGTGTATTGGATGGCATTTCTAGGAGCAGAACACTTGTAGGTAATCGTTGGTTGAAAACGTTCGCTATTGCACTAATACTGGGCATAGTTAGCATGTTGGCCTATTACATTGGCAATCTGATTGGTCGACCATTAGGCACGTTCAATGTTGTAGTTGGAAGTGTTATATCCGCTTTTGTTCAGCCTATTGTTGTGATTTCTGCAACTGTTTACTATTATGCCATGTTGGCAAAGGAGGCTAAAATGAAACTTCCGCCTCCTCCTCCACCGCCTTTCTAAATTGAAGAACAAAATTGTGGAGAAGCGGGTTACTTTTCTTCTTCTAAAAGCCACTTCAATGGTATGTCCTGATATGTTCCGTCTGGCAGCGTCCGTCTGATGGTTATCGGCAGTATGCCCGCTTCAAGCTCCCTTAAGGCTATGTCTATGGGGCTGGAGAACCCTTCTGGGACATCAACAAGTATTGGAGCGCCCATTGATATTTGAAGGGCTCTAGCTCCTACTACTCTTGCCTTCTCGAAACGTGTAAGCTTCGGTGGACCTATCAAAATTTTCTTCTCTTTTGTTGACGTAATCTAATACTCCCCAGCACCGGGATATTCGCCGCCTGGTGGACCTTTAGACGGCATTGGGGGAGTTTTGGCTTTTCCAGCCGCTATGACATCGTCGATTTTCAGTATCAGCGACGCGGCTTCTGTTGCGGATTTTATAACTTGCTTTTTAACGGATATCGGCTCGAAAACTCCGGCTTCGCGCATGTCTTGAACTTTTCCGGATAGCACCTCAATTCCAGTCCATGCCTCACCTTTCTCGTGTTTTGCCCGTAGTTCTGATAGTATGTCTATTGGATCTAAACCGGCGTTTTCTGTTAGTGTTGCTGGAATGGCTTCAAGAGCTTCAGCGAAACTTTTTACGGCTAGTTGTTCTCTGCCCGGAAGGGTTTCCGCATACTTTTTCAGTGCACGGGCAATTTCAAGTTCTGGTGCGCCTCCACCAGCTAGGATTTTTGGTTCTTCAACGATGTCGCGGACAACACATAAAGCGTCGTGCAGTGAACGTTCAGCCTCGTCTATTAGGCGTTCCGTTGCGCCTCTTATCAAAATTGTAACCGCTCGTGGATGCTTGCATCCTTCTACAAACGTCATTTTATCGTTGCCAATTTTGCGTTCTTCAACTAGGCTTGCGTAGCCCAAGTCTGATGGGCTCACGTCATCTAGGTTAGTTATTATTTTTCCTCCAGTGGCTTTTGCAAGTTTTTCCACGTCTGATTTTTTGATTCTACGCACTGCAAGTATTCCTTTTCTGGCCAAGAAATGCTGCGCCATATCGTCTATGCCTTTTTGGCATAGTACAACATTTGCGCCTATTGCGGCGAGTTTTTCAACCATTTCCTTCAGCATGGCTTCTTCTTGTTTTAGGAAAGCATCCATTTGCTCTGGGCTTTCAATGTTGATTTTCGCGTCAAACTCTGTTTTTTCAATTTCCAGTGAAGCGTCAAGTATTGCTATTTTCGCGTTTTCCACTCGTTTCGGCATTCCAGAGTGAACTACTTCCTTGTCCAGCACTATGCCGTTTATCAGCGTCGTGTCTTTTATCGATTCTCCTGCTTTCTTCTCGACTTTTATGTCGTCTATGTCTGCCTTATATTCGCCGTTTTCTTTTTCTGCAACCTGCAGAACCGCTTTAACAGCTAATTCAGCAAGGTATTCGCGGTGTTCCGCCACAAGCTTGCTCGCCATACACGTCATTGCAGCCTTTTTTAAATGTTCTTGAGAGTTCAAATTGACGGGTATTGCTATTTTCTCCACAACTTCCAAAGCTTTTTCAGCGGCTTTTTTGTAGCCGTCAATTATTATGGTTGGGTGAATGTTTTTGTTTATAAGCTCCTCAGCCTTGTTTAGCAGTTCGCCTGAAAGCACGACAGCCGTTGTTGTTCCGTCTCCAGCCTCGTTATCCTGTGTTTTCGCAACTTCAACCATCATTTTTGCGGCTGGATGCTGCACATCCATCTCATCCAAGATTGTGCGTCCGTCGCTTGTCACTGTCACGTCGCCGAAGCTGTCAACAAGCATTTTATCCATGCCTTTCGGGCCGAGTGAGCTTTTCACGGTTTCAGCTATAATGCGCGCTGCCATTATATTCGTGTGTTGGGCTTCCTTTCCCCTCGAGCGGCTTGAACCTTCCTTCAATATTAGAACTGGGACTCCTGTTGATGCGGGTGATGACAAGTCAAACAACCTCCTAATGCGTCTCAATGAGAAACAGCATTACAATATAAATTTTTCTAAAAAGGCTGACGTTTTAGGTTGGTTTCAAGGCTGATTTTAGCCCATTCCCCGTCAAAACTATCAAAGTTTTCTCTCCGCTTGCCGCTTCGCCAACTTTCAACTGTTTCTTGTAGGCCGCATAAGCAACTGCAGAGCTTGGCTCAACAAAAAAGCCTTGATTTGCAAGTTCTTTAAAAGCTTGAAAAATTTCTTCCTCTTCAACCATAACCGTGTCGCCGTTCGCGGCCCTCAAACTTTTCGTCATTGTTTCCAGAAGCGGTGGGTTCGTGCTAACCAACGCGTCAGCCAAAGAGCTTATTTTTTCCGGAGGTGTATATGAAAGGTTTTTGAAGCGGTGGTGAAGCGGCGAAACTTGGCTTGTCTGGCAAGCAACGATTTTTGGCATGAAATCGGCAACAGCTGACTTCAGCAAATGTTTGAACCCCTCTATAACGCCTAACAGTAGTGTTCCAGCAGAAACTGGCAAGTAAACTCTTTCTGGGACATGCCACACAAACTGTTCAGCTACCTCATATGCAAGACTTCTTATTCCATCACGGAAAATTGGGTGAAATATGTGCCCAACATAAAACTTTCCTTTATCCGCTTTTTGCGCTTCATCAGCAACATGAGCCCTTGAGCCAGAAACTTTGACAACATCAGCACCGTAGAACATTATCTGGTTCAGTTTTGGTCCTGAAACATTTTCTGGAACGTAAATTTTAGCCTTAACTCCTGCGCGTGCGGCATAGGCTGCTATTGAAGCGCCAGCGTTGCCGGATGAATCTTCAGAAAGATAGCCCCCAACTTTTTTCACTTGTTCATGCAAAGCCGATATCAAAACCGTTGAGCCTCTATCTTTGAAGGAACCAGTTGGATTAAGGTTCTCAAGTTTAAAGTATAGATTTTCAGAAAACTTGACAAGCGGAGTCCAACCCTCACCCAGAGTTATGATGTTATCTTTTTTCACGTAAGGAAAGAGTTTTGCATAACGCCAGACATCAAAGCGTTTCTTATTTACTTCTCCTTTTTTAAAGTTTAAGTGAATTCGAACAGTTGTTATGCCTCCGCAATTAGGACACCTAAATTCCAGCATGTTTTCTGATCTGCAACCGCATGATAGACATTTAAGCTCATAACTCATGTAAACACCCAACCATTTCATAAAAAGTAGGTGGGATTGTATAATAATTGTTGTTGTATGAGTGTTTCAGTTTTGTGCATGTCTTTTGTATAGCGCTTTTTTAGGGTCTTTAAGCAGTAAAGCTATTTCCCAAATGATTAGGCCGGTTATGACTAGAATTGTTCCTAGAACTGTTGCTTCGGCTGTCATTTCGAGGAAGTCGCCGCCTTCCATGAGGTAGCCCATAGCATGGTCGACTAGGACCATTATTGTTGCTCCCCAGTAGATTAGGGTTAGCAGTTTAAGCATGTAAACGTCGTTTTCAGCTTTTGAGTACCATATGGCGGTTGTTAATGTTGCGGCTGACGCTAACAGTATTAGCCACATTTGTTTTTTCCTCCGTTAACCTTATTAGCCAGTATTACTTTTATTAATTTCGGTATTACTTAAGGTGAGAACGCATGGCATGCTTCCTAGTTCCGATGATACTGGCAATAATAACGTCAACAATACAGAAAACGGCTCGGAACACGGCTCAAAAACTGAAACTATGGCTGCTTAACGCGTTACTTTGGGGCGGAGTGATACTTCTCACAGTTGAACATGTTTGGCACGGCGAAGTTACCCCATGGCCACCATATTTAACAGCGATGAGCAACCCCGCAGACATACCTATCATGCTTCACGAAATGTCTACGATAGGCACGGCTATGTCAGTTGTAACATTATGCACCTGGGCGGCGACACTGGCAATAAGCAATTTGATAACGCCGAAAATAACCGCGTTCAAGCAAATGGGCGCGGCAAACAAAACCAACACTACAATATAACCCGCAAAACCTCTCTTCCTATCAAAGTTAACAATAAACAAATAAACATCGAGAATCGTCAATAAGGCTCTTGTAAAACTCAGTCTAACTACTTTGTTCTGCTTTTTTACAAATTTGCGCTTCTTTTATTCATTGATTGTTTTTTGTTATTGTTTAGTTTTCCCGCAAGTCATAAAAGCCAAATAGGCAAATGTAAACTTGGTAGTTGCCTGTGTTGAAAGTGATTGTTGTTTACGAGTCCATGTATGGCAACACTAAACGCGTTGCGGAAACGATTGTGGAAGGAATAAATGAGGCTGATGGAGTGGATGTCTCTATTGTGGAGTTGAAACGGGTTGAACTAAACGGGATTGCTGATTACGACGCAATTCTTATTGGTTCACCTAATCATTTTGGAGGCCCGACAAGAGGCATAAAAGGCTTCATTGACAAACTTGGCAAGCTTCAGTTGAACGGAAAATTTTTCGCTTTTTTTGACACTTACATGGGAAACGACTTCGAGAAAGCAGCAAATAAGATGGAGAAACAAATAAGCAGTAAAATCCAGAAAATAAAACATCCAATTTTAAGCTTATCAATAAAAGTTCAAGGAATAAAAGGACCAATTGCTGACGGCGAACTCTACAAATGTAAAGAATTCGGAAAACAAATAGCGGCTCACATTAAAGAGGGATTTTGAAGATGGCGAACAAAGGAGTTATCATTATGGCTGTTCTATGGATTTTGCAATCCGTTGGCAGACTCTGTTTTGCATTCTTGGGCGGCCCAGAAGGAATGGGCCAATTCTTGGACGTCCAAATTTCCAACTTAACTTCTCAAGTAATGTTTCTAATGTTCTTGCTGCTTGGAGTCATTGGACTTTTCGCTGCTGTTAGCCTTCTAGTCAAGCAAAAATTGGGTTTTTGGGTCACAACTTCAATTAGCATCGCAACCATAGCCTTCGATGTTTGGGGATGTACAATACAGTACACCGCAGCCATCGGTTTCGTGTTACCGATAATATCAATAATCTATTTGTACGCTAGAAAATCAGAAATTTTGCATTAACCGGCCGATGCGAATGCAAACGGGCAACCAAACAGAATCAACGTATACTTTTATTAGGTTATTCTCTGCTTGCAAGTATTACAATGTAGTCAGCTGTATCAGCGCATACGTCGGCAGCATGTTCGATAAACTCTACAAGGTCATCGAAGATTATGACTGCGCCGCTGCCCATTTTATCGGAATATTTGATGAATGAAGTTTTTGTTTCTAAATAGTTATCGTCAATTTTCTTTTCGATTTCCTCGACTTTTTTTGCGCCGTTTATGGCTCCAGCAGAATCTACCGCTATTTTTTCAATGCTTCCTCTTAATGCGTGAGCGCATTCCACAAGAAGCGCGGTCATGCGGGCAGTGCTTTCCCATAGTTCTTTTGGAATTTTTGCTTCCTCAAGCATTTTGATGCATCTTCCAGTATCCTTAACGTGGTCGGCGAGTGTGTCAAGACGTTTAACAAGATGCATCAAGTCTTCACGGTATTCCGCGAATAGGGCCACGCCCTTTGACAATTCCTTGAAAACTTCTGTTCGCAGTCTGTCAACTTCCTTTTCAACCTTGAAAATGTTGTCAATGTATTGCGTTGCTTCTTTTTTGTTGCCTTCCGCCATTTTCTGCATGGCTTGATTCAAAAGCGTAACCGTGTCAAGCGCTTTGGTTATCTGATCCTGTGCCAAGTCAAGTGCTTTTGTTCTCCGTCGCCTCTCAAACCACGCGTAGCTTTTACTTTCCAAGTTTCCATCTCCTTTAACATAGCTTTTTCATAAAATGCTTATAACACTTTGCAAACTTTAGCATGTGTTAAACTTCGTGTTCAGTGACCCAATAAGCTTTCGTTTTTCCATTTATGGCTGTAACATACTCTTTTTTGAAGATCGGCGCCTCTCGCTTGTATCTTTCAACAGCCTCTCTTAAGGCTGGGAAAACGTTTTCTCTGTGAGAGCCCGCAACAACAACATACACTAGGTCTTCGCCGACGTTAAACTCGCCTAGAAAATGGTGAATCTGCACGTCAACCAAGCCGTATTTTCTCTTTATGTCGCTGCATATGCTTGACAGCACTTCATCGGCTTTCTCCTCATAAGCTTCTATCTCTAATTTTTGAACTTTTTCGCCATTCACGTTTTCTCCGCGGACAACACCAATAAACAAAGCTAAGGCTCCAGTCTTTGCAAATGCGCCCTCGTTTTTCACCGTCCCGATTAAGTCTACTATGGAGAAGGCGCCTTTTTGATGGACATGTTTCCCGCTCATAACACATCGCATTCCTTGTATTTGATTAGGACATTTTAATCAGTTTCTCTGATAAGTTGAAGAGCCTTTTTTGATATTCAAGAAATCTTTCATGTGCTTCTTTTAATGTAATTTCTTCAAACCTTACAGTATCGTTTGGCTTGGCTTGTCCAAGTCTATCCATGTCTGGAGTTATTGCCACAGCTATTTTTGGATAGCCGCCGGTTGTTTGCGCATCACGCATTATAACTATTGGTTTGCCATCTCTAGGAACCTGAATCGCGCCGGGCAAAAGCGCGTCAGAAACAATATCCGCTTTTCCTTTATGTTCTACCGGCGGACCTTCGAGTCGATAACCCATTCGGTCAGACTCCACAGTAATCTTGTATGGGTTCTCTAAGAAAGTTTTAACACCCAAATCAGTGAACATGTCCGCTTGCGGCCCTAAAATCACACGCACGTTAAAGCTGCTTTCAAATTGTGGTATAAGGTTTTCCGGCATTCTATATCTTATGTCAACTGTGCTAACATCAAAAGCTTCTATCACGTCTCCGCTTTTGAGTTGTCTGCCATCGATCCCGCCGAATTTGCCACGTGTATAAGTTGACCTGCTTCCAAGGACCACGGGAACGTTTATTCCCCCTCTTATTGAAAGATAGCTTCTGCATCCACTCTTCATTTTTCCAAAAGAAATTATGTCGCCTTCACGAATATTCAATGTCTGCCACATAGGAACACTTTGACCATTAATATTAAGCGAAATACATCCGCCAGTCACCGCGATCTGCGTGTCCGTCAAAGCTTGAAACTCTGGCCCAATAATAGTTATCTCTAAACATGCATCGCTGGGATTGTTTGCAACCAGCAAGTTTGCCGCAACCAAAGAGAAAGTGTCCATGGCGCCAGATATAGGAACGCCATACTTAAGATAGCCGTATCTCCCCAAATCCTGCACTGTAGTAAAGAAACCAGTTTTCAATGTCTGCAAAACCTTCATTTTCACGTATCCTCAAAACGCGGGATGTAAGCTTCGTTTTGGACTAGTTCCTCAATTTTCCTGAACTCTGCCTCTGTGATTGGTTGAAATTTTACCATGTCGCCTGGTTTAAGCAGTGCTGGCGGTTGCCACAAATGATTAAACAGCTTAACAGGTGTTCTTCCTATTATTTGCCACCCGCCTGGGGCTTCGCATGGATATATGCCCGTCTGTTTCTCTGCGATGCCAACAGACCCAGTATGCACTTTTAATCGTGGAGTTGCAAGGCGTGGTGTAGCGATTTCGTCTGGAACCTCGCCTAGGTAGGGGAAGCCGGCAACGAAACCAATCATATACACTCTGTAAACCCTTTCAGAATGCAGTTTCACGACTTGTTCTTCGGTCAAACCGTGAGTTTTGGCTACGTAATTTAGGTCTGGCCCGTATGTGCCTCCATAAATGACTGGTATGACAATTTTTCTGGCTTTCGTTTCTGTCGGCATATCTTCTAATATTTTTTCAATTTCGAGAATTCGTGATATTATTTGCTCATGTGTTGTTTCCAGCGGATTGTAACGGATCAGCAGTGACCTGTAGGTTGGGACTAGTTCTTCAACGCCTTTTATATGCACATTTATTATCGCTTCATTTAAGGCGATGACTTTGCGGTTTATTTCGCTGGTGATCTTGTCGCCGATTTCAACTAGTAAAGCGTTGTCACCGAATGGTAAAAACCGCGCGGATGTGTAACTCATAACCAGTTCCTAGGGTTTAGATAAAGTCGCTTACTGGTTTAACTTCTACGCCTGCTTTAGTCAGTCCTTTATGCAATACTTCAACAAGCTTAACCGCTGCATGGGTATCACCGTGAACACAAATCGTGTGCACTTCACCAAGCTCCACAGTTTCTCCGTTAACCGCTTCCACCACATTCTCTTTAACAGCGCGTACAGCCCTCGCCACAACTTTTGCCGGTTCTTCAATGAGCGCGTTAAATTGTTTTCTTGAAACTAGGCTTCCGTCCATATTGTATGCTCTGTCAGCGAAAAACTCGTAAGCCACTCGAAGACCCGCTTTTGCGGCTTCTTTAGCCATCGCAGACTTTCTAGGAGCAAAAATTATCAAGCCTCGATTTAATTCTTTGACGGCTTCCGCTATCGCCTTAGCAAGCTCCTCGTTTTTTAACGCTGTGTTATACATGGCACCGTGAGGCTTTACGTGTTGAATGCTGATTCCAGCCACTTTGGCGAAACCTTGAAGCGCGCTAACTTGGTAAATTACATAGTTTCTCGCTTCTGTGCCGGTTAGCTGCATTTCTCTTCTTCCGAATCCCATTAGGTCTGGGTATCCTGGATGAGCGCCTACTGCAACGTTGTGCTTTTTTGCTGTTGTTATTGTTTGTTCGATCGTCACGGGGTCGCCAGCGTGAAAACCGCATGCCACATTAGCGGATGTTATATACTTCATTATTTGTGTGTCGCTTCCAACTTTGAAGCTCCCATAGCTTTCGCCCAAGTCACAGTTAATGTCAACTTTCAGCTTCAACATTCATCCCTTTAATTCTCAATACGCGGAAGAAATGTATCTTCTCATATCTTCTGTTGCGGCGGATGGCACTGTTAAATCTTTCATTGTCAACAGTCCTGCTGGCGCGTTTAGCACTTTTGGAATTACGTTAATAACCATGGCTACTGTTCCAGCATCTCCGTGGACGCATGGCTGGATTTTCTGTTTAACAATTGGCGTACCCGTAATAATTATCGAATCATACTCTTCTTCCGCGCCTATATAAGCTTGGAAATCTAGGGTTATGATCTCTTTTCCATTCATGAAACCTTTAGCAGTTTGTCTCAAACCCGCGACTTTTCCCACGTCAACGGTGATTGAGTCGCTTTTCACTTGTTTTTTGGCTATTATTGGCGCGACTGGTTCAGTTTTTATTTTTTCAAGTTTCCATGCTAAAGCGTCTGCAATCATTGCGATTGACTGTTCTAGTCCGACGTGTCCAGTAATTTGCTTTTTTTCGATTTTCTGCTTGAATTCTTCAACCGTTAATCCTGCGCCTATCTTTTTTTGGAACGGCAAGCGTCTTGTTGCGGCGTTCATCACTCTGGCAGCCTCAATCCTTTCTATTTTTTGGCAAACTGCTGTAAGCGTTATCACCAGTGTGTCCATTAAAAAGCCCGGGTTTATTCCTGTTCCTAAAACTGTAACGTCGTGTTTTTTTGCGAGTGCATCCAGTTCTTTTGCAAGTTTAGGCTCCGTGTAGTATGGTTGTGAAAGTTCTTCGCATGTTGACACCACGTTTACGCCGTTCTTCACCAGTGAGGCTATCTGTGGGTACGTATCCTTGAAGTATGATGAAGTCGCGTGAACTGCTATGTCTGCCTTCGTTTTTGAAAACAAAGCGTCAGCGTCTTCTGACATTGTCACACCGAGTTTCTTGTTTAAGCCTAAAACTTCGCCTAAATCTTTGCCAACCTTGTCCTTTGCGACATCTATTGCTCCAACTATTTTCACGCCTTTCTTTTCAAGTAGACTTTTAGCGATTAGGCTGCCGACAGCGCCAACACCGTACAAGACTGCTTTGATTTCTTTCATTCTGATTCCCCTTTTCCATGTTTATGAGTAAATGTGTGTCTACTGTTTATAAAAGAAACGTGTTCAGAAGTGCGAAGTTTTACTTGCGATTAAAACCTTTACATTTGTAAAGTTTATATCTATGGCTTCGCTCCAATAATAGCCAAAGCCAACACGCGTAATAAACTTAAAAGCAAGAAGGGTCAAAATGGCCGAGTCAAACAATGAAGAAAGGCTAAATGCGTCCAAATCCGGCGAAATTCCAAGAATAGGAGTTTACGTGTGCCACTGTGGCACAAACA
The DNA here is from genome assembly GCA_018396675.1 of Candidatus Bathyarchaeota archaeon. Taxonomy (GTDB): domain Archaea; phylum Thermoproteota; class Bathyarchaeia; order Bathyarchaeales; family Bathycorpusculaceae; genus JAGTQX01. The sequence goes on from JAGTQX010000012.1 coordinate 124,922, forward strand.
TTGCAGGAAGCGTTGACGTCAAAAAAATCGTGGAATACGCTTCTACACTTCCAAATGTCGTTGTCGCAAAAGATTACCGGTACCTTTGTTCAGACCCGGGACAAGCTATAATCAAACAGGATGTTAAAGAGTTTAAACTTAACCGAGTTGTAATAGCCGCGTGTACTCCGACACTTCATGAATTGACTTTCTCCAAGTGCGTTGAGGAAGTGGGACTTAACCGATACCTTCTTACAATAGCGAACATCCGCGAACAATGTTCGTGGGTGCACATGCATAGGATCGATGAAGCCACAGAAAAAGCCATTGAAATAGTTAGGATGGCAGTGGCACGCGCGTCTTTGCTTGAACCGTTAAAGGTTAGAAAGGTTCCAATCAGAAAAAGCTGTTTGATAATAGGCGGCGGCATCTCTGGCATTCAAGCGGCGCTTGATCTTGCCGGCGAAGGGTTTGATGTTTACCTCGTCGAGAAGAACCCCAGCATCGGCGGTCACATGGCAAGATTTGACAAGACGTTTCCAACTATGGACTGTTCACTGTGTATACTGTCTCCGAAAATGGCTGATGTTGGACACAACCCGAAAATTGAATTATTAACAAACAGCGAAGTCATCGACATAAAAGGTTACGTTGGAAATTTTAAAGCAACAATTCTCAAGAAACCAAGATACGTAACAAAAGATTGTTCGGCATGTGGCGAGTGTTCAAAAGTTTGTCCAGAAACAGCTCCAAACGAATTCGATGAAGGATTATCAACGAGGCATGCCATCTACATACCTTTTCCGCAAGCCGTGCCGTCCACCTACGTCATTGACAGGGAACTTTGCCTAAACAAAGAAGCGATTGTGTGCGACAAATGCATGAAGGCATGCGAAAGAAAAGCCATAGACTTCACAATGAAACCAGAAACAGTCGAGCTTGAAGTGGGCACAATAATTGTGGCGACGGGCCATGAAACATTTGACCCCTCAGAGTTAGAAGAATACGGTTACAAAAAATACGCGAACGTTGTCACTGGGCCAGAGTTCGAGCGAATTCTAAGCCCAACTGGGCCTACAGAGGGCAAGGTAGTGAGGCCTTCGGATAAGAAGGTTCCAAAACGTGTGGCTTTTATACAGTGTGTCGGGTCGAGGGATGAGAAAACTAATCCATACTGTTCAAGGGTTTGCTGCATGTACGCTACGAAACAGGCGTTGCTCATTAAGGAGAAAATACCCGACGCCGAAGTTCTAATTTTCTACATTGATATGAGGGCGTTTGGAAAGGGATATGAAGAATTTTACAAGCGAGCTCAAAAGGAGGGAATACGTTACATAAGAGGCAGAGTTGCTGAAATATCGGAAGATGCGAAATCTAAAAACTTGACAGTCCGCGCGGAAGACACTCTGCTGGGCGTAGCGGTTGAGGCAGAAGTTGACTTGGTCATTTTGTCAGTTGGGCTTGTCCCAAGAATTGAAACAAGCATGCTTTCCACAATTCTGAATCTCTCAAAAGGTTCAGATGGCTTCTTAAGAGAGGCGCATCCAAAGCTTCGACCAGTAGACTCGCTTGTTGACGGTGTATTTCTAGCCGGAACAGTTCAAGGGCCGAAGGACATCCCAGACTCCGTAGCGCAGGCCAGCGCCGCAGCCCAAAAGGCAAGCATACTTATGTCCGTTGGAGAAGCTGAAGTTGAGGCGATATCCGCAGAGATTAACAGTGACCTTTGCAGTCGATGTTTAATCTGCTTGCACATATGTCCGTTTAACGCGTTAATTTACAGTGAAGGAAAGGTTGAGGTTCTTGAAGCTTTATGCAAGGGATGCGGTGCATGTGCAGCGGCATGTCCATCCAAAGCAATAAAAATGAAGAACTTCACAAACGAGCAAATACTTGCTGAACTTAAGGGCGTGTTGTTAGGCTTGTCAACGGGGGTATAAAATAAATGTCTGAAGAGATGACAGTCTTTAAAAGCTTGAACTTTAGTGTGTGCATGCAGTGCGGCAAATGTAGCGGTTTATGCCCAATATTCTCAAAATCTCGGCTTAACCCAAGAAGACTGATGCTTGAAATAGCCTATTCCATGTCCCCTTTAACAACATTTCCTCCGTTAAATATTCAAGAGAAAAACGATGTGTGGGATTGCACCACATGCTCAACATGCTCCTATTACTGTCCCAGAGACGTTAAACCAATGGATGTGGTTATTGGAGTACGTACTTTCCTGCTTGAGCATGGGTTGGTTCCACGCACGCTGGCAGATGTTTTGGAAGCTGCATACAAGTATGGGAATCCCTGGGGGCTAAGCCCAAACAAACGGGCCAGTTGGGCACAAGACCTAAAAGTGAAGTACGCTAATTCAGAAAAGACGAATAACTTGCTCTATTTTGTTGGGTGCGCAGCTTCGTATGACACTAGGGCACAGGAGGTAGCCAAAGCCATGACGCGAAACCTTAACGCTTTAGGCATTGATTTTTCAATACTTGGGAATGAAGAAAAATGCTGCGGAAACGAGATATACTCTCTCGGAGAAAAGGGACTTTTCGAAGACTTGAAAAACCACAACATGAAACTTTTTGAACAATATAAAGTGCAAGAAATCATTACTACATCACCACATTGTTATCACGCTCTCAAAAACAGGTATGGACTAGTGAAAGGGCTTCAAGTAAAGCATTACACGCAATACTTTGCGGAGTTGCTTGACTCGCAAAAACTCAAGTTTTCAAAGCGCATCGAAAAAACCTTGGTGTACCATGATCCCTGCTTCTTAGGTAAGCATAACGGTATTTACGATGAGCCGCGGAGAATACTCGAGAGCATTCCTGGCGTGAAGTTTTTAGAGTTTAGCAAATCAAGATCGCGAAGCGTTTGCTGTGAAGGCGGCGGCGGAAGAATGTGGCATGATTTGCCTGGAGGGCGCCTTGCCGAAAAACGTGTGAAAGAAGCAGTTGACATGGGCGCGCAAACAATAGCCGTGGCTTGTCCCTTCTGTCTCTTAACATTTGAGGATGCTGTGAAAACGACGGGTAATGAAGGAAAAATTGAGGTTAAGGACATTATGGAGCTGGTTAATGAAGCGTTATAGGTGATTGTGGGATGTCGGTGAAATTTTGGAGAACTCCGTTAGACTCTGAAAAAGTTGTCAAACCTAAAGCTGAAATTCACATAATTAAAGACCAGTGTAAAGGATGCGGTTATTGTATACAGTACTGCCCGAAAAAGGTTTTCGAAGAATCCGAAGAAATCAACGCTAGGGGGGTTCACCCTCCAAAAATTGTTGACGAGAAAAAATGCATAATATGCAGCTTCTGCACCGCCATATGTCCAGACTTTGCAATTTACGTTAAAGAAAAACAATGTAAGGACGGATGTTGAAAATGGTGAAAGAAAAAGCTGTTCTTACAGGCATGCACTTCATGAGCGGCGATATAGCATGCGCGGAAGGTGCAATCGCTGCTGGATGCCGCTTCTTCGCTGGATACCCAATAACGCCAGCTACGGAGATAGCTGAGCACATAGCCTCCAGAATGCCGAAAATCGGCGGTGTCTACATTCAAATGGAAGACGAAATCGCCTCGATAGCCGCCGTTATAGGCGCATCCTACGCTGGACTAAAAGCAATGACTGCAACCTCTGGGCCTGGATTCAGTTTGATGCAAGAAAACATAGGTTTGGCAGCAATGACTGAAGCTCCATGCGTGATAGTCGACGTAATGCGTGGCGGGCCAAGTACTGGACAACCAACGCTTCCTGGACAGCAAGACGTGATGCAGGCAAAATGGGGTTCACACGGAGACTATGAAATTATTGCGTTGTCGCCGTGTTCTGTTCAAGAAATGTTTGACCTAACAATAGAAGCTTTCAACCTTTCCGAAACCTACCGCGTACCAGCTTTCGTCATGGCGGACGAGGTTGTTGCGCACATGTGGGAGAAACTCGTTATACCACCAGCTGAAGAAATTAAAATAGTGAACCGAAAGAGGGCGAATATGCCTCCGGAAAAATATTTGCCATTCATGCCTGACGACGATTTGGTTCCACCGATGGCTTGCTTCGGTGAAGGTTACCGTTTTCACGCAACTGGCTTAACGCACAACGAATATGGATATCCGCGGACGCAAAGCTCAGAAGTTCAAACAAAACTTGTTCAGAGGCTATGCGAAAAAATAAGAAAAAACGCGGATAAAATAGTGCGTGCCGAGGAAAACATGCTGGAAGACGCGGAAGTTGTTGTTGTAGCCTATGGAATTGTTGCAAGAGCAGCCCTCAGCGCCGTAAAAAAAGCCAGAGAAAAAGGCATAAAAGCTGGGCTTCTTCGGCCAATCACGTTATGGCCATTTCCAGAAAAAACTCTTGCAAAAGCAGCTGAAAACGCCGAAACCATAATTGTTCCAGAAATGAACTGCGGACAGTTAGTACGTGAAGTTGAGAGAATCACAAAAAGTTCACGCGTATTCCATCTTGCAAAACTGGGTGAAGAACCGCATAGCCCAATGGAAATTTTCGATTTTATAAGGAGGAAGCATAAATGACCGAAGTAGTTGAGCAACATCCTTTTGCGAAATACTTGAGAGAGGCAATGATGCCGCACATATGGTGCACTGGATGCGGAAACGGCATAATTCTCAACGCATTTGTGCACGCGCTTGACGAACTGCAAATCGATTTGGATAAGCTTGTGGTTGTTTCAGGCATTGGCTGTATCGGAAGAACAGCTGGCTACACTAATGTTGACTCGTTCCATACAACTCATGGGCGGCCAATAGCATTCGCAACAGGTGTTAAACTTGCAAACCCAGAACTAGAAGTTGTAGTTATAAGCGGCGACGGCGACCTTTTCGCAATAGGCGGAAACCATTTCATACACGCCGCGCGGAGAAACATTGGAATAAAAGTGATTTGCGCCAACAACTTCAACTATGGAATGACAGGCGGCCAATTTGGGCCAACCACGCCGCTAAAAGCTTCGACGCCAACAACACCGTACGGAAATATAGAACACCCATTCAACCTTGTCCACCTAGCAGCAGCATCCGGCGCAACTTACGTGGCAAGATGGACAACATTGCATGTTCGAATGCTAACAGCGTCGATCAAAAAATTGCTTCAACGGAAAGGATTCTCGTTTATAGAAGTTGTTTCACAATGCCCAGAAATTTTTGGACGCCGCAACAAAATGCGAACAGCGCTTGAAATGATGGAGTGGTTCAAAAAAGCCGCGGTAATAGCGAACTTTTCAGACCCCGCAAAAGCGGAAATCACCCCGGAAAAAATAGTTGTCGGTGAATTTTTAGACCTGGAAAAACCGACATTTGAAGAGTTACTTCGCGAAAAAATGAATGAAATATCAAAAGAAAATGGAGAGTGAGTGGTGAGAACGTATGCGTATTGAAATTAGATTTGCAGGTTTCGGCGGGCAAGGAATAATTAAGTCTGGCATAATGGTGGCCGCAGCAGCATGCCTTTACAGTGGAAAACACTCCGTGCAAACACAGTCTTATGGGCCTGAATCCCGTGGAGGAGCATGCAAGTCAGAAGTTGTAATTGCAGACGACGAAATTGATTTTCCAAAAGTCACCGAGCCAGACATCTTGGTGGTCATGTCACAACACGCTTACAACTCCTACGCGGAAACCGTGAAAAAGGGCGGAACAATAATACTTGACCCTGACATGATTCCAAACGAGAAGAAGCTGGAAAACGTTAAAATTTTCCGTGTGCCAGCCACAAAAATGGCTGACGAGCTTGGAAGAAGAATTGTTGCAAACGTCGTGATGCTTGGCGCGTTTTCAGCCATAACAAAAGTCGTTGACAAGGAAGCCATGAAAGAATCAATCAAAGCAAACATTCCAAAAGGAACCGAGCAGCTGAACCTTAAGGCGTTTGAAAAAGGCTACGAATACGGCGAAAAGATTCTGAAAGGTTAACTTTGCTGTGTCTCTTGAAGCGGTGCTTGCAACTGAGCGACTCGCATTAAAAGTTTCGACTTTCTAACGCCTACGTGACGCAGTGGAACAATTTTTTTAGCTTCGTTGTAAATGTCTGAAGCAATTTTTCCAAGAACAAGTTCCTGAACAAATTGGTCCATTGTTAAAGTTTTGCTTTTTTCATCAATTATCTTCGCCATAATCTTGCGTATGGCTTGTTCCTGCGAAGTTTTTATTCTCGAAAGTGTAAACGCGCAAATGGCAACTCTGAATTTGTAACCATCCTTTGTTGAAACATTAAATAATCCTTCAACCTTTGTTGTTCGCCGCCGTACAAGACTTCTTAAATAGTCCCTCGAATACTCGTGACCTTTAAACATAGTGCGTGCAGTTTTCCCGTCAATCTCTGCTATTTGGAAAAACATTTTCAAATATTGATGAGCGAAATCGCCAGTGATGTCATAAAGCGTTGACTCAATTACTCTTCCAACCAGTTTTTCAGTTTCATCTGCTGGAACTGACCCAAGCTCTACATTTCCAAAGTATGGTGGAGCAACTACAGTGTACCATGTTTTACTGCGCCATTTATCCCGAACCTTTTTTGTAGACAACAGCATCCTCCTGTTTAATAGCGGAGAAAAGTCACATTACGAGGGTATTAAGCTTTACTTTTTCGGAGTTATTTTTTCTATACCGCCCATGTATTTTTTCAAGACTTCTGGAATCATAACAGCGCCGTCTTCTTGCTGATAGTTTTCAAGTATCGCAACAATCGTCCGGCCAGTAGCCAAAGCTGTAGAATTCAAAGTGTGAACAAAACCCTTCGGCGGCTCACCCTCTTTTTCCCTATACTTAATGTTGAGTCTTCTTGCCTGATAATCCGTACAGTTGCTACACGAGATTATTTCCCGATACGCTCCCTGCGCGGGCATCCAAGCCTCTATGTCATATTTTTTGGCGGCAACAGCCCCAATTTCGCCAGTGCAAACGTTCACGACACGGTATGGCAAGCCGAGTTTCTGCACGAGGCTTTCCGCATTTTTCAACAGTTCTTCGTGAATTTGCCACGAGTCTTCGGGTTTACAGAAAACAAACTGTTCAACTTTGTTGAACTGGTGAGTGCGGAATATCCCTCTCGTGTCTTTGCCGTGCGCTCCTGCTTCTTTGCGGAAATTTGTGCTCACTCCTACAAATTTTATGGGAAGATCTTCAGTCTTTAAAACCTCGTTCATGAACATTGCCGCCATGGGGTGTTCTGAAGTGGCTATGAGGTACAAGTCTTCGTTTTCTATTTTGTATAAGCTGTCTTCGAAATCGCTTAGGGCTACAACGCCCTCGTAAGGTTTACGTCTCATGAGTAAAGGCGGTTCTATAGGCGTGTAACCGCTTTTAACCATTTCTTCAACTGCAAAGCGCATCAGTGCCATGTCGAGGAGAACACCTTCACCTTTCAGGTAAAAGAATCTGGCGCCAGCGATTTTTCCCGCCCTTTCAACGTCAATTATGTCTAGGCTTAAACCCAAGTCAATGTGATCTTTGGGCTTAAAACTGAATTTTGGAGGTTTTCCCCAAGTTCTCACGGTGACATTATCTGACTCGTCTCTCCCAACAGGAACGGTTTCATGTAACAGGTTTGGAAGTCGCATAAGGTAAAATTGAACTTTTTCTTCGTTTTCTGCGACTTGTTTTTCTAAAACGGTTATCTCCTTGTCCACAGCCTTCGCTTTTGAAACTATCGCCGTCGTGTCTTCACCTCTCTTTTTTGCCGCTGCAATCTCGGTGGTTACGCGGTTTCTTTCGTGCCGCAACTCGTTAAGCCTTGTTAAACCTTGCCGCCACGCTTTGTCACATTCTATAAGCTCGTCTAGCATCCGCAAAAATTCAGGATCGCCTCTCCTTTCTAGGTTAGCTCTAACCAGTTCGGGATTCTCTCGAATGAGTTTTATGTCCAGCATTTTCATTCACTTGTCATGCAAGCTTAACTCTGCACTATTTAGTTTAGACTGGTTAAACTCTTTAATATTTAAAGTCTCACGTGTCCTATTCAAGTTTCCTCGCGGTTTTCAGAGTTTTTTCAGCTGTTGAAATTGAAAAAAGCAAGTCGTCTATGGTTGCGATAAACGTTTGAAGCGGACGCTTACACGCTATACACGTTAAAACCTTTTTTCCCCTTCTTTCAGTTTTGACGCGCAAGCCAGCGGGAACTTTAAAATTGTCAGGCGATACCGCCTCCGCGACAGCTCTAGCGGTTTCCGCATCATCGTAACTTATCACTATTTCAGCTTCCAATTTTTTCGCCAGCCAACTGCTTCCCAACTAGTTCATCGACAAGCTTTATGAAAGCCTCCATGTTCTCCATTGGAACTTGGGCTCCAGCAGCCACATCGTGTCCACCGCCTTTCCCTAAGCATTTTTCAGCCGCAACCTGCATGATTTCGCCCAAGTTTACGCCCTTGTAAGTCACCGCGTCAAAAGTTCTCGCAGACACCTTCACAATTCCCTCCTCTTTAACGTCTGCATAGGCAATCAGCGGTTTTTCAGGGTTCGGAAGATTTGATGATAGGATGGAGGAAACCGCGCCTATTATTTTGTCGTCTATAAAGTCTTCGCCATAAACAACGTAAATGTTTTCCAGCTCTTTGATACGCTCGGGTTTCTCCATAATCCAGCCGAGATACTTGTTGATTGTTCTCCGATAGTTTTCAAGAACCTTATTTGCCTCTTCTAAAGCTGAGCCCCTGTCGCCCATGCATACTGCCACGCCTAGGCTTGGTCTGTCCATGCGCCCAGTCGCGTTAAGCAAAACAGCGAATTCTCTGCCATCCCTAAGCGGTGTCCAAGGTTCTTCGCGGCTTAAAGTGTAAACGTTTCCAATAAGGCTGGATATTTCAAAATGCAGACCTTTTGAGAGCATGTAATCTGCTAGGGCTGAACAAAGTCTTTTCCTCTCATCTTCGCTTAAATCTCTTAAGGCTCTCCATCTATCGCCATCTTTCGGCTTTATATCGAGACTGACAAGAAATTCTAGGCTTTTGTCCTCTTCGCCACTTATTCCAGGAATAAACGGGTTTGTAGTGGAAGCCAGTGTCTTGTGTATTGGGCGTGTTTCTCTTCCAAAAAATATCAAGTCTTTCTCAACAGTTAAAAGTCCTCGGTTCTTGGCATCTTCAACTATCCTTTCATTCAGTCCCCCTAACATTCGCTGATTATACTTGTCTTGCAAGTCACCAAGCGCTCCGACAATTGCTATCGGCGCCGAATCCACATTTTCTTCACTTATCGCTTTAGCTACAAAATAGGCTATGCCCGAGCTGCTTATGTCACGTGCACCATCAATGCCATGCATATGCGGGTTTACATGTGGAAAATTGTAGGTTTGCTCGTTGCCTAATTGGTGGTGATCTAAAACAACTATTTTTGTTTCTGGAGATTTCTTATTTAGCAGAAGTGCATAGTCACTCCCCAAGTCTGTGAAGATCACCATCTGCGGCTTTTCCTCTATTATTTCAGTTACTATTCTCTCGTCAACCCACTGGGTTATTCTGATGCGGAAGCGTGCTTCAAGCCTATACAAAGCTTTTCCGACAATCCCAGCAGCTGCGATGCCATCAGCGTCCAAATGTGAAAAAACGTGAATGAAACCGTTTTCTTTGACAGTTTCAACTATCGCGTTAGCAGCTTGCGAGGCGCTTTCAAAGAAACCTGCTATTTGTTTTTCGTTTAAACCCATAGCCATCACAAATAAGCTATAAAACATTCAATTTAAAATAATTCAGCTTCGGCAGATTTTTGCGAAATGGAAAAGGCAAAGTGTAACTCAAGTTATGGATGCTATTTTGGGTTCATACTTCCAGTTTGGCGGCAAAACGCCTTCGCGTTTATAATATCTTGATAGTTTATGAATTTTTGCTTCGATAAGTTGCAGAGCCCGCTTATTGTGTAGGTCACCTCTATGTTTTTCAAGATGCGCCGAGAGTCTCGCCGCCTCGTTGAGTAGGTTTCCGAGGTCTTCAGGGATGGATGGCGCAAGTCCAGCATCTTTAAGAATCTGTGTTATGGTTTTTCCTGTTAAAGGCTTAACTAACGGAATCGCGTACTGGTCTCTCAAAATTGTGCCTATGCGGCTTGGAGAATGTCCCTCTTTCGCCAGTTTAACAACTAACGCTTCTACTTCTTCTGGTTGGTATTTACACCAGCTTGGAGGGCGCTTGCTAACTGGTCTAGTTGAATGCGATTTACCTTTTTCTTGTTTCGGCATGTTTAACCCTTTTCCAGATTCTGTTAGAGCGAGGATAGACAAATATTTAAGATATTCGATGCTTCGCTTTCACTTTAATTTATTGTCGGGAAACACTTAAGCAATTCGCTTAAACCTTGCAGAGACTCTTGTACCATTTGGCAAATTTTCGAAACGCTTTGGCTCTGTGTGAATACTTGTTCTTTTCCGTGATGCTCATCTCTGCGAAAGTTTTCTGGCTGCCGAAGGGCTTAAATATTGGGTCGAATCCGAAGCCCGAGCATCCTCGTCGGATTTTCTCTGTTATCTCGCCCCAAACTTCACCTTTGAAACACAATGGTGTGTCAAGCTCTTCAGAAAAATACGCCACCACAGACTGAAATTTCGCTCTTCTATTCATGTTTTTCTCCATAAGCTTAAGCAGTCCCTCATTGCTTATTGTCTTGTAGACGTAAGATGCATATGGGCCTGGGAAACCATTTAAGGCTTCGACGAATAATCCTGCATCCTCAACAATTATTGGGATGTCACATTGTCTGAAGGCGTGTACGACACTGGTTTTTGCAATTTCTTCTAAATTTTCGCTTTGGATTTCCAGTGTCTTTACTTTTAACATGCCGACTGTTATTTTGTGTCTGCTTAAGACTTGGCGGGCTTCGTTGAACTTATGAATGTTTCCAGTGGCAAAGAATATGACTTTTCCATTCAATTGGAAGCTCATTTTTCAGTTTGCCTCTCTTCTTTCAGCTATGTATCGTCCTCTTTTCTCTATTTCTTTTATTTTTTCTAAAACCTTTTTCACATCTTCGGTGTCCAAAACACTTGAATAACCTTCAATTACCGCGTTAAAGCATTCTTCAGCAAACTTGAAATGTGTACTTTGTAAAGCCCGTTTCATTAAATGCAAATCAACGCCTCTTGCTTCAACTTCCTCTGTTTTTTCGCCAAGCCCAAAATCGACAAAAAAGATTTTTCCGTCGACGCGTTGAATCATGTTTGAAGTTGTCAAGTCACCGTGAACTATCCCATTTCTGTGAAGTTTACCAATTAATGCGCCTATTTTACAGCATAGTTCTTGTCTTTGCCTTTCAGAAACTTCAGCTAAAAGCTGTTTTACTTGCTTTCCCTCAATGAACTCCATTACAATTGTAGCGTTTCTCACATCAACCATAAATATTGTTGGTGTTGGCACTCCAGCTTTCTTTGCTTCATGCATCAGTCTAGGCTCGTGAATTGTCCGATACGTGCGAATCTGTTCGTCTAAAGCTGGTAACCGATACTTTTTTGGCAAACGTTTCTTAATTATAACCTTTCTGCCATGCCAGTCTGCAAGATATAGGCATGCTTCTGCGCCTTTTTTAATCAGTAAAGGTTGGCTTTCTTTATCCAAGGAATTTCAACCTCTTCAAGTCGCCATCGCAACCTCACGAAACTTTCTTCTATGGATGTTTTAACGCCATGAGTGAAAGCCAAAACTCCAGTCCAAGCAATCATGGCACCGTTGTCGACAGCGAACTGGGCTGGCACCACGCAGAACAGTGCATCATGTTCTTCAGCTATAGATTTAACCATTGATTGAAGCCTCTTATTTGCAGCTACGCCGCCAGTTAGCAAGACCTCTTTCTTCTCCGTGTGCGCCAACGCCCTTTCAGTAACCTCCGTAACCATGGAAAAGACAGTTTCTTGTAAACTGTAACAAACATCCTCAAGCTTATTCTCGCCTTTCTTTAACATGTTTACTGCGGTAGTCAGCAAGCCACTAAAAGACATGTCCATTCCCTTAACAGTGTAAGGCAACGAGACAAACTTTTTTCCAGACTTGGCAAGCTTTTCAACAACTGCCCCAAAAGGTTCACCCGTTTTCTGCCGCAGCCCTGCCTCTCTTGCGAAAACATCTAAACAGTTGCCAAGCGCTATGTCTAACGTCTCGCCGAAAACTCGATAACGTCCAGAGTCGAAAGCCGCAACTATAGTGTTGCCACCTGAAACATAAAGTGTAACTGGGTCTTCAGCTCCAGTCTTAAGTTTACCTATCTCGATGTGTGCCACGCAGTGGTTAACTCCGACAAGTGGAATATGCAGGTAGGCAGCCAGAGCTCTCGCTACGGTAGCACCGGTTCTGAGACATGGACCAAGCCCTGGACCTTGAGAAAACGCTATTAGCGACAAGTCTTTTGTTTTTATTCCGGCCTTTTTGAAGGCTTCTTCTATTACCGTGTTTGCCACTTCAGCATGGTGTCGCGCTGCTTCTCTTGGATGTATTCCGCCTTCGGGGGACATGTAAGCGCTTATGACATTTGCTAGTATTTCTCCTTCAAAAGTTGTTATTCCAACACTGAAATCGTCCGCTGTGCTTTCGATTCCAAGACAGTAGCCATCACTTCTTTTATTCACTTTTCTCATTGTGACCCTTTTTTTAAACCCAAATTATTTATCTTTAAACAAGCATATTTTATTTGAGAACACCTATATATTAGCGTGAAAAATTGAAAACGATAAAAATGCCAAAACACAACGATTTGGAACAAAAAGCACTGCAGATAATAATGAATACTGGAAATGATGGGCTTTCACAGTCTGAACTATGGAGAAGGCTTGGAGCAAGCAGTAGAGAAGGCTCAAGAATAGCCTTAAAACTCGAAAATAAAGGGCTTATACGAAGAGAAAAAGAACTTCGCGATGGTAGATGGACATATAGACTTTACCCAAAACGGCTCCCAGCTTCAATAGACTCAATAGCAGACTGTCCGTGCATGATGTGCCCGGAGAGTCCGCGATGCAGCCCAACAGGTGCTGTAACGCCGCAAAACTGCGAGAAACTGACCGACTGGCTTTTACGCATAACCGGGAACGAGTGCAAAGTATTAGGTGACAGCTAGTTTTGCCTAAAGCGTGGATTCGAGAACGAAAAAAGGACTATTATTATAAGAAAGCAAAAATGGAAAAATACCGCTCAAGGGCCACCTACAAACTCTTTCAAGCAGTAGAAAAATATCATTTCATCAAAATAGGAGATGTTGTTTTAGATTTGGGTGCAGCTCCTGGCGGTTGGACTCAAGCCGCAAGAAAAATCGTTGGAGAAAAAGGCTTTGTTTTGGGGGTGGACTTGAAACCCGTTGAACCGTTTCCAGAACATAATGTTAGGACAATAATTGGTGATATCACAGAACAAGAAACGATAAAGCAAATCTTGGAGATGCTTCCAAGAAAAGCCGATGTGGTGATTTCAGATGTTTCACCCAACATTTCTGGAGTATGGGAGCTGGATCATGCGCGACAGATAGACCTTGCACAGAAAGCACTAGAAATAGCGTTAGAAACTCTCAAGCCGCGTGGAAGCTTTTTTGTGAAAGTTTTCCAAGGCGACATGCTCAACGATTTTATAGAAATGGTCAAACAGCATTTTGAGGATGTGAAATTAATAAAGCCCAAGGCAAGTCGATCAAAAAGCTCCGAAATGTTCGTCTTGGGAATATGTTTTGAGCATTGAAGCGGTAGAGCTAAATTCATTTGAAACCTTAACTAGAAGAGGTGAAAAATTGAAGATAATCGCTGCGGATTCATCAACCGCCATACTAAATAGCAATTTTGAACCAACAACTCTTGTGGCAACCGCTGCAGTCTTGGTTGAACCTCCGTACAGAGAGCCTAAACTAAGCCTAGCCAAGCCTATTTTTGCAAACGTTGCAACCAGTAACGAGGTTATAATTCACGAGGCAGAGCTTTGCAGTGAATTATTGAATAAGGCGGAGGCAAACGTCATACACCTCGACATGTCTCTCGGGGCGGTATCATTGGAACAGCTTTCCCCAATACAATTTTCAAACATGAAAATTTCCAGCAAAGCGAAAAGTAACCTTATAAAAATTCTTCCCAAAGTAAGGAAAATTGCTGGCGAAATGAGACAAAAACACGGTGTTGAAGTTTTAGCCATAGGAAAGGAAAGTATTCCCGTGAGAGTAGCAGAACTGACCGCTGGCGCCCACGCCATATTATATGCCGCAGAAAAAGTGTTGAAAAAAAATGAAACACTTGTGCTTGGTTTACCATCAAAGTGCCAGCCTAGAATTGCAGAAGGCAAAATTTACTTTCACTCTCTCGTTGCGGCGGAGCACGACGTTTTAGGCTACGCAGATGACAGTGAAGGCATTTTGAAAAAAGTTAATATCACTGAAATGTTAAACCCGTCCGCGAGGGGGTTTAGAGCGTTAAAAATAGCCCCTAAAAATATAGAATGATTCAAAGATGGTGAGCGCTTTGGCACTTGATGTTTGGAATAAGTTTCCATCAAAAGTGAAGCGGATAATCACAATAGGAATGGTTTTTGTTCTGTCGTTAGCAATAACAATAGCTGGAACTTTAACGCCGCTCACCGAAGAGGAGATAACGCAAATCAACAATGAACTTGAAGATTTGCGTGGCATAGTTTACAACTCTACGGTAACTCGCGGAACAGCATTAATCTTCGGCAACAATTTTATGTTATGCCTTTCCTTTTTTGTGCCCTTCTTTGGACCTTTCTTCGGAGGTTACGTCTTATACAGCACAGGCGTTTCTATTGCCGCGCAAAGCGCCGCTGAAGGAATGAACCCAGTAATAGTCTTGCTTTCCCTGTTTATTCTCCCATTCACATGGTTAGAGTTCATAGCGTATTCCACCGCCATAGCCCAGAGCGTTTGGCTAACGTGGCGAATCATAAAGCATAGAGGAAAAAGGGAACTTGTGAATACGTGCGTTATGATTTCCTTATGTGCAGTTATTCTGCTAATCGCTGCAATAATCGAAATTTTGATAATTCAAGCTGTTACTTCTGCACTTTAACTTTCACGATTTCAAGGCTCATGTCTAACGCTTTTACGCTGTGAGTTATTCCGCCCAAGCTTATTATGTTGACGCCTTCTGCTGCAAACTCGACTGCATTATCTGTCGTGATCTTGCCGCTTGCTTCCAGTAAAACTTTTCCAAAAAAGCCAGCTTTTTTCAAAAGTTTAACAGCCTCTTCTACCTGTTTTGGCGTGAAATTATCCAACATTATAATGTCTGCTCCGGCCTTCGCCGCCACCAAGACATCATTAACATTTGAAACTTCAACTTCGACTTTTTTGCTGAAGGACACTTTTCCCTTAGCAGTTCGGACAGCCTTTTCGACGCTGCCTATTATCGCTATATGATTATCCTTTATCAGAACCATGTCATCTAAATGAAGTCTATGCGGGTCGCCTCCACCTATGGAAACTGCCTTTTTATCAAAATAAAGCAGTCCAGGAGCAGTCTTTCGTGTGCAAGCGACTCTTGTTTTGTATCCAGCCTTTCGAATCTTCTCTACAAGCTTTCTTGTAGCTGTGGCTATGCCGCTCATGCGAGAAACAATGTTAAGAAGCGTTCGTTCAACCGACAATATCGTTCTAGCATCACCAGAAATCTTAACGAGAACTTGTTTCGGTTTTACTTCATCTCCATCCTTAACATAGGTTTCGAAATTTAAGCCTAGACTCTCAAGGAGAACCGTTGCCTCTTCGATTCCGGCGGCTACTCCTTCCTCTTTTGCTATAATCTCCGCCTCTGCATTGCAGTGTTCTGGAACTATTAGGTTTGATGTTACGTCGCCTAATCCAAGATCTTCAGCAAGCATACGATTGAGCTTCTCTTCCAAAACCTTTCTCGGCAAGAACATAATCTCACCTTTGAACGTGGAGCTTAAAATCATTTATCCTTCTCGTCTGGTTTCCTAACTTTTCTCTGCCAGCTCTGTTATTGCTTTCACGGCGTTTTCTAAACCGTCATGCTTCAGAACTTCAGCCTGAATCTGCTCAAGTTTTTCGAGGCTTTTTGTCTCCAAGGTCTGTTCAACGTTTTTTAAAAGGCGTTCTAGGTTCAAGTGTTCTTGGAGAATTACTTTTGCAACGCCCAGTTTTTTGGCTTGCGCCGCGTTGCTTATTTGTTCAGTATGGTTTGGTGTCGGCACGAGAATCATGGGTTTACCGTAACACATGCACTGTGTTATAGTGCCGTGCCCAGCACGGCTAACCACTAAATCACAAGCTTTCAAATATTCAAAACGGTTCGGAACCCACTTGTAAACAGTCAAATTCCCGTATCTTATCGGCGTGGTGTCTGCGTTTGGATAGCCAAGCGACATAACAATTTCGTAATTTTTTGGGAAACGCATCAAAATTTTTCTCAAAATCCCAATGAAGAAAGCTCTTTCTTTTATGCTGCCACTTATTGGCGCAAAAATCAAGGGTTTGTCCATTGGTAATTTCAACTTTTTGCGGAGTTCCATTTTGCTTGGCAATTTTTCCGGACGATCAGACAAGATTGGTCCTGTGAGTTGGACATTTTTTCTATATGTTTTTGGAATGTTTAGGTTGCCTGTGCATATGGTGTAAGGCGGAGGGAAATCTGGAATCAGCACCATGTTTCCGCTGGTCCACATCTTCCCAATGAGCGTAAGCGCAATCGAATCTGCAAATCTTGCCAACCGCAAGAAGCGTCTTCTCCGTGGGATTATGACTTGAAATTGGTTCAATATGCAAATTCTCGGTTTTTGCAGAAGTCTTGCAGCTAGAAGAGGCGAAATTCGCGAATCTGAAACGACAATGTCAGGGTTAAACCTCTCAATTGAATATAATTCTGCGTTAACCTGCTTCAGAAGAGTGAATGATGCAAGGAATGGTCCAGGGTTGACCGCTGTCTGTTTGAAGTCTATCGTTCCGTCGGGTCTTACTTGGAATCCTATCGGCGGCGCTTTAAAAAGAGGAAACCCTTCTCGTTCAACATAAGGGATTCCTTCGCGATATGTAGAGAACATCACCTCAGCTTTTCGTTCTAAAAGTTTTTTGGCGATTGGAGTGCATCTTCCAACATGTCCTAGTCCTATGCCGCATGGGGCAAAATAAACCCGCATGTATTTATTTCCCGCCGAAGGTTTTCCGCTTAACTTCACCCCGCGGTTTTTCCTCTTCAAAAATTATGGCTTGAAACTTGTAGATTTTTGTGCCTTTCATGAGCCAGCAGTCTGGGGGGAGCCCAGCTTTTATGCAGCATTGGCACAGAAACTCTTCTTCATCCCAGTCCCATTCAACTGGAACTTGCGGCAAAAGCAAACCCTTGTACAATCCTCTTTCAACTATTAAACCGTCAACTCCAACTTTTATCTTGGACGGATACTCGTTTGGTTTTTCTGCTTCGACGAGTTGTGGAGGCGTAAGTACGCTTACCTCAAAGACTACATTGTCTAGTTCGTTTGTTGAAAGTGGATAAAACCTTGGGTCTTGAGTTGCAGAGCTTATGGCGGACTCTATAACTGCCTCTGCAAGTGGAGTTGTCGGGTATGGTAATCCAATACATCCTCGCAGTTCTTTTTTGCCAGCGTCAATGATGTTTATTGTCACGAAGACTCCGCACGCTTGCATAAGTTTCTCCGGTAGCCCTTTAGGAGCTTGTATGCGTTTTCTGGTTTTCAAGTATTCTTCTACAGCTTCGCGAGCCAGTTTAACCAGAATTTTTCCTTCTTCTATATTTAAGTCAAACAGCAAGCGCGTTTGTTCTCCCGTTTAAATGATAAATTTTGCTTTTTAGATTTTGTCTAGAATTTTATTGCCTCTTCGCGGACTCCATCCTTTGTTATGTAGAGGAAGTCTATGCCGTCGCCGCTCATTATGTCCCGGCTTATTGCGGATTTTATTGCTCGGATAACAAGTTCTCTTCCCTCTTCCATGCTTAAGCCTTCCTTGTAACTTTCTTCTAGAACGCCCACTGCGATTTCTGTTCCTGAACCTACAACAGCATATTTGTCAGGTATAACTGAACCTAAAACGTCCAACACATATAATGATGCGCCTTCGTCGTCTATTCCACCGACAATTGTTTGTGTTATCAACGGAGCTAGTCGGTTAGAAAAGAGCAAATTTGACATTAACTTGGCTGCAGACCGCACGGATATCGGCCTTCCAACATCCATGCTGTAAAGATTAGCGTAGGCCTCTACTTCCCTAATCAAAATCTGCATGTCAGAGACAAGTCCAGCGCATGCCGCGCCAATGTTATCCGTTATTTTGAAGACTTTCTTGCCGCCTTTGCTGATGACAAGGTATCCGTAAGAAACACGTTTTTCCGAGGCTAAAATAACTCCGTCTCTGCACACTATTCCAACAGTTGTGGCGCCTGGAATCCACAAGTATTGGGGCATCTGCCCTTCCTTTTCCACTTTGTTTCACCTTTCCACGTGATATGCAAGCACAACCTATTAAACTTAATGTTGATTCATATAAGCTAAAATATCTGTCAACCATTAATACATTCCAGTGAAAGGTAACCAAAATGATAGGTTTGTACACAAAAAATTTTGAAGATGTTTGGTTCGGAGTAGCTTGCGACGACAAAAAAATTTTTGCAACCTCTTTTTCATCCAGCCAAATCAATGTTTTACATGGCTTGTTAGCAAACATACCTTTTAACATTCCTTTTCAACAGCCCGCCGAGTTTTCAAGCTTTGCTGAGCAAGCGCTAGATTTGATGAAAGACGTTTATGACGGAAAAGGCGCTGGTCAAACGCTTCCTTTGTCTATGGAGCATCTTTCAAATTACGCAGAAAGAGTTCTTGAAGCGGTTGCTCTAATCCCAGTTGGATACGTTTCTTCTTACGGAGCCGTGGCTAAGGCTGTTGGCGGCAGCCCGAGAGCTGTTGGAAGAGTTATGGCTACAAATCCGTTCCCGCCCCTTGTACCATGTCACAGAGTTGTCGCCTCTGACTTCTCCCTAGGCGGTTACAGTGGAGGATTAAGAGCTAAACTTGAATTCTTGAAACGCGAAAAAAGAGGCTTCATTGAAAAAATGGAAATTCCAGCAAAGAAGAAAAGACTGCAAGTGTATCCAGTTGAGTATGTTCTCAATAAATGAGATTTTTTGACGCTAACGCAACTCGTTGTTTTCCACAGTTAGAGTTAGTGAGATTCACTGGAACCTGTTTCGGTAAGCATTTTACGGTAAAGATAGTCTCCGCTGCGGTTGCGCTGTGCCGGGTGGCGAAACAATTTTGATGTGTGTCTGTTTTTTGTTAATGTTCTCCAAAGAGTCTTCTTAACGGAGATTCATTCGTGTTTTGTTGAGCCTGCGGCTCCATTGATATCATAGTCGTAGAAGATTTTTCCCACGTTTGAAGTTTCTGCTCCAACTCGGTTATTCGAGACTCAAGTTTCTCCACGGCTTCTGTTTTAATCCTCAGAGTCTCTTCTAAATGTTGAATCGCCAGCTTCTCTTCAAGTAATTTTGCTCTCTCTTCAAGCGTTTTCTCTTTCTCTTCAATCGAATGCAACTGAAACTCTAATTCGGCCTTTTTCTTTTGCAAATCCTCTATTTCATGCCACAGAGGCAAATCTTCACACCCAACCACCATAAGGATTTAACAAGTAATTAGGATTATGAACTGCGAATTCAGATTCGGAATTTATATAATAAAATGGTGGCATCTCAATCACAAAAGCGTAATAACCCAACTATGAGACCAGAAGAGAATAAGCCCTCCACATGTGTAGATGCTCACGAAAAACGACTGCGGCTAATTTCCAAAAACGTAAATAAGGGGATAATTAACTCTAAAATTGGATGGGTCATGGTTAAACGGGGACTTTTTGTCGGAAGATTTCAGCCTTTTCATCTCGGACATTTGAACGTTGTCAAGACGATTCTGAAAGAGGTTGATGAACTCATAATCGTTTTAGGCAGCGCCCAATACAGTCACCGCATAGGAAATCCTTTCACGGCCGGCGAGAGACTTGTAATGATTCGTAAAGCCCTAGAAGAAGCTGGGATGGATTTATGTCGGATATGGATTGTGCCGGTTCCAGACGTGAATATACACATGATCTGGGTTTCCACCGTTGAAGGCTACACTCCACATTTTGATGTGGTCTATTCTAATGAACCGTTGACAAGGAGGCTTTTCATAGAAGCCGGCTACAAGGTTAAGCCTATTCCATTCTTTAAGCGGAAGGCTTACTCTGCAACTGAAATAAGAGAGAGAATGTTAAATGACGGTGACTGGGAAGAACTTGTTCCAAAAAGCGTTGCAGAATTCATTAAAGAGATACACGGTATTGAACGGCTTAAAGACCTAGCTAGTACCGATAAACTGTAACTTTGTCTCCTGTTTTTACTTGAAAAATTTCTGCAGCGTTTCCCATGTTTATTGATATTTCCAAAAAATCGTGGCTTCCAATTATCCCTATAGGCGTTTTTGCTTTTGCTTCTGCGTAAGCACTGCAAAGCCTAACCTTGAGCCAAGCATCCTTCAGCTTCAGTTTCACGTTTTTCGCCAATTTAAGGCGTAACTCTTCTAAGTCTTTTGACGTGATGTTTGTAATTATGTTCCCAAAATCGTCCACGTGGATAACTTCGCCGATTAAAATGTTGTTTTTTCTGGTCACTTCAGCGAATTTCGGTTTAACAATTCTGCGGATTACAGGCCCAAACTCTGATGGTGAAACCCCTTTTGAAAGAAAAGCGGCGGCTGGAGCGAAAATATCTCTACCGTGAAAAGTTGCCGAAATTTCTGGAAGCATAAATTTCCGGTTAGATAATTTATGAACTCTTTTCAAACCTTGCTTCTCTGCGGCTAATGCCAAAATGCCGTTGTCTGGCCCTACAAAATAGGCTTTTTCGGTTTCTATCAGAATTGCTTTGCGTTTTGTTCCAACACCCGGATCAACAACTGCCAAGTGTATCGTGTTTTTTGGGAAATGTTGTGCCGCTGCAGCTAAAACATATGCGCCCATTCTTATGTTGAATTTTTCTATGTTGTGGCTTATGTCAACTATTTTCGCGTCTGGGTTTATGCCTAAAATGACAGCTTTCATTTCTGCAACGTAAGGATCTTTAAGTCCAAAATCTGTAGTCAGAGTGATTATAGCGTTTAACATATTACGCACGTCAATGCTTTGCAATCTGCCAGGCTCTGAATCTATGCATTTATCTGTTTATTTGTATCTTAAAATTTTGCGCCGTTACACTCGTAAACGTGTCAAATCAAACGGTCTAAAAACCAAATAAATATCAGTTGAAAACTCAAATTATTATCCTCTAACTGTTTGGCGTAGGAAGAGGAAACATGAATAGAAATGTGAAACTTTCAACGCTAGAAATAGCCTTAACCGCTTGTTTTTCGGCACTTTACGCTGTTTTTTGCCTCTTCCCAATTTTCCAAATAGTTGGTTTCGCCGGAAGAGCTATAACAATGGCTGCGGTGATCGCCCCAGTAATCGGCATAGTTTTGGGGCCGCATATTGGAGTTTTATCGACGGCTATAGGTGGGCTTGTAGGTTTGTCCCTTGGACATTTCTCGCCAATAAGCCTAACAGCAGGCGTTGTAACGGCTTTTTTCGCTGGCGCTCTCCGACTTGGTAAACGAAGCCTATGCGCTTTTACATATTTCGCTTTGCTTTTCACCTTCGGATTTTATCCTTTTATAGGGCCTTTGTGGCTTTATCCTCAACTAATGTGGTTCCAAGCTCTAGGTTTCATAATTTTAATTTCTCCACTGCAATCTTTTGCAGTTAAAAATCTGAATAACCGCACAGACAACAGTAAGGCGTTTTTTGGATTTTTTACAACATGCTTGGTTTCAAGTCTAGCCGGCCAAATTGCGGGTTCTTTAACCAGCGAAGTGCTAACTTGGCCAGTGTTCCTTGCGGACGTTAACGCTTGGAGAGGAATTTGGCAATTAACCGTCTGGCTGTATCCTGTTGAAAGAGTAATAATTGCGTTTGCAGCGGCTCTAGTCAGCTTGGCGCTTCAGAAAGCTTTAAGGGCAGTTAATCTAAAGGAGAAAGCTTTCGGCTGTTAGTTTACGGTTTTTCCCTTTTTTCTACTAGAGAATTCATGAAAATGCATTCTTCACTGGATATTTTCATTTCTTCTGGCCCGTATGCTTCTTCAGTAAATTCAACCTGAGCGTTTTTTATTAGCACCGCTGGAGTTTTTTCGGCAGATTCACCCATCATAAAGTGTGCTGCCGATGCCAAATCATCCGCGATTGCGTGAAGCGTTATATTCATAGTTTTCTTGTAAATGTCCTTTTTGCCTCTGTAATCTTTTATTGGTTTGAAGCCGGCAGAAGCCAAAGCTAAACCTGTAGTGCCTAGTCTTAACGGTCTTAAGCTACTATCAACTATTAGGACTGCAACTTTTTTACCTGTCTTCTTTTTTATTTCACTCCGTATGATTCTCGCCGATTTTTTAGGGTTACCCGGCCATAAAGTTACAGAGTTTTCCGGAGTGTTTTTGTTGTCTATTCCCGCGTTTGGGACAAGAACACCGTTTTTAATCGTTAAAACAGCTTTTTCGACGCCGCCGTGGATTTCGTCTGCTTCCCGCAAAATTAGCTCAGCCAATTGCGGTTTAATGGAGAAACGACGTGCAAGTTTCTCTGCTTCACTGGAGGGCTTAACATTGTTCAAGTTTACTGTACGGCCTTCGACGCAGGCTACAACTTTCGACGCAAAAGCAAGTATGTCTCCGTCTTCTAAACACAGTTTTTGCTTTTTTATCGCTTGAAGAACTTTGTCAACAATGTTATCACCGGTTTTTATGACTCTTGTTTTTATGGCGTAAAGTTTCATCAGATTACCCACCGTGTGAAACTGGAACAAAAACTACTTCGTCTCCGTCTCTTAACATGGTTTCTAAACCTTTCAAGACGCTGATTTCCTTCCCGTTGACAAGTATAAGCGTGTTTGGTCTCAGTTCTCCCTGTTCAAAATCTATTAAAGCCTTCTCCAACATAGGAAAATCTTTGGTTAACTTTTTTATGACCTGTGTCAATACCGTTTCTTTATCAAGTTTCAGTGTGATTTTGCTTTTACCCGAAATTCCGCGGAGACTGCCAACAAATCTTACAGTCAAATTCATTCATCTTAACCTCTGCTTGCGCTTCATAAGACTACAATTACAGAAACGTCATTAACATTTGTGCCAGTGGAACCTGTAAAAATCAAATCGTCCAGTTTTAAAAAGAAATTATACGAGTTGTTGTCAGCTAGGAAATCTTCAGCTTTTAACCCCATGGCTTCCGCTCTAGTCAAAGTTTTTCCGTCAACTATTGCTCCCGCAGCGTCCGTTGGGCCGTCTATGCCGTCAGTGCTCATTGAAGCTATAACCACGCCGTCTAGACTGCCAATTTTCAACGCAGATGCGAGAGCCATTTCCTGGTTTCTTCCCCCCAAACCTTTGCCAACAACCGTTACTGTTGTCTCACCACCAAGCACTATTCCTGCAGGTTTCCGAACGGGATTTCCAGACGCGATAATTTCGCGTGCTATTGAAGAAAGCGCCGTTCCAATGTGTCGGGCTTCTCCCTCAAGAAGTGAAGTTAACAAAAGCGTGTTTAATCCTTCCGATTTAAGAGCTCTGCATGCTGCGATGCTTGAGGCTCTGTTGTTTCCAATAATGACATTAAAAACTTTTTGAAAAGCTTCGTCATTTGCCTTCGGCGTCTCTGGAACGCGTCCCTGCTCGCCTAACGTTAAAACCTTTTTAACTGATTCTGGAGCATTTTTCCATAAACCATATTTCCGCAAGACTCTTATTGCGTCGCTAAAAGTCGTCGAATCTGGAACTGTCGGACCAGAGGCAATAAAGTCCAGCGGATCGCCTAAAACATCAGACAAAATGAGGTTAACAATTGTTGCTGGATAAGCTTTTTTCGCGAGCCAGCCGCCCTTAAACTGTGAAATATGTTTTCGAACAGTGTTTATCTCATTTATCGTCGCTCCACACTTGAGCATTTCCTCAGTTATTTTCCTCTTATCAACCATTGTAATGTTTTCTCTGGGCAGTGGCATTAGGCTGGAGCCACCTCCAGAGATCAAACATATTATTAAATCATGTTCACTTGCTTTTTCGGCTATCTCAAGCATTTGTTTTGTTCCTTCAACCCCCGACTCATCTGGAATCGGGTGGCTTGCCCAATGAAGCTTAACTGTGCGAGTGGAGTGTTTCACGCCTTTTGGAACGTTTACTATGCCCGCTGTGATTTTGTCTCCTAAAATTGACTCTATGGCTTCAGCCATCGAACCGCTTGCCTTTCCGCCGCCAATAACATATATATTTTTGAACTTTTTTAAGTCAAAAATGTAGCCTTCGACTTCAAGAATAGAACCTTTAAGCGAAACTTTTGATTCGATTGCCGCTTTTGGATCTGCAGCTTCAACGGCGACTTCCAAACTTTTTAAGGCTATTTTTCTCGCTTTTCTGTCAATTTCTGTAGTGCCATTTTGGATAAGTTGCTTTTTGTTCTTAATCTCCACGGTTCAAGCACCATCATAAATTCTGAAGGAAGAGAATAGTAAATGTAATAAGTTTAACGTTAATAAAGTGTTTCGCAATGTCCTTTAGGTGAGATGTATGGCTAAACCAAAAGTTTACGTAACTCGAGAACTTCCCGAAAGAGGAATGAAAATAATCAGAGAACGTTTCGAAATGGAAGTTTGGCCGGAATACAGTCCTCCGCCTAAAGAATTGATAATAAAGAAAGCAATGGACGTTGACGCTTTAGCCACGCTTCTTTCTGACAAGATAGATGCTGAAGTTTTTGATGCTGCACCGAAATTGAAAATTATCGCGCAGATGGCTGTAGGCTTTGACAATATAGACGTGAAAGAGGCGACAAAAAGAGGCATATACGTGACGAATACACCGGGAGTTTTAACGGAAACAACGGCGGATTTCGCTTGGGCTTTGCTGATGGCTGTTGCAAGACGCGTCGTCGAAGCAGACAAATACGTGCGCACTGGACAATGGAAAGTTGGCTGGCACCCAAGCATGTTCCTCGGCAGGGACGTTTACGGCGCAACAATTGGCATTGTTGGAGCTGGCAGAATAGGAATAGCCGTCGCAAGAAGAGCAAAGGGCTTTAACATGAAAATCCTTTACTACGACGTTGTGCCAATGCCGCCTGAAATAGAAAAAGAACTTGGCGCCAAACGTGTAGACTTGGAAACCATTTTCAAAGAATCCGACTTTGTAAGCATTCACGTGCCACTAATGAAAGAGACATATCACTTGGTAAACGAAGAAAAGCTAAAACTGATGAAAAAGACCGCCTACCTAATCAACAACGCAAGAGGCCCAGTTGTAGATGAAAAAGCGCTTTACAGAGCCTTAAAGGAAGGGTGGATTGCAGGTGCAGGGCTAGATGTTTTTGAACAGGAACCAACGCCTGTGGATAACCCACTGCTGAAACTTGAAAACGTCGTCGTTGCACCACATATTTCAAGCGCTAGCCATGAAACACGTTCAAGAATGGCTGAAATGGTAGCTGAAAATCTAGTCGCCTTCTTCGAAGGCAAACAACCGCCGAACCTTGTGAACCCAGAAGTCTTGAAAGTGCGTCCACTATCTAAACTCTTTTAAACATCAACATCTCGTTTCGTAGAGTGTAATAGTTAAATACTGCAGATTGATAACTTCACTTTCCAAAGTCAGGCGGTTGTTATGGTTTCCATAATTGCAGATAGAATGTCGGTTCTTGGCACTGAAACAGCCTTCGAAGTGCTTGCTCGGGCAAGAGCTCTTGAAAAACAGGGAAGAGATGTGGTCCATTTAGAGATAGGTGAACCAGACTTTGACACACCGAAAAACATCAAGGAAGCAGCCGTAAAGGCAATTTATAATGGTTATACACATTACGTTCCAGCAGCTGGCATTCCTGAACTGCGTGAGGCAATAGCCGAACACATTTCAGAAACCAGAAAAATCCCTGTAGATCCCGACGAAGTTGTTGTGACTCCTGGTGCAAAACCGATAATGTTTTTTGCTATACTTGCATGCGTAAATCCTGGCGAGGAAGTTCTCTATCCGAATCCGGGCTTCCCAATATATGAGTCAATGATAAATTTTGTCGGAGCCAAACCAGTGCCAATACCGCTCAAAGAAGAGAACGATTTTAGGCTTGATCATGAATACGTGAAAAAGAAGATAACCAAAAAGACCAAAATGATTATCTTAAACTCTCCTGAAAATCCGACAGGCGGAGTCTTAACCAAGGAGGATTTGAAAGTTATAGCTGACTGCATCGCAGACAGAGATGATGTTCTAGTGCTTTCTGACGAAATTTACAGCCGAATACTTTACGAAGGTAAACATGAAAGCATCGCTTCGCTCCCCGGAATGAAAGAGAAAACCCTAATACTTGACGGCTTTTCGAAAACTTACGCGATGACTGGATGGAGACTTGGCTACGGCGTAGTTCGAAAAGATCTAGCCCAAAAAATTACACAGCTGATGGTTAACTCGAACTCGTGTACATGTGCCTTCATACAAGTTGCAGGTGTTGAAGCTTTAAAAGGCCCGCAAGATTCTGTAGACAAAATGGTTGCGGAATTCAAGAAACGCCGAGAGGTAATAGTTTCCGGGTTAAACAACATTAAAGGCATAACATGCAAAAAACCTAAAGGCGCTTTCTACGTGTTTCCAAATATAAGAAGTGTTGGAATGAGTTCCAAAGAGTTTTCCGATTACCTACTCAACGAGGCTGGTGTGGCGGTTCTGCCAGGGACATCCTTCGGAGAGTACGGCGAGGGACACTTGCGCATATCTTTCGCAAACTCTGTTGAAAATATTAAGAAAGCCTTGGACAGGATAAACGAAGCTGTTAAAAAATTGAAAAAATAGTGTTTTCGTTTATTCCTCCACTTTTTCTCCAATCACTGCTTCAACTATTTCGGAAGCCAATTGAATTAGGCTGTCTGCCTGCTTCATCGCTTTTTCTTCGTTAACTTCCTCCAACTGCGCTAACTGTTGCAGCATTTCCTCGATTTCCACAAGGCATTTTAGGATAGGGTCGTTTCCCGCTTGCGGTTTTTCTATGTTTTCTCTCACAACGTTCTCTATAAAAGCTGGTTCACCTAGGCTGTAATATATTGCGTTTCTTGCCTTCCTTATTGCCTCTAATATGAGGCTTGGAGCCATGTAAGGCATTTTCCTAGCAGCTTCCAATTCCGCTTTGGCTTCTCGTAGATAACGCAACGCCCATCCGCGCCTATAAGGGTCAATCATTGTCTAGAACCTCTTTGTGCCCCTTTAATGATAAAGAGTCTAATAAGTTACTCGCCATTGCTCTCTTCCGCCGAGTCTCCACTGGGATTTGACATTTCAACTCCAGAGTATGCATGCGTTATGTAGCCGGCAATTTGGTTTCGCACTTTAGGCGTCGCGCCTTGCACGAGCATGTTGACTATGCGTTTGTTCTCTTCAAAATTGTTGGAAAACCTGTTGGGAAAACGTCTAATAAGTTCTTTAGCTACGCGTTTAATGTGTTCTGTTCGGACATTTCCCAAATTTTAACGTCCCCCGAACTAATTTTGAATTTGTCATGTTTGAGCATCATCGTTAACTGTGTAAGTGAACAACTCATAAAACAACAAACCTAATTTAACTTTACGCGTCTCCTCTTCTAAAACAAAGAAATATCCATACACGTCAATTTGACACGGTGGCAAAATTCAAACTTTTACCCCGAAAAACGCTTCGAAGTTTCTGCATATTTGCTCTGCAACAACGGAAACATCAATATTTTTAACTTCCGCCACCGCATTAACAACCGTTGGGAGAAAAGCCGGAGTCGTCATCTTGCCATTAAACGGCCCTTTAAAATAGCGTACTGGCCCATCAGTCTCTGTTAAAAGATTGGTTATAGGCACTTTTCTAATGACTTCGCGTATACCGTTCGAATATGCTGATGGTGGTCCCTCACTTATATAATAGCCATGTTCAACAGCCTTTGATAACGCGCTTATCGGGTTGCTGAACCAATGCAACAGAACCCTTCTAAGAGAATACGAAGGAAGCATTTCAACTATTCGCGCTGTTGTTCCCCGTGAATGAATTATGACTGGCAAGTCTAGTTTTTCGGCTAAATGCAGCATTTCGTCAAAAACGGACATCTGCTTGTCCCATATCTTTTCGTATTTGTAGTCTAAGCCAACTTCGCCGATGGCTACTACAGCTTTGTTCTGTTTGTGTTTAAGAATCAACTCTGTTGTCTGCTGTAGTTCTTCATCTGTTAACGTGTTCACGTTCCATGGATGAATTCCCAGAGCCGCATAAACCAGCCCAGCGTGGTGTTCAGCCAGCTCTAAACTTTTGATGCTTGTTTTAAGGTTCATTGAGTTGGAAACCAAAGCCACAACATTAGATTTTTTTGCGTCTAAAACGATATCTTCGATTTTTCCTTCATATTCTTCGTCTGAAAGGTGCACATGGGCGTCAACAAACTTTAGGGCAGTCATTTTTTTCACTTTGAGCATAAACTTACAAGCCTTGAATCTTTTATAATTTCCTCTATAAACTAGACATTAGTTTAGATGTCGAATTTTGGAAGATAAAATGCAATAAACGTTAAATATTGCTTCAAATACAAAAAGAAGCTACGGAGGAGTCTTTATGGCAGATTTAGAGTTGGCAATTGCTCCCATGCATAGGTTATGTAAAAAAGCTGGGGCTGACCGTGTTAGTGAAGCGGCTGCAAAAGAGCTGGCTAAGGCGTTGGAAGAAATAGGTATAAAAATAGCGAAAGAAGCTCTAGACTTCGCGATGCACACTGGAAGGAAAACGATAAAAGCTGAAGATATTGAAATCGCCGCAAGAAAAGTTATGAGCCGATAAAAACCAGTTTACGTTCCCTTTCTTTCTTTTCAATTAACCACCTTTTAAGGTCCAGTAACAAATATAAGAGGCGAAAACAAGCAAATATCCTTGCAGAAAAATCCGGAGATGCCTAGTTATGGGTGGAAAAAAGAAGCTCAGCCTAAAACAGATGGAACGTATGCAAGCAAAGAAAGACGAGGAAGAGAAAAAGAAGAAGGATAAGGGTGGAGCAGCTAGAGAAAAAAAGGCGGCTGGAATAATTGCTCCAGACATTAAAGGTGGAAAAATGGTTGAGGAATTAAAGAAAATGCGTGTTTTAACGCCTTATGCAGTAGCATCGCGCTTTAACATAAGAATAAGCGCGGCGAAGGACCTTCTTGAACAACTTGAAAATGATGGCTTAGTCCAACTGGTCTCTGGGAGTCACGATATTAAAATCTACAAAGCCGTAGACTAGATTCGGCAAAGTCTTAGCGTTTACGCTTAAGGTTTAACCACCGTAGCGGGTGGAGACTTGTTGGCGTACCCTAAAAGAGTGTACACTACGGAAGAGGTAAAAGAAGCGGAAAAACTTGTTAGGGAAGGTTATAAACATCGTTTGATCGTCAAAGGGAAACCTGCCTTTAAGAATAAAGTTAAAACCGCGTTGAAGTTTGTTAAAACGGCAGGTTACTATGACTTTTTGAGGACGTATATTAGAAGCATTATCGAGATTGACGGTTTCACTCAACTTCGTGAGGCTGAAGCTTCTATATGGGCAAATGAATATGCGGTGGCGAATCCGGTTGATGCGGCAAGCCTATTTGTGCAAAAAGCGAATCACATGAAGGAGTATCTGGAAGGAAAACTTTACTATGGCGGAGAAGCCGAAAAACGTTCTGTGGAAAAGCGCATAGAATTTCTAAAAACGTTAAAAAGGAAAAGCAGGAAAAGCGAAGTCAAAGAGGAATGTGAAAGACTTCTAAGAAGCTGGAGCGAAAGCGTCTTTCTATAATTTTTCCACTTTTATTGTTGTTCCGCTTTTCACGTTGCTGAATAATTCAAGATTTTGGGTTACTTTGCCTAGAACATTCACTGGACTGTAGGGCTGCGAGTTTCCATAGAAGACGCATAGTGCGCTTCCCATAGGCCAAAAAGCTATTGCACCCTTTTCAACAGTGTTTTTCGCTTTTTCCTCGCCCATCTTCACTGGGATTTCAAAGTATACCTCTTCCTTCCACAGGGCTGCTCTTCCCTCTAATGGAAGCTTTCGAACAACCATGTCCACTGTTCTTGGAGATAGATGACGGATAAGCTCCCCTTCAGCTTCACCTAAACCTTCAACAACAAAGCGTATTTTCACTCTTGAAATCTCGGCTTCATTGTTTTCCATCAATGATGCACCTTTTTGAGAAAATCTTCCAGAAGCTGCTCTAGTGACAACGGTCCCAAAACCTTAAGCTCATACTTTACTCTGACGGTCGGCTTTTCGATTTTCATGATTCTCCTCAAGTCGATTGGTGTTCCAATTACTACAACATCGCATGGCGTGTTGGCAATGGTTTCTTTAAGTTCTGCTATCTGTTTTTCTCCGTAACCCAGAGCCGGGAGAACAGTTCCTAAATGGGGATACTTTGCATAAGCCTCTTTTATAGAGCCAACTGCATATGGTCTTGGGTCGGTTATTTCGCTTGCACCAAGCTGCTTAGCCATTATTGTTGCTGCTCCGTAAGGCATGTTGCCATGGGTTAATGTTGGGCCGTCTTCGATTACTAAAATTCTTCCCTTTACTAGCTCTGGCTTGTCTGCAGTTATTGGCGACGCCGCCTCCAGAATTGTGGCGTTTGGGTTTACCTTTCTTATGTTTTCCTTGACAGTATTGACGTTTTTAGGGTCTGCTGTGTCAACTTTGTTTATTATAACCACATCTGCCATTCTTATGTTTGCCTCACCTGGATGATAAGCAACTTCATGTCCAGGCCTATGTGGGTCTGCAACCACGATGTGCAAGTCTGGCTGGTAGAATGGTAAATCGTTATTCCCCCCGTCCCACACGATTATGTCTGCTTCTTTTTCTGCTTCTCTTAAAATTTTCTCGTAGTCGACTCCAGCGTAAACAACCACGCCATTATCAATATGGGGTTCATATTCCTCTCTTTCTTCAATTGTGCACTCGTGCTTGTCAAGGTCGTCGTAGGATGCGAATCGTTGACAAACCTGTTTCCTTAAATCGCCATAAGGCATGGGATGCCTAATCGCTACAACTCTCAAGCCCTTGTTTCTGAAAATTTTGGCAACAAGCCGAGAAGTTTGGCTTTTGCCTGAACCTGTCCTAACTGCGCCTATTGAAACCACTGGAACCTTAGCCTTGAGCATGGTTGTTTTCGGTCCCATTAAACAGAAGTCGGCGCCGTTTGCGAGCGCTATTGATGCTTTGTGCATAACATATTCGTGGGAGACATCGCTGTATGCAAAGATCACCTGGTCAATGCTATGTTCTTTTATAAGTTTAGGGAGTTTTTCTTCAGGATAGATTGGTATACCGTTCGGGTAGTTTTTTCCAGCAAGCTCCGGAGGATAAATGCGTCCTTCTATGCCAGGGATTTGCGTGGCTGTGAAGGCCACGACTTCGTAGGCTTCGTTATCTCTAAAGTAAGTGTTGAAGTTGTGGAAATCTCTTCCAGCCGCGCCCATTATAATTACTTTGGTTTTTTGCATAGGCGGGTTCCTCCCGCAGAACCTTATTAACCCAAGGTAGGGGGTTCTATAGTAGGTAGGTGTTGATATAAAAACCTAGCGCGCACAAATTTATTTTGTTAAATGTGAAAGCGTTTCGCTTATGAAGTCTATCTGTCCAACGGTAACGCCAGGGTGTACTGGAAGTGAAAAAACTTGCTCTGAAGCTTTTTCTGTCTCTGGAAGCCGTCGCTTCCTAAATCTGTTGTAGTAAGGCATTAGGTGGATTGGGTGCGGATAGTAAACCTCTGCGCCTATGCCCTTGTTTTTAAGCTGTTCTACAATTGTATCTCTTTTTGTTCTGTTGGCGTTTTTTAGCCTCACAGTGTATAGATACCAGCTGTTTTTGCAATTTTTAGGTTCTTCTGGAGGTTTCAACTGCTCGATTTTACTGAGCTTGACAGTAAGCCTATCTGCATTTTTTCTTCTTTCCTCGATGAAATTGGGCAATTTATTTAGCTGTACACAGCCTATTGCTGCTTCGATTTCCGGCATTCGATAATTGTGTCCTAACATTATTGACATGTACTTTTCTTTCTCTCCATGATTTCTTAAAAGCCGCAATTTTTCAGCAAACTCATCATTATTTGTAGTAACCATTCCACCTTCACCCGTCGTCATGTTTTTGCTGGCATAAAAACTCCAACATGCAAAATCCGCATATGCACCAACCGGTTTCCCATGATACAATGCACCGTGTGCTTGAGCCGCGTCCTCGACAATTTTCAACCCATGTTTATCCGCTATTTCCCGTATTGGTTTCATGTCTGCTGGCGAGCCATAAAGATCAACGGCTATAATGGCTTTTGTCTTTTTTGTTATTGCCCTCTCGACGGCTTCCGGAGAAATGTTATACGTTTCAGGGTTTATGTCAACAAAAACTGGTTTGGCGCCAGCCATTACAACGGCTTCGGCTGTTGCAACAAAAGTGAAGCTTGGAAGAATTACTTCGTCACCTTGTTTTACGCCAGCGCCGACGACGGCCATATGCAGCGCAGCTGTTCCATTGTTCACAGCTAGTGCGTGTTTCGCTTTGATAAATTTTGCAAAGTTTTCTTCGAATTTTTGAACCATTGGTCCTTTGCCAAGGGCGTTGGTTAGTATGCCGCTTTTTAGAACATTTATGACTGCCTCAATTTCTTCTTCGTCTATTTGTGGAGCGTTAATTGGAATCATGCCACTTTTACCCCGCGTATTATGCAGTTGCTAAACCTATAAAAATTTGCGCGAGAAAGTAACAAAAATATTGTTTAAGGTTTAATTCTTATGGATGAAAAGCTTTTGAAGTTAGAAAAAGTTGTTGCTAATTTTTAGGTTTTTTATTCTATTTAGAAACTCTTCTCTTTCTTTTTCCACCTCAAGTGTTCTGTTTCGTAGAAAATCGAGTTCTTCAGATATTTCCATAAGCCAATCCTCTATTGCTTTTTGGCACTCTTCAATAGACATTTTTGCAAGGTACCTAGAAACATCTTGGGGAACGCCTTTCTCTAGAGAATTTAGTGGACAAGCGATTTTTGGTGGTTTTATGAAAGGGAAAAAGTGCCTTGTTGTGCGCGGCTTCATTAGATTTCCGCTGATTCCAGCTGAAATTACCTCTTTTGTGGTTATTTCCATTTTTGAGTCATTTATGTATCTGTGGATGCGTCTGCTTCCAACGCGTATTTTTGGGTTCTGTGAAGCGTCTATGAGTATGACGGGTATCTGCTTGTAGCCGAGGCTTTTTAACGCGAGCCAACGGTGCATTCCATCTAAAATGACTTTTGTTTTTTCGTCGGCGATTATTGGATATTTTAGAACTCCGTCTTTGAGTATTTCGTTTTTAAGCAGTTCAAGGTAGAGTGGAGAGCCTTTCTCATGTGGTTTAAGTTTGTCGATTTGCAAAAGTGTTATTTTTAAAGTTTGTTTTTCGGTTTTTTGAACAGTAAATGTCACTTGTCCGTCACCGTCTTTCAATGTTTTGGGTTAACTATCGAAACTTCGATTTTTTCCGGCTCGTAATCAGCAAGTTTTCCAGCCAAATACTGTTCGTATGCACCTAAATCCAGCAATCCGTGTCCGCTGTAGTTCATCGCAATAACTTTCTTTTCGCCGGTTTCGCGGCACTTTAATGCTTCATCTATAACGAATTTTAGACTGTGTGCTGTTTCAGGAGCAATTATTAGCCCTTCTGCTTTAGCTAGTATTTGTGCTGCTTGGAAGACTTCACTTTGGTGGTAGGCAACTGAACGCATAAGCCCGCTGTGGATTAGGTAGGATATTGAAGGTGCCATTCCGTGATATCTTAAACCGCCAGCGTGAATTGGTGGACAAACGTATCCGTGTCCGATTGTTAACATTTTTAGGAGTGGAGTAAGCTGTGCTGTGTCTCCGAAGTCGTATGTGTAAACTCCCTTTGTTGTATGTGGCACTGCTTTGGATTCGCATGCGACAAACTCTGTTTCTGTTCTGCCATTAAGCTTGTCCATCATGAAGGGATAGCAGAAGCCAGCGTAATTTGATCCGCCGCCTATGCATCCACATACAACGTCTGGATATTCCCCTATGATTTCAAACTGTTTTTTTGCTTCCAAACCAATTATCGTTTGATGCATCAAAACATGGTTTAGAACTGAACCAAGAGAATACCGCGTGTCTTCGTGGGTAACTGTGTCTTCTATTGCTTCACTTATGGCTATTCCAAGCGTTCCCGGATGGTTCGGGTTTTCCTTCAAGAGTTTTCTGCCAACACTAGTCTGCTCGCTTGGAGATGGAAACATTTCAGCACCGTAAAGTTGCACTATTGTTCTTCTGCCCGGCTTCTGTTGATAACTCACGCGAACCATATAGATTCTGCAGCTTAAGCCAAATATCACGCATGAAAAAGCAAGAGCTGTACCCCATTGTCCCGCACCTGTCTCTGTAACAAGCCTTTTTATTCCCTGTTCTTTGTTGTAGTACGCTTGGGCTAATGCAGTGTTTGTTTTATGGCTGCCTGTAGGACTGAAATTTTCACATTTGAAAAATATTTTCGCAGGTGTTTTAAGAAACTTTTCCAACCGCGCAGCTCTGTAAAGCGGCGTGGGACGCGGCAACCGCAAATACGCGTCTAGGACCTCTTCTGGAATTTTTATGAAGCGTTCTGTTGAAACCTCCTGCCGTATTAGCTCTTTTGCGAATATTCTTTCGAGAACTTTTGGGTCTATGGGTTTTAGTGTTGTGGGGTCCAATGGCGGTGGGAGTCGTTCTGGAAGGTCTGCTTGGATGTTGTACCATGATGTCGGTATTTCGTCAGCGTTGAGTATGGTGAAGTGTTCGCTTTTTTGCACTTTCGCGTTCATTTATCTTCACCATTGAACATTTATGTACATGTGCACGCACAATAGTGCATCGACATATTTATACTTTATTGCACAGAAAAGTACATTAGGCAAAATGAAATGTGGAACAAAATAAAAAAACATCTGGAAAACTACCCCGAACGACTAAAAGTAGCACGCATTCTGGTGGAAAACGGCTTAAGCGTAAAAAACGGAAAAATCTACCTAAACGAAATTGAAATCCCACCAGTGCGCATCGCAAGAGTTGCTGGTGTTGACAGAAGAACAGTAAACGAAACAATAAACACCATAAATACTAACCGTGAACTACGCCAAATCTTTGAAGATTTGAGATCAGCGGGACATTCGCTAAAAGAGATTGCTCGGCACTTGCAACTTGGAGTTGTCGAGATCACACCTGTTGACGCACGTGTCCCCGGCATACTAGCAAATTCCGCTATGATTCTCTCCAAAAACGGTCTGAGCATAAGGCAAGCAATAGTTGATGACCCGGAACTTTCTCCAGAACCGAAACTAACGCTAATTGTGGAAAAGAAAATTCCAGGCGAATTAATCCCCGAGTTTCTTAAAATAAACGGTGTTGCCAAAGTATCTGTCTACTAAACCAGTTTAGATATTTGGATTCTCAAAAAGCTGTTACAACAATTTCTAGTTGCAATTATCAAGATGAAACGTCAAACATCATCTTCTCCTGTTCAATTGAACAAGTTTTATATTCGTTTAAATCATGTGTAGTTAGCGTCAAAAAGGTGAATGATTATGGTGAATTTCTGCTTCACCGAAGAACAGGAACTACTCCGTAAAGCAGTTCGCGAATGGTGTAAAAAGGAACTTACTTTAGAAAAAATTAGGGAAATGGACAGCAAAGGCGAAATTCCGAGAGAAATAATCAAGGGATTAGGTGACTTAGGCCTTTTACTTATGACGATTCCAGAGGAACATGGTGGTGCAAACGCGGACTGGACTACCGCATGTGTAGCGGCTGAAGAACTGGGTTATGCGGACGTAAGCATTGCGGTTCCAGTACTTTTTCTCGTTGAAAATGCTTGGGGTTTCGTAACAGACAAGTACTGCAGTGAACGCGTGCGAGAAGAAGTGATACGAAAGGCTGCTAAAGGCGATGCCTTCATAGGGATAGCATCAACAGAAGCAGGCGGGGGCTCCGATGTCGCAGCAATAAAAACAGCAGGTGTGAAAGAAGGCAACCAGTGGATTCTAAACGGAGAAAAAACCTACATAAGTGGGACAGAAGAGGCAAAGAAAATCGGCGGAGGACACTTTCTCATAGCAAGAACCGCGCCACCACTGCCAGGCGCAGCCCATAAGGGATTAACCGCCTTTTACTTGCCAATAAACACTCCTGGAGTAGAAATTGGAAAAAGATTTGAGGAAATGGGCAGAATGGCAATATCCACCGGCAGCATAATTATGGATAACGCAAGATTGCCGGATGATTACCGCGTAGGTGAAGAGGGGAAAGGCTTCTATCTGACAATGGAAGGCTTCGACAACGCAAGACTACTAATAGGCGCAACATGTTTAGGCGCCGCTCAAAGAGCATTAGAACTTGGGATAGAGTACCTAAAGGAACGGAAGGCCTTCGGAAACCCAATCGGCAAATATCAAGGCATTCAGTTTGACTTGGCAGAAATGTGGGCAGAACTCGAAGCCTTAAGATCACTTGTGTATAGAACAGCGTGGATGAACGACGAAAAATACAAGAATAAACGTTTCACGCCACTAGAGGTTGTAAAATACATTTCGGCAGTGAAACTGAAGGCACCGTCTTTCGCTTTCAAAGTGTTCGAGCACGTTATGCTTTGGATGGGCGCATGGGGTTACACAAAAGATTGCCCACTTGAAATGGGACTTCGCGGAATAATGTCCTACTACATAGGCGCAGAAGGCACAATGAACATTCAAAGAACAGTCATAGCCAGAGAATTATTAGGCAGAGAATATCTATCATACAAATAATCCGCTATACTTCCACTTCAATTTTTATCTGCAAGCGTGAACCTAGACATTGGTAGCCCGGGGGAGATTCGAACTCCCGTCGGCGGGTCCAAAGCCCGCTATGCTTGTCCGCTACACCACCGGGCTTTTCCGGTAAAGACTTTGCGTTAACTCTTAGATATGTAGGTTTTGATTAAGCGTTTCCTTTCCTCGCGTATTTTAATTATGTTCCTTCTAGCTTTTTCAATTGTTTCAGTTGTTTTTTTCTTGTCTACGTCATCTAAATTAAGAAATTTTTCTATATTTTTGTAATTTCTAGGATTTTGTTTTTCGAAATTTTCTAACGTGTGCATCAGTCTTGTGTAATCCATCTTCTTTTTTTGCATGGCGGCTTTCAGCCATACATAGGCTTCAAGCGTGTTTAAGAATATTCTTTGTAGATAATGTGTTGCCTCTGCAAACTTTTTAGAGTTTACCATTGAACTGGTTCTGAGGAGCGTTCCTTGTATTAAAAACGGACTAAAGTAGTATTTTAGACTAGCTTTAACTTTGAAATGTAGTTTTTCAAGCATTTGCGTGTTATGCTTAACTGTAAGGTTCATTTCATCCCAAAGTGTTTTGAAGAGCCTCATTTTCTCTTCAACTGTGACCTTTTCTACAATGTTTAGCTTGGCCATCTCCAAATAATCATTAAACATTTTCGCTATGCCGAGTTTTTTTGTTGCTGTTTCAGTTTTCTCTATGAAGTGGCTGTTTGAGAAAGGTTCAATAGCAATTTCCAATGGTATTCTTAAAATGTTTTCCATTGCTATTGTTGCGAAGAGTTGTGCGCTTTTGTAGTCTTCTTTGGATAAGGCTGATGTTGCGCGGCTTAAGTATATATCTGACTCTATTATGTGAATTTTCGTGCGCATCTCAACTCTTTCGGGTGAACGGTAGAATTTGTCTGTGAGAAGTTTCGTGTTCGTCAAATTCCAGTCTCTGTCATAAAAAATCTGGGCTTCATACAGTTTCTGGTCTAGTTCTGGAGGTGTCGGGCCGCGAATCCACCGTTTTGGAACAAAATTATAATCTACAAGTAAGCCGTTGATGGCTGTTCTTTCAACGTATTCTTCTGCCATGTCACTTTCTTTCACTATCAGCAGGTCAATGTCGCTTGTTGATTCAGCGTCGTAGCGGCTCCAACTTCCAAATAGGGCAACTCCGTAAACGTCTTCTTTGAGCATCATTTCTTTTACGATTTTTTCTAGGTTTCTCCTTAGTTTTTCTGGAAGCTGCATCATTTTTGTACAGTCTCTTTTTGTTATAATTATTTTGTATAAGTATTCAAAATTTGTTAATGTGATATTCTAGTCTAAACCGTAAAATTTATATATTAAAACATTTCATTTGGATAGACGCGCGCGGGCCGGATGGCTGTCTTCTATTCCGAATTAATGAGGAAAATGGAAAGGGACGGTTCTACGCGAAAAACAGAGAGTGAGAAAATGAGTGGAAAAGAAAGCGGAACTCGTCAACGCCTAGTTGACAAGTGTCCAGAATGCGGCAGCGTAAACCTTATTCACGATTATGACACAGGCGAGACCATATGCGGCGAATGCGGGCTTGTACTACACGAGCAAATGATGGATAAAGGACCAGAATGGCGCGCATTTACGCAAGAGGAAAAAGCTTCAAGAAGCCGGGTCGGCGTGCCCACTTCCTATTCAGTTCACGACAAGGGGCTTTCAACAGCCATTAGTCAAGTTGACCGCGACGCCTTCGGAAGAAAACTCCCGCTGTCTACACGCTTACAAATGTGGCGGTTAAGAAAATGGCAGATACGATCAAGAGTGCACTCTTCAATAGACAGAAATCTTGCACAAGCAATGGCTGAACTTGACCGATTGTCTGACAAAGTTTACGTTCCACCGCCAATAAAAGAAAAAGCCGCCGTTATATACCGCAAAGCCTTGGACAAAGGATTAGTACGCGGAAGGTCAATAGCTGCCATAGCTGCAGCAGCGCTTTATGCTGCTTGCCGTGGAAGTGGAACACCGAGAACCCTGCGTGAAATCGCCGAAGCCAGTTTAGTTGACAAGAAGGATGTTGCCAGATGCTATAGACTTCTGTTACGCGAACTAGATGTACAAATGCCAATAGCCGACCCTCTAACATACATATCCAAAATTGCAGAAAGGACCGGCATTTCAGGCAAAACACAGGGATTGGCCATTCAGATTCTGCGAGAAGCAAAAATGAAGCGTGCAGCAGCTGGAAAAGACCCTATGGGTTTGGCTGCAGCGGCGCTCTACATTGCGTGTTTACAGAACAATGAAAAGAAAACCCAAAAAGACATTGCTGAAGCTGCTGGAGTTACAGAAGTTACCGTGAGAAACCGCTACAAAACACTTAAAAGGCAGCTTAAACTAGAACTGCCAGACTAAAGTCAGCTATAACTTTTCAACGTTTAACTTTTTTTATCTTCTTTTTCAAGTTCCATAACTACTGGGCCTATGTATCCACAGTTTTCGCAGACATATCTTTTAGGTGTTAACCAATAATCAAGACTGCCTGACAAGCGAATTTTAGGGCTTCCGCATCGTGGACAATATATTTTTGTCGGTCCGCGATGTTTTAGATTCTTGAATAATTCATGCATGTTCTGTAGGATTTTCATTTGGGCTTGCACCCTTTTGTCAGCGGTTATTGAACCTCTATGTTTTCTTCCGGATACCCAAGTTTTATCAAGTATTGTCTGACTTTTTCGCGGTGATCTCCTTGCAGGATTATTTGCCCGTTTTTGGCGGTTCCCCCGCATGCACAGAAGCCTTTAAGTTTTTGCGCTAGGCCACCGAGGTCTGTGTCCTTGTCGTTTATGCCTTCGACTATTGTTGTTGGTCTGCCAAACTTTCTTGTTTCAAATCGTATGCGAATTCTTTGCTGTTCTTTCCCTATTTCGCCGCAGACACACAAGTCTTTGGGAAGCCCACATATTGGACAGATATCAGCCATGATACTCAACACTAAAATGGAGACAGGTGTATATAAAATTTTCAAATTTGAAATCCATAAATAGCGGAAAACTCGGAAAAGCTTTAATTGTTTTTAACGTAATCTTTTTTCATGCGCGTGCTTGTTATTGGTTGCGGAAGAATGGGTTCGGCGGCTGCTGAAGATCTTGCAAAGAGGGTTGCATCTGCCGAAGTTGTAGTAGCCGATAAAGATGCTGCAAGAGCCAAAGCAGTCGCAGAAAAAATCGGGAAAAGCAATGTTTCGTGGCTTCAACTGGACGCTTCAAACCCGAACGAAGTGTCAACCGCCTTGAAAGATTTCGACATGATATTAGGTTTTCTTCCACCAAAATTCGGCTTTCGTCTTGTTGAGTTATGCGTCAAAGCTGGAAAAAACCTTGTAGATGTCTCCTACATGCTTGAAAACCCTCTGGTGCTAAGTGAAGAGGCTGAAAAAGCTGGCGTCACGATTGTTCCAAGCTGCGGTTTAGCGCCAGGAATAAGCAACATTCTGGTTGGTCACGCAGTTGCATCTCTAGATAAGACGGATAAAATCCACATAATGGTGGGTGGGCTTCCAGAAAAACCGCTTCCGCCATTGGGCTATGTTATAACGTGGTCTCCTGAAAGCCTCATAGATGAGTACACAGCCAAGGCTAGAATAATTAAAAAAGGTAAAATAGTTGAGGTTGAAGCGTTAAGCGGATTGGAAAAAGTAGATTTTCCCGGTGTTGGAAAGCTTGAAGCCTTTTACACTGATGGGCTCAGGACTCTGCTTTACACTTTGAGCTATGTTGACGAAATGTGGGAGAAAACATTGCGTTATCCTGGGCATGCAGAAAAAATAAACTTTCTCAGAGAGATGGGCTTCTTCGATGGACGTGAAGTTAATGTTGAAGGACTGCGTTTGTCGCCACGAAAACTTACCGCAAAACTTTTTGAGGAAAAACTGTTCAAGCCAGAGGTTAAAGACATTGTCGTGATGCGGGTTGAGGTTTTCGGCTTAAAGGACGGCAAAAGACAAGATCACGTTTATACTCTAGTTGACTTTTACGACGATAAGAACAGGGTAACCTCCATGGCTCGGACAACCGCCTACACCGCTTCAATCGTGGCGGATCTTATCCTAAAAAATGCAGTGCCCTATAAGGGCGTTGTGCCTCCTGAGAAGCTTGGCATGGATAGTGAACTTTATCAACGGATTATGACCGAATTGAACAGTCAAGGAATAAAAATTCTAGAGGAAACGCGCACATCATAAAGATAACCGTATATTTTTTCAAACTTTATATCGCCATTTTGCGTTCAACTATTATTGAGAACATATGTTGATATCTAAAATCAGGAAAAGAGATGGAAGAGTAGTTGACTTTAATCCTGAACTGATTAAGAATGCTATTCACCGAGCTTTTGTGGCGGTAAAACTTGAGGATGGTGCTAATGCTGAGAGACTAACATTAGATGTTGTGCATGTTTTAGAGGAAAGGTTCCGGGAGAAAATTCCATCAGTTGAAGATGTGCAAGACATTGTTTTAGAAGTTTTGAAGAAAAACGGTTTCGAGGAAGTAGCTCGCGAGTATGAGTCTTACCGAAATAAAAAGGAGGAGATAAGGCGCTTAAGGCAGAGATTCGGCATCGAAGAACCGAAGTTAACAGTTAACGCTTTGGAAGTTTTGAGGAAACGTTACCTTCTGCGAGATGAGGCAAAACAAACAATTGAAGAACCAGCGCAGATGTTCCGCAGAGTTGCAAAAGCCATAGCAAGAACAGACAAAAAATATGGTGAAGACCCTAAAGAAAGCGAAGAAATCTTCTACAAAATGATGACGAAGCTCGAGTTTCTCCCGAACTCGCCGACGCTTTTCAATGCTGGAACAAGACTTGGTCAACTCTCTGCATGTTTTGTTTTGCCAGTCGAGGATTCTCTAGAAAGCATTTTCACGGCTGTGAGAAACATGGCGTTGATCGAGAAAAGCGGCGGTGGAGTTGGCTTCAACTTTTCGAGGCTTAGACCAAAAGGCGACATAGTTATGTCCACTAAAGGCGTTGCTTCTGGGCCCGTCAGTTTCATGCGTGTGTTTGATGTGGCTACAGAGGTCATAAAGGCGGGTGGAAAAAGAAGAGGGGCAATGATGGGAATTTTACGTGTCGATCACCCAGATATCATTGAGTTTATAACCGCTAAGCAGAAGCCAGGTTTCCTCTCGAACTTTAACATATCAGTGGCCGTTACTGACGAGTTTATGAAGGCAGTTGAGGAAGACGGCGAATATTGGCTCATAAATCCACGCAGCAAAGAGAAAACTGGTAAGCTTAAAACAAAAGAAGTCTGGAATCTGATTGCACATTCAGCTTGGGCAAGCGGCGACCCGGGAGTGGTTTTCATAGACGAAATTAATAGACATAATCCAACGCCAGAAATAGGTGTAATTGAGTCTACAAACCCTTGTGGGGAACAGCCGCTTCTGCCATACGAATCATGCAATTTGGGGTCGATTAATCTTTCCCGCATGGTTGCAGATGGATCCGTGAATTGGGAGAAGCTTAGAGAGACTGTGCGGAACGCTGTCCACTTTTTGGATAATGTTATAGACGTTAATCATTACCCTTTGAAGGAAATTGAGCGTATTACAAAAGCGAATAGGAAGATAGGTTTAGGAGTTATGGGTTTCGCGGATATGTTGGCGAAACTTCGTATTCCATACAATTCTGATGAAGCCTTGGAACTTGCTGAAAGGCTAATGAAATTCATTAACGAGGAAGCTCACAGAAAATCAGAGGAAATCGCCGAGAGAAGAGGCTCTTTCCCGAACTTTGAAAAAAGCGTATTGAAAGACAAATACAAGGCTATGCGGAACGCGACGGTTACAACAATCGCTCCAACTGGGAGCATAAGCATAATAGCCGGTTGCTCCTCTGGGATTGAACCGTTCTTTGCTATTTCATTTATGCGAAACGTGCTTGACGGGACAAGACTTTTTGAGACAAATCCGCTATTTGAAATTGTTGCAAAACAGAGAGGCTTCTACGACGCGCAACTTCTCGAAGAAATCGCCAAAACAGGTTCCGTTCAAAGAATAGAAAAAATTCCGGATGACATCAAGAAAATTTTTGTAACTGCCCTTGACATTGCACCTGAGTGGCACGTTAAAATGCAGGCAGCTTTCCAAAAGTATACTGACAATGCAGTTTCGAAAACTGTTAATATGCCTTTCGAAGCAAGTGTTGAAGACGTTAGAAAAGTGTTTGAACTGGCTTGGCGACTGAAATGCAAGGGTGTGACAGTTTTCCGATATGGCAGTAAACCCGAACAAGTTCTATATATTGGCGAGGTTAAAACCGCTGATAAACGGTTTGTTTCAGCAGAGTCGGAATATGCAGGCGGTTGTCCCTCAAAGACTTGCCCATTCCCGTGATTAGGAAAAATATAATTACCCTCTGTTGTAAGTGACGCTTATGAAAGATTCCTTGGATTTTGTCGATGAAGCGAACATGGGATTGCTGACGGACTTGTATGAGCTCACGATGTGTGCAAGTTATTTTGACAATAAGAAGTTTGAGCCAGCAACTTTTGACCTTTTCATAAGACGACTTCCGAAAAATCGTTCGTACTTCTTATTTGCCGGACTGGAACAAGTTTTACTTTTTCTCGAAAAAGTGCGGTTCAATGATGAACATCTAGAATTTTTGCGAAATCAAGGGTTTAAGGAGGATTTCCTTGACTATTTGAGGAATTTCCGGTTTAGCGGTGATGTTTGGGCGGTTCTGGAGGGCACTGTGGTTTTTCCGAATGAGCCTTTAATTAGGATTACCGCGCCAATAATAGAGGCGCAGCTTGTAGAAACTTTTATCCTAAACACTGTTAATCTTCAGACCACCATCGCCACTAAAGCTTCCAGAGTTGTTTATGCGGCTAAAGGCAAATCAGTCATCGAGTTTGGTTTAAGAAGAGAGCATGGTGTAGACGCTGGGCTAAAAGTTGCCAGAGCCAGTTACATAGCTGGATGTAGCGGCACATCTAACGTTCTCGCCGGAATGCTCTATGGCATACCAGTCTTCGGAACAATGGCTCACTCTTTCATTATGTTCTTTGACAATGAAATAGACGCTTTCCGCGCCTTCACCAAAACTTTCCCTGAAGGATCTACACTTCTCATAGATACTTTTGACAATATTAAAGGCGCAGAAAACGCCATAACCGTCGCTAAAGAACTCGAAAAGATGGAACTCAAACTGCGTGGCGTGCGTATAGACAGCGGAGACTTGGTTAATATAAGTCAAAAAGTTAGGCGTATGCTTGACGAGAACGGGCTTGGGTATGTACAGATTTTTGCAAGCGGCGACCTTGACGAGTACCGAGTTGAAGAATTGTTGCATAAAGGCGCAAAAATCGATTCATTCGGTGTTGGAACAAAAATGGGCACTTCCGCCGATAGACCGTACGTTGACATAATCTATAAACTGTGCGAAAAAATGAACACGAGAGGCAAGTTTGAGCCGATAATGAAGTTAAGTGAAGGAAAAGCAACTCTCCCAGGTCGAAAACAAGTTTTCAGATTTAAGGATAAAAATGGCAACTTTGTTAAGGATGTTATCGCTTTAGACGGCGAAAATTTAGATGGCGAACAGTTGCTTGTAAAAGTTATGGAAAAAGGCAAAATTATATACGAAATGCCGTCGCTTGAGCAGATTAGAAAAAGAGCTTTAGAGAATGTTGCATGCCTACCTGAT
Source organism: Candidatus Bathyarchaeota archaeon (assembly GCA_018396675.1). Taxonomy (GTDB): domain Archaea; phylum Thermoproteota; class Bathyarchaeia; order Bathyarchaeales; family Bathycorpusculaceae; genus JAGTQX01. The sequence continues at coordinate 169,422 of JAGTQX010000012.1, forward strand.
AAATATAAGCGGCTTAAAGGCGCTGCAAGATACCCAGTGCTTTTAAGCCCAAAGCTTAAGAAGCTTATGAAAGAGCTCGTGGAAACGTTAAGAAGAATTGAAGGCGCAAATGTAAGAAGTTGTTGATTTCTTCTTTCGCTTTTATGTTTGGCTTATTATCGTTATTAGAGTGTTTGTGAAGGCAACTTCCATTATGGCTGCGATGAGAAATATGCCGTAAATGTATGCTAAATCCTTGGTTTGCAATGTTCTGCTGAGCGTCTTCTTTATTGTGAAGTATATTCCATATCCTTCGACTATGCCGATTGGCGTGCTTATGAGCAGAATCAAAGGTAAGGCTTCAATGTTGACTCCGCCAGAAATAAGTGTTCCTCCGCGCAGTATACTTAAAAAAACAATTATTAACGTAAAAACTAGAGCGAATGTGCGCGGGTGTTCAAGCACTATGTGCGAGTATTTTTCTTTTTTAAAGAAGCCTGAGATCACAAGGTTGACATAGAAGCTCATTCCAAGCAGAATTAGCGAAATCACGAGTACGTTGTGGATGAAAAGCATTCCGACAGCCAATAACCAGTTTTGGAAAATCTCTTTTGCGAGCAATGTGAAGAACACCGTGTTTTCGAAGGATGATAAAAGCAAAAATGCGAGAAAAGCGGCGCCCAATAGTGCGGTGCGTTTTCTTTGATCTGTCAAGTTTTAAGCCTCACTGTAGCATTACGCTAGATTATCCTCGAAATTAGCCATTCAAATATTACCGCAAATATGCCGAACACTAGCGCTAGTAGTATTAAGACTGCTAGGAAAATTATTATCGCCAGTATGCCTACAGCGATTGCACCAAGCCATCCAGTTTCGTAAAATTGCTTTATTAGGAGAAGCCAAACAATTATGCCTAGAATTGACGCTAACAAACCATATGGAATAAAGATTATGAACAATGTCGACAAGAAGGTGCCAACAAGCGCGATTATGAAGGCATCTGAAAATAGAGCGCGTCTTTTGCCTACAACAATTAATCCCGCTATGTAAAGGACTATCGCCATCACGATAAGCTCAACGAAGAACCATACTATTGCGAACGCTAACGTTAAGCCTTCCTGCAGTCCCCATCCTAGTCCTCTGCCAGCCCTAAGCGAAAATGTGTACAAGAAATTTCGCGCTATCTGATTTATCATCATTTTGATCACTTGACGTAAAGCATGTTGAATATGAAAAATAAAAGGTTATCTCTGGAATGGCTGAATTTGGGTTGTGGCTTGAATTTTTTCTATTTGGTTATCTCTTCCACTTCTTTCTTGCCCTTTTCCAGTTCTTTAACTTGTTCTTTGTCTTCTTTTAGCAGTAATGCTTGAAATTCGCCGACATGAGTCTTTTCTTCTTTAGCTACTTCTAACAGAACTTTTCTGATGTTTTCGTTGCTTGTTGCCGATGCCAACTGTTCATAGAGGCTTATTGCGTCTAGCTCGGCGATTATGGCTGTCCTCAATATTTCACAGTCCAAAAGCTTCTTTTCAACTTTTTCGATTTTTATGGGCATTTCAGATAACATGTCTTAACTCACCTCATTATACTCATAATGTTATACACAATGTTGTGATAGTCTCCCCATTAAACTTTCGTACAATTTTGGGCAGTTAAAAAAATAAGTCTAATGTAAATCTAAAACAAAATAAGGGGTCATTTTGTTGAGATAAAAACTGTTGAATGTTTTTGGTTGTTAACCTGTTCTATATTTCTTCTGCCAGTGTTGTGAACAAGTCATGGTGTTCTTCTTCATCTTCTAGAATCTCCTCGAACAAGTGGGCTGTTGTGTTGTCTTCTTCTTTGCGGGCTTGAGCTATTATTTCCTTGTATAGGTTTATCGCGTTTTCTTCGTCTTTTATGTCGCGTTGTATCATTTCTTTAAGGGTTTTACCGACAACAATTTCTGTAGGCTTTGTTGTAGGTGTCCCACCTAAGTAAAACAGTCTCTCGGCAATAGCCTCGGCATGTTTCATTTCTGCTATAGCCACTTTTTCTAGTTCGCTTTGAACAGCAAAGCCTTTAACGCCGCTCCATTGAACATGTTGCCACATGTACTGTATGCTAACTTGCAGTTCCCTCGCGATGGCATCGTTTAGCATTTCTAACAATTTTTTAGAAACCATAATTTTCACCTCCCTTCATTTTCTTTTTGAATTTGTTTAAAAGTTTTGCCGCATGATACGGAAATCGGAGAATTATTGAAAATTGTGGACGCTTTCACTATTGTTATTATCCGCCCGGCGCTCCGTGAAATGGCACATTCTTCCAAAGAATGTCCCACCAATCGTCTTCCGTTATAGTTTCTCCTCTGACAATAATTTCTAGAACTTCTTTTAGCAGTTCATGATGTCTCCGTTCGTCAGCTAATATTGCAGTTAAAAGCAGCTTAACCTTCGCATTTTCAACAGTCGGAAGTACATCACTTATCTTTTTAATAAGCTCGGCTTCTATACGTATGTGCTTTTCTATAAGGCTTTTCTGTTCATCCAAGTGTTTCTGCGAAAGAGCTTGCTGTGTTACAGTCAAAAGCTTGAATGCTGACTCGTACATTTCTGCGTGTTTCGATGAATCTAGCGATATTCCTTTCAAGACTCCTTTGACTGCAGGATTTCCAATGTTTTTTAAGGATTCGTTGAGCGAATCCACAATTTCGTTTTCAACTTTGATTTGTTTCTCTATGAAGTCTATGAGTGCATTTTTCGATGACATACATGTTACACCTCCATTTAAACTAATTAACCGTTAAGCCCCTAACAAGTTTTTCTGCTATCCGCTTTCCAAACGCCATGCATTGTTCCAGTCCCGACTGGTCAGGCGTGTACCTTATCAAAAGTGGCGGCTCTGATGCATCCATCTCAAACCTGTTCTTCATTATTTCCAGAACCAGTTTCGGAGCTTCACCGCTCCAACCGTAAGACCCGAAAGCAGCGCCAACCTTGCCCTTTAAGCTAACGTTTTTGGCGGCAGCCTCTTCAAATAATCTTTTAACGTCGGCTGTCATGTCGTGGTGGTACGTTGGCGTGCCGACAATTATGGCGTCAAAAGTGTTTAGTGTCTCCGGTGTTGCGTGATAAGTTAACTCTACCATTGTGTCTTGGACTGTTTTTGCCCCTTCAGAGATTGCTTTAGCCATTTTTTCAGTATTTCCCGTTCTGCTGTAGTAAAGAATGAGAATTTTTGGCATGTTCTTCCCAGCTAACCGCTTATCTCAGTGCCTCTTCTAACCGCTTGTTGATTTCGTCCCAGTTGACGATTTTCCAGAATGCTTCAACGAATTTAGCCCTGTCATTTTTGTAGTCAATGTAGTAAGCGTGTTCGAAGACGTCAAGCACCATTAGTATGCGGAACATTGGATAAACATTCATGTTATGCTTCTCTACTTGCATTATCATTGGGCGTCCAGTCTGTCTGCAAAGGGTCAAAGCTGCCCATCCAGAACCTTCAACGCTTACAGCTGCTTGAGTAAACTCTTTCTGGAACCGCTCAAAATTTCCAAACTCTTTCGCTAATTCGTCAGCTAAAACTCCACTGGGTTTTCCGCCGCCACTGCTTGGTGGCGCCAGATTACCCCAGAACAACGAGTGAAGCAAGTGTCCGCCAACGTTCCATGACAGTTCTTTCAAAGTGGATTTAACGTCAATCTCTGTGTTTTCTTTTCTAGCCTTGTCCAGTCTCTGTAATATGGTATTTGCACCGTTGACATACGCTTGATGATGCTTGCCGTGGTGTATTCTCAACTGTTCCTCGGACATGTATGGCTCCAAATCCTTATAGCCATAAGGCAACTGCGGCAAAACGTACAATCTAGCTTGTTCCATAATTCAATCTCCTCCTCAATAATTTCCTTTTTTTAACTCTTTTTTACAAACTGATCTTTTGGGACTCCGCAAACTGGGCAAACCCAGTCTTTCGGCAGAGCCTCAAAAGGTGTTCCGGGTTTTACGCCGTGCTCTGGGTCTCCAACTTCTGGGTCATAGATGTAGCCGCAAACTGTGCATTCCCATTTTTCCAATGTCTGACACTTCCTACTTTTCTGTTTTAATGTTGTAGCTTGTTTTTACTCCGGCTTTTTCAAAGAGTTTTCCAACTGGGCAGTTCTCCAAAGTCAGCTTAAAAATTCTTTGTACGATGTCTTGTGCAGCGTCGGTTTTAACTAAAACGTCAAATTTTGCTTCAGTTACCGTTCCGGCTTCGTCGGATTTTAATGCTTCAAGCTTGGCTTCCAAGTCTTTGAGTGGAACCCGCATTTTTTTGGCCATCAAAGCGAAGATCGTGGCGAAACATCCAGCATAGCTCATTACGCCTAGTTCTAGGGCTGTTGGCCCCATGTCTGTTCCAAGTTCAGGCGGCAAGTCCAAGCAAACGCTGTGCGCTCTTCCATCGTCAACGGCTATTCGCAAATCTTTAACCAGTTTAGCTGTTGCGTAAAGTTTCTGTGTCAAAAAATCATCCTCCTTTACATTGAAATAGAAATAGGTTTATGGGAGCTTTTTCTTGCAGAGGAACCAGTCAATGCACTCGTAGCCTTGCTGTACACCCTCTTGCAAACGTTTTTCAGCTTCCTCCTGAGTTGTCGGTGCCGGGATTATTACCGAGTCGCCGGGTCTCCAGTTTGCTGGCAAAGCCACTTTATGCTTGTCGGCTGTTTGCAAAGCATCAACCAGTCTTAAAATTTCATCCATGTTTCTTCCAACGTTTAGTGGATAGTATATCATTGCTCTAAGCTTCATTTCAGGGTCTATCACAAAGACGCATCTCACAGCTGCTGTGGTGCTTTGCTTCGGGTGTATCATGCCAAAAAGGTTAGCAACCTTCATATCCAAGTCTGCTATTATTGGAAACGGTATTGTAACGCCGAGCTTATCCTTGATTGTTCTCACCCATGCAATGTGAGAGTGAACGCTGTCGATGCTTAAACCTATAAGCTGAACGTTGCGTTTAACAAGTTCTGGGTAAATTTGGGCAAAAGCCACAAACTCTGTTGTGCAAACTGGCGTGAAATCCGCTGGATGCGAAAACAGTATAACCCATTTTCCCTTGAAGTCTGAAAGTTTCAGTTTACCATGCGTAGTCACGGCCTCAAAATCTGGGACAACTTCACCAATTCGTAGTAATGGTTTTTCTTCCATTTTTTATTTTCCTCCTTTTATTTTAACCACAATCCTTTTATCTTCCGACGCTTATATGTTTTTCGTCCAAAAATCGGCTAAAAACGTACAAAAAGGTGCGAAAATGGTAAAAATAATTGCGGAAATAGACGAACTCGACTCCAAAATCTTAAGACTACTCCAAGAAGACGGCAGGCTAACATTCACGGAAATCGCACAGAAATTAAAACTAAGCGAATCAACAATAAGGAAAAGGGTTCAAGCCCTACAAAAACGCGGAATAATAAAACGATTCACCGCGGAAATTGACCCGACAAAAATAGGCTTAAACACCATCGCGATAGTAGGCGTAGACGTAGACCCACCTAAACTGTTGGAAGTTGCGCAAAAACTTTGCGAATTTAAAGAAATCCGCTCAGTCGCCACCTCAACTGGCGATCACATGATAATGACTGAAATATGGACAAAAGATGGAAGAGAACTTACAAGACTAATATCTGAAAAAATCGGGCCGATAGAAGGTGTAAAGAAAATTTGCCCATCAATACTTTTGGAAAAACTGAAAGGTTAAAAATTTAGGAGGTAGAACAAAGAATTGTGTGCTCATAGTGGGCATCACCATCATGCTCACCACGTATCGGAATTCAAGCGGAGGTTCTGGGTTTCGCTTGCATTAACTATTCCAATTTTGCTTCTTTCAGAAATGATTCAAATGTGGTTTGGCATCGAATGGCTAACAATACCATATCAAAAACAGATTTTATTCATGCTTTCCATAATCGTTTACATTTATGGTGGCTGGCCATTCCTAAAAGGCCTATATGAAGAGGTCAAAGCAAAACAGCCTGGGATGATGACGCTTATTGGCATGGCAATATCAGTTGCCATGTTTTACTCTCTTGGAACAGTGTTCATCATAAGTGGAAAAGACTTCTTCTGGGAACTGGCAACCTTAATTGACGTTATGCTGCTGGGCCACTGGATAGAAGCGAAAAGCGTTCTCGGCGCTTCGATGGCTTTAGAAGAACTTGTCCGAATAATGCCAACAACCGCTCACTTGGTCAAAAACGACGAAATCTTCGATGTGCCAGTTTCGCAGTTAAGCAAAGGCGATATTGTTCTTGTACGCCCAGGAGAGAAAATCCCTTCTGACGGCGTTATTGTCGAAGGCGAATCATCTGTTAATGAAGCTTTTTTAACTGGCGAATCGAAACCCATCACTAAAAAGGTTGGCAACAAAGTCGTCGGCGGCACTATAAACAGTGAAAGTATCCTTAAAGTGCTTATAGAACGCACGGGCGAAGAAACTTACCTAGCGCAAGTCATAAAACTCGTTAAGCAAGCGCAAGAAAGCCGGTCTCGAACGCAAGACTTTGCAAACAAGGCTGCGGCTATGCTTTTTTATGTGGCGCTCAGCGTTGGAATAATAACCTTCTTTGCATGGTCTTTTTTTGCTAATTCGGATGTTGCCCTTGAAAGAACCGTAACTGTGCTTGTTATTGCTTGTCCACACGCTCTAGGATTGGCGATACCATTGGTTGTAGCACTTTCAACTTCTATAACTGCAAAAAGCGGAATACTTATACGTGACAGGCGCGCTTTCGAAATGGTCAAAGACATAAACGCCGTTGTCTTCGACAAAACTGGCACTTTGACAGTCGGAAAATTCGGAGTCAGCGATGTCGTAGCGTTTATTCCAGAAAAAGAGCTTTTAGCTTTAACTGCAAGCGTTGAACTTAACTCTGAACATGTCATAGCAAAAGCCATAGTGGAATACGCAAACAAAAAAGGAGTAAAAATTCCCGAAGCTAAAGATTTTAAATCTTTACCTGGAAGAGGCGCATACGGAAAGGTTGCAAAAAGAGAAGTTTACGTTGGAAGCCTCAGCATTCTGGAAGAACTAAAAATTGAGGTAAAAGACCCGAAAATAAACCAACTTCAGGAGCAAGGCAAAACTGTCGTGTTCACGGTTGTTGACGGCAAACTTGCTGGTGCATTCGCATTAGCAGACATGGTGCGAGAGGAATCACATGAGGCTGTTAAACGATTGAAAAAGAGAGGCGTTAAGGTTTTCATGCTTACCGGTGACTCTGAAGAAGTTGCCCGATGGGTTGCTAAAGAGCTTGACATTGACAACTATTTCGCACGCGTTTTGCCTGACAAAAAAGCAGAGAAGATAAAGCTACTTAAAGAAGAAGGCTACAGAGTCGCAATGGTTGGAGACGGCGTGAACGACGCTCCAGCGCTCGTCACCGCAGACGTAGGCATAGCGATAGGCGCTGGAACAGATGTAGCGGTAGAAAGTGCAGACATTATACTTGTTAAAAACGATCCTCGAGATGTGGAAAAAGTTATAGACATTTCGCGTAAAACGTATGCAAAAATGACGCAAAACTTGTGGTGGGCGGCTGGTTACAATATTATAGCCATTCCATTAGCGGCTGGAGTGCTGTCTGGCTTTGGTATAAACCTGTCACCAGCAGTTGGCGCAGTAATCATGTCCTTAAGCACAGTTATAGTTGCCTTTAACAGTCAAACTTTGAGAAAATATGAACCTGAGGAGGTGAAGGAAATCACGAAAAAGACTCTTGTAGTTGATCCAATCTGCGGAATGAAAATAGACCCTGAGGCTGCTTATAGTAAGATTGAACATGGCGGGCGCGTCTTTTACTTCTGTTCCAAGGCTTGCGAAGAAGAATTCAAGAAAAATCCGAAAAAATACGCAAAATAAGCTTAAAAAAGAAAACCTTAACTTTACATACTTCCCACAACACATTGATTAGAACGCTGGTGAACAGGACTGGGCAGACTGGCTGAACTAAAGCTTGCAATGGGCACGTCAATCTTCCTAGTCGCCTTTATATTCGCGCTTTTCCTTTCTGCAATAATGCTAATACTGCAACTAAGCGTCTTCTACGCCTTGATAGGAACAGCGCTTTTCATTCTACTTGAATATCTTATCGGACCGGCTATTGTTAAAAGCTCAACAAGGCTTCGCTATTTAGAAAATGGGGAAAACCCTTGGCTTGAATCCACCGTCAAAGAGCTTGCGGAAAAATCCGGCATACCGATGCCAAAACTAGCAATAGTGCCAGATAAGACACCTAACGCTTTTGTTTTCGGCAGAACGGCAAATGACGCCACGTTAGCAGTTCATGAAGGGCTTCTGACAAACCTAAACAAAGACGAGATTAAAGGCGTAATAGGCCACGAGTTAGGTCACATAAAACATAAAGACTACATTGTTATGACAGTGCTTTCCGCTTTGCCATTACTTGCTTACTTAATCGCACGTGGAACATGGGAAGTTGGAAGATGGGCCCCCACATCGAGAAAAAAAGACGAAAGCAACATAAAACTGGCCTTTTTTGCCATAGCGATAATCTCCTATGTAGTCTATATTATTTCGCTTCTTTTCGTCATGGGACTTAGCAGACTGCGTGAACATTATGCAGACGCCTATTCAGCCTATGTCACTGGGTCGCCTAGAAGTCTTCAAAGCGCCCTGGCAAAAATCACGTATGGCTTGTCGCTTTCTCCTAAACCTCCATCTGGCGTAAGAGCTTTCTATATCGGTGATCCAGCCATGGCTAAGCTTGAGATATCTTGTATAATGGAAAAGAAGACGGAGTACGATTTGGATAAGGATGGCGTATTAGATGAGAAGGAACTTGAACTTGCAATGGAAAAAGAAGCAAAATCCACATGGGCAAAAATCAACACGTGGTTCTCAACCCATCCACCAACATTTAAGCGCATACTGCTATTGCGTGAAATAGAAACAGAGATAGAAAGCGGAAAATTCACAACCGACCGCATATACGCAAAAATATAGCGAAAATAGGCTATTTACTGGCTATTCACGCATAATCCATTTTCTACATGTAATTTTCTTTGGCGTTATTAGACATATCCTAACAGCTTCCAGTTCCTCCTCGCGTTTTCTTCCAGGCTTGCTCATGTATGCGTCAAAAGGTTCTGGAACACGATACTTGTTGATTAATTTCTGCAAATACGGTATCATCTTCTCTTTATCGCTGATTATTTCTGCCTTACCAAAAACCACGACGCTTTTGAACATTGAAGCATCCGATAGGGCTTCATCAACCTCAAAACAAACATTTACGTTTTGTTTTAATGCTTCCATTTTTAAGCCTTTGCTGCATGTGTGAAAGAAAATTTTTCCGTCAGCATAACCAAAACCAACTGGAACAATGTAAGGTGTTCCATCATCAAGGACGACGCCTAGCCTGCCAACTCGTGCACAGCAAAGAAAACGCTCAACTTCATTTTTTGTCATATCCTTCTCCATTTAAATTTAGTCCTCCATTTTCCCGCCTGAATTTATTGATGTGCTAATTGGCATAATTGTGCATAGCAAATTTATTATTTTCTTACGCGTTAAGTGAAGAAGTGTGATCCTAAATTGAAGGTTAAGCTTCTCCGTTACACCGCTGATCCTGAACTCTTGTGTGGAGCTGCGGCTTTAACGTCAACAAAAAGCGGGAACCCCTCTGACATTTTCGAGAGCATAAATTTGGAAAAAGCTAGGCAAACAGTTAAACGGGTTACTGGTTATGGACATGCGTCAGTCATTGAGCATGCTTCATTCACTTTTAGTATAGAGGAAGTTTCAAGAGCTATGACGCATCAGCTAGTCAGACATCGCATTGCTTCTTACACGCAGCAGAGCCAACGCTACGTTACATATGACACACTGAAACAATATGTGATCCCGCCAAGCATAAATGGCAACTCAGAAGCCAAAAAAATATTCGACAAAGCCTTAGAAAGCGTTTCAGAAGCATATAACAAACTTTTACAGGCGGGAGTTCCAAAAGAAGATGCGCGGTACATTCTTCCAAACGCGGCGAAAACTAACATAGTTGTAACAATGAACGCCCGTGAACTTCGTCACTTCTTTAACCTGCGATGTTGTGCACGTTCGCAATGGGAACTGCGAGAAGTGGCAATAGAAATGCTTAGACAAGTAAAAAAGATCGCGCCTTCACTTTTTGAAAACGCTGGACCTACATGCGTCGAGCTTGGCTATTGTCCAGAAGGAAAAATGAAGCCGCCAGAATGCAGTATTGACGAGACAAGGAAACGGTTCCAAAACCTGTGACACAAAACTTTCGTGGCTCCTCTTTTTAAAAGCGATTTAAAATGTCTGGACTTAAAGCGTATGCAATCGCGACAAAGTACTGGCGGCCTGGCGAAGATTACATGCAAGAAATAATCAAGTGCGTCAAAGGAAGAATTATGGATGGAGACTTCCTTATAATTTCTGAAAAGCCTATTGCAACAGCATTGGGCAATATTGTGGATGAGAGCAAAATCCAACCAAGTCTAACCGCAAAAATAATCGCTAAATGTTGGATGCCAATAATCTGGGGGTACATTCTCGGTCCACTCTGCCACCTACAACAAAAACTCCTGCAACAGCTTCGCAAATACCCGCCAGAAATGGGAAGCCGACACAAACAAGTTGCGCTGCGATACGCGGGCTTATTGCAAGCCTTAATGTTTGGGTCAGAAGGCGGCATAGACGGGAGCAATCTCCCCTACTCTTACGTAAGTCTACCTCTAAAAAATGCGGATGCAATAGCTGAAGAGATTCACCGCCAGATATTTTTGACATTAGAAAAGAGGGTTTGTATCATGATTGTAGACACCGACAAAACCTATTCGCTGAAAAATTTCCATTTTACACCAAGACCGAAACCAGTTAAGGGAATACAACACCTAGATGGCTTCTTGGCTTATGTTGCTGGGCGTGTTCTTAAACTAAATAAAAGAGCAACACCAATAGCCATCGCTGGATGTAGCATTCCAACGGAAGAGGCCTTAAGAACCGCAGAGTTTGCAAACCGTGCTATGGGCTTTGGCGCCGGCGGAACCGTTTGGGATATGGCTGAAAGATTCAAAGTAGGTATAACCGAAGTAAGCTGGGAAATGCTTGAGACAGTAAACCACAAACCAATGGTCATAGTTCGCGTGCCCCATAGGCATTAACTTCTTTAAGCCAGAAATGCAGTGTTGAGGCTTGTTCATTAATTTGAATGCCTATTTCATTAATGGCGTAACTTTTATTTTGTGCGTTTCTAACATGGTTTAGAATGAAGCTTTAGCACGAACCCAAAAGTGAATAAAGATGGACCAAAATAAAAGTGGCGCGATTTCAGACGACGAAATGATACGTGAAGCATGCCAAATAATCGAAAAAGCAAATGAAAAAAAATTGCTTCTAAGATTGTTAGGCGCCATGGGAATAATAATGTGTTGCTCAACGGTTTCCGAGGATTACCTAGAAACCTACAAAAAATTAGGAAGACTCGGCAGTGGCGCTTCAATGTTTACAGATGTAGACTTCGCTGCTTATGCAAAACAAAAGAAAGACATTGAAAAATTTCTCAAGAACGATCTTGGCTTTAAACCGGACATGGCAATAAACGCCTTTTTCGGCAATAAGCGACTCATATATTACAATACTGCAAAGAATTACTCTGTCGATATATTTTTGGACAAACTTGAGTTCTGCCATGACATTCCATTTGTTGATTCAAAAGGATGTGGGCGGCTTGAATTGTTTGATTATTATATTCCACCAGAAGATCTGCTTCTAGAAAAATTACAGATACATGATATAACTTATAAAGACATAGCTGATGTTGCCATGCTATTTTTAACTCACAAAATCGGTGATTCAACATCTAGATGCAGCCTGAACGGTAGATATGTAGCTAATGTTTTATGCGACGATTGGGGCTTTTGGTATGACGCTATAAACAATCTGCATACCGTGGAAAAGTACATTAATAAATTTGTTGAGGATAAAAAGTTTACAAAAGAACAAGCAGCAGTGGCATTAAGTAACCTGTCAAGTCTTATCAGTCTTATCGACGCAACTCCAAAAACAAACCGATGGAACAAACGTGCAAAGGATGGAACCAAGAAATTATGGTACCGCCCTGTTGCTGAATTAGAAAAAAGATAAACGTAAGATTTTTTAGGCAAAATTTTATCTGTTGGCGAACTGAGCAATTATCCGGTTGATGATTTTGAAAAATGGTGATTCAAAGAAAGCTCAGCAGAAAGTTGACGAATTAATGAAGATTATTCGGTGGGCAGATGATTACCGAGTGTTTAAAGTCGCGGATACAAAACATGTTGAAGTCTCAATTCAAAGAATCTGTCCATCACATCTGGTGGCGAAATGGAAGCGTGTTAAAAAAGACGTAACTGCCATGAATGAGGCTCTAACTGAAAGTCCGCTGAGAAGGCTTATCGCGATTTCCACGGTAATGCGTTCAGTGGCTATGACCAGCATAATGGGTTTCGTTGCACTGTTTATTGCTGTTGCATTCTTGAAAGTGTCGCTGAATCTTTCTTATTTTGCTGTTGCTGCCATAGTTCTGTTTTGTTTGGTGATTGTTCCCAATTCTTATCTTTATTTAGACCGTTATGTTCGTATTAGAATCCGTGAATATCATGCAAGTTTGGAGACTAAATTTTCGCCGAGAATGGAGAAGGTGAAAGATTTTGCTCAAGACGTGATTTTCTACATGAATGATGTTATACGCGAGTATAACCTTGATCCGGACAAGAACAAGTTTCGTCTTCGTCATTGTGATTATGAAGGGGTGGTTCTTGTTAAAAAGAAACGTTTTTCCGGATTATTTGTTGTTAAACCTTTGATTAAATAGTCTTTTTATTCTTAATGTGTAACTTCATGCAAAAAGCTTAAAGCTAAAACCAACAAAAATAGGAAAATACACTCTTATAAAAAAGCAAAAAAGGGAAGGAGAGGAATGAGCGAAGAATTATACGTGAGAAGAGCTTCAGGACTAATAAAGGAAATAGGTCCCTTCACTGTAATGTCAATCGGCGTGAGCTACGTCATCTGTGATGGGTTCTACTACTTTATGGTTCAAGCACCCTATCAATTTCCAGGAGTGAACATACTCTTATCGATGGGTATAGCAGGCATAATGCTTTCGCTTGTCGCTCTAACTGAACTGTTCCTAACAGTTGCCATGCCACGCGCTGGAGGAGAATACATTCACATATCAAGAGTAATACATCCAGTGCTCGGCTACTTTACAAGCTGGCAAGTCTGGCAAGGAAACACCTTTATTACGGCTGTTGTCGCTTGTACAACCACAGCATTTTTCGGACAACTTTTTCACGTCATTGGAATGATATCAGGTTCCGATTGGTGGATTAGCCTCGGAGAATCTCTGGCAGTGCCGCTGTCCAATCCAACGTTCTACATAGGCTTCGCAATACTGATACTAATAATATGCTGGGTCTTGTTATTAGTTGGCGTACGCGCCTACAAATGGTGGATAAACGTACTATTCATAATACCGCTTATAGGCGGAATTGTCACGCTAGCAACAGACGCATACCTACTGTATGGTGGCGTCAATGTAATCCAAAGCGGGTGGGACGCCACATTTGGTGCCGGAGCATGGAACGAAATTGTGACAGTGGCAAACAATAACGGTTGGGCTGAATATGTTGCAGGTGCGCCTGGATGGCCCGGCGCATGGTCTATGGATGCTACAATGGCTTCTCTTGTAAGCTCTGGCTACGCGTGGTGGGGAATCGGCATGGCGAACTATGTCGCTGGTGAAGTTAAGGAACCATCTAAGGCATTTGGCATCGGAATACCAAGCGCCATCGCAATTATCGGCGCATATTACCTTATAGGCGCAGCTCTGCTCTTTCAAGCTTATGGCAGTTTCATATCAATGTACGACTATGTTGTACTTGGCGGATATGCGGATCAATTAACCATAAATCCTGGCTTGACTCCTACTTTCTCATTGTTCACTTACGGGCCAATTTTGTCAAGCAATCCCATTGCAGGTTTAATAATAGCATTTACCGCTGCACTTTGGATGTTCAACGACATACCAATATTCCCGCTTGTATCTTCAAGAATAATGTTTGCATTAGCATTTGACAGAATGCTACCTGAAAGATTTGCCGCAGTTAACCGCTTTGGCAGTCCATCTTGGTCTATCAACTTCTGCATGATAGTGATTATCATTGGAGTATTCTTAACATGGTGGAACCCGTGGTTCTTAGGCATGATCTGTTTCTCAGGCGTTTTCTGGCGGTACTTCTGGAGCAGTTGGGCATGTGCAATAATGCCATTTAGCAGACCTGATCTGTTTGAGCGTGGATACACTTGGAAGATCGCCGGTTTTCCAGTTGCCTCAATAGTTGGTTTAGTATCGGCGTTTTTCACAGCATGGCTGATGTTCCCAGTAATGATGTGGATAGTCAGCGACTGGTCCTACATATGGTGGAATGTGTTCTGGTGGATGCTTTCCCTAGTGTTGTTCGTTGCTTTCTACGCATACAACCAGAAGAAGGGAATAAAAGTAAGCGAATTATACCAGACAATACCGCCAGCTTAGCAATTCAGCCATCCACAACCTTTTTATTTTTTCTAACGAATTTTAGATAAAAACGTTGGATGATAAGAATGACTAGGTTGTTGTTTGCCTCTGATTTCCATGGAAGCACCGGATGTTGGCGAAAAGCATTAACAGTAATTATGCGTAATAATGTGGATGTTGCAATCTTAAGCGGTGACTTAACAGCAAAAGCCATAGTGCCGGTGGTTGAACAAAAAGATGGAAACTACAAGTTCACGTTTTTTAAGAAAACATATAACGTAAAGAAGAAAGATTTAGAGAAAGAAATTGAAAGAATAAAAAACTTCGGATTGTACCCCTACTTATGCACTGAGGAAAGAGCAAAACAACTTGCACAGGAGAAAACAGAGCTTTTAAAGTTATTCGACGAAATGGCTGTAGAATCAATTAAAGAATGGTTGGATATCGCGGAGCAGCATGTAGGAGATAAGATCAAAAGCGGACAATTGAAGCTTTTTCTCGTACCAGGAAATGACGATACCAAGAAAATTGATGAAGTTATACAAAACAGTGAAATAGCGCTTTATCCACTTGGAAAAATTGTGAAAGTAGACGATTTCCACGAAATGGTCAGCTTTGATTATGTTAATCCAACGCCATGGGAAACCCCACGGGAAGCATCTGAAGAAAAACTTGAAGAGATGCTGAAAGAACTATGCAAAATGGTGCAAGACCGCGAGCACATGATTCTCGCTTCCCATTGCCCACCGTATGACAGCGGCCTTGATTTGGCTCCGAAACTTGATGAAAAATTAACTCCAACATACACTTTTGGGCAGCCAGTCATGATTCCTGTAGGGTCAAAGGCTGTTATGAAAATAGTCAAGGAGTACCAGCCAAAGCTAGGCTTGTTTGGTCACATACACGAGGCTTCAGGATTCGTTAAAATTGGACAGACACTTTGCCTAAACCCTGGCTCTGAATACGACAGAAACGTGTTCAGAGGATATTTGATAGATATCAGCAAGGACAAAGTTGAAAAATATTGGAGAGTAGAAGGCTAAAAACCTTATAGTGATGGTTACGCCTTGGCTAACTTTATCACAGTGTTTTTTACTATTTCGCATACTGCTTTTATGTCGTTTGGGTTCACCTTATCTGGAGTATCCTCCATACTATGGTAATATGGGTCATCTGGCTTCCATAGCCAAGATGCTGGTACACCGGCATCTATGAATCGTCCTTCATCGCTTGTAGCAAAAGAGCATATTCCATATTCTGCAAAGTAACCAAGCTTATCTGCTTCTTCAACAAGTAATTTATTAATCTCTTTCGAAGTTTCCAGCTTACCTTTATCAGGCCATAGCCCTTCAGTAATCACTTTCAATTTGCTGCCAACAGCAACCATGTCCACGTTTATGACCGCCCTTATTTTTTCCAACTCGTTTTTATGCATTTTACAATAATTGTATGAGCCCAGGGAACCCAGCTCCTCTTCAGCTCCCACAGCCATCAACTCTACACTTCTGTCAAGATGATAATTAGGCAGGATTCGAGCCAATTCAATTAATGTTGCCAGTCCAGAAGCGTTATCGTTTGCGCCGGGAGTGTTCGCCGTATCTCTGTGCGCGATAACTAATATTTTCTCGTCAGCTTTTTTCTCGCCTTCTATTGTTGCACGGACATTTTTTGTTTCTTTTTCCTCATTTTTGACATCAACAATCAATGTTGCCTCGACTTTTCCTTTAGTTGATTGTTCAAGCAAAAATTGTCCGTCGTTAGATGTCATAGTTACCGCAGGAATAGGATTCGGTTCTACTGAAAGGAAACGTTTTTGAATGTTGAAATAGCCACTTTCCATAGTGGCTGTGAAAATCCATGGATTATAATCAACCATTATAACTCCTTTTGCACCGTTTTTTGCCGCATTCGTTACCTCTTCCCAAAAAGCATCCTTGTCTCTGGTTCTGGAAAACATAACAATTTTTCCCTTAGCATTTATCTTTGCAAAGTCCTCTTTTCTACACAAGTTTGCATACACTAGTTCGCCTTTGACTCCCTCTCGACTTGTTTGAACAGAGTAGAGCATAGCCCTAACTTTGATTTCTTTTTTTGATGGGTATGAAAGCAGCACTTTCGCTTCTTTTTCGATGAAGGAAGGCGCATTAAAAACATCATATTCGACTTTTAACCCTGCTTTCGCAAACTGTTCACTCATGTACTTGATTGACTTTGTATCGCCTTCGGTTCCAGCTAAACGAGAGCCGAAACTTGCAAGATTTTTAACATGTTCAAAAGCACGTTTTGCGTCAAATTCCGTTCCAGCTTTTTCAGTTTTCTCTTTCAGAGGCATTCTTCTCTACTCCTTTGCACCTAACTGGTAAAATCAATAATAACTATGATAAAGCTTAAACTTTTCCTTGAAAATCCGTACTAAATATAAATTATCAAACTTTTCAATCAGCATTTTTCACTTCCTCGAGAGCCCTTGTAATGTTTTCAAGTCCCCTTTTGAGGCTTTCCTTCGATGGCCAACCGTAGCCTATTCTAAAATACTTGTCATCCATGTCAAACCAACGTCCTCGACCAACCATAGTACTGTACTTTTCAAGCAACACCTCATAGAAAGCTTGAAGTTTTAATTGCACATCGTTTTTTATTCTTGGAAAACACACCACGCCACCTTTAGGCTCAACATATTCCAATCCTTTTTGCACTTTTAACCAATCCTTTAATATTCCAAAGTTTGTTTTCACATGATTTTTCACGTTTTTCATTATTTTATTCTTGTTTTCTAGCAAGGCAATGGCGATTTCTTCGTCTACAACAGAGTTGCATATGTTAATATGCTCCTTTAAGGCGAGAAACGACTCGATTAGTGCATTATCTCTAACAGCAATATGTCCTATTCTGATTCCAGGGGCACCATAAGCCTTTGACAGGCTTGAGATGCTTATCGCCTTTGAACTTAATGAAGCTGCATGTGGCAACTGGTTGTTGAAAGTTAAGTCATGATATGTTTCGTCAGAAACCAAATAACAATCACGAGATTCAACTATTCTGATAATTTCCTTCAAAGTTTTTTCTGAAATCACTGACCCAGTAGGATTATTGGGATTCGTCAGACTAACAAATTTTGTTTTGCGCGTTACCAGATTTTCAAGCTCGTTAAGATCTACTTCAAACTTATTTTCTAATCTCAATTCTAGTGGAACAATTTTGCATCCAATAAACTTGGGGACTCTGTAATTTGATGGGTAGTTTGGATGTTCTATTACAACGTGATCGCCAGTTTCAAGAAGCGATAATGCAACTATGAAGAGGGCCTCTGCAGCACCATTAGTTACCAAAACATGCTCGGGTGAAAAGTTCTCATATTCCTCAGCAATTAACTCTCTTAACTCCTTTTTGCCCTTATGAGGACCATAGCAGAGTAAGAAATTTTTTAGGTTAACATGTAAATCATCTATGTTAATATCCTTCACAGAGCTTTCCGAAAGATTATGTTTGATTTTCTGATATCCATATTCTTCAGGTGATTCTTTTTCTATCAACATCCGATCAAATTTCATAATTATCCCTTATTCTATAACGCAATTGACAATGTTTTTCTATTGTTGTTTGAAAATGTTTATTTTTCATTGCTAGAAAAAAGAGAAAAAGCGGATTTATTTTTTAGCTATTTTAGCTATCGCTTTTTCAAATATATCTAAGCCTATTTTTGCTTCTTCCTCTGTTATGCACAGTGCTGGAATAAGCCGTATAGCACTTGCTCCGCAACCCAAAAGCGCTAATCCGTTCTTTAGAGCTTCTAACAGAATTTTTTCTCGTGCATCCTTTGCGTACTCTTTGGTTTTTCTGTCTTTTACGAACTCCACTCCCCAAGCTAACCCGATGCCACGGACATCCCCTATGATCTCGTATTTGTCTTTCATTTCCTGCAGTCTTTCTTTGAACAGTTTTTCCAATTTCGCTGCATTTTGCATAAGTCCGTTTTGAATAACTTTTATTGTTGCTAAGGCTGCCGCGCACGCGAGCATGTTCCCTCCATATGTGTTGCTGTGTACGCCTGAAATTTTGAAGTCTAATTCTTCTCTGAAAACTGTGGCTCCGATGGGGATTCCGCTTCCCAGAGACTTTGCAAGGCAAACAATGTCTGGCGCGATTCCGAAATGTTCGATTGCGCACATTTTTCCAGTTCTGCCCATGCCCATCTGAACTTCGTCACATGTCATTTTGATATCATATTTGTCCATGAGTTTTTTCAGTTCCTTGAAGAAGTTTCTGGGTGGAACTACGTAGCCGCCCTCTCCCTGTATTGGTTCAAAGAAAATTCCTGCCACTTCCTCTGCTGGAACGTAGTGGCTGAACATTTCCTCTTCAATGTAATCTATGACTCTGTTGACAAGTTCGTCTGGGTGTTCATAACCATCAATTTTCCAAGTGTTTCTATAGGGGTTCGGAAATGGTATGTGGAACACGCCTGGCATTACAGGGGACATTCGCGAACGGTGCACTGGCTTGCTGGCAATGAGACCTAATGATCCAAATGTTCTGCCGTGAAATGCTCCTATGAAAGCTAGGAACAGTTTGCGGTTTGTAGACCATTTCAATACTTTGATGGCGGCTTCAATGCTTTCTGTCCCACTGTTGCAAAGGAAGGTTTTCTTTCGGAAATTACCTGGGGTAACTTTTTCTAACGCTTCAGCTAACTCTACCTGTTTCAAGTTGTAGTAGTCTGTTCCAGCAGCATGCCATATCTTGTTTAACTGCTCCTCAACAGCTTTTTGCACTTCAGGATGTCTAATGCCAGCGTTCAAAACAGCTATTCCGGTTGAAAAGTCAAGAATTATATTTCCATCTACATCTGTATACCATACGCCTTCGCCGCTTTCTATGACAAGAGGTGCATACTCTGGGTCGTTCGTGGTTGTTGCAATGTATCTGTGATGTTGTTTTATTATCTCTTTTGCCTTTGGACCTGGAATAGGTGTAACTATTTTTGGACCTTTGATTTTCGCCATTTTTTCTCCTCCATTTGGAGAATTTAATTGTCTGTTGAAAAGCTTTAAGTTTTTCTAGAAATAATTTCAATTGTTATCATCACTGCAAAGTACAGACGAACGGTGGTTGTTAAATGAAAAGTAAAACTTTGGAAATACTGCAGAGAGATGCAAAAGTAATTGCAAAGTCTATGTACATTCGTTTTTACCCCATGGCCATTGAAGACGGCGAAGATGTAACCGTTAGGGATGCCGATGGAAAAGAGTATCTTGACTTTCTTGGCGGATGGTCTGTTGCTGGAACGGGACATAGACATCCAAAAGTGGTGCAAGCTCTTAAGAAAGAGATCGATAAGTTATTATTTAACTCGTTTACATCATTCTCAAACGAAACAACAGTGAAGCTTGCTGAAAAACTTGTGAATATTACTCCTGGAAATTTTTCTAAAAAAGTCTGGTTTGGTTTAACTGGATCTGATGCAAACGACTGCGTATTCAAACTTGTTCCATATTATAAGAAAAGGTCACGTTTTTTGTCGTTCGTTAATTCTTATCATGGACAAACTATGGGTTCTCTATCGCTTTCTGGTCATAAATCTCAATCAGCATTTGTTGGATTTTCTAACGTTGTCAAAGTACCATATCCCTATTGTTTCCGTTGTCCATTCAAACAAGAATATCCCAAGTGTGACATTTACTGTATAGACTACATTGAAGATTATGTGTTCAAAACATACTGCTATCCGGAGGACATTGCAGGATTAATAATCGAACCTATTCAAAGCGATGGTGGAGATGTTGTTCCACCAGACGGCTACATGAATAAACTGGTCAAGTTATGCAAAAAATACGATATAACGTTCTGTGCAGATGAAGTCAAAGTTGCACTAGGCCGAACTGGAAAAATGTTTGCAGTCGAGCATTGGAACGTTGTTCCAGAGCTTATCACGCTTGGAAAACCAATAGCTTCCGGAATGCCCCTAAGCTCTTGCGTTGGTAAATCCGAGATATTAGATTCTAAACCTGGTTCTCATTTGTTTACTTTGAGTGGGCACCCATTAAGTTGTGCTGCTGCCTTAGCGACTATAGATGTTATAGAAAATGAGGGACTGGTCAAAAATGCTGAAAAAATGGGTCAAGCGCTAAGAAGAAGGCTTGAGGAGTTAAAAGAAAAATATGAGATTATTGGTGACGTAAGAGGAAGAGGGCTCATTTTAGGAGTTGAGTTTGTTAAAAAGTTAGAAACTTTGGAGCCCGCATCTCTGGAGGTTGCAAAAATATGTTATAGAGCATGGCAGCTTGGGTTGATTTTGGGTTATGTGGGGATGTTTTCGAACGTTATTGAAATCACGCCACCACTTACGATAAACCAGAAACACGTCGATTCGGCCTGTGAAGTCTTGGAACAAGCTATAAAAGATGTCAAGGCAGGAAAAGTGTCCAATTCTGAAATTGATAAATACAGCGGCTGGTGATCCATAATTTTTTGCTTCTTTTTTACCATTTTCGAATTTTGGTGCAATTAGGAATCCTTAATAATATGGCAAACAGATTGCGTAAGAAAAAGGCAATAAATGCCCTCATAGTAGTATTAGGGAGAGTGGTTGAATTTGGAAATTTCGATTGAGCGACTTGACGCATTTTTTAATCCGAGTTCTGTTGCTGTTGTTGGAGCGACTAAAAGAGTGAACAAGGCTGGGCATGTCATATTCAAAAATTTTGTAGAAAACAAAAGGAGAGGTGTTTTTAGGGGTGAGCTTTACCCTGTAAACCCTCATGAAGATTACATTTTGGGTTTTCAATGTTATCCTAAGCTGACGAAGGTTCCTGACGAAATTGAACTTGTGGTGATTGTTGTTCCAGCGGAGATTGTCCCAGAAATAATGGAGGACGCTGTTGCCAAAAAGGTTAAGGCCACTGTCATAGTCAGTTCTGGCTTCGGAGAGGTTGGAAACCACGAATTAGAAAGGAAAGTTGCTGAAATCGCGAAAAATGCGGGAATCAGAATTCTGGGACCAAACTGCTTGGGCGTTTACGACTCTAATACCGGTGTTGACATGCTGTTTTTGCCCGAAACAAAGGTTTTGATGACAGGCGAAGAAGTGGTTGCAACTCCGCGCCCAATGAAAGGGAACATGGCTATAGTAACGCAAAGTGGAGCCTTCGGAGTCGCCACTCTTGACTATATGGCTGGAAGACAAATGGGCGTAAGCAAATTTGTAAGCTTCGGAAACAAATGCGACGTAAACGAGGCTGAAATGCTCCATTATCTACTTCACGACGACGAAACCAAAGTCATAATGCTCTACGTTGAGGATATCAAGAATGGAAGAGACTTCATAGAAAAAGCTTCTCAAGTCACAAAAAAGAAGCCGATTATCGCCATAAAAGCAGGCAGAACAGAAGCCGGAGCAAGAGCGGCAGCCTCACACACCGGAGCCATAGCCGGCTCTGACAGAATATACAATGCCGCATTTGAACAAACGGGAATACTCAGGGCTAGGGATATGGAAGAATTCTTTGACGCTGCAAAAGCATTAGCAATGCAACCTCCAGCAGCAGGCAGAAACGTCGCAATCATTACTGATGCTGGCGGACCTGGAATAATGGCTGCTGACGAATGTGAATTAAGGGGGCTTGTTGTAAAACGGTTCTCTGAAAAAACGCTCCAAAAATTCGAGAAATTAAAGAAGGATGGAAAACTTCCAAAATTTGCAACTAACCTTAACCCAGTAGATGTGACTGGTTCGGCGACTTCGGAAATGTTCGAATATGCGGCGGAAATAGTTTTTCAAGACTCAGAAATTCATGGGGTATTGATTCTTGGGTTGCATCATACGCCAGCGTTGCAGGAGGATTACATAGACAGGGTGGTACGTGTCGCTGAAAAGTACGATAAGCCTGTTGTAGCATGTGACATTGGCGAAACCGAAATGGCGTTGCATACGCGTTATCGCTTTGATAAGCTTGGTGTTCCTGCATATTCTTCTCCAGAGGATGCTGCAAGAGCAATGAGTATTCTTGCGAAATATGGGCTATACCTCCAAAAGAAGGGATGCTTTAAAGACTATATTGATGCCTTTCTAAAGGAAAAACGACGGTAACTGACTACTCAAGCATTATTTTTATTTCTATGCAATCGCCATCTTTGATGCTGATTTTTTTCCGCAAGTTTAAAGGTGCAACAATCTCTATAACGTCTTCTGGATAGTCACTAATCTGCGGCAATATGACGGCGCACTCCATTTTTTCCCCTATACGCGCCATAAAGCATTTTCCAGCACAGTATCCGGCAATTGGCAAAATTTCTATCGCTTTTACCTTTTCCAGCATTTTCCTTATTTTAACGGATTCATCATCCAATTTTATGTTCAACGTTCCTGGGTAAGGTGTGAATCCAAGTTTTTCTTTTATTTGACTTTTCACCCATGGAAGCTCGATAAACTTGGCTCCTTCACCAGTTCCAGAAAAAACTTTTCCTCTTATATGAACCGTCTTGCACATGGTCTTCATCAATGTGAAGCTTGATTAAGCATTGTTATTTCTTAACATGGCTATTTTTGTTCTTTTAACCAGTTTGTCACTTTTCTGAACATCGGGTTTGAGGACATGTCTATTACTGGAACCATGATTTTCTCTTTTGTTTCGATGAGAGGCTGATATTTTGGCATAAACGAGTATCCAACAAAGGTCCAGTAAACTCGCTTTTCTTCGAGTAACGCTTTGGATGCTGCTTCTGTTGTTACTGGCAGCGGAAAATATAGGAATACAACGCCTTCAGCCCAGTACAAGCCTGCGGCTTTTCCACCGGCGATTATTGAGGCAAACCGTGCAATGTCGTCCGGGGTTGCGAAGAAGTTGCGTTCCATGATGACGATTTCTCTGAACGGTTCAAACTTTATGTTCACTATGTCTTCATTCATAATCTTCGCCTTACCTTAACATTTGTTGCTGTTGCTCCCTTTTAATCTTGCCGTAAACCAGAAAAGGTTATAGAGCAGACACTCCTAAACCCTTTCATTAACCAAGATAATTAGATGGAGACTGCGAGATTGGCTGAAATTCGTGTGGCGGTAGTCGGTGTCGGCAACTCTGCGTCCGCCCTAATACAAGGCGTCGAATACTACAAGAACGCCAAAGAAAACGAGACAGTTCCAGGACTTATGCACGTGAACTTCGGCGGTTACCATGTAAGAGACATACGCTTTGTTGCAGCTTTTGATGTGTCCAAAAGCAAAATCGGCAAAGACTTGTCCGAGGCAATCTTTACAGAGCCAAACTGCTGCGTCAAATTTGCAAACGTGCCGCCTTTAGGCGTAAAGGTTTCCCCTGGGCCAATTCTAGACGGAGTGGCAGAGCACATGAAAAAGCCTTTTAATGCATATGATGGCGGTGCGGTTGAACGCGAGGACATAATTAAAGTTTTGAAAGATTCTGGGGCTGAAATTCTTGTAAATTATTTGCCCGTTGGAAGCTATAATGCCACGCGTTTTTACGCACAAGCGGCTTTGGATGCCGGATGCGCCTTAGTAAACTGTATGCCTGAATTTATTGCTTCAAATGAAGCTTGGAGCAAAAAATTCGAAGAGAAAAAGCTTCCCGTTGCCGGCGACGATGTCAAAAGTCAGCTTGGCGCAACAATACTGCATAGGAACCTTGTAAGGCTGTGCGTTGACAGAGGCGTAATTGTTGACGAAACTTATCAGTTGAATTTAGGTGGCGACACGGATTTTTTAAACATGACTGTTGAGGAACGCTTGAAAACGAAACGTGTAAGTAAAACTGAAGCCGTCAAAAGCCTCGTGCCATATGATTTGCCAACGCGAATAGGGCCGTCAGATTATGTGCCGTTTCTTGAAAACAAAAAAATATGTTACATCTGGCTTAAGGGTAGAAAATTCGGTGACAGACCACTGACAATAACAGTTAAACTTGAAGTTGAAGATTCCCCGAACAGTGCAGGCGTGGTAATCGACGTAATCCGTGCCGTAAAACTGGCTCTAGACCGCAAAATAGCCGGCCCCTTAATCAGCATATCATCATACGCTTTTAAGCATCCACCTATACAAGTTCCAGATCCTGTTGCAAAAGAGTGGGTTGAAGAGTACATAAAAGGCAATAGAGAACGTTAGCTCACCTTTTTAGCCGATGGCTTCTAAAACTGCAAGCGTATTGCAAATCGCTGACACCCATCTCAAGTACGAGTTTACTGCTGCGCGTAAAGCAACGGTGTCCTTTGCATCAAAAATCAAAACTAAAAACGGTTCTTCTATTTTTAGGTGCACCTTTGAACGTGGTGTTGCTGGCTTTGCTGCTTCTGGTGCTAACGCCACGTTGATTATTTTCAAGTTTTTTTCGGATGGAAATTCTAAACGCAAAATTGCTCTAGCTCTCATGAGTCAAATCCCATATTAGATGTGAAACTTTAATTCTTGGGCCTATCTCTATCATTTCTGGGATAGTTTCAAAAGTGATGATTAAGCCTTCCGGTGACTCTGTTTTAAGTCGCATTAGAGCGTTATATTTCGTATATGTTTCTTCGCGTAAGAGAAGTGGGATTTCAAAAAATTCTGAAAGCGCTTTCTCTAACTTTTTTACTTCTGCTGTCTGGCTCTGCGCTGTTCCTTCAATTGCTAAAGATTTTATTTTTCTTTCATGTTGCCTTGTTTGCGGGAATTCTCTTCGAAGTTTTACGCTTTTTAAATAAATTAGCGGTGGGAAGGGCTTTAAGCAGTTTTCACTTAACGTGTATAATTCAATTTTCCCGGGGCCACTCTTCCAACAGTCAATAACAGCTACCTTTGCGGCGTTAAGTTCTGTGGCTTTTTCAGCCAGACCGTCGAGGCTCAATTTTCCACGATTCATCCTTAAAACGTTCGGAATTGTTTGGGATAAATCTCTGCAGAATGTTCTTATGCCTTGTGTTGGTCTTCGTGAAGTTGTTAAAAGTATCAATTCCGCCTATTCTTCTTCCGCGGTTGTTGATGTTGTTGCCTCAACCTCTTCTATGGCAGCGCCTTTAGCTACGCGTTTGGCTACAATTCCAAGTTTTGTGGTTGGCGTGTAAGCTCCACCAGTGAAAGTATAACCGCATTTTTTGCATTTCCACAAGCCTACGCTTATCCTTTTTACTCTTGGCAGTCCACATTGGGGGCATTTGTGGTCTTTTTTCATTTCTGTAACTATTTTTACGTAACGTTTTCTAACGGTTGCTCCGTAGCGGGGACCGAGCCCTCTTGTCGGTCCAACTTTTTTCGTTCCTTTTCCCATTTTTTCACCATCCTAGTTTCTTGCGCAATTCGTCAGCTTTTTCTCTTGCGATTTGAGCCGCGTCAAAAATTTGTTTCGGTGTAAAGTATCCGCTTCCTCCTTTTTGCACCGCACATATGTTTCCGTCGTCGTCCACCGTAATTGTTATTCTTGCATCCATTATCTGCTCCTCATCAAGCCAAGGGTCAACCACAAGCTTATCATTTATCTTCGCAAACGTGACTGCTATTGGATGCTTTCGAACTGGAAGCTCCGTGTAACCGGGTTTAAATTTTACTTCACCATCTTCGATTTCGTAGTTCGTCATTTTCGTGTTAAGTAAAGCAGCTAACGCTGCTAGTGCCGATGCGTCAATTAGGTTTCCATCGTGGTTAAGTACGTAAACGTCCACGAAAACTACAAAAACTTTCTTGCCGGGTTCTATGCATAGTTTCTCCGTGTCGATGGCTTTTGACTCTCTTATTCCCCTGTCGACAACTCTTGCCAACTCAATCGAGTTTTCGTCTGGCGGTCCAGGCTCGAATGTTGGTGATGCAAGCGGCACAAGTTCAGCGTTTACTGTTAAGACTCCTTCATTTGGTGTGTCTGGAAATGGTTCTCCTGTTTCTATTTTTACTCCGGCCATGACTTCAGTTTTTCCGAGAAGAACTCTTGCTGAGCCCTCAGCCTTCTCGATTATTCCTTGTTCAATTTTTATCTCCCTGTAATCGTTTAAACCTCTTCCATCGAGTCTTTTACCTTTATCAATTAG
Source organism: Candidatus Bathyarchaeota archaeon (assembly GCA_018396675.1). Lineage (GTDB taxonomy): Archaea > Thermoproteota > Bathyarchaeia > Bathyarchaeales > Bathycorpusculaceae > JAGTQX01. The sequence goes on from JAGTQX010000012.1 coordinate 195,970, forward strand.
CTGTGCTATTTGCTTTTGTTTTACGCGGACAACTATCGTTGACATTATTCTTCAACCTCCTTTACGCTTATGTACTTGGCCCTTAAGGCTTCCTTCTGGAGCGTGTAAATTTTTTTGCACCCTTCAATTGCAAGGTTTATTGCGTTTTCGAATTCTTCCTGCGTCAGTATTCCATCCATCTGCAATAATGTTACAACTCCCAAGTTTGGCATAAACGCCACCGGAACATCTGCAGAGCCAACTTTGTCTTCGGTGTCCATTAAATCCAAAACTATGGTGTCGTCGACTTTTCCAGCGGAACATGCTACAACTAAATCTCGCATTGGGATTCCCGCGTCAGCCAAAGCCAACGAAGCGGCGGTTATGCTTGCGCAGCGTGTGCTTCCATCAGCTTGCAAAACTTCAACGAAAACGTCTATAGCCGTTCTAGGGTAGTATTCCACGAAAATTGCTGGTTCAATAGCTTCCCTAATAACCTTCGACAGTTCTATTTCTCGTCTCGACGGTGCTGGAGATTTGCGTTCCTGAACAGAGAAAGGTGCCATGTGGTAACGACATCTTAAAACCATTCGGTCCGGCAGAGCCATATGCTTTGGATGCAATTCTTTTGGACCGTAAACGGCCGCTAAAATTTTGTTTTTGCCCTGCTCAATGTAAGCTGAACCGTCAGCATTAGAGAGAATGCCCACCTCAATTTTTATCGGCCTAAGCTCGTCTGGCTTTCTTCCGTCAAGCCTTAAACCTTTTTTATCAATTAGCTTTTCAGTTTTTTGACTCATCTTTACCTACCTCCCTTTTCTCTTTTTCCTTTTTTATCATCTGTGATATGCGGTCTGTTAGTCCTGTTATGTGAGATTCCTCCTCGATTTTACGTATTGCCATCATGGCTAATTCTTCGTCTTCCAAGTTTTTGCCAGTAATCAGTATTATTCCGTTGTGTCCAAGTATCGCTTGGCATCCCGTCTCCTGTTTTATCATTGATATCATTGAGCCCTTCTTCCCTATCACTCGTGGAATCTTTGTAGGCGTCACCTTCACTATTTGTCCACGAGTTATTTTTCCAAGTCCCGGCTCGTCCACGCTTAACTGAGGATTGTGCGTCCTGTCATAAGAGACTATTTTCGCAACGACAAGATCTCCCACGTCTAGAACTTCAGTTAAATCGTTTTTCTGCGGTTTAAATGGTCTGTTAAGAACTTCCGAAGCTCTCAAAATGGCTTCGTACGGCGAGTTTATGTCCACCGTCCACCCGTTAAAGCCAACTTCGACTACTGTTCCTATCACGATGTCTCCAACACGTGGGATGTAAAAAGCTCTAAGGGCGACGACATTTATCTTTTTATCTTCGTATTCTACAAGTCCAGTTCTTGCCGCGTAAATTTTGTTTTCCTCTTTGTAAGTATTTTCGCCGGCTATGTAATCGCCTTCAGCCAGCAAATCTCCTGGAGTTACAAGCTGTCTTTTTTCAAAAAATGTTGGCATGAAACACACATCCAAACCATATACTCTTCATACGTTAGGATATTATTTTTGCTTCTGCGTTTCCCTTGGTTACATCTCCGATTTTTTCAAGGAAAGGTCCATAGAGACCTGCGGGCATTTCTAGAATGCCATACCATGAACCATCTGCTCGCCACTCTTCACGTTTTATTGTTCCCATTGCTTTCACTGTTCCGTAGGCCTTTGCCGCGTATTCTGCGGGTATATGGACGCTTACTGAAACTTGTTCCATTTTTAATGGGAGAATCTGTCGCAACAGTTTAATGATTTCTCTTGCCTGCTCTTCGGTTGCCTTGAACGGGTCTATGGAATAGTGGATCTGTTCCATTGCTTGCTCAATGCGCATTGGTGGATGTGGAAGGTTAGTACGTGGGTCCACGCATTGTCTTGATATAAAGGCTATTATCTGTCTTCTTTTTTCTTCAATCATTTTTCTGCGTTGTTCCGTTGTAAGCTGCAACGTTCCCTTTTTTAGGATTATGTCTGCCACTTTAAGCGGGTCTGTTATGCCGAAGGCTTTTCTGACCGCCTCTTCAGAAACTTTTGTTCCTTTGTTAGCGTCTGAGAATATAGTTTCAGCAGCTAAAACCTCTGTTATAGAAGAGATTTTTCCTAAACGGTAATCCAGCGCCTTGTCCGGTTTTACCAGAACTTCGAAATGTTCATTATCCTTTGTAATGCGCGCAACAGTGTATTTTTCTCCCATTTCAGTTTCACTTGCCTGCGCCCGCTTTCTTTATGTAACCCTCAATTTTCTCGTCGCTTAACATTTCAATTTTTCTCGTTTCGGATGGAATTACCGCTATTTTTATTCTGGGCGGAAGTTGTCGCGCCTCAAGAGCCTTCACTAAACATTTAACTGCAAGCTTAATCGTGTCTTCTAACTTCATATCCTCGCGGTATTCTTCCTTCAGAATAGCCATCACGGTGTCTCTTCCAGCACCAACAGCGGTTGCTTTGTGTCCCTTATAGGTTCCGCTTGGATGCGTTATGAATATGCGGTTTCCGGTTTTATCAACTCCACCAAAAACAAGCGAAACACCGAAGGGTCTTACACCTGCATGTTGTGTATAAAGCTGTTGTATATCGCATATGCGTTTTGTTACGACCTCGACATCTATTGGCTCGTCGTAGGTTAACCTGTTGCTCTGTGCATATAATCGTGCTTGGTCAATCAAAACCCTAGCGTCTGAACTTAAGCCCACTATGGCAGCGCCTATGTGGTCGTCAATTTTGAAAATTTTCCATGACGACTCGGACTCTTCAAGAAGCTCAACAGTTTCTTCGGCGCCTAAAACAACTCCCTCGGGGCATTTTATTCCTATGATTGTTGCTCCCCGATTAACTAGCTCCATCGCATATTCAACTTGGAAAAGTCTACCATCCGGTGAGAAAACGGTTATTGCACGGTCGTATGCTCCTGGAGCCGCAAACACTGACATCAAATATCAACCTCACACTAACTAAACACTTTCAGAACACTCATATAACAACTTAACTAAAAACCTTTTCCTAAGTCTTTTTTGACTTTTCCTTAGTGGTCTGTTTTAGTACCTACTTTCGCTTTCTAAAGAGCATTATATCATTGTGATGGCATACATACTCGAAGCCCGATTGAATCAGTTTTCCAGCTTCTTCAATGGTTGCTGCGGTTGCGAAGTGATATTTGTCGCCTTCAAAGTTTACAAGCTGTATAGATTAAAGTGTTCTTAATGTTTCTATGGCCAAGAATGTGCATGACATAGGGGATATCTTTCGTTCTGGCATGTTCCATGGTGACTTTCCAGTGTCTTAACGTGTGTAATGTTATTTTCCCTATTCTGGGGTTTTTGAAGTTTAGTTAGAATTATGATTAATTTTTAGAAATTTTTATGCGCAAAATTTTAAAAAACACAGTATATATGTTTTCTTAATAAACGCTAAAGCGTGAGAAAATATGTTGGAGACTAAACTTTCACCCATTGCCACGATAGCAATCATCTTTGTTTCAGCAATGTTTGGACTTTACAGAATCCCTCTTTCAAACGCAGCCGAATCTACCGTTAATGCCAATCCGAGGATCATTTATTGGCCTGCGCCTCAAGTATGGCAAACAGAATATGGACATATCATGTGGAATTCTGGAGGCATTGACGCTACAAGCATCGCATGGTCACCCTCTGGAGAGATACTATTTATAGCTGGTTCTGACCGTTTTGTGGTGATTAACGCAAGCACTTGGTCGCCGATTAGTGACTCTTGTAATCTGTGGGGCTATAGCGGTCAAGGCGTGTTTGATAGTTTTGTTATTTCGCCAAACGACTCAAAAATATTCTATGTCAACACCAGCTATGTATTTGCTCCTTCTTCCGCAATATATTCAATGAGCTTGGGTGGTTCTGATCCAACTTTCATAACCTACGTTAATAGTTGCTCCTCATGCGTACCCACATTCTTTGACTTGTCAAGCGATGGCATGACATTGCTTTACACAGAATTTGCAGAGAACTATTCTACATATCCCTACACCCGTTTCAGTCGCATCTGGAAAGTCAACCTCGAAACAAGTGAGAGATCACTGATTCTGGAACTTGAGGGACCAGACAACCAGATTTTCAGCGTTAGATTTTCGCCATCAGACGACAAAATAGCCTTCTCAACATACACTGGCGTTTGGATCATTAACTCCGATGGAACCCACCTAACCAGGATTGCTGATATCTTAGAAAACAGCATTGCAATGCATTTAAATTGGGCGCCAAACGGAACAATGTTAACATACACTGAAGTTGATTACGGAGGAAGAAGTGATTATCATCCGTATAATATTTGGTGGCCGAATAGTAACATCACCGCTATAAATGTTGACGGAAGCAACAAGCACACGATTTTTTATGGCGCCGCATGTTGGACATGGTCGCCCCTCAACGGTTCCATAGCCGCCTTCATTAAAATAATAGGCAGAGGTGTCCCGTACCTTATAGACTTAAGCCTTCCAATATCCTCCGACCCAGACAGCGACGGAGACGGACTATCTGACCGCGAAGAAATTTTCTGCGGATACTTTAACCCGCTAGATCCTACAGACCTCTACAAAGACTACGACAATGATGGCTTATCCAACTTGGAAGAGTACGAGTTTAACATAAAACGGAGCGGTGTTGGAACCTACCCGTTAAATCTATTAAATCCAGATACTGATGGAGATGGACTCAGCGACGGCGTCGAAATCAAAGTTTTCCGAACAGACCCCACAAGGAGGGATACGGATGGCGACGGCATAGATGATGGCCTTGAGGCTGCAGCGACTGGGTTAAGTGCTTTTGTCTCTGTTCTGCCCGAGGGGTGGATTCGTATGACGCTTCAATGGTCAAACAAGACAATGTATGTTTCAACAAATTCTTCTGTGCTTGGCGTGGTATTTAACTCTACCAGTATGGTTTTAAGCATTTCTGTTGGCGGTCCAGATGGTACAACTGGCATAGCCAACATAACAATACCCATGGAGATGATAACTTCTCTTTCCGCAGTTAGCGTTACGTTGGATAATCAGCCCATAGAGTTCCAAATAAACCAAGTGGGCAGCTATGCACAGATCTATGTGGAATACCATCACAGCTTTCACGAGTTGACGGCGCATTTAAGCAGCAGCGGAGTGGGCATCGGCGGCGTAGACTTGACGGGCATAATGAGCTACTGGTGGCTTATGCTTTCAATAACCATCGTGGCAGTGGCATCCATAATCGCCTTAATCATAGTTAAACGCAGATAAAAAAAAGAGGGATAGCAAATGCGACGAGCCATCAAATTTGCAACGCTTGCAACCATGCTGTTCTTACTTTGTTTATCATTTGCTTACGCTACTGCGCAAGTTGGCGTTGAAGCAGGCGACTGGATAAAATGCGACTATGTTTCGGGCAATAATTTGCCAAGCGAGTTTATCCAATGGGTTAAAGTGGAGTGTCTATCAGCCGCGGGAACAACTGCAACGTTACGCGTGACAACGCACTTCAGCAATGGCGCAGAACAGACTGAAACCATGACGTGGGATGTTGCCAGCGGCGCTGGAAACCTTACTTTCCAAGCGCTTATACCAGCAAACTCGAATAACGGCGATACCATTCCAGCGGTGGAAGGAAGCAGCGTAACCATTGCTGGCGAAAGAACAGGAACCTATGCCGGAGCAAGCAGAACCGTTGTCTACGCAAGCTTAACACAAGGAGACATGCAGTTCAGCTACTGCTGGGACAAGGAAACCGGAATCATCGTGGAAGTAACCTTAACCCAAGGCTCCATGTCAGCCACTTTCAAAGCAACAAGCACAAACATTTGGCAAGCAACATCGTCAAACCCGCTGCCAATGCCAAGCCTACCAATAGAGACGCTCTCCATCAGCATCTCAGTAATGGTGGCAATAGCCATAGTGGCAACAGCATTAATCTACACCAAGCATAAGAGAAGCTAAAACTTAATAAACTCGGAAAAACCAAAACTCCCATCTTTTTTCGGCATTCCTATGCTAGAAAGAACACGAAACTCCTAAAAAGAATAGTTCATAAGAAAACTTCCATTAGTCGCTGATAAACGACAATAAAGGCAATATTATTATTAAAATAAAAAAGGGGAGCTTGCGGGGGAAATCCATTCGTTATAGTAAAAACCTTTCCTATTAATCGCAGTATCGGAGCGTTGGTTTAAGCAATTAATAAATAGCTTACTTTGCAAGTTTATTAACTTGTATGAGTGTTAGGTGGCTTGTCCATGGCTTTGGAGAAAGTTGCCAGCGTTGTCTTTCGTTCTCTAGCACCTAACCGACCTCACCATGCGCAGTGGATGCTCACACGCAAGTGTAACTATCGCTGTAAAGGTTGCAATGTTTGGCGTGAGCAAGACGCGACAGAACTTTCAACAAGCGAGGTCATAAGAGGTTTAGATGCTCTGCGAAAACTCGGTGTAGTGGAGATTGTCTTTTCTGGTGGAAACCCGCTGCTTAAAGAAGATATAGACATGATTTTAGAGTATTCTTCGCGTTTTTTTGTTACAACAGTTTATGACAATGGAAGCATGGCTGTGGAAAAAGTTGAGGCATTAAAATATGTGGATTTTGTTGCCATTTCTTTGGACAGTCTAGACCCTGAAAAGAATGATTACATAAAAGGTGTGAAAGGTGCGTGGAAGCGTGCGATGAATGCCATCGAAACTTTACAAGAAAGAGGGGTGCGCGTCGGTGTTTCTCCCACGATTTCCCAGCTGAACTTGCACGAGATTGTTGATTTTACGCGATACTTCTTGAATAAAGGGATTCCCGTCTGGTACTGCCTATACTCCTATGACTCACCAAGCACTGATAACCAGTTGTTCGCAATCGGCAAGAAAAACGACGAATTTTTGATAACTGACAACAAAGCGATGGTAAATCTTTGCGATTCCCTTATTGCCATGAGGCGAGAAAACAACAACATTTTTATCACAAATAAACTGTTGGAAGCTCTAAAAACGTTTTATTCAAGCGGCATGCGAACGTGGAAATGCCGCGCGCTAAACAATTTCTTCATTGTTGATCATCGTGGAAGAGTGGCTGGCTGTCACCTTCAAGAACCTGTAGCCTCAATTTTTGACTTACCTGAAATTTGGGACAGCAACGAATTCAAAACTTTACGCAAAACTTATAGCACATGTAATGGGTGCATCTACCTTTGCTACATTTTCTATTCACTTCACGGAAATGTTAGAGGTAACATTCAGCTTGCAAGGGAACATTGGAAAAACGCCAAGTTACTATTGAAAGAGCCTATGTCTCAGTACAGATGAGACTTATACGATAATAATTATTACTTCAATTGCCCAACTATAGTTTGGTGACTTGCTGATTGGGTTATATTGATATCTGGAAAGTTTTAGAAGAAATGATGACTGATTTTCGCAAAAGAGGTTTTTCAGTACCTAAAAATATTGTTGACGATTTGAAATCTGCAAAAACTTTGATAAATGTTTTTAACGCTGACCCGACGCGTCTTGAGACGAGTCAAAAAATCGAAGAATACCTTAACACTGTTGAGGCTTTCTTGTTTTCAGAAGGGCAGAAATTTGGAGACAAATACGTCAAAGAATGGCTTAAAAAGCTAGAAAACGCAGGCAAAGTTTTTGGTGAAGAATCCGTTAAATCTCGATTTGTTCCCGGACTTCCAAAAGAGCATCGGTGGATTCGTGTGAAGCTTTCAGAGGAACTGTCTTTTGATGCTTTAAAGACTTTAGCTGAGGAATTAAATCTTTTATGCGAATTGCAGAATGGCGGATACTTGCTTGTTTATGGCAGAGATGAGGCCTTGAAAGATTTTATCAAGAAAATGGCTACAGGATATAGGTCAAAAGCTCGGAAATAGCGTTAAAAAGTGCATAATTGTTAAAGCTTTCCGATGCAAACTTTTATAGCGAAATCGTGCAGAAATGACTCTGGATAGAGAACGCTTACGGTTTCGTTAGGGGTGAGGGCGCAGTTTAATGCCCTATATCAAAAAAATAGAGCTTAAGGGATTCAAATCCTTTGGACCGCAGACCGTTAAGGTAGTCTTGGATAAGGGTTTTACAGCTATAACTGGTCCGAACGGAAGCGGAAAAACAAACATTGTTGACGCTATTTTGTTTGCTCTTGGCGAGCTAAGCACCAGAAGGCTTCGTGCAGAGAATGCTGCTAAGCTGATTTTTCACGGTTCTGAAAAGGCGGGTTTGGAAAAGGCGAGAATGGCTAAAGTGATCATACAGTTCGATAACAGTGATGGACGTATACCCGTTGACACAACAACAGTTACAGTTTCCCGTGAGGTTTACCGAAACGGTCAAAGCGTTTACAGACTTAATGGCAGACGAATATCCCGAACTTACATAATGGAAATGCTTTCCATGGCTGGAATAAGCTCAACAAGCCAAAACATAATCCTACAAGGCACAATAACTCGTTTAACCGACATTGCGCCGATGGAAAGAAGAAAAATAATTGAAGACTTGGTTGGAATAGGCCAGTATGATGCAGAGAAGGCTGAAGCTGAAGAGAAACTTCGCGCTGCAGATATCTCAATGCGCACAGCTATGGGTAGAATAGACGAAGTGCAAAGACGGGTTGAAGACCTAGAAAGGGAACGTAACGAACTTTTGCGATACAACTTCCTCAGAAATGAAGTGAAAAAATTTGAAGCTGTAAAAATCTCGCACGACATCGCGCAGCTACAGCAAAAAATAGAGTGGAACTCCGTTCAAGCGGATAAAATTAAAAGCAGACTGGAAAAGATCAGAGCAGTTCGCGAACAGTACAGGATGAAACGTCGCGAAATTGAAGGTGAATGGCGAAAGCTAAGCTCCGAAATAGTTGAGGAAGGCGGCTCGCAAGTATTACGTGTTCAAATGAAAATAGGTGAGCTTAAATCCAAACTTACCGAGTTAACGACGAAGATAAGCTCTGGAAAAACAAGCTTGGAAGGGCTCAAAAAGGTTCGAGAAAACAACTTTCAACAATACCAGTCTATTAAAAACGAGATTCGTGAAAACCGTTTAAAGATTAGGCGTTTAAGAAGCGAGTATGAACGTATTCTAAGCGAAATTAATGTGAAACAAGCGGAGCATGATGCGTTAGCACAGGAAGCGGCGCAACTTTGGAATGGCATAGGTGAAAACAGCAAAAAGATACGAGAAATAGAATTGCAGCTTGATAAGGATTACAAGAGGCTCGCCTTTTTAAGGTCTGAGCATTCCAAAAGTGAAACAGCCATCAGAATTCGTGAGAGAAGGCTCAAAGACCTTAACGGACGCAAAGAACGTTTTGCTACAACGCTTGGCGAGCTTGGAAAATCTTTAGCTGAACTGATGAAGGTTCAGAAGGAACAGAAGATGCAAGTTAAAAATTTGGAACGCATGCTGGAGCGTCGGATAGCTCAAAAAGAGGCTATAGAAAGGGAAATAGTTGAAGCTGGAAAAATAGCCGATTCTGCACGTGAAGCTGTCGTGGAGTTTGCAACGCAGAGAGAGCTTGCAGAAACTATTGCAGCTGAAGAAAAAGCTTTAAGAAGCATAGAGGAGCTCGGGGAATTAGGCGTCATTCCAGGTGTTTACGGGCGGTTGCGTAACCTTATAAAAATTGATAAGGCTTATCAAAGGGCAGTCGAAGTCGCCGCTGGAGGATGGCTAGACGCCGTAGTTGTAAAGGATTTTGACACTGCATTCACATGCACAGAAACCTTAAGGCGAATGAAACTTGGACGAATAAAGATAATCCCAATCGAGGGAATATCTAACGTTAAACCAATTAAAATCCCAAACGGCAAAAATGTCAACGGCGCAGCCTTTTCGTTCATAAAATGTGAGAGACAATATGAACCTGCAGTCTACTTCGTCTTCGGCGACACCTTAGTGGTTCCAGAAGACAAAACAGCTTTTGCGCTTTCAAATGAAGGCTACCGTGCGGTAACAATTAACGGCGACATCTACGAACCTGGTGGAGCATTAGAAAGCGGCTATTATCGTGCACCCATAGATTTTTCAACAATAATCCCAAGCGAGGCGGCAATAAAAAGCTTGGATGAAGCTGTCAGAGCCCTTCAACTGCATCTTTCCAGAAGAGAAGGCGACATAACATCTCTTGAGGATGAAATAGACAAAACCCGCGTTGAAATTGCACATTTATCCGAGGCTATAACAACTCTCGATAGGGAAATAACCCGTGTAAAAAGAAGCCTAAAAAGAACAAAGTCAAACGTTAAAAGAATAGACGCTAACATCGCAAGAATCGAAAAAGAAATCGAGGCTGAAAAAACCAAAATATGGTCGTATAAAGCTGAAAGAAGCACACTACAGAAGGAAATTCGTAAACTTCAAAACGACTTAGCCATTTTACGGCGAAAAGTTGACCCAGCAAACATTCAAGAAATGGAGGTTAAACGGGAAAAGCTATCTGAAGAGATAAACACTTTAAGGCAGAAGCTTGGAACAGTTCAAACCGAAATCTCTACACTTCAATCACAATTTGATAACGTTTTGAGAACCGGATACAAAAACGCTAAAATTCAGCTGGCTAAAGTTGAGCAGCAGCTCAAAAAAGTCGAAAGTGAAGTTGAAAACGCATTGCAAGAAAGGGAAAAACTGAAGCAAGAACTGACTGAACTAGAGAAAAGCCGCGTCGAACTATCTAAGACAGTGTTATCTGCCAAGGAAGAATCCAAAAAGTTCACGTCCCAAATAGACGAGATAGATAGGGAACTTCGCAAACTTGACGCTGAATACGAAGAAACCGACCGTTTATTAAACCACCAACAACTTAACATACAAACCTCCCTTATACAATTAGAGCAGTGGCAAACTCAGCTGCGACAGTTCGGCTACGAAAAACCCTTAGAAGTTACTGCTAAGGAAGTTGAAGATGCTGAAACTTCGTTAAAAATGTTACAGTTCGAACTTGAAAGGATAGGAGCTGTTAACCAACTCGCGTTATCGCATTACGCTGAACAAATTTCTCGTTACAAAGAACTTTCTATGAGAATGAATGAACTTGAAAGAGAAAAACAAGCAATTCTGAAATTTATGGACGAAATTGAAAGCAAGAAACACAAGGTTTTCATGGAAGCATTTGAAAAAATAAACCAGAACCTGCAGAAATACTTCTCCAAACTTACAGGCGGGGGAACAGCCAATTTGATTCTAGAGAATCCCAATGAACCATTCTACGGAGGCATAGACATGATTGTCCAGTTCCCACGCAAACCATCCATAGTTGTCAGCGGAGCCAGCGGAGGTGAACGTTCAGTCGCTGCGGTTGCTTTTCTATTCGCCATAAAAGAGTTTACGCCTGCTGCCTTCTACATATTCGACGAAGTGGATGCTCACTTGGACGCTTTTCACGTTTCTAAACTTGCTGACCTTCTAATGGAAGAATCCGAGAAGGCACAGTTTATTGTTATCACGTTGAAGCCTGAAATGGTAAATAAAGCTCAAAGAGTTTATGGTGTTTACGGCCGCGACGGTGTTTCGAACGTTATTTCCGCCAAATTTTTGGAGGTGCCAAGCTGAATGGCCGTAACAATGAAGAAGCCTTTCTATCTCCGTCCGCCATGGAACATTCTTTTCGAGTTTCACAAGTTGGAGAAACTTACGCCTTGGAACATCAACATAGCCTATTTGCTGGCAACTTTTCTTGAGGAAATGGAAAAAACTGGACAAATAGACTTTAGGGCTTCTGGTGTAGCCTTGGATTCATCAGCACTAATATACTTAATGAAGTCTAAACTACTCTTAAAGCTTGAAGAACCTCCGCCACCGCCAAAATCGCCTCAAGACTTCATACCTCCGCCACTTTTCCTCCCACTTAGACATGAACTCACATCAACAACCATAAGACACTTGCTTGAAGTCTTGGATGACGTTTTAAAAAGTGAGATGCTTCTGCGTCCAGAGAAAGCCACGGCGGAGCCAATTTTGCCTACACCTTCAGAAATCCTTCCACAAATAGATTATTACCTCATGGAAATCGAAGTTCAGATGGATAGACTTTACATGTCACTTTCTGAAATGGTAAAAGGCGCCGGAATAATACAGTTTTCCGCCATAATACGGGGAATGACGCGGCTCGAAGCAATACGCACATTTATTCTACTCTTGTTTTTGGCTCAAGACGAAAGAGTGAATTTGTGGCAAGAAGAGGAAACCGAAGAAATCTACATCACAATAGGAGGATTCACCGTTGCAAGAGATGGAAAACCAGATCAACCAAGCAACTAATCCAAGTGAAAGCCCTCACGATGCGCAGGGAAAGGCTATTAATGAGCTTTTATTGGTTGAAGCTGCATTATATGTTGCGGGACGCCCCCTTGAAATTACAGAATTATGCTCGGTTCTAAAAACACGTTCAAAGAATAAAGTTAAAAAACTTGTCAAAATGCTTACACAAGAATATGCTAACAGAAAAACAGCTCTCGAAATCCTAGAACTAAAAGATGAAAGATATGTTTTGCAATTAAAAGCCGAATTTACGCCGCAAGTTAAAAAGCTTGTTAACAGGCCGTTGCTTTCCATAGGCCCGCTGAAAACATTATCTTACATAGCCCTAAGGCAGCCTGTTTCTCAAAAACGAGTTGTTGAAGTGCGTGGGCATCACGCTTATGGACATATTAAATTGCTTAAGGAGATGGGACTCATAGCCTTGGAGAGAAAGGGACGTTCGTCGGTTTTGAGAACCACAGATTATTTTGCAGACTATTTTGGTTTAAGCCATGACTTGCAAACGATGAAAAGAGAACTGCGAAAGATTCTTGAAAAGGAAAAAGTTGTTGAAGAAGGCGCTGAAGGTTCTATTTTAGACGTTTAGCTCCACGGATAGGTTTATATGCAAAAGAATGCGTGATAGTGAACAAAGCTTAAACGTTTGCGTTATAGTTAGAGATGATTAAAATGTCTGTTTGGCACGGTGACCTGCATAAGCGAAAGCCGTCTGGCGGCAAAAAACGTGCATACAGAGGCAAAAGGAAATTCGAACAAGGCAACTTCCCAGTCGAAACAGTACTTGGGGACCCAAAAAGAAAGATTGAAGATGGAAGAGGCCGCACCGCAAAAATCAAAGTTTTAAGCGAAAAATACGCTTGTGTAACCGATTTGACTACGGGTAAAACCACAAAAGTTGAAATCCTACGTGTTGTTAAGAACCCAGCTAACGTAGACTATGACCGAAGAGGCGTAATAACGAAAGGTGCAATAATCGAAACTTCTCTAGGCTTGGCACGTGTAACCTCTCGTCCCGGGCAAAACGGTGTTATAAACGCGGTTTTGATAGGCGAAAAGTCAAGCTAGATGGGTTTTGAAGCAGCAGCACTGCGAATTTTCAGTAGTCGACTGGCAATTTTTTTAATGATTTGGTTTTTCGGTTCTTTTTTTGCTATTAGTAGCATGCCTGTTTTCAACCATGGCGTTTTTGGATAACCCGCTTCTGGAACCAGTTCGTGTTCAAAACCAAGTTTTTCGACAGCCTCTTTCAACTCCGTGATTTTCGGTGAAGGTACAGCTAGGCTTTTTGGGATTTTTCTTCCTTCCTTTCTAGTTTTTGTCGCGTCAAAATATGCTGGCCAAACGATTATTTTGTCTTGTTTACGCATATCAATCTTCCCCCACTCATTTTTACTTGTGTGCATAATATGCCGTAATTTTCGAGTTAACCTTGTCTATTCTAACGAAACCGAAACGTTCAAACTGTACTACATCGTTTTGCTTCAGTTTTTTGCATGCGCTTTCAGCTACCCCTTCGACGGTTGTTGCGTCTGGCATGATTACTTTGCACGGCAAATCCGCTCCGATGAGAACCCAATGAATCAGCGGGGCTCCTGCTTTTCTTGCTTCTTCATAGGACTCGCTTTCGAATGATGCTTCAACCGCGTATGATTCAGCATTCTCAACCTTGATGTTGAATAATTCCATAAGGCGAACAACACTTCCAGCGGCTAAAACCTTCAAATCACTTTTTGAAATCCAGAAAAGGGCCGTTTCGTCTGTTTCCATTGGTCTTACTATATATTCCCTTGAGCCTCTTTCTGGAAATTCCGGATGCAGCCGAAGCTTTGCATTGAAAGTTTTAGGTATTTTTCGCACCAAAAGCTGAATAGGGTATTGCACGAAAAAGTAACGGTTCACTTTCGGGTCTAAGAGTTTGCGGTTGTAAGCGTAAAGGTTTTCCCAGCTTAAAACCACGTCTGAAGTCTTTGGTCCAACGTCAATTATCAGCTTCTTGATTGCTGCTGGAGTTATCCCACGTCTTCGCAAAGCTGCAAATGTCGCCAACCTTGGATCATCCCAACCCTTATAGAGACCCTCTCTTATTCCTTGAACTATTTTTGACTTGCTTAAGAACGCACCTTTAATCTTGAGTCTGCCATAATGTATCGCTTCTGGATATTTCCAGCCTAAATGCTTGTACATGAATTCTTGGCGAACCATGTTCGTTAAATGTTCTTTACCGCGAATTATATGGGTTACACCCATAAGGTGATCGTCTAAACCGCAGGCAAGATTGTAAAGTGGCCAAACACGATATTTCGTTCCAATTCTGGGATGTGGAAACTTTTCAATGTCTATAACCCGAAGTGCGGGCCAATCCCTAACCGCAGGGTTCGGATGAGTTAAATCCGTTTTTATGCGTACAACTGCTTCGCCCTCTTTGTATTCGCCGTTAAGCATGCGTTGCCATCTTTCAAGCTGTTCTTCTGGCGATAGGTCACGGCAAGGACATGGTTTTTGTGCCAGTATTTTTTCTCTGAAATTTTGTGGTTGACATGTGCAGACATAAGCGTTGCCGTCTTTCAACATTTTTTCCGTGTATTCATAGTAGACGGGTATTCTGTCGCTTTGAATGTACTCCTCGTCTGGTTTACATTCTAACCATGTCAAGTCTTCCCTTATCCGGTCATAAAACTCTAAAACGGGTCTCTTTGTCTTCGGATCAGTGTCTTCAAAACGGAGAATGAACTTGCCTTTATACATGCGCGCGTACTCGTGGCAGAGTATTATAGCTCTAGCTGAACCTAAATGTAAAATGCAGTCCGGATTCGGCGAGAACCTTGTAACAATCTTGGCGTACTTGTCAGCATTTGGTAATGGTGGCAGCTTTTTCTCCTCTTCGATTTTTTCTTTTGAAAAAGCTTCCGGCCAAGTTTCTTCAACCATACGTTTCTGTTCGTTTGGTGGCAAACTGTTAATTTCTTCAACAATTCGTTGCACGAGCGCTGTTATTTCCTTCGCTTTTGTTCGTATTTCCGGTTTTTCAGCTAAAATTTTTCCAACAACTGGACCTATTTGGGCTTTTCCGTCATGTTTAACAGCATTCAGTAACGCAAATTTTCGGATTAACTCTTTTATTTCAACGTCTTCTGGTTCTGGCAAGGCTTAAACACTCGCTTAGATTTTTCTCTCAATAAGAAATCTGGCGAAAGCGTTTAACTTTTCCTTTGCATCAGATTCTGGAAGCAGCGCTTTAACGTCCATCCAGCTTTCTTCTACAATTTTTTTCGCGAAGTTTTTAGCGTACTCAATCGAACCATATTTCTGCATTATCGCTATTGCTTCGTCTCTAAGTCTCTGTTCTGAAGTGTGCATTTTGAGAATTTCAATAAGTCGTTTTCTGTCTTCTGCTTTTGCAACCTTCAAAGTATGTATAACCATTAGGGTGCGTTTTCCCTCTGTTATGTCTTGTCCGCGTCCTCCCTTCTTTTCTGTGAACTCTTCGCCAGTCAAATCTAGCACATCATCTTGTATTTGGAATGCTACGCCTACGCTTTCTGCGAAATGGCCAAGTTTTTCAATAAGCTCGTTGTTTGCGTCTGAGAGTACAGCGGCAATTTTCGCAGCCATTCTAGCTAATGTTCCAGTTTTGTAGGCGCACATTTGCAGATAATCCTTCTCTTCTATTTTGTCGGCGTTTGCCAAGCCTCGGTGCCACGCTATATCAATGGCTTGTCCAAGGCTGAGGCTTATCATTTCCTGAACATATATTTCGTAGATTTTCGCGAGTTTTTCAGCGCCTAACCTCTCTCTGTTTTCCAATAGAGGCAAGAGCGGAAGATAGTACATGGCGTTTCCAGCGTTTATCGCTATGTCTAACCCGTAAATTTTGTATGTGCATGGTTTTCCTCTTCTGAACTCTGAAGCGTCTTCAATGTCGTCTATAAGGAGGGTTCCGTTGTGAACGACTTCTGGAATTATAGCATAATCAACAAATTCTTGCGGGTTTTTTCCTAGCGCCTCGCATATTAATAAAAACAGGGTTGGACGCCATCTTTTTCCGCCTCTGTCTAGGAATTCCCATATGGGTTCGGCGAGTGCCTTGTTTATGGCTTCGGTGTTATATGCGTATCTTGGGGGGTTAACTTTGAAAAGGACTGTGTTTTTGGAAAAAATTCTCGGGATATGCTTCTCAATAGCCTTGTTTATCATAGGCGCCTTTTCTTCGAGTAATTTTTCAATATTCAAGTGTTAGGTTCCGCTCCTTCTTGCGTACTCTTCGATGTTGAAGCCTCTCGTTTTAAGCCATTCGGCCGTTTTTCCAGTTATTACAACTGGTGTTTTGTTTAATTTCTGTAAGTTTTCAGCACCGACCAAAAACATGGTGTTTATCAATTCTTCAATTAATAAGCGTAACACTTTCTCTGTCTCTTTGACGCCTTCAACTGCTGCTTGCAGAACTGGTTGTGCAAGACCTGCGAGACTGGCGCCTAAAGCCAAAGCTTTAGCCGCATCTAATCCGCTGCGTATTCCACCTGAAGCGATTACCGGAATTTTCACTGTCTGCACCGCTTCAACCACGCTTACTACTGTTGGTATTCCCCAGTCCCAGAACATTTCGCCTAGTCTGCGGTTGAAAGTGTTCACGGAGTCTTCTGAACGGAAATATTCTACTGCAGCAAAGCTTGTGCCGCCGACACCGCTTACGTCTATGCCTTTTACGCCTGCAGCCTCAAGTTTTTCAGCGTCTTCGGCGGCTATTCCAGCGCCAGTTTCTTTCACGATTACTGGTTTATCAAGTTCTCCTGCGACTTCGGCTATTTTTTCAAGAACCCCTTTGAAGCTTGTTTCGCCTTCTGGCTGGATGGTTTCCTGAAGAGGGTTTAAGTGTATCGCCAAAGCGTCTGCATCAATCATTTCTATGGCTTTTTTTGCTTCTCTTGTCGTGTAGCCGCGTGCAAGTTGGATTCCGCCTATGTTCGCTACTAGAAAAGCTGTCGGGGCTTTTTCTCTAACCACGGTGAAAGTTTTTTCAAGCGTTTTATCTTCTAACGCTACTCTTTGGCTTCCGACACCCATTCCTAACCCGAGCTCTTCAACAACTGTAGCTATTATTGCGTTGATTTTTGCAGCTTCGCGTGTTCCTCCGGTTATTGCACTCACCATTATTGGCGCGGCAAATTTGTGGCTGAAAACTGTCGTCGTCAAATCTATTTTTTCTTTGTCGACTTCTGGCAGGGCTCTGTGGATAAGATGAACGTCTTCAAATCCTGTCGTTGCATTTCTTGCTTGCACTTTGTGATTTATGGCGATTCTAATATGGTCTGTTTTACGTTTTCTCATTTTTTCAGTCAATCTTTTATTCCTTCTCTATGAGCGTGCCCTTCACGTTTTCTCCTTTAAGTGCTTTGTAAACGTATTTTGGCTTTGTGGCGTTAACAATAAAAACAGGGATTCCCTTTTCCACCGCGGGAATTATCTCAGCTATTTTGTTCCGCATGCCTCCAGTCACGTCACAAGCGTTTGACCCGCCTAGTTGTCCACAAATTTTGTTTAGCTCATTCAAAGTTAAACGGTCAAACATCTTGGCTTTCGCGTCAGTTTTCGGGTCAGTGTCATACAAGCCGTCCACATCTACGCCGATCACAATGTTTTTTGCGCTGAATTGTGTTGCAAGGAATGCGACAAGCTGGTCTCCTGACAGTATTGTAAAACCAAGTTCAGTGTCAAAAACGGCGTCTCCGTAAAGCACTGGAATAAACTCCATCTTTAAAAGCTGTTTTATTGGAGTATCCCCAAAATAGTTTATTCTCCCGTTACGCGTCGTCATGCAAGACGATGGCATAATGCTTACTGCGGGGATTCCACGCCATATTAGCGCGTCCATGAAAATTCCGTTTAGTACCGTCATAACGTGGTGTGTTTCAGCAAAACCCAGCAGTTGGGATTTATCTTTGAAACCATCTTTTATCGCGTATTCTTGCGCGACTGGGTGTCCAAAACTTCCTCCACCATGCACAATTATTAGGTTTCTTTGATTTGCTTCCAGTATCTCGTCTGCTAAGCGGCTTATTGCTTCCATGTTCACTCCAAGCTCTTTATTCTTGTCTGTGATCACTGAACCGCCTATTTTCAAAACTGTTGTTTTAGCTTGGCTCAATTCTAACTCCCTCATCGGTTTTTCTGGCTATGAACGCATTTCCTCCAGCTCTTTGAACAGCTTCTAGAACCTGTTCAATTTTGTCCTTGTACGCAAGTGCTATCATGCATCCGCCTCCGCCTGCTCCTGTTAGTTTTGCACCTAGGGCTCCAGCTTTTCGCGCTGCGTTTATAAGCCATTCCAGCGACTCATCTGAAACTCCTAAGCCATAAAGCAAAGCATGGTTAATGTTCATCAACTCTCCAACAGTGTCTAAACTGCCCTTTTTCAAGGCTTCTACCGCGTTTAGAACTATTTCTCTGGCTGCTCGCATCATTGGCTCTACAACCTGCGGATATCTCTCCTTAACGCTCCTCACTTTTTCAATTTGGCTACGTGTTGACCTTTCAACGCATGTGTTGCCGATAACTAGTGGAATTTCCGTTTTAACGTCTAATGGCTTGAAACCTGTGTCCATCTGAAAAATCAGGGCCCCACC
Source organism: Candidatus Bathyarchaeota archaeon (assembly GCA_018396675.1). Taxonomy (GTDB): domain Archaea; phylum Thermoproteota; class Bathyarchaeia; order Bathyarchaeales; family Bathycorpusculaceae; genus JAGTQX01. Next base: position 214,830 of record JAGTQX010000012.1, read on the forward strand.
AAAGGTTGATATCGCTGGGTCAACTCCAGATGGTGTACCATGCACAAGTTTTTCTGCCTCATAAGCTACGCGGAAAACATCTTCTCTAGACATTTTCACGTTTAATAAGGCGCCGACAGCGGCTGCAACCGCAGCAGCCACAGCTGCTGAAGACCCGAGCCCCGCGGCAACGGGCACTGTTGAGTTTACTTCGATGTTTAAGCCGACTCTTTCTCCGTGAGTTTCCAGAATTTTTTCAGCGATGTACTTTAAAGGTTCAAGTTTTATTTTTGCCTCTTTAGGGTTTCCTCTTTCAATTCTTAAAATGTCATTTTCAAAGTATGCTGCTAGGTTAAGGTTTGAAGACTGTATGAATAACTTTTTGTCTTCGCGTTTTTCTGCTTTGGCGTAAGCTCTTTTGTCTATGGCTAAAACAAGTGCGGGTTCGCCGTGAACGACGAAGTGTTCTCCGAAAAGTATGACTTTCGCGGGTGCTGAAGCCACTACCCCCATCCTAAACCACTATTTTGCGAATTGCACGGCGGCGTACCCGACAACTGCCGAGTAGTCACCACTAACATCTCCACTAGTCTTGTAGCATAATAATTTTGCCTCTTTCGCATCCAAAAACTTTGCAGCCACTATTAGCGCGGCTATGGGACCGTAACCGCAAGCTGTAACTCTGTATTCTTCGATTATTGAATAGAACTTTTTCTCATCCATGGCTTCAACAGCCTCAAGCGCCAACTTATCTTTATTCTCCGCATTTTTATGCGGCTCATAATGTGTCATATCAGAAGACGCTATTATCACAGCATTTTTCCCAGCTAAAACCTTAGCCACCGCTTGCCCAATCTCTATCGCCGAATGTAAATCCTGCATTAAAAAACATACAGGCACAATTTTGAATTTGGAGCCAAAAAAATACTGCAAAAAGGGAAGCTGAACCTCGATTGAGTGTTCATAACGGTGAGCTGAATCGTCAACATCTACAATACGTGCTTCCTTAACAATTTTGTCAGCGACTTCACTGTCAACTTCCACATCGCCCAGCGGCGTACGCCAAAAACCGTTAGTCATAACCGCCAAAGCACTACCATAACCAGTATGGTTTGGTCCAAACAGAACCACAATATCCGGTTTGCCGTCTAAAGCCAGATTATGATATGCATGAGCTGCAATTGGGCCCGAATACATGTAACCCGCATGTGGACAAACAAGCCCAACTATGCGTCTAGGTCCAGCATCAGCAACTTTCGGAATTTTTCTAGGTCCGAGACTATGAAGAAAGCATTCTTCGATTTGTCTCTTCAAAGATTCGGCGGTTCCAGCGTAGAAGGCTCCGGCTTGGGTTGGAAGCCGAATCTTCGCCATCTACGCTAGCCTTCCTCCTCTTCCTTGGAGATTTTCGCCTCGAAATCCTCAATTGTTAACGGCATTTCTTTGTCTTGTGGCAGTTCGCCTCTTTCCCTGAGGGTTTGTCTTGCTAACAGCCAATAGATAATGGCTAGAGCTCTTCTACCCTTGTTGTTTGTCGGAATGACCAGGTCTACTCCTGCAAAGTCGTTGTCTGTACTGCACAAGGCGATTACTGGAATGCCAATCGAAGATGCTTCCTTCACTGCTTGCGCGTCTGCTCTTGGGTCAGACACTATCAGAACATTTGGTTCAATGCGGTTTGGGTAAAGCGGGTTTGACAATAGTCCCGGGATGAAGCGTCCAATTATTGGTGTTGCGCCTATTGCTTCACAGAATTTTTTGACGGGTTCATGAGCGTAGAGCCTCGCTGCAGCAGCGGCTATCCTTGAAGGTTCAAATCTTGCCAGGAACTTTGCCGCTACCCTTATGCGTTCATCTGTTTTCTTCACGTCCAACACGAACAAACCGTCTGGCCTAACTCGGTATATGAACTGCTCCATGTCCCTCGTCTTCATTCTAGTTCCAATGTGTATTCCCGCTGATAGAAGAGTGTCCCGTGGCAAAAGAAGCTCTTCTTCTACGCTTACGCCTGCTTCTTCATCAAACTTTTCCTTATTTTCTCCTTCATCCGCCAAACTAATTCTCTCCTTTACACATTTTTAAATTCAGCCATTTTCGCTCGGTCTTCCAAAAACTCCTCAATCCTTACCAACTCATTAATTTTAGCTATCCGCGCGCCTTCAACCACACCAGTCTTTATGATTGGACATTTGAAAGCCACTGCCAAGTGGGCTATATGCCAATCACAAGTGTCTCCTGAACGATGCGACATCACTGGAACGTAGCCGGCTTTTTTCGCGTTTTCAATTGTTTCCAGCGCATCCGTCAAAGTGCCTACTTGGTTCACTTTTATTATTATGGCGTTAGCTGCTCCCATTTTGGCGCCATGATTTAGTCGTTCACTGTTTGTTACAAATAGGTCGTCGCCGCATATCAAACAGTTTTTGGTTTTCTTGGTGAGTTCTGCAAAGCTTTCATAATCCTCTTCATGAAACGGGTCTTCCACGTAAGCCAGATGATATTTTTCGATAAGCTGCTTAATAAATTCCAACTGTTCTCCAGAGCCCCGTTCTTTTCCTTCGTTTTGATATATGTATTTTTTCTTTTTTGTTTTCCATAATGACGATGCGGCGATATCAACACCTACGCTGCATTTGAATCCCACTTCGCTGCTTACTTCCTCGCATGCGTCTGCTAGAATTTCTAATGCTTCAATATTCGTGACTTTTGCAGTCCACGCGCCTTCGTCACTTTTTCCTTTGCTAAATAACTTATCTTTTTTCTCTAATGTTTCTCTGACTCTTTGGTGAACCTTAACGTTCGCCGAGGCCGCCTCCAAAAATGACTCCGCGTCCTGCGGAAGAACCAGAAACTCTTGTATGTCCGGCGATTTGCCGCTTGCGTGTTTTCCGCCGCTAATAATATTACCCAGCGGGTGTGGCAGTTCATGGGCTGCGTAGCCACCAAGATACTGGAATAATGGTAAACCATAAGAGTTTGCTGCAGCCTCTGCATTTGCCAGAGAAACCGCAAAAGCCGTGTTTCCACCTATTATTCTAAAGTCGCTTGTATTATCAATTTCGTGGAGAGTCTTGTCAACTTCCTCTTGAAAATCAGCGTTTAAGCCGACAAGTTCCGGGGCTATAAGTTCTTCAACCTTTTTTACCGCTTCGTCAACCCCGCCTTGAGGATAATAAACTACTTCAGCTTTTCCACGGCTTTCCCCGGCCGGAGCGGATGCTCTTCCAAACCCTGAAGCAGTTAAAACGTCAACCTCTATTGTCTCTTGTCCTCTGCTGTTGAAAACTTTTCTTGCAATCACGTCTTCAATAACCGTTGACATGTCCCAGCTTTACCTCTCATACGTGTTATTCCCTGTAATAGTAGCCTCGCGCCTCTCTTCTTTTTTCAGTCTCTTCATAAAAGCGGAGAACTTCATCTATAATCTCAACATGGGATAAAAGCATGCGTCTGCAGCAGTACCGTTTAATTCCTAAACTGTCAAGCACGTCGCCAGCGTTCTCTCCCATTTTCACTCTTCTTGCAAATTCTTCCCACTTGTCTCCAATCAGTTTACCGCACGTAAAACACCTAACAGGTATGATCATAACATTGATTCCTCCATTTTATCTGTAGCTTTTTTGGTCTTTGGCTCTAGCACCTGGTCCTCCAAACTTTTTAGGCTCCTTCCTTCGGGGGTCACCTGCAATCATTGTCCTGTCATACTCGATGAACGCTGTTCGCAGTTGTGTGCTTTTGGTCCATTTCAGCAGTGCATTTGCTAATGCCATTCTCGCCGCTTCTGCTTGTCCCATGTAGCCTCCGCCTGAAACTTTAATATCCATATCCAACTGTTTCCAGACTTCGTCTCCCGCCTGTATTAGAGGCTCCATTATTTTTTGGCGTGCTGCTTCAGGTTCGTAAACTTCCAGTGGTGTCATGTTTACGCGTATTCTACCGATTCCAGGTTTTACAACGGCACGTGCCACGGATGTTTTCCTTTTCCCGCTCACAACAAGGACTCTTTTTGCCGGCATACTATTCTCCGCTCCATCCTATCTCTTTTGCAAATTCTCCAAGCGTAAAGTATGGACACGTTAATTTTTTGGCGTGCACTTCTTCTATTGTTTCCATTTCCATGTTTTTAAGTTCGTCTGGTACGCCGATAAAAACTTTCAGCCTTTTATAGGCTTGTTTACCTTTAGGCTGTTTGTAGGGAAGCATACCTCTAACAGTTCTCCTCAAAATTCTGTCTGGCCTCTTGTAATGCATCGGTCCTTTTCCAGGGTAACCTACTTCAAGAAACTCTTTAGCCTCTTGCACTTTGCTTTTCTTTTTTCCGGAAATCACGGCTTTTTCAGCATTTACGATGATTATTTTCTCGCCTTTTAAAAGACGTTTGGCTATTACGCTTGCCATTCTTCCGAGAATTAGGCCATCGGCGTTTACCACTTTATAATCAAGTTCCTTTTTTTGCATTTTTTCACCCTAAAATTTTAACGTTTGAACCTTTCGGGTTCTTTTTGCTTAATTCGAATAGGGATAGACATTTTCCTTTTGCACCAATTATTTTTTCTTTGGCTTTTTCTGAAAAAGCAAAGGCTGCAACAGTCACTGGGTGAGTTATTTCGCCGGCGCCCAAAACTTTGCCTGGAACGGCGACAGTTTCGTTTTTCTGCGTGTATCTGTTCAATCGGCTAATATTTACGGCTACACGTTTTCTTCTTGGATTTGCCAAGTGTTCAGCAAGAGTTCCCCATATTTCTGCTTTGTTTTCTCTGCTTTGTTTTCTTAAAAAGCGAATAAGTTCTACCAGTTCTGGATTTTCTGTAGTTATTTTTTTCACGTTTTTTGCACCTCAATTTGTTTCGCAAATTCTTCAAGGTTTTTATCCAAAATCTTCAACGCTTCTTCCAAAATTCTTTCTGGTGGAAGCACACCAGTTGATTCCAAGTTGAATATGAAAGTGTTTTTCTCCCATCCAACCTCTATTGCTGGAGGTTCTTTTGGGCATACGTCGACGCAGTCTTGACATAAGGTGCAAGCCAGCAAATCGCGAATTTCTATTTTATCTCCGTTTTTGGCTAAAACTTTTTTGGGGCAAATTTCAACGCATCTTCCGCACGCATCGCAGTTCTTAGCGTCTATTTTTATTTGCGGCATGTGCTTGTATGCACACATGGATACTGGCTGCCATTTCGCGTGAATTTTTCCCTTGCCTAACCTTGCGTATGCCTCAAGCCTCAACTTCTGTCCTTTTGCAAGTTTTATTATTGGGATTTTGTCACTTACTGGCGTTATATTCGGGTTTTCCGAAACAAGTTCACCTGAATAAACTGTGACTGTTCCATCCTTTGCTTCCCTGTCCAGCGTAAGCGTTACTCTGCACAAGTTGCATCCGAACTCGCTTTTGCATGAACATTCTTCTGGGAGATTATAGCTTTCTAGGTCTGTCTTTAACGGTATGAGCCCAAGTCTATGTGCAATAATCTCATCGTGAAGGACAGAAGAATTTTCAATAATGACAACTTCGTCTATCGCCATACATGGAACTTCTGCAAGTATGTTTCTCCTCAAAGCATTCATAAATGGGGTGTCAACTCCCCTCACGAGTAAACGTATGTTCTTATCGTCTTTTTCAAGCACTTCTATTTCCACTTACACGAACACTCCATAATAGGTGAGTTAATTGTAAGCGCCGTTGAATAGAATATTGGTGCATTATTTCAATTTTTCTATAGAATAGGGCGAAATAAAGGTAAGTCTATACCCTTCTGCCTCTTCTGCCGCCTGGTCTACGTGTACCATCATGTGGAATTGGCGTAACCTCTTCTATGCGTCCTATACGGAAACCAGCCCTTGCCAACGCTCTTATGGCTGCCTGCGCGCCTGGACCTGGTGTTCTCGGTCCTGAACCTCCCGGCGCTCTTACTTTTATGTGTATGGCTGTTATTCCCTTGTCTTTGGCTACTTCCGCTGCCGCTGATGCTGCACGCATAGCCGCATACGGCGAAGACTCCAGCCTGTCAGCCTTCACGAACATCCCGCCTGAAGTTCTGGCTATTGTTTCGGCTCCTGAAAGATCGGTTATATGCACTATCGTATTATTATATGAGCTGTAAATGTGTACTACACCCCATTTTTCCGTTTTTTTTGCGGTTGCTGTGCTTCCGCTGCTCATTTTCACTCTTCTCTCCTTGGTCTTTCAGATTTTTTATCTGGTGAGGATGCAACAGTTATCGTTTGCCGCAGAGGATGACTTGGATTTGAAAATGGGCTGTCCGACGCATAGGCTATTTTTTCTTCTTCCTCTTTCGTAACTAGATAGCTTGGCACTGTCACGCGTTGATCCCCTATGACTATGTGACCATGTGTTATGAGCTGCCTAGCCTGGTACATCGATTTTGCTAGTCCTTTTCTGAAAATGATTGTCTGGAGTCGGCGTTCTAGAATATCTTCAACTGTCAAGTCTAGAATGTCGTCTAAGACTGCCGTTTCATGTATCATTCCAAGCTTTTTGAGGCGTGATAAAAGTTCTTTTTCCATTTTGGCTCTTTCTTCTGGCAATTTGCCTATCAGCGAGCGGGCTATGCCCCTAAAATTCGAAAGCATTGTCTTGTGGCGCCATAGTTCGCGCTTGTTTCTCAAGCCGTACTGCCCAAGAAGCTTCAGTTCTTCTTGAAGGATGTCTGTTCGCCATGGGAAACGTGGGGTTTCATACTTCTTTTTTTGCCTTTTAGGATCACCCATGACTATCCACCGCCGCCTCCGCCGCTAGGCTTTACAATTGCTTTTTTCTTTACTCCTAGAGCTTTTCCTTTTCTTCCAGTGGTTCTTGTCCTCTGTCCTCTAACTTTTAGTCCATAAGCGTGTCTGTAGCCGCGCCAAGATTTCATTTCCTTCATCTGTTCAATGTCCATTTTGTTTCTGAGTATCAAGTCCGCGCTTATCAAGTGCATGTCTTTTCCAGTTTCCAAATCCTTTCGTCTATTTAGAAGCCAGTTTGGTATGCCATATTTTATTGGTTCTTTGATTATTTCCTCGATTTTTTCAACTTCTTCCTCTGTCAAGAATCCAGCTCTTGTTTCTGGGTTTACTCCAGCTTTTTTTAGTATGGCGTTTGCCAGGTTTAGGCTTATTCCCTTGAGTTTTCTTAACGCGTAGGGTGTTTTCAGAGTACCATCTACATCTGTGTCGATTATTCGTAGTATGTGGCGGAATTCCTTTGACATTATATGCCTTCCGTACTTGTTAACATCTACAAGTCAATCATATTTTATTTAAACCTTCCTAATCAAGGCCTACATTAAGCATTTTGAAAGCGTATCACTTGTATCACTAAAACGGTGGCAAGGTCGTTGAAACAATAGTCTTATTTCCGCGCGTTTCTTACTGCTTATTCTGAATCTGACTGTAAAATACTAATGGTTCATACCCAAAATTCACACAGCTTAAATGACGCCCTTTCACGTATTCTTATCGAGGATAACTGTGGGGTTATTGTGTTGGGCGAACAATATTATTGTGTAATAGAAGTCAAGGTTCCCAGCGGCGCCAAAGGATGGCAAAATCTGGTTAATAATCAAATGAAACAAGTTCTAGAGAGGTTTAAAATAAGTGTCGAAGAACTGGGAGGCAAAGTATACATCAGATATTAAGTTTAGGTGAAGTTTTCTTTTGCGGCTTTTCTATAGATTTCAAAATCATGTTGACTGAATAATACAAAAATCACCATTTCGAGCTTGTCTTCTTCCTCCAGGAACCTTTTAACTGTTGCGAAAGCTATTCTGCTAGCCTTTTCAACAGGGTATCCGTAAGCACCTGTGCTTATTGATGGAAATGCTATTGTTCTCAAATTCTTCGCTGCTGCTAACTTTAACGAGTTATAATAGGCTTCAGCTAAAAGTTCGGGTTCTCCGCTGTTTCCTCCACGCCAAATTGGCCCAACCGTGTGAATGACATATTTAGCCCTCAGTTTTCCTCCGGTGGTTATTACCGCTTTTCCAGTTGGGAGACCAGTTGGCCATTCCGTTTCTCGTATACGCTTGCATTCTTCAAGGATTTCTGGTCCTCCTCTTCTGTGTATTGCTCCATCGACTCCACCGCCTCCCATAAGCGATGGATTTGCAGCATTAACTATGGCGTCTGTTTCCATTTCAGTTATGTCGCCTTGAACTAAACAAACTTTTGCTTTGCCGACTTGAAACTCGCAGTTGCTCTCTGCCATAACGAGCACCGTTATTTTTTGTTTTGTTCCTTCTTTAAATGTTTAAACTTATCAACTTGAAGCATTCATAATTAATCATGGAGCAGTGAATAATTTGGATTACGAAAAATTGGAAGCTTTTATTTTTGAGAAAATGTCAAAAACTCATCTTCCAGGATTAAGCTTGGCATTAATTGAGAATGGAAAACTCGCCTACAGTCGAGGCTTCTGCTTCAGAAACTTGGAATATGGTTTGAGAGCTACTCCGAAAACTCTTTACGGCATTGGGTCCGTCACAAAATCATTCACCGCCTTATCAGTAATGCAACTTGCCGAACGTGGAAAACTTGACCTCGACGAACCCATTAATAAGTACATAAAGTTAAACTTGGAATCCCGTGGGGAACCAGTGAAAATATGGCACCTGCTCTGCCATGTTTCCGGCATACCTGCGCTGGCTTACGCAGAAGCATTAATACGTTACATGACTGGAGCTGGCGGCAAGTGGGTGCCCATCGCCAACTCGGAAGATCTGCGCATATTTATGCGTGAAGCAAATGGGTGGGCTTTTTCTAAACCTGGAGAAAGATGGTTCTATTTGAATGAAGGCTACGTGATTTTGGGTCATATTGTTGAGAAAGTTTCTGGTTTAAGTTATGACCGATATGTTAAGGAGAATATACTTGGGCCTCTGCGGATGAATCGAAGCTTTTTTCATAAGGAAGATGTGGAAGCAGACGCGGATGTGGCTACTCCATATATTATTACGCGTGATGGCGAGCCAATAGAGTCTGTTCACCCTTACGGCATATATGCTGATGGCGGATTAATTAGCAATGTTTGCGACTTGTCCCAGTACATTATAATGTATCTTAACCGTGGAATGTGCGGTGGTCAAACTTTGGTGTCACCAAACTCGATTGAGGAAATGGAAAAACCCAGAGTTAAGCTGCCGCTTCAAGTTTTCGGTGGAGAAGCCTATGGTTACGGGTTAAGCATAACTCCGAACTTTTTCGGCTACAAAATGGTTGGACACGGCGGCTCCGTGCTAGTTTACACTGCCTATATAGGATATGTTCCAGAGAAACAAGCTGGTGTTGCGCTTCTTGCAAACGGAAGCGGTTACCCGCTTTCACAAATTGGAATGTACGCTCTGGCTATGTTGCTTGACAGAAATCCTGAAGACTTACCTTTCGTTAAACTTGAGCGGACATATGACTTGCTATGCGGAGTCTACGAAACATACAAGGGAACAATGGACGCAAAAGTCACTGCTAAAGGCGGGATTCTCCAAATAGAAATCTGCGACAAATACACTGACATGATAATACCTCTAATTCCAGAAGACATCGAAAGCAATGTTAAGAAGTTTTATACCTTGCAGGCTAGCGGCAAACTACCAGTAGAGTTCATAGTAAAAGACAATAATGTTGAGCTGATATATGAGAGGTATAGGCTTAAAAAGGTAAGTGCTTTGACCTAGACTTTGTTTTTTATGCGCCATCTTTTATGAAGCTTTTCTGAATCTTTACCACTTCACCACTGTTTTTTGCTTTTGCGTAATTCTCAAGTCTTTCCATGTTCAACTCCATGAACGTGTGTCCCCACTTGAAAATTGAAAGGAGTCTGTATGCTTCTTCTTTAAAGCTGGCTATGTATAGGGCTGCGGCTAATGCTTCTGCAGTGCTGAGTTTTGTCGGTAAACTAAAGTTGGTTGGGTTTCCCGCTATAAGGTACGGCAAGCATCTGGATGTTCCTCTCACATTTTTCAGTAAAGGTTTTTCTGCGTGTTCCCAGCTGAAGTCTAAAGCAGCTAATCCGAACCGTTCTATGCGCTTTCTATCAGCTGGTGAAAAGGCGATTTCTGAAAAAGGGTTTAATACAACGGCCCCTCTCGGAAGAAATTTGATTTGATACACTATTTTAGCCAGTCCATGACGCTTAAGCTTTAACGCCGTACACTTTTTGGGATCACACTGTCCAGCGTGATATACAACTATTCTAACTGGTTTTCGTTGCACCTATTCTTCGCACCTTCAAGTGGCTCATTGGATCGTTCAGAACCTTTGGAATCAGCTCCAGCAAGTCAGATGCAACCATGTGATAGCCTTGCTCTTCCAGAGCGAAATCTCCAGCAGCACCGTTAACGAAGGCTCCAGCAACTGCGGCCTCAAACGGGTCTACGCCTTGAGCCAGTAATGCACTGACAATCCCTGAAAGCACATCTCCAGTTCCGCCAACAGTCATTCCCGGATTTCCAGTAAAATTAAGCTTAAAGCGTTTCCAGTCGGCAATCACATCGACATGCCCCTTCAAAAGCAACACCGCACCAAGCTCTGCAGCGGTTTTCTGCGCCCCTGAAATCTTCTCATCAAGATTTTCAGGTAGCCTTGCACCCGTAAGCGTGGCATATTCTCCAGAATGCGGAGTTAACACTGCTGGCACTTTAAGCTTCCTTTTGAACTCCGCGAAGGCTTTCAAACCGTCAGCGTCAAGCAAAAGCGGCTTGCCTATGCTTTCAACGGATTCAATTAAAATCCTAACAGCTTCTTTTGTTTCAGTGTGAAGTCCCAGTCCCGGGCCAATGGCCACAGCATCGACTCTTTCGATGTAGTTTTTTAACTGTGATATGTTGTCCGTGTTTAGGTGTTCGCCATCAAGTTTTATAGTGATAAGGTCAGGTGACATTGCTGAAATGTCATGGGCAGTTTTCCATGGAGATGCAACATATACTAAATCAACGCCTGTTCGTAAAGCTGCAAGCGCCACAAGAGCCGGAGCACCAGAGAAAGTTTCGCTTCCGCCTACGACGAGTAGTCTTCCAAAATCTCCTTTATGAGCTTCAGAAATGCGCGTTTTTGATGCCAATTTAACGTCTCCTGGTCCAGCGTAGTTTTCAAGCTCTTTTGGCAAGCCGATTTCTTTGACGATTAGTTCGCCAACGTAGTCCTTTGCGTTTTCAAGTCCTTTCTTAATTTTGTGGAAAGTTATTGTTAAGTTGGCTTTTACGGCTTTTCCTAACACTTCACCAGTGTCTGAATCCACGCCTGTAGGCACGTCAATGGAGATTTTAAAGGCGTTTAAAGAGTTAATCTTCTCAATAAACTGCAATATCGGCGGTTTAACTGTGCCTTTAGTTCCTGTTCCAAGAAGTGCGTCAACAACTATCTCCGCTTTATTGTCTGGTATAAGTGCGCTGTCATAAACTTCGTGAACCGTTACACTTTCTCTTAAAAACTTTAACGCCTCAAAGTTTTCTAGCGCAGCCTTGTGGGAGATCTCCTTGGCTTTACCTGCGAGAATCACGGTGACTTTGAAGCCCATGGCTGAAAGATGCCGCGCCACGACGAAACCGTCACCACCATTGCCGCCTAGACCGCAGAAGACTGTAACACCTTTATCTGTCGTGAATCTCGAAGCTATTTCTGTTGCTACGCTATGTCCAGCGTTTTCCATAAGTTGAAGCTGAGAAATCCCAAAATATTCGGCGTTTAACTCTAAAGCTCGCATTTCACGGCTTGTAATGCAATCTTCACATTTTCCTTCTGAAATCATATTCTAAACCTTACTCTACTACTATTGTTTATTATGGAATAAGAACATTTTGAGTGATGCATCCTTGCTGGGATACTGTGGAGACAACAAAATATTTTAAGGAATCACAACAACAATAATACGAGGAGGTTTAAATGCCTAAAGCCTTTGTATTAATCAACACGGAAATAGGTTCAGAAGCAAATGTCCTAAAGGACCTGAAAAAAATCGAGGGTGTTGAAGAAGCCTATGCTGTTTACGGTGTATACGACATAATTGCCAGAGTCGGCGCAGAGACGATGGACAAGCTGAAGGAAATTGTTACTTGGCGTGTCAGAAGACTTGACAAAGTCAGATCAACGCTTACAATGATAATAGTCGAAGAACAAACGAAGTAGCATATTCTCCTTCTTTATTTCCCTATCCTTCTGGGATGCGCTAGGGCATATCCTTTTTAGCCTTAAAAATAATGAAGCTTATAGGCTGCTGTAAATGGCTCTTCAACAGATTCACATAGGCTTGGATGACACGGATTCGCCTAAACAGGGATGCACGACACACATTGCAGCTCTTCTAGTGGAAAAACTGCTCAAGCTCGGAGCACAGTTTATTGACTATCCAAACTTGGTTAGGCTTAACCCAAACGTTCCATGGAAAACCCGAGGAAACGGTGCCTTGTGCCTAAGGATAAAATGCAATGAAAATATTTTTGACAAAATCAAAGAAACGGTTATAGCCACCGTGGAGGAACATGCAGATTTTGATTATAAGGGCACAGATCCGGGCATTGTTTTTTTTAAAAGAGCAAAAATCCCATTAGAATTGCAAAATTTTGCAAGAAACGCAATAACGGGAATCGTTAACATGAAAACAGCCGTTAAACTCTTGAAACGTTTCAAAGCTGAAGCTTTAGGATTTAAAGGTGGTCGCGGAATAATTGGTGGTTTGGCAGCCATAGGCGAACCCCTCAAAGGCGATCACACGTTCGAAATTATTGCGTATCGTTCGCCGGAAAATTACGGTTCAGAACGAAAAATAGACAAGTCTTCAGTCATAGTTATGGACAAGGCAACGGCTCCTTACACGTTCAACAATCTTGACCCAGAAACTGGCAGGATTCTGATAACTCCGCGCGGACCAGACCCGATTCTTCTCGGCATAAGAGGTGAAAGTCCGGAAATTGTGAAAAAAGCTTTTGAAATGGTTAAACCGCTTGAACCAGTGGAACGATGGGTTATATTTCGCACTAATCATGGCACTGACGCCCATTTGAAACGTGTCAAACAGCTGAATCAAGTAAAACCTTATCATCCTATTGTTGCTCGAGGAACTGTTGCATCAAATCCAAGGATAATTCCGGGAAGACACGTCATTTTATCCATCGAAGACGAAAGTGCCCGTGTGGACTGTGCTGCTTATGAACCCACTGGTTTTTTAAGAAAAGTGGCAAGCAAACTAGTTGTTGGAGATTATGTTGAAATATATGGTGGCGTTAGGTGCCCATCCCAAAATACTTCGTTGACTGTGAACCTTGAGAAACTGCGTTTGCTGAAGCTTGCGCCAGAAATAGTTTACCTTAATCCATTTTGTCCTAAATGTGGTAAAAGGTTAAAATCTATGGGAAAGGGCAAAGGTTTCAGATGTGAGAAGTGTAATTCACGTTTTCCGAAAATTGGTAAGGTTGCTATTAAAATTAAACGCGAAGTTAAAAAAGGCTTGTATATTACTTCGCCGAGGTCTCAACGGCATCTAACAAAACCCTTCGTGCGCTACGGAATGGAGAAGCGACGTGCCCAGTTTGGCAAGTTAATTGATGAGTGGCACTTTCCATAGTTTGCCGATGCACGTTCTTAGCTTTCTCTTACTTTGAAGATTTCGCAAAGAAGCCCGTAGAGCTCGTCACCGCCTTCAACTTTTGAAAACAAATCTTTTTCAGCCCTAAGCACTCGCCCAACCATTTGATAAGTTTGCTTCCACTCCAACTCTTTCCACATAATTTTATAATTTTTTAGTTCAATCCAAGCTCTAAAAGTCAAGACAATAAACATTCCAATTGTTAAAGCTAGGTTAAGTATGTATATCTCCAGTATGTCCAAGAGTTTTCACCTCCATTTTTTTACGGATTATAATAGGCTCTATTAACTCAATAAGCTTTAAAACAGTGTAAGGTGCTCTCTTACTTTTAGAGAAGATCTTTAATGAGTGAAGTTTTGCCATCGATTGTTTACCAACTGGGTTTGGGAGGCATAGGCGGCTTAATAGTTGGATATGCCCTGAAAAAATTGAGCAAACTTATCCTTGTTCTTGTCGGCTTGTTTATTGCATTTCTCATTTATCTGGGCGTAGAAGGCGTTATAAGCGTAAACTACTCTGCACTTTTAGAAGCGATAAGTAACTTTCTCGGGTTGGCCAGCGGCGCATTTTCATGGTTTGTAAACGCGATATCTCTGATCCCTTTTGCCGCAAGTTTTACCGCTGGTTTTCTGATCGGCTTCAAGCTTGGTTAGTGAAATGGTTAAATGTTCGAGACTCGTTTATCCATTAAAAGCCATAAGTCCCAAATACGCTGATCTGGAGCGTTGTTAAAAATTGGAACAGTTTCCAGCCGAAGAATATGCACTTCCTTTTTTCAAAGAGTTAGGCTATATTAGAAAACGTTGTCCAACCTGCGGAACATATTTTTGGACGCTTAAACCCGAGCAGGAAACATGCGGTGAAGCGAGGGCAGAAGGTTGCGCGGTATACAGTTTTATAGATAATCCGCCCACTAAAAGGAGTTATACTCTGCGTGAAATGCGTGAAGCCTTTCTATCCTTTTTTGAAAGGCATGGTCACACGCGCATAAAACCCTACCCCGTAGTTGCGCGGTGGAGAGACGACATTTACCTGACTCACGCAAGCATAATAGACTTTCAACCGTATGTAACTGAAGGAATTGCGCCACCACCAGCAAACCCATTAGTCATCGTTCAACCATGTATCCGACTTGTTGACATAACCAACACTGGACCAACTTTCGGCAAATACGTAACAATTTTCGAGATGGGCGGGCATCACGCGTTTAACTACCCAGATAAAGAAGTTTATTGGAAAGATCAAACCGTTAGGTACCATCATGCTTTCGCCACCGAAGAGCTTGGCATAAAACCTGAAGATGTAACCTACAAGGAAGAAGTTTGGTCGGGTGGTGGGAACGCTGGGCCTTGCCTAGAATGTATAGTCAGAGGTTTAGAGGTTGCCACACTTGTTTTTATGCAGTACAAAGTTGTTGGCGACAAGTTCGTCAAACTGCCTATACGTACAGTTGACACTGGTTACGGCATAGACCGTTTCACTTGGCTTTCTCAAGGCGCCCCAAGCGCTTTCCACACTATTTACGGCAATTTACTTGACGAGATCTTCAAGATGACTGGAATAGGCAAAGTTGACAGAGACTTACTTGTTAAGGTCGCACGTGTTTCAAGCCTAATAAGTCTTGACAAAACAGCAAATATGCTTGAGATTAGAAGGAAAATCGCTGAAATTGTAGATATAGAAGCTGATAAGCTTGACAAGGTTTTGTCTCCAGTGGAGAACGCTTTTGCAGTTGCGGATCACACGAAATGTTTGAGCTTCATACTTTCTGAAGGGGTTGTTCCGTCGAATATCCAGGAAGGGTACTTGGCTAGACTTTTGTTCCGTAGAGTATATCGTCTTTTGAGGATGCTGGGAATAACGGATAGGCTTTATGATGTTTTTGACATGCAAATCAATTATTGGTCTGAAGATTATCCGCACCTTAAAGAGATGCGAAACGAAATCATGGAGATTCTAGCCGTAGAAGAAGAAAAATTCAAGGAAACGATAAAACGTGGCGAAGTCCTAGTGAAACGTATAGCCCAAGAACTGAAAACTAAAGGCGTAAAAAAAGTTCCAGTTGAAACTTTAACAGAACTGTATGATTCTCATGGTCTTCCACCAGAAATCGTGAAAGAAACCGCAAAAAACGAGGGTTTAAACGTTGAAGTTCCCGAGAACTTTTACTCACTAATTGCCGAAAGACACATGCAAACTTCTAAGCAGACAGAAGAAGTTAAACACGAAAAATGGCTTGAAAACGCGGTTACGAATCTTCCAGAAACCGAAATGCTCTACTATAAAGACCAGTACATGAAAGAGTTTGAAGCCAAAGTTATCAAAGTTTTCGAAGGCAAGTATATTGTTCTCGACAAAACGTGTTTTTATCCGGAAGGTGGAGGACAGCCAGCCGACGGCGGTTTTTTGATATTCGATGGCGATAAGGCTGAAGTTGTTGGGGTTCAAAAGGTTGGCAAAGTAATAGTCCATGAAATCAGTGGAGAGAAACTTCCAAAAGAAGGCAGCATTGTTAAAGGAGCGATAGACTGGGAAAAACGTTACGTGTTAATGAAGAGTCACACCGCTACGCATGTGGTTAATGCTGCTGCGCGACGTGTTCTTGGACAGCATGTTTGGCAGTTTGGCACACAGAAAAGCGTTGAAAATTCGAGGCTTGACATTTCCCATTATCGCAGACTCACACGCGAAGAAGTGCAAAAAATCGAGATTTTGGCGAACGAGGCGATTTTTAGGCATATACCTGTTGAAATCTCGTGGATGCCACGAACTGAAGCAGAAAAACGCTACGGTTTTAGGCTATATCAAGGCGGCGCTGTTCCAGGAAAAGAAATTCGCGTGGTGAAAATTGGAGATTGGGAAGTTGAAGCATGCGCTGGGACTCATGTACAGAACACTGGCGAGATAGGTTTAATCAAAATAATTCATTCCGAGAGAATCCAAGACGGCGTCGAACGGCTCGTATACTCCGTCGGAATAAACGCACTAAAAGACATACAGAAAAACGAAGAGTTGCTGTGGCGA
Organism: Candidatus Bathyarchaeota archaeon; assembly: GCA_018396675.1. Taxonomy (GTDB): domain Archaea; phylum Thermoproteota; class Bathyarchaeia; order Bathyarchaeales; family Bathycorpusculaceae; genus JAGTQX01. The sequence goes on from JAGTQX010000012.1 coordinate 231,406, forward strand.
ATTTCAGAAACTTTGAACGCACCACTCGAAAAACTGGACAAGACCGCGGAGAAACTTGTCAAAGAACTGAAAGAAGCTAACGCTGAAAGAAGAAGGCTTATAAAAGAATTAGCTGTTCGCGACAGCACAAAAGCGCATGAGAATACTGCAGTTTTCAAAACCGAAGAGGTTGGAAGTGTGAAAATGGTGCTTTACGACTTCGGCGAAGATATTGATGTTGACCGCATGGTTCAAACAGCAAACGAGATAATAAAACGCGACGATACAACAGTAACCATATTCTATGGAGCTGATGAAAAAAACGCAAGAATAATGATTCTTGCCGGAAAAACTGCTCTGGAAAAAGGCGTGAACGCGAGCGAGATGGTCAAAGAAGCCTCAAAAATTATAGGTGGAGGCGGTGGAGGAAGACCCAACTTTGCCCAAGGTGGAGGAACACGCGTAGAAAAGCTTCAGGAAGCCGTTGAAAAAGCCAAGGAAATTCTGAAGAAACAAGTCAAACACGAATAGCCTATTGAAAAAACAGGATTACTTATGTTTCTGTTTTTTGCAGTACAGTTTTTTATTAAACAATGTTTTGAAACTGGTGTTTGTAAGCAAAAATTATATGAAAAGCGACTGTGAACACAATTCCAAGAGTGTTAAGGAGAGAATCAATTTGGATGTAATCGTTTGTGTTAAGCAAGTTCCAGAAACAGCTGAAGCAGAATTGAAAATCGACGCAAGCGGCAAAAAAATTGAGAAAACAGGTTTAGTCTTCGACATCAACGAGTGGGACGATTACGCTTTGGAAGAAGCAGTGCGGATAAAAGAAAAATTTGGCGGAACAGTGACAGCCATAACCGTCGGGCCAGAAGACTCTGACAGCACCTTGCGAAAATGTTTGGCACGCGGCGCAGACAAGGCCATACGTCTGACGGATCCAAAATTTGAAGGTTCCGACGCTTTTGCTACGGCAAAGATTCTCCACAGTGTTATCAAAACTATGCATTTTGATTTGATACTGACTGGAGCGCAAGCAGGCGACGACGGCAGCGCTGTTGTTGGACCAGTTTTAGCGGAACTGCTTGGTGTCCCACACGCTGCAATGGTTAAAAAGATAGAGCTCGGCGAAGGTAAGGCTGTGGTTAATCGTGAACTCGAAGGCGGTTTAGAAGAGCGTTTAGAAGTCAAATTGCCGGCATTGTTTGCTGTTCAAACTGGCATAAATGAGCCTCGCTATGTTTCGATCATGGGCATTCGCAAGGCTATGCAGAAGGAAATCAAAGTTATGCGATTGTCGGACACGGGCTTAAACGAAAGCGAAGTTGGCGAATCGGGTTCATGGCTGAAAATAGAGAAGCTCTACGTTCCACCAGTTGAGAAACAAGCAGAATTTCTCCAAGGAAGCCCAGACGAAATAGCCACCAAAATTGTTGAAATTCTAAAATCAAGGGGGCTGATTTAGATGGCTGAAATCTTTGTTCTAGCCGAACACAGACAAGGACAACTGCGAGACATAACTTTTGAAATGTTAACAAAAGCCAGAGAACTAGCTGAAAAAACGAACGCAGAGCTAACAACTGTTTTGCTTGGCAAAAACGTTAAAGAATCTGCCAAAAACCTAACAGAATACGCAAAAAAGGTTATTGTTGTTGAAGATGAGAAACTTGGAAGCTTCAACTCGGACGCTTACTTGAAAGTGCTTTCAACTCTAATCAAGGAACACAAACCAGCATTAACCATAATCGGACACACTTCATATGGTGTTGAACTTGCACCGAGACTAGCAGCTGCGATTGGCATTCCATTAGCCACAGATTGTATAGACGTAGCCTTCGAAGGCGACGCGCTTGCGGTTACACGGCAAATGTATGGTGGAAAAGTGAACGCCAAAGCAATACTTCGCAAGTCTGAAAGCTACATGGTGACACTGCGGCAGGCAGCCTTCCAAGCGCAAAAACCCACTGCACCAATGAATGGACAAATTTTAGAAGTTCCATCGCCGCTAACAGAGGAAATAACTACAAAACGGTTCATTGAATACGTTTTGCCACCACCGGGAGGCGTTGACATAACTGCGGCTGAAGTGCTTGTCGGCATTGGGCGAGGCATAAAAGACCAAGCTAACCTGCCGCTAGTTGAAGAATTGGCAAAATCTCTCGGCGGAGTATTAGCTTGCTCACGTCCAATAGTGGATAAAGGCTGGCTTCCAAGCGACAGGCAAGTGGGCACTTCTGGTAAAACTGTTAAGCCAAAACTCTATGTGGCTCTCGGAATAAGCGGCGCATTCCAACACGTTTTAGGAATGAAAAACTCTGACTTAATAATCGCCGTTAACAAAGATCCCAAAGCTCCAATATTCAGCTTCTCAGACTACGGCGTAGTTGAAGACCTGTTCAAAGTTGTACCGCCTTTGAAAAACAAAATTAATGAGCTGAAATCACAGAAAGCATAATGCCGTCAAAAGATGGAGAAATAAAAATGGACTTTAAACTAACAGAAGAACAAATGGAAATAAAACGTGCAGCACGCGAATTTGCAGAAAAGGAATTCACGCCTGAGCTTGCATTGGAATATGACCAAAGAGAAGAGTTTCCAACTGAACTCTACAGAAAAGCCGCAAAACTTGGCTTCACAAGCATGCGAATACCACAACAATACGACGGACAAGGATACGGAGTCCTAGAGGAATGCATAGTCGTCGAAGAATTCTGCCGCGTCGACCCAGGACTTGGCGTAGCTGTTTCTCTTGGCAACCTCATGGTCCCAGACGTTTTACTTAAGCATGGAACAGACGAACAGAAAGAGAAATACATTCCACCGCTTGCAAGAGGTGAAAAAATTGCAGCAGCAGCCTTCACAGAACCCGAGCATGGAAGCGACATAACCCGAATGGACTCAACCGCCGTTAAAAACGGAGACGAATGGATAATAAACGGCTCAAAACAGTTTATAACAAACGCTCCAATAGCCGACACTTTCATCATCCTATGTCAAACGGACCCCAACGCAACTCCGCCACACCGTGGGCAAAGCCTATTTTTAGCGGAAAAGGGCATGCCGGGTTTAGAAGCTACCAAGCTCCATGGCAAGATGGGAATAAAACCATGCGTGACGGGTTCTTTAGCGATGAGTGACTTGCATGTTTCAGCCAAAAACCTTGTAGGCGAACTCAACAAAGGATTTTATTATGCGCTTGAACTTTTTGACGGAACAAGAATAACGGTGGCTGCGCAAGCTGTTGGCATGGCCCAAGGTGCCTTCGAAAAAGCCCTAAATTATGCAAAAACACGCAAACAATTTGGACAGCCAGTGTTTAATTTTCAAGCAGTTTCCTTTAAACTGGCTGAAATGGCAATCAAAATTGAAACTGCCCGCCTATTGACATACAAAGCTGCTTGGACATACGACCGTGAAAAGCCAAATGCGGTGGCAACTTCAATGGCTAAAGCATACGCGAGTCGTGTTGCGATGGAAGTTACTGATGATGCAATCCAGATATTCGGCGGATACGGTTATTTGGCGGACTATCACGTGGAACGTTTCCATAGATGTGCGAAAATAACTGAAATCTACGAGGGCACTAGCGAAATTCAGAAGTTGACAATAGCCAACTTTTTGGCGAAGTAACGCCTATTTCCCTTTTTATTTTTCGTTTAATTTTTACGGATTTTTAAACGTGAAAACTTGGATTTTCAAAAATTTTATTACGTTAGGTTACCTTAACCACTTATCACGTGTTAATGGAGGAAATTTGTTTGGTTGAAAAAATGAAAAAAGCAGTAGTTATTGGTTCTGGGGCAATGGGGCACGGAATAACGCAACTGTTGGCTATGAACGGATACCAGGTAACGATGGTTGACATAAGCGATGACCTCCTCCAAAAAGCTGTAGAAAAAATCCGTTGGAGCCTAAACAAATTCGCCGAAAAGAAACGCGTCAGACAAGAAGATGTTGACGCTGCACTTTCACGGATAAGCACAACAACAAGCTACGAGCAAGCAGCAAAAGACGTAGACCTAGCTGTTGAAGCGGTTCCAGAAAACATGGAGCTGAAAAAGCAAGTGTTCGCCAAACTTGACAGCGTAGCACCATCACATGCGATTTTAGCTTCTAACACCTCAACTTTAAGCATAACTGAAATGGGAAACGCCACAAACCGTCCAGACAAAGTGGCGGGAATGCACTTCTTCAACCCACCACAACTAATGGCTTTAGTCGAAGTTATTAAAGGCGAAAAAACAAGCCAAGAAACAATAAACGCTCTTGTCGAACTTGCCAAAAAACTTGGAAAAACACCAGTCGTCGTGAGAAAAGATGTGCGCGGGTTCATAGTAAACCGCGTGCTCGGAGCAGTCTTCAACGAGGCCTTCTGGGCTTATCACCGAGGCGAAGCAACAAAAGAGGGAATAGACGCGTCCGTCAAATACAGTGGAGGCTTCCCAATGGGATGGTTCGAACTGGCAGACTTCGTTGGACTTGACATAGCCTATGAGGTTGGAAAAATACTCTACGAAGCTTACGGCGAGCGTTTCAAACCATGCGCAGAAGTAATCGAACCACTCATAAAAGAGCGGAAATTTGGACAAAAAACCGGCGTAGGCTTTTACGACTGGACAAAGGGAAGGCCTAGAATCCCATTTAACCTTCTTGAAGACTATGATGTTGAAAGGTCGTGGGCTGTAGCCGTAAACGAGGCTGCTTGGCTAATGCATGAAGATGCGGCAAGCCCAGCTGACATAGACACGGGAATGAAGCTTGGCACTTATTGGCCTTCTGGCCCATGTGAATATGCGGATAGAAACGGTTTGGACGCTGTTCTCAAAAAACTGAAGGAGCTTTACGCTAAATACAATATGGAAATGTATAAGCCCTGTCCGCTGTTAGAAGAGTACGTAAGCAAAGGTTGGCTAGGTAAGAAGACTGGAAGGGGGTTTTATTAAATGAAATTTGAATTAACTGAAGAACAAATCGGGATAAAAAACGCGGTTAAAGAGTTCTGCGACAAGGAGTTCAAGACAGAAATCGCCCTTGAACTCGACAAGAAAGAAGAATTTCCAATGGAGCTTTACAAAAAGGCTGCCAAACTTGGATTTACAAGCATGTTCTTTCCACACGAGTATGGCGGTCAAGGTTACGGGCTTCTCGAAACGTGCTTAGTAATTGAAGAACTTTGCAGAGCAGATTCATCGCTTGGCGTGGCTGTTTCAAGTGGAAATTTCGGCAGCGAGCTGATACTCGTCCATGGCAACAAGGAGCAGAAGGAGAAATACTTGCCGCCAATATGCAGAGGCGATTTTATCTCCGCGGCAGCTTTCACAGAACCAAACGTCAGCGGAAGCGACATAACAAGAATGGAGACGACAGCCACAAAATATGGAAATGAATGGTGGATAAACGGCACAAAAACGTTCATAACAAACGCCACAATAGCTGACTTCATGGTTGTTTTGACGCAGACCGACACAAAAATTAGGCCAACATACCGCGGCGAAACATTGTTCGTCGTGGACAAGGGTACCCATGGACTGGAAACGACAAAGCTTCATAACAAAATGGGAATACGATGCTCCGTCACTGGCGAAGTGAGATTTGACAACGTCAAAGTAACCGACTGGAATATTGTAGGCGAACTTAACAGAGGCTTCTATTATTCAATGGAGTTCTTTGACAAGACAAGAGTCGGCGTAGCTGCGCAAGCTGTTGGCATGGCCCAAGGCGCGTGGGAAATAGCTTTCAAATACTCGAAGCAGAGGGAAGCCTTCGGGCAACCAATAATACAGCACGAAGCCATAGGCTGCATGTTGTCTGAACTTGCCACAAAAATCGAGGCTGCTAGACTATTGACATACAAGGCTGCATGGCTTATAGATGCTGGAAAAATGGACCCGATGGCAACTGCGATGGCGAAGCAGTATGCAAGCCGCGTGGCAATGGAAACCACAGACTTCGCAATCCAAACATTAGGCGGATACGGTTATCTCGGCGAATACCGCGTTGAAAGATATCACAGAGACGCAAAAATAACTGAAATCTACGAGGGCACAAGCGAAATCCAGAAACTTACGGTGCTAAAGTACCTGCTCAGAAAATTCTGAAATTCCCAAAAGTAATATAGGCTTACAAACCAAAACATGATTTGGTGTTTGTCATGAGTAAGGCATATGAAACTGTGAAGGTGGAAAGAGAAGAAAGCGTTCTATGGATAATTCTAAACCGACCGCATAGGCTAAACTCGTTCAACGATGTCTTAATGGAAGAACTTGCAGATGCATTGGATACTGCTGAAAAAGACCCATCGGTAAGATGCGTGGTTATAACCGGCGACGGTGACAGAGCCTTCAGTGCAGGTGCAGACGTGACAATGTTTCCAAAGGCGACGCCAGTTAAAGCAGAAGAATTCTCCAGAATGGGTCAGAAGGTTTTCGGCAAGATAGAAGAAATGTCAAAACCTGTTATAGCGGCGATAAACGGCTTCGCTCTAGGCGGAGGCCTAGAACTTGCTTTGGCATGCGACTTCAGAATAGCTGCAGAACATGCAGAGCTCGGAAGTCCAGAAATAAATTTGGGTCTCATACCTGGGTGGGGTGGCACTCAAAGGCTTGTCCGCATTGTTGGCTTGGCAAGGGCAAAGGAAATGGTTATGTTGGGAACTAGGTTTAAGGCTGAAGAGGCGCTGAAGATAGGTTTGGTCCACAAGGTTGTGCATTTTGAAAAGCTTCGAGATGAGGTTCGTGAGTTAGCCAAAAAACTAAGCGAAGGCCCGCCAGTGGCTTTGAAATACGCTAAGTACGCTTTAAACTTTGGGACACAAGTACCTTTAGACGCGGGGCTACGCATAGAGTCTGGGCTTATGGCTTTGTCTTTCTCGACGGAAGACTTGAAAGAAGGCGTAGAAGCCTTTATGTCGCGGAGAAAAGCCGAGTTCAAAGGAAAGTAGAAAGATTTCCATAACCAATCCCCCTTTTTAATAGTTTAAAACAAATTTAGGTGCTTATGAATGAGGAAAGTTGCAATTATCGGAGTAGGAAGTTCCAAAATTGGTGTAAGAAACGACGTGAACGTTGCCGAGCTAGCCTTCGAAGCTTTTAAGCCGTCGGTTGATGATGCTAAAATAGCTCCTAAGGACATAGAATTTGTTGCGGTAGGCTCAACTGGAGCTGGAGCTTGGTACGAGGAGCTTCTGCCAGCCGTGGTTTCAGCCGAATATTGTGGTTTAACAGGCGCGGGACTTGTGCGATGCGAAGCAGCATGCGCAAGCGGAAGCGCAGCGTTCTCCACAGCTTACTGGGCTGTGGCTAGTGGACAAGCCGATATTGCGGCGGCTTTGGGCGTTGAGAAGATGAGGGAGATTGACACGCCTACAATGATGGAGTGGATTGGGCGGGCTGGCTATTACCTGTGGGAGTTTCACAATTTTGGTTTGACTTTTCCAGCTTATTACGCGTTGTATGCGACTGCTCACATGGCCAAGTATGGAACGACAGAAGAAGATTTGGCTTTGGTTGCTGTCAAAAACCACAAGTACGCTTCCATGAATCCAATTGCACATCTCCAAAACCGGATAACAGTTGACGATGTTCTCTCATCTATGGTTATCGCTTCGCCGCTGAAACTTTTTGATTGCTGCCCAACATCCGACGGAGCTGCCTCAATAATTCTCGCTTCTGAAGAAAAAGTCAAAGAGCTTAATATTGACGCGCCTGTCTGGGTTGCTGGAGTAGGATATGCTTCTGGAACTGCAAACATGAGTAAAAGACTGGACTATGTAGGGTTGGAGGCAAGCGTCTTAGCATCGCAAAAAGCATACAAAATGGCAAATGTTACGCCAGATTTGCTTGATGTCGCTGTGGTGCATGACTGCTTTACAATAGCTGAAATACTGGCTTACGAGGATATCGGGCTATGCAAGAAGGGTGAAGGCGCAAAACTACTTAGGGAAGGGCAGACTGAAATAGGCGGAAAAATTCCAGTCAACATCGACGGCGGCTTAAAAGCAAAAGGGCATCCAATAGGAGCAACAGGCTGTTCCATGATATACGAGTTGGCGAAACAGCTTAGAGAAGAAACTGTTGAAAAGAGTAGGCAGGCTCCCATGAAAAATTACATAGCCTTAGCTCACAATGTGGGCGGAACCGGGCATTATTGTTACGTTACGATTTTGAGGAGATGAGTAAAATGGCGGCTATGCCATCCATAAAATCGAGGGAAATGAAAATCGTACAGGACATACCAATAAGCAAGACGCTACAATTCTGGGAAGGCCTAAAACAGGGAAAAGTTTTGGCCACGAAATGCAAAAAATGTGAAACAGTCTATTTTCCACCAGCTGCCGACTGCCCAAAATGTTTAGCGTCAGACATGGAATGGATTGAACTTAGCAACGAGGCAACAATTGAAACATTTACGCATGTGGTTATCCGACCCACTACGTTTCAGCAGAACAAGCCCTACACTGTTGCAATTGGAAGACTTAAAGAAGGTGTGCGTGTGCTCGCGTGGCTTACAGGCTTTAAGCTTTCAGAAGTTAAAGTTGGCATGAAGGTTAAACTTGTTGCTAAAGTGTCCTCTGAAGGAAACCCCACCTACGAGTTTACCCGCCCAGAATAAAACTGATTAAAAGCAAAGTGTTGCCCAAAAGTGTCATCTATGGAAAGTATTATTACTTTCAAACGGCGCTTATACTTTTAATAGGGCTTGTTATGCCAGCAAAAAAGAAAAAGAAGATAAAAGAAGAAGAGAAACTCGAAAAACCATGGTACAAGTTCTGGCCTCAAGGTGTCAAAAAACAGATAGACTATCCAGAGGTGCCACTTTTTGAAATTTTGAAGGCTTCCGCCCAAAAGCACCCAAATGAAACGGCGGTGATTTACTTTGATAGGGAATTAACATACCGTGAGTTAGACTTGCTTTCTGACAAGTTTGCGACTGCGCTAGCTGATTTAGGAGTGAAAAAGGGCGACAAAGTCGCGATTTTTCTCCCAAATGTCCCTCAGTTTATTATTGCGTATTATGGTGCTTTGAAAGCTGGTGCGATTGTAACTGCGATTAGTCCCCTTTATAGGGAGCGGGAAGTTGAGCATCAAGTGAACGATTCAGAAACCGAAACTATAGTTGTTTTGGACCTGTTATATCCCATAGTTGAAAAAGTTCTAGAGAAAACAAAATTGCGTAACGTTATAGTGACTGGCTTGAAGGATTACATGCCGAAGCTTTTGTCTGTTTTAGGTTCGCTTCTAGGAAAGATTCCTTCACACAAAGTTGAGCGTAAACCAAACATCCACTTCTTCACAGAACTTATAGCAAAATACGAGGCTAAACCGCCAAAAATCGAAATAAATCCCAGAGAAGATTTGGCTGCGCTTCAGTATACTGGCGGAACCACTGGAGTTTCAAAAGGCGCCATGCTTACACATATGAATCTTGTTTCAAACGCTGTCATGTGCAGCGAATGGCTTCAAGCCAAAGAATGTGAAGAAACAGTTTTGGCTGTGCTTCCGCTTTTCCACATTTACGGCATGACAACCGGAATGAATGCGCCGATATACTTTGCTGGAAGAATAGTTATGCTTCCACGATTTGATCCAGTAAGCACTTTCCAAGCAATACAAAAACATAGAGTAACAGTATTTTGCGGTGCTCCAACAATGTATGCTGTGCTTCTGTCACATCCTGATCTCCAAAAATATGATTGCACATCAATAAAGTTCTGCATATCCGGCGCGGCTCCGTTGCCTCCGGAAGTGCAGAAAAAGTTTATGGAAGTTACCGGCGGCGTCTTGGTGGAAGGCTATGGCCTCACGGAGTCTTCGCCAGTTACGCATTGTAATCCGCTTGATAAGAGTATGAAAACTGTTAAAGTCGGTTCTATAGGTATTCCTTGGCCCGACACCGACGCAAAAATTGTTGATGTGGAAACTGGAGAAAAGGAGTTGGCTCCTGGCGAAGTTGGCGAGTTAATAGTTAAGGGTCCTCAAGTTATGAAGGGTTACTGGAAAATGCCCGAGGAGACTGCTGATGTTCTGCGAGATGGGTGGCTTTATACTGGCGATATTGGAAAAATGGATGAAGACGGTTACTTCTATATAACTGACCGCAAAAAAGATTTAATCAAATATAAGGGCTACAGCGTTTATCCAAGGGAAATTGAAGATGTTCTCTACGAGCATCAAGCAGTGAAAATCTGCGGAGTAATAGGCAAACCTGACCCTGTCGCCGGCGAAATTCCAAAAGCGTTTGTAGTGCTTAAGGAAGGCGCAAAGGCTACAGAAGAGGAACTGATGAATTTTGTGAACGAGAAAGTGGCGCCTTACAAGGCAATAAGAGAATTGGAGATTCGGAAAGAACTGCCGCTAAGCGCTGTCGGCAAGGTTCTCCGAAGAGTTCTACGAGAAGAAGAAATTAAGAAGATGGGTGCTAAAGCCTAAATTCCTCGTCCTTGTTGTCTTTATTTTTTTATATTGGCTCGTTTAGCTTTTTTCCCGTTTTTTCAGTCCATTCGCTAGCTGACATTGCAAACTGTTTTTCAACAGTGTTCCTGTGGAGGCTGTTGTAGGTGCAGAATGGTCTAATTTTTCCGTCTGGCGTCGCGTAGTGTATGACGCATTTTTGAACACGGTCAAGGTCAAGGTTCCAAACGTCCATGAAATGCATTATTCCAATCATGACTATTCGGCGCATAAACTTTCCAAGCGCTTCATAGCTTCCTTTAGTTATTACGTCCTTGAGTAGTCCTCTTATGAGTGGCGATTTGACCATCGGCAGAAACTCTAACATTTTCATTTTCGCCATGGTTCGTTTCCCTTTAACACCAGAATAGTAAATGTTCCAGAAGATTTCTGCAAATTTGTCAACATCCACATACTGCGTTATGGGTTTGTATGTCTTGTCATTCTCAATTATCAAGAATGTTGCGGCTCCACACATTGGATGCATCGTAAACTCTGGATACGCCCTGTTTTTTATTATTTCCATTCCTTTTGAAATTGGCACAGGCCAGTTTACTGGTCGCCAATCCCACCTTGTAACGTTCCCATTTGTCTGTTCCTCTATAAGCTTGATTGTGTCAGGTACAGTTATGCGCATTTTCCGCATTTCGTCTTTTCTGGCTCTGCCCGCCATGGAAATGGGTTGGATGTTGACGCACCGCACGACATCGTGGTTTTCAACCGCGTAGCGTATTATGTCGCCCAAGTCCTTGTCGTTTACTCCTCTTGCGAGTGTGACAACCAAAACTATTGAGTCTAACCCAACCTTTCTCGAGTTTTCCAAAACCTTCTGCTTCACTTGGACAAGGTCTGTTCTTGCCCTTGTTTTTTTGTAAATTTCTTCTTTTAAGCCGTCAAATTGTAGGTAAAGTGTGCTTAGGCCCGCGTCCATAAGCTTCTTGAAATAGTCAATGTCTTGGGCTAGACGCAACCCGTTGGTGTTTACTTCAATATGGGTTATCCCTGCCTTCTTAGCCTCTGCAATAAGTTGTGGCAAGTCATTTCTTATTGTTGGTTCTCCACCGCTGAACTGAAGCGCGTTACACGCCCAGGGCTTATTATTTCTAAGCAATTTAATCATGTCCACAATCTGTTCATATGTAGGTTCGTAAACGTAGTTTACTGCTCCAGCGTAGGCGAAGCAAACTGGACAAGCCATGTTACACCTGTTTGTTACGTCTATTATTCCTAGAATCGTGTGGGATTTGTGTTGTGTGCAAAGCCCGCAGTCGTATGGACAACCTTTAACGGTTTCAGTTTGGGGGTTCTCTAAACCGTGTCCAGCATATTTCGCGTTGTACCACTCCTTGTAAATCCATTTGAAGAGTTCAGCGTCTCCCCAGTAAATATCCTCGAATTTCCCGTGCTCTGGGCAAGTCTTTTCAAGATAAATTACACCGTTCTCTTCGTAGATTCTCATGGGAATTTTGTTTAGGCATTCTGGACATATGCTTGTGGAGTACGTTTCAAACTTTGTCTCTTCTTGTGGTTTTGACATTTAACTCGCCACGTAGACGTTTAATGACGTGAAATTCTGCTGTAGGTAATGCTATATTAGAATTTCCATAATTTTAATAGGGTGAAAAGTATTATTTACATAATTGATGAGCACAAGAGTAAAACCGCTTCTTAGAAAAGCTGGATTAACCGATTACGAAGCAAACGCCTACGTTATGCTTTTAGAAAAAGGCGCTTTGACAGCCAAACAAATAAGCTATGGAGCACAGATACCTTACTCGAAAGTTTACCAAACTCTAAACAGTCTAGAAAAGAAAGGTTGGATAGAAGTTACACGGAAAAGGCCAAGCAAGTACTTTCCTAAATCGCCGGAAACTGCTCTAAAAACAGCAAAAGCCGTTATTGAAAACGAGTGGCTTAAAATGGAAAAGATGGTGGCGGATGAACTGTTGCCTCTCTACGCAAAATTGAAAACCAAGGAAAAATACGATGTCTGGCTTCTTAAAGGCACATTAAACATTGTTTCAAAATTTAAGGAAATGGCCAAAGACTGTAGGCAAGAAATGCTCATAGCTCTACCGTTCATTAAAGACGAGTTCATAATGGATTTTTATCCTCTTCTCAACTCCTTCGTCGGAGACAACATCCAAGTCCGCTTCATGATGCTTGAAGGTCTAAACGGAAACGTGTACAGAACACTTTCAAGAATCGGTGAAGTAAGATGCAGAAACAAGATGTTCGGAGGCGGCGCAATATCCGACGGCAAAGAAGTGCTTCTGCTGTTCAGCGATGAAAGAGGCGAAATAAGCGCCATCTGGTCAGACCATCCTGGTTTAGCAGCACTTGCCAAAGACTACTTTAATTATTTATGGAAAGAATCTGAACAACGAACTTTAAAACCCGCAACAAGCCTTTCATAATCAAGTCTAAAGGGATGGCCATATTGCGCTTAAAAATCCGAGTTACCGGCATCATTCAAGGCGTCGGTTTTCGCCCTTTCATTTATCGCATAGCCATGAAAAACGGTTTGAAGGGCTACGTTAGAAACATGGGAGACGCGGGTGTAGAGATTCACGTAGAAGGCGAAGAAAAAGCAATTAACAGTTTTTTGAAAGATTTAAAAGAAAAGAAGCCTCCGCTTGCGCAGATTCACGAAGTGATAACCGTTAGGCTTGAAGGCGAAAACCAGTTTACGCAATTTACTATTCAGAAAAGCTCACAAGAAGCCGAACTTTCCGGGTCTGTTATTCCGCCAGACGTAGCCATATGCGACGAATGTCTAAAAGAGTTAAGAAACAAAAACGACCCAAGATACGACTACTTTTTTATCACGTGCACTGACTGTGGTCCAAGATACACTATTATTGATAGGCTTCCATATGACCGCGAAAACACAACAATGCAAGATTTTCCAATGTGCAGCTTCTGCAAAAACGAATATCAAGATCCGTTGAACAGACGTTTTCATGCACAAACTGTTGCTTGCCCAAAATGCGGTCCAAAAGCATACCTAACAAACAATAAAGGCAAGTTAATGCCACATAAAGATCCTATAAGAGAGGCGGGTAGACTTATTTCTGAAGGCTTTATTGTTGCCGTCAAAGGGTATGGCGGTTTTCATGTTGCCACCGCAACCACAAAAGACGCGCCGTTGTTAAGGCTGAGAAAAGTCAAGCATAGAGTGCAGAAGCCTTTCGCCGTTATGGCACGAAGCCTAGAAGCGGCAAAGTCCTTCGCAGAGATAAGCCCGAAAGAGGCTGAACTTTTAACTTCTTATGCGCGTCCAATAGTGCTTCTCAAAAAAAGCAGCAAATACTACCTTTCAGAACTTGTTGCTCCTGACTTGCATAACATTGGTGTTATGCTTCCTTACACTGGCTTACATTATATGTTGTTTGACTCTGCTGATGAACCAGCTTTTGTTATGACTAGTGCTAATCCTCCGAATCAGCCCATAGTGAAAGACGATGAGGAAGCTCTGAAAACGCTTGGTAACGTTGTCGACTATTTTCTGTTTCACAATAGACGAATCGCGCACAGATGCGATGACTCTGTTATGCGTCTACACGGTGAAAAACCTGTTTTTGTTAGACGTTCAAGAGGTTATGCTCCAGCACCAATAATTTTGAGGAGCCGAGCCAAAAGATGTGTTCTGGCCCTAGGCGGAGAATTAAACAACACCGCGTGCATTTTGACAGGCAACAAGGCGTTTATATCTCAACATATTGGGGATGTGGAAAACATTGAAACGCGCGATTTTCTTGAGAATGCTTCTAATCACCTGATCGGTTTGACAAACAGCAAAGTTGAAGCCGTTGCATGCGATCTACATCCAAAATTTACAACAACCCAACTTGCACATGATTTGGCAGAGAAAAACCGATGGAGCCTTATTCAAGTACAACATCATTTTGCGCATGTGGCTGCTCTCATGGTTGAACATAATGTTTCAGAGATCGTTGGCATATGTTGTGACGGTTACGGTTACGGCGTTGACGGAGAAGCTTGGGGCGGCGAAGTAATACTCGGGTTCAGAGATTCTCCAGATTTTAAACGCGTTGCACACCTTGAAAAACAACCACTAATTGGTGGAGATTTAGCTACACGCTACCCCTTAAGAATGGCTGCAGGAATAATGCATAAAAAAGTTAGCGTGGAAGACTGGCTTATGCAAAATAGACAGTTTTTCCCACACGGCGAAAAAGAAGTTCAACTAATTCTCGAACAATTGAAAAATCACCGTAACCAAATTAACACGACAAGTTGCGGAAGAGTCTTAGATGCTGTTGCCGCTGTTTTGGGCGTATGTTTTGAACGCACATATGAGGGTGAACCAGCCATGAAGCTAGAGTCCACGGCAATGCTGGGCAAAGACGTGTTAAAGTTAAAACCAATAGTTAAAAGTGACATTTTAAATACGACGGAAATGTTGACAGAAATATTTGCAAACATTGGGAAAAACACAGTTGCCGATTTGGCTTTTTCTGCACACAATTATTTGGCTGAAGGTTTAGCTGAACTAGCAATAAACAAAGCCCTAGAAAACAGCATTAAAGCAGTTGGTTTTTCTGGTGGAGTTGCATGCAATGAAATATTGACAACTATTATGCGTGAACGTGTCGAATCTGCTGGTTTACAGTTTTTTGTTCATGAGACAGTTCCACCAGGCGACGGTGGTTTGTCTTTTGGTCAAGCTGTGTTTGGCGGGTTTTTCGGCTAGTTGCCATAATTGATTTATTGTTGGTTGTGTCTGTTTTCAGTGATAAAGATGTGTTTGGCTATCCCAGCAAAGGTCATAAGCGTTCACGACGGCAAGGCGAAAGTTGATTTCGGAGAAGGTGTCCTGCGAGAAGTTGACGTTACCCTAGTAAACGTTAAAGTTGGCGAATACGTTTTGGTTCACGCTGGCTACGCCATTCAAGTGTTAAGTAAGACTGAAGCCGAAGAAACGATACGCTTGTGGAACGAAATCCTAGAAGCTGAAAAACAAATTAAAACAAGATAGTAACAAGTTGTTGAACCAAAATGGTTGAGCATTCAAAGTTTAGAGATCCAGAACTTGCTAGACGCATAGCCGAAAAACTGCATACAATAGCGCCTGAAAGCGGTATAGTTAAAATTTGCCACGTTTGCGGCACGCATGAATGGACAATAACGCATTTCGGCTTGCGAAGTCTTCTTCCCCAAAACATTGAAGTAATCGCTGGACCGGGTTGTCCAGTTTGTGTGACTCCCGCGTCGGAAATAGACGAGGCTGTGCAGATTGCACTGAAAGGCGTCACCGTTACGTGTTTCGGTGATGTTTTACGTGTCCCAGGTTCGGAAAAATCGCTTTTGGACGCAAAGGCTGAAGGTGCAGACGTTAGAGTGGTTTACAGCGTCGCAGATGCCATTAAAATGGCTGAAAAAGAACCAAGAAAAGACTTTGCGTTCTTCGCCATAGGGTTTGAAACTACAGCACCGTCTACAGCCGTGGAAGTTCTGAAAAAGCCGCCGAAAAACATTAGCTTTCTGGTTTCTCACCGTCTTATACCGCCGGCAATGGAGCTTCTAACAAGAATTGAAGACCTTCGCATAAACGGTTTTATTGCGCCCGGACATGTTAGTACGATTATCGGTTTGAAAGCCTACGAAATCTTTCCAAAACTATACCACATGCCAACCGTTGTCGCCGGTTTTGAACCTTTAGATGTTTTGTTTGCGGTTTACATGATTCTAAAACAAATCAAAAATGGCGAGGCTCGTTTAGAAAACGAGTATGCCAGAGCAGTAAGCTGGGATGGAAACGTTAAGGCTCAAGAGCTTATGAGGCAAACTTTCGACATCTCTGATGGGGAATGGCGAGGTCTAGGCAAACTTCCACTGTCCGCCTTCAAACTAAAAAAAGAATACATAAAATATGATGCACGTGAAAAGTTTGGCATAAAAATCAAACATGGAAAAGATTTGCCGCCGGGCTGTCAATGTCACCTTGTAATGATTGGAAAAATAAAACCTACAGAATGCCCCCTTTTCATGAAAGTTTGCACTCCGCAAAAGCCTATCGGCGCATGTATGGTGGGAATAGAAGGGACGTGTCGAATATGGGCAAAGACAATAAATATTCCAGTATAGGAGTTTGATGATACCGTGATGTGGTGTTAAAATGTCTGAAGAAGAGTTAAGAAAGGAGCTTGTGGAGTTGCGCGAGAGAGTTGTTAAGCTTGAAGTGAAAGTTGAAGAATTAGGCAAACGTGTCGAAAGCTTGGTAAACTATGCAAAAGAACTTTACAATTATCTCCAACAACAGAGAAGATGAAGGAAAGGCTTTTATACAAAAACCTAGAACCCTCTTCGGAGAGTTTTATTAAATGAGTTTAGAATCGAACAAAACACTAGGCGGAATAGGTGCAATACTCACCGCAATAGGCTCAGTGGTGCCAATAATCGGCATTATAGGCATAATACTTGTACTCATAGCCCTAAAAGGTTTAGCAGAATACTACAATGAAAGCTTAATATTCCAAAACGCGCTTTACGGAGTGATTTTCTACGTGATAGCCGTCGTCGCTGCTGCGTTCGTTTTAACTGTCGGTGTTTTTAGTGGCATACTTGCGGGCGCATCCGCGGGTTCTGTTTTACTGTTTACTGGTGGCATAATCCTCGCTGCAGTTGCAATGTTCATTTTTTATTTAATCGGTGTTTGGTTTTTCAAAAGAAGCTTTGATGTGCTTTCTGCAAAGTCGGGAGAGAAGATGTTTAACACGGCTGGGTTACTGTTGCTTTTAGGCGCTATTTTGACTATAATTGTGATCGGTCTCCTGCTTATGTTAGTCGCCTGGATACTCGCTGCTGTAGCCTTCTTCTCAATAAAAACAACCAACGCCCCGCCTCCTCAAGCGCAGACGTTGCCTCCGCCTCCTCCATCCTAAAACCCGTTTATTTTTTATTTATTTTCCAAAAAGTGTTTTAACCTTAAACCGCTATTTTGGCAAATTGAAGGAGTGGTTTGCATTATGAGCGCAGACTCGGATAAAAAATATGGCGGTAAATGCATTGATTGCGGTTCACCTTTAGAGCTTTATGAAATAGACCTCAATAAAGGTAGAAGGATTATGCAGTGCACTCGTTGCGGTTTATATCATTTTTATAAGAAGGACTTTTTTGGTAAATGGAAACTTGTTAAAGCTGGAAGAGTTTCTGATTTGTGGAGAAAACAGAAATAGCTTTAACAGATTCTTGGAACAGGATCTCCTACTGGTCTTGGGATTATTCTTTTTCCACCGACAACTGTTTGCATGGCTACTCCGCTGAAGGCGTCTGTTGCTTCACCAATGATTTCCGCTTCTTTTCCCTCGTCAGTCTTTTTTAGAAAATTCAATATTTCTTCAGCTTTTTCTTTAACGGCGCCAATAACTATTTTTCCTTCATTTCCAACTTCAAGCGGATCCAAACCCAGCATTTCGCAAGCTGCTTTAACATCCTTTCTTATGGGAATTTTGTCCTCGTAGATTAGTATGCCAACACGAGATTTCTCGCTGAACTCGTTAAGCGCGTCTGCCAAGCCACCGCGTGTCGGGTCTTTCATAGCTACTAATCCGCCGACATTTTCGAGCAAACGTTGGATAAGCCTGTTTAATGGTTTAACGTCCGATTTTATGCTGTTTCCAAAGCTTAACCCCTCTTGAGCAGACAAAACTGCTACGCCATGGTCGCCTATTGTTCCAGATAATATTATCTTGTCGCCAGGGCGTATGTTCGAGTCTAAAACCCATCGTGCCTCAAAATCGCTTCTGAACCGCCTCACAATTGTTAAATTTCTTTCTAAAGCTTTAGTTCTTCTGCCAATTCCGGAAACGTTTACTACGCAGCCGCCTAGGCTTCCTTTTTCTACAACTTTTGTGTCGCCCGTAACTATATTCACGCCAGCCTCACGGCACGTTCGTTGCATACTAGCCAAAATTTTCTCAAAATCTGTTAGGGCTAACCCTTCTTCCAGAATGAAACCGCATGCCAAAGCGTATGGTTCAGCGCCCAAAACCGAAATGTCGTTAACTGTTCCAGAAACAGCCAAACGTCCAATGTCCCCGCCTGGAAAAAATATGGGCTTAACTGCATGCGAATCGCTTTTCAAAACTATGTCGCCAACCACTGCCGCGTCATCCAGCGCTTCAATGGGAACCTCGAAACCCTCAGCGCCGCCAAAATACTTCACAATGTAGTTCTTGACTAATTCGTGCATAACCGATCCGCCAGCGCCATGCAACATGGTGATGTGGTTTTTTTCACTCAATCATCTTCGCTCCGTTGTCCATTAATTCCGAATACTAGAGTGATTCTCGAAAAACATAAACGCATCGCATGCCCAGAGGAAAAAATCATCTGCAACAAATTTTTTATTTTGCCTATAAAGTTTAAAACAACCTAAAACAGCTTTAACCAACGGAAAACCATATAAATCCGCATGTAGCTGTTCAATTGCACAGTTGGAGAGTCTATCAAGTGCCAAAATGGGGATACTCCATACCCGAAGAAACATTAGATCCTGAAAAAACCGTCAAAGCAAGCGGACGAGAAGTTAGAGTATCCCATAAATCCGCTCGAGAAGTATGTAACGCCATTAAAGGAATGAGGCTAACTCAAGCCAAAAAATACTTACGCGATGTTATAGCGAAAAAAAGGGCGGTGCCCTTTAAACGTTTCAAGAAGAAAGCTGGACACCGTCACGGATTAGAAAAGGCTTACGCTGGAAGATACCCAGTCAAAGCCGCAAAACAAGTGCTGAAAATCCTTGAAGGTGCAGAAGCAAACGCTGAAAATAAAGGTCTAGACTCTGAAAGACTCAAAATAATTCACGCATCCGCGTATCCTGGCATGAAAATTAAACGTTACATGCCACGAGCGCATGGAAGAGCCACCCCAAAATTTGAAACATTATGCCACATTGAGCTAGCCCTTGAAGAGCAGCCTGAAACCACAGTGGAGGAAACGTAATGGCTGTTGTAAAACATTTTATTTCAAAGTCTAGGAAAAGAGCGGAAATAGATGAATTTCTGCAGATGAAACTTGAGAAGGCTGGATATGGAGGCGTAAACATTTCAGAAACTCCGCTTGGAACACACATAGTGATTTACGCCATGCGCCCCGGACTTGTTATAGGTCGAAGCGGCGAAACCATAAGAGAACTTGCAAAATTTTTGGAAGAAAAATTCAACGTCTCAAATCCTCAAATTTCAGTTTCAGAAATCGAGGTTCCCGAACTTAACCCTTACATTGTTGCTTCCCGCATAGCCTCTGCCCTACAACGTGGCGTGCACTTTAGGCGTGCAGGCTTTTGGGCGTTAAACCAAGTTATGGAAGCTGGAGCATTAGGCGTAGAGATAATCCTTAGCGGAAAATTGAGAACCGAAAGAGCCAGATACGAAAAATTCCGAAGCGGGTATCTGCCTAAATGCGGAGATCCCGCCTTGAAGTATATGCGGAAAGCCGAAATGCATGTCCAACTTAAACCCGGCATTTACGGCGTAAAGGTTAGAATAATGCCTCCAGACGCAAAGTTTCCGGACAAAATCCAAATAGTTGAAACACCTCCAGTGGAGGAAAAACTTGAGGAGGCAGCCGCTGAAGCGGCTGAAGACAAGGCCGAGGAGTACACTGAAGAAAAAAGCGGGGAAGAAGAAGGAGAGCTTGAGTAAATGCCGCTGATCCGCGTTAAAGAGATACGTGAAATGTCCCCCGAGGAACGTGCAAAGAAACTGAGCGATTTTAGAACAGAACTTGTCAGGCTTAAAACTATGATTAAAGCCGGCGGGGCTGTTGAAAATCCAGCACGAATAAAGGAACTGCGCAGGGCCATCGCTCGAATCCTGACAATAGAAAACGAACAAAAACGCGGGTTAAAGACTGCTAAAGAAGAGGAGCGTAAAAAGAAGTGAAAGTGACGCCTGACATTATATCTTACGAGTTTATCGGGACAGAGGCAAAAGTTACCAAAAGCGCAAATCCCTATTGCAAAGGCATAAACGGTAAAATAATTGATGAAACGCGGAATACGTTCACTATTCTCTGTAATGGCGAAAAGAAAATGGTTATGAAGAACTTGTCTGTTTTTCATTTTCGATTTTCTGATGGAACCGTTGTAGAAATTGACGGTAAACTTCTTGTTGGGAGACCAGAAGACCGCCTAAAAAAGCATGTTAAGAGGTTGTGGTGATGTCCCTAACTTTTAAAAAGCCTAAAAAAACATGTGAAGACCGCAATTGCCCGTTTCATGGAAGTCTTCCAGTAAGAGGGCGCGTATTGGAAGGCGTGGTGGTCAGCGACAAGATGGATAAAACCGTCATAGTAAGATGCGACTATCTGAAGTATGTTTCAAAGTTTATGCGATATGAGAGAAGAAGAAGCAGGATACCGTCACATAATCCGCCATGCATAGATGCTAAAGAAGGCGACCGTGTAACCATTGCCGAGTGCCGACCAATAAGCAAAACCGTTTCCTTCGTAGTCGTAGAAAAGAAGGAGGAGAAGTAGCATGGCTGCAAAAGCAAAATCTAGAGGACTAGTCGCGAAAGGAGTGACTGGTCAAAGACCAAAACTTTCCAAGGGATTGCCAGCTGGTTCCATCTTAAAATGCGCCGACAACACAGGAGCCAGAGAACTGAGGTTGATACAGGTTATGAGTTACAAGGGAAGACTTGGACGTGTACCATCTGCTGCGATAGGTGACATGGTGACTGTTTCAGTTAAGCATGGATCACCTGATATGCGTAGAAAAGTCTTCCAAGCAGTGGTCGTTAGGCAAAGAATGCCTTTCAGAAGAGTTGACGGTGTCTGGATCCAGTTCGAAGATAACGCAGCCGTCATAATAACGCCTGATGGCGAAATGAAAGGCTCGGAAATTCGCGGACCAGTGGCAAAGGAGGCTGCTGAAAGATGGCCAAGAATAGCAAGCGCAGCCAGCATAATAATATAATGAGGTGAATGCACGTGCAAGCAGCAACTCAAACCGCAAAACCGGGCAAACAGAGAAAAGCACTCTTCCAAGCGCCAGATCACATCCGCCACAAAAACTTTGCAGCGCTTCTCTCTCCAGAACTAAGAAAATCTCATGGAACACGAAGTCTTCCTGTTAGAAGCGGCGACACCGTTCGCGTCATGCGTGGCGACCATAAAGGATTTGAAGGCAAAGTTACACGTGTCGACAAGAAAAAGTTCAGAATTTATGTTGAAGGCTTAACCCGAGAGAAAGTTGATGGAACAACAATTTTTGTTCCCGTACACCCGTCAAAGGTCATGATCACAAAACTTAACCTCGATGATAAGTGGCGGAAGAAAATTTTGGAAAGAAGAAAAGTAAAGAAAGAAAAAGTCGAGGAAAAACCAGTGGAAAAGCGTCCGGAAGCGGTTAAGGTTGAAGAAAAGCCTCTTGAGAAAAAAGAAGAAATTGTGGAGTTGCCCGCTCCGGAGAAAAAACCAAAAAGAAAAAGGAAGGTCGCGTCTAGGAAACCAGAAAAAGAAAGTAAAGAAAAACCTGAAGAAGGAAAAAAGGAGAAAAAACCGAAAACGAGGACAAAAGCGAGAAAAAAGAAAACCGTCGAGGAGGCGCCTTAATTGGGTAAGAAAGGTGGCTCAACAGTTTTAAAACGTAAACCAGCGCCGAGATTCTGGCCCATTCACCGAAAAGAGTTCGCTTGGGTTGTTAAACCATCTCCCGGACCGCACTCTCTCGAGGAATGTTTGCCATTGACAATAATTCTGCGTGATGTGTTGGGAGTTGCAAAAACAAAAAAGGAAGCAAAAATAATCGCGTCTCAAGGAAAAATCCAAGTTGATGGCAAGATAAGACGTGAAGATGATTTTCCAGTAGGCATAATGGATGTTGTTTCGCTGCAGGATTTGGATAAACATTTCCGAGTTTTACCATCACATAAAGGTTTGCTGCTCCATCCAATAACCAAAGAAGAGGCAAACTTTAAACTTTGCAGAATAGAAAACAAAAGAATTGTAAAGAACGGACATGTGCAGCTCAATTTTCACGACGGCTCGAACCTGCTTGTGAAAGTGGCAGACCCAAAGAACCCGCAAGAAGATGTTTACGACACATTTGACACCGTGAAACTTTCCCTTCCAGACAAGCAAGTTCTTGGGCATGTAAAGATAAAAGAAAACGCCTTCGTGATTATAACAAGCGGAAAAAACATAGGAAAACGCGGCAGAATTATCAAAATCGAGGAGGCAAAAGGAAAGAAACGTAAAGATGCAATAGTGACTGTGGAAGACGAAAAGAAAAACCGTTACCAAACAATACTAAAATTCGTTTTTGCAATAGGCGAAACACAACCTCTAATATCTATGCCGGAGGCTACGCAGAATGTCTGAAGATGAAATCCGTAAAAAGTGGGAAGAGAATCCAATGCTGAAACCAAGAATCGAAAAAGTAGTCGTCAATATAAGCGTCGGAAAATCTGGAGAACCGCTTGAAAAAGCCTCAAACGTTCTCAAAGAATTAACCGGTCAAAGGCCATGCAAGAAAAAAGCGAAAAAAACAATAAGAGATTTTGGGATCAGAAGAGGCGAACCAATGGCATGTGTAGTAACACTTAGAAAACAAAAGGCTATAGAATTCCTCAAAAAAGTTTTACACGTGATTGATTACAAACTGCCCAAAAACTGTTTTGACGAATACGGCAACTTTGCCTTCGGCATAAAAGAACACATAGAAATTCCCGGCGTTAAATATGATCCTGAAGTTGGAATTTTCGGAATGGATGTTTGCGTCTCTGTTAATCGTCCGGGGAACCGTGTTAAAAACCGACAGAGGGCGAAGTCGAAGATAGGGCCTAATCATGTTCTAAATCCTGAGGAGGCTGCAGTTTTTGTTAAGGACATTTTGGGGGTTGAACTAGTCTAATTTAAGTGCGAGGGACTGTTATGGGTAAACAGAAACCTAAACGTGAACGGAAATATGGCAAAGGCGCTAGACCATGCGCGCGTTGCGGTTCATACGGGCCTGTTATTAGACGTTATAATTTATATTTGTGTAGGCATTGTTTTAGGGAAGTAGCTAAAAAACTTGGTTTCCAAAAGTATGAATAAAATGGGGAAAGCGTGATGGACGTACTCGCAAATGGGCTGACAACAATCTTGAACAACGAGTTGCGCAATAAGCGCGAATGCGTGATTAGTCCAGCCTCTAAACTTCTTGGAAAAGTATTGCGTGTCATGCAATTAAACGGGTATCTTGGCGAATTTGAATTCATCGACGATGGGCGTGCAGGAAAATTTAAGGTTCAGCTTCTAGGCAGAATAAACAAGTGCGGCGCGATTAGGCCACGCTTCCCTGTGAAACTAGAGGAAATTGAGGACTGGGAAAAGAAGTTTCTACCATCCAGAGAAGTGGGACTGCTGATAATTTCAACTCCAAGAGGCGTGCTATCACATAAAGAAGCCAAAGAAAAAGAGATTGGAGGGCGACTCCTGGCATTCGTTTACTAGGCTGGAGATGAGCCTATGCGAGCAATAGAAGTTTCACGAATCATTCAAGTCCCAGATGATGTAGAGTTAACTCTTGACGGCAAAAAAGTAACCGTTAAAGGCGCAAAAGGAATATTGACCCGAGATTTTTCTTATGCTGCAATTAATATGGAGCTTCAGGGCAAAAGCTTGAAGATATGGGCTAATTGGCCTAGGAAAAAAGAGAACGCCCTTGTAGGCACTATTTACTCGCACGTAAACAACATGATCACCGGAGTGAGAAAGGGTTACACGTGTAAGCTGAAAATAGTTTTTTCGCACTTTCCAATTTCTGTAAAGGTTCAGGATAAAACAGTCTTGATTGAAAACTTCACTGGTGAAAGAAACCCCAGAAAGGCAAAAATTATCGGCGATGCAAAAGTGAAAGTAACAAGCGAAGACGTAATAGTTCAAGGAGTCAACATTGAAGATGTCAGCCAAACAGCCGCAAACATAGAGCAAGCAACCAAAGTGAAAAGGAAAGACCCGCGAATCTTCCTAGACGGCATATACCTGTACGAGCGTACTGAGGGGATGGAGTGATGAGCGAACAGGATTCTGCGGCTATAAAAAAGGCGTTGCAATTAAGAGCAAGAGTGAAGCGAAAGAAGCCGAACTTTGTGAGGCAAGAGAGCTGGCGTTACGACCGTTTAAAAGAGAATTGGCGCAAGCCCAAAGGCATAGACAACAAGATGCGGAGAAAAATCAAGGGCTGGCCAGCCACTGTAAACGTTGGATACAGAGGACCGAAAGCCGCCAGAGGACTTCACCCGTCTGGCTATATGGAAGTTTTAGTGCACAATATTGAAGAGCTTAAGAAAATTGATCCTAAAACCCAAGCCGCTCGCATTGCTCACACAGTGAGTAAAAAGCTAAGGGCTGAAATCATCAGAGAAGCCAACAAGAAAAAAATAATAATTTTGAACCTTGGAGAAGCAAAGGAGAAAATTTCAGAGAAGAAGGAGGAAGCTGCTGAGGAAAAGGCAGAAGAAGTCGAAAAAGCTGAAGAATCAAAAGAAGCCAAAGAGAAGGCTGAAAAGGAACCTGAAGAAAAGAAAAAACCAAGGGAAAGGCGAAAGAAGACAGAAGAGATTAGTGGGAGGAAAGAGGAACAGTGACAAGCCTTAAAAGCCAGCGACGTTTGGCTGCTCAAATTTTGAAGGTTGGGCAAGGACGAGTCTGGATAGACCCTAATAGAGTAGATGATGTAGAGGCTGCAATAACAAGAGAAGAAATTAGGAAACTAATACATGAAGGTGTAATTAAACCACTGAAAGACAAGGGTGTTAGCCGTGCAAGAGCACGGGTTATTCACGAAAAGAGAAAGAAAGGCTTGAGACGTGGACCTGGAACCAAAACGGGTGGAACGCAAGCGAAAATATCTAAGAAAGAAGCGTGGATGAGCAAAGTTCGAGCGTTAAGAAGGAGACTCCGTGAACTTAAGACTAACAAAATAATAACTGAGAGCACTTATCGAAAGCTGTATACTATGATTAAGAGCGGGCGATTCGAGTCCATTGCTGATATGGAACGTTACTTGAAGGCCCATGAGCTTTGGAGGAAACGCTGATGGCGAGAGGTCCACAATATCGTGTGCCATATCGGCGTCGAAGAGAAGGCAAGACAGATTACAGGAAAAGGAAAGCCCTAGTAATTTCTGGAAAGCCGCGACTTGTAGTTAGAGGCTCTCTCAAAAATGTCACTGTCCAAGTAATCATCGCGAAACCTCAAGGAGACGAAGTTCTTGTTTCTGCCCATAGTAGAGAACTCATCAAAAAATACGGATGGAAGGCTCATGGCGGTAATGTTCCCGCAGCCTATTTGACTGGGCTCTTATGCGGGTTAAAGGCTAAAACTAAAGGATTAGACGAGGTGGTTCCTGACATAGGACTACATTCTCCAACTAAGGGCGCAAGAGTTTTCGCTGCACTTAAAGGAGTTTTGGACGCTGGTTTGAATGTGCCTTGCGATGAGGAAAAACTGCCAGATGAAAAGCGTATAAAAGGCGAAAATATTGCTCAATATGCAAAATCGTTATCCGCTGACGCTGAAAAGTACGCTGCTTTTTTCTCAGCTTATCTCAAGAATAATGTTAAGCCGGAGTCTCTTCCAGAGCATTTTATGGAAGTTAAGAAGGCGGTAGTTTCCGCTTTCAAAGGTGGAGGTAAGAAACGTGGCGGTTGATAAAGCTGGAAGTTTAGAGCAATGGGTTCCTAAAACTCGTCTTGGAAAATTGATTCAAGAAGGCAAAGTCACATCAATTGAAGAAGTTTTTGTTGAAGGTTTACCAATACGCGAACCTCAAATAGTTGATGCGTTAATTCCCGATCTTCAAGAAGAGGTCATAAACATTAACCTTGTTCAGAAGCAGACAGACGCTGGCGAAAAGTCAAGGTTCAAGGCTATAGTGGCCGTCGGAAACAGGGACGGTTACATTGGACTAGGAGCCGGCAAAGCAAGCCAAGTGCGAACAGCAATAGAGAAAGCTGCTGCAAACGCTAGACTTAACATAGTTCCAATTAGGCGAGGTTGCGGGAGTTGGGAATGCGGATGCGGCAAAGCTCATTCAGTACCGTTCCAAGTTGAGGGAAAATGTGGCGGTGTAAAAATTGTCGTGGTTCCTGGACCAAGAGGTTTGGGTCTAGTGGCCAGTGAAGTTGCAAAGGTTATTCTTAGCCTTGCTGGAATACATGACTGTTGGACCAGAAGCTATGGCTCAACAAGAACTGTTCCATCCTTCGCTTATGCAGTTTTCGATGCCTTAAAGAAAACCTATAGCCTAATAACTCCGGTGGATTGGGTGAGGTAATTGTCTAGCGAAACTGAAAAACGTAAATGTGTAGCAGCCGTAAAAATCCGAGGTACCATAAGCGCGCCACTGGAAGTTAGGAAAACGCTTCTAATGTTAAATTTGAAACGTAATAATCACGCGGTTTTAATCGACGATAGACCGTCGTTTCTTGGAATGCTTAAAACAGCGCAGAATTTCATTACATGGGGCGAAGTTTCAAAAGAAACCATAACCGCGTTACTGAAGACAAGTGGAAGACTCGCTGGAAACAAGAAATTGACCGATGCGTACGCTCAAAAAATTGGCTACAAATCCTTAGAGGAGCTTGCAGACGCAATATTCAGCTGTAAAGTCGATTATTGGAGGCTTCCAAACATTCAGCCCTTCTTTAGATTGCATCCACCATCAAAAGGCTTTAAAGGTAAAATAAAGAAGAGCCATGCCTCTGGCGGCGAACTGGGATACCGAGGCGAAAAAATTAACGATCTCCTCACGCGAATGATTTGAACATTTTTCGTTTTTTTCCTAGCGATACCTTTTATAGCCAGTTTAAAGATGCCATTGTGTTAAGGGGAGAAATGCGAGCATGAGGTGGCGCAAAAGCGAAAAAAGGCCGAAATGGTTCAAAGCCGTGAGAAGGCTTGACGAGGCGGAAAACAGGAAAACCCCCAAAGTTTTTAAGGTTGAGCGTTTGAAAACTCGTGGAAAACCTTACATGTATAGGTACAGAAGCCTGAAAACTCTAGATAAAGAAACCTCAAAAGAACCTGAACCTTTATTGGATGTTTTTAATGAGGAGGATAGCATAATAGTTGTTGCTGAACTTAAGGGTTTTAAAAGTGAAAACATAAAAGTTCACGCCGAAAAACAGCGGTTAACATTGTCTGCCAAGACTACTGGACGCAAATACTATAAAAGTTTAAATCTACCAAAAATAGTCATTCCAGAGACAATGTGCACGAAATACAAAAATGGAGTGCTTGAAATACGGCTTAAGAAAGCATTAGAAGAAAAAGCCTTGAAAAGAGTGGCTGATTGAATATGCCTCATAAACTTAGGAAAATAAGGAAAAAACGCGGGTCGAGAACGCAAGGTTACGGCAGAGTAGGACAACACAGGAAAACTGGCTCTAAAGGAATGCGAAAAGTCGGGCGTCACAAGCACACTTGGTCGTACGTCATAAAGTATGAACCGGAATACTTCGGAAAGAAAGGCTTCACTTCGCCCAAGAGCCTAAAGCAGAAAGCAAAAATTATAAATGTTGGAGAACTCGACCAAATATCTGAGAAATTTCCAGTGAAAGAGGAAGAAGGCAAATTAGTCATAGACTTGGAAAACTTGGGTTACACGAAGCTTCTGGGCGCAGGAAAGGTCACGAAACCTTTAGTTGTGAAAATCGCGTCTTGCTCGAAGTCTGCCGCCGAAAAAATAAAAGAGGCAGGAGGACAAGTTTTAGTAGAATCGCATGAAGAAACTGAAACTGGAGAGTAGCTGTTAACCCATGGCTGGAAGATTCCTAAACGCTTTCAAACCAATCGCGCGGTTCATTCCAGAGGTCAAAGCTCCAGAACGCAGAGTAGGGTTTAATGAAAAACTTTTCTGGACTGCAATAGCGCTCATAATATACCTAGTCATGGCTAGCGACGCTTGCCGCCTTTATGGAATTCCAAGTACAGTTGAAGAGAGATTTGCTCCTTTAAGAATAATCTTCGCTTCAAACCGCGGCACACTAATGGAGCTTGGCATAGGCCCAATCGTAACTGCCGGTTTGATTTTGCAACTTTTAGTTGGATCAGCAATGATACAGTGTGATATGTCGAAACCTGAAGACAGAGGGTTGTTCACCACGGCTAGCAAGGTTTTCGCAATAATTTTAACCGGAGTTCAGGCTTCCGCCTACATAATAAGCGGGATGTACGGCACACTGTCAGGCACAACAGCCATAATCGTATTCTTGCAGCTTTTGGCTGCCGGATTTATTGTACTGCTCTTGGATGAGCTTATCCAGAAAGGTTGGGGATTCGGCAGCGGAATCAGCCTCTTCATAATGGCTGGAGTTGCGCAGCAAATATTCCTTGAATGTTTCCATCCTTCTCCTTGGGTTGATGAGTATGGCAGCTCTGGGCTTTTTGTCGCTTTGATTCAGACAATAATGAGCGGAAAGTCCGTGTCAGGTTTATTGCTTAGAGGCAATTACCCATCTATAGTAGGATTTATCGCTACAATTGTCGCGTTTCTTGTAATAATCTACATGGAAGGTGTCAGAGTTGAACTGCCGCTGGCTTATGCTGGCTACCGCGGCTTCAGAAGTCGTTATCCGATAAAACTGTTGTACGTTTCAAACCTTCCTGTAATTTTTGCTTCCGCGCTTTTCGCTAACATATACTTTTTCTCTTACCTTCTCTGGAGTCAACCATGGGGAAGTAGCAACTTTTGGGTTAACCTTTTAGGGTCTTATAAACTGGATTCTACATCAGGTCAATATGTGCCTACTGGCGGACTTGTGTATTATGTAACTTCGCCGGGTAACCTTTCAAATGTTATGGCTGAACCTTTAAGAGCATTTGGCTATTTAGCGATTTTAATCGCTTTTTGCGTTATTTTCTCGCTTACTTGGCTTGAAGTCGGCGGTTTAGGGCCGTCAACAGTCGCGAAACAGCTTGTAGACGCTGGCATGCAGATTCCTGGCTATAGACGTTCTGAAAAGGCGATTGAGCAGATTCTAAAGCGTTACATCCCAGCGGTCACGGTTCTTGGCGGAATAATAGTCGGCTTAATTGCTGGTCTGTCAGACTTTTTTGGAGTTTTCGGCTCTGGAATAGGTATCCTACTTTCAGTGGGCATAATATATCAGTATTATGAAATTTTGGTGCAGGAGAGAGCGGCTGAAATGTACCCAGCCTTTAGGCGAATATTTGGAGAGTAAAAGGAGCGGGATGAAATGTCGCTGTCACTGCCGGAAGCCATTCCTTGGTCAACCCTTTTCATATTTCTGCTTGCCGCCGCAATCACCTTTTTGATATCACTTGCAAATCGTCTATTGACAAACCCGGAACAGCTTAAAGCTTGGAGAAAAGAAGTTGCAGAATGGAGCGAGCAACTTCGCAAAGCTCAGAAAGCTGGAGATAAAAAGCAAGTGGAGAAACTCATGAAAAAGCAGCAGTATATTATGCAGCTTCAAGCCAAAATGTCGTGGCAATCAATGAAGGTGTCAATTCTATTTTTTATTCCTTTAATATTGGTGTGGCAATTTTTGGGAGGAGTATACTGGGGATCTGAAATTGCTTTCTTTCCAGGCATAGGCTCCTCAATTCCAATACCATTACTTGGATCATTGCCCTCGCTATACTGGTGGTATTTGATATGCTCGTTCTTCTTTAACACCATATTTTCACATTTATTCGGCATAATTACTGTGGAGTGATGCAAAATGCCAAGACCTGCTAGGCGGACGCGAAGCAGAAAACGTATCAATAAGGCTTTGCCTGGAGGACGCCAAGGAACCCATTATAAAAGTGAAGGTGCATCTTATGCGGTGTGTAGGCTCTGCAGCAAGCCATTAGCTGGTATACCGCAATTGTCATTATCAAAAATTAGAAAATTCAACCGTACAAAGAGGAGAATCCAGCGCATGTACGGTGGGCAATTATGTCACAACTGCTTAAGAACTGCTTTAAAACAGGCTGCTAGAACAATAAGTCTTGCATGAGGCTTAACGCGTCATGTCTAAAAAAACATTGGTTATTTGTGTCTGCGGAATGGCTGGAAGCGGAAAAAGCACTTTAGCAAAAAATTTGGCTGAAAAATACGGCTTAAAATATTATTCGGGTGGAGATGCCCTAAAAGCCCTAGCCATAGAAAAAGGCTATAAACCAGTTGAGAAAGGCTGGTGGGAAAGCAGAGAAGGCTTATCCTTCCTAGAAAACAGAGAAGGAAACCCAGAATTCGATAAAGCAGTAGACAAAAAACTGTTGGAGATGGCTAAACAAGGAAATGTTATTTTAGATAGCTGGACCATGCCGTGGCTGATCAAGGACGGTTTCAAAATATGGCTGGAAGCCTCTCTTAAAAAAAGAGCGGAAAGAGTGGCAAAAAGAGACGGCATAAGCGTCAAAAAAGCTCTAGAAGCTCTGAAAAACAAAGAAGAAAAAACTAAGACCATTTATAAGCATCTTTACGGTTTCAGTTTAGGCGAAGATTTTGCACCGTTTAATCTAATATTGGATACCGAGAATTTAACGGCTGAAGAAGTTTTTCAAGTCTTAACCTTTGTTTTTGACAAAATGATTTTTGATAAGCGTAATTCAGAGTAACTCTTAAAAGTATTCCCTTAAAACAATTCTATGCAATATCCTCTATCCGAATCCAACTCCAACATACGCCGTTTATTGGCGAGGTAGCGTGAAAATGAGGGAATCAATTCACATGTTATTTGGCTTTGCTCTGGGAGCTTTGCTCTGTATCACTTTCTACTATTCTTTGCACTTTAACGAAGAAATTTTGCAAGCGTTAGTCGTCTTCAATTTGTTTTTTGTTTTGGCGCTTTTTCCATTAAACGGTTCACTTCAGAGGAAAGTAGTTGCCATGATTTTTGGAAATGGCACTTGTTTTCTGTGGAACACTATATTTTATCAATTTGCATGTTGTGCTGCCGAACAGACTAATGGAACCTTCAGCATAGTGTACCTTATTCTTGGGCCGATTTTGAATCTTTTTTGGGTTGTGTCATTTTGGTCTCTAAGTTTAACGTTCTTATTAAATTCTCGGAATAGAGGAGCGGCGAAGATTGCTGATTGAGTTTTTGGAAGCAGTTTTCGCATCTGTAACGATTTTTATGGCTGCTTACCTCCTTCGCCATTATGTTTTTACAGTGACAGCTTTGAAAAACAGTCAGGAAAAAAGGCAAAGCTATGTCTCTAAAAATCTAGATTATACGCCAACCGTGTCAATTCTAATACCCGCCCGTAACGAGGAAAAAGTCATAGAGAGGGTTCTTCGTCGGATGACCGAGCTAACCTACCAAAAAGACAAGTTGCAAGTTATAGTAATCGATGACGCTTCAACTGATGCCACTGGCAAGATAGCTGCTCAATATTCTAAAATTTACAATTACATTACTGTTCTGAAACGGGACAAAAATATGGGAGGACGCGGAAAAGCATCAGCTCTAAACGCCGGAATGAAATATGCAACAGGCGAAATAGTCCTCTGTTTTGACGCGGATTACTGTCCGCAAAAAGACATCATTGAAAAACTTGTAAAAGAGTTCAAAAACCCAAAGGTTGGCGCCGTGCAGGGAAGAGTTGTTGTACTAAACGAACCTCAAAACCTCGTAACTAGGCTTGTGGCTCTAGAAAGAATAGGCGGATACCGTGTTGATCAGGAAGCACGTGACAGTCTTGGATTAATAACACAGTTCGGCGGAACTGTTGGTGGGTTTAGACGCGAGGTTCTGGAATCTTTGGGAGGATGGGACGAAAACATTCTGGCAGAGGACACTGAAATAACTTTCAGGGTTTATCTCGCAGGTTACAGAATTAAATACGTTGCAGACGCTGAATGCTATGAAGAGGCTGTCGAAAGTTGGCGAGCCTACTGGAAACAGCGATACCGCTGGGCGAAGGGACATATGCAATGCGCCTTTAAACACTCCATGAATGTTTTGAAAAGCAAAAAACTGAAGCTCATTGAAAAAATCGATGGGCTACTGTTGCTTGGCATATATTTCATGCCAGTACTTGCACTTTTCTCATGGATTTTGGGAATTCCGCTTTTTGTTTTGAAATTTTCACAATGGATTCCTGCTTTATGGATGATAGTGGCAGTTTCTCTATACAGTGCTGTCGGAAACTTTGCACCATTTTACGAAGTTGGAGTTGGTACATACATCGATGGAAGGACGCGGGTACAATGGCTTATGCCTCTCTTAATTTTTACATTTCTATACAACATTCCAATATGTACAAAGGCATTTTTTGACGTTCTCGCATCAAAACTTAATGGGAAAAACAGCAATCACTGGGATAAAACCGCCCATTCCGGCAATGGAAACTGTTATATTACGAATCATGTCAGAATATTGAAAAGATAATGATGATTCCAATTCCGCCATTAACATCAATCCTGACACTGTTTTTCGGAGTACTGCTCTTCATCATTATCATGTTTATGCCAGCCATCATCGAGCTGAAAAAGCCAAAAGACCCGGGACCAAAAAACATAGAAGATTCAGAGTCAACAGACCCGTTTCAAGGGCGATTGAATTCACTGGACGATGTGGAAAGCGAGTTCAGAGTTGATGGAGCCACTATAAAGCGGGTTGCTGAGATTCTATCCGTTCTGCATAGTTTAGAGCCATAAAACGTTCATTTGAAAAGATTTATAGACAGTAGCCATTATGAGAATCACGAAGGTTCGTGGAGATTCACATGCGCGTCTACATAGTCATCGCTTCCATAAGTCCTATAGAAAACCTTTGTATGCTGAAAAGCGATGTTGAACCGCTTGAGACAAGGATTCTGATAGTTGATGAAGGCGACGAAAAAATTCGCAGTTTAAACGACAAATTATTGGCGAATATTCCACACGAACACTATGGACCTAGAGAGAGGGAAAAATGGTTTAAAGAAAGGTTCGGAGAAGCTTTCGAGAAATATTTGCAGCTAATTCCAGTAAAGTGTCATGCAGAAACATCTTTTGGTTTCCTTAAAGCCTACGAAGAAGATGCAGACATAATAATTGAATTGGATGATGATGTGCTTATTCCAGACGATTTCTTGAGGGGGCACCTTGACAATTTATTCAACGACAAAGGAGTAACAGTGCACGCCTCTGGAAAATGGTATAATACCCTCGAAAACATCCAACTTAACACTAATCAAAAGATTTTCCCCAGAGGCCACCCATATGCTCCATCGTGTAGAAACGAAGGCTATGAATGGGTTTACAGTGGAGGAAACTGCGTGTTAAACATGGGACTATGGAGTGGCCACCCAGATTTAGACGCGTTAACAATATTGTATTATGGTGGGTTAAATGGAAAATGCACTGTAGAAGGTGATGCTTGTAAGCGAGACAAGGTTATTTTGGGAAATGGCACTTACTTTGGGCTTTGCAGCATGAACACCTCTTTCATGTCTAAAATTGTTCCAGCATTTTACCAGTTGTACATGAACTTTAACGATATTGACAGGTTCGACGACATATGGTCTGGAATATTCATCAAAAAAATCGCTGACCAAATTGGAGACAAACTGTGTCTTGGCAAACCAGTGGGTCGACATCTAAAAAGAGCAAGAAACGTCTTCAAAGATCTGCAGAAAGAGGCCAACGGTCTGGAAATTAACGAAAACCTATGGAAAATATGCGACGAGGCTGAACTGTCCGCTAAGACGTATGCTGACTGTTACCTTGAACTGGCCGATCACATCGACAAAAATATCGAGAAATTGGTTAAGACTCCTTCTTACGTTAATTTTTGGCAAGTTCAAACCGCGAACATGAGAAAATGGGTAGATGTAATAGACAAGATTTCCTAACATGCTAACAATGTGGTGGCTTCTCAATTGCAAAATAAGTGGCCTATGGTTTCCGTGGTCGTGATCAACTTTAAGGGAACGCAGCAACTTGAAAAATGCCTAAACCATCTTACAAAGACAGTTTACCCAAACTATGAAATAATTATAGTTGATTGTCTAACCGAAAATTTGGAGACATGGATCAGAAAACATTTTCCAACAGCAAAAGTAATTCACTACGACCGTGACATTGGACCTTCAGCATCCCACAATGTTGACAAAAATTTTCTAAACCCACAAAGCAAGTATCTGGCTTTCCTCGACAACGATGCTTACGTGACCGAAAATTGGCTCACCGAACTTGTGAAAGTCATGGAATATGATTCCCAAATAGGTATTGCACAAGCGAAAATATTGATGACTAGCAATAGTCGCTTAATGGATAACGCTGGAATAGCAATTGACGCATTAGGAACATGGTATACGACAAGAGGCGCTAAAGCATATCGTTTCCAGAATCTTTTCGAGATTTTTGCCGCATCTTCAGCTGGCTGCCTTGTTCTTCGAAAAGCATTTGAAGAAGCTGGAGGTTTTGACCCCGACTACTTCATTTATGATGATGACACTGACTTTTCTTTTAGGGTTAGGCTGCTTGGATACCGAATAGTTTTCGTTCCATCGGCGATTGTCTTTCATGACGCAGAACCAGTGAGAGCCTTAAGCCCTAGAAAACTGTTTCATTCGGTTAAAAATAGACTGTACACAATGCTGAAGAATTATGAGTTAAAAAATTTATGGTGGAGAGTCTCCGTTTACTCGTTTCTAACCTCTCTAGCTGGTGTCAGCTTCATAGTTCTAAAAAGGTCTGCTGAGGCTAAGCAAATCTTCAAGGGCATCCTCTACCCATTGTTAAAAATCGGTGAAATTTGGAAAAAGCGTGTTGCCATCCAGTCGAGCAGACGTGTTAGAGACTCGGAACTTTTAAAGTGTTCGCTTATACGTGAAGATGTCCGCGCAACACTTTTAGATATTAAGTTAAAAGCAAGCATCTTCCTTTAATACTGTCAAGATTGTAAGAGGTATGAACATGACCGCGCGAAAAGTAAGTCTAACAAGCAAATTAAGTGTCACTGGAGTTTTCACTGCGCTTGTCTGTGTAGCAACAATAAGCTTCACTGTATACGTGCCCAGCACACGAGGCTACTTTAACATTGGCGAAACTATGGTCTACACGGCAAGTTTGCTCTTCGGGCCTTTCATTGGAGCTTTCGCCGGAGGCGTCGGCTCTATGCTTTCAGACGTTTTTCTCGGCTATTATTATTATGCTCCAGCCACACTTGTGATTAAAGCCTTAGAAGGTTTTATTGTCGGTTTTCTCAGCCGTAAAGGACGGAAGCTTGCAAAAGATTACACGAGGCATGAATGGAGAGTTTTCACCTTAGAAATTGGCGTTCTAGTGGGTATGCTTATCAGCCTTGTAGGGTTTTTGTATTATAGCGGCTTTGTTGAATTATATTCAAGCGTTGTTTCCATTGAAAACCCAACTTCCATAGTCTTTATTCCGGTGGAATTCTGGTTCGCTATTGGGATTCTTGTGGTGATTTTGGTTTCCGCTATCTCTTTTATTTCAGAGCCAGAGTTCGGTTTCGCAGTCATCTCATGCATATTCGGCGGTTTAATTATGGTTTTCGGCTACTTTCTTTACGAGCAACTTTTCCTCGGCGTTTTCGCCTTAGCTGAAGTCCCCATAAACATCGGGCAGATGACCGTAGGATTAATAATTGCAACACCAATAGTCAGAGTTGTTAAACGTGCACTACCACAGCTTAAAGGCTGAACTACACGAAAAAATGAAGAGGTGAAAAAGTGAAACTTCCCCTCGGAAAGGTCCCCGTGGAAGTCCTAAATGAGATCGTCTTCAAAAACCTTGGAGCAAAACGTGAAGAAGTTGTAATTGGGCCATCCACCGGCTTTGACGGAGCAGTTATAGACATTGGCGATAATTCCCTCATCGTTTCTATGGATCCAATAACTGGGGCTGTCGAACGGATAGGGTGGCTTGCAGTAAACGTTAACGCGAATGATGTTGCAACCTTCGGTGTTAAACCTGCTTTTTTCTTGTCGTGCATATTGCTTCCGGAAAAAGCTGACCAGCAAATAGTGGGATTAATCTGCTCTCAAATGAACGAAGCCTCCAAGAATTTGGGTGTAGCCATAATCGGCGGGCACTGTGAAGTTACCCCTGGGCTTGTTGAGCCGATAGTAGTAGGCTGCGTCATAGGAATAACTGACAAAAATGATTATGTAACAGCTGGAGGAGCCAAACCCGGCGACAAATTGATATTAACCAAGAGCGCCGGAATTGAGGGTACCGCCATTCTTGCAACTGAACGTTACGATCTTTTGCGTAAAATGGGCATGTCCGAGGAATTGTTAAGATCCGCGAAGAATTTCTTTAACCAAATAAGCGTTGTAAGAGACGGCATTCTGGCCTACAAAACCGGCGGCGTAAACGCTATGCATGATCCAACCGAGGGAGGAATTCTAGGCGGGATTCACGAAATGGCAGACGCGTCAAAACTTGGCGTAAAAGTTTTCGCGGATAAAATTCCAGTAGCAGAAGAAACTCGCAAAATTTGCAGCTTCTTCAAAATAGACCCGTTAAATTTGATAAGTTCAGGAGCCATGCTTATCTCTGCGAAATCCAGCTTCGCCGAAAAAATAGTCAAAACCTTGAAAGCTGAAAAAATTGAGGCTTCAGTGATAGGCGAATTTATTAACGCAAAAGATGAACGCTTATTTGTTCAAAACGGCAGCGAAAAGCCTCTCCCTCGTCCCGAATGCGACAGTTTGTGGATTGCATTAACAAAATACAAATAAACTGACCCGGATGATACTACGTCATTATTCAATGAATTGAAAGCGCAGAAGGAAAAAGGCATGTCTCCGCATTTATGTTCGGGTAAAATTTTCGTAACAGGTGGAGCGGGTTTTATAGGAAGCCACCTAGTGGACAGACTGTGCCAAAACAATTTTGATGTGGTTGTTTTTGACAATCTAAGCGCTGGAAGAAAAGAAAACATCGAAAAATGGTTCGAAACGTCTAACTTCAAATTTGTGTTCGGCGACCTTTTATTGTCTGAAAAAATCCCCCATGATTTAAGCGGATGTGAAACGGTTTTCCATTTAGCTGCGAACCCTGAAGTTAGAGCCGGTTCAGAGAATCCAACGCTCCATTTCGAGCAGAATGTACTCGCAACTTTTAATCTTCTTGAGGCTGTCCGCAAGGCTGAAAGCGTTAAAACATTAGTTTTCACTTCTTCCTCAACCGTTTACGGAGACGCATATGAGATTCCGACGCCTGAAAATTACGCGCCTCTCAAGCCAGTGTCCGTGTACGGTGCCTCAAAACTTGCTTCAGAAGCGTTGATAGCAAGCTACGCTTACACATACGGTTTTAAAGCCGTAATCTACAGACTTGCAAACATTGTTGGCGCGCGAACAAAACATGGAGTAATTCATGATTTCATTAGGAAGCTTAAAGAAAATCCGAAAAGTCTCGAAATATTGGGCGATGGAACGCAGAAGAAATCCTATTTACACGTGAGTGATTGTTTAGAAGCAATGCTAATAGGGTTAGAAGCCAGTAAAGAAAAAGTGGAAATCTACAACATAGGTTCAGACGATCAGGTGAGTGTAAAGGAAATCGCAGATATAATCTGCGGTAAAATGGGGTTAAATAATGTTCAGTACATGTTTACTGGCGGTGTTGATGGTGGAAGAGGGTGGAAGGGAGACGTAAAATTTATGCTCTTAAACAGCAATAAGCTTAAACAGTTGGGATGGAAACCCAAATTCAATAGTCGCCAAGCAGTTGAGAGGGCTGTGGAGGAAATCCTTAAAACTGGATTAAAAAATTATTGAAGGGTGACTGTTGGAGAAGGGAAATGAGACGTATCCACAAGTTTCAGTTGTTGTGCCAGTGAAAAACGGAGCTGTGCACATAAAGGATTTGCTGGATTCGCTAATGCGAGTTGACTACGACCATGATAAACTTGAAATCGTAATTGTTGATGGAAACTCCACAGATCATACAAAAGAAATTGCATCAAAATACCCTGTCAAATTTATACTTGAAGAAAAGCCGGGCATAAACGCGGCTAGGAACACTGGTGTAAAAAACAGCAACGGAGAAATCATCGCCTTTACGGACCATGACTGCATTGTTCCAAAAAATTGGATAAAGAAAATAGTTGAAAATTTCCAAGACCCGAAGGTTGGATGCGTTGGAGGAAGCGTTTTAAGGTACAACAACGATTTTTTGGCACAGTACGCAGATGAAAGCATTTTGCCCGTCTTGAGGTTTTTTAAAAAAAAGGCGGTTATTAATAGAATAAGTTCACCGATGTACTTTCCGGTTGGTTGTAATTTTGCTGTGAAGCGAGAAGCAATAGAAAAAGTCGGTTTTTTTGATGAAAGGTTCAAGAATGGTTTTGACGAGCTTGAGTTCGCCGAGCGTCTTTGCGAGATGGGATACAAGATAGTTCTGACAAACGAGATGATCGTCAAGCATAAACATCGGTCATCAATGCGTGAACTTTTAAGGCAGACTTTCCATTATGGGCAAGGTGGCGGTCTGCTTCCCAAAATTAAGGGCGTCAAAAGCATATTCTCAAAGTGGGTTATCTTGAGCCTAACAGTTTTCACTCTATGGTTTCTAACTCTCTTCTCTTTGGCTGTTTACACGTTTTTCTCGCATTCGATTTTGTCTTTGATTACTTTTTTGGGGCTTCTATTCTTTCCGCTTTTTGGTCTTATGACTCTGTACGCCTATCGAACGTTTAAGTCGAAAGATGGCAAATACAAGCGAATAATTGCTTACCCAATGATAGACATTGCCCGTTCTCTGACTTTTGTTGCAGGTGGAATCCATCAAATAGTGAGGTCTGTTGGAACGAACAGGTTTGGAGGGTTACCTGCTAGGCATTTAAACGTTAAAGCGAAGCGTTAAATTAAGAAAACCTAAATTGTAAGTTTAGCATTTTAGTGCTGTGAGTTGATTGTCATGGCGCAAGAGAACGATCCTGTTAAACTGCATAAAGATGGGAATACGCTTTGCGAATTGGGCAAGTACGAAGAGGCTAAAGAACTTTTTCTGCGCGCGGCAGAACTCTATAAGAAGGCAAACAATTTCTTTGACGCAACCTACGCGCTTTTCAAGGCTGGCGAGTGTTCTTTTATGCTTAAAGATTATGAAAAGGCTATTGAGTATTTTCTAAAGTCTGCGGAGCTATCCTTGCAAAAAGGCTTTGACAGATTTGGGGTAGGCGCGTTGGAGTACGCGAGAGACTGCTACAAGGCTTTAGGCAACAAGGAGAAAATTGAAGAAACAGAAAAGAAAATAAAAGAGATTAAGGCGAAACTGGAAGAATCATTTTAAACATTCCCAGACCTTTTTCTTTTACGCTTAGTTCACTTAAAAAACGCCTTTTAACTCTCTCTTGTGTATAATGTGATAGAAGCGTTTAAAGTGCACATCATGCCAACACATTTTAAAGTCCTTGCAGAGTTATGCGAAAAACTTGAGGAAACAACTAAACGAACTTTGATGGTTAACATGGTTGCTGATTTTCTCAAAACACTTAAGTCGGAAGAAGTTGAGCCAGCGGTTTCGATGATTCTGGGACGCGCATTTCCAAGTTGGAGTCAGCAAACTCTCGAAGTAAACTGGACTACACTAGGCGAAATAATAAGGCGCATAACAAATGTCAACTGGGAAACCTTTACAAGTGCTTTCAGTAAAACCGGCGACATCGGCTCGGCAACTAAAACAGTTCTTGAAAACAGTATGCTGAAAAGGCAAGCGCTTCTGTTTGCTAAAACCCTAACAATAAGCGAGGTTAGGCAAAATCTTGAAAAAATAGCTGAAACTGTGGGGCATGGTTCAAGAGAGAAAAAAGAGCGTATAGTTGAGGCTATGTTGAGTTCAGCTTCACCCGTTGAGGCGAAATATTTGGTTAAAATATTTATAGGCGAAATGCGGACGGGCTTCCACGAGGGTTTGATGGAACAAGCGGTTTCAAAGGCTTTTCAGATTCCAATTAACGACGTTCAACATGCAAGCATGGTTTTAGGCGATATTGGCACGGTGGCGGCAATAGCAAAAGCTGAAGGCAGAAAAGGACTTCTTAAAATAGGCTTCAAAGTTTTTAGACCAGTCAAGCTTATGTTGGCTCAGATGGCGGGTGATATTGCCGAAGCTTTGAGAGAGCATGGTGGAAAAACAGCCTTTGAGTATAAGCTTGACGGTGCCAGAGTTCAAATCCACAAACAGGGCGAAAACGTAAAGATTTTTAGTCGAAGACTTACCGATGTGACCGAAAGTCTTCCTGAAATAGTTGAAATTGTCAAAAGAAACCTGAAAGCTGAAGAAGCAATTATAGAAGGCGAAGTCATCGCAGTTGATGAGGACGATAATCCTATTCCGTTTCAGCACTTAATGCGAAGATTTAAACGAGTTCACGCTGTAGGCGATGCGGTTGCAGCAGTTCCAGTTAAGCTTTACGTATTTGACATTTTATACGCTGACGGACAAAGTCTCATAAAATTGCCCTACAATACACGAAGAGAAATCCTCGCCGAAAAAATCGGGGATATTCCCATGCCAGTGCAGCTTGTTACTGACAATTTGGAAGAAGCGGAACGCTTTCTGAAAGAAGCCATAGATGTTGGACATGAAGGCCTTATGGCTAAAAAAATCAACAGTGACTATGTTCCTGGAATCCGTGGAAAACGATGGCTCAAAATAAAGCCGACTCTTGAACCGTTAGACCTTGTAATTGTTGCCGCAGAGTACGGTTACGGGCGCAGACATAAGTGGCTTTCAGACTATTATCTGGCAGCGCGGGACACGGAGACGGGCAGATTTCTGACGGTGGGCAAAACTTTCAAGGGTTTAACTGACACAGAAATAACCGCCATTACCGAAAGCCTCCGAAAGTTAGCCATAAAAGAGGAGCATAGGCGAGTTTTCGTAATTCCAAAAATCGTTGTTGAAGTTGCCTACAATGAAGTTCAGAAAAGTCCAAAATACGAGTGCGGCATGGCTTTACGGTTTGCACGCATAACCCGCATAAGAGAGGATAAGACTCCGGAGGAAGCTGATACAATTCAAAGAGTTAGGGAAATCTACGAAAGACAGTTTTTGAAGAAAGGTAAAATTAAACTGCAAAACAAGCAATAGTTAGTTCTGCTGCATAAGAAGGAATGTTAATTGATGAGAAAACATGAAACACGCATCTCATATGGTGACTTTTACAGTCGCCAACTAGTCTTAAAAGAGCTTGGACGCGAAGGGCAAGCAAAACTTGCCAAATCAAAAGTTGCTGTTATTGGACTCGGAGGCTTGGGAACAGTGGCCGCGCTTTATCTAACGCTTGCAGGAGTTGGGCACCTACGCCTAATAGACCAGGACACTGTAGAGGTGCATAACCTGCATAGACAAGTCTTGTATAAGCCCACGGATTTAAACCGTCCAAAAGCCGAGATTTCCGCGAAGAGGCTGAAAGAAGTAAGTCCCTTCGTTAAAGCTGAAGCCGTAGCGGAAAACGTGAACGCGGAAAACATTGAACGGTTGCTGGACGGCGTAAACTGTGTTGTTGACGGTTTGGACAACATGCGTACACGTTACTTGGTTAATCGTGCATGTGCAAAACTTAAAATTCCATACGTTTTCGGAGCTGCCATAGGCATGGAAGGCAATCTCTCAGTTTTTGCGCCGCCTGAAACACCATGCCTCGAATGCGTTTTGCCAAACATAGACGATAATAGTTTGCTATCATGTGACGTTAGAGGAGTACTTGGCGCAACTGCTGGGATAATTGGGACAATGGAAGCCATGGAAGCAATAAAAATTTTAACTGAAATAGGCACGCCTCTGAAGGGTAAACTCCTAATATGCGACTTCCACGACATGTACTTCACCGCAATAGACATATTCAAAAGAGAAAACTGCCCGGCATGTCGAGGCAAAATCGAAACTGAAGCTGAAACCAAAAAACCAAGCGAAAGGCTTGTATGGCTCTGCGGACGAAACACCGTGAACATAAACCCGCAAAAAACGACAAAGCTGAACCTAGAAAACGCCTATACTAAAATAAAACAGAACTTCAAAGTGCAAGCTAAATCCTCAATGGCCATAGCCTTTACCTACAAAAACTTTGAAATAACCCTCTTCAAAGATGGGCGCATGCTGATAAAAAACGTTCCAAACGAAAAAACAGCAATAACAATCTACCAGAAAATCAGGAAAAACTTAAGGCTGAATCAATAAACCTTTATTACACCTTAAAGAAATTTTACTCATTGCCGGGGTGGCCGAACGGTTCAGGCGGCTGCCTGCAGAGCAGCTATATGTGGGTTCAACTCCCACCCCCGGCTTTTACGCGCCACCCACAGACAGCCGCGTCATTTTCGCTTTCTATAAAGATGAGCGCCATCAATCGTGTCAACATACTCGAATCCCGCTTCTATAAGATGCCTTGCCTCCTCAACGTTTTCTGCAGCCTTGCAGACCCACTCATCTTCTTTGAAGTCTATCAGCTGAGTGTAAATTAGCGTGTTCTTTATGTTCTTGTGTCCCAGCAACTTCATAACGTGTAGAATGTCCTTTGTTTTAGTATATTCCACGGTTGCCTTCCAATGCCTAAAAGTATGGAAGCTTATCTGAAGCAGTCTTAGGTTTCCAAGCTTTTTGGCTAGCAGTTTACGCGTTCTCTGAAAGCCTCTAGCAAAGCCCCTTATGGGATAGCCTCCAAATACTAGCGTGCCCTTTCTAGGCAAAGCCTGAAGCATTGAAAGACATTTAGCCGATATCCTCAGCAACCTCGGAGCGCTTCCCTTTTCAGGCGTTACACGCACTGCCCCAGCTTCAAAGTCTAAGTCTGTCCATTTAAGGTTCCACGCTTCTCCAGCCCTCATGCCCGTTTCCTTGAGAAGTTGGAGGAAACACGCCATCTTAGGCCCGCAGCCAGCTATCAAAGCGTCAAGCTCTTGTTCGGTGGGTATGAAAGGAAGCTTGTCAACACGCCTGTATGAAGGTGGATCCCACTCTCCACCTGCAAAGGTTAGATAGCTTGTGAAGGCATCAACGGCATTTTCCTTTCTCCCCTCACTCCAGTTTTGCTTGGCGATGACTTCCTTGACGGATTCTGGGTCTCCAAGCTTTCCGCCTCTCTGAACCAGTATCTTCAAGAGTTTAACTTTGCTGGTTATTGTTGAATCTTTGTAGCCTTGCTTTTTAAGCCACCAAGCGAACTCTACGAGTTTCCCTTTAATGTCTAATGGAAGCAGTGTGGCCCCCGCAGCCCGCTTT
The DNA here is from genome assembly GCA_018396675.1 of Candidatus Bathyarchaeota archaeon. Classification (GTDB taxonomy): domain Archaea; phylum Thermoproteota; class Bathyarchaeia; order Bathyarchaeales; family Bathycorpusculaceae; genus JAGTQX01. The sequence continues at coordinate 275,005 of JAGTQX010000012.1, forward strand.
TTGCTTAATGCCTTTTCCTCAGCCAAGGCTATCGCCTTGCTGGCCGAGTTTTTCGGCAGGTTTTCCTTACCGCACACTCGGCGTTCCCTATTATAGTGGCGTAAGGCATTTAACTCTTTCCCTACAATAGTGGCAAAGGGATTAACGTGAGAACCTACATCTTCACTGAAAGAGAGAGCGGTATTCTCAACCGTTTCGTCGCGGGAGAAATCGACATTAAGGACAGATCCCTCAGCAAAATTCTTTCCAGAATTAGAACTTTCAAGCGCTTGGCCGGCGATGTTGAGCTTTACATTACCATCCGCAGTCGAGTCGCTGAATCTAAAACCGCATAGACGGCAAACATAGCGCTGAACACTCCTCCCATCGCTAAGGTATCTCAATCCATCCTTCCATGTTTTGGCTGAACCGCACTCTGGACATTTGAGGGGCTGGCTGCGGATGGGCCGCGGGGGCCCGTCTGGCATAGCCTCTGAAGGCTTGATTCCACAGTCAGCCTTTCCCGTTTCAGCCATTAAGCGGCTCAGCTCCCAATTCCAATTTAAGCTCATAAAAAAGGGGAAGCGAGTAAAGCGCCTTTAGCATTTAGTAAGCCTCGTTTATCCATCCGATAGGCTTCTTCAGCTTGCTCATTGGAATTCTCAGGTGTATTTTGCCTTGGTTGTCTTTGTAGCCATGCTTCTTAACGCTTTCAAGGGCATCCTCGCCTATGACTCCAACACGGTATCTCTCGTCTCGATACTCAACTTCAAACACCAATGCATCTAGGCTTCTGGATTCTCTAGGCTTATCTATTAAGAGGCAATCGACAAGCGCTAGGCCCAAATCTTCGTCCGACAATCCTTTACTAGCCATCTCCTCAACTTTTTCCATAAAACCACCTCTTTTCAAGGCTGGGAAGACTCGTTTCGAGCCTCCCTTTCAGCTTTTATGATTAAATCCCAAACTTTTCGTTTGCACTCCTTCTTATGAACTGCAATAAACGTAATCTCGCTTTTAGAAGTGAAATAACCACCACAAAAGGCACATCTTCCCCTTCTCTCTTCTTCCTCTTCTTCGGCTCCTAAAGGTTTGAAGCGTTTACCCTCTTCCAAAGCCTCTTTTAGGCTTGAGGTTAACCCTAAAGCCTCATCCGTTAAGGGCTCCTCTCTTTTCATAGGCATAGTTTCGGTAGGCTTCTCTTCGCGTCTTGTCTCTTGCGATTCTGGTTTCCCCGGGAAACTTTTCGCCTCTTCGGAAGACTTGCTCAAAACCTCATTGTAGGCCTCTTTATACGAAATCAGCCCCGCCTTCAATTTTTCCAACACAGACTTATTTTCTGCTATGTTCAAAAGTTTACTAACATAGCCTTTAGAAAACCTTAAACTTTCAGCTATATCTTCAACTTTCATACCCTTCCGAAGTTTTAATAGAAACTCGGCAAGCTCTCCAACGTTCACTTTGCCCCTTAAAACGTTAAGCTTAGCACTATAAAGTAAGGCGTCTTGTTTAGTGCCATGCATCACATAAGCCTGAATCATAAATTTTCCGTGTTTCTTAGCTGTTTCAAGCCTGTTTTGACCGTCTGCAAGCCATTTATTCCCTTCCGAATCCATAAAAACGTGGACAGGTTGAATAACGCCTTCATCTCGGACACTTTCTTCGAAATCTCTATAGTCGTCGAAATAACTGTGGATTCGGCCCTCTGGAATTTTAATGTCTTCGATTCTCAGCCATTGCAGAATGGGGGTTTTATTCAATGTGTTCTGCGTCGCGCTGCCACCTCCTGTTTCAGAATTGTTGTAAAAATGCTGCGCTTATCCAAGTCCTCTATTACAAGGCGCCTGACGTATTCGCTTATGGTTAGGCCTTGGCTTTTAGCGAGTTCCTCAACAATTTTCCGTATATTGTCATCAACCCTCGTCCAAAGCGTGCAAGCCTTTTGACTCATATCCAACAACCGTCAAAAATATATATGGGAGTTCTTTCCCCAGTTTCTGGGGATTATATGGAAAAGGCCAATTATCCAGGGAAGAAAGTTTGCGGACCACAAGAAATAAGGGAAACCGTCAAATGCTTATGCGAAAAGGGTGCAAAAAATAGTGTTGTAACACCTTACCGGGTCGAAAAGGAATGCCGAAAATTAGGCTTGAAAATCGATCATAATCAAGCGGAGGCTTGTCTTGAGGCACTCGAGGCTGAGAATTACGGGCAACTTTGTCAAGGCGAGGTTCCTAATCATGATGAACGATCCGGCTGGGAGCTTGTTCGTCTTGCTGGTCCCGGAAAAAAGTGGCTCATAGACCCCCAAAAAACATCTTTTGATTGGTGGATTATCGGCTTCATAATCTTTAGTTTTGTGCTCAATATTCTTGCTTGGCAACTCAAGAATAGAAAAGACAGCGAAATTACACATGCACGCAGTACCCATATATGGTTTATAGCCGGACAAATAATCACGCATTAGTCTTTAGTAAAGGCGTTCGATTGTTAGGCTAGAATATGGCGGGTAAAAGGCATGTATTCGATTCCTTAAACTAACCTGCTAATGAAGTCAGGGCGAAATTGTATGTACCTATATGGAGCGTTGTTGGGCTTTGCTGTTGAGTTGAGGTTGAACGTTCCCTAGAACGTTTGGAACGTTCGAGAATGTTTGGAACAACCTACAGAACGTTTAAGAACGTCTGAAACAGCCCTTTTTAATAGAGTTAAAATGGAGTTGAAAAAGGTAATCATCGATTATGCAAAGGAATTTTACGGTGAATATAAGAAGGCTCCGTCCATAAGGCAGATAATAACTCGTTTTAAAGCAGAGAAGCTGAACCGTTCAAAACTTTATAAGTTCTATCCAGGAGGACTGGCTGAGGTTTGCAGACTTGCCGGCATTCCAGTTCCAGAAAGGCTGGCAAATACTCAGATGGCGCTCAAGGCCAGAATGAAAGCTGAAGAAAGGAAAGATGGTGAGGCCTTCTCTTCAGTGAGGTTAGTGTTGACCGAGGAGCAATCGAAACGTTTACTTGCTATTAGCTATTTGGAGAGAAAAGACGAGTTAACCGTGTTGGACGAGTTGCTTAACTTTGACTCACAGCTGCGGAAATATGGTCTTCCCATGGAAACGATAAAAAGGGTTAGTGATGCTGTAGACGTGGCTGTTAGCAGAGGGTGGAAAATAAACCATGACCCGAGCTTTATAGATGCTATAACAAAAGCCTACAACCTGGGAATGCTCCACTTGCCTCCAGAAAAACTGAAGTTTTCTATGGAGGTTTTTGACTGGGCTAAGAAGAAAGGGTGGAATGCAATGGACTTAGTGGATTATGTAACAAGACATCATAACGAGGTTGTGCTTTACATGCGTTATGTGAAAGGTGAAATGTCCTTTGAGGAGTTCAAAAGGAGGATTGAGCCATATGTCCAAAACTGATGGTTTTGCAAGGCTCCTTTTAGAAAAGGCTTCTCATATAGAGTTTAGAAGACGGGAAGAAATTAAACGTAAGCGTCGGTTGCATGAGCAATCCGTTTTTATAGCCAAGGATGAACTTGCAAAGTATAACGAGCTAATTGAAAAGGCGAAAGAATTTCTCGACGAGGGTTCCGTTGAGGCGGAAAAATTCATTTTGAAGGATTTACACGAAGAGCTCGGGTTAAATCCATTTTTCGTAGCTAGAGAAGCTTGTGCTTACCGAAAGCTCCTTAAAAGTGAGCTTAGAAAAGCTAAGGAGAAAGTCGAACAGGAAAAAGAGGAAGCGTGGCGTATGCAAAAAAGTCTTGAGGCGGTAGTAAAAGTTTTGGTGTATCAAAACAAGCTTGAAAAGGACTTACGGGATGTAAGCCGGCTTTTTCAGATTTTGCGCTTAAGAAGCATAGCTGATCCCAAACTTGAACAGTTTATATGTAAATCATTAAATGTTCGAAGTCTAGATGAAGCTGAGAGCAAGATTAAACAAATACACCTAGACGGATGTATGGAGTTGGCTAGAAAAGAACTTAACGGCAACCCGTATAGCTGGTACGCGTTGTATATAACAGCTTGATTTCCTTAACAACTGTTTCTAAGTCCGCTTTCAGAAGCGCACTGAAATATTCTGACAATGATTCTGGTTTATGACCCAGAATGGTTTGGCACAATTTAAACCGATGTTCGATATTTAGGTTTTTCAGCAATGAACACTTTATAACCTCTTTAATTAGCCTTATATCATTTGGGTTGGCTTCCCTAAACGGCTCTTTTTCAACGAATATTAAGTTTCCCTCCTCATCACAACTTATCAGCCCCACCATATCATGATATTTTACATTGTCTTCGCTACAGTAGGGACCTGCAACGAAAGCTTTGTTATAACCTGTATTCAATAGATAGTTTTCCACTTGGCCTATCCCAGCTCCTTCGCCCCCGCTTTTAGTTCTAAGTTCAGTCGACTCAGCCTCTATCAAGATGGTTTCGTAATTTTTCATTTGTATTTTCTCCGGCGATTTGTCTTTTAGCCTAAGCATCTCTAGTTCCTCGATGAAACAACCTTTATTCATTAACCCACTACTTTGAAGCGTAGTAATGTATTCTGGTATAAAGTAAGCTGATAGATCCCCACCACCTAAATTATAATCTGAGATAAAGTATCCCTTATCTCTTAACACGACACCCGCGACATAACACCAAAAATCCTCTCCATAGACCCCATCAGCGCCAGAAGGCCATACAAGACAATCAGAAGGCTGCAAACCTGCTTTTGTAACATTTTCTAATATTTCTTTACTCAACCTTTCCATAATGGAGGCATAATAATATTTAGAATAAATCGTGGTGTTTGCTTTAAAATAGCTGGGCGGATAATACTTGGACATGTCGACCATAAAGAAGTATTTCGGTCCAAGAATATCTGGGAAGAACTCGAGATATTCACTTAACGAACGGGATAGTATAGGAATAATCACACCTGAATTATTGTTCTCAAACGGAACTAACATGAGAGATTCCGTTACCTGAGATGCTGTTCTAAATTTAACTTTATGATTTAAATCCTGAATAAAAAATGCACCAGTATACATGGATATAAGTATAGCTTCTCTTCCGTCTAGAATTTTAAAATCGGCTATTCCGGAGTGATCATGAGTCAAGAAATTACAGATTTTTCTCAACAACTCTACGGCTGTCTCATGATCAATCCAGCGGTCTTGTTTCATTGCACCACTTATGGATTATACTTTATCCATTTTGTATTTATGCCTTTCTTAATAATCCATACATTATCCAAAAGAAAGGAGCATCATGGTCAAAGCATATGCTAACATAAAACTTCCCGAAGAACTCGTTAAAGAAGTGGACAAGTTAATAAAAAATGGAACACTTGGCTACCGCAGTAGGGGAGAGTTCGTAGCTGAAGCAACAAGAAAACTGATTATGGAAATAAAAAGTGTGATGAAGGAATAGTAGAAACGCTTTTTCATCATCACTATAACTGGCTACGGAAATTTCGGTCACTTAGTGCCAGAAAAATTCAAGAGTGCATTTTACCTTGGTAAAAGTTCAGCAGGTTGAAGACAAGAAGTAACTCTAGAGTTACTTTGCAAAAGAAAGGTAATAAAGGCAGTAAACGATGTTCTGCGGTTAGGCGATACCTTAATTTTTGTATTATCAGATGAAAATGGAAGGGTGATTGGGAAATTCTATGAGAGGCTCTCAGCCTTCATTATATATCATTGGGATGGAACATTTACCATTCGCAGAAGTCTAATTAATGCTCTATGTAACTTCTACAATAATGGCTTTGTTCTGCTCCGTTGCTCCCTCGATGTGCTTTTTCAAGGGCTGCTTTATCAGTGCTTGTCTATGAAACGCTTCAGAGAATCGAAGGAATTAAAAGAAATAAAAGAAGACTCTAATCTACGATGCATGGTGGACCAACTCACGAGACTTTTGGACAAAAATCCCGACGATGCTTATAGGTTGGAGAAATCAGCTTATATATTTGATTTGTTAGAGAGAATCCTTAGGCTTCCGCCTGAAATAAGGCGAACCTATACTCTTCTTGCAAAATGGGGAGTTTTCCATCCAATTAAAAAACCAATTAAAGCAATAGACAGGTTATACTATACAATGCTTTCATATAATGTGCATCAAAACTTCAGAGCCATTGACACTGGAAGAGCAGTATTGGAAGGTGAAGAAATATTTGAGATCCATTTCCCATTCTTGAAGAAATCACTCTAAGATTTTCTGAGAGTATCTCATGAAGTTTCAGATTTATGGATGTTTTCCGAACTTAATCTGCTTAAACGCACACTACCCCTTAGATTTCTTGAGAAGAAACTTAAAAGTTTGGTAACCTAATGAGTTAAGCGCTCAAGTAATCAATTATATTTAATTAAAAGCTGAATTATTAATTAAAATGATTACGAAATAAATTATTTAACGATATTTGACCGACATAGTTTGCATGAGTCACATAACTGACATCTGGGAACCTGTTCTTGGGAAAAACGGAAAGGTAAAGTTTAAGCCTAAAGATACGATACGTGGACAAAAGGTAATCTATGCATGGTGCTCACGCAGAAAACTATACTTGAAAACTAAGGATGGCGAAAATGTAACTGTAAATATTCGTGGATATGAAGGCGACTCCGGTTGCCCCAAATGCGGCAATGTTGGAGGCTCTGTGCAAAAATACAAAGTTGATAAAAGTCAACGAGACCCTATCTTTTTTATAGCCGACCTAAAGTGTCCAAAATGCAACACAACCTACAATCTGAAAGTCAACATCTACGGCTATGAAAAAGATCACTTGTAACTTAGGCACTCTAGGCACTCTACTAAAATGGTTCCGTTAGACGTTACTAACGGAAAAGGTGATATTGCAATTTTTTAACGTTTCAAGTTTTGCCTTGGGATTGAGTTCTATTATTAGTTGCAAGCTTCCACGCAAACAGATGCTTACAAACCTCAACCCTTCCGTCCATAACAGCCTGATAAAAATCTTCACAGTGACAGTAGCCTACAGCCTCGCAAATAAGATAGTCCCTATTTTCGCCGACTACAATCCACTGAACCCGCCCACTAGGCAAAAACATACTTTTTGACACGCCTATCCTTAACAAGCTGCTAGGCTTCAAAACCCCTCCGACCAAACAACCTTAAAACTTCAGCATAGTCCGCTCCAACACGTCCTAAAGCAGCCAAAACACAACAATAATCGACCTCACTCTGCTTCAACTTTTATAAGTCTCCTAACATTATGAAGTTTGCATTCTCGAGGAACCAAGACGCAAGACAAAACCTCTTCAACTTCACAATGTTGACAGGCGTTACAGCTTAACTCACAATTCCTACAGCGAAGCTCAACCAAATGCGGAAACTTCTCGCTAACCTTAACCACTGCTTTTCCTCTGTGAATAACAATCCATGCTTGGAGAGCCTGTTCAACCTCATGGCTTAAAGCCCCGTGAAAGCTACCATGCTTAAGAAAAGCCAAACGCTTAAACTCCCGCCTCTTTGTTTTAGGCTTAATTTACGTTAGACAGTTTAAGCACCATAGACACGAAGAGCAAATCAAAAGGTAGCTTATTTAGAGAGGCTTCCATAATCCGCAAATATGCCCGCCGGCACCATCATATCATAGAACAGTTCTGCAGTGTAAGTTTGTGGGCTTTCATCCCTATCAACACCCCACGTCATTTTAAACTCTCTGGCTTCATAACAAAGCAATTGTAATCGATGATACTTAGAAAGTATTTCGGATGCCCATTTTGCACTGTATTCATTTAAGTAATCAAGCCAGCCTACGTCTGGACAGTATGCATCAAAATAGGTTGTGCGGAAACCCCATGCCCAGCAGAAACCATCACCCATTTCCGCCTCAACCGTATTGATGAGCCACGCTGTTTTTGAAACACCGAGAAGTGAAAGGAACCAGAGTATAAGTGAGATTATTATGGAAGCTACAATGCCTATTATCAGTCCTTCAAGACTACTGAGATAAAGGTATGAAAAAATCGATATGGCTGCTCCGCCCAATATTGAGATGATTAAGTCTCTTGTGCCTATGATTCTTCTCATAGCTTCCTCGTCAGTAATATTGCCTGCAATCCAATCTTGCAGAGTTTGGCGACCAATATGCGAGTGAATTTTTTGTGTCCCTTTCATTTCCCAATGCAGGTCTAAATTAGTCAGATTCTCTAAAATCGGATAGTAACGCCAAAGGTTGTTGTCGTGGCTGTATTTTATCCAATACTGGTCGCTTCCCGGAGCTACTAATGCATAAAGTCCGTCCCATGTCTCTTCTCTAAGACCATAAGGATTCCCTGTGCCTACTATACAGTTTTGAAGACATGCACTGGATGAGATTTGCGCTGGATTGTTTGTTTTTAAATTTTGTATTTCTGAAGGGGTGACACTTTTTGTTAAGTTCATTCTTATTTTTTGGAATTGTTCTGAGATATTTTCAACCGTTATTGAAAGATGTATGTCTTTTGTGCCATTAGGGTATTCTGTTATTTCACTGGAATACAAAGCGTCAAATTCGTTTCCTTCAACTTGTATCTTGCTGGTAAAGCTATCAATGAACACTTTTGGCTGTTGGAAAACCATAGCCAACAACCGACTGCTGGTCAGCGGTGTTGAAAACATCAGAAGGCAGAGAAAGGCAGCACTAAATTTTCGCCATTTTTCCCTCATTTCTCTGTTTTCACCTCCTCTTTAAGTTTTTTCCTTAGGATTCCTTGATACTGTGGGAAGAAAATTCGGAGTATCAACCACACGATTAAGACGGTGGAAACGCCCACCACAAGATACAATATCAGTCGATTCAGCTCGTCAAATTGACCCTGAGTGGACGAATCTATATTTATTTTAATTACTATGTTTTCGTTTGGCAATGTTTCATATTTTACGTCAACTGTATTGGGATAGTCAGATGGCGAAATTGTGTATCCTTCTGGTTGGATGCTTTCAACAGTAATTGTGTAGGTTGTTAATCCCTTTGTAAGTTTGAGCGTATCGTTGGTTTGAATAGAAATTTCTACATCACGATTGTTGGAAGGCGTTATCTTTGATATATCATCTCCTAACAGTTCATTAACGTCTATTACCACTGAGTAGTCGTGTGGATACCATGGGATGATTGAGCTTGTCATCCCATTAACTCTGAAGACCCATTGAAGTTTTGATGATGTTCTTTCTAACCAGTAAGAAGCCGTTAATCCAGTCGTTGCATTTCCCGGAACATATTTGTTTAAAAGGCTTTCAATAAATATGCCTAAGCCTTCTTTTGGTCTGAATTGAAGGAACTTAGAAACTTCTTCTTTTGTATATGGTAGGTAACCAAAGGATTTATGAATTACGATTTGCGACTGGTAAACTCCTTGGTTTGCCCATAGAAGTTCCAATCCTTGGTAATCAAAAACTCTAAAGAACTCATTAATTATAGCGTCTGCATAAATGCCTACAGTTTCGTTGTCTATGCTTAAATCAAAGAAAATGTTGAATGTTATAAAAAATTTACCTACTTCTGGTGTGAGTGCATATTCCAACTTGATGAATCCATCCTGAAAGGCTGGCAAACTCGTGTTTATCGGCGGACCTGCTGTATCTATGAAAATCAATTGTGCATTCGTAACAAGTCTCAATTCTTGTGGATGGTCGGAAAGAAATAATGAAGCACTTAATGTTTCGTTAGTTGAAGACTTGCTACTTTCTATTAATGTGTATATTTGAGATGAAAAGTTGTCGAAAGTTGACAACGCTGAAGGAATTAGCGTCAGCAATAGTAATGTCACGGAGAGCAACTGTTTTTTTCTCTCCATTTTTTCTCTCCCGCTCTCCCTTCTCCTAAATAAATTAGTTAAAATATCCACATATAAATTTCTAACTGAAAGAAACTTTAATAAATCTTCCAGCACTAAATATACCGCAGCAGATAGTGACGACCGCTGCTTTGGAATGTTTTTATAGAATTTTCTTCCATCATGAATGGCCTCTTACCCGTTTGACACGCCTTAACATCACGCTTAGCCCTCAAACGCAAAACAACCTCATCTTCCCTCACCCTTAACCTCCTCCAAAACCCTTCAAACGCTTCTCCCACAACTTCCGCTCAAACCTACTACGAGGCCTACCCAAAAAACATTAACAACCTTTAACACCACCAGGACTCTCCACCAAATCAGGCACCTCCAAACAAGCCCTCAAAAAATCACTAATAACCCTACACAGACTCAAACCACGCTCCCTACACAAACGCTTAACCCTCTCATACTCCCCCCTACTCAAATAAACCCTAAAACTACTAACCGGATCAACACAACCTCCCTCCCTCTTCGTCAAATTCATCCATAAAACGCTCATGCTCTCTGCCATTCACTTTTCTTTTAACCTTAAACAACCTCAAACGCTAGAACCCTCAATAGCTAAAAATATGTTTTGGAGGCGCCAAAACCAAAATGGGAAAAGCAAAAATTTTACATACTAAAAAAAGCAGAACTTTAGGGATCGAGGTTGCGCCTCTTAAGTTTAATAGAGGTGTATGGGTGAAGGCCTATTCGGTTTTGGAAATGCATAGTCAGAGGTTGATTGCTGTTGGTCTTGTGGCTGTGTTGTTGCTTGCTTTCGTAGTTTTCCTGTTTCGGCAGCATCCTCAATATCTGGGGATTACAAAGATATCAGCAATTTCACACTAAAAGATATAAGGTGACACTCAAAAAATCACGCTAGGAAAGCTCGTAGTCTACGTTGGTGAAATTATTACAAGTTTATAATGAGGACTTTAAGATAACCTCGATAACTACGAATGGTCGGAAAAATGTCGGCTTTTGTGCACATTATTGGCGAGGACTTTGAGATGAGCGAGGTGAGTGTCAAGACTGAGTCAGACATCGGATCATCCATTTATAGTTTGACGACCTACACGAATCAAAGCGGAAGCTACTTTGTCAATGTTAGTGCGTTTACGTCAAACGGAGTAACCGTTGGATACATGATACAAAACGTGTTTGCTCCTGCTGGGAAATACTCGTTTAACCTTACTTCCCTAAGCGGTGAAAACTACAAAGTATAGGTGACCCTTCCCACTGGAGAAACCATAGACCCAACGATGTATCAATTCGTGGACGACTCGCATGGACCTTGGTGGGGCGCCATACAACCTGAAAGGTTGGATGATTGTCTGGGCATCATGGAAGCAAGTGGGCATCGATGTTGTTGCGGCACTCCTTGGCCTTATAGTCGGTGGAATAGGTGGAATATTCCTTGGTGCTATTGGTTTAGTCTTAGCTGTTTCAGGAATGTATGTAGCCACAGAGTGTTGTCTCCACAGTTACTGGGATGTAATTCTTCTCTACGGGTTTATCCCAATATACAATGAGGCAAGTTACTACACGAACCAAATTTGTCCAAACCAGTATCTTGGGATATGGTGGTTCATTCCTGTAACACTGCTGGAGCACCTTGGCACATTACTGTATGGCCTTGGGGTTGGTAGAAGATATGCAAAATAGCAAGCGACGACTGATGGTAAGTAGAGTGCTACTCATAACTGCAATATTTTTGGATGTTCTCTTATTAATGCTTGACCTAGCAAACATTGAACATTCCACATCTTGGACTTGGAGAACCATTTTTATCGTGGCAACCTTACTTACGGCTGCTGGTTCTTTTATAAAACCACAGCTAGCCAAATAGACGATTAACGTCTTTATTTTAAATCTTAGAAATTCGACTCAAGATTGCATCATTCTCTTGTTTATTACGTATACACTAATGCACCCATTATTCTTGTTTACTTATCTTACACAGCTTTTAATCAGAAGTTCAGTTAGTGTCTCTTAAAGGAATGTTTGCTTCATAGTGGGCAAACAAATACAAACTACTAATAACTATAGACGATTTCTCCAGTAACTTATTTATTTGTTAATTGATGGTTTAATTTTAGGGAGATTGGAATGCTAAGGAAAGCGCTCATCGTGTTTTCTGCGCTATTTTTGTCTTTATCTCTTTTATCTATTAGAATCAATTTTGATTTAGTAAAAGCTGTGAATCATAGTTATTCAGGTACATATGTTGGCGGAGTAATATGTGAAAATACTACGTGGACTTTAGAAAATAGCCCATATATCGTAGTGGAGGACGTTTTTGTGGAGGAACACGTTTTTCTTACAATTGAACCAGGGGTCACCGTCAAGTTTACTGATGGAACTTCTCTGGTTATACGTGGCGCTTTAGTAGCTCGAGGAAACGACACATATAAGATAACATTTACAAGCAACAATATAGTGCCTAAACCAGGGGATTGGAATCGGATTTGGTTTACGGAAAGAAGCGTAAAAGAAGCAAACATACTTGATTGGGTTGTTGTGGAGTACGGAAGTACCGCGATTTATTGTGTGGAACATTCTTGGGAAAATCCTTTCCCTTCTCGTTCTTTCACCATTGCAAATTCCACATTAAGGTTTAACATAATAGCGGTATACAGTTATGATTGTCCCACTTATGGCACTGGCAATCGTCTTGTTATAAAAAATTGCACCATTACTAATAATGGATTGGGGATTGAAGCCGAGTCCACTGCTGAAATATATGCATCTACGATTTCCTATAATAGACATGGAATTTGTGCTTATCCAGCAACAGCATATTCTGGAAGTTATGTGAAAATTTATGAATCAACTTTAAATAATAACGAAAGAGCAGTTCTTCATTACCGGCATCTATTATACATTATAGAATCGAACGTCTTATATAACCATGAGGGGATCTATATTGAAACTGCGGGCGCGCCTTATCCAGAGACAGATATTTGTAAAAGCATAATTTCTTTTAACACTGGCACCGGTATTAATTGTACACGAAGATATGTGACACTTCGGATCACTAACTCAACGATAGTCAACAATGGAGATAATGGTATTCATTTTAGTTACGGTCCTCTTAAAGCAGATGTCAACTTCTGCAATATTTTCAACAATACTCCTTATAATATTGTAAACAATGCTGAGTACGGAAATAATATTAATGCAACCTATAACTGGTGGGGTGCAACAAACGAAACTTTAATTGAAGAATATATTTATGACTACCATGATGATCCCTATAAAGGGAAAGTGTTTTATAAGCCATATTTGACGATTCCAGCTGTTGCTCCTCTGATTCCTCCGGATATCGTCCCTCCAGTTAGTATAGATGATTACAATGACGAGTGGCACAATAATGATTTCTCAATAACCCTAAGGGCTGCGGATCATGAAAGTGGTGTCGCAGAAACTTATTATCGAATCAACAATGGACCTGTTAAAGCCGTAAGCATAAATGGACAACCGCTTATTGCAGTTGAAGGTGCTAATAATACACTGGAGTATTGGAGTGTTGACAATGCTGGAAACGAGGAGCTTCCACATAAAATACTGACTGGAATAAAGCTTGATAAAACTGCGCCTTCAGTTATAACCTCAAAACGTTTGCCTGAAGGTGATGTTGAACCAGACCAAACAATAAAAATATTGGTGAACGCCACCGACTCTTTAAGCGGTGTAGGAAACGTAATACTATCATACAACATAAACAATAGCCCAATATGGACTAACATAACCATGACCTTCAATATTACAACAGGGCTATACGAAGCCACAATCCAAGGACAACAAGCAGACACCCTTGTAAAATACAAAATCATTGCATACGACAACGCTGAAAACTTTGCGGTTGATGATAACAACGGCGAATACTACGTTTACACAGTCATACCAGAATTTCCTTCAACTATATTTCTGCTACTGTTCATAATTGCAGCACTAGCAGTCGTTGTATTCAAAAGAGAACATTCAAAACACTACAGAAACTCTGGACACCAGAAGATTTATTCGCAATCCATATCCTCAATTGGAACTATATCGTTGCTTAAAGGAGATTGGAAATGGTAAAGAAAACGGTTTCTGGGACAATGCTTTGGTTGTTGCTGTTTGGCTTATTTGCTTTGGCGTTTAACGTTCAATCGGTAAAAGCGGAGAATGGAATAGTGATAGACGGCAAAATGGATGACTGGGTTGCATTAGGTTTAACACCTTTAGGCACTGATGTTGAGGGGAATATCCGGGCATATAATCCTATAGCCACAGATCTGCTTGAGGCGTGGGGTTATATCAGTTCTGGAAATCTTTATTTGGCAATAAAAGTCTCTTTGTATTATTCTTTTGAATATTATGAAGGTTTTGTAAGATACTATGTGTTTTTTGAATTAAGCTATAAAAATGAAAGCGAGAATAGAGGAATGGGGGAATACTTTCTTGTCTGGGCTGGTATACCCAATGTAGGTCTCTATGAGTGGTTGGAAGGGGATTACGTTAGAATAGCTACACTGGGATGGGACGAACAAGCATATGACAGTGATACTGGTTGCATGGAATTCAAAATTCCACTATCGCACTTTTGGAAAGAGGAAGACATAACAGAGATAAAGGCACGGTTTGTTTCCTATGACGTAGAACATAAAGAAGAAGTGAACACGATCGGAGATTATGTTGTAATCCCAGAGTTCCCATCAATCATAGTCTTTCCGCTGTTTATAATTTTCACCATCGTCGCTTTTGCACTTAGAAAGAAAATAGAGCTGAAATATCAGAAAAGTGGAGGATGAAAATGAAAAAGAACATGATGTTAGAAATAATGTTGACGCTGTTGTTTGCGCCAAGTGTGTTGAGGTTCGATTAATAGCCGATGAAAAAGCAAAGCATATCTTTTAAAGTTAACACCGAAAGCATTCCTGAAAAAATGTGCTGCCTGTAGAAGGGCGGTTCCCATAGCTTCAGAACAACGCCCATACTGCGGACAAAAACAATGTTAAAACAATGTCAAAGCATCCAGCTACATTCACATTCTGTTAGTCATCGTTAATGGAATAGATTATGGTGGATTTTCAGGTTCGTCTATATGAGTGTCAGCATGAAGGTTATTGTTAGTGTTATTATTAACGTGAGGATAGGCTCGGGTATTCTGCTTATGCTTACTGGAAAGATAAATGGGACCTTTTGCTTATATTGTTGGTATTCTTTTTCAAACCTGCTTGAGAGGTATCGCTCCTCATAGCCTGCCAGTAAAACGTAGCCTAAAACCCCGATGAACCACACTAAAACAACATTAGGCTTTAACCCTGACCATTGTATTGCCATTATGGTTAACCCTAAGGTCACAACCATTATTCCGAAGTATTGGGGATGCCTGACAACCGAGTAAAGTCCGCCTGTTAAAAGCCCTTTTCGCCCCGCCTTAAGCATCTGAACCAAAGCTGTTAAGAATATTATGAAGCCAACCAAAGCAACAACTCTTCCAAACATTAGCCTCGGCTCGAAGAGAAAAAGATAAAATTGCTGTTCCCTAAATTCTGGAAGGCTCCAAAGGAATCCGAACACGTAAAAGGCCAACGGAAAGACCATAAGGCCAAACCAAGGGCCAGCCACAGGCACATACTGAAACAAACAGAGAAAAGCCGAAGACAAAACCTCAATCAAATGCCTAAGCTTCTCTTCCAATCCACGGAACACACAAATCCCACCATAACATAACATCCCCTACGAAATATAAAAATCTACAGATTAGAACAACATCATAGGCATTCCGTTAGTCGCTGTTAACGGAAAAACAGCTTGAAATTCAGGGATATGTGAAAAGTATTTAATGGTAAGGTTTTGTATAAAGTCTTGAGGATATACCTTAGGCTTTGAGTTTGATTTAGTATGAGTCAGGAAGCTGAGGTTGAAAGTAGGCTTCATCACTACATTTTTAGTGTTTTAGAGAAGAGAGGCTTTACTGTTGATGGCGTAAGATTTGATGAGCCTAAGACTCAATTTCCTGTTAATGGGCGCAGAGCTGATTTAGCGGTTATACTGGCTGAGGGCAAAAAGCCCTTATTAGTTATTGAAACTAAGCGGAAGTACGAGGAGAAAGGCTACTATAGGGCTGTCCGCAATATCATGCCCACAAGCAGAGTTGTTATTGACCAAGCTTTGTGGTATGCCATTTATTCTGGAGCACCTTATTTTGCGACCACAAATGGCAGGGTTTTCGCCTTATTTAGAAGACCTGAAGCTGGCGAGAAGTTCTCTTTTGACACTCATAGAATTTTGGTTAGAGAGCGTATAACTATTAACGAAGAGTTCGCCGAAGAAATCCTCATTACCGTAGCCCGCCTTTACAAAAAGGTTCCTGTCGTTGTCACACCGCTTGATTGGTCCTTTATTGTTGTGCTCAGGGATTTTGTTACATGGCTTTCAGAGGCTATTGAACCATTAATACGTAAAAAGCTTAAGACAAACGAGGAGTTTAAGGCTCAATATGAAAAGTTTGCGGAAGAGGTCGGCTACAAGCCAGATGCTTCTCAACTGGCTAAGGAAATGGCTTATGTTTTCATGAACAAAATTGTCTTTTACAAGGTTTTGGAGAGACATTTTAAAGATTTAGGCGAACGCAAGCTTAAGCCTATTACGGCGCCTGATGCTAAAGCCTATTTAGACATGTTATATCGATATTTTGCTAAAGCTGTTGAGGTTACCGGAGATTTTGAACCCGTGTTTTACACGGGCATTTACGACGAAATAGAGCTTCCGGAAGATCCTTTCGTGTTAGAGGGCATTAACGCTTTCATTGAAGATATGGAGCATCATAGGCTTGAGGATTTAGGCTCAGACATCGTGGGCTTTATTTACGAAGAGCTTATTCCAGCCGCTGAAAGACACGCTCTTGGACAGTTTTACACACCGCCAGCTATAGCGGAGCTTATTACGAAGTGGGCTGTGCGTAATGCTGAAGACAATATTTTAGACCCTGGCTGTGGTTCCGGAACGTTCCTCGTTAAGGCTTATAAACATCTGTTGGAGTTGAAGGGTTACCGAGAACCTACGGAAAGGGTGCATAAGGAAATTCTACGCCAACTTTATGCTTTTGATATTAACTCATTTCCATTGCATTTGACCGCATTAAACTTGTCTTCGCGTTATATTAGAGCACCTTCAACGGAAGTGAATACCATTCATACTGATTTTTTTAGAGTCGAGGCTGAACAGAAAGTTGTCACCCCATATGCTGTTAAGACACTTGCAGGAGAAGTAAAGCGCGAAATACCAATTCCAAAGTTTGACGCTGTTATTGCAAATCCACCATACACAAGGTGGGTGGAAATACCAAGAAAAACTAAGGACGCAATAATCGATGCTATTGGTGAGTGGCTGAAAAGGTATGGTTTAAGCGGTGGGATTGCGAACGAGACTGGAATTTATGTTCATTTTATAATGCATGCCTACAAATTTCTAAAAAAGAATGGTAAACTTGGGATGATAATTTCTAACAGTTGGCTACAATCAGATTATGGAATAAATTTCGCAAACTTTTTGCTAGATAATTTCAAGGTTAAGGCTATTATCGACTTTAACCAAAGGCTCTTTAGAATACCATTAATAGCTACTTGCGTTTTGCTGCTTGAAAAAGAAGACGACCAAAAAGAAAGAGAACATAACCAAGCCACATTTATCTATGTAGACAGAGAGGCACAAGTGGAAGAAATTCTTCAAGCAATTGAAAACCCAAACAGATGGAAAGAGAGTTTTCTAATAAACGTAGTGGAGCAAAAAAGTCTTCCAAGAGGAGAAAAATGGATAAAACTACTGTTTAAAACGGATGAATTGGAAAAAGCCCTTTTAACTTTACCCTTAATAACACGAATGGAAGCCTTGTTTATTCCTCGCTACGGAAACATATCTGGCGTTTCAGCACGAGGCGGAACCGGAGCTGACAAATTCTTTTATTTAACCAAAGAAGACGCTCAAAAATGGGGATTAACAAAGGATTACTTGTATCCACTCCTTATAAGCCCACGTTACAGCAAATACTTTACATTTTCAGAAAAAGACTGGAGAAAAGTAAACCTTGAAAATAAGCCTTGCTACGTATTTATCTGTCACAAGCCGAAGTCAAAACTGCCTAAAAATATAGTCTCATTTATCGAATGGGGCGAGACAACACCCCTTGTGCGAGTCAAAGAAGGAGAAAAGTTCAAAACAGCAAATCAATCTACAGCATCAAAAATGAGGGAGAAAAACAAAAGCCTCTTCGGATGGTTTGATCTAGGAGAAATTATAGATACAAACATTTTCACAATGCGCCGAGCTCAATATTTCCACAGGTTCATTTCAACACATATGCCCATAGCATTTGATGATAGCCTAATAACTTTAGTCGCTAAGGACAAAACCAACTTAACACAGGATAAGATTGACGCTCTACTCGCATACCTCAATTCTGACTTCACGCGTTTCTTCATCGAGATTTGCGGAAGATCCACAGGAGGAGGAGTAATAGAACTAGATATCAACTCTCTCGCCCGACTTCCTATATTAAATGTCAACGCACTAGAAAAAGGACAGCTGAAAAAATTAAGTGAATTATTTAAAGAACTAGAACTAGAGGCAAGGAAAACTAAAGGTGTCGACACTCAGGAAAATCTCGAATACGTACAGAAGATTATAGATAAGATAGATAATAGCATTGCCCGCGTCCTCGGTCTTGAAGAGAGATTTGTAGAACATTTACGAATAATTGTCAAAATCATGGCGGAAAGAAGAATTGCTAGAACTTTGGAAGCCAAACCAGAAGCCGTGAAAGGCGAGGAAGAGCCACGAATAAGACCGCCAAAAAAGCTTGAGAAGGAACCCTCGAAAGAACCCACTGTCCCGTTAGATAAATTCCTTACTTAACTGAAAATTTCTTCTGTTAGTTGCAGCTAAACGCTTTTTTGGTATTGTGGTGGCGTTAGCCACAGTTCTGCTTGCTCTTTGTATGTTTGGCGCCAGCTTTCCTGGCTTTTGTTGATGTAGGCGCTTTGTTGTTCTGGCATGGCGTGACCCATCCAGTATTCTATGTAAAGCGGGTCAACTTTGTGATCACTCAAAAAGGTGCGAAATGCAGCTCTTAACGAGTGGGGGCTGTAGGGGTTTCTTCCCTTAAAATTGCCAGCAAACCTTTGAGCGGTTTTGTGGAAGTAGGCGTGTGCAGCCCTCGACGAAACATCATAAATTGGCGCCTCGTCATCGAGTTTAAGATTAGCCAGATAATCTTTAAGCAGCCTGACTGACCAGTTGCCCAAGAAGGTTATGAAAGCAATACCAGTCTTCTTCCTGGTTAGGCTTAGGCATATTGGTGTTATGCCATTTTCAAACTCTTCTCTAATGTCGACATATCTTAGGGCTAAAAGGTCTGATAGGCTTAAGCCGCTTTGAACAATTGAGGCTGCAACGCTCTTGTAAATTGGCTTGTCAATAATATCCACAAACTTGCCCACTTCCTCGATTATCCATGGGTGCTTCTTG
>JAGTQX010000013.1 GCA_018396675.1 Candidatus Bathyarchaeota archaeon
TCCTAAAGAAAATGCACGAGAGAATCATAAAAAACTTCATGGACATAATAATTTTAGCTGAACTCCGAAACGGACCAATGAGCGGCTACGACGTAATCTCCTTCATGCATAACAAATTCCACCTCCTAGTAAGCTCTGGAACTGTTTATTCGCTCCTTTATTCACTTGAAAGAAACGGATTAATAGAAGGTGTGTGGAACGAAAGAAAAAGAGTTTACAAACTAACAGATAAGGGCGCAAAAACAATAGAAACGATACTAAACGCAAACGACAAAATCAAAAACTTCATAACAAACCTCCTCAAAGTTCAACCATCATAAAGCAACTATTTTTATATCCCACTCTAAATCGAA
Organism: Candidatus Bathyarchaeota archaeon; assembly: GCA_018396675.1. Lineage (GTDB taxonomy): Archaea > Thermoproteota > Bathyarchaeia > Bathyarchaeales > Bathycorpusculaceae > JAGTQX01. The sequence goes on from JAGTQX010000013.1 coordinate 354, forward strand.
ACGCTAAAAAGCATCTTTCTAAATCTCTCTACAACCGTACAAGAAATTGGGCCCGTAGCTCAGTAAGGATAGAGCACCGGGCTTTTAAGGCTGAAAAGCGCAAGGAAACCCGGGGGTCACGGGTTCAATTCCCGTCGGGCCCGCCAGAATTTCTTTCAACACGTTTGTTTAAAATTGTGCCAGTATGACTTTTGAGAAACACATCTTTTATAGCAATATTCGTGATTGCGGAATATTTGTTAAAGAATTCAGCATTTAATATAAGCGTGATAAAGATGATAAAACGGAGAAGGCTAGTTGTACTCTTCATATTGGTGGCGCTTTTTGTCATGTTTATGAATGAATCTGCGCGTTATAGCTACTGCAGTGATGTCAGAAGGAAAATCGATTTGTTTACAAGCAAGGTGCAATTTGACGGAAAAGGGATAAATCAATCAAGCGACGCTTTTCAACCTCAAGAACTTGTTAGGTTATATGCACTCGTGACCTATAACGACGCGCCAATACCGAACATGCTGGTGGCTTTCCAAGTCAATAACCAAGTTAATACTTTTTTGAATATGACGATTATTGGTGTCAATTGGACGGATTATGATGGTGTAGCTACTTTTTCCTTTAGAATTCCATGGCCTTCTGAGGACGCTGAGCAAATTATTTTTGGCAAATGGTTTGCAGTGGCAACCGTCGACATCGGCGGAGAAGTAGTCATGGATACTTTAACTTTTCAGGTAGGATGGTTACTTCAAGTGACCAACATGGACATACTGAATGGTGAACATCTACAACAAACAAACTTTCTGAGAGGTGATACAATAATTTTTAATTTAACAATAAAAAACATAGCTTTAACGCCGAAGAACGCAATAATAGCAATTGACGCTAAAGATTCCGCTGACTTCCCAATCATGCATGAGGAAAAGGCTGGAGTGTTTCCACCCGGCGAAACTGTGATTCAAATTGCTTCCCAAATATCGACGACAGCGCACATCGGGGAAGTCACGGTTTTTGCAACTCCATACACAGCTTCGCCAGAACATGAGGGCGTACCTTACAGTCCGCCATTCGTATCCAAATTCAATCTGATCGTTATAGAGAAGATACAATACTATTTAACTGTTAGAACAGAACCGTTGGGCGTGGCGGTAATTCATGGCGAAGGCTGGTATGACAAAGGAACAAACTCAACGCCGTTAGTGGCTCCAGATTATGTTTTAATACAAGAGGATATTCGATACAAGTTCTGTTATTGGGATGTAGATGGTGTACCTTGGACTGGCAACCCGATCACGATATTCATGGATAAGAATCATACGGCAACTGCTCATTATAGCCTTCAATTTTATCTTAAGGTGATATCACCTTATGGCAATGTTAGTGGTGGAGGCTGGCATGATGCAAACGAAACGGCTTATGTTTCTCTGGATGTTGGCGTTATAAACCACGGCAATGGAACTCGGCGCGTTTTTACATCTTGGAGTGGAGACGCATCTGGAGAAAATTATACGGAGAGCAACCCTATATTTATAGATGAGCCAAAAACTGTTTTCGCGAACTGGAAAACCCAATATTTGCTGACTGTTGGAGTTTATCCTGTCAACTTAAGTCAACGCCCTATGAGAAATCCTGCAGGTGAAGAAACCAATGTGGCTAATTGCTGGTGGTATGACGTGGACGTTAATGTGTCTTTGTTTGCTCCACCCATTAGCGGGTACGATTTTAACTATTGGGAAGTTGATGGTATCGCTAGGACAGCGGGTGTTTATCAGATAACTGTTTGTATGGACGCGCCGCATGTAGCAAACGCTTATTATAGCAGTCGGATAACAGGCTGGTTTATTCCCGAGTGGTTTTATTGGCTTTTGCTGCTTGTATTGATTTTACTAATATCTTTGTTAAGCGTTTTCGCCTATCGTAAAATTAGGCGAAAGTCTAAAACGGAGAAAGAAGCCTTTTACAGAGGCTGGACTGCTTGGTACTACGGTTATGATTTGCGAGGTAAGATACGTAAAAGTTAGGTTGTCTTTAAAAAATTGGAAAAGTGATGGAAGCCTTCTCCTTTCCCCTTTTCCGGCTGAAACATTATTTGGTTTACTTCTTATAAATTGTTTACTGTAAATGTTGCCATATATCCTAGCTGAAAATATGCCAGTTTAAGTGCTTATTTCAGATGTGGAAATTTCGTTTTTAATTGTACAAGCTGAATTGTTTAGTTGAGAAGGTTTAAGGCATGTTTGAGGAGATGGCTTCAGACGCTTTAAAAATGTTGATATTCCTGTTCTGGACCACGATAGCATTTGCCGTGATATGGGGCGCTCTTTGGCTTAAAGCCGCTAAAAGAACCAGATGAGAAGAGGTTAACTGCAGCTGCGAAACACATAAATTGACTTTGTTCACTTTAAAATTTAGCCTAGTGTCCGGGCGGTAGCTCAGCTTGGTAGAGCTTCCGAGCTTGCTGGCAACGGTCCAGCTGGCGGAGATGCTGTAGACGCCTGCCCATGGTGGGTGTCACTTTCAGCCTACCAAGCGCACAAAAAGCGTTACAGAAACCGGAGTGTCGCAGGTTCAAATCCTGCCCGCCCGACCAATTTTGGTCTTTTCTAGAATGGTATCTTTTTTCCATCGAAGTCGCGTTTCCAAAAGCCCAGCTCGTCTTTGATTTTTTGAAGTTGTTCTGTTTTGAAGACTGGGCCGTCTTTGCACACGCGGTATTCGCCGACGAGGCAACTTCCGCATATGCCTATTGCGCATCGCATTATGCGTTCCAAACTTGCTTCGACAAGTGTTCCTCTTTTTTCGGCGTGTTCGAAAATTTTGCGAATCATGTGTTCTGGTCCGCAAGTATACACGATGTCGAAGTGTTCTTTGTTTAAAAGTTGTTCCGCGAGTGTTGACGCCACGCCTTTGAAGCCGTAACTGCCGTCTTCCGTTGTTGCGAAAAAGTTTTCCTCTCCGCAAGCCTTTTTCAACTCATCTTTGAAAAGCAGTTCTTTTATGTTTTTTGCGCCTATTACTGAAACGATTTTTGAAGCGTTTCTTTTCGAAGACAGTCTCTTTGCCGCAAATGTTAACGGCGCAATTCCTGTTCCGCCACCGACAATTAACGCTTTTTTCGCGTTTAACGTGAAACTGTTACCGAATGGTCCGCGCACGCCTATGACATCGCCAACCTTTTTGTCGTGCAAGGCTCGTGTTGCTTCCCCAATTTTTTTCACGGTAACAGAAACCGTAGAATCTGCTTCATTTGCGTCGGAAACGCTTATGGGAATTTCATCTACGCCTGGAATCCAAATCATCACAAATTGTCCGGGTTTGGCTTTCGCGCATCGGCGGTCCTTAAAAGTGAAGGTTTTCACGGTTGGGCTTTCGGTTCTAACGCTTGTTACTCGCGTGATTCTTAACTTGTTAGTTGCGGTGAGCCAAGCCGACAACTTCGTTCACGCTCCTAAACCCTTTCCTCTTCAAGTAAGCATCCACGCCCTTCGCGATGTTCCTAAAAATTTTTGTGCCTTTCAAAGCGATTGCTGTTCCAATCTGCACCGCTGTTGCGCCGGCAAGCAGAAATTCTACAGTGTCTCGCCAGTCTCTTACGCCGCCGCACCCTATTATTGGCACTTTTACACGCTCGTGGATGTCGTAGACGCACCTTAAAGCTATGGGTTTTATTGCCGGTCCAGACAATCCGCCTTTACGGTTGCCAAGTATAGGCTTCGTTGTTTCAGCATCTATTGCAATTGCCTTAACGGTGTTTATGGCGGTTACTGCGTCTGCGCCAGCGTCAGCGGCGGCTTCAGCTATTTCGGCTATTTCAGTTACGTTAGGTGAAAGCTTAACAAAAACAGGCTTAGAAACGGCGCTTTTAACTTTTTTAACAACTGAATACAATATTTTTGGGTTTTGTCCAATTTCAGCGCCAGTTTCCTTAACGTGAGGGCATGAAACGTTAATCTCAACAGCGTCTGCGCCTGCGGCAACAGCCTTTTCGGATACAACCGCGTATTCTTCGGCTGAAAAACCGTAAACGCTTACTATCAACGGAACTTTTAACGTAGCTTTAGCTTCTCTGATTTCGCTGGTGAACTCGTCTATCCCAGGGTTTGGAAGCCCAACAGCGTTTATCAAGCCGCAACTTACTTGTACAACTGTCGGGTTTGCGTAGCCTCTTCGAGGTTTAAGCCCAACGGATTTTGTGACCACTGCGGCGGCTCCACATTTAGCGATTTTTTCAAAGGTTTCTGCAGAATACCCGAGAATTCCAGAAGCCAGCATTGTGGGGTTTTTCAGCCTTAAACCGGCAAGGTTAACTGTTAGGCGTTCGCTGTTCATCTTTTTATTCACCGAGCAGTTTTCAGTTAAGGTTAGCGTTCTTAATTGATAAACTTAATTCTGTAATCACATTGGCGCGTGTCTTTCTGGAGCGGAAAATCTAAAAGAAAATTTTTGGTATATACCGGCGTGAGGTTGTTCGTATGTCGGTTGTTGAAGTTACTGTCAAAAGTCAAAAGGGAAAGTGCGCTTTTGGGCATAGGGTTGGCGATAAAATAGTGTTTGACGGCAAATCCATTAAAGGGGACATCTGCTATAGCGCGCTTATGGTGCTGCTTCCTAAAGTCTACGCTATGCGCTACGGCGCCGAATTCCCATGGGCTGAAAACAAGGATGTGATATTTAATGCGTGTCCCGACCATGAAAATCCCGTTGTCTTTGAGATTAAACGCATTAGAAAAGGCAAAGCCTAAACAGTTACGTTTTGCTGCCCAGCGTTTTCAGAATCCTTTATTTACACAACCCGAGTAGATAGTATTCGAAACCATGAGGAGTGATGATGAAGGCAACAGTGGTTCAATCCCTATTCGGCGTTTTAGCTTTCGACGAAAATAATAGGCTAATTGCACATGCGCTTTTTCCTAAAAAACCGGAAGAAGCCGCCAAAAAAATCGTTGATATTGAATCTGGAAAACCAGTCAGAGAAGTCGTCGAACTTGTTAACTATTTGAAAAACGGCGGCTGCGAAACCCTAGTTTTCGAGAACGCCGCGTTGGCGGCAGAAGTAAAAGAAAAGTTCAGAGTCAACGTTGAGGTCGTGAAGGTTTCTGACGCTGGAGAAATGCTCCGCTCCAACACTGAAGGATTCGCGATAGAAACAGGCTTCGTTAAAGACTATGAGGAATTCCGCCTCTGGACGCACAGCGTTACTATGGAAATTACGAAACTTAAAGTGAAAAAAGCCGTTGAAAAAAGAGACTTGATAATCGCGCAGGCTATCCAAACTCTTGACGACTTGGATAAAACAGTGAACCTTTTCATGAGCAGAATACGCGAGTGGTATGGCATACACTTTCCAGAACTCGACCGCCTACTGGAAAAACATGAAACCTACGCTAGGCTAGTTGTAAACCTTGGCAACAAAGAAAACTTCACCTTTGAAAAACTGAAAAATGAAGGCTTACCCGAGATAAAAGCCGAACAAATCGCGAAAACTGCAGAAACTTCCATGGGTGCAGACCTGCCAGAAACAGATCTAGCGCAAATTCAAGCCTTATGCAGAAACGTGCTGAACCTATACGAGCTTAGACAAACTTTAGAGAATTATATAGAGGCAACAATGGACGAGGTTGCGCCGAACACTAAAGCGATAACTGGCGCACTTTTAGGAGCGCGGTTAATCGCCATAGCAGGCGGACTTGCAAACTTGGCCAAGAGACCAGCAAGCACGTTGCAAGTTTTAGGCGCTGAAAAGGCCCTGTTCCGCTCGTTGAAGACTGGGACGAGGCCGCCGAAGCATGGGATAATCTTTCAACATCCACTTCTACATGAAGCTAAAAAGTGGCAGAGAGGAAAAATTGCCCGTGCAGTGGCTGGAAAACTGGCAATAGCCGCGAGAATAGATGCTTTCGGAGGCAGATACATCGGCGACGAGTTAAAGGCGGATTTGGAGAAAAGAGTTGAGGAAATCGCCAGCAAATATGCAGAGCCGCCGAAGGTTTCTGAAAAAAAACCGCGTATCGAAAAGAAAAAGTGGAGAAAGCATAAGCATGGACGTTAAACCCCATCCGCAGTTTCCTCAAATATACATTGTCACCTTGGATGATGGAAACCAGAGGCTAGCCACAAGAAACCTTGCATTGGGAAGAAGCGTTTACGGCGAGAAACTTCTACGGCACGAGGGCGTGGAATACCGTTTATGGGACCCGTTCAGAAGCAAGCTTGCAGCCGCTATGCTGAAAAACATTAAAGAGGTGCCAATAAAGCCGACGCATCACGTGCTTTATTTGGGCGCGGCTTCTGGAACAACCGCAAGTCACGTTTCAGATATAGTTGGCGAGAATGGACACGTTTACTGTGTAGAATTTGCTTCACGCGCCATAAGAGAACTAGTGAACAATGTTTGCCCATATAGGGTGAACATGACACCTATACTTGAAGATGCACGTTTTCCAGAGAAATACGCCTTATTTATCCGCGGCAAAGTTGATGATATCTATTGTGATATAGCCCAGCCTGAACAAGCTAAAATCTTGGCAGACAACGCTGACCTTTTCTTAAAAAAGCCGGGGTGGGTAATGCTTGCTGTGAAAGCGCAAAGCATAGACGTCACAAAGGAGCCTTCGGAAATTTACAGGCGTGAAGTCAAAGTTTTGGAAAGCAGAGGCTTCACCGTAGAAGACGTTGTGCACCTGGAGCCTTATGACAAGGCGCACGCGATGATATTGGCTAAAAAATAAATCGAAACGCTTGGCGTGTATAACCTTATATTCCAGATTGCATTGCATTCTCTTGTGACGCCGCAATGACTTGTAGGGAGACGGGGAAAGTAAAAGCTGCAGAGGCCATACTGAAAGAGGGCGGCTTTATCGTCTCCCAGCAATGCCGCTCAAGACCAAGCTGCTTTGACCTAGCGGCCAGAAAACAGGAATCATTGATTTTCATAAAAATCCAATCTGACATCGGATGCGTTTCACCGTTTGACTCCCTTGAATTGCGAATAATTTCAGAGCAAGTTTCAGCCGCTTCACTTTTTATAAGCGAAAAAACACGTGAAAAACCCTTGGAAGATGATACTGTTTACTCACGATATAACGTGTTAGCTATTACACCTAAAACTTTTGAGAATATTGTTTTGAAAGAAGTTCATCCGCTGATTCAAGCAGGCCCCGGAGGCTACTATGTTGAGATTGACGGTGAGGCGATCAAAAAGCGTAGGCAAGAGTTAGGTTTGTCAGTCGGCGAAGTCGCCGAAAAAATAGGCATTTCAAGAAGAACCCTTTATGGCTATGAAAGAGGCATGGCTAAAGCCTCCGTAACCGCCGCCTACAATCTATTGTGCACTTTGGGAATTCCAGTGGCTAGACCAGTTAACATTTTTGAGAAACCCCAAAGCCACCGTAAGCACTTTATCGCAAAAGCTAGACAAATGTTCGTTAGAAATAAGCTTATGCAGAGAATTTTCAAGAAACTTTCCGGCTGCAATTTTGTTGCGGTTAAAAAGGCGCCCTTCGACTTTGTTGTCACAGTTCCAGAAGAGAACATGAAAATAATCGGCGGAGTTGCAGACAATGACAAGGAAGCAGCCTTAAACAGGCGGGTTGCCGAGATCCTCAGCCTAAGCAAAATTGTTCAGGCACACCCAATTCTTGTGACAGAAGGCCGCGAACCGCCGTTAGACAGCGAAATAACATGCGTTAATGGTGAGGAAATATCCAAAATTAAGCGTCCAGAGGACTTGTGTAAACTTTAACAAAGCCTAGTCTGCTGTGAATCCTTTTCTTTTATGATCTTTTTTGCTGGTTTCCATGATTTTCTAACGAATTCTGGATATTCCCCTCGGCTTCCTAAGCATCTGTGCAAAAACTCCAAGGTTTTCGGGTCAGTGGGGTAACCGCATCCGAAATCGCCATATTTGGCCTTTAAATCGGCGATTTCTCTGTCTCTTTCAACTTTGGCTATTATTGAGGCGGCTGAAACCACTGGGTAATTTCTGTCGGCTTTATGCTCGGAGACTATTTGAATCTTAAAATTCAGATGCTCCAGTATTTGCTGTTTGAAGCGTTCCTCAACGACATCTGATGCATCAACATAGGCAACGTCTGGCTTGAGGAGCTCTATGACTCTCGCCATGGCTTGAGCTTCTAACCAATTAAGCCTATGAAGCTTCTTGCCAGTTGTGACAATTTTGTCTATTTCTGCTGGCGAAAGCTTAACAACTTCATATCTTTTGACTAACCGTTTAATTTCAGTTGCAAGCGTTTCTCTTCTTGTTGGCGATAGAAGTTTCGAGTCTCTGACGCCTAACTGGACAAGTTTAGGAATGTCAACTTCTTCTATTAGAATTCCAGCTATAACAAGCGGTCCGATAACGGAGCCTCGTCCCGCGTCGTCAACACCGGCAACCAACATTAAAGGTTCCTTCAAGCGTTAAGGCTGCTCTATAATACGGTAGGTCGTAGGGTTAAAAGGTTTAGTTTCCAGAGTTCACATACGCGAGAAATTCTTCAGCTTTTTCCAGTATTGTATCGTGAAGCGTGTCTCTGTTTTCAAGAGTGACTGTGAATGTTTCCGTGTCTTTCCGTGCTTTCAATTTGGCTATCAACGTGTCACGTGCTTTCCAGTGGATAACAGCTAATACGAGTTTGCCGCTTTTAACTGCCTCCTCAACAGCGTGCTTAAATTTTTCCGAAAAAAGTTCCATGGGGCCTACTTCGTCTATTGCTATTACTTCGCAGTTTTCTAGAGCGTTTAGAATTGCCTCGGCGCCCACATTGTTTAAGTCGTTCATGTTAACATGATATTTGCCGACTTGTGGGCCGCTTTTCTGGTTAACATGTGCAAGCCATCCATGTTTATTGCTGGTTAAATCAATAATCTCAAAGCCCACACGTGTTCCACACGAGCGAACCTCGCGGCTTATCATCCCGCCAACATTGTAACCCTTAACCTTTAAGGCTTCGACAATCTTCAGAATGAGCGTCGTCTTTCCAACACCTGGATTGCCAGTTATTAGAAGTACGCGTTTCTGCATAAGCTCTCGTCTTTTATGTGCTGAAACTTTACATTTGCGTTAACAGCGCGTTTATTCCGCTTGCTGCAAGCGCGAGCAACTCGAAAGTTTTGTAGGCTTCGCTCATGCTCTGCACCGTGTACTCTATTGTTAGGCCGTCAACTCGTTTGACGGTTGGCAAAAGTTCTGCAGCGTCTGCAAAATGGCTTGCCAGAAACGTTACACGCATATTGACTGGTTTTTTGGCTACTAGCAACTTGGCAGTTTTAGGCTTGAACTTTAACGCTGACTTCTTCGCCGCTTTCCGTAGTTCCTTATCGAGTTTCGTAATGCTTGGACTTTTTGCGGCAACTCTGCTTAAGGAATTTTTCAGCGTGACCGTTTCAGCCCATGGAGCCCACTTTTCCACATCATCCTTTATCAATTGCGCTTCTCCAGCAACCATTATCACTGGAACTTTGAATTCTCCGGCCACGTAAGCATTCAAGAGAAACTCGCTGGCTTCAACACCATTAACCTCGACTTTTCTGATGCTTCCTCCACTGTAAGTGTGGTCGAAAGAGGATTTGGCTGTGCCAAACTTTGCGTGATACCCCAAGAAAACAGCGGCGTTACACTCTTCAACGCCGGCAACCATGCTTAACGGACGTGGAAAACCTCGCACAATTTCTACATACTCTGGCAAGTCCTCAACGTGAATGTTAACCATTGGGCCGTGGCTGTCGGCGACGAGTACTTCTTCGAAACCGTTCTTATGCAGTTCGTCAGCCACAACCAGTGTGATTTTTGTGGCTATTTTCCTCGCCTCTTCATACAAGGCTCCTTTAATGTCGAGGTGCCCACGCGTAACAATATATGGCATTCCTTCCAAGTCAACCGAGATAAACGCTTTCATAATATTTCACCGACTTACGCATTTGTGTTTAACCAACTAAAATATTTTAGCATCAGTAAAGACACCAGAAATCTAATATTTCAATTTAGCCGCTTAATCCTAATTAACGTGTTGTTGATGAGATGAAGCGTTAACATGAGTAGTGAAAGAGAACATGAGGGACGAGTAGCCTCGTTTGAGCGGGAACTAGGCGAATGGATAGCCCGCAGACACGGTCGCGTTTTTAGGCTAGCTTTAATCCTTGCCATAATTCTGCTTGTCATCCTCACATCTTTACGTTTCACAGTAGGCGGATTAAAAGAATGGGTCCAAGTGGATCCAGCAGCCATTCTCAACATAACAATTCAACTCTTCACAATAATGAACCCAATAAGCACAATTCCAACGTTTCTAATATACACTGGCAACTTGAAAGCAGATGAGCGGCTGAAAATAACGAGTACAACAACCATGATAGTTATAGTTCTCCTTTTAACATTCACAATCTTTGGACAGCTAATACTAACCGCTCTAGAAGTTTCAGTCACGAATTTCAGGTTCGGCGGCGGCGTGCTGCTTTTAGTATTAGCCATAGACATGCTCGGCGGAATGTCAAGATCAAAAACATTAGACTTGAAGCAAGTTGCGGTCGTGCCGCTGGCGACGCCTCTCTTGGTTGGGCCTGGAACAATGACGACTCTCATTGTGCTTTCAAACACTTACCCTATCATAAACGTTATCTTAGGCGGTTTGATAGCCGCTACTGGCGTGTATTTGACGCTTCGTTTTTCGCCATTGTTCGTGTCGGCTGTTGGCAACAACGGTGTCCAAGCCATTAGCAGAATAATGGCTGTGATAATTGCCGCAATCGCCTCGCAGATGCTGCATTCCGCCTTACTAGACTGGGGCATAGCAAAAGCATGAACCGCGAAAAACTAGACGTGGATTTTCCAACAGAACTCGTAAGAGAAGGCGAGGTTCAAATTCTTGTTCCAAAACTTTCAGCCTTCGTGAAAAAGCTAGGCGATTATGCTCCTTCAAAAGCTCCAGTGTTCTACAACCCAAAAATGGAGCTGAACCGCGACATTGCAGTTTTGGCCACGCAAGCTTATCAGCGGACTGTTAACCGCGAAATCTCCATTTGTGAACCCTTGGCAGGTTGCGGTGTAAGAGGCGTACGATTAGCGAAAGAAGTAAAAGGCGTAAAAAAAGTCGTGATTAACGACATTAACGCAAAGGCGTACCAGCTTGCAAAACATAACGTCCAAATTAACGGGCTAAAAAAAAGAGTAACAGTGAAAAACATGGATGCTAATCTCCTTCTGGCCAGTCACGGTGCACCGCATAAACGTTTCGATGTTATAGATATAGACCCGTTTGGTTCACCTGTGCCTTTCATGGACTCTGCAGTGCGCGCTATACGTGACGGTGGCCTTATAGCTTTGACGGCGACTGACATGGCGCCTTTATGCGGTGTTCATCCAAAAGCATGCATGCGCAAATACGGCGGGAATCCTCTCCGCACAGAGTACTGCCACGAACTTGCCGTTAGGCTGTTAATAGGATGCCTTGCAATGACGGCTGCAAAGTATGAAATGGGCATTCGGGTACTTTTCAGTTACAGCACATACCATTATGTACGTGTTTATGCAGCGCTAAAGCATGGTGCAAAAATGGCTGACGAAAGCATCAAGAGCATGGGCTACGTACTTCACTGTTTTGAATGTTTCCACCGCGAAACCATAAACAAGCCCTTCCTTGAAGGTTACGGCGGAAAATGTCCCAAATGCGGTTCAAAAATGGGTTTTGCTGGTCCTTTGTGGTTGAAAGAAATATTTGATAAGCGATTTTGCGCGGAAATGCGCAAGGAATTTGGAAATAAAACGTTTAGAAACATATATGGAATCCACAAAATGTTAGCTTTAATTGGAAATGAGGCAGAATTTGACACGCTTGTCACTTACTATGTTGTGGATGATGTTTGCGATAAATTAGGTTTGCCCACAGTTTCCAGCGAAAAAGTCTGTGAAGCTCTAAAAAACGAGGGTTTCAAAGCGATACGGACACATTTCAATTCTAGAGGTATAAAAACCGATGCGCCTGCAGAGAAGGTAATGCAAATTTTGCGTGGATTATGTACTAAAAATGACAAGTTTTAAATAACGTATCCTATCAACACTATAAGTTTAGTGACCCGAAATGAAAAAAACAAAATATTTGTTCGCAATAACAACGTTTGCGCTGATATTAACTGCGCTTTCTTCAACTTTTGCATACGCACAAATAACACCGCCGGAAACTGTTAACATTTACGCGTGGACGGACAAGACGAACTATGCGCCGGGAGAAAAGGGCACCCTAACAATTGTAATTCGAAACGATAGAACAGACGAGGATTTAATACTCTACAATATTACGATTATTTATCCATGGTTTGCCTACACTGGCGACAAGTGGGAAGGCAACGACACAATAACTGTAGGCGAATCTTTGCTTAAGAATGGCGGAGTAAAAACCTACACCAAAGAGTTTACAGTGCCTAACGATGGAAGAGCTCTATCTTCTCCGTTTGGATATTCACAGATTTCAATAGTAGCCACTGTGAATACGTATCCATACGAATATTCAGAAACTGCATATTTCTACGTGAAAAGCACGCCGCTTTACATAACAATTGAGGATTGGGATAAGGCTGTTACGCTATTTACGATTCAAGTGATTTTAATCATTGTCTGCACCATCATTATCGCTGCAACAGTGTTCCTTTCATCGAGAAGACCAAAAGTAATGTGGCGGGAAGAAGAAAAAACCGAGTAACCCGCTTTTTAATTCCCCAATTTTTCCATTTAATTTTTAAATGCGTGTTCACTTATCTGATATAAAGTTGGCTTAAACATTGGAGGTGCGTGGAACTCGGAAAAGTTTTAGTTACGTCTGCTTGGCCCTACATAAATGTGACTCCGCATATTGGCAACTTGGTTGGCTCCATCCTTTCCGCGGATGTTGCCGCCAGATATTATAGGCTCAAGGGCGAAGACGTTGTTATGGTAAGCGGCTCCGACGAGCATGGTACTCCAATTGAAGTTGAAGCAATAAGACTAGGCGTGAAACCAAAGGATTTAACCGACAAAAACCATGCGCGAATTGTCGAACTCCTTAAAAAATGGGGCATATCATTTGACAATTACACACGAACTGAAAGTCCAGTGCATAAAGAGTTTGTTCAACAACATTTGACGAAAATCTACAAAAACGGTTACATTTTCACTGAAGAAACCGAGATGCTCTATTGCGAAAACTGCAAACGTTTTCTGCCGGACAGATTTGTTGAAGGAAAATGTCCATACTGTGGACACGCACCAGCCCGCGGAGACCAGTGTGACGCTTGTGGAAGACTCTTGGAACCAACAACACTAGTTGAACCATACTGCGTAATCTGCAAGAGCAAACCCATTGTGAAAACCACAAAACACTGGTATTTCGACTTATCCAAGTTTTCAGAAAAACTCGCAAAATACATAAACGAAAACAAACAGTTGCCTACAAACGCTAAAAACTTTAGCCTAAACCTAATAAAAGAAGGCTTAAGGCCTAGAGCAGTTACAAGAGACGTCGGTTGGGGGATTCCTGCACCTTTTCCAGACGCTGAAGGCAAGACGATTTATGTTTGGGTTGAAGCTGTTTTAGGCTACGTGTCCGCGACAATTGAATATTTCAGAAACAAAGGCGACGGGGAAGGATGGAGAGCCTACTGGTTTGACAAAGATGCAAAAACGCTTTATTTCATAGGCAAAGACAATATTCCATTCCACACGATTATTCTTCCAGCTTTGCTTTTGGCTTCCCATGAAGATTACAATCTCCCATGGAACGTTTCAGCCACAGAGTTTCTCCAGTTTAAAGGCGAAAAAGCATCAAAAAGCCTACGAATAGGCATATGGATTGACGAAGCGCTGGAGCTTTTCCCAACAGACTACTGGCGTTACTTCCTAATTGCCACACGCCCGGAAACAAAAGACTCCAACTTCTCATGGGAAATTTTCGCCGAAAAAATAAACTCCGACTTGAACGATTCTTTCGGAAACTTCATCCACCGAACACTTTCATTTATAAACACGCAATTCAACAGCACGATTCCCGAACCAGAAACGCTGGACACAGACGACGAACAAGTTCTCCAAAAAGTCAAAGGTAAAATAATCCAAGTCGCCGCTGACTTTGAAGCGTGCAAACTGCAGTCAGCAGCAAATGAAATAATAAGCATAAGCCGACTTGGCAACCAGTACCTAAACAGCAAAGAACCATGGAATCTAATAAAAACCGAAAAAGCCAAAGCAGCAACCACCATATACGTGGCAGCGCAAATAGTGAAAACATCAGCAATAATCTCAGCACCAATAATTCCATTCACCGCAGAAGAACTCTGGAAAACTTTAAACTTGCCTGGAAGCGTTCACAAGCAAAGTTGGGAAGAGGCTCTAAAACCTCTGCCGGCAGGTCACAGAATAGGCAAAGCTAGACCTTTGTTCCGCAAAGTGGAAGCTGACGAGAAAAAACTAGACGAGATGCTGGAGAGAATAAGAAAAGCAACAGTGAAGTGAAATTTTCTGAAAATCAAAATAGACTTACACGTGCACACTTGCTATTCTTATGACGGACTAATTAAGCCGAAAGAACTATCATATTACGCCAGAAAGAAAGGCGTTGACGGCGTCGCCATAACAGACCATAATAGAATTGACGGCGCGTTAAAAATTGCAAAACAAATAACCGAAATCATAATAATACCTGGAATTGAAATTTCAAGTCTAGACGGACACATAGTAGGACTCAACCTGCAAGAAGACGTTCCAAAAAGCCTAACAATAGAAGAAACCGTGGAGAAAATCCACGCGCTTGGCGGCTTGGCGGTTGCGTGCCACCCTAAAGCTTTTCTAAAATCAAGCCTAGGGAAAAAAACAAACAGTAAATTCGACGCCATTGAGGTCATAAACGCTTCGGCTATACCATTCAAACGTTCTGTGAGACAAGCACAAGAAATCGCCTCAAGCCTTGGAGTAGCACAGGTTGCAGGCAGCGACGCCCACTACGGTCCAGAAATAGGGTCTGCTTACACTGTTATATACACTGTTGAGCATGACCGCGAAAAAATAGTTGAGGCTATACGGAAAGGTTTTTGTCAACCTTTAGGCGAAGCTATACCTTTAAGTTTGAGGTTGAAAAGAGAATTTCTGGCACTCAAGCATAAACGCGTTCTCAAGAGCAGTTTAGGTTCCGATTATTAGCGAATCTGTTATTTTCTTTAAGGTTGCAATGGCTGAAAGCGCGGCCAAATAACTTGTTTTTGGATTATCTGTGAAAGGCACGTTTTCAACATGAACCTTTAACTCGCCAAATTTTCCCTTAACCTCAACATCGTGAATATTCCGCTTCACACGTGGGTCTGCTATGATTTTGACAATAGTTTTTTCCGCACCTATTCCAGCCAAACCAACTGTCGCCGCCACATTAACGTTTGCTGGAAAAAGCCTGCAAGCTTCATACGCTGGGCCTTCATATATGACGGTCGGTTTTTCTATTCGCTTATTACCGTATTTCTCCATGAAGTACTTGTTTTCTTTGAGTCCTTCCAATGGCTTTCTAGTGGTCAAAATAACGCTTTTTAGACCGCCAATAGCCGAGGATCTAATTCCATCCAGTCCAGCCACGGCGCCTGATGGCACGTAAACTTTTCTGTTGTTCTCTCTTGCAACACAACGAAGCTCATTTTCAAGCTTGGAATCAACCAATGCACCAGCGCTCATTATCAGTAAATCTTTCCCAGCCTTTAGTGTTTTAACCGCGAAGGATGCCACTGCCTCTTGCGAAGCCGCTTCAATAACCAAGCCTATGTCTCTGCATTCGATAAGTTCTTCTGGGTTTTCGGCAATTTTCGGTTTGTTTTTCAACTTGTTTGAAAGTGCCTTCGCCTTTTCAGCTGTTTTGTCATAAATCATCACTAGGCAAACGTCTCCAGCTTGTCTATTATCTATGGCTTGTGCTAGTACTGTCCCTATGGCACCGCATCCAATGATTCCAACGCCCAATGACATTTAGATTCCCCTCTGTCTTGTACGTGATGAATCTTCTGGATGGTTAAAAACAGATTATGTAGATAAACTGTTTGCTTAGGCTTGGAAGTTCTATTAAAGAAAATGTGTGGATGTTGCGTTTGCTAAGTTTGGTCTGCGCAGTCCTGTTCCATCTGGTACAAGTCCAGCTTTATGCTTAGTGGTTTCTCTGGTTCAGCGTAAGGTTCCATGTTGAACAGTTGCGGCGCTATGGTTTCAAACCCGCTTAGTATATACGGCGAGTTTACTCCAGTCATCACCAAAGTAACTTTCAGCTTGCCATCTAACTCCGGACTGACTCTTGCACCCCAAATAACCAATGCGTCTTCATCCATCATTTCAGTAACTATTTCTCCAACACGGTTGGCCTCTTCGATGGTCATCTGCGCGTCGCCTGAAACATGTATCAATGCACCTCTTGCGCCGGCATAATCTACATCAAGAAGCGGGTTTCTTAATGCGTTTCGAACAGCTTCCTCAGCACGGTTTGGCGCGTCTGATTCGCCTATGCCTATCACAGCGACCCCACCGCGTTTGACGATTGTTTTGAAATCTGCGAAGTCCAGGTTGATTAGACTTGGAGCTGAAATTGTTTCTACAATTCCTTTAATCATGTTTGCCAAAACTTGGTCCGCTATTCTGAAAGCCTCGTTTATCGGCATGTTTGGGGCAAGCTGCATCAACTTATTGTTGTCAATAACCACCACCGTGTCACAGTGTCTCCGCAACTCGGTTAAAGCGAAAGCTGCATATTCAATGCGTCCCTTCTCAATTCTGAAAGGTGTTGTCACGACACCAACTGTTAAGGCTCCCTTACTTTTGGCGATTCTCGCTATGACTGGCGCGGCACCTGTTCCTGTTCCACCGCCTAATCCAGCAGTTATAAAGACAATGTCTGCTCCATTTAGTAGCTCTTCTATGCGTTTTTGTGATTCTTCAATTGCCGCTTTTCCAAGCTTTGGGTCGCCTCCGACTCCCAAACCCTTTGTGAGTTTTTCTCCTATCAAGATTTTTCTGTGAGCTTTTGAAACGTTTAAGTGGAGTGCGTCAGTGTTTATTGCTATGCATTCTGCTCCAGCTATTCCCATTTCTATCAAGCGTGTTACCGTGTTGTTTCCTGCACCACCAACGCCCAATACTAGCATGCGGCAAAAGCTTGGCGGCTGAACATCGCTTGAAACAGTGTTTTGCCATGAATACTTGAAAGTTTGCTGTCCCGCTGTTGACTGCATTAGCCAACCCTCTTTCTTCGCCAAACCTCACTGTCAATCAAGTCGCGAATTGCAACGCGAATCGCTTCAGCTCTATTTGGATAAAACCTTTCATCTACAAGCTGGTCTAACGCTTTAATATACGGTTCAGGCAAGTAGAGCGTAATCATCTTCATTCTGTTCCCCCTCCGGTAAGGGAATGAGATTCACTCTCAAAGTTATACTTCTATGTAATATCCTAAAAATATGATTCAAACATGTTGATCCACTTCTTTTTAAGCTTTACGCATAGCGCATTTCAGAATCATGTAAATTCTCGCAAGTGTAAACCTCTATGTTTTTATCTCTTGTGAAAGCATTTAATGTATTGCAATGGAAAACGTTCGAGTGTTCCTTAAGAGTTTCGGGTGTTCAACAAATCTGGCTGATGGAGAAGTTCTAGCTGGATGCCTAGCCACCGCTGGGTACACGCTTGTTGACGAGTTAGAATGCGCCGACATTGTCATATACAATACTTGTGCTGTAAAGGGGCCAACAGAGAACCGTATGCTTAATCTGCTAAAACATGTTCCAAAAGGAAAACGTCTTGTTGTTGTTGGCTGCTTGCCTTTAATCAACTTTGAAAGGTTATGCCGCGAGGTAGACTTTGACGGTGTTGCTGGGCCTGCTGCAGGCGAGAAAATAGTTGAAACTGTTGATGGCGTCTTGAAGGGTAAGCGGATTGTGCTTTTAGATAGAGCAAATAAGACTATCCCCAGTTTGAGTCTTCCACGAATTCGTTTAAACCCTTTAGTAAGCATAATCCCGATAAATTATGGCTGTTTAGGCTCTTGCGCTTACTGCTGTGTGGTATTCGCCAGAGGCTCATTAAGAAGCTACAGCATCCAAGAAATAGTTGACAGGGTTAAAATGGATTTAGCCTCTGGCGCTCGGGAGATTTGGCTTACATCGCAAGACACTGCATGTTATGGAAAAGATTTGGGCACGAACCTCGCCGAGCTTGTTGAGGCAATTTGCAAAGTTGAAGGTAAATTCCAAGTGCGCATTGGCATGATGACGCCAAACTTGGCCCTTGACATTTTAGATGATTTGATTCAAGTTTTTGAAAACGAGAAGGTTTTCAAGTTTTTCCATCTGCCTGTCCAGAGTGGAGATGACCAAATTTTAGCAAAAATGCGCCGCTTTTATACGGTGGCTGATTTCATGAAATTGGTAGATGCTTTAAGGATGGCTTTTCCGAAATCAACAATAGCCACGGACGTTATTTGCGGTTTTCCCGGCGAAGACAAGGAAGCGTTTAAGCGAACTTTAAAGCTCATAGAGACTGTTAAACCAGACATAGTCAACATTTCAAAATTTTTTGCGAGACCACGTACACCAGCCGCTGTCATGCAGAATGCTGTTCCTTTTCCGGAGATCAAAAAAAGAAGTGCTGTTTTGAAGAATTTGGCTTCTAAGATTGCTTTAGAACGGAATCGAGATTGGATTGGTTGGGAAGGCGAAGTCCTCATAGACGAAGCGGGCAAGGTTGCTGGATCTTGGGTTGGTAGAAACTTCGCCTATAAGCCAGTAATTATAAAGAGTGGAAAAGACTTGCTGGGCAATTTTGTACACGTTAAAATCGATAATGCTTTTTCAACTTATCTTGAAAGTATACCAATTAATTAGAATATTTTTGTATTTTTTACAATAAAATAGTTGAAAAATTACCTATTTTTGCGTTAATTACCGCGAACTCAGATTAAAATTTAAATAGCTCTTCATTTTATGCGTTAAGGAACCTAAAATGCAGCAAAGAATTGAGGAAACAAACGGGTACCTTGAAGCCATACGCCAAAAATTGGACCCAAAAAATTATTCGAAGCTCTCCACAATAAAAATTCCAACAGTCCATCAATTTGTCCTTGAGTCCATAAACCTTTGTAATCCCGAAAAGATTTTTGTCTCCGATGATTCCCCCGAGGATGTAGCCTACATTAGGCGAAAGGCAATAGAAACTGGTGAAGAGAAACCTCTCGCAGTACCTAATCACACAGTTCACTTTGACGGAGTCTATGATCAAGGAAGAGACCGTGAGGCAACAAAATATCTTGTGCCCAAGGGAGACCACTTGAGTAAGGCGCTTAATCAGATTGACAGAGACGTAGGATTGGCTGAAGTAAAGAGTCTACTCAAGGATTCAATGAAAGGACGCACAATGATTGTTCGCTTTGTGTGCCTCGGACCGCTTAACTCTGTTTTTACGATCCTCGGTGTACAATGCACTGATTCTTGGTATGTCGCCCATTCGGAATATCTTCTTTTTAGGCCAGGCTATGAGGCTTTCACTAAGGCACATCCAACCGCTCAATTTCTTAGGGTTTTGCATTCGTGTGGAAGGCTTAATGAGAGCATGATAAGTGTAGACCATGATAAGAAAAGAGTGTACATCGATTATACTGATGGCGTAATCTATAGCGTTAACACTCAATATGCTGGTAACTCGGTTGGCTTTAAAAAACTGGCTTTTCGTCTTGCAATAAGAAAGGCAAACCAGGAAGGCTGGCTTGCAGAACACATGATGATAATGGGCGTACGTGGACCAAACGGTAGGAAAACATACTTTGCAGGAGCATTTCCAAGCGCGTGCGGCAAAACCTCAACTGCAATGCTTCCGGGAGAGACCATACTTGGGGACGACATCGCATACATTCGCAACATTAACTCTGTAGCTCGGGCGGCGAACGCGGAATGCGGCATCTTCGGCATCCTTCAAGGTATAAACCAAAAAGACGACCCCCTACTTTACAAGGTGCTCACAAACCCAGCTGAAGTTATATTTTCAAATGTTCTGGTTAAGGATGGAAAGCCATACTGGCTTGGCATGGACTGCGAACTTCCAAAGGATGGAATAAATTACACTGGCTACTGGTGGAAAGGCAAAACAGACGAAAACGGCGAACCTATACCGCCAGCCCACAAAAACGCCCGTTACACTATTTCCCTAAAAGCGTTAGAAAACTGTGATCCAGAATTGGACAATCCTCTAGGAGTTGAACTGGACGGAATAATATATGGAGGACGCGACTCCAAAGCATACGTACCCGTTCAGCAAAGCTTCAACTGGGAACATGGAATAATATGCTATGGAGCAGCCTTAGAAACCGAAACGACCTTCGCCATAATCGGAAAGGAGAACATGCCCGAAATAAACATGATGAGCATACAAGATTTTATTTCCATTCCTCTTGGTCAGAACATACGAAATAATCTTAACTTTGGAAGGAAACTTGTGAAACAGCCAATAATATTTGGCGTAAACTATTTTTTAAGAGACTCCACAACAGGCGAATATTTGAATTCGCCGAGAGATAAACATGTGTGGATTAAATGGATGGAGTTGCGTGTGCACAGTGACGTGAGCGCAATAGTTACTCCCACAGGGCTTATTCCAAAATATGAAGACTTGCACGTGCTCTTCAGACAAGTGCTTAACAAGGAATACCGCAAAGAAGACTACAGTAAACAGTTCACAATTCGAGTGTCCGAGAACCTTGACAAAATTGAGCGTGTTGAAAAATTTTACAGAGAAAAGGTTTTAGATACCCCGGAAGAACTCTTTGCAGCATTAAATCAGCAACGTGAACGCCTCATTGAAGCAAAAGAAAAATTCAAAATGAATTATATCCCACCAGAATATTTTGCTGAAGAAAATTCCCTAAAATAAATAATAGCGGCATGATTGGATAAATTATTTATCTGTATTAAACGCTATTATCCTTGGAGATGAAGTGTTTGGGCGAAGAAAACCTTGTTGAGATTGGACGAATAACGCATTTCTTTCCAAAAATAAGTGTGGCGGTAGTTGAGCTTAATGCACCGTTAAACGTTGGAGACCGCATAACCATCAAGGGACCAACAACAGATTTTGAACAAATCGTTGAATCCATGCAGATTGAGCACAAAAACGTGCAGAGAGCCGAAGCTGGGCAAAGCATAGGATTGAAAGTAGCGCAACGTGTAAGAGAAAAAGACACAGTCTACAAGAAACTGTAGATCAAGCTTTCACACATTTTATGCGCGCGGTCGCTATTCTTCCAATTTAACAACTTTGCAGCATCTTCTTTCCAAATGTCCCATCAAATCAACGCCTGCTCGACTCCGCTCCTCTTCCTCTTCAAGATGCTTTTCAAAGCCTACCTCTTTTACGCGTTGGTAATTATCAACGACAAATGGATACCATTCTCTGTGATATTCCGTATGTTTGCATGTAAGATAATCGCTGCATAGAAGACAACTCTTAAGCCCTTTTTGTTTGGCGCATTTTCTGTTTTCACAAGGTGCGCCTCCACCATTCAAACACATTGGACACTGTGCATTGGAAAACCATTCCAAACCTTTCCTAAACTCTTCAAACTTAAACGATTTAACTACATAGCCAACCCAGTCATAGCGGACAGTGTCAACAAGCCTTTTCAACTCCGCCGCCATAAAGCGCACTCTACCGTTTCCGCCGGGACATTGACCGCAGTAAACACCACATACACCATATCGAGAATTTTCTCCACTCATTTAGAATCGCCTAAAATGACAGTTAGACATTAGATGCGCCCTCATTTTAGGCTTTAGGTAAACAATGCAACAACAACAGCTAACAAAACTATAACTTTCCAAATTTTAACATGTAATCGTTCATTGCTTGCATAAAGGACTCTTCCAAATTTATCCCATAATACTCAGCCAAAACAAAAACTGTATAAAGCACTTCTGAAAGCGATGCAGCCAAGGTCTCTTTTGTTTCTATTTTCTCAAGCGGTTTAAACCCTTCTAGATTTTTAACTGTCGAGGCTACTTCGCCTGTTTTCTCAAGTAAACCCGCGATCGACAAGAATGGCGTTAAATGCTTCTCTCTTTCTTTGTCCATGCTTTCACTAATTTTCCGGAATGTTTTCCAGCATAAATATTGGGCATCGCAAAGAGTTAAAGACACAAGTTTTCACCAGATTTAAATATGGTTAAAAGAGAATTTAGAGCTTTAGCCTTACTTCTCATTACCCTCGTTTTCTCCAGTTTTCCTTTAGCGATAACTAACAGAATATTTGCAAAATGTATGAAAATTCTCATACCCCTAGTTCTTTCAAACTGTGTTGCCAGGCGCACGTAACGGTCAAGGCACTCAAAAAATCATCATTCATGGTTGTATGGCTATCTTTATTTGGGTTTTAGATGTGGAAAGCATTTCAAAAGCCTCTTCAATATTGTCCAAACTCATTTTAGCCGTTATAAGAGGCTTAACGTTGATTGTTTTTGACGCGATTAGATTTATGGCTTTTCTGAAATGTAGTGGAGTAGTGTGGAAAGTGCCCATGACGGTTGTTTCT
>JAGTQX010000008.1 GCA_018396675.1 Candidatus Bathyarchaeota archaeon
GAGGCGCTTGTAGGTACTGTGACAGCAGGTTCTCCACCGACAGCTTCGCAGCAATACGAAACAACAGCTGGCCTAAAAAAGTCGGGGATAAGAGTAAGATAGGCAAGCGCTTGTCTGAGTTGAATGTTATCTGTTTTTTGTTGCAGTAATGTTTCTTTTGCCACGTTCCAACCTTTTGCGCCATCTTTTGCAATCAGTTTTTGGACTATACTAAGGTTTTGTTCTGCTTTGTTTTTAAATTTCAATACCTCCTCCTTAATAACAGAAATAAGTGCTAGTTTATTGTAATTTTTCTACTCCTGAATTTGTTCTTTAAGTATTGTCTGATATGCTATGAGATACGCTTTTCCTTTTTGTGTTATTGTGTAGGTTTTTCTTGTGCGTTTTCCTTGTTGTTGCTTTTGACTTTTTATTAAGCCTTTGTTTTCCAGTTTTTTTAGTAGTGGGTAGAGTGCGCCGTGGCGTATTTTTAGTCCGGAGAAGGCTTCTATTTGTTTTTTGATGTTGTATCCCCATGTTGGTTCTTTGTTTATCAGTGTCAGTATTTGGATGTCAAGCAGGTTTCTGGTTATGTGTTGAACAATTTCTTTTTGGAGTTTTTCTTCCATTGTTGGTTGCCTTTTTTGTGTTCTGTTTTTGACTTATTTGGTTTTGGTTTATATGGGTTATGCATGTTTTTGAATAGTTTGGTCTATGTTGGGTGGTATGCTTTGTTATGCTTTGTTATGCTTTTGGTAAGCATGAACCTTTATATCACTGTTTATGCTCTATAGAGTCTTGCGATATGTCTGGAAGAGGACATATCGTAGTTGCGTCTAACAGAAAAACTGTTAGACAAAACAACAAAAGAAGGCGACAAACATGAACAACTCGAAAGAAGTTCAACTCAAACTCATGAAAGGTCTCCTAGACCTAATAGTACTACAGTTCCTGAGTTCACAGCCAATGCACGGCTACCAGATAATAACGCGGATACGCAAAAACTTCGGCGTATACTTCGGCCCAAGCACAATTTACCCACTCCTGAACGCGCTTGAAAAAAGCGGATACGTCAAAAGCGAATGGGACATGAACAACGAGAGACCGCGAAAAGTTTACAAACTCACTACCGAAGGACAGAATCTACTAAATTTCACCGAGGACTCGCTGAATTTCATATGCAAGAAAATAGGCGCCACAGGCATACCAAAAGGATTCACAATGGAAGACAACATAACCCAGCCAGCACTGCATTCACTGCTAAAAAAGATGAAAGAAAGCCCAAACCTCAGCCTATAACCTATCCAAAATTTGACCGGGTTAAGGGAGACCGAAAACACTTTTTATTAGCTTCTTCCATTTCTAAATTTCAGGTGTGTTTTTGGAAGAAGCTGACATTTTAATCACTGGATGCACAATTTTGCCGATGAGCAGCAAAATGACCATACAAGATGGGGTAATCGCTGTAAAAGACAATAAAATAGTTTTTGTTGGAAAACGGTCTTCCGCTGGCAACATACATGCAGAAAAGAAAATTGACGCAAGAGGAAAGGTTGCACTACCTGGACTAGTTAACTGTCATACGCATGTGGCTATGACACTTTTCCGTGGAATCGCCGAAGACAAACCGTTAAACGTCTGGTTGCGCAGGCACATATGGCCCTTGGAGGCGAAGCTGAAAAAGGAAGACGCGTATGCCGGAGCGCTTTTAGGCTGTTTAGAAATGCTCAAAAACGGTATCACATGCTTTGCGGACATGTATTTCTGCGAGGATATGGTTGCAAAAGCGGTTTCTGAAAGCGGATTACGAGCAGTTCTAGCCGAGGGCATAATTGAAGCAGGGAACAAGACTAAAGGCGAACAAATGCTCAGCAAAAGCATTGAATTTGCCAAGAAATTCTATGGAAACACTAACGGCCGAATATACGTGATGCTTGCGCCTCATGCAGCGTATAGCTGCAGCCCGGAACTGCTCCAAAAAATTAGGGAAAACGCTTCAAAACTGGAAATAGGCGTGCATATTCACTTGGCAGAATCCGCGGAAATGTTCAAGGAGTTGGAGGCTAATTACGGATGCAGCGAAGTTGAATTTCTTGACAAAATCGGCTTTTTTGAAGGACATACGCTTGCAGCGCACTGCATAAACTTGTCTGACATGGATAGGCGTATTTTAGCTGGACGCGGCGTAAACGTTGTTTACGTGCCAGTATCAAACATGAAGCTTGGGTTAGGAATCGCAAGAATAAAAGAGCTTATAGAATTGGGAGTCAATGTTGCCATGGGAACAGACAGTCCGGCAAGCAACAATGTTCTGGATATGTTTGAAACTATGAAGTTTGGCACTTTGCTTCAAAAACTGGCTTACATGAATCCTGAAGTTTTGCCAGCTTATGAAACTTTAAAAATGGCAACGGTGAATGGAGCCAAAGCATTAGGCTTGGAAAGAAGCATAGGCACTCTGGAAACTGGGAAAAAAGCAGACGTTATACTTGTTGACTTTTCGAAACCTAACCTAAAACCTTTACATGACGTTTACGCAAACATTATTTACGCATGCCATGGAGGCGACGTTGACACAGTTGTTGTTGACGGCAAAATTCTGATGGAACAACGACAATTGAACACGTTAAACGAACGTGCGGTCATTGAGAAAGCCGAAAGACATGCAGCGAATTTGCTGCCGCGTAAACCTTAAATATTTGCGGCTTAACTGAAGCTAATTCTCTCTGGAATGCAAAATGCCAGCAATCATACGAATGGAAAACTTGACTAAAAAATTCGGAAATTTTGTCGCGGTTGACCATTTAAATCTAGAAGTTGAAGAAGGAGAAATCCTTGGGCTTCTGGGGCCAAACGGTGCAGGAAAAACAACAACAATCCTCATGCTTGCAACAGTTATAAGACCGACGGAAGGCACCGCCTATGTTAGAGACTACGATGTTAGGAAAAACCCTGACAAAGTGCGCGAGCTTTTGGGAATAGCATTCCAAGAGCCTAAAATGTTGTGGGTTAGCACTCCATGGGATATAGTTAACTGGCATGCCAAAGTCTGCGGGTTGTCCACCAGCGAACGTAAACAACGCGTAAAAGAAGTTTTAGAAGCTTTAGACATGTGGGATTACCGCCGCAGAAACGTCCACGCACTTTCGGGCGGAATGCGAAAACGCGTCGAGCTTGCCAAAGTATTAATTCAGAGGCCAAAAATTGCCATTGTGGATGAACCTACAGCTCAAATAGATATTGTCGGCAAGCATAAGATTTGGAGAATGCTTAAGGAACTTTGTGAACAAGGCACAACAATGATTCTTGCAACCAACGAACTTTATGAGGCTGACGTGCTTTCAGACAGAGTTGCAATAATGCATAAAGGTAAACTGCTTGTCTGCGACACGCCCAAAAAACTGAAGGACAGCATTGTCGGCGGAGATGTTGTTGAAATCCAATTTGAGGCCGATCCGTCACCTAAAATTGTTGAGAAACTCAAACAGTTTAAAGAAGTCGTCAAAGTTGTCAAGTCGAAGTCTTCTATGTTGCGGCTTTACCTAAACAAAGTTGAGGAAGTCGTTCCAAAAATTATGGGTGTGCTTATGAAGGATGGTGCTTCTGTTTCTTCAATTCGCATGAGCGAACCCAGTCTAGACGACGTTTTTGCGCATTACACTGGATTAACTCTTGAGGAAGCCCAAAAAGAGGGGGGTTAGCCTAACGCGGAAGTTGCTGTTTGTTGTCGAGAGGGATGTGCGCCTATTCTTTCAATACAAAGCCATGGTTATAATGAGGGCTATTTGGTTTGTTTCGCAGATAGCCTTTTTCGGACTTATCGCTTCCCGTATGGTTGCAATTGAGGATTACTTCCGTTATTATGTTGGCGGGTTATCCACGATGACGCTTTACTCGGCAGCCATTTTTATAGGGTTCGACATTTATGAAGAAGCGGAACATGGGGTTTTTGAGTATCTTCTTAGTTTACCCGTGTCCAGAAGAGAGTTGGTTTTGGGGCGTTCAATAGGTGGAGGTCTCCGCGCTTTTATCTACGTTGGCGCGTTGATTTGTATAGCACTTTACGTTACTGGCGTAGCTAACCCGCTTAATCTTTTGTTAGCACTCTTTTCGCTTTTCCTCTTCGCTTTCGGAGTTTCAGGAATGAGCATAACGTTGGCAGTTGCCATAAAATCCAGCGACCGCTTTGACATCTTGATGGGCGTTTTAGACGCGTTGGTAGTGCGCTTAAGCACCGCCATGTACCCGCTAAGCGTCGTTAAAGAGGCAAACGTGTTTTATGGTTGGATTGCCAACTTTAACCCGCTAACTTACGCTTCAGACCTTTTCCGCTGGGGCGCTGGCATTGAGTCAATGCTGACTTTCGAGAACCCACTTCTGCCGCTTCTTGGAATAATTGTGTTTTTCGCGTTCTTCACCTTTGTCGGCATAGTGCTTTATGACAAAAACATAGAAGGGGGAGGCTGGCAATAAATGCGAAAAATAGTATACATTCTGGAGCATGATTTTAGGAATTTTTTCCGTTACAAGTGGTGGCTTGTTGGTTTAATAAGCATGAACCTCGCCGACCTCTTCATAATGGCTATAGTTTACAATTACATGCTCAATCCAGAAATAACCCAGCAAATAAAAAGCTACTTCAACTTTTTCGCGCCTGGACTTGCAGTAACCGGCTTGTTTGCTTCAGCGTTCATGATTGGACGTGAAGTGAACATGGAGAAACGTAGAGAAGTTCACCAGTACATGTTAAGTTTACCCATGGGCAGAATCGAATTCGCCATTGGACGAGTACTTTCCGGAGGAATGCGCGGCATGGTTTACATGTCGCCACTTTTAGCCACATGCTTTGTTTTTGTTGGCTTTCCAACTTTGCCGCAATTAGGTGTAATCATACTTGTCTTGTTTCTCCTTGCTATGGGAATTTCTGGTTTGAGCATAGCAATGGCCGTGTCCACCTCGAGCTTGGACAAGTTCGTCACGGCCAGAGGCTTGGTTTATTATCTGCTTTTCTTCTGCAGCAGCGTATTTTACCCGTTTTCTTTAATTGAGCAGCTTGGGCAAGAGGGCAAGTTTCCAATGTTTTTAGTCACCTTTGCCAGAGTCAACCCGTTGAGCAACGCTTCAGACATTATCCGCGCGTTTCTTTTAGGTACTCCCTCTTTTTCAGTGGATATGGTCATCTGCGTTCTTGTTTTTTCGTTGATTTTCACGTTGTTTGCGGCTTTTGCCTACATTAGGTTGATAGAACGCGGCTAGATTGACGGTTAAATTTATGTGTATGGTTATCCTACATTTTCTACCTTCCGTCAACCTTTAAACTTGAAGGTTTAACCCATGCACACTGTGGAGACTCTCTTTGAACCAGAGAATGTTGTCGTTATAGGTTCAAGCAAGCTTAAAGAAAAGGTTGGGCTTTCGTCTCCGTGGCTTTTCCGAAATGTCATCTACAATGTGAAAAAATTCTTCAAAAGAAAAACCTTCGTGTTGGACTTGAATGGAAAAATTGGCTTGAAGAGTTTTACCGAACTATCTGAAACTCCAGACTTGGCGGTTGTGACGCTTCCGCCGAAGGAATCCGTTGCTCATGTCGAGAAAGCCGCCAAATTCGGTTTAAAAGCCTTTGTAATAATAACTGGCGGATACAAAGACGACCAGCGGCAACAGTTGTTAAAGATTAGAGATGAGTATGGCGTCAGAATTTTGGGTCCAAACACTGTTATGGGTGTCATAAACACGGCTAATGGATTAAACACAACTTTCGAGAAGAACATAATGCCTCCGAAAGGAAACATAGCTGTCGTATCCCAGAGCGGCGGCGTCGGCGCTTGTCTACTTGACTGGGCATGCTTCTACAACATTGGCGTAAGCAAATTCGTTTTTATGGGCGACAAAATAGATGTCGACGATGTTGAAATACTCCAATACTTGTCAAAAGATAACGATACGAAGGTTATATGCGTCTACATGGAAGGCGTCAAAAACGGCAGAAAATTCATCGAAGAAACAAAAAAAATCGTCGAAGAAAAACCTATCATTGCCTTGAAAGGCGGAATAACACAGGAATCCGCGCACAGAGCCAAATCACACACGGCTTCGATGACCGGCTCTGATGAAATTTTCGATGCGGCTTTTAAAAAAGCTGGAATAATCCGCGTTGAAAACATTGAAGAACTCATGAACGCCGCATTAGCTTTATCCAAACAACCGCCAATGCTAGGCGACAACATAGCCATAGTCAGCAATGTCGGAGGACCAGCAATACTCGCGGCGGACGCAGTTGCGCGAAACGGACTTAAACTTGCAAGACTGTCAGACGAAACAAGAACAAAAATAGAGAAACTTTACCCAGGAGTGGACGCGACAAACCCAATTGATATAATAGCAGATGCTAGAGCTGACCGATACAGGAAAGTGTTGGAGCTTGTTTTAGCTGACCGCAACGTCGACGGCGTCCTAGTAATTAACATGCTTAAATCATGCTTTTTGGAGCCGAAAGACGCTAAGGTTATTCCAGAAATAGCCTCAAAATACATGGATAAACCAGTCGTTGATGTTCCTGCCGGCGGAGAAGACTTTGAACTGATCTATAAAGTTATTGGCAGAAGCACCGTACCGTTATACAATTTGCCAGAAAAAGGCGTGAAAGCACTTAAAGTTCTCAGGCTTTATGGTAAAATAGTCAGTGGACGCTAAACCGCGCAGATTTGTTTAAAGGATTAACTATATTTCATAGGAGTGTAATCCTATCATTAAAGGCGCAACTCTAGGTGAAACATTGACTAGTCGTCATCAACAGCAACCGCTTAACATGGAAATGGAAAAAAGAATTTTGGATTTTTGTAGACGAATCGCTGATTCCCGCAAAATCACAGGAGTTTGCATATGTGGCAGTAACCATGCTGACGATTCACCGAATTCTAAAGTGCCTCTGGAAATACTGCTTATAATTGAGTGGTTTAAACCTAGGCTAATGAACTATGTGAAGTTTTTCAATGGAAAACCAGTAATTTTCTATGCCGTGGAAAAGTGGGTTTTTGAACGGGACGTAGACAGAGGTTTTTTGGGCGAGGCACTTGCAATCCAACTGCTTTTCCCATACAAGCCTCTGATAAACGAGAGATACTTCAAATCTGAAGAAGTTGAACTGAAAAAACGTTTGATTCTCGAAATTTTAGAAAACCTTGTGCTGGATTTTCCAGAGCTTTCCTACGAAATTCAAATAGAACCCGAATATTTTATGTATGAAGCTTTGCTAAGCAGAGCACTTCTTTTTCCGCCACTCTACTATAGCATATCCAATCTTTTAGGCAAGAAAGCAGTGGAAGAAAACTTGAAACAAGTAATGAACGGTTACGATTATGCATTGAAAAAGCTGGAAAAAGAAAAAGTTATTAAACGTTTAGAAAGTGGACGTTTCCAAATTTCAAAAGACTTCGTAGAAAAAATAAAAAGTCGGAAAACACGTTTCATAAACTTGTTAAGATCCGCACAGAAAACCCTCTTTATGTCTCTCTTGGGAACCTTCCCAAAAATTCTTGTCGTTTTCTCGCAGAACAGGGATTTGCTCTCAAAGCTCCAACTTCTCGAAAACGGAAGAGCAACGCTAAGTGCAGCATGCGCCCTAAAAGATCCGAAAGAGTATCTTCTTGTGTCAACATCCAACGGGCTTGTAACGCTAGCCTCTAAAATGGATATAGAAGATTTCGCCAAAAAAGTCCTCAAAGTGAACTCTGGCGCTGCCGTTGCTGTTGAGGAGTTGGGCGGCGTTCTTAACGATGTTTACTTGGTTAAAGTAGACGTTAACGGTGAAGAACGCAGGGTTGTCGTTAAAAGTTTCAAGGACTGGTCGAGTTTTAAATGGTTTCCGTTGACGCTGTGGACTTTTGGAACACGAACATTTGCTCTGCTTGGGCATTCGAGACTTGAGAGGGAATGCGCCACAAACCAGTTTCTCAATTCCAAAGGCTTCGCCGTGCCAAAACTGTTAAGCATAAGCCACAGCAAACGCCTAGTCTTCATGGAATACTTGGAAGGTGAAACAGTCGAAAAAGTGGTAAAAAGAATTTTTAACGCAAAAAACGAAGACGAAACCAGAGAGGCTTTGGAAATCATACGTAAGGTTGGTGAAACACTTGCAAAAGTTCACGCGTTTAATATCGCCCTAGGTGATACAAAGCCAGAGAACATTCTTGTCGGCAGAAACGGTGGAATATGCCTTATGGATTTTGAGCAAGCTTCGAGAAATGGAGACAAAGCTTGGGACATAGCGGAATTTCTTTATTATGTTGGACATTATGCTCCGCCGCTCGTGCGGATACAACGAATAGAAGCCGTCGCAAGGGCTTTTCTTGATGGTTATTTAGGTGCTGGTGGAGACTTGAAAACTGTTAAGAGTGCCGGAAAGCCGAAATACACGAAAGTTTTTAGCGTGTTTGTTTTTCCCCACATTATGTTAACTATTTCGAGCATGTGTTTAAAAGCTGAAAAGTTAAGGGATAAGTATCATGGTTAAAGCGGAAACAACTCTGACCTTTTACGGCGGAGTAAACGAGATTGGAGGAAACAAAATTTTACTTAAAGACCGTGACACAAAGGTTTTCTTCGACTTCGGTATGTCATTTGCCTTAAGAAACCAGTATTATTCGCCGCCACTGCTTTCGCCTAGAAGCGAAAAAAGCCTACAAGAACTTGAAGTGCTTCCGAAAATAGAAGGCGTCTACAAATTTGACGAAAAAGCGTCGCAGGTTGACGCTATCTTCATATCGCATGGACACATGGACCATTCAGCCTACTTGTCATTTATAAAAAGGGAGATTCCAGTCTACTGTGGAGAAACCACATGCACCATCTTGCGGGCTTTCGGAGAAATTCGTAAAACCGATTTAGAATTCAACGTAGAGGATATAAACTTTCAGCCTTTTAGAACTGGCCGCAAGATTAAGCTAGGCTGTTTGGAAGTTGAACCCGTTCATGTTGACCATTCAGTTCCAGGCGCTTACGGCTTTATTGTCCACACATCAAATGGCGCGGTGGTTTACACTGGCGATTTTCGGGATCACGGCACAAAAAAAGAGATGACAGACGAGTTTGTTGAGAAGGCGAAAGCTGCCGACCCAGTGGCCATCATTAGTGAAGCGACTAACATAACTGGCGCTTCGGTTTCAGCTGAAGAGGAAGTTGCGCATAAACTGAGAGATATCGTAAGCCAAGCGGAAGGGTTAGTGCTTGCAGAATTTGCCTACACGGATGTGGACAGACTGAATTCTTTTTATCATGCAGCCACGAAGAACAACCGTTGTCTGGCTGTTTCACTGCGGCAAGCCTATTTAATGCATTCGTTAAGCACCGACAAAAATTTACGTGTTCCAAAGCTTAGCGATGAAGGCATCTTGATTTTTCGAAAATCGAAGAGGAATGAAAACGGAAAAGAGAGACGCCGCAACTGGGAAAAACAGATTTTTGAGAATTACCCAGACAAGATAGTTAACGTCGAACAAGTTTCGAAGCGTCAACGCGGCATAATATTAACAATGTCTTTTTATGATTTGGAGCAGCTTGTGGAAATCCAGCCAAGCCCTGGCAGTTGCTACATTTTCTCTTCATCCGAGCCTTTTAACGAGGAGATGGAAATTGACTTTGAGAGACTTACAAACTGGCTTAGGCATTATGGCTTGCCGCAATACCATGTTCATGTTTCTGGACACATAACGCCGCTGAGGCTCAAGGCGGTTCTGAAGGGTCTGGAAGCAGACAAAATTTTTCCAGTGCACACTGAAAACGCTGGGCTTTTCGCTAAGTTTATGCGGGACACCAAAAGCCAAATAGTTCTTGTAGAAAAGGGTAAAGAATACGCTATCTAACAATGTGTTAACCTCGCAAAACGGCGTTAACTATATCTCTTTGAGGTTCCATCTTTGAGATTATGATAACCATTATTGGTGCTGGAAGGGTTGGAAGCACTGCTGCCTTCAACATTTTGAGATACCGAATAGGCGATGTTGTATTAATTGACATCTTTGAGAATTTAGCCAAAGGCGAAGCGCTTGATATGATGCAGACCGCTCCCGCATTGGAGTTTGACGGAAAAATCATCGGAACAAACGACTACAGCCAAATGCAAAACTCTGAACTTGTGATAGTAACAGCGGGTGAAGCCAGAAAACCTGGAATGAGCAGAATAGATTTGATGAACAAAAACGCAGGTATAGTCAAATCCGTGGTGCGTGAAGTCGTTAAACACGCACCAGACTGCAAGCTTATGATTGTTACAAACCCTGTTGATGTTATGACTTACGTAGCCTACAAAACGTCTGGTTTTGAGAGAAACCGCGTCTTCGGCATGGGCAACATTCTAGACACATTACGTTTCAGGTCTTACATAGCTTTAGAACTAAACGTTTCAAGAGAGGACATCCGCGCGCTTGTAATAGGTGAACATGGAGACTCCATGGTTCCATTGGCAGAATATGCATCTGTGGCTGGAATACCGATAACACGATTGCTTACGAAAGAGAAAATAGACAAGATCATAAACTTGACAGTGTCTTCTGGCGCTGAAGTAATAAACTTGAAAGGTTCAACGACGCATGCGCCAGCAGCCGCGATTGCCATTATGGCAGACGCAATTGTCAGAGGCAGAAATAGAGTCATGGGCGTTTCTACAGTGCTTCAAGGAGAATACGGGTTCAAGGATGTTTCAATAGGCATGCCAGTGGTGCTTGGAAAAAACGGTGTCGAGAAAATTCTGGAGCTAGACTTGTCGCTTGAAGCCAGAAGAAGACTTGAGAAATCTGTTGCAGTAATAAAGGAATGTATTGATAATCTTTCAGTTTAACCGCGTCAATAGGCATAGAGTTGTTAAAGTGTACTCCACATATTTTTGGTGGATGTTAATTTTGAATTTTGAAACGTAATCATAAGACCTTGTAGTGTGTGGGGATTCATAACCTATAAGTCAAAGTATTGTTTCTTGTTATTCACGATAAACGATGACAACCACTGCAATAAAGCTTGACCGTCGAATACGCGTGCTAATCCACAGTCTAGGATTAAGCTGCCTAGGCGGAGCCATATTCCTACAAATCCTAGTCTTCACAGACATACTCCAACACGGCTATTTCATGGCAGTGGAAAACAACCCAGCAATTCTAACGTTCGAAATAACCTTAACATTCTTCGCGCTTATCTACTTCCTATACATGTACCAACGCTTCATACGCTCAATAAAATAACCGAAAATAAACATAATTTTTAAAAAATACTCAGCTAAAAAACTGCAAATAGCAAAAGAAAAATAAAAAACATTAAATAAATACTCAAAAAACATTCAACCACTTTAATTTAGAGATTAGGTGAGATTATGAAAAAAAATGAGTTGGCCATTTCATTGATAGTGACCACTCTTTTACTGACACTAATGATTACAGTTAAGGCAAACGCGCAAACTAACGATATGAAAACTTTCGCTGACTTCAAAATGCCTGGAATACTAATAAAAGTAAACGCGACCTCAGAAACTCGACCTGCCGAGGAAATAACGTTCAATTTGAGTTTGGTTCCTGAAGCTAACGTAGATTCCGTTATGATAACAGAGTTCAATCTAACAGTTTACGGATATATTAATGGAACGGACGCAGTGAAGATTTATGACAACTCGTCAAACAACTTTGAACTCATCGAAACAACGTACTACAGTGACACATTTCTTGTTCCAGAACAAGTAATCGGCGTGACATATGGAGAGATTGCGTTAGACTATAACATAACGGTTACGGATATACATGGTATTCATACATACTTATTCAAAGAAATTAAACTAGGCTTCACAATGACTGTCGTTGAGGATATCTACCGCGAATCTTTAGAGGAACAGCTGCAAAATTTAAGAAATGACTTTGATGAACTCAACCAAACATATCTACAGATGAAAAATGACTATGAAGAGCTTAACCAAACATATTGGCAGATTAAGCAGGATTATGAATCTCTCAGCGGAGTTCAAAGTGAACTTGACAACACCAGAACGGCTGTGGTTATCCTCGCTGTAGTTACAGTATTCTTTGTTGCAACGACAGGCTATCTTGTGCTTCGAAGACCTAAAAACTACTGGTGAATCGTCCTCTGTTTTTTTCTCATTACACTATTTTTTGTGGAGTTTCTGAGCTGCGATGAAGGTCAAGCCTTTTTCTGTTAGGGCTTTTGCTGTTCGGTTTACGGCGTCATGCTTATCCAAATAATTAGCCAAGAATTTCGGCATAAGCCCTTTTGCAATTATCTCTTTTTTCGGCATGAAGTAGTCAAGTATGTCTGAAGGGTGCTCTCTGTTCTTTTCGGTTTCGGGGATTCCGCCTTCATGTTTGGCGCTTATGTTTTTCACGTGGTCAGCTATTTCCAGCAACTCGCCTAAGCGATCGTATGGTTGCCTAACAATGCTTTTGTAGGCTTCTGTTATGTGGTGTTCTATGCGTACTATGTCTTCAAAGTTGAAGGCTCTTCGCACGTAAGCCGAAAGTTCTATGGTGCGATTGTTAACCGAATTTGAAAGGTTAAAACCAATAAGCGGTGTTGTTCCATCTTTTCGGCTGAAAAGCTTTGCAGTCATAAGCGTCCACAAAATCGAGTATGGATTATCATTTCCAAGGAAAACTGAAATTTTGAATTCAATGTCTATTCCAAGCTTATGCAGTAAATAACCAAGCAAAACCGTTCCAGAATTTGTGTTCAAAACTTGTTTCACGCCATATTCCGTGTAATAGTGAAGGTACTCCTCAACCCATTTTAACGTATACTCATTTGGAACACCAACGCCACCGAAATACCCCGTTATTGTTTCAGCGCCGCCAAGATGAACATTTATGGGTTTACCATCCGGCCCTGGCATTGTGCCTTTCGTGTCAAGCGTCTGCACGTAAGAAGCGCCCATAATCTGCATTGCAGCTGCAAAAGCCAGAATATCATCGTCTTCTACTTGCTCTTTCATTGAACGCACACGTATATAGCGAGCAGGCATAAGTTCCTCATGTTTTATAGATTTCTTTGCCTCTTCAATAATCCATGGGAAAAAACTGCATGAACTAATTTCAAGCGTTACGGCGAATGATTCGTCAAATTTTGTTGAGTCCGCTTTTTTGCCCAGCACTTTTCTGCGGTATTCAGGTATGCTTATGAAGGCGTTTTTATCGCGTTGCTTGATAAGCCATTCAAGGTCATTTATGAACGGCGACTTCCGTTTTTCAAGACGTTTCATAAGGTTTTCAAGTTTGCTGTTCTCCATGGCTTTTCGATTAATTTCTCTGACCCCACCGTATTTCTCCACAATTTCAATAACAGCGTTCACGAGCGGATTATTCTCATCTAACAAGAAAGCGTTAACAGCGTTCAGGTTTTGTTCATCAATTCGCAGCTTCTCTCTTAAAGCGTTCAAACATGGCTCCTCCAACACACACTTTGCCTATTTCTACTTCAAAGTTTAAATTGTTTAACGTTTATGGTTAATAGAGGAAGAAAAAGCATGTTTAAACCTGAAGGAATTTTACCTGCACTGGTCACGCCCTTCACAGACGACGGAAAAACCGTTGACGAGGAACGCTTACGTGCACTTGTAAACCGTTGCATTGAACTCGGCGTTCACGGTGTTGTTCCATGTGGCACAACAGGCGAATTCATAAACATGACAATAGAAGAACGAAAACACGTGATAAAGGCAGTAGTGGACGAAGTTAATGGACGAGTTCCCGTAATTGCAGGTACTGGCGCAAGCGGAACAGACCAAGCCTTGGAAATGACAAAATACGCGAAAGATGCTGGATGCGACGCCGCTTTAATAGTTACACCATTCTATTTGAAACCTGCAGACCGCGGAATATACGAACATTTCGACACTATAGCAAGCAAAGTCGACTTGCCCATAATCCTCTACAACATCCCACAATGTACCGGCGTGCAGTTGCCGTGGCAAATGGTTGAAGACTTAGCTCAAATCCCAAACATTGTAGGCTTAAAAGACAGCAGCGGACAACTCAATTACATTCTAGCTGTACTGGAAAAAGTCAGAGACAAAATAAACGTGTTATGCGGACACGATGAAGTCGTCGTTGCGGCGTTAGCAGCCGGGTGCTCAGGCGCCATACTAGCAAGCGCCAACGTGATACCAGACATCTGGGTTCAAATATACAATCATGTCAAGAATGGTGAGCTGCAAAAAGCCCGCGAACTCCAATACAAAGTTCAGAAAATCGCCCGCATAATCGCTGGAAGTGGAGCGGTTGGAGCAAAAGCCGCATTAAACATGATGAAAATAAAAGTCGGCCCAGTACGCCAGCCGCTCAGCGTCGGCGGAGAACTAACATACGAGTCAAGAGAAGAACTTCGCTTGGATTTGGAGAAAATTGGCAAAATAGAGCCGAAACCCGTAACTTTCCAAATAGGCGAAAAACCCTTGGAGCAACGCTTTATGGCTGTTGACATAACCCCAGAAATCATCAAGGACTTTAGCCTCCGCATAGGCGAGGCCTTGGCTGGAGCGGGAGCAGAAGTAGCCCACATCGACTTGGTTATAGGCAAAAAAGATGGCCCAGTCGGCGCGGCTTTCGTTAAGGCGAAGGCTACTCCAACGCCGGGACATGAGCCTTTATTGGCGATATTGGAGCCAAACCTTGCAGTTAAGCCGCCAACTTTGATTGTGCCGACGGTTACGATAACTGGCATGCGTCAAGCTAGCATGGTTTATGGGCCAGCTCAAACTGCCGTAGCCAAAGCAGTTGTCGACAGTGTCGCGGATGGGACAATTCCGCGAGAAGCTGTAGAAGACTTGGTTATAATTGCAAATGTTTTTGTCCACCCGTCAGCCGTTGACCGACAACGCGTCTACATAAACAATTACAAAGCCATGCGCCACGCGATTCGCAAAGCCATAGAAGGCAGACCGACTGTAGATGAGTTGACCGAAAACAAAGACAGGGCAAAACACCCGTTTAAATACACGCCGTAAACACGGCAGTACATGCAGTGAAAAGCCTTGTCAAGCCAAAAAATAACAGAAGGCGATCATGTACTTCTATACTTAAACCAGAGAAAAACCTACCTCGTCAAAGTTGAAGCTGGTAAAACGTTTCACACGCATAAAGGCTTCATAAAATTTGACGAGTTAATCGGAAAAGAGTACGGCTCAACAGTCGCCAGCAACACTGGCTTTGAGTTCATAGCCCTAAAACCGTTATTACGCGACTACATAATGAAAGCTGTAAGGCGAACACAGATAACCTACCCGAAGGACATCGCCCTAATAGTGATGTTCAGCGGAATCGGCCCGGGAAGCCGTGTAGTAGAAGCAGGAACAGGAACAGGCGCGTTGACCACAGCCCTAGCTCATTATGTCAAGCCAAACGGTAGAGTTTACAGTTACGAATTTAGAGAAGAATTCTTGAAAACAGCGGAGAAAAACTTGAAGCGTGCAAATCTGGTTGATTTTGTTGAACTGAAAAACAAAGATGTTACTGCAGGCATAGAAGAAAGCGAAGTTGACGCGGTTATACTGGATTTGGCAACACCGTGGCTTGTTGTTCCAAGCGCCTATAAAGCGTTGAAGCCATGCGGAACCATAGTCTCCTTTAGCCCGACAATAGACCAAGTAGTAAAAACAGTTGAAGCCCTAAATGCAAACGGTTTCATAGACACAGAAACTGTTGAATGCCTAATGCGTGGAATGCAAACGGAACGCGGCAAGACGCGTCCCCAAACATTGATGACCGCGCATACTGGATACATAACATTTGCAAGAAAAAAAGCAGTAAAATAAAAATTAGGAGACGTTAAGCACTATTGCACGATTGTTATTAAACCTTGGCGGTACATTTTTGAATGTTTAGTTTTTGGCTGCGGCGTCTTTAACATAAGCAATTTACTCCTCGGTTTTTCCCATTTTAACTTTTTTGCCAAGAGTGTCTATCAAAACTGCAATTTTGTAGACTACGTAAGCCAACAGAACGGTTACAATTATTTCAGCGAAGTCTCCAAGCATTTTGACGAGTTCACTTAACGTCATAGCGTCCCTAACACCCGCCTTTTTCATTCTTTTATGTTTATTTCATTGATTTCGCTTAGATCCAACAGCGAGTTTATTTTGACTTTGCCTTCTGAAATTGTGTAGAGAAAGTCGCCAATGTAAAATGACCGTGTGATGTGGTAAACGCTGTTAAGAACATCACCGTTTTCAATGTGCGTTATCGTTCCCCGAAGCATGATTTTTTCTTCAAGTTCCAGTGACACTGTGAAAACATATGCGCCTTGCCAAACTGGTTCACCGTAAATGTAAGGCGGAACACCGTCGGGATACTGATTTTCTTTAATGTCCGCGACTAATACTGGCAAAACCAGCATGTTCTTTTCTTTGTCAAACAGGAAAGCTTTGTGGTCGCTTAGAACTGGCGAGTCTGTTCCTCTTTCGCCTATCACATATTTCGCAATTTCTTCTGGATTGTAAACGTCACTAACGTCAAAGAGTGAGATTTTAACTCCTTGATACCATGAGAAGTCGCCTTCGCTTGCTGGAACTGTTTCTTTGCCGACGCCTATCACATGGTTCTCATCGTAAAGATGCAGGTAATCCGAATAACCACTGATTTTCAGTTCGCCGAGCACTCGCGGATTTAATGGGTTAGATAAATCGATGACGAAGAACGGGTCAACCTTCCTGAAGGTTACAAGGTAGCAGATTTTACCCATAAAACGCGTTGAATAGATTTGTTCTTTAGGAGCGACATTCTCAAGTCTGCCAACGATTTCCAAATTCATATCTAGAACGTATAAGCTGTTCACGCCATTGTGTGATGTGGTGATTCTAAAGTATCCGGCATATTCGTCCATGGAAAACTGGTTAAGAACCATGCCTGGAACTTGCCCATCAGCAACATAATTTATTTCACCTTCACCAATTTGTATGCGGTATAGAAATGTCTTGTCATAAGTCGTCATGGCTAGGTAAATGTTGTTTAATGAAACATACAATTGTGATGTTGCACCCAAAAGTATAGGTCCATACGTTGGCTCTTGCACATCATCACACACATTAAAGGCAACTATCGTTGTAAAAACGTACGCGTAGTCAACTATATTTGAATAATAAATTTCAGTTGCCGGTATCTCTCTCCATTCGTCGCTGAAAAAGATTTTTGGAAGCTTCACATCATCGTCTTCTGCGAATACACTCTTTATCGCAATAACGTAAACGTAATCGTCTATCATTCTAGAGTTAAAATATTGCCCCTCAATGATTACTTCTCTCGCAAGTGTTGGCGATTCCCTGTTTGAAACATCGTATACATGGATGAATGTTTTAGCTTCGTTCCAGTAACCTTCTTCGTAAAAAACCACAAGCCTATCATTATTTATGAATAGTTGCTTCGATGTTCCGTTCACAAATATTCTGGAAAGAACCGCTGCATCCTCTGGCGGATAAGCCCTAACTATGACCACATTTTGACCAGAAATGAGGTACAAGTATTCACCGTCGCTCTTGGTTATGTCAGCTTCGTCAACCCCCTCAACCTGAACATTAGTCTTAGAATAGTCTAAACTTCCTAAGTCCGCAAGGCGCACAATATCTTCCGTAAAAGAATAATAATATCCAAAAGGGTAATGTGTTTTCCGCTCTTCTAGAAACGCCTTAAGCTCGCTGTAAGATTCAAACTTGTTCAGAGCTTTTATATTATCATCTTCCAAGTTGCTGCAGAGTACCGCAAACATACTTAAACAGATAAGCGCTGTCAACATGACAACTTTTCCTTTCACCATTTTTTTAGTCCACCATCCTAACTGCAAGTAGGCTATACGGTGACTTAATGCTACGTTTCAGAACATATTTGTACTAAAATTAGAACAAACGTTTAACAAGCAGGTAAGCCGCTAACGCGATGACAACACATATTGCCAAAATTTCAAAATCAAAAACAAATTCGGAAGAGCCAGCAGAGCCATAAGTAGCTTTCTCCATATTCTGCAGTCTTTCAGCAGTGATTAATTGCGCCTCATATCCTTGGTCGCTCTCAAAATATCCGATGACTAGAAGCGGACCAAAAACCAGAAGTAACCCAATAATCACCGCAGCGAAACAGTACAGCACAGTCTTCAATGCAGTTGCCTCCACAAGCTAAAGACCACCATTACTCTTTTAAGTCTACACTTTAGAACAGAGCATAAACAGTTCATAATGGTCTAGCTCTCCACAACCTAAACGTTTCAAACCATAATATTATGTTTGCAGCCAAACCAAAAACTAAGGCATAAAAATTGGGAACAAGGTGGTTCACGGCGCACAATGTTAAATAGGCAATAAACATTGTCAAAAAAAGGACAGAATAAAAAAGGTAACGCGGAACCAAAAAGCGACCAAGACGCGTGAAAAACCGCAAAATTCCAACTTTAACCTCTCCTTCAAGCACATACTCGCCAGTAGCTTTCTTCTTAACAAGTCCAAGTTCCTGCAGTTTCTCAAGGTGGTGAACTGCTATGCTTGGGCTTGAAAATTTTAAGGCCCTCTGAACTTCGCGGATGCCTACGGTGTGGCTGGGTTGTCGAAGCAGGTACCAGTAAACAATTAATGTTTTACCTTTTAATGCACTTTCAAGAAATGTTAGGTCAGGTTCCTGTGAAGATTTCGACAGACGCAACCACCAGAATAACTCTTTTGTTTACTGCACATTTAAAAGTCTAAGCCCCGTTTTGGAAAAGCATTTAACCATTTCCGAGTTGTATAATTCTCTTTAAGGAGATGAATCTCATGGAGTTTTTAATAAAAGAAAACGAATATAGAGAACGCATAGAGCGAGTCAGAAAAGTTCTTAGAAAACGCAATCTTGATGCATTATATCTTACGAACGCTACAAGCATATTCTATTTAACTGGTTTTTCCTTCATATCCACTGAAAGACCTGCTGCACTCGTTATCCCAATTGACGGAAAGATAACGTTTATTGGACCACTTTTGGAGAGGGAGCACGTGCCATTAGCCACCAAAATAATCGAGGAAGTGAAGACATACCTTGATTATCCTGGCATGAAGCATCCAATAGAACATTTTGCCGAGTTCCTAAAAGAGATGAAGCTTGCGAATAAACGCATAGGAATAGACAATAAAACTGGAGTCGCTGGAATGTGGGGATACAAAGGGCCACCGTTAAAGCAGAAGTTGCCAGACGCAAAATTGGTTGATATGGCTGATCTTGTGCCGAGCATGCGGTTGGTTAAATCGCCAGCAGAAATCGCCTTAATTAAAGAAAGCGCTAAATGGGCGAATTTGGCTGTCTCTCTGCTGCAAGAGTATGCCACAGAAGGCACTTGGGATGTGGAAGTAGCTCTTACGGCATCGCTTGACGCGTCCAGCATAATGAAGAAAACATTAGGTGCAAACTATGAACCACTAAGGAGCATTTTACCTATATCTGCTGGCTTCAGGGGACAAATAGGCGAAATGAGCGCAATTCCCCATGCAATTGGAACAAAACATAAAATCAAAAGTGGAGACGTTATAATAGCTGAGGCAGGCGTAGAAATAGGCGGCTACAGTTGTGAACTTGAACGCACAATGATTGTTGGCAAACCATCAGTCAAACATAAACGCTATTTTGATGTTATGACGAAGGCGCAGGATGCGGCAATTAAGAAAATAATGGATGGTGTTGAGTGTAGCGAAGTCGACAAAGCTTCGATGAACGTCTTCAAAAAGGCTGGTCTTGACCATCTTGTAATGCACCACACTGGGCATGGACTTGGTTTGGAAGGCCATGAGCCACCATGGTTGGACATAGGAAACAGAGAAAAACTAAAAGCGGGAATGGTGGTTAGCTGCGAACCTGGAATATACGAAGTTGGATTTGCCGGGTTTCGCCATTCAGACACTGTTCTAGTAACGGAAGAAGGCTTTGAGCTTTT
Source organism: Candidatus Bathyarchaeota archaeon (assembly GCA_018396675.1). Taxonomy (GTDB): domain Archaea; phylum Thermoproteota; class Bathyarchaeia; order Bathyarchaeales; family Bathycorpusculaceae; genus JAGTQX01. The sequence continues at coordinate 19,906 of JAGTQX010000008.1, forward strand.
AACTTATTATCCAAAAGACATAGATTCTTTAACGATAACGTGAAATTGCCGTCCGAGTAACTCTGAGATTTCATCCAGTTGCTGTCAACCTAATGCCTTCTCATCATCCGGCAAGAACAATAGGCGAAATCAAAAATAAAAAGTTTCATAAAAGATTAATTGGATAAACAAAATGGATAATGCAGATGCTTGTGAGACTGCAATTGTCAGAAGGCTTGTGGAGTTTCCTTTCCTTCCAAGCTCCTTCGCAGTCATTAACGCTGCATTAGATATGATCGAGGTTAAGCCTAACGAGGTTTTCGCGGATCTTGGATGCGGCGATGGCATTGTATTAATAGAAGCGGCACGTAGGTTTAACGTCTTCTGTGTAGGCTTTGAACTAAACCCTATGTTAGTTAAGCTTGCACTTGAAAACGTTAAACGCTCTGGTGTTGGGCATCTAGTGGATATTGTACAGACTGATCTCTTTACTGCGGATCTTTCAAAGTTTAACGTGATATACGTTTATCCATTTCCAACGATAATTCGAAGGCTTTCAGAGAAAATAGTGGATGAATGTCCAGAAGGAACAAGGATAATTGTTCATGACTATTGTTTAGCGGGATTGCGAGCAACAAAACATGTTCAAACAGCGAAGAGAGGCTTACATGCGCATTCTGTGCGTCTCTACGTTCTATAAAATGACCGTTTCATTGCATGATTGTGCCAGCTATGATTTAAAAGCTAATTTGCATTAACCTTCTTTTAATGGGAATTACGTAATTGCCGACATTTTAGTGGAAAAAACACGAAGATTTAACGGAATACACATATACAGAAGACGAAATAAATAGTGTTAGCCATGTCGGAAAAAATGTGTGTTATAATAATTGACATGCTTAATGATTTCGTGACTGGTGATTTGAAGTGCGAAAGAGCCAAGCAAATAATTTCAAATCTCAGAAGACTTGTGGATGCCGCTCGCAAACACGGGGTGCCAGTGATCTACAGCAACGATGCACACTATCCAAACGATCCTGAAGTTGTCCACAAATGGGGTAAACACGCAATAAAGGGCACAAAAGGCGCCGAAGTCATTCCAGAACTGGCGCCGTTAGAAAAAGACTTTGTTTTGGAGAAGAGGACTTACAGCGCCTTTTTCGATACTGGGTTAGACCCACTGCTCAGAAGTCTTTACAGCGGCGAAGGCGTAAAAACCGTGGTTCTATGCGGTTTGCACACGCACATATGTGTTAGGCATACGGCTGCGGATGCCTTCTTCAGAGGCTACAAGATAATAATTGCCAAGGACGGGGTTGAATCCTTTACTCAGGAAGATCACGAGCAAGGCTTGAAGTATTTGGAGAATGTTTACAACGCAAGAATAATGACCGTTGACGAAATAATAAGAGAGATCAGCAAGAAAAAATGAAGAGTAAACAGCCATGTCAAATAGAACTGGAATTGAAAACCTGCATGATCAAAATATAGATGATCTTATTAACGTATGTTCCTCTGGAAAGTTCAGTGATCCGGTTCATCAGCAGGGCGTTAAGCTTAAGAAACTGTGGCTAAAAGAGATGCTTGACAATTACGGTTCATGTGCAAAAATCGCCTATTATAACGGTAAGCCAGCCGCTCAAATACTTTTTTATCCAGAAAACGCGGACAAAGCCAAGATGTTCAAACGTGAAGGCGTCATCGTCATAAACTG
>JAGTQX010000005.1 GCA_018396675.1 Candidatus Bathyarchaeota archaeon
CCGCGTTAGCCTTTAACACAGCCACTCTAGCCTCTTGGAAAATGCTCAGTGCTCGTGGTCCCATTCCGTAAGTGATTACGGCGTTAGGTTTGAATTGTAGTAGGCGATCCGGTGGACGTCCTGTCCCGCCGAAATGTTCACTTTCGTTGGACACTGCTTGGACGTTTGAAATGCTGCCGTCTTCGTTTAACTCTATGACAATGAAGTATGGCGCCCTCCCAAAATGCTCCGAAAGCCTTGCGTTAAGCCCATTTCCATCTTCAGCTGGAATAACTATTCTTTCCTTCAACTTTTCACCTCCCTCTTTTCTAGATGCTTATAACAATTTTTCAAGCTTTTTCCGCCTCAACCTCTCAAGCTCTTTGTCATCTGCGTTTTCTATGGCTCCCACCGCCTTTGCCTCCAGCCGCGCCCTCTACCCGCCCCCATTCCGAAATGCCCTCCAACAGTTGGAGCACTTGTCCCTTCTAGTTCTTCTCTCTTGTATTTTTCAACAACTTCCCTAACAGTTCCAGAGGCACCTGTGACAATTTTTATCCCTGCAGCTGACAAAGCCTGAAAAGCGTTAGGCCCAACATTTCCAGTTATAAGCACTTTAGCTCCTTTACTCGCTATGATTTGGGCTGCCTGTATTCCAGCACCACCCATAGATCCAGAAGCCAAATTTGGAATGACTTCAAACTGCATAGTTTCCGAATCCACTATGATAAAGTATGTGCACCTGCCAAACCTCGGATCCACGGGGGCATCTAGGCTATTTGTAGATGCAGATACGCAAATCTTCATTTAACCGCTTCCTTCTTTTTTAATAATATTGGCTGAGAATGTTGAGATTTCTGGTTTTTATTTTCTAAAAATTGTTCGATTTTTTGGACAATTTCCATAAAAGCTTTCGAAGCCGGGGAATCCGCATGCGCTACAATGAAGGGTATGCCTTTATCTGCGTCTTCGCAAATTTTCTGGTCTATTGGTATACTTCCCAAGAACGGTATTGCCAGATCATCCGCTATCTTTTTTCCTCCGCCTGATTGGAATATGTCAACTTTTGTGCCGCAGTTTGGGCAAACAAATCCGCTCATGTTTTCTATTATGCCTATAATTGGCATTCCAAGCCTTCTAGCAAATGTAACAGCCTTCTTAACAACTATTTGTGAAACTTCAGAAGGAATGGTCACAATGATTACGCCGTCCATTTCTGGCAAAAGCTGTGCAACGCTTAATGGTTCGTCTCCTGTGCCGGGAGGCAAATCAATAAGCAAAATGTCAAGTTCTCCCCAAACGATGTCTGACAGAAACTGGCGTAGAGCTGTCATCTTTAAGGGTCCGCGCCAAATTACTGGCGCATTCTCGTCTGGCAACAAGAAATCCATGGAAACAACTTTTATGCCCAAAGAGCCCAGAACTGGAAAAATTCCTGGTGGACCAGCTTGCAATCTTTGTCCAGTTAATCCCAACATTTTTGGCACGCTGGGACCGTGAATATCCGCATCTAAAATACCCACTTTATTTGCATGCCCATGCATTGCAAACGCTATTGCAAGATTTACAGTGACCGTGCTTTTACCTACTCCGCCTTTACCACTTATAACCGCAACTTTATGCCTTATCTTGCTCATCCTAGCCCTAAGCCTTTGTTCTTGCTCTTGAATTTGCTTTCTCCTCTCGTCGATTTCTTCAACCTTTTCGCTCATGTAGGTTCACTGCTTGTTTGGAAATAGTTTGATACATAAACCATATTAAATAGTTTACGTTTAGAAAATAAACAAAGGGTGACAATAATGGATGACATCGACAGAAAGATAATATCACAACTTCAACTAGATGGCAGAGCAACCCTAGAAAAACTAGCGGAACAAGTTGGATTTACAAGCATGGGAGTAAAGAAAAGATTGCATAGACTCACAAGCCAAAGTGCAATACAAGTTTCAGCGTCGCTGAACCCCTTCTTCTTTAAACTTTTCCCCGCAGTAGTTCTGCTTGAAATGGAAAGCGCAGAAGCAATGCAAAACCTCCTAGAAAGATTTAAAGACTGCCCAAGAGTGGTTCACATTTTCAAGACTATAGGAGGCTACAATCTGATAGCCTTAGTCGTTGCAGAAGATCAAGACACCCTCGAAAGCATATCTATAGAGAAATGCTCCCTAAGAAGTAGCGCAGGCATACGGAGATCAGAATTCTACCCAATAGGCGAAATCCACTTCTCACCATTCCTCCCAATAAGAGAATACCTAACCCATAAAGGGAAAGAAACAACACCATGCAATGTAGACTGCAGACCATGCGCACGCTACATAAACAACAAATGCGTCGGATGCCCAACAACAAAACACTACAAAGGAACACTCTAAGGAAGAACATGTATATACGAAATAAGAAATAACCATAGAATTTTCTGTTAGTGTCTCCTAACAGAAGTGTAAGGAGTTTTAAACAAGGATTTCTTACTTTCAAGGTGAAATCAAGATTTTAAAAACTGCTTGGGTATATTTAACTTTAGAATGTGTTGGTTGCCGCTTTTGGTTTATATGTTAAAAGTGTTTGATTAAGTTCATTTTTCGCAGTCAATTTTGGGAAGCCTTAACTGTGCAACTTTTCATAGAAAAATTCTCCTGCGACGGTAGGTGTGTAGTTCCAATCGAGCAAAAGTTTCGGAGACCATTCTGGACCAAAATTCCATGCTAACCAACCAATGTTCTTTTCTTCTAAATAATTTAGCAGAGGACTTGCAAAATTTTCAACTGTTCCGCCAATATTGGGATCTTCTGGGTCGAAGCCAACTTCTCCAACTAATACCGGAATGTTGGATGATGCATTGCCAAAGGCTTCATCCCAGCTTGCCATCCAATTCGTGTTATTGTAAATGTGCACGGAATAAACCACATTTGGTCTGCGAACAGGATAATCCACTGCATGATCAACGTAATAGGAAAACTGCAGTCCACCTACGAGAACCACGCGGTTGGGATCGTTTTCGCGGATAATGTCTATGAGCTCTTCAGCAAAGTCACGCCACTCAAGCCACGCTCCGAGGGATACGTCGTCTCCAACACCGCCGATGTTGGGATCTTCCTTTGCAGGTTCATTGAAAAGGTCATAGAACGCAATTCGCGTGTCGTTTGCAAAATATTTTGAAACTTTTTCCCAGAAATCTTTCAATTCCTCTGGGGTGAAAGCGTAAATATTGCGCCCCCAGTTAGAATCATACCCTCCGCCGAAATATTCGCCAGTAACCGGCCAACCGCAAGAATGAAAATCGACAATTGAGTAAATGCCGTTTCTTGCAGCCCACTCTATCCCTTGATCAAGCGCCCTCAAAAAGTATCCTGGTTTATGCTCCTCATACCACGCATATGAAGCATAGTGAATTGGAAACCTCACAATTTTCACGTTCCACTCCTTCATTTTTTCAAAATACTCTTCCCCCCATTTCCCATAATAATACATCATCTCACCAACCCCAATGGAGTTCACACCGCGAAAAATTATTTGGTTGCCATATTCGTCTAAAATTTTATTTCCCTGAACGTAAAGAGCAGGAAGTCTGCTTCTACTGAACCCCTCCTCTTGGAAAAGGTAAGGTCGAAAGATTATCAGAACCAAACAAATAATAATAACCATGATCCCTAAAGCAAAAGCCATCTTCTTTCTCATGAAACTCCCATCCACCAAGTCGCCTTCAGATTTAGCAGCATTAATTATAAGGTTTTTGCACATCTCTGCAAAATGCTCCTTAGCTTTTAAAATTCCAACTTCTGTTAGCGATGACTAACAGAAAATTATTATAGGCAATTACTGTTAATTTTTTATAGTTATTTTTGGGCAAAATTTTTAAGGTTTAAAAATACATGCTTTGAAGTATGAGCATGTCTGAGCCGTTTGTTTTATATGTTGGTAAGAGGTTTGTTGATAAGGCTTCTAAAACTTTTGGTTTAGGCCTTATTGTTAGGAAACCTCTGGTTGATATTTTAAAGAAGATGGATGTAAAGTTTAAAGAGCTTGACAGGGATGAAGCCAAAGCGGCCCTTGAAAGACTCGGCGAGTCAAAAGGCATAACTGTGTCTACTGCTCAGCTTATTAAAGGCTTGGCGCTTGCATTTTTTCTTCCAACAGGCATTTTCCTAGCCACATTGAAGAAAGTTTTCTATAGGTCGGGCGCTGAAACCGAAGACAGCATAATAGTCGAGTTCCTTGCAGAAATACCGAGGGCCTTCAGGCCAACCATATTCTATGACATCTGGCTCGTCGTGCCAAAAACTGAAAAAGGAGAAGCAAACACAAAACAAATAATCAAAACAATAGTGGAAAAGACTGGTGTTCCACCACTAACAGAAGAAGAATGGGAAAACGCAAAACCCATAATTGAAAAACTGAAAGGAAAACTGGAAGTAAAGGGCGTAACAGAAAACCTCTGGAAAAACCTATAAACTGATTCTGTTAATCGCTGTTAATGGAATATCGTGGAAAATGTGGTTTTTTAAAGTGCAAGCAAGCAGCGTGTTCTTTGGCGTTTTTATTCGACGGTATTATTATTCTTATAGTGGCTGTTCCAGAGAATGTTGTTCCATCTTTGAATTCGCCGGTTATTGTTAGCGATAATTCCATGAACTTCTTCTTGCAAATGATCTCTTTAGAGATGAGTTCAATGACGGCCTTTCTGTCAAATTTAACTATTAAATAGCGACTTCTTTCAGCTTTGTTGATAACTTCGCCTTTGATGGTGCCGTTTAGCATAATTGTTGACTTGTCGACATCTTTCACGGTATAGCCTTTAGGAAGTTTTACAATACAAATAATCCATTTGCCTTTGCTCTTCAAATTTAACGTGCGCGGACAGAAACTAACTTTGACGCTTGTTATGCTTGGTTTGGTCCAAATGTTTGTTTCTGTTATGACCATCTGGAGAAACATGCTGGTTTCGTAGCCCTTCTCTATGTTGGTGTAACTGGCGTTCATTTTTTGTTCGCATAATATGCCGCTTATCCTGTCCCAGTGAATTTCGAAGCTCATAACGGTTCTATAATAGCCTAGAATAGTGGCATCTGTTTTTATTAATAGAGAATTGACCTCTCTTTGCAAACCTGCGTAAAACGCTACGGATGTCAAGTTTATTGTTGGGGCGTAAGCATTGAAATATACTTTATCGCCCGCTGTTAGATTCGCTGCAATAATTGGCCCATACGGCATTGTGGCTCCATAGTAGGTTAAGCCTGTAGTTATATCCAGCCACGAAACTTCTTTCTGTTCAGTTCCATTTTTGTAGCGTATAATAGACTCATAGGTGACATTAGTTCTCACAACTGAAACGATTCTTATTAATAAATAATCTATATCAACGAGGATTGGAGGAATTGGCATAGTAGGATCGTTTGTTGAATAGTTGAAGATTACGTTATATTTTGCCCAGTCGCCTTCTTTTACTCCGACGCTTCGTTGAGCAAATTCCAGCACTTTAAACACCACATTGTCAGAGGTGTTTGATGCGACATCCAACGCTAGAATTGTGTAGTTTCCAGGGCTTACGTTCGGAACGCTGAAAGTTGTTGACCACCCTCCGTCGTCGTAAGCTATTGTGCTTGCGACATTTAAATGGTCAAAGTAGGTTTTTACTTCACCTTTTGGGGTTGCTCCATGTCCTGCAATGAAAACTAGAGTATTGGGGTATCCTTCGACTGGACTAATATTTTCTATTCTTATTTGGGTCGGAGTTGGCGGTAATACGTAAAATTTGGCTATGTCGCTTGTTTGGGTGAAGTTGTCTAAAACAAAAATGTTGTATTCCCCTGGGGGCACATCAGGCACGGTGAAAAGTATAGACCAGAATCCGTCGGCGTCTGCTACCGTCCACCCTAAAGTCATGTTAATTATAATTGATACGTTTTCTTGGATTTTTGTGGGTTGTGAATCTATAATAACAATTGTCTGATTTACTGGGCCGCTTAGCAAGGCAACGACCGTTCCGTTCGGGGTGGCTCCCCCACCGAGAATAAAGACTTCTGCTCCCGAAGCGCCTTCTGTCGGCTTGATGGTGTCGATGTATATGTGCGAGGCAACTTCCGCATTTACAAAACTTGAGCCATATCCTCCAATCCTATCTTCATATTGGTAGCTCGGGCCAACATCAGCCTTCTCTCCAACAATTCCAGTAATTTTCCCTTCCGCCTCAACTGATATGGAATAGTTTCCTGGACGCTCAGCCCTAACCCTCCAAGAAGTTTGAGCCCTACCGCCAGCGTAAATTTCTGCTAGGCTTTTAGTTGGTGATTCACCATCAGCGGGGACTAATCCTTCTGGTAAGTTTATTGTCGCATTGCATGAAGAGGCTTCATAAACATAAATGGGAGTTTGAGGGGGACAAACGTAGAAAACCGTTGCCGTAACCGTAAAAGTTTGGCCAACGTAAACATTGCTTGGCGTTTCAACTTTAACATTCCATGGAGAGACAAATAACCCCCAGTGGCCAGAATAGTCCCACATCTCATTAAAGAAAGTGTAATTCATGGGCAGGTTTGGACCGCCGTAGTCTCCGCCCCAAAGGATATTATTCCATGGATCATGTAAGAAAACATGCGTCGCATTATAGCCCACAGCAACCCTATAATGACCATAAGGTTCGCCTGGAATCCACCTCATGAGCAAGATTACTGGAAAATCCCTATCAATAAGGGCCTTCAAATCATCCAATGTCATACTGAACATTTCAAACGCTGCATATCCAAGTTTTCTGGCAGTGTATCCAGTTATGTTTTCCGGCATTTCGCTTCCCATAGAAGTGCTCATACCACTAAAATGAGCCGCCCTCCTAAGCTCATCAGTATAAGTCACATAAGGCACTGTTCGCGCAACATCAGCAATCTCAAACTGAGAAACATTCTCACCAAAATAGTCAAAAACCATCTGCAAAGCAGCTGGACCACAATAGTAAGTTTTCACCTGATAATAAAATGGAACATCAATAAAATGACCCTCCGCAATAATAATAGCCTCCGCAACTTTAGGCGAACCCCCTGGGACATCTGAAACACTTACAGTGGACATAGGCAAAATGAATAGGCAAATCAGAATCAGAACAAACCATTGATTCAATTTCACCTTTAACAAGGCACCCTTCTCCCAAAGATATTGGGAATAGCCCAATATAAAAAGATAATCTTTAGAACACTTCGCGCGAAAATTGCCATTTCCAACTTCTGTTAGTTGCAGTTAACGGATAAAATCAAGCTTTTGAATGTTCAAAGATAGAAAAAGAGGGGATTCGCGGGAGACGTCGCCATTTCTTGCGCAAATAACCTTTTTGAAAGTAAAATCAGTGGGGATTAAAAATACACGTGCTTTATTCGAGCTCTCTAAGTATGCACTTGCTGGTCTCGCGGTTAGCAAAAACGATAAAAGTGTGCTTCGCGGAGAATCGACGATGTGCAGATGGCTAAAATGGGCGAAGGCAGTATTGAAAATTATCGTTTAAGACTTGAGAATGCTTCAAGCTACGGTGAAGTTTGGGAAATTGTGAAAGACGCTGTGGCTTATTCACTGAACAAACGCAGGGTGGGGATGATGCTTTTCTTAGACGATTTGCCCATACAGTTAGGTGCTTACCATCCTATAGGTACAAACAACATAATATTGAACAGGCTTTTGGTTCAAGCTGTCGAATCCTCAACAAAGTCTAAACGCGTGGTTAACGCTTTAATCTACAATTTGCTTCTCCATGAGTATCTCCATGCGTTGGGTTATGTTTCAGAGTTAAAAGTTAGGCAACTGGTTTACCATGTCACGCGGGAATGCTTCGGTGAAGATCACATAGCCACAGCCATAGCAAAACACAGTCCATGGGCTTTGCTGAAAAGTATACCAATCACAAGCATTAACCCTTCTGAACGCGTAATAGAAATAGTTAAAGACTTTGAGAAAACAGACCAGAAATACATAGTTTAAAAGTTCACGAATACGCACAGAGAGGTGCAAAAAAGGGCATGTGTGGAATATTTGGCTTTGTATTAAAAAAGCCTGTGGAAACAGAAAAAGTCTTGAAAGTGCTTAAGAAACTCGAGAAGCATAAATACGCAAACGAACCAAAGCCCGTGGGAGGCTACGGTGCTGGAATAGCCATCATAATAGATGCTGGGGAAATTTTGCTTGAAAAAGTTGGAAAAGCTGACGATTCGCCAGCAGAAAACTTGTCCAAGAAGCTTAAATTGGCTGAAGCTTCTGTTTTGGTTGGACATGTGCGGTTGCCAAGCCCAGGGTTCATGGAAACCGCCCGTTTTAAGGAAACCGCTCAACCATACGTTGCTCAATGTTTCTCAAATTTGAAAATAGTTTCAGCCCACAACGGAAACATGTTAAACTATAAGGTTGTTAGGGAAAAACTATTTGGAAGGCACGTTTTCGAGTCCGAAAGGGTTGAACTTATCGACTCGGAAGTTATACCACACCTTTTCGAGGAACTTTTATTGAATAAAGCCACAGTGAACGATGCCTTAGATAGGCTGTTCTCGACTATGGAGGGACCAAATACGGTGAGTCTTCTACAAATCGACAAGAAGCGATTGTTTTTACATTTTGTTCATAAAGGGAGAACGAGAGGGTTAACAATTTGGAAAAATAATGATGGCGAAGTTGTTTTCTGTTCTAGAAAAGAACCGCTAGTGGAAGAGCTTGGTGACATGTTGAGTAATGGTGGATTCAAGGAGCAAGCGTCCATTGCATATGGAGAAGAACGCGAATTAAAGGCGACGTTCAATTTTACTTTTTTCCCGTAGTCAGTAAAGGATAAGTGTTTTTCCAAACAGAAGGGCATATGGCGAAACAAAAAAATGGGAGACACTGTGGACTCTGATGTTTTTAGGCTTCTCGCTAAGCAAATCCAAGAAGGATTAGCCACGCTTGGTTTTTCCAAACCTACGACACCGCAAGTTTTGGCTATTCCTCCTATTTTAGCCGGAGAAAATGTTCTTTTGATTGCGCCTACTGGAAGTGGTAAAACGGAAGCAGTCCTCCTTCCGGTCTTTTCAAACTTTATTCAACAGAAAGATAAACGGGGCATAGCAATAGTTTATGTGACGCCTTTAAGGGCTTTGAATCGTGACCTTTTAAAACGCCTAACTTTTTGGTCATCTAGGCTCGGCTTAACTGTCGAGGTCAGACACGGCGACACAGAGCTAAAACTGCGCAGAAAACAAGCTGTTTCGCCGCCACACATGCTAGTAACAACTCCAGAAACGCTTCAAGCAATTCTTCCAGGCGCTCGAATGAAAGAACATTTAAGCCATGTTAAATGGGTGATCATAGACGAGGTGCACGAGTTAGCTTCAACCAAGCGTGGAACCCAGTTGACAGTGGCGCTGGAACGCTTAAGCGAAATCGCGGAAAAACGTTTCCAAAGGATAGGTTTATCAGCAACCGTTGGAAACCCAGACCAAGTTGCACAGTTCATAGCTGGAACAAACGGGAACATAAAAGTTGTTAGGGCTTCACCGTTTAAAGGCTACAGGTACACTGTGGAGAACCCAGCGGTAACAGAAGTAGACTACGAGCTAGCTTGGAAAATTAACACATCACCCGAAGGCGCTGCAAGGATTAGGCGTTTAGCTGAACTTGTAGATAGCCACAAGTCCACGCTTATTTTTGTTAACAGCAGAACCGTAGCGGAAATGCTTGGACACAGATTCACCCAAATTGGAAGAAACGACATAGCAGTTCATCACGGCTCCCTCTCGAAGGAAGAACGTGTCCAAATTGAAGAGGATTTTAAGACTGGAGTTTTAAAGGCGATAATCTGCACAAGCACACTTGAGTTGGGCATAGACATCGGAAGCGTAGACCTTGTCGTCCAATATCTCTCACCTAGACAAGTTAGTAGTCTAATTCAAAGAGTTGGACGAAGCGGACACAGACTGGAAACGTTTTCAGAAGGTGTAATTATAACAGCCTCTCCAGACGACACACTAGAGGCTTTAGCCGCTGTTAGAAACGCTTACAGAAACATGATTGAACCAGTGTTGATTCATGAAAATCCACTGGATGTTTTAGCTCACCAGATTGCAGGAATTCTGATGGATAAGGGTAGCATAACCATGAACGAGCTTTTTGCCATCATCAAAAGAGCCTATCCATATAGACGCCTTAAAAGAAGCACGTTAATTGACGTGGTACACTTTTTAGCCAGCCTCAATAAATTGAAGATAGGTGAAGGGGAAAACATTTTGAGGAAAACGAGTAAGACACGGGACTATTACTACGGGAATCTCTCCATGATTCCAGATGAGCGGCGCTATCCAGTTGTAAACGTGTTATCAGACAGGCGAATAGGCACTTTAGGCGACGAGTTCATGGCGTTAAAAGCCCGTGTAGGATTAAACATAATCATCCGTGGAAAAGTGTGGCGCATAATCCAGATAGAAGATGAAACAGGCACGGTTTACGTGGTTCCATCAGAAGACCCTCTGGCGGCGATTCCCGGATGGGATGGCGAGATGCTGCCGGTTCCGTTTGAGCTGGCTCAAGAAACAGGAAAACTACGAGAGGAAATTGCGGAAAAGTTCAAAGTGTTAGCGAACGCGGAGACCGTGGCAGAAGAAATTGCGGAAAAGCTTTCAGTGGATAAAGCGGCTTTGCAGGATGCTGTTAAGGAAATTGCGGAACATTTGAAGCTTGGAGTCCCATTACCAACGCATAATCATATTCTCATAGAGGCTTTTGACAAGTACTTTATACTGCATGCGTGTTTTGGCGAAATTGTAAACAGTACTTTGGGCGGAGTTTTCGACGCTTTACTTTCAGATAAAGAAGTTATTGTGGGCTGGTGGAACGATGGTTACCGCATACTTATAGAAACCACACACAAATTGACGCCACAGGAAGCAGAGAAAATGTCTACTGCGCTCTTTCGATTAACAGACGAAGATGTGGAGAAAGCTTTCAAAGATTACTTGGACGCAAAGTTTCCATACGCATACAAAATGAAGTTCGTTGCCGAAAGGTTCGGCGCCTTGCCAAGAGGCAAAGCCATGGGCTTTGAAAGACAGAGCCAGCTGCCAGCCATATTTAAGAAAACGCCAATATACGACGAAACTTTGAGGGAATCAATGCTTGAGAAGGCTGATTTGGAAAAGGTTAAGGAGATTATGCAAAACATTAAAGACGGAAAAATTAAAGTAAGCACGATATATCGAACGGGTAACCCTACACCATTAGCCTACCACATACTTGCGAAATATTCAGACATGTCTGAGCTTATGGCTCCGGAACATGTGCTGACCAGCAACATTGAAAAAATGAAGAAGGCGATAGAAGCAAGAACCGTGACGTTGCTGTGCATGAACTGCGGCGAATTAGCAGAAAACCAAATTAAAAACATGCCCGAACAGCTTGCATGTGAAAAATGCGGCTCAAAACTATTAGCACTTCTGTATCCGGGTCAAGAAGCAAAAAGACTGAAAGAGATTCTAGAAAAGAGGCTAAAAGGTGAAAGCTTAACTGAGGAGGAGGTTAAAGAAATGGCCCATGCGAGACGAACTGCTGACTTGATTTTAAGTTATGGAAAAAAGGCGGTAATAGCACTAAAAGTGAAGGGCGTCGGTCCAGAAACAGCTTTCCGCATTTTAGGAAAAATGCACTTGAAAGAGGAAGATTTTTACATGGACTTGTTAAAAGCGAAAATCCAATATTTGAGAACTAGGGAATTTTGGGAAAACAAAGAAAAAAGATTGGGAACCGCTTGAAAAACAATTTCGCCCTATTTGGTGGTGTGCTTTGACTGAAAAAACTTCAAAAACTGGATTTAAGCCCACCTTAGGGTTGTTTGACGCCACTGCCATAAGCGTCGGCGCCATAATCGGCGCAGGCATATTTGTCGTAACAGGCATAGCTGCCGGTTATGCTGGTCCAGCTTTAACTGTTTCAATGCTCATAGCCGCAGCGGTTTCCATTTTCACCGCCTTAAGTTTTGTGGAGTTAACCGCGTGGCAACCGCGTGAAGGAAGCATATACGAATACGCGTATCAACTGATTTCGCCATTTGCGGGTTTCTTGACAGGTTGGATGTGGATAATTTCTAACACTTTCGCCGGCGCAGCCGTGGCGTTAGGCTTTGCCAACTACTTGCACGCATTGTTCCCAGTGCTTCCGCAAAATTTTGTTGCCGCCGCACTTTGCCTCTTGTTTACGACGCTTAATTTTCTTGGAATCCGTCAGTCAGCGTTTTTCAACAACATTCTCGTTACGGCTAAACTGGCTGTGCTGGGCTTCTTCGTGGTTTACGGCTTTTTCCATGTGGATTCTGCGAATTTTGCCTCTTTCAACCCGTTCCAGTCTGGCGTGTTTACGGCTGCTTTCTACATTTTCTTTGCTTATGGGGGCTTTGCCAGAGTTGCTGTCGTCGCTGAAGAAGTTAAAGACGCAAGTAAAACTGTGCCTAGGGCTATACTGCTTTCATTGGCGATTTCAACGCTTATCTACATTTTTGTCGGCTTAATTGCCGTCGGGCTTATAGGAGCAGATAAACTTGCGCAGTCAAACTCGCCGCTTACAGCCGCTATAAGCGTTACTGGAAACCTCTTAGCAGTTTACGCGGTTTCTGCCGGCGGATTAATTGCCACTGCAAGCGTCCTTCTGACAGCTATTTTAGGCGTTTCCAGAATGGTTTACGCTATGTCGCGAAGGAAAGACTTGCCGCAAAAATTGAGCAAACTTCATCGGAAATATAACACGCCTTACTATTCGATTTGGGCTATGGGCATAGCTATGGTTATGCTGGTAATTTTCGTGGACTTGACGAAAGTGGTTGCCATAAGCACTTTTGCGCTCCTCTTTTATTACACTTTAGCCAATGTTTCCGCGTTGAAACTTAAAACAAGCGATAGGCTTTACCCGAAAATTGTTCCGTTTATTGGAGCAACAACATGCATTGGGCTTTTGGCGTTTATGCTTTTTGCCGCGCCGCAAGCTTGGATTATAGGCGTTGCGGGTCTTGCCGCTGGAACGGTTTACTATTTGCTGAAAACTCGCTTATTCGCTGCGTTTTAAGCCCTTAAGTGAGAATGGTTTAACAGTGTCCACGTTCAGTGATGACAAGAAGTTTGTGAATGATGCGCTTTTTGAGTCGAACTGTTTTTTGAGTTCGTTAGCGAATTCCGCGTAGTCCGTGAAGTTTTCGTGAATCGAAGCCAAAAGTATGGTTCTTCCGTGTGAGCCTTCGCCGTAACATGCAAAAACTATTTTTGAATTTTTATTAAGCCACTCATGAAACTCGCTTGTCAAGTCTGCTTCAACAAAGTTTAGAGCCAGGATTTCGAAGCCAAGCTTTTCGAAGGCGGGTATCACCGTGTATTCACGTATGTAACCTGACTTTTCAAGAGTTCTCCGCATTCGTGTTATCGTTGGCTGTGAAACTTTGACAACTTTTGCCAGTTCTCTGTCGCTTCTTTTGGAATCCTTCATTAACTCGTAAAGCAAATCAATAAGCTTCTTCTTCGTCATAGCCTAGGAATACGGTTCCACATCCATAAAAGTTTTCCGTCAACTAACTTTTTCCTTTACGTTTAAGCATGTTCTCCAGCACTGGTCGAAGCTTCTCGTTTTCCGCTTTTATACGTTCCTTGCCAAGTGCGTGCATCTGCTCTGTCATTTCTCGAATAAGTTCGGCGAATTTTACACCTTCAGCCGCTGAAACATATTCAACACGGAACCTTTCTGGGCTTAATCCCAATTTTTGCAGCATCGGCGCCAAAGCATCCATTCTCGCTTTCATTTTCCAGTTTCCGCTTATGTAGTGGCAGTCGTATGGCAAGTGGCAAGCAGCAACGAGAACCATGCCCGCTCCAAGCTTAAAGGCTTCGAGTACAAAGTCGCGGTCAACCCTTCCAGAACACATAACCCTTATCGGACGTATTGTCGGCGGATACTCAAAACGGCTTGTTCCAGCCAAATCCGCGCCAGCATAACTGCACCAGTTGCAGAGGAAAGCCAAAATCTTCTCTTCCGGATTTTTTTCCAGTGCTGTGCGTAACTGCGCAAGTATCTGGGCGTCTGTAAAGTGCATCTGTGTTATCGCGTCTGCGGGGCATTCGGCAACGCATGTTCCACAACCGTGACACATTGCGGTTATAACTTGTGCGGGCTGTTTCTCTTCAGCTTTTATTGCGCCATATGGGCAACGTTCAGCGCATATTCCACATTTTGTTGTAACATTTCGGCACTTGCTTGAGTCCACAACCGCGATTATTGGTTCAATTTTCCATTTCTGTTTTGAAAGAACAGTCGCCGCCCTAGAGGCTGCACCGCACCCTTGAGAAACACTGTACGGTATGTCCTTCGGTCCTTGGCATGCACCAGCCAAGAATATGCCATCTGTCGGCGCGTCTAGAGGCTTAAGCTTCGGGTGACTTTCCATAAAGAAACCGTCTGCGCCTCTTGTCAGATTCAATATCCGCGCAATATCTTCTGTGCCTTTCTTTGGTATGGCAGCAGTAGCCAAAACAACCATGTCAGCTTCTATTTCTACTGGCATTCCGAGGTTCGCGTCTTCTGCATGTATTAAGAGGTTCTTTGTTTCCGGAACCTCAAATATGCGGCTTACTCGTCCACGGATGAAGTTAACGCCAAGTTCTCGGGCTCTTTGATAAAACTCTTCAAAGCCTTTAAAGTTGGTTCGCATGTCCATGTAGAAAACGTAAACTTCCACGTCTTCCTTGTACTTCTCTTTAAGCTGGACAACATGCTTAAGCGTGTACATGCAACAGAAATTTGAACAGTACGGATACTTATTCGCGTCACGTGAACCGACACATTGGATGAATGCTACGCTGTGGGGTTTCTGTCCATCAGAAGCCCGTATGACTTTTCCGCCAGTCGGCCCAGCAGCAAGAATAAGTCTTTCAAATTCGAGGGATGTTAACACGTTCGTGTATTTTCCATATCCAAAAAGTTGGTTGTCATATGGCAAGTAAATGTCGTAGCCGGTTGAAACGATTATTGCACCGACTTCAAGTTCGATTTCTTCTGGCTTCTGGTCGAAGTTTATGGCTTGCCTTTCTCCGCAAGCGTCCACACACTTGTAGCATTCAATACAATAATCCTTGTTAATCGTGTAAACGAGTGGCACAGCTTGGTCAAAAGGTACAGAAATAGCCTTTCTGACGCCCAGCCCCATATCCCACTCATTAGGATACTCAATTGGGCAAACGTCTTTGCATTCACCGCAGCCGGTGCAGTTTTCAGCAATAACATAGCGTGGGTTCCTTCTAATTTTAACCTTAAAATTGCCTATGAAGCCACTTACGCTGATTAAATCCGCATAAGAGATTATTTCGATGTTAGGGTGTCTTCCAACATCAACCATTTTTGGTCCTTCAATACAGATGGAACAGTCTAATGTTGGAAACGTTTTGTCCAGTTGTGCCATGTGACCGCCGATGCTTTCGCCTTTCTCAAGCAGATAAACCTTAAAGCCCATCTCCGCCAAATCCAAAGCCGCGTTCATTCCAGCTATTCCGCCGCCGATGACCAGCGCTTTGTTTATGACTGGAACTTCGATTGTTTGAAGCGGCATCAACAGCCTAGCCTTTGCCACAGCCATTCTTATTATGTCCTTGGCTTTTTCCGTGGCCTCTTTAGGAGTGCTTGGATGGCACCATGAAGAAAACTCGCGGATGTTCGCCATCTCAAAAAGAAACGGATTCAACCCAGCCTCTGAAACCGTACGGCGGAACGTCGGCTCATGCATACGCGGTGAACACGCCGCCACAACAACGCGATTCAACTTGTGCTCCTTTACGGCTTTCCGGATTTCGTCTTGTCCAGGGTCTGCGCACGTGTAACGATTGTCTTTAACATAGACCACATCCGGCAAAGTTTTTGCGTATTCCACAAGTTCCTTTATGTCAAGCACGCCTGCTATGTTTAGGCCGCAGTGGCAGATGAACACGCCTATGCGCAGCTTTTCTTGTTGAGCCATTTTACGTTTTCACCTCTTTAGTTTTGAATCTTTTTTCAACAGATTCCGCGGCTTTAATGGAGCCTTTAGCTTTCAACTCTTTAGTAACCTCTATAGGCGAGGCTAACCTTTCAAGAGCCTTGTTCCATGCTCCAGAACGCACTGGAGTGTGTAGAATCTTTGTTCTTTTCAGCGTTAAGGCCTCGTTGACTGGGCAAACAATTTTGCACGCGCCGCAGTAGACGCAGAACAACTCGTTCACGTGAACCTTACCGTCAGTTTCAGAAACGTAAAGCGCTCCGGTTATTGGGCAAACGTCGAGGCATTCTCTGCAACCTTCTGGACATTTTTCAGTGTTTATGCTTATTTTTCCGTAGAAAATTTTGCGTACGCGCAACACGCCTTCTGGACACTTGAACTCGCAAATTCTGCAGCATGGACACTGCTCTTTTTTTATGGAAACGTTAACTTTAAGCCCTTTTTGTTCTTCGCGACTTAAAGCGGTTGAATCTCTGACGCTCTTTCCGTCTGCGGTTAGTAAATTAACTTTTATTAAGTTTAGCGGGCAAGCCTTTTCGCATTCTAAACAGTCTACTGGACATTTGGTTGTGTCAACTTGGATTTCGCGGACAAGTTGTGGAAAACTTTCTTTTTCAACTACGGCTACGGCGTGTCCTCCGTTTAAAGTCACCTTAATCGCACCGTAGGGACACACTACGTCGCATATTCCGCAGAAGTTGCATTTTTCAAGGTTCACGTCAACCTTTGCATGTTGAGTTTTGCCTTCGGCGGTTTTTGGTTGTTTTTGAAGTGTTATGGCCTCTTTTGGACACGCGAGAGAGCAGATTTCGCAGCCGACGCATAAGCCTTTATCAAGCGTTAGCTTGTAATTTTTAACATGCAGAATCCATTCTAGGGTTAGGGTTTCCGCCGTTTCCTTTTTTAAGGTTTTCAGGGGCACTTTAACCACCGAATCACATGTTGCCCTATTATGACATCCGTTAAGGATTATAGCTCTAACATTTCACTTTCATATATAGTTTAGTTACAAGATTGTGCAGATTTGATGTTTAATTTTTTGTGCATACTGCAACATGGCATTTTAGGGTTTCGTTTCCACTTTTGATTTCAATTACGTTTAATTTAATTTTGCGTAACACACTTTCAAGAGCTTCTTTAGAGAATTTCTTCTTCAACCCAGTGACAACAATAAAGGCGCTTCCACTTGCAACTCGCTTGATTTCCACCAAAGTTTTTTCTGGATTAGGCATGTTCTGAATCACTGTCACGGCGAAAACGTGACTGAAAACCTCATTTTTGAAAGGCATATGGTCAGCATCAGCCAAAATCAAATGCACATTGCTGAACTGGCTGGCACGGTTTTTCGCTTTATCTAAAAGCTTTCTTGAAACATCCAGCCCGACAACTGTCGCAGCTTTTTCCGCAACATATTCAAAGAGTAAACCAGTTCCGCATCCGCAGTCAAGAATTGTGCTGTTTTCGTAAATTTCCATTTTTTCTAGCGCCGTTTCAAATTTGGCTTTTTGTTCTTCGGCATACTGAACATCGTAAGTTCGAGCTGTTAAATTATAATGTTGCATCGTACCGCGTTTCTGATTCCACTCGCTCATTTCGACTCTTCAGAAATCTTATGTAGCTACAAAACGCTAAAAACTATTTGGCGTAAAGATTGACAAACGAAAACCAAAAGCCCTTAACCGTTTCAGTTAACCCGAACATGAGTGAAGCGGAAAAAATCTTTAAAGAAGCACTCTTCCAGCGCAAAACATTGATTGCCGTTGGAAACTGCTGGGTTCAATACCACGGTAGAGCAGCCTCAAAACTTGAGCCCGGCGAACGCATACTAATAATAAAAGAGGACGGTTCGCTGCTCGTCCACCGCTCCGTCGGCTATGAGCCAGTAAACTGGCAACCTCCAGGATGCATATTCCACACACGGATAAAAGAAGGCATATTGGAAGTTCACGCCGTCAGACAGAAGCCACCTGAATCTGTTCACGTGTTTTTTGACAAGATTTGCATAATTTCAGCATTAAGCCTAACAGATTCCGGAGAGTTTTCGCTCTATGCAAGCGAGGAAGACATGCACAAGGCTATTCTATTGGAGCCTTCACTTTTAGAGGACGGTTTCAAACCAATAAGCTACGAGAAAAAAGTGGAACCAGGCTTCGTGGATGTTTACGGCGTAGACAAGCATGGCAGATTTGTAGTTGTTGAAGTTAAACGTAAAACGGCAGGCAAAGACGCGGCATTTCAACTCGCAAAATACATAGAAGCAATCAAAGGCCGAACGAACCGCGAAGTTCGCGGAATTCTCGCAGCGCCGAACATCGCTAAAGATGTGCAGAGACTACTTGAAACATTAAATCTGGAGTTTAAGCCTTTAAACCCTAAAAAATGCGCAGAAATCCTAAAAAGAACCAAAACAAAGCGGCTTGAAGCTTTCTTCAACGAAGGGAACCATAAATGATTAAAAGAATTGTTCCATTAGGCTTTGACAGTTTCGGCGTGCGTTCAATGGCGACTTTTGTGGAAACAGATGACACGAAAATCCTAATAGATCCGGGCGTAGCTTTGGCGCCTTCTCGTTACGGTTTGGAGCCACATCCGATGGAGTGGCAAAGGCTTGACGAAACATGGGCGCTTATTAAACAGTATGCAGAAGACTCTGAAGTGCTTGTTGTGACACATTACCATTACGACCATCATGACCCAGACTATCCAGAGCTGTACAACAGAAAGACCGTTTTCATTAAAAATCCAGTGCAAAACATAAACAGAAGCCAAAAAGAAAGGGCAGCCTTCTTTCTAGAATTGATAAAAGGTCTGCCGAAAAAATTGGAGATCGCGGATGGCGGAAACTTTCAGCTTGGCAGAACAATTGTAAACTTTTCAAAGGCGGTTTGTCACGGCACAAACCCACGGCTAGGCTACGTAATAGAGGTGAGCATAAAAAGCAATGGAGAAAAGTTTCTGCATACTTCCGATGTGGAAGGCCCTTCCCTCGCCGACCAAATAAAATTCATTTTAGAAGAGAAGCCTAACATCCTCTTCGTCGACGGCCCAATGGCATACATGCTCGGTTACCGCTACTCGTTCAAAAGCCTAGAAATAACCAACAAAAACCTTGTTAAAGCCATAAAAGAAACAGACGCGCATACGATTGTTTTAGACCACCATTTTCTCCGCGACTTAAATTACAAGACGCGAATAAAACCAGTATACGAAGAGGCAGAAAAACGCGGAGTAAAAGTGACAACGGCAGCTGAATTTTCCGGAAGAAAAATTGAGATGCTGGAAGCTTTAAGGAAAGAGCTCTACGCGAAATATGACGAAAAAGGGTTTAAGGCTAAAAGGCGACCTTTAAAAGATGAATAAGCATGCCGCAAGAGGAACAGGCGAAGTTCACCTTTTGAATTTCAAGGCAGCCGCGGCAGCCAGCAATATTAAAGATACGCCCACGTATTGAAGAACAGTGACAAACTGTTGAAAGAAAATTATAGCAAACAGTGAA